>CAVUVT010000009.1:0-291354 GCA_963744965.1 uncultured Verrucomicrobiae bacterium
TTGGTTTGACTGAACCGCCGCCTTATTACTTTCAATTGCCCGCAACCGCAACCAATCTGACACCAATTCCTTCGTTGTTGGACACAAACACTACCCGCTGGTTGGGAATCGGTCTTACCTGCTATCTTGACTACTATTCAGACACTGGCGAGATTTCAGATGATACCTATTGGGAAATTGCAATGGAACTCAATTACGGGACGAAGATAATGACGATGGGCAGCAACATCACAAATCTCTATGGCCTTCCATTCTTGTCAACTGTCATCGCAAATGGAAATGCCGGGCTCCTCAAATCTATGCTATTCGTCCCGGATACAATTCTACGGCATGTTTTTCCCAACTATGGTTGGATGTATTCAGAAGTGGCGCAACCGCAGTTCCAAACTTTGGAGTATGACTTCTGGAATCCCAACTGGGATGCGCTGCCGGGAAGTGCAAACTTTTAATCGATCATGATGCAAATCATTTAATGATTACAACTGTGGGCAATCCGAATTTTCAAGTAGCGGGCTACGCGAAACTGGCCGTGGCCAACTGTTATCCGGGTGTGTATGGCTACTTCGGACAATATTTTACCATCGCATACGCAATTGACACAAATGGGAATGTCATGCGAATACAACCGGTGTTTTTCGCCTTATGGAAATTTCTTCGCCACCGAACCTGGTCCGGCGGCGCTGGTGACGATGCCGGATGTTGACTTTCCTTACCAACGCGGCACTTGCGCGGTCTATTGCGTCAGCCTGCAGGTGGACAAAAATTCTGACGGTACCATGGATTTGAACTTCAACGGCGCAGATGCCACATCACAGGCCAGCCCTATGGTCGCGTGGGTCAACAACGGGCACACGCAGGGTATCAACGGAAATTTGGATACGACATTGGAAGGTGCAGAAGTTCGCCCAATTACGCCGCCGGAGAAATCACCTGCCAGCGGGACTTGGAGAATTTTTTCCGGTTGTGGATTTGCGGTCTGCCGCAGTTGCCCGACCAGGGCTACACCGTCACGTTGAGCATGACGCCGGTGAGCGGCAATCCGGCCATCAATCTTTATCCGGCCTACGAATCCGACGGCGGCACCAAGTATTTAACCGATACCAACGTGGCGGCGTTGCAAATCAGCTCGGTCTATTCATAATCCTATGGCACTGAGCTATGCACCATCAGCTCCACCCAAAGTTACACATTGCCGGTGGACGGCTATGGCAATGCCCTGTTCACACATTTTCTGTTTGAAGGGGCGGGCATCGGTGAAGGGCAGTTGACGCTGACGATTTCGCAGAATGGCAATACCATCGCCCAAACCGGCGTGTGGCTGGACTTTCACGACATCAAAGATTTCTACGAACAGGCACATACGGAAAACATTGACACAGCCCCGCCCAGCACTAAAACGAGCGTGCTAGTGGAAGATAAAACGCTGCCAGCCAATCCAGCCGAAAGCCAGCAAGTCATTGTGTTTGTTCATGGCTTGAATGTTGGCAATTGGGAATATCATGATGAATCAGAAACGATGTTCAAACGGCTCTACTGGCAGGGCTATAGCGGACGTTTTGCCGCTTTTGACTGGCCCAGCCCGCTTTTCGCCTTGATTCCAACCGGCACCAATGAGATCAGCTATTTGGGATTCAATACCGGCGAATACATTTCATGGCACAGCGGTACGGCGCTGAAGGCTTACATTGATGATTTGAGAAACCGATTGCCAGAATACACGATAAACTTGGCGGTGCATAGCTTGGGCAATGTGGCGGCCAATGAAGCGATTCGAGAAGGAGCCAGGTGGACAATTACGTGCTGATGCAGGCGGCGATAAGCGCCGGGGCTTTCGATGGCAACAACTCGGCATTGACTTACAATTATCTGGCGGCGACTGCGGGTAGCAGCCCCAATGCAAACGCGCTTGGCGGTTACAACAACTGTTTTACCAATCAGTGCCGCCGGGTGAATTTCTACAACGACGATGACTTTGCATTGTATGAAGGTGTGGTTCTCGGCGTCATGACTCATACGTGGGAAGGCAACCAACTTGATTACAAGCCTGATACCTATATTTATTTTGGTGGTTTCAACTATCGCTATTCGTTTGATGGCACGAATTGCTTTTACAACGAATACGCTGGTAATGGGAGCCTTCTGACGAGTCGCACCCTGACGGAAGATTTCGAGAAAAAAGCTTACGTTGCCCGCTCACGCACAAAAGCGGTAGGAGCGGCTGGACTGGCGCACGATCCCAACGCTCTGACGGGTGGAGCTATTACCAACAACATTAGTTTGCAAAACACAAGTTTGGGCTTCATAGGCGGAGCGAGTTTCGGAAACACTCGTCCAGAACATAGTGGTGAATTTACAAAGCCGATTCAAAATACAGTTCCATTTTACAAAGAATTGTTAAAAGATGGCTTTTTAATTACACCCAACCCCTAATTCTATGAGCAAAAAACAAAAACAGTTCTGTCTAGCTTTGCTGGCGATAGTTATTTTATTATTAATTTGGTTGTCCAAAAAGCATCCGGCTATTTCTCAAAACCTAGAAAAAGGAGGTGTTGCGGGGACAAATACATCGGCACAAATTGAAAAAACAAGCGCCCCCATTCGCACGCCTGTTACGTTAGCGCCCACGAATGAATATCAACAAATTCTGCCGCAAAATGAACAAAAAAAACAATCAATGGCACAAGAAGCTTTGTTGTGGCGAACCCCAATTCTTTATTACGGAAAAGTAGTTGATGAAAGCAATCAACCAATTTTGGGCGTGCAGGTTTCTTTCAACACAAGTTCTGTCAATGAATCTCTGACAAAAGAACAATATGACAATGGAACAGTGACCACGGATGATCGTGGCATTTTTAAGATTGATGGAGTTCATGGGGTTGGCATGGTATTCCAGCTATCCCATCCTAATTACTATTCATATCCTGAAAACATCACGGACTATGACATCCGCGATTATCCAAAAAAAGGAGCACTGCCTAATACTGAAGATACTGCTTTAGTCTTTCGTATGCACAGCAAAGGCCATCCTGTGCCACTGATATTTCGCAGTGGCGGGTTTCATGCCCCCAATGATGGCTCAATTGCCAACTTCCCGTTACGGGGGAACACGCGCGCTGAAATCTTGGGTCAGTTACAAGTTCAGGGTTGGAGTGGCATTCGATCTGATACCAATCCTTACGATTGGAAAGTGCAGCTTACCATGCCGGAAGGCGGCATTATCGAATCCACAAATTACTTTGATTTTCTTGCTCCTGAAACAGGCTATTCTGAAAGCGTGGATTTTCAAGTAAGCGGAAGTGAAATGGCAAGGAAGCAGTATTTTCTAAAGCTGCCAAGTGGATATGTTCGCTTCAAACTAGAAGTGATTATGGGCAAGGATATGTTTGTTTCAGGAGATTATTATTACAATCCCGACGGTTCACAGAATTTAGAACCAAGCCAAGATATTCATCCAACCCAATGAAACAAAAGGTAATTATGGACACAGAATCTACAAACTTTTTGATTTCGGTCTTGTTTGCCAAGGCAATACAATGGGGAGTGCCACAGTTAATTCTCGCTGTGCTTACCACTATCGCTGCATGGCGACATAGGTCGGTTGGTATGTGGCTTTTGGCCATAGCAGCTATTTTGACGCTGGCTGTGAGCTTGTGGCTTGCGTTCTTAATTCGGCATAGTGGTGGCAGTCCTAGAGATTATAGGATGGTTTCTTATCCGAACTTTTTGGCACTGCTCATTTCGATTGGCGGCTGGGCAGCTTTGGCATTTAAGCACAACAGCAAGAAACGCGACGATAGTTAACACTAAAAACTACTCCGTCAAATTGCCATCTGGATACGCGCGATAATACATTTATTAGTGCCGTGCCTTTTTATCATTTGCCGAGGAAACGTAACATGACAAAAACCGTCTGAAAAGTGCCAGCAGAAGTGCCAGCAAACCGTGTTGGTGGAGAGTAAAAAGGAGTTAAAAAAAGTCGGCTGAAGTTATCCTTGACATAACTCATGAACGCCTTTATTCTCAAGGCAACGGTGATGATTTAGACCGTTGATTTCGAGTGGCTTGTGGAAGGCGGGATGCGTCCGATTCCGACCCTCGCCTTGATTTCTGGAAAAATTCGCGAACGATCTGGTCGTATGACAGCGAGGCTCCGCCGTCAGCGGAGGTTGCGGCATTCAAAGAGCTGTATGCGTTTCATGATGCGGCCATCCAGCTTGATTTCCTGCACCCCTAGATTGGTGACCGACTCAAATTGCTGCAACAATCGCGGCGGCGCGTCCACCGGCTTTGGCTCTTCGGCCACCTGCACTGCCCGACCGGTCAGCCATTTCCAAAACCAGTTGTGCTCCAGGCGGGCCGTGCCCGGCTCGGTGACGAAAATGGCGTTTTCACCGTTGCGATGGTCGGGATAACGATACTCGGGCCAGAAATAGAATTGGTTGTCCGGTTTGCCCGATACAATACAGTAAACGAGCGGCTGGGTGTGCAGCGCGGCCCTGGCCTCCGGCAGGTAAAACGTGAACAGCCCGGTGATGCCATAATGACCGCAGATGATGAACGCGGGTTTGCCCTCCGGAAGCAATTTTTCCCGCGCCTGCTCGACGCAAGCTGCCGCCGCCTGATAGCCACGCACCCGTCGGAGCGGATCCATGTCGCCCGGCAACAGGCGGCCGGCGATTTTGCCGATGAGACCGGGGTCGTGCACCAAGGCGACGAAGGTCAGGCCGAGGACCAGACCACCGATGAGCCAGCCTTTCACCGCGCGCACGCCTTTGCACCAGCCCGCGTCCCAGTAAATCACCATCAGGCAATACATCGGCAGCACGGCGGGGGCGATCCAATTGGGCAAAATGCGCGAATGGAGCGAATAGACCAGGTGGCCCAGAAACACCAGCCCGCCCATGCAGAAGAGATAAAGCTCCAGCGGGTTCACCTGACGATGTTTCCAGAACGCCGCCATGGCCCATAAAGCTCCGACAAAGAAAACCGGGTTCAACAATCCCATTTCCAGAAAGAAAAATTCCAGAAAGTGCCGTATCGGGTGCCATTCGGACTGTATGCCGGCGTTGTCGGCGACGTGGTGGAGGGTGATCCAGCCGTGCTGCGAGTTCCAGACAATGACCGGCAGCGTGCAGAGCGCGAAAATCAGCAGGGCAAGATACGGACCGGATTTTTTGAGTTGCGCCCGTGCCGGGGGCCACAGCACGAAGAACAGCGCCCAGCAGAAGATGAGATACACCGCACTGTATTTGCAGAGGAAGCCCAGGCCGGCGGCCAGGCCGGCGAGCAGCCATTGTTTTGCAGTGCCATCGGGCTGGACGGCACGCCAACCGGCGACCATTGCGAGCGTGCAGCACAGCACCAAGGGCGGGTCAACGGTCATCAGGATGGTGCCGGCGGTCAGGAGCGGTGAGCTGGTGACGATGAGCAGGAGCAGAAAAGCCTGGCGCGCGCCGACCGCTCGGGCCATGAACCGCAGCACGACCACGCTCAGAATGGCGGCGAAGACCGGCGAGAAAAATCGCACGCCGAATTGCGTGTCCCCCCAGAGCGCCGTGCCCGCGAACTGGATGAACGCGATGCCCGGCGGCTTGCTGAAGTAGGACAGCGCAAGATGTTTTGACCAAAGCCACTGGTAGGCTTCGTCGTTGCTCAGTTCAATGGTCCCGGACGCAATGTAGCCCAAGCGGAACAACAGCAGGACGGCGGTCAGGAGATAACCGAGGAGAAGCCAGCATGATCCGGATTTGTCCTTTGATTGCTGATCGGTTATGAAGTTCAAGTGGGGGAAGTATGGCGGTCAACCAGTGGGGCGGCAATTCAATTGGGTGTGCCAACGAGGAGTGCATTCAAAACATTTTGGGAGGGGAAACGTCCGGTTGAGCCGGATATGAATTTTTGTGATTTCGTAAATTTTACCGGCACCGTATATTTTGAACCGACAAACAAGCAAGGCCATTCAACTGATGATACCCAGGATGCGAAACCAACAGCCCCATCCGCCATCAATCGTGATTGCGGACGACAAAAGGGAAACGATGTCGCCCGCCTTGTTTGGAGAATTGAAAAACACCGGCTAAATGTTCTCTTTTCTCCGCAATACAAGCCCGACGCGGCTGGCGTTTTTTCTCATCCTGGCCGTCGTCGGTTACCGCTTCTGGTTTGTCACGCAGATCGGGCTGGTGGCCGATGAAGCCTATTACTGGATGTGGTCAAAACATCTGGCCGCTTCGTATCGGGACAAAGGCCCCGCCATCGCGTGGACCATTGCGCTGGGAACGAAAATGTTTGGCGACACCGTGTTCGGCATCCGTTTTTTTGCCGTGGTGTTGAGCGGCGCCGTGAGCTGGCTGCTCTTCGTGCTGGCGCGCCGGCTTTACGACGAACGCACCGGCTTGTGGTGCCTGTTGATGGCCCTGGTAACGCCGATGCTGGCGGTTGGCTCGATCCTGATGACCATCGATTCCCTGAGCATGTTTTTCTGGGCGCTGGCCGTCCTGTTGTTCTGGAACGCGTTGCACAACGGCCGGATTTCCACCTGGTTCTGGCTGGGGCTGGCCATCGGCGCCGGATTCCTCGCCAAGTTCACCAACGGCGTGCAACTGGTCTGCATTGCCCTGTTTTTGCTCTGGTCGAAGGAACATCGTCCGCTCCTGTTCAGCCGGAAAACTCTTCTCATGGCTGCGGCGTTTGGTCTCGCCAGCACGCCGATTCTTTGGTGGAACATCCAGACCGGCTGGGTCCACGCCATGGCACTGCACTCGCGCAGCGGCGTGACCAACACCTTCCAGATTCATCCCCTTCAATTGCTCCGGTTCGTGGGCGAACAATTCGGCGTGCTCTCGCCGCTGTTCATGGCCGGCATCATCGTGGCCGCCGTTGCGTTGGTGCTGAGACGGGACGAAGATTTGCGGAGGCGGTTCCTGTTGAGCCAGTTTTTGCCGATTTACGGCCTGTTCCTCTTTTTCAGCCTCAACAGCGCCGGCAAGGCAAACTGGATCGTCCCGGCGCTGTTCACCGCCATCATTTTTACCGTGGCCTAT
This sequence comes from uncultured Verrucomicrobiae bacterium, assembly GCA_963744965.1. GTDB lineage: Bacteria > Verrucomicrobiota > Verrucomicrobiia > Limisphaerales > UBA11358 > UBA11358. The sequence goes on from CAVUVT010000009.1 coordinate 7,044, forward strand.
TGGCGGGAACTGGTGGCGCGCCGGCCTGGCTGGCGCTGGGCCATCGGGACAGCCTTCGCCATCGCGCTGCTCATGACCCTCGTCATGCACGATACCGAAATTCTGCATTTGCCCCAAAGGCTGGACCCGTTGTTCCGCGCCCAAGGCTGGCCGGATTTTGCGGCGCACGTGCAAAAGGCCCGTGAGACGAACCGGGCAAACCTGCTGGTGGCTTCCCATTATTCCCTCGCGAGTCTGATGGCGTTTTATCTGCCCGACCAACCCGAGACTTATCTGGTCCCCGCGCCGTACGGCAGTTCACAATTCACGCTGTGGCCGGGTTATCAGGTGACGCCGGACACCCGGGCGCTATACGTCACCGCGGACACCCGGCCGGTGCCGCAGCCCTTGCAGGATCAATTTACCCGGATCAAACTGGTGGATGAGTTCTGGTCACAGCATCATGGCCGTCCCATGAACCATGCCCGCATTTATCTTTGTACCCGGGAGTAAATGGAGCGCTGGCAGGCAAAACCTCCGGGCGTTCGCCGGCTCAACGCAAACCAGCTTGGTTTCTTCCCAAACTTCCGGCTTTCATTTTGCCTGGTATTTTTTACGCTGTCGGCCGATGAAAGGAATCATTCTCGCCGGTGGCGCCGGTTCGCGGCTGTATCCGCTCACGCTGGTCGCGAGCAAACAGCTCCAGCCGGTGTATGACAAGCCCATGGTGTATTACCCGCTGACGACGCTCATCGAGGGCGGCATCCGCGAGTTGTGCCTGATTTCCACACCCCAGGATTTGCCGCGGTTCAAGCAGTTGCTCGGCGACGGTCGGGCGTGGGGCCTGTCCATCGAATATCGCGAACAGCCGAAACCGGCGGGCATCGCGCAGGCGTTTTTAATCGCGGAATCGTTCATCGGCAGCGACAGCGTCACGCTGGTTTTGGGTGACAACGTGTTTTACGGCGGCGATTCGTTTCATCGCGCGTTTGCCGAGTTCAAGACCGGCGCAACCATTTTCGGTTATCACGTCAACGACCCGGAACGTTATGGCGTGGTGGAATTTGACGCGCAGGGCCAGGCGATTTCGATTGAAGAAAAACCGAAGCAAGCCCGGAGCAATTACGCCGTGCCGGGGCTTTACCTTTACGACAACAACGTCGTGGCCGTCACCAAGGCGCTCAAGCCGTCGGCGCGCGGCGAGCTGGAAATCACGGATGTGAACGTGGCCTATCTGCGGCGCGGGGAATTGCGGGTGCATCGGTTGAGCCGCGGCTTCGCGTGGCTGGACGCCGGCACGAGCAGCAGCCTGCACGAGGCGTCGGCTTACGTGCAGACGATTGAGAAGCGCGCGGGTGTCAAAATCGGTTGTCCGGAGGAGGCCGCGTTCCGCGCCGGGTTCCTGTCGCTCGCCCAACTGGAGGAACTCACCAACAAAATGCCGAAGTGCGAATACCGCGAATATCTGGACAAGGAAGTCATCGCGGAGGCCCGGCGGCTGGCCGCATCCCGCCCTTGAGCGATGAACGTCATCACCTGCGAAATTCCGGGATTGGTGGTCGTCGAACCGAAGGTGTTTGGCGACGCGCGCGGCTTTTTCATGGAGACCTGGAATTGCCAGCGTTACCGCGAGGCGGGGCTGGACTGGAATTTCGCGCAGGACAACGTGTCGCTTTCACGGCGGGGCACCCTGCGCGGACTGCATTTCCAGAATCCAGCGCCCCAAGGCAAGCTGGTCTTTGTGCTGCAAGGCGAGGTGTTTGACGTGGCGGTGGACATCCGGCGCAGTTCGCCCACGTTTGGCCGGTGGCATGGACTGCATCTCTCCGGCGAGAACAAGCGGCAATTTTTCGTCCCGCCGGGTTTCGCGCACGGCTTTGCGGTGTTGAGCGAGACCGCATTGTTTGCGTACAAATGCACGGAACTTTACCTCCCGCAGAATGAACTGACGCTCGCGTGGAACGATCCCGACATCGGCATCCAATGGCCGCTGGAGAATCCACAGCTTTCGGAGAAGGATGTGCGCGGGTTGCGGTTGAAGGACCTGCCTAAGGATCGCCTGTTTGCCTGAACGCCCCGCCCATGAAGATTTTGCTCATCGGAAAAAACGGACAGGTCGGCTGGGAATTGCGCCGCACGCTTGCGCCACTGGCGGAGGTGGTGGCGGTGGATTATCCCGAAATCAACTTCACCGACACGCCCGCGCTGCGGCGATTTGTGGCTGCAACCAATCCGTCCGTGGTGGTGAACGCGGCGGCCTACACGGCGGTGGACAAGGCCGAGACGGAAACGGAACTTTGCCGGCAGGTCAACGCCCTCGCGCCGGGAGTTTTGGCCGAGGCGGCGAAAAAGGCCGGCGCGCTGATGGTGCATTACTCGACGGATTATATTTTCGACGGGGCAAAGACATCGCCTTACGCCGAAACCGACGCGCCGAATCCGCTGGGCGCCTATGGCCGTTCAAAACTGGAGGGTGACCGGGCGGTGAAGGCTTCCGGCGCGGACCATTTGATTTTCCGGCTCTGCTGGGTCTATGGCGCGCGCGGCCAGAATTTCATGCTCACAATGCAACGCCTGGCGCGCGAGCGCGAGACACTGCGCGTCGTGGACGACCAGTTTGGCTGTCCGACGTGGTCGCGGATGATCGCCGAAGCCACCGCGCTGGTGCTCAAGCAGGTCCTGGCGGGCGCGGACCGTTCCGCGTACAACGGCGAATATCATCTCGCCGCCAGCGGCCAGACCAACTGGCATGAGTTCGCTTCCCGCATCATCGAGTGGATGCCGGAAGCGGAACGGAAATGCCGCGTGGTGGAAAAAATCACCACGGCTGAGTATCCGACACCGGCGAAGCGGCCGGCGTTTTCGGCTTTGGATTGCGGCAAATTGCAGAAAACTTTCGGGCTGCGGCTTCCCAATTGGGAGGCCAGCCTGCGACAAGTCCTGGATAAACCATGAAACTGCTCATCACCGGCGGCGCCGGCTTCATCGGCTCCAACCTCATCCATCACGTCATTGACCGTCCGGAAGTCGAAAAACTTGTCAATCTGGATTGCCTGACTTACGCGGGGCACCTGGAAAATCTGGAAACGGTTTCCAAGCACCCAAAATACGTTTTTGAGAAGGTGGACCTGCGCGACAAGTCCGCTGTGCTGGGGGTTGTCGAAAAACATGCCATCACGCACGTCATGCATCTTGCGGCGGAATCGCACGTGGACCGTTCCATCACCGGCCCGGGCGATTTCATCACCACGAACATCGTCGGCACGTTCAACCTGCTCGAAGCCTGCCGCGCCTGCTGGCTGAGTCCAGAGTCCAGAGTCCAGAGTCCACAGTCGGAAGTGCGTTTCCATCACGTTTCGACCGATGAAGTTTATGGTTCGCTCGGGGCGACGGGCTTTTTCACTGAGACGACGCCATACGCGCCGAACTCGCCGTATTCCTCCAGCAAGGCATCGTCGGACATGCTCGTCCGCGCGTATCACCACACCTACGGCCTGCCGACGGTCATCACGAATTGCTCGAACAACTACGGTCCGTATCAATTTCCCGAAAAACTCATCCCGGTGGTGATTCAAAGTATTTTGGCCCGCAAACCGGTGCCGGTCTATGGCGACGGCATGAATGTGCGCGACTGGCTGTACGTGCGCGATCATGACGAGGCGCTGTGGCTGGCGCTGACGCGCGGCAAACTGGGTGAGACCTACAACATCGGCGGCCACAACGAATGGGCGAACCTCCGGATTGTGGAATTGATCTGCGACACGATTGACGAGTTCGTCCCCAAACTCGGCGGCAATTCGCGCAAGCTGATTACGTTTGTCAAAGACCGTCCCGGCCACGACCGCCGTTACGCGATTGACGCATCGAAGATTCAGCGCGAACTGGGCTGGACACCCGCGCACAAATTCGAGAACGGCATTCGGGAGACCGTGCGCTGGTATCTCGACAACCAGGCTTGGGTCAAAACGGTCCTGGCGAAATCGAAGACATGATCCCCTGCACGCTCGCAGCGTCGAGCACGGTCGGCATAATCGGTGTCGAATATCTGTGTCGGGGCTTCGGAAACGGAGATTTTCTGCAATAAACGGGACGACGCCCTTTCGACCCCACTATTTGCCCACAAACGACGCCACCATTTGACGACAAAGCTTGCGGGCAACAGCATCCACCGGCCCGTCTATCGGAATGGCATCCGTAAACAAGGTGGCCTCCGTTTCCTTGTCCAAGGACCAAACCACAATTCCCTTTTCCACGCTGATCGCTTTGACAGAAGCCGCCACCGTTGTATGTCGATCAGAGGTCAATCGTTGCCAGCCTTGAGTCCAGCTTGTCACCTTGCCCACAATCACAAGATCGGCCCGGAGCAGTTTGCCAATTGCAACCGGGTCCTCAAATTCCGACCCATAATCCGGATGCTCGCGGTGGATGCTCACGGTCGTGGCATTGGTTTTGGATTCCTCGGAGATGACTATGCCGCCTGCCGTCCCACTCGTTGCCCCAAGCTTTTCCGGATGACGCTCCTGCATGATCCGGTCCAGTTCTCCGCGCTCGACCACTTCAATTTTGCCGCTCGCGAGCAGGGTGGTTTCAAATATGCTGGACAACGTCTCCCCGCTTCCAGGATTTCCAGTCGCATCGCGGAATGGAAAAACGGCCACCCGGTAGGATTTGTTTTGGACAAAGTTGAGGTTGCGATACACCAATGTGTCGGTTCCCGCGCAGCCCGTCAAAAACCCTGCGATTGCCAGGAGGCAAAATAACTGAATACCGCCGGTTTTGACACTGGCAGGTGAGAATCCAAAACATTTTCGGTTTAAGGTGTCTTTCATAATAATAAATAACGGTAATTGCAAATTAGATGGTTTTTCACGGCCTTGAGAGTTTTCCTTGATCGGCAAGCATTTGCTCGCGGATTTGGGCGATCGCCTTACTAAATGCCTCGTCGGTCTTGGCAGGGAGAAGCAGCCGCCCGCTTTTCCCGGATGACTGGTACAAGTTGTTGTATTTTGAAATACTCGGATTGGCCATGATACCTCCCCAGGACTGTCCCGTCTGGACGATCAAGGGAAATCTCCAGGTCCACCTGCCCATAATCTTTCGATATGGGAAGTCCGGTGAGCCAGAAAAGCTGCAGGGGCGGTATGATAAGCCAGCCAACTCCAGCCGGTGTGACTTTTCCGTAGAAGCGATGGATCGTGCCTTTCATAACCAAGTCCGGCTGGTTTTCAGACTGTTTCTTGACACTCTCGAAAACCCGGTTGTTGTTGAAATCCGCCAGGACGGCGTCAGTCACATCAGAAGCCAGTTCTCCCTCCAAGGTAACAGTCGCCGAATTGATTACCTTTTTATCGCTCTCGGGAGATTGATCAATGAAAGGTTCGAGTTTGACGCTGGCTTTGATGGTTTGCGGACTCATCCCGAGCGACACCGCCGGCTTGTACTTGTCCGACGCACAGCCTGCTGCCAGAAATGAAATGCCGGCAATCATTGCCAGAAAAAATAATTCCTTTGTGACACCAGCCTTCCCCGGGTTCATTGCGTTGGCATTTATTTTCATGTCATGTTGTTGGGTTTGCCTTGTTTGATTTTTGAATTGCGCTTCGGCAGCGAAGTTGGTTGTGGTTGTTTCAACAAACAGGATAAACGCAGCGTGGATGAGTTGACAGTATATTTGGCGGCACAATTGTTAACGCAGGAAATTCAGGTAAACAGGGCACTCGGCTGGACGCCCGCGCATAAATTCGAGGACGGCATCCGGGAGATGGTGCGCTGGTATCTCGACAACCAGGCGTGGGTGAAGACCGTTTTAGCGAAAGCCAAGGCATAGCTGCGCCAGGGCCGATAAGATATGGCTTCGTTGATCATTAAAGCAGCCGTTCGGAGGTGGTTGCTGCACGATATTGAACCGGCTTGGTGTTTTTGACCTTCTCGACTGTTCCTTCTTTTATCAATCTGGCCAGCCACTCCTTTACTTGAGTTTTGGTTGCGCCAAGCAGACTCACGATTTCCGCTTCAGTATGACCAGCCACAAGTTCCCGCCGCAGTATTTCGCGCACGGTTTTGAAAAGTTCCCCGGCTGGGGATGAAGTTACTTTGGGCTCTTCACCAACAACATGGGCAGGCTCGACTGGTTTGACAGGGCTGGTATATGAAACTGGCTGCTCCCGCAACGCGAATGAAAGCGCTTCCTGTTTGGGTTCCGCCGCAACCGACTCCACTGCTGCCGAAAGCACCCGACCAAGTTCTGCGCCATTCTCCGGGTTTGGCCAGGGCCAGCCACCGTGATGGATCAGGGCGGCGTTTCCCCGCCCTGCATTATTTCCATTTCTGACGAACACCGGCACAAAATGAAAGCGTTCAAGCTGCTCAATCGCCCCCGTCCAGGTGCCGCCCTTTTCAAAATCCGAAGTCACCACTAAACCGGCATCGGCGAGCGCATAAATGACTTTGTTGCGTTGCATGGCATTGCCAACATTGAATCCTGCCGCCGGATCGTAAGGCGACACCACCAGCAGCCGATGATCCATCAGCGGTTCAAGATTTTCGCGGGCGACCGCCGCGCGTTCCAAGCTGTCGCTCATCACCGCCACCGACTCACCACCCGCCTGAAGCGCGCCATTGATTGCCGCTTTATCTATGCCCTTTGCCCCGCCGGAAATTAAAGTGCGATGCGCCTCCGCCGCCAGTTTTCCGACGCCTTCGGTGTAGCTGATCAGTTCTTCGTCCACATGCCGGGAGCCAACAACCGCCAATCCGCCTTTTTCGAGCAATGACAAATCACCGCAACCATACAGCAGCGGCGGAGCGTCTTCCTTCAACCGTGTTTTCAATCGTTTGGGATAAGACGGGTCCGCCCGGCTGATGACCCAGATGCTTCGCGCGCTCCACCGCTCCACGGCCTGACTTAACAGAAATCCCCGCCCCAACAAGGCTTCCAACCTTTCGTTTCCAAAATGCTTCCCACAAAGGCCAATCAATTCGCCCGCACCAGCGCCGATCAAATCTGCGGGTTGTTTTTGTTTCTCACGCAGGAGGCGGGCGAGCTTGTTGTATTCGCCCAGGCTAAACAGCTTGGCCGAAAGGTCTCCGCGCCCCGCAACCAGCGGCGCGGTCAGCAGCAGGATGGCCTGCGTATTCGATGTCAGCGGTGTCGTCATTCCTCAGCGTTTGCGGTCGAGGCCAAGGCCAGAGGATGCACCGGCCCGCTGCCGTTTGAGAGCAGAAGATAGGCCGCGACTGACATCGTCCATCTCGAATCCACCATATCATCCACCAGCAAGACCGCGCCAGCCGGAACATTGCCTTGGATTCTCAACGAACCATCCACATTCCGGGCCTGCTGACTGCTGTTCTCCATTTGCTTTTGCGCCGGACGGTCGTCGGTTTTCTCCAGCACCGGATGAAAAGGCAGATTCAATGCCGCCGCCAGCCGGCGGGCAAAGTCCGGCACCAGATTGGCATGGCGGTGCGATGGAATGCAGGCAACCCAGCCCGGAGCCGGTTGCGGTGCCCAGCTTCGCACCATGGCCGCGCACGCTTCAACCAATTGATCGGCAAATCGTCCGTCATGCGATTTTCCCTGACGCACCAATGAACCCCAGCCCGCATCACCCCACATGCAGAGCACCCGTCCGGGTTGAGCCTGCCGGTTGGCAGCGATTCGCCCCGTAACCTTCATCTGCGGAAGTCCGCCGGTCGGCCATTGGCGGCGCGGCTCCAGCGGCAAACTCGTTCGCCGCAAAAAGGCCACCGCCTCCCGCGCCAGTCCGTCATCAAACGTGGCTGGCAATGGCGCGATGTTCGGCAAGCGATAAGTTCCCGGATCGCCATCCAGCGCGCGGATGAGAAATTCCATGTGTCCCGATGTCAGCGCCACATATTCCTGCATCTGTCGCTGTTCCACCCGGCGCAACTCCGTCAGCCGTTCAGCTCGCTGCCAGAATCCATCCGCAAGATTGGCCGCCGTCAAAAGCCATTTGCTGCCCTGCTTCACCACCGGCGCCGGTGATTCCAGCGACATGAGTTGCAGCGCCTTGTCAATGCGTCCCCGGCGGATGTTCACCCGGCTCAAAAATTCGTTCACGGAAAGCCCCGCCGCCGCGCCCCGAAGCGCGGCCAGCACGGATTCCACGTCCTCCCGCGAAGGGAACGCGCTTTCGATGAAAAAATCATTGATGTCCGTTTCCTCCGCTCCGCTTAACAGCACGCCATGTGCTTCCGGGATTTGCCGGCCTGCGCGGCCCACCTGCTGATAGTAGGCCACCACCGAGCCGGGCGTCTGGTAATGAATCACGAAGGCAAGGTCCGGTTTGTCAAATCCCATGCCCAAGGCCGTGGTCGCCACCAAGGCTTTCACACGATTATCCAGCAGGGCATTCTCCAGTTCCACGCGCCGTTCGCCAGTCTCGCCGCTGTAAGATTCCGCCCGGAGGCCTCGCGCTTGCAGCCAGCCGGCGACCTGGACGGCATCGCGCACGGTCAGCGTGTAAACGATGCCGCTGCCTTGAATGTGTGGAATGTGAGTCGCCAGCCATGCCATGCGCGCCGCCTGGCTTGGCATTCGCATCGTCTGGAGCAGCAACGAAGGCCGGCCCAGTTCACCGCGCGACACCGTCAAATTCGGCCCCAGGATGGTCTGCAAATCCGCCAACACGCGATTGTTTGCCGTCGCGGTCGTGGCCAGCACGCGCAGGTTCGGGGGCAGCGTGCGCATCATCCGTTCAATAAAACGATAGTGCGGGCGGAAATCATGGCCCCAATCCGAAATGCAATGCGCCTCATCCACCACCAGCAGTGAGATACGACCGGCGACTGGCCCCAGCACTTCCGCACGGAAATGCTCGTTGGCCAGTCGTTCGGGTGAAATCAACAGGATGTCCACCTCATTCCGCGCCAGCGCCACTTCCACCGTTTGCCATTCCTCCTGATTTTCGGAGTTGATGGTGACGGCGCGAACTCCCATGCGCTCTGCCGCCGCTATCTGGTTCCGCATCAGCGCCAGCAGCGGAGAGATTAAAATGGCCGGGCCCATGCCTTGCTCGCGCAGCAATTTGGCGGCGATAAAATAAACAAAGCTCTTTCCCCAGCCCGTCCGTTGCACCACCAGCAGCCGTCCACACCCGTCCACGATGTGCCGGATGGCGTTCTCCTGCCCGTCGTGAAAGGTTGCGGCTGGATTCCCCGTGCCAATCCGCAACAGTTCCAGCGCGCGTGTGGGATTGTAGGGCATGGGATTCAGTTCGGAAGTTTGGGCACACGCAACTCGCCCGACAGCAGCTTCGGCAGCAGCGCGGCGAGCTTGCGGGATCCATAGGCGAGCTTGTATCCCGAAGCGTCCATGTGCCCGTGCATCTTGTCCGCGGTGGCCCAGAGTTGAGTTTCAAAGTTTAAGCCGGATTTGTTGGTCTGTTTTTGATTATTTCTTTTTGCCATGCGGTTGGCTGGCATCGTAAACCGCACCTGATTTTAGGCAATCGCAAAAGAAGGCAAGGAACAAAAATATATCGTTGGGTGAGTCGCGTTAAATTTCCGCTTGGTTTCTCGATTCTCACCGCAGGCGGCACATTTTCCGCCGAGCGGGCGAGACGTCGGCGTTCCCAGGGATCACAATTTCCAGCTTTACGCCAGCGACCGCAAAACTCCGCCTCGCTGCCTCGTCGGCGACAATCTTCCGCCGCCGCTTTACGAAACAACATTTTCAGGCGAGAGTATGCGCGTGAACATCCGCCTGTGCTTTGCGACCGGTCTGGCGGTTTTGCTTGCTTCCGCCGGCGGACTTTTCGCGGGCGGCAGCGGGTTGAACGTTGTCGTGGTGGTCAACCAGAACAGCACGAACTCGGTCCAGCTCGGCAATTACTACTGCAAACGGCGCTGCGTGCCGCCGCAAAATTTTCTGCGCATCAACTGGACCGGGGGCAACACCGCTTGGACCCGGTCGGATTTCGAGACCAACCTGCTCAATCCGCTGGTCGCCATGCTTGCGAGCCGCGGGCTCACCAACCAGGTGGATTACGTCGTCCTGTCCATGGATATTCCGTATCGGGTTACGGACACGAATGGAATCAACTCGACGACCGCCGCGCTGTTTTACGGGTTCAAGACGGACGATTGCACCAGTGATTGTCCGGCAGGAATTCCCGGCTGCAATCTGCCCGATGCCAGTTCCAACGCCTATGCCGGCAGCGAGGGCATCTTTCGCCAGACGCCGCCAATTGCCGCCGGCAGCAACTCCTGGCTCGTCACCATGATCACATCCAGCAACCTGGCGCAGGCGCAGGCGATCATTGATTGCGGCGTGGACAGCGACGGCACATTTCCCACCCAAACGGTCTGGCTGGCCAAGACCAGCGACCTGGCCCGTAACGTCCGTTATGTGGAATTTGACAACACGATTTTCGACGCGCGTGTGGCCGGCGATTTTTCCGTTCTGCGGACCAATTTGGATTCGCCGTACGGTTTGACAAACCTGTCCGGCTATCAGACCGGTCTCATGCAGTTCAATATCTTGTCCAACGCGTTCGTGCCGGGAGCAATCGCCGACAGCCTCACGTCGTATGGGGGGTTGCTTTATGAAGAAAGCGGCGGGCAGACGACCTTGCTGGCTTTCATGAACGCCGGCGCCTGCGGCAGTTACGGCACGGTGACTGAGCCGTGCAATTGGCCCCAAAAATTTCCATCACCGCAGGATTATTTTTACCAGTATCGAGGCTTCAGTTTGGCGGAATGTTATTATATGAGCCTCGCCAATCCTTATCAGGGATTGATTGTGGGCGAGCCGCTGGCCGCGCCTTTCGTCCGGCCACCAGTCGGCGCATGGCTCAATTTGCCGGCCAACAGCGTATTGAGCGGCATTACCAACCTCACCCTCCAATTCATTGCCAGCGCGTCGAACCACCCCGTTCAAGAAGTGGATTTGTTCCTCGACGGCACCTGGCTGCAAACCTTGACCAACATTCCGCCCGCCGCGGGCAACCAGCTTTGCGTGACCATCAATGGTTATACCACTAACTACACGGTTCCGACCAACGCGACGATTGGCTCGGTTGCCGCCGGGCTTGCCGATGTTCTGAACCAACCTGCATACACGAATTTGTCGGAGGCGCAAGCCACGGTCTTCGGCGACCGCATCATGTTGCAATCCACCGACACCAACACGCCCGGGGCGCAAATTCCGGTGAGCGTCAGCAATGCCGTCGGTTCGGCCTCCGGGCTGACCACTTTTGTCACGGCCAGCTACACCAACTTTCTTGACACCGTGGCCTATGGTTTGTGCGGGCTCTCCGTGTCCAACGCTCCGAACGTGGGTGATTACTTGCAACTGATCGTGACCAAGACCAACGGGACCCAGGTTGTCTTGGCCGTCACGAACAGCCCGGGTAACACGAACACTGGTCCGCTCGTCCAGCAACTACTCAATGCCATCAACAACAACGGCGCGTTGCAGGCGGCTGACGGGCTGGTGGCCGGGGATTTCTTCCCCTACGATAGTTACGGTCTGCCATACGCTGAGTTCAACCTGTACGCGCAAACCGCCGGCTGGCCGGCCTCGCAGATTCAAGTGGCCTTCAGCGGTTCGGCCGACCTGATTATTTCTCCCACCAACACCCAGGCGTTGAATCAAAACCTCGGCGACCTCCAGCCGCGCAACCATCTCTACATCACGGCCGGGGTCACCAATCTTTCGTTCACGTTTCCTTTGGACACCACAACCTTGTCCGATGGCAGCCATAAACTCGAAGCGGTGGCCTATGAAGGCAGTCATGTGCGCACGCAGGCGCGGGTGACGCAAAGTGTGCGCGTTCAAAACACGCCACTCAGCGCCACGTTCACCACGCTGGCCGGCGCTGCCAACACGGTTCTGAATTTCACGCTGCTTTTTTCGGTTGCCGCCAACACGAACACAATTTCCACCATCGAACTGTTCACCACGGGCGGTTCGGTCGGCGTTGTTTCCAACCTCTCCTCCGCCACTTTCACGGTGGCGGCGACAAATCTGGGGATTGGATTGCATCCGTTCTACGCCGTCGTGACGCGCAGCGACGGCAAACAATACCGCACCGGGACGGACTGGATCTGCATCGGCGGGCCGGAACCGCCGTTTGGGCTGACGCTGACCGCACCACCGCCCATCATCGGCTGGCCCGCCACGGCCGGGCGGCTTTACGAAGTGTTGAGCGCAACGAACATCACCAGCACCTTCCAATCGCGCGGCACGGTCACGCCATCAAATTCCCCCGGACTTTGGATGGATGCCATCACGGGCGCGCCGCAACAATTTTATCGCGTTTATGCGCCGTGATGAACATTTAATCAGCCGTGCTTTCCAAGAACTCATGGGGTTGCTGGTAAAGTGGCACAGGCCTCCGGCCTGTGTGTATTTTAAATTTCACAGGCGGGGACGCCTGTGCCACCTTTCTTAACGGTTATGTTCAAAAAAACTGCAATTTGCCTTTTTCTAGCCGCAATTTGCCTGTGTGCGCACGCGGCGGACACCAACTCGCTTGTCTGGCACCGGGCGACCGACCGCGTGGACGCCGACGTGCGGGGCCTGGCGCTGTGGCCGATGCTGGAACAAATCGCCATGGAGGCCGGCTGGCATATTTTTGTGGAACCGGACACCACCCACACGACTTCCGCCAAGTTCAAGGACCTGCCGTCCGGCGACGCGCTGAAAATGTTGCTGGGTAATCTCAACTTCGCGCTCGTGCCGCGGACCAATGGCGTGCCGAACCTTTATGTTTTTCGCACGGTGATGAAAAACGCCACGCGGGAGGTGCTCGCGCCGAAAGCGGCGCCCAAACATGTTCCCAACGAATTGCTCGTGAAACTCAAGCCCGGCACGGATGTTGACGCCCTGGCCAGACTGCTCGGTGCAAAAATCATCGGTCGCAACGACAAACTTGGTCTCTACCGTTTGCAATTCGGCGACGCGGCCGCCACGGATGCCGCGCTTGGCCAGTTGAAGGGCAACAGCGACGTGGCCGAGGTGGATTACAATTATTATTTCGACCCGCCGCCGCCGGTTCAGGCGCTCTCGTCCGCGCCGATCGCGCCGCTATCCCTGCAACTCAATCCACCGGGCGATTCCGGCAAGGTCATCGTGGGCCTGATTGACATGAATGTGCAATCGCTCGGCGCGCAATTGGATAAATTCATCCTGCCCCAACTTGACGTGGCCGGGGACGTTCCCGCCAGCACCGACATCACGCATGGCACGGCCATGGCCTACAACATTTTGACGGCCATTGCGCAGGTATCGAACGGCGGCAGTTCCGTGCAAATCCAGCCGGTGGACGTTTATGGCGGGAACCAGACCACCACCTCATGGTATGTTATATGGGGCATTCAAGCGGCCGTTGACCACGGCGCAAACGTCCTGAATCTAAGCCTCGGCAGTGCCGGCGACAGTTCCGTTTTGGACGGTGTGGTCAGCCTGGCGCTGGCCGACAACATTGTGATTTTCGGCGCGGCAGGAAATACGCCCGTGGACGCGCCGACGTATCCGGGCGCGATCCCCGGAGTTCACGACGTGACGGCTTTGGGGATGCCCGGGCAGCTTGCCCCCTATGCGAATTTTTGGTCTGGGGACAACATGGCACTGCCCGGCACCGGCTACGTTTATTACGGAGGCACGCCATACGTCGTCCAAGGCACATCCACCGCCACGGCCTTCGCGTCCGGTGTTTACGCTGGAACACTGGGATCAACGACCATGAGTCAGTCGCAGATTCTCGGGGCGATGCAGACCAGGTATCCCGTGCCGCAACAGTAAGCTGGCGTCCGGCGTTTGGCGTCTTGGTTCCGGGAAAATCAATCTGGAACATCCCCAAACCCGGAAGCCGGGACCCAGGATCCAAATTCAGTGTTGCGACAGGCAGCCGATTTTGGCGAAGGCGACGATATAAAGAAGGAAGGCGATGATGAGCGGCCACGGTTTGCCCGCGACCAGCAGCAGAATGCCGAGCCCCAAAACCAGGGCAATTACCAGATAAACCAAAGCTGCCAACGCGAGTTTCATTGATGATGATTATAACATTTTTGCGTCAGCGCGCAAGCCAAGGCCGAATCAAGGGCGTTCCTATTTCCTTACAATCGGAACAAGTGCGGTAAAGCAAGCCCCATCAAGTGTTTCGTAGAAGATTGACCCTCCTAGTTGTTGAACCGCCTCGTGTACTAAATGCAAGCCTAACCCTCGACCGATTCCTTTTGTTGAAAATCCTTGTTTGAAAATTGATGAAATGTTCTCTGGCGCAACTCCACGTCCATTATCATGAACCGTAAGTTTAAGTTGTTGTGTGCTGGTGAGAACGGCAACATCAATGATGATTTGACCTTTTCCGGATACTGCACTTATTGCATTGTCGATAAGTTCACAGACGACTAGACCTAAAATTGTTTCTGCACTGCAATTAGTTGCCGCATCTGAGGCCGCTGGCTCCAGCTGGAGGATTAATTTAAGGCCTTTGTGTTGCTTTCGAAGGTCTTTAACGTATTGCTGAAGAAAAATTGGGAAAGACGAATCTGATGCTTTTGAAGTTAACCAAGCCAAACGAGAAAGACATTCCATTTGCACTTTGACTGATTGGGCTTCACTTAATATGTCGATTCCCGGGCGTATCGACTTAACAAACCCCGCCATGGTATGTTTGACCTTGTGTCGAATAAGTGACTGCGCAAGGTGACCTTCTGTCTTTGCGATTTCAGACACTGAATGCAGCGAATCGGAGATTAATTGTAATTCCAAAATTAACTCGCCTGGTTTGTCACAGATAACATTAAGACGTCGAAAAAAACGAGGGAGACGATGGTTCAAAGCTAAATTGATTGTTTTAAAAAAGTGACCGCTTATGAACGGCTTACTGTGAAAACGGAATCCGCCCACTTCATAGAAACGAGAAGCAAATCCGCAACTGTAGCCCGACACCATGATGATAACTAGGTCTTTGTCCAAGGAAAGCAAATGCTCTGTTAATTCCAGTCCATTCATTCCGCCAGGCATCACGACATCCGTGATGACAATTGCAAACTTACCGGATTTAAATAACTTTAATGCTTGTGCTGCATTATAAGCAGTCACTATCTGGAAGTTGGGGTGTTTATCCTCAATGATGTTCTCCAGCAGACACAAAACATCATGTTCATCGTCTACAACTAAAATGCGATTGCGAGAACCAGTGGGCTCTAACAAATTTTGATCTGAACTGGTGCCATAAATGTAATCCGAAAATGCCTGCTGAATTTCGATGTAATCGAAGGGGCAAATCTCATAGGCTCGGATTGTTCGGTCTTTTGTCTGAATAGAAACTGGTTCATTTGGAAAAACGTGCCGATAGTGAGGTCCAAATATTTGATAAACTGTTTCCGTGCAAAGAATTTGATTCGGCTGAGCAGAACTTTCAAGGCGAGCGGCTTGAATCCCGGGATGGTCAAAATGCTCAAAACCTCTTGTGAGTTCATTTGAGCGCAAGTGTAACAACCCAAAGTCCAAGCCGATGCGGAATGTTTGGTTGTTCGCAGCGAACCTCCGCCTGAGTTCTGGTATTGCAGCGTTAAGGAAGTCAATTACCTTTGCGCTGGAATCTCCCAAAAAAGTGCTGACGTAACCGTCTCCCGTGTATTTGTGAACCACATCATGAATTTTCAACAACTCTGATGCTTCCCTGAAGACATCTTCCAAGATTTTTTGAATTCGTCGTGCTTCAATTGTGGTCCGGCTGGAATGCTTAACCAGATCAATTACGAGCAATGCTGCCGGTCGGGAACCAGTCAAATCGACGATTATATCCTGTTCGTTCATGTTAAATTGCCTGCACGAAACTTTTTCGCAGAGACATGCAAGACGCCAGTCCTACTTTGGCGGCGGGTTTCTTTGCCATGATTGAAGGATAGAAAAGGTTTTCTGGTTCGTCAATTCATCGTCGTTTCTGATATCGAACGCCGGTAGAAATGTTTTCTGCGGAGCAATTGCGCAAACACGTTCTATTTGACAAAAAAGATTTTCTTCGCATGTTTGCCGCGCCCGGTGTACAAGCGCGGGGCACAAAATGGGCAAAACTCTCATCATCGCGGAGAAACCGTCAGTCGCCGGCGACATCGCCAAGGCGCTCGGCGGTTTCAAGAAAGTGGACGACTTCTACGAAAGCGACCAGTACGTCGTTTCGTCGGCGGTCGGCCATCTGCTCACCATCGTGCCGCCGGAAGGCGTCGAGGCGGCGCGCGGCAAATGGACGTTCAAACATCTGCCCGTCATCCCGCCGCACTTTGATTTGCTGCCGATTGAGAAAAGCGAGCCGCGGCTCAAGGTCCTCAAAAAACTGATCAAACGCGCCGACGTGGACGCGCTGGTCAACGCCTGCGACGCCGGGCGCGAAGGCGAATTGATTTTCCGCAACATCGTCCGGTACACCAAGGCGAAGCAGCCCATCAAACGCCTCTGGCTGCAATCCATGACGCCGGCCGCCATCCGCGAAGGGTTCGCGCAGCTTCGCGAAGACAAGGACATGCTGCCGCTGGCCGACGCCGCGTACAGCCGGTCGGAAGCCGACTGGCTCGTCGGCATCAACGGCACGCGCGCGATGACCGCGTTCAACTCCAAACTTGGCGGGTTTTTCAAGACGACCGTGGGCCGCGTCCAGACTCCAACATTGGCCATCGTGGTCGAGCGCGAGGCGAGGATTCGCAAATTTGTGTCGCGCGATTTCTGGGAGGTCATCGGCACGTTCGACGCGGCGGCGGGGCAATATACCGGACGCTGGTTCGACGAGAGATTTGCGAAGGCCGATGACAAAAACGGCGACGACCAGCTCAAGCCCGAGCGGATCTGGGACAAGGCCAAAGCCGATGCCATTCATGACAAATGCCTCGGCAAACCCGGCATCGTCACCGAAGAAAACAAGCCGAGCACGTCTTTGTCGCCGTTGCTTTATGATTTGACCAGCTTGCAGCGCGACGCGAACTCGCGGTTTGGTTTCAGCGCGAAGAACACGCTGGGGCTGGCGCAGGCGCTTTACGAGCGGCACAAGGTATTGACGTATCCGCGCACCGATTCGCGGGCGCTGCCGGAAGATTACATCGGCACGGTGCGGAAAACTTTGGAGATGCTGGTGGCTCAAACTCCCGGGCAATACACCCATTCGGATCACGCCGCCGGCGGCAGTGGATTTTCCAGCCGTTACGGCAGCTTTGCCTCGAATATCCTTGAACACGATTGGGTGAAACCCAACAAACGCATCTTCAACAACGCAAAAGTTTCCGACCACTTCGCCATCATCCCGACGATGCAACCTCCGAAAGGCTTGTCGGACGCGGAGAAGAAACTTTACGACCTGGTGATGAAGCGGTTCCTCGCCATTTTTTATCCGGCGGCGGAATTTCTCGAAACCAACCGCATCACCCGCGTCGAAGGCGAGCCGTTCAAGAGCGCCGGCAAGGTGCTGGTGAATCCGGGCTGGCTGGCGGTTTATGGCAAGGAGGCGGAATCGGATGACACGCCCACGCTCACACCGGTGAAACCGGATGAAAAAGTCAGCACCACCACGGTTGAAGTGAAACCAAACGTCACCAAACCGCCGCCGCGCCACACAGAAG
This sequence comes from uncultured Verrucomicrobiae bacterium, assembly GCA_963744965.1. GTDB lineage: Bacteria > Verrucomicrobiota > Verrucomicrobiia > Limisphaerales > UBA11358 > UBA11358. Next base: position 24,609 of record CAVUVT010000009.1, read on the forward strand.
CGACGTTGTTGAGCGCAATGGAAGGCGCTGGCAGGCTGGTGGAAGACGATGAACTGCGCGAGGCGATGCGCGAGAAGGGCCTGGGCACGCCGGCCACGCGCGCGGCGACCATCGAAGGTTTGATTTACGAGGATTACATCCATCGCAACGGGCGCGAACTGCAGGCGACGGCCAAGGCGTTTTCGTTGATGGAACTGCTGAACGGCCTGGGCATTCCGGAACTGACCAAACCGGAGTTGACCGGCGATTGGGAATTCAAACTGCGCCAGATCCAGCGGCGGCAGACGAGTCGCGCCGAATTCATGTCGGAGATTGCCGACATGACACGGCACATCGTTGAGCGCGCCAAAAAGTTCGAGGAAGACACGATTCCCGGTGATTTCGGCGTGCTCAAAACGCCGTGCCCAAAGTGTGGCGGCGAGGTCCACGAAAAATACAAGCAATTCCAGTGCGTCAATGAAAAGTGCGACTTCGCCATCTGGAAAACGCTGTGCAGCCGGATGTTTGAGATGGAGGAGGTTGAAAAGCTCATCACGGAAAAACAGGTCGGACCGCTGCAAGGCTTCCGCAGCAAACAGGGATTTCCCTTCGCCGCCGTGCTGAAGCTGAATGCCGAGTTCAAGATGGAATTTGATTTCGGCGATGGCCAGAAAGGCGAAAACGGCGAGGCAGCCGCGCCGGTGGATTTCACGGGCAAGGAACCGCTGGGCCAATGTCCCAAGTGCGGCGCGCGGGTCTTCGACGCGGGGATGAATTACATCTGTGAGAATGCAACGGGCACGGACCGGACCTGCAAGTTCCGCACCGGCAAAATCATTTTGCAGCAGAACATCGAGCCGGCGCAGGTGAAGAAATTGCTCGCCGAGGGCAAAACTGATTTGCTCAAGGGCTTCATCTCCAAGAAAACCAACCGCAAGTTCGAGGCCTTCCTGGTGGTCAAGGATGGCGGCACGGCGTTTGAGTTCATGCCGCGCGAGCGGAAAACGAAGGCCAAGGGCGGGGCGCCCAAGGCGCCGTTGCCGAAGATTGATTTTGCCGGCAAGACGGCGCTGGGCAAATGTCCAAAGTGCGGCGGCAAGGTTTTTGACACCGAGGCGGGATATTTGTGCGAGAAATCGCAGTCGGATTCCAAGCCGTGCCGGTTCAAGATCAGCCGGGAAATTTTGCAGCAGCCGATTGAGCCGGCACAGGCGCAAAAGCTGTTGGCGGCGCGCAAGACCGATTTACTCGGCAAATTCATCTCCAAGGCCGGGAGACCGTTTCCGGCGTATCTCGTGATGGACGACAAGGGCAAGGTCACGTTTGATTTTCCACCGCGCGAAGGGGAGACGGAATTGAAGTGACTCTTTGAGCTTGGGTAGTGCCTGGGAGCGCCGCCGTCCCGGCGGCGTGTCTCGGAAGCAAAAACTCGCCGGCGAGACGCCAGCGCTCCCAGGTAAAACTCCAAGCAAGCTAACTAAAGGTTGAGTTGCCTTGTGTCATGAGCGTAGTCTGCTAAAAACCTTCAAACACCATGAACACCGTCCGGCTGTCTTCCCGAAATAATCTGCTGCTGGCCTGGTTGGTTTTCATTGGCATGAACGCTTCCGGCGCCGGGCCGGTTTTCAATGTCCGGGATTACGGCGCGCACAAGGACGGTTCGACCAACTCGACCGAGGCCTTCCGCTCCGCCATCCAGGCGGCCAAGGCGGCGGGCGGCGGAACGGTGTTCGTCCCGGCCGGAAATTACGTCACCGGACCGATTGAACTGGTGAGCGACCTCGTGTTGCAAATTGATGCCGGGGCCACACTGCGATTTCCGGCGGCCAGACTTCCCTTCACCAAAGGCCGGCAGCAGGGGATTGAATGTCTCACACCGGTCCCGCTGATTGGCGGGCATGATTTACACAATGTCACCGTCACCGGCCGTGGTTTATTGACCACCGACAATGCCGAGTGGCTCAAACTCATGCCCCGGAAGAAGGCCACGAAAGATGATCCGGGAACTGCCAACGGGACTAATTGGGAAAAGTTGTTGCAGGACCTCGAAGTGAAAACGCCAGCGCCGGACGAGGATTATCAGAAAGCGGCGCCGGAACTCCGGCCCTCGTTCATCCGCTTCATGGACTGTACGAACGTTCTCGTCGAGGGAATTCACTTTGTCGGCTCACCCATGTGGACGGTCCACCTGTTGTATTCGGACAACTGCGTCGTTCAAAACGTCATCATCGAAACCTACCCGGGCGTGCACACCGACGGCATCGCCGTTGATTCCAGCCGCAACGTGCGGATTGCCAGTTGTTACATCGACACCGGCGACGACGGCATCGTCATCAAATCCGGCAAGGATGCCGACGGACGGCGGGTCAACCGGCCGACGGAGAACGTGTCCATAGTGAATTGCACCGTGCATCACGCGCATGGCGCGGTCTCGCTGGGCAGCGAAATTTCGGGCGGCATCCACAACCTCGTTGCCGACAACATCACCTGCCGGGATACCGCCATCGGCGTGCGCATCAAGAGCCGTCGTGGCCGTGGCGGCACGGTGGAAGATGTCCGGTTCAACAACTGGACGATGGAGGACGTCGGCGAAGCCATCAACGTGACCACCGATTACCAGATGGAAGGCGAAGTGAAAGCCGCGGAGGAACCGGTCTCGGAACGGACGCCGGTGTTCCGCAACATCGCCATCAGCGGCATGATCATCAAACGGGCGAAGCTGGCGATCGACATCAAAGGATTGCCGGAAATGCCGATTTCCGGACTGCGCATCAGCGACGTCATCGTGTCGGCCAAGAGCGGTATGCGTGGCTCATTCACCGACGCGCTTGAACTGCACAATGTGCAAGTGAACGCGGACAGTGGGCCGGCTTTCTTGATTCAGGATTCGAAGGAACTGGAACTGGACGGTGTAGCAACGCGCAAACCGCTGGCGGATGCGCCCGTGGTCCGGCTGGAACGCTGTCCCGGGGCCATCGTGCGGAACAGCCAGGCATGCGACAGCACCGGCACGTTTCTTTCCGTTCCGGCCGGTGAGTTGAAAAGCATCAAGCTGGACGGCAACGCGCTCGATGCGGCGAAGCACCCGACGGAAGAGGCGGTATCGCTGTTGAACAACGACACCCGCAGTCAGGAAAGAGTCATTCCCTAGCCCGAAAACAAGGAAACATCGAACATTGAACATCGAACGCCCAACATCCAATGGGCAAGCCAAACATCGTTCGACGATTTTGGACTGCGGTGGCAGAGCGTAGCGGCGACACCGCTTTTCGGTTGCGGAACGCGCTCCTCAATGCCGGAGCGGTGAACGATTCCCTCCGCGCGCTGGCGAACATCATTCACCGGCAGGGAAAAGCGCTCGCTGGCAAATCGTAGCGTAGCGGCGTCTCGGCAGAGCGCCGGAAACTTCCGCAGGAATTTAGATGGCGGCTTTCTCCTCCCGCACTTGCGGGACCGCTACGCCGAAACGGACTGGTCGCGCTCTCCGCAATTCGAAATTGTCATGGCTCTTTTCTGGTATTCAGTTTGGGATGGACGAGCGGTGGAAAAGCGGCAGAGGGCTGCCGCAGTCCAAAACCTGGCGGAGATGCGGAGCGGCCTGATGTGCGCGAAGCGTCTTGGAGTGCGCCAGCCCTCTGGCGCTTTGGAAATGGCGCAAACGAACGGCGACGCGCTCTGGCCAAACCGATGCCGATCGGCTTTGCCACGTTGCTGCGCCCGGGGACGGGCGCACTCCGGAAGTCGGGGGAAACTTCCGCGCCGGGCAAAGAAAACTGCCGCTGCCAAAATCAGTTTGGGATGGACGATTGGGGCAATTGGCGGTTGACTGTGCTGTGCCAACCGAAAATTTTGAAACTCAAAATGAATAACAAAATAAAGGCGATGCTCGTTGGTGGCCCAAACGATGGGCAAACGTGGAAGCTTGACGAGGCAAAACCAGAAATAACAATTGCCCATAGAATGCAGGAACATCCCCTGAAGCCAACCATGAAGGTAACTGGTGTTGTGAAATACAAACTCAAATCAAATGGGCCGCCACTCCTATATGAATTTGTAGATTCAAATTAACACACAGCCATTATGCAATTGTATTCTCTCGGTGGACTTATAGTCGGAATGCTGGCAGGGACAGTTCTGGCAGTTTGGGCAGCAAAAAAGAAACATGGTGATTTGGCCGTCATTGGATTTAGTTGCTGCGTTTTTTTCGGTTCGATCGGTGGGCTTATTTTTGTGATTCCAATCGTTGCCATTTTTCTATGGCTAATCAAGAGAGCTGACAACAAGTCAACGCAAGTCAGCACGAATGAGCCAAATATAAATGGAAATGATAAATATTACGATGAGGTTGCGCGCGAGTTGCAGGAAAAGCCTATGGTTCCCGGACTTTGGACAAAGGCTTTTGCAGAAATGAGCGGTGACGATGCCAAAGCGCGGGCGCTATACATAAAATATCGCGTTGCGCAATTAGCGGAAGCTGGTCGGCAAGAACTTGAAAAAGATCGGCTTGCAAAGCAACTACAAGAAAAGCCAAAACGTGCCAGAAAGATCAAAATCATTTTTGCAGTGGCGATCCTGGCCGCGATTTTCGTCATAATTGCCGTTCACATACCAGCAGATAGCGGTGGGTTTATTAGTCAGCAAAGAAAATTAGCTGAAAAAGGTGATTCAGATGCAGCATACACCCTCGGATTGCAGTATTACTGTGGCGATACCAATGATGGCGTGGCAATAGATTACGGAGAAGCATTTAAATGGTTTCTTGAGGCAGCGGGTAAAAATCACGCAGATGCCCAATGGTTTCTTGGCGGCTGTTACGCCGAAGGCAAGGGCGTTGAGAAAAATGAAGTAGAGGCGGTCAGGTGGTATCGGAAATCCGCAGAACAAGGGAACCGCGATGCTCTATATGACCTTGGACCCTGCTATCAATATGGCGAAGGTGTTCAAAAAGACGAAGTAGAAGCCTACAAATGGTATTCTATTGCAGTGGCGCATGGCGCCGGAAGGGCTACGGAAAATCTTACAAATATCGAAAGCCAGATAACGCCGGAACAAATAGCCAAAGCCAAACAACTTGCGGCGGCTTTTGTACCTCGAAAGTAAAACGTGCAACATAAAATTGAATGATGCTATTTTTGCCTATGAGACGTGGCAACAATCCTCGAAACTTTCACAACGGCCATTTTGTGGCACATATTGGCCTGTATCAAAAGTTCAATGTTTATATGTCGTTTTACGAAGATGCAGTGAACGTGCTCTATCGAGGAGTTTCAGAAGGTAATGAGTCTGCCGACGGCATTGCCATGCCGTTGCTTTTCCTGATGCGTCAAACGATGGAATTAGGCTACAAATACACCATCAAGGAAATATGCCAGCTCAATGGTAAAAGTTATGATCCAAAAACTGATCTCCATTTCCTTAAAAAGCTGCACTCTCGACTAAAAAAGGAATTCGACACACTTTGGCAGAACGGGGGAGTCGGCGACAATATGAAAGCCAGCTTCGATGAACATTATGAACTTACTGAAACTGCGACAATCTGGTTCGATAAGATTGATCCGAAAGGTGAGAATTTCAAGTATCCACAACCACTTTTTGCGTCGAACAAAAAGGTGAATCTTCTTGAAGTGAAGAACGAATTTGACGAAGCGATGACGTTGCTATCTTTTACGGTTGATGCAATAACCGGCGGAATGGGAAGTTGATTTGACCAGCCAATGGTATTCTAAATATTCCCTTTACAAAGACCGTCACCGGCACGGTGTTTTTCATCACGGAATGTCAATTACGCGGTGAAGAGCAGTTTTCTCCTGAGCTTCCTTGAATCGGTGCCGGCGGTTTCGGCCAAGCTGAAAGAACCCATCACGGCTGACCGGAAGTTTGAGGATGTGGTCAAGTCGGCGCAAGATGCCGCTGTCCTCGTCCTCGTTTATTGATGTAGCGTCGGCGCTGTGCGCCGATTCGTTCGAGCCACAGGCTCGACGCTACAACTTCGGCGGCGCGCACGGAGTGACGCGCCCTACCTTGAGACGAGATGAAGTCCTCCAAACAAGCTGCTGCAAATCCCGGGGAAATGGTGTATTCCTTTTGTGTGACTGACGCCGCAACAACCAAGCCGGCTGCCGACGACAAGTGGGTCCGGAAATTTCTCACCCATCTGGCCACGGACCGGGACGCGTCAGTTTACACGCAGCGGAACTACCGGCAGGCGCTGCTGGAATTTGTTCATTGGCACCAAACGGAACGACAGCAGCCACCGACATGGGAGAAACTCCAGCGCGATGACTTTCGCGGTTATCTCCGGTTTTTGGGACGGCAGAACCTGGGGCGCGCGGCGATTCAACTGCGCTTCTGCGCGTTGCGGACATTTTACAAGTTTTTGATCCGGCACGGGGAGGTGCAAGCGTCACCGATAAAAAATCTGGCATTGCCGAAACAAGCCCGGCGATTGCCGAAATTTCTCACGCTCCAGCAAATGCGCGATTTGCTCGGCGCGCCGCTCAAACTCATGACCATGCCCAGGCGCAAGGGGCCGGGCCGACCGGTTTCGGCCAGTGTGTGTCTGCGGGATGTCGCGGTGCTGGAAACGATTTACTCATGCGGATTGCGCGTGAGCGAGCTGTGCGGGTTGCGCGCGGAGGACATTGATTGGAGCGGGCAACTGGTGCGGGTGCGCGGCAAGGGGAAAAAGGAACGGCTCGTGCCGATTGGCGAACCGGCGTTGAAGACGATTGAAAGCTATTGGAGCACATTGCAGCGGCCACCGTCCGGAGCAGCGCCGGTGTTTGTTGCGGAAACAAAAAAGAGCGCGACGCTCCAGCCGGTTCAGTTGTCCCGGCGTTTGAAACAGTATCTCATCATCGCCGGACTCGATCCCGGCCTGACCCCGCACAAATTGCGGCACAGTTACGCGACGCACCTGCTGGATGCCGGCGCGGATTTGCGGAGCGTGCAGGAATTGCTCGGCCACGCGCATCTCATCACGACGCAGGTTTATACCCACGTCACCACCGAGCGGCTGAAGAAAGCCTATGACGCTGCCCATCCGCGGGCTTGAAATCCTGCAAATTGTGCCTACTGGCTCAAGGCAGGTCGGTCCGGTAGAATCGGGCTGGCGGATGTCCTGTCAACGGATCGGTCATCGTCACGTTTCCATTCGCATCTGCGGTGGCACTGCCCAGGGTTTGCCACTGCGGCGGGTTGAGGCAAGGTGTATATTCGACCTGGCAAACGGCGCCCGTTGTTGCCAGGAAATGAAGACTCAAGATTCCATTCGTTAATTTGGTGAGTTTCAAGGCTGACAGCGCCTGGGGCGTGTAGAATATCTCAACCGACGGGGCGCTTTCGATGCCAGTGCTGTCATAACTGACCACATAGAGAAAATAATTGGAGGAGGACAGCAGGTTTTTAAGTATGACCATGTTGGTCATCCCCACGTCCAGGCGGCTGGTGGCCGTGGAATTTGTAATTCCAAAATAAAGGCAGTAACCACTGACCATGGGATTCTGGCATTGATTCCACGTCACGGTGCAGGGACAGGCGCAAAGCGGCGCAGCCTCAACCCGGATAAATTGGGTAAGAAACACCAGCGAGCCCACAAGGAAAATCCTGCCAATCGAAAGAATTCCAAGCCAAACCAACGCTGTCCTGCTACATGTACAACTCTGCATACGACTAAGTCTGGATTAAGCAGAACGTGTGCTCATTCTGAATTATGAACAAATTAGCCAAGTTTGTGCTTGTGAAAGACAATATCCGGTCAGCCGAGTTCCCCATGCGGTGAGGAAGTTAGAAAATTGGCCGTGAAACATGTCCGCCGACGTTCGGATTGGTCCGTGAATCCGAGATGGCCGGGATGGGACTGTCAGAAAACGGCGGTTTGATCAGACCGGGTTGACGGATTATCCGACAACCGGACGGTTATTGAACAGTGAAACAACTCCAGGTTGGCCAGTGATCCGGATTGAGACCGGGTTACGCATTCAATGGCATGTTGCTGCGAAAATAGTGGTGGCGCCCCGTCGTCCCAGGATGAAAGCGACGCCTTCGTCGCATCCTTCCACCGTGCCGAGTGGTTTGCTTTAGCCAGATCGGCGACGAGGGCGTCACTTCTACACAGACGTTGATGGTATCATTCCGACTACGGTGTGGGAGAGGAAGGTTTGGGGGCGGGAGCAAGGCGGCCAATGGCCACCAGAATGCCGTGCAACAATGCGTGCGGGTTGGGCGGACAGCCGGGAATATAAACATCGACCGGCAGAACCGCATCCACGCCACCCACCGTGGCATAATTCTGGCCGAAGATACCGGCGCTGCAACCACAAGCGCCCACGGCGACAACCAAACGCGGTGCGGGCATCGCGTCGTAGGTTTTGCGCAACGCCAGTTCCATGTTCCGTGTCACCGGACCGGTCACCAGCAGCAGGTCGGCGTGCCGGGGCGAGGCGACAAAATGAATGCCGAAGCGTTCCAGATCATAGACCGGGCTGTTCAATCCGACAATTTCCATTTCGCAACCATTGCAGGAGCCGGCGTCCACTTCGCGGATGTGCAGGGACCGGCCCAATACGCTGTCCACCCGCGATTTGATTTTTTGACCGATGACGTCAAGGGATCCGGGCACCAACGAGGCTGTTTTGTTGAGGTGGGATTTTTTGCTTTCCGGGGTGGACACAAGCCGTTCGTGCCGGCCATCGGGTTTGAGGTGGTAAGTGGCTTCCGTTACCAGATCGTCGCGGTGGCGGGCGGCACATTCGCAGACGTTGGTCATGCGAATGGCTTTGTCGGCTTCGGCGCAAAGGCCGCAGAAAGTGCATTTGGCCAGATCCAGCCGCACGATGCGCCGTTCGCCGGCATCCTGATAACTGATTGCGCCCGTCGGGCAGGCGGCGGTCGCGGGGCGCGCGTCCGCCCATTTATGCCAGTCAATTTCCGGACGGCCGCGGGCAAAACGCGAAATTTCCGCGGGCGTTTCGGGGTAACTCGTCGTCACAACGCCGGTACGCAGACTTTTTCGGAGAATTTCAAACATAAATCACCTCAACGGTCCGTGCCGGAATAGGACAGGTTGAAACTTTTGTTCACGACGGGGAAATCGGGGACGATGTTGCCCAGAATTGCCTCGCTCAACGCCGGCCAGTTTTGCAGCGACGGGTCCTTGACCTTGCACCGCGCCAGCCGGTTGCCGGGTGCAGTCCGGACCCAATGAAAGATTTCACCGCGCCAGCCCTCCACATAGCCGAGGGCGGTGCGGTTTGCAGGCAGTTCGCCGATTTCGACGCGCACCGCGCCGCCGGGCAGGTCCGCCAACAGTTGCCGGATGATGGAAAGTGACTCCCGCACTTCGTCAATGCGCACCTGCATCCGGTGTTCCACGTCGCCTTCCTGGTAAACCGGCACGCGGAATTTCACCCGGTCATAGGCCGCGTGCGGAAAATCACGCCGCAGATCATGGTCAAAGCCCGAGGCGCGTCCGGCGATGCCCACGACGCCCAAATCACGTGCCACCTTCGGTTTCAGGATGCCGGTGTCTTCCAGCCGGTCGCGCGTGGACGACGAATTTTCGATGAGTTCGACCAGCGAATCAAATTCCGGTCCGAGCTCCGCGGCCAGTTTTTCCAGGATATTGATTTGCGCGGCATCCCAATCAAAGCGCACGCCGCCCAGACAGGCCATGCCGCGCAGCAGACGGTTGCCGGTGAGCTGTTCATTGACGCGCAACAGGCGTTCCTTGAGCCGCATGGCATGCATGTTGGCCACCACAAACGCCACGTCGGTCGCAATCGCGCCGATGTCGCCGATGTGGTTGTAGAGACGTTCGAGTTCCAGGCACAGGCTGCGGAGCACGCGCGCCCGCGGCGGCGGCTCCACGTCCGCGGCGCGTTCGATGGCATGGCAAAACGCCACGGCATGGGCGAAGCTGGAATCGCCGGAGATGCTTTCGGCCAGCCGCACACCGTGCGTCACCGGCAGGTGCTCGAACAATTTTTCCGTGCCCTTGTGCGTGTAGAACAGGCGCATTTGCAGGTAAAGCACCGGCTCGCCCGCCACGCTGAAAAGAAAATGCCCCGGCTCGATGATGCCGGCATGCACCGGGCCCACCGGCACTTGAAAGACGCCTTCGCCTTCGACCGGGCGGAATTTGTGCCGTTCGCCCTGGAAGGGCGGCAACTGGGTGTGCAGGTCAAAATCCTTGCGCAACGGATGGACGTCCGGCCAGTCGTCGTGCAACGCGCAACGCTGCGGACTGGGATGACCGATCAGCTCCAAGCCGAACAGGTCCCGGATTTCTCGTTCCTGCATACTTACGGCCGGAATGGCGTTGGTGAGCGAAGGAAACTCCGGTTTGTCCGCCGGCACGGGCACGCGCAGGATGAAAAACGCGCGGTCGGCGTCGAGCGCATAGACATAGTAAAGGTGGAAGACCTTTTCCTGCTCGCGAACGTCGTCGGCAAAAACACCCACCAGCCGCGCATCCCACTTTTTGTAAAGATGGGCGCTGAAGCCGGCGACCAGGTCCATGGAGGCGTGGAAATAAACTTCATCGCGCCGGCACACCCGCACGGCGTCCAGCCGGTCGCTGAAGCGCTGTTGAACATCAGCCAGAATATGGGTCACGGTGGGGTGAACGTTCATGGGGTACCTCCGATGATTTGGGTTGTCTGGCGTATCAGTTCGTAGAGCGGGCCGGGCAGCCAGAAGCCCAGGCCGACCACCGCGACGGCCACGGCCACCATGGCGCTCAATTTCCAGGGGCACTCGGCGATGCGCGGTCCGGGTTGTACCGGCACACCCAGGCTCAACTTGGACATATGCACCAGGAAACCCGCAAAAATCGTCACCACACCCCCGATGAACAGGAGAGCCATCCAGCCGTGGTCGGCGGCCAGCGCCCCGCTCAGGATGTTGAACTCGCTTTGGAACAGGCTGAACGGCGGTGTGCCGGTTACCGTCAGCGTCGCCACCAAAAACAAGCCGCCCGTCCATGGCAGCGTGTGCATGACGCCGTGGACCTTGCGGAAATGCGGTGTGCCGAATTGTTGTTGCACGTTGCCGGCGCAGAAAAAGAGCAGCGGCTTGGTCACGCCGTGAAAGAGCATGTGCAGCGCCGCGCCCAGCGCGCCCAGTTTGCCGCCAAAGCCCAGTCCCGCCACCATGATGCCACAGTGGTCAATGCTCGAATACGCCAGCATCCGCCGGAAATTCCGTTGCACGAGGATGAACGGCACGGCCACAAGAATTGAGGCGACGCCGAAACCCGCGAGCAGCTTGCCGGGGAAAGCATGGCCGAGGCATTTTTCCGTCAGCACGTCGAAACGCATGATGCCATAAACAGCGCAGTTGATGAACGCGGCGCCCAGCAACGTGGCGGAGGGGACGGGCGCTTCGGCGTAGGCATCGGGCTTCCAAGTATGCATCGGTGCCAGACCGGCCTTGGTGCCATAACCGAGCAGCACCAGAACGAACGCCAGCCGCATGGCCTGCGGATCGAGCTTGTCTGCCACGCCCGCCAACACCGACCAGTTCATGCCGCCGTGCGTTTCCAGTCCGGGCAATCCGACGCCCGCGTAGTAGGTGAACACCGTACCGAACAGCGCCAGGGAAATGCCGACACTGCCGATGATGATGTATTTCCAACCCGCCTCAAACGAGGTTTTCTGGTTGTAGAACGTGACGAGCAACACCGACGCGAGCGTGGTGCTTTCAATGGCTACCCACATCACGCCCAGATTGTCCGCCATCGGGACCAGCAGCATGGCGCCGACGAACAGCGGAGTGAGCACGTAATAACGCCGCAATTGCGCCCGGGTGATTTTGCCGATGCTTTCGTCCCGGCGAAAATAACCCACCGCATAAATCGCGCAGACCAGCGACACGAACCCGGTCAGGGCCAGCACGAGGGCGCTCAGGGCATCAACGCGCAGAAAACCGCCAAGTGCGGTCACGGTGCCCGACGCGATCACGTCGCCGGCCACCTTGAACGTCAGCGTGGCAACGATCGCAAAAGCGCCGAGGTTCAGCCGTTCCCACCACGCGCGCGAGCTGGTCGCGAAGCAGAGCAGGCCGGCCGCCAGCGGAACAAGCAATAACAACATCAATTCCATTGTTCGATTTTTTCGGTTTTGGTTCGACTCAGTTGTACTTCCTGGGAGCGCCGACGTCTCGTCGGCAGGTTTGAGCCGTTTATGGCACTGCGACCAGCCGGCAGGACGCCGGCGCTCCCAGGTGTGGCAATTTGATTTGCTTCTCGCATCATGATTTTCCTTTGATGATTCCCGCCGCCTGGTGAATCAATTGCAGCAGCGGGTCCGGGAACCAAATGCTGAACACCAGTAATCCACCCACCAGCAGTCCCATTGCCGGCACGCCGTCCCACAGCTTGGCGTCGTTGGGGCGTTCGACCTTGCGCGCGCCCAGCAAAATGCGGGTGAGTTGTTTGAGAATGCCGCAAAATGCCGCAATCAGCGCCGCCAGAATCAGGAAGCTGATGAAGGTCCGGCCCGCGGCGAACCCGCCGCTGAGCACGGTCAGCTCGCTGTAAAACAATCCGAACGGCGGCAGACCCATGGCTGCCACCGCCGCCAGTCCCATGAACAGCACCGTTACCGGCAGCACCTTGATCACGCCGGGGCCGATGACCCGCAATTTCATGGTGTGAAATGTCTGGTGGATGTTGCCTGCGGCGAAGAACAGCACCGGCTTGGTCAGCGCATGATAGCCCATGTGCAGCAACGCGCCGAAAATGGTCACCGGCGTGTTCAATCCGACGGCGGTGCAGATGAGGCCGACATGTTCGAGGCTGGAGTAGGCGAGCATCCGTTTGAGATTGCTCTGCACGAGAATGAACGGCGCGGCCAGGAACATGGAGAACAGGCCAAAACCCAGCAGCAACGTGCGACTGTACCCGGTGCCGAGGCATTGCGTGGTGAGGATGTGGAAGCGGAGCAGGGCATAGATTGCGACTTTGAGCGACACACCGGACAGCATGGCGCTGGTCGGCGACGGCGCTTCGCTGTGCGCGTCGGGCAGCCAGGTATGCATTGGTGCCAGCCCGGCCTTGGTGCCGTAACCAACGAGCACGAAGACAAACGCCAGCTTGATCAGCCGCGGGTCGAATTGCGTTGCCACTGTCATCAAGTGCGACCAGTTGAAACTTGGCAACCGTTCGTTTCCGCCCTGTCCAATCGCCGCCGCGTAGGTGAACACCGTGCCGAACAAGGCCAGCGCCAGTCCCAAGCCGCCAAGCATGACGTATTTCCACGCCGCTTCGAGGGAGGTCTTGCGATTGTACAGCGCCACCAGCAACACGGACGACAGGGCGGTGGCCTCCAGCGCGAACCACATCACGCCCAGGTTGTTCGCCAGCACCACCAGAAACATGCCCGTGGCAAACACCGGGGTGAGTACGAAGAACTCCTTGACGCGACCGGCTGTCACCAACCCGGCGGCGAGGTCGCGGCGAAAATAACGTCCCGCGTAGAGCGACGCCCCCAGGGACACCGCTGAAATCAACAGCACCATCCAGGCGCTCAACGCATCGGCGTAGAAAAATTCGTTCCATTCCGTCACCACGGTCTGGGCCAGCACCTCGTGGAGCAGTTGGACACCCAGCGCGAGCGTGGCGGCAAACGCCAGGATGTTGATCCATTCCATGAGCCACCGCCACGGCATGAGCAGGCAGAGCAGGGCGGCGGCCGGCGGGATCACCAGAATGGATGTCAGTAACATAAAAAAGGCTAAAGGCTAAAGGCTAAAGGCTAAAGGCTGAAGTATTGCCGACGCGGGCGCAGTCAGCGCATCGGTGATACTTCGCCTTTGGTTTTTCTCCCGTTTTCTCCGCCTTTTCATAAACTTTAGACTTTAGCCTTTGCTGTTTTTGTCGATTGTCGTGAATATGGCAATGAGCTGGCGGGTTTCATCGAGCAGTTCGGCCATCTTTGTTGCCGACACGCAACCGCTGTCCACGAGGAGTTCGAGCCAATACTCGGTTTCCTCGATTTCTTTGAGACAGTCGCCAATCTTGGAAGTGAACTCAGCCTTGGACCGGCTGCGCGACGCCTCACGATAGTTCGCGCCCACTGACGTGCCGGAACGAAGAACCTGCTTGCCGAGCACTTGCGCGACCGTGTCGTTCTTCACCAGCTTGGAGTACATACGGATGACCCGAAGCGCAAACGCCTTCGTTCTCGGTTTTAATTCCTGCGGCTTTTTATCCATAAACTTCAGCCTTTAGCCTTCAGCATTTAGCCTTAGCCCTTCAACTGGTCCAGTTTGCCGGTGTCCATGGAGGCAAACGTTTCGCGGATGCGATAAACCAGGATGCCCAGCACCATCACCGCCACCATCACGTCGAAAAAAATGCCCAATTCGACCACCAGGGGCATGCCGTAAGTGGTGAGCGCCACGGCCGCGAGCATGACACCGTTTTCGATCGTCAGCAGGGCGAGCACCTGGGAAATGGCCTTCCGCCGGTTGATCATGAGGAAAAAGCCGGTGAGCAGCAGCGTGATGGCAATGGCCAGCGTATTGTTGCCGAGCTTGTGCAGCGTCGTGAACGGCCGCGCCACCAGGTAACCCAGCAACGTCAGGCCGCCGCAGATGAGCATCGAGGTGGGCGCGTTGAACAGCGGCTCGATCTCCTGGACGATGTTGATGCGGCGCACGATCCGGTTGAGCAGCCAGGGCAGGAAGATGACCTTGCCGACGAGGGTCAGCACGGCAACGATATAGACGTGCGTGGCGTTGTAATAATAGGCGACCACGGCGGCGATGGCGGAGAGCATGAGCGATTGCAGCGCGAAGAGGCGGACGTTGATGAGCAACATTTTCTGCACCACCAGGAGCAGTTGCATCACCAGCATCAACGCCGCCAGCAGCATGATGATTTGCGAGCCGATTTCAGTTGTAAGAGGGGTGTTCATGAATCAATGAAAGAGGAACGTGGACAACAAAGCCATGGCCGCGAGCACGAAGGCGGCGCTCAACAGGTCCGGCACGCGGAACAGGCGCAGCTTGGCGTTGACGGTCTCGACCAGCACCACCGCGGCGGACAACAGGAGGATTTTTCCAAGGAAAACCGCCAGTCCCAATCCGAGCGCGAGCGCCGAACCATCGGCGGCCAGGCCCACTGGCAGAAAGATGTTTACCAGAATGGCCATCAATACCAGTTGTTTGATGGACGCACCCCATTCCATCACGGCGAGATAGCGGCCTGAGTATTCCAGCAGCATCGCCTCGTGGATCATGGTCAATTCGAGATGCGTGGCCGGATTGTCAACGGGCAGTCTGCCGGTTTCGGCCAGCAGCACGATGAACAGCGCCGCAAATGCCATGAGGTGCGTCGGATTCAGCATGTCCCAGCCCGATTGCTGCGCGGTGGCGACCATGTGGCTGAAGTCGGTGGAACCGACGGTGATGGCCACGGTGAAAATCGCGAGCATCAATGCCGGTTCGGCGATGGCGGCAATCGTCATTTCACGGCTGCTGCCCATGCCGCCGAAGGCACTGGCCGGGTCAAGTCCACCCAGTGCCATGAAAAACCGTCCGAGCGCCAGCAAACCAACGACCGCCAGAACGCCGCCGAACAGACTCAACGGCGCCTGCGTGGTCACCATCGGCACCATCAATCCCGTCAGCAGCGCGGTGATGAAAACGACGTAGGGCGCGGCGGAGAACACCCATGACGCGTGCTCGGAGATGACCATGTCCTTGCGCAGGAATTTTATCAGGTCGAAATACGGCTGCCAGACGCGCGGGCCGCGGCGGTTTTGCAGCCGGGCCTTCCAGTTCCGGATGCAGCCGCTGATCAACGGCGCCAGCACCAGCAACAGCACCGTCTGCAACACGATGGCAAAAGTGTCCGGTTTCATAACGCAAAGAGGAGCAGCAGCAACAAGGTGATGAAGATGTAAATAAGATAAGCCTGGAGACTGCCGGCCTGCAGAGCGCGCATCCGCCGCGAAAGTCGCAACACCTGCCGTTGCAACGGGCGGTAAATCCGCGTTTCGAAAATCTCCTCCACGTGCGCCTCAAAACGGATGCCCGTGGCGAAGTAGGGCGAGAAGTCGTATTCCCGCTGCACTTCGCGGCGCGGACGGAAAAGCGCTTTGAAAATCATCCGGATGGGTTTGGAAAAACCGGTGGCGGTGTATTCCATGCGCGGGGTCAAACCCTTAAGCCCGCAATCCCATGTCGGCCCGATGCGGGTTTTCGTCTTTTGCCCAAAGGCCAGCCATAACACAAAAGGAATGAGGAACAGGGCAACACCCACCACTGCGATGCCGAGGGTCGAGACCGTGCCGCCGTTCTGGTTGACGCCGGACAGCACCAGCCCATTGGCCACGGTCAATTGCTGGCTGATTTGCAGGCCAGTGAGCTGTTGCGTCAACGGGTCGAGGACCCGGAGGAACAGGGTCGGGCAAAGTCCGAGGAACACGCAGGCCGCCACGAGGACGCCCTGGCCCAGCAGCATGGTCAGCGGGGCTTCGTGTGCCTGCGCAGCTCGTTCGCTGCGCGGTTGCGCGAGGAAGGTGATGCCAAAAGCCTTCACGAAGCACGCCGCCGCCAGCGCGCCCGTCAGCGCCAGCAACGCCCCGCCAATCGGGAACATGAGCCGCAACAAACTGTTCGTGGTGCCAAACCCTTGGAGCAGCGATTGGTAGGTGAGCCATTCGCTGACAAACCCATTGAGTGGCGGCAGCGCGGAGATGGCCACGGCGCCGATGAGAAAACAAAACGCCGTCTGCGGCATCCGTTTCGCCAGCCCGCCCATCTGTTCCATGTCGCGGGTGTGCGTGGCGTGCAATACCGCGCCCGCGCCGAGGAACAGCAGTCCCTTGAACACGGCGTGATTGATGGTGTGATAAAGGCCGGCGATGAGCGCCAGCGTGGCCAGCAATGGATGGCCCAGGTGGAGAAACATCAGCGACGCGCCGAAACCCATCAGGATGATGCCGATGTTTTCAATGCTGTGATAGGCCAGCAGCCGTTTCAGGTCATGCTGCATCAGGGCGTAGAGTACGCCCAGCACGGCGGAAATCGTACCGATGGCCAGCACGGTCACACCCCACCACATCGGCGGGGTGCCGAGGAAATAAAAAAATACCCGCGCCATGCCATAAATGCCGGTCTTGATGATGACACCTGACAAAAAGGCGGACACGTTGCTGGGCGCGACCGGATGCGCCGCCGGCAGCCAGGTATGGAGCGGCACGATGCCCGCCTTGACGCCAAAGCCGGCCAGGAACAGCAGAAAAGCGGCGTCGCGCGAACCGGGTGACAACTTGTCTCCCAACGCATGAAAGCCGGCGAAGTCATAGCCGCCGGAAGCTTGGAACAGCAGCAAAAAGCCGAGCATGATGCAGCCGGTGCCGATGTGCGACATGACAAAGTAGAGCACCCCGGCGCTGCGCGTCTCGGGTTTCTCATGCTCGAAACTGATGAGGCAGTAGGCCGACAGCGCCATGATTTCCCAGACCATGAGGAAGAAAAACGCATTGTCCGCCATGACCACCAGTGTCGTCGCCAGCACCATCAGGTTGAAAAACGCGCCCAGGAC
The DNA here is from genome assembly GCA_963744965.1 of uncultured Verrucomicrobiae bacterium. Lineage (GTDB taxonomy): Bacteria > Verrucomicrobiota > Verrucomicrobiia > Limisphaerales > UBA11358 > UBA11358. The sequence continues at coordinate 42,142 of CAVUVT010000009.1, forward strand.
ACCGACGTTTTTGCGTCCATAAAACCCGCGCGCATAGCCCAGGGAATACAACGACAGCGCGAAACCCAGCAGCGAAACAATCAACCCGAAAAAGGCTGACAGTGGATCGAGGCTTATCGTGAATTGGACGTACGGAATCAGGGTCGGGATCAATTGCAATTGCAGCGGGGCGGCGGTGGCGCCGGCCGCCAGGGACATCGCGCACGCGACCGCTCCGCACCCGGCAGCCATCGTGGCGCAGCCGAACGAAAAAAAATTGGCCAGCTTTTCATGCCGGAGAAACAGCAATCCCGCCACAGAACCCAGGACATAACCCACCAGTGCCAGGGGCAATAAAGTCGTTGGGGAAATATCCATAAACAACATTTTCGGTTACCTTACAACCGGTTCCGCTATTCCCGGAGCGCCAGCCTCTGGCACGGCACGAAAAGAAATTCTACAACAACACGCCGTGCCGGAGGCTGGCGTTCCAACCTCCGGAATCCTTTGCGCGGGAATGGGGTTGCGACAATCCAAAGTGTTGCGCTCCATGACCGCCAACGTATTCATTTTGTCCGGCTCAGGCAACAACCGGCAGCGTACATCCGCGCAGCCCGGGCGGAACGGAATTGAAACGCTCATATTTTTCGTTATCAGCCAAATTTTAAAAACCACAGAGAAAATGCTCTCAGTATGGGCGGAGGTTGGAGCAACCGGCGCAAAACTCAATTCTTTTCGGTAAGAACGCCTTTCTCGCTAGTTCCACCAGTCACCGCGAACCGCGTCGAAAAAACAGATGACTCTTAACGCATCCGCCCAGGCCAAAGGCTTCGGCGGACAGGAGGATCGCAAAGATGCGGAGGCGCAAAGACTGACCACGGCCCATTGCGTTGAAACGAAGCACCCATGTCCAGACCAGTCGGATGAGAAGTCGAAACCGCGCCAAATTAATTGGCAACTGACATTGGGCATGGTGTTTTTTGGCTGAAAAAGCGCCCGGAAAAAAATTAAAAAACCTGTTGACAGGGGACCGGGTGTTTCATAATTTGCGCTCGCTAGCAGAGCCGTAAATAGACAAAAACAGCCGGTTGCCCCTTGGATTTTCGATGGAAAACGATGAGGGGAACGGGTTTTTTTGTCGTTTTGTGTGTTTGTGTCGGATTGGACTAATGATTTAATGCGCCCATGTAGCTCAGTTGGTAGAGCGCGTCCTTGGTAAGGACGAGGTCATCAGTTCAACCCTGATCATGGGCTCCAGTTCGCAGATTTGACTGTCAACCAAAAACTAAACGCAGGAGACAACAATGGCTAAAGAACAATTTCAACGAACGAAACCGCACGTTAACGTCGGCACCATCGGACATATTGACCACGGCAAGTCCACCTTGACAGCTGCGATTGTCATGGTGCAGGCGAAGAAGGGCTTGGCGACGCCAATTTCCTACGCTGACATCACCAAGGGGGGCACGGTGCGCGATGAAACCAAAACCGTGACCATCGCGGTTTCTCACGTCGAGTATCAGAGCGACAAGCGTCATTATGCCCACATTGACTGCCCGGGCCATGCTGACTTCATCAAGAACATGATCACCGGCGCGGCCCAGATGGACGGCGCCATCCTCGTGGTGGACGCCTCGGAAGGCCCGATGCCGCAAACCAAGGAGCACGTGCTGCTGGCCCGCCAGGTCGGGGTGCCCGCCATCGTGGTTTACCTGAACAAGGTGGACCTCGTGGATGACAAGGAGTTGCTGGACCTGGTGGAAATGGAAGTCCGCGACCTGCTGACCAAATATGAATTTCCGGGTGAGAAGACGCCCGTTGTTCGCGGCAGTTCCAAGGCGGCACTGGCCGGAGACAAGGCGGGCGAAGACTCCATCCAGAAGTTGATGGAAGCCATTGACGCGTTTATTCCGCTGCCGCCGCGCGAGGTGGACAAGCCGTTCCTGATGTGCATTGAAGACGTGTTCAACATTGAAGGCCGCGGCACCGTCGTCACCGGCCGCGTGGAGCGCGGCGTGCTGGAACGCATGTCCGACGTCGAAATTGTCGGCATCAAGGACACCCGCAAGACGGTTGCCACCGACATTGAAATGTTCCGCAAGCTGCTCGACAAGGCGACGGCGGGCGACAACGTCGGTGTACTGCTGCGCGGCATCAAGAAGGAAGAAGTCGAACGCGGCATGGTGCTGGCCAAACCGGGCAGCATCACCCCGCACACGCATTTCAAGGCGGAAGTCTATGTGTTGTCGAAGGAGGAAGGCGGCCGGCACACGCCGTTCTTCACGAACTACCGTCCGCAATTTTATTTCCGCACCACGGACGTAACGGGCACGGTGACCCTCGCGCCGGGTGTGGAAATGGTCATGCCGGGCGACAACGTTTCGGTGGAGGTAAAGGTCATCTCGCCGGTGGCCATGGAACGCGGCCAGCGGTTTGCGATCCGCGAAGGCGGCCGGACGATTGGGGCAGGCCGCGTGACCGAAGTCATCGCATAACGGCGGTTTTCAACTTGGGAGCGCGGGGGGGATGAACCCCGCGGCTCCTTTTTTGTCAGAAATACAAACGAGATTGGGCGGATACGGCAGTAGCTCAATTGGCAGAGTAGCGGTCTCCAAAACCGTTGGTTGGGGGTTCAAGTCCCTCCTGCCGTGCCAGCCGTGAGGAACCGGTTGGATTGCTGGATAATTGGATAAATGGATGGGTGGAATGGATGGGTGGAATGGATGATGAGCGTTCATCCAACAATCCATCAATCCACAAATCCAGTCTGTCATTGGAGAGGTGGCAGAGTGGTCTATCGCGGCGGTCTTGAAAACCGCTTCGGGTTAACGCCCGACGGGGGTTCGAATCCCTCCCTCTCCGCCAGTCTTCGCGCGGAGCGGGGGCGGGAATGAATAACGGAGAAGATGTGAGTGAATTATGAGTAGTGGTTGGACTAGCATTATAATTTGGGCGGGGTTCATCGGCGTGATTTTTGCCTACCTTTGGTGGCAGGGACAGGTCCGCCAATTGGCCGTCTATGTGCAGGAAACGCGCGAAGAATTAAAAAAATGTTCATGGCCGTCGTGGGTGGAACTGAAAGGCTCGACGGTGGTCATCATGATTTCAATCGCTTTGATGGGCGCATTCACCGAAGTGGTGGATCGCATCCTGTATTTTATTTTCTTTGTACTTTGAGCACCATGCGCAGCCAATGGTTTGTCATCCATACGCTTTCCGGCCAGGAGCAGAAGGTCAAGGAAAGCATTGAGAAGCGCGTCAAAACCGACGAGATGCAGGACTATGTCAAGGAAGTCCTCGTCCCGATGGAGAAGGTCGTCGAGGTGCGCAATCAAAAGAAGACCGTGTCCAGCCGCAAATTGTGGCCGGGTTACGTGTTTGTGGACATGGTGCTGCTGGATGAGGAAAACCGGATTGTCGAGAAGCCGTGGTATTTCATCAAAGAAACACAGGGTGTGATTGGTTTTGTCGGCGGCGAACCGCCCGTGCCGACGCCGACGGAAGAGGTCGAATCCATCAAGGCGCAAATTTCCGCGTCGGAAGAGACGGAAAAACCGAAGGTCAATTTTGAAGTCGGCGAGACGATCAAGATCAACAACGGGCCGTTCCTCAATTTCAGCGGCGTCATTGAGGAAATTGATCCCGAACGCGGCAAATTGAAAGTCACCGTCAACATTTTCGGCCGCAACACGCCGGTCGAACTCGAATATTGGCAGGTGGAGAAAGCGTAATGAAAGTGAATGGTTAAATGGGTTAAATCAGTTAAATGAGTCGCCCGGGGCGGCGCTTGTTTAACCCATTTTACCAATCACTTGTTTAACATATTTAACGAACATCATGGCAAAGAAAATCACAGGCATCATCAAGCTGCAGATCCCGGCGGGTCAGGCCAATCCCGCGCCGCCGGTCGGCCCGGCGCTCGGCCAGCACGGCGTCAACATCATGGGCTTCTGCAAGGAGTTTAACGCGGCGACCAAGGCCGACGCGGGACTCATCATTCCCGTTGTCATCACCGTATTTCAGGACAAGTCGTTCAAGTTCATCACCAAGTCGCCGCCGGCGTCCATTCTGTTGAAAAAAGCCGCGGGCATCACCGCCGGTTCCAAGGAGCCGAACAAGGAAAAGGTCGGCAAAGTGACGCGCAAACAGGTTTTGGACATCATAAAAATGAAGTCGAAGGATTTAAATGCGACTTCGGAAGAGGCCGCGTTCCGGGTCATTGCCGGCACGGCGCGCAGCATGGGAATTGAAGTCGTCGGATAAACCAAACAACCGCGGGAGAGTCCTCGAGGATTCGCTTGCACCGCAACAAAGCAAATGCCCAGTAAACGATACAAAAAAGCGCTCGAAGTGGTGGACGCCAAAAAGGGGTATCCACTGAAGGATGCCGTTGGCGTCCTCGCCAAATTTCCCAAGGCGAAATTCAACGAGACGATTGACCTCGCCTTCCGGCTCGGCGTGGACCCGAAACAATCCGACCAGATGGTTCGCGGCACGGTTCCGCTTCCGCACGGCAGCGGCAAGACCGTGCGCGTGCTCGTGTTCGCCAAAAGCGGCGCGGCGGCGGACGCGGCCAAAGCCGCCGGGGCGGAATACGTCGGTTTTGAAGACATGATTGCCAAATGCCAGGGCGGCTGGGCTGATTTTGACGTGGCGGTGGCCACACCCGAAGCGATGGCCGAAGTGCGCAAGCTCGGCAAGGTGCTCGGCCCGCGCGGCCTGATGCCCAACCCGAAGACCGGCACCGTGACGGACGACACCGCCAAGGCGGTCAAGGAAGTCAAGGCCGGCCGTGTCGAGTTCAAGGTGGACAAGGCGGGCAACATTCATGTGGCCGTCGGCAAGGCGTCGTTTCCGGCCAATCAAATCGAGGAAAACGCGCGCGCGGTCATCGAGGCCGTGGCCAAGGCGCGTCCCAACAGCGTCAAGGGCGCCTATATCAACTCCTGCACGCTTTCGGCGACGATGAGTCCGCCGGTGCGGCTGGACGTGCGTGAATTCACGACCCATTAAACCCGAACCCATTTTGAATCATGCGTGCTGAAAAACAAATTTTAACGAAGGAATATGTCGCGCGGTTGAATGCCTCGCCATTCTTCATCGTGGTGAATTACAAGGGGCTCAAGGTGTCCCACATGACCGAATTGCGGAATCGCCTGCAAAAGGCCGGGGCGGAGATTCACATCGTCAAAAACTCCCTTTTCCAGATCGCGGCCAAGGAAGCCGGCGTCGGCGACTTGAACGGCTCGCTCGGCGGCCAGCTCGCCGTGGTCACCGGCCAGAAGGACATTTCCTCCGCGGCGAAGGTGGTGAAAAATTTCGGTGCGGAGTTCGACCGGCTGAAGGTGCAGTTTGGCTATCTGGACAACCAGCGCCTGGAACAGGCGGCGATTGTGGCCCTGGCCGATCTGCCGAGTCTGGACGTGTTGCGCGCCACCCTGCTGGGTCTATTGAACGCCCCAGCCACCAAACTGGTCGTATTAATCAACACGCCGGCGACACAGCTCGCGCGTGTGATCAAGGCGAAGGCTGAGAAAGTCTAAAACAATTTCCGTCCGCTTTAACCGGCGGGTCGGACAAACAAACAAACAACAACGTAAATCGTCGGTCCGGCAACGGACTTAAAAAAGCCGTGGCGTGTCGCGCCGAAGCAAGGCGAAGGCGGACCGCGGCAGACGACGAGACGACAAGAAAGGTAATATGGCTGACATTGGAAACCTCGTGGAAGAATTGAGCAAGTTGACGGTGATTGAAGCCGCCGACCTGGTCAAGAAACTGGAAGAAAAATGGGGCGTGACTGCCGCCGCGCCGGTGGCGATGGCTGCGGCTCCTGCTGGCGGCGCGGCTGCGGCTCCCGCTGAAGCAAAGACCACGTTTGATGTGATTCTCATATCCGCCCCGGCGGACAAGAAAATTGCCACCATCAAGGCGGTGCGCGAAGTCAAGGCCGGTCTCGGCCTGGCGGAAGCCAAGGCGCTGGTGGAAGGCGCGCCCAAGCCCGTGCTGGAAGGCGCTCCGAAAGCCGACGCCGACGCGGCCAAGAAGAAGCTGGAAGAAGCCGGCGCCAAAGTGGAGGTCAAGTAATCGGCGAATTTTGGGGGAGGTGGTCCCGTGATGCGGGACCACCACCCTGTTTTCGCAAGGTGGAACCAAATTTTTATTAGTTACAAACAGCAGCAACAAGCGGCCGCCGGTTGCGGCCAGAGTTCAGGCAAGTTCACTGTTGAACGCAGCGTGCTTGCCTTGAGTCGTTGATTGAAAATTGCCGGCTGGCGCAGGTGCCAGCCAAACCAGAAAGTCCAAATGCCATCGCGAGCCACTGAACGAATCAACTTCGGCAAAATCAAAGAGATAGTTGTGCCGCCGAACATGATCGAATTGCAGACCAATTCCTACAAGGAATTCCTGCAAGCGGACGCGGCGCCCAAAAAGCGCCGGAAACACATCGGCCTGGAGGCGGTCTTCCTTGAAGTATTTCCCATCGAGAGCTACGACGGCAAATGCGTGCTCGATTACGACTCCTACGAGATCGGTGAACCGAAGCTCGACTGGCTTGAATGCCTGCGCGAGGGCCTGACCTACGGCGCGCCGCTTTATGTCACGTTCCTGCTCAAGGAAGAAGGCCGAAGCGCCAAGGAGGAAAAAGTTTTCATGGGCGAACTGCCGCTGATGACGCCGCAAGGCACATTCGTCATCAACGGGGCGGAGCGCGTGGTCGTCAGCCAGTTGCACCGGTCGCCGGGCATCGCGTTCGAGGCCACGCAGCATCCCAACGGCAAAATGCTCCACAGCTTCCGCGTCATCCCCGACCGCGGTTCCTGGTACGAGGCGCAATTCGACACGAGCGATTTGCTTTACGTTTATCTCGACCGCAAGAAACGCCGCCGGAAATTTTTGACGACGACGTTCTTCCGCGCCTTGAGCTTTCTGGATGTCGAGGGCGGCATCGGCAAGGGCAAGGACAACGGCGAGAAAACCCGCGGCACCGATGAGGAAATTCTCAAGCTGTTTTACGAAATCGAGGAACTCACGGTCAAGGAAGCCGAGAAACTCGAGGACCTGCCGAACTGCGTCCTGATTCAGGATGCCGTGGACCAGGAAAAGGGCCTCGTGGTCGCGCGCGCCTTTGAACCGCTGTCCAAGGCCGTGGTCAAGCAGATCGCCGAGTTGGGCGTGGCCAAAATCAAGGTCGTGAACACCACCCTCGACGAAGGCATCATGATCAAATGCCTGAAAAAGGACCCGGCCAAGAATGAGGAGGAAGCGCTCAAGGACATTTACCGCCGCCTGCGGCCGGGCGATCCGCCCACCGCCGCGAACGCGCGCGCGCTGCTCAAACGCCTGTTCTTTGACCCGAAACGTTACGATTTGGGCCGCGTGGGCCGCTACAAGATCAATCAAAAACTCGGTCTCAAGGACAAGGAAGAATCACGCATTCTCACGAAGCATGATTTGGTGGCCGCGACGAAATATCTGCTCCGCCTCAAGAAGGGCGAAGGCAGCGTGGATGACATTGACCACCTGGGCAGCCGCCGCATCCGCACGGTCGGCGAGTTGCTCGCCAACCAGTGCCGGGTCGGGCTTTCGCGCACGGAACGCCTCGTCAAGGAACGCATGACGTTGTTCGATCAAAGCGTCGAGCAAATGGCGCCGCAAAAGCTCATCAATCCCAAGGCGCTATCAGCGGTCATCCGCGATTTCTTTGGCCGTTCGCAACTCAGCCAGTTCATGGATCAAATCAATCCGCTCGCCGAGTTGACCCACAAGCGCCGTCTGTCCGCGCTCGGGCCGGGCGGCCTGAGCCGCGACCGCGCCGGATTTGAAGTGCGCGATGTTCATCCGTCGCACTACGGGCGCATTTGCCCGATTGAGACGCCGGAAGGCCCGAACATCGGCCTCATCGCGTCGCTGGCGACGTTCGCGCGCATCAATGATTTCGGCTTCCTCGAAACGCCTTATCGCAAGGTCGAAAACGGGCGCGTCACCAATCACATTGATTACCTGACCGCCGACCGTGAGGAACAATTCATCATCGCGCAGGCGAATTCGCCGGTGGACGACAAGGGCAAATTCACGACCGACCGGGTGGTTTGCCGCGCCCGGACCGACTTCATTGACGTCGAACCCGCGCGGGTGGATTACATGGACGTTTCGCCCAAGCAATTGGTGTCTATTGCCGCGTCGCTGATTCCGTTTCTGGAACACGACGACGCCAACCGCGCGTTGATGGGTTCCAACATGCAACGCCAGGCGGTGCCGTTGCTGGTGACCGAAGCGCCGCTGGTGGCAACCGGTCTGGAAGACCGCGTCGCCCGCGACTCGCGCGCCGTGGTGGTCGCGGAGGAAGCTGGCAAAGTGGCTTCCGTCAGCGGCGATCGCGTCATCATCACCGAAGACGGCAAGTTGCCGGAAACAAAAAAGAAGATCAAACACGACCCCGAAAAGGGCGTGTGGGTCTATCCGATCCGCAAATTCATGCGGTCAAACGCCGCCACCTGCATCAATCAAAAGACACTTGTGCATAAAGGTGACCACGTGAGGAAAGGGCAGGTCATTGCCGATGGTCCATGCACCCAGAACAGCGAACTGGCGCTCGGTCGCAACGTGCTGGTCGCGTTCATGCCGTGGAACGGCTACAACTTCGAGGACGCGATCCTCATCAGCGAAAAAATCGTGAAGGAAGACATTTTCACGAGCATTCACATTGATGAATTTGAAGTGGCCGCGCGCGACACCAAGCTCGGCCCGGAGGAAATCACGCGCGACATTCCGAATCTCGGCGATGAGGCGCTCAAAAACCTCGGACCGGACGGCGTCATCCGCATCGGGGCGGAAGTGAAGCCCGGCGACATTCTGGTGGGCAAAATCACGCCGAAATCGGAAACCGAGCTCGCGCCGGAAGAACGTTTGCTCCGCGCCATTTTCGGGGAAAAGGCCGCCGACGTGAAGGACACGTCGCTCAAGATTCCTTCCGGCACTTACGGCATCGTCATGGATGTAAAGGTGTCGTCGAAGAAGGAAGCCGATCGTGAAAGCAAATCAACCGTCGGCGAGGAAAAACGCCACGCGAAGCAGATTGAGGACGACCACAAGAAAAAGACCGATGAATTGCGCGATCAATTGACCGAGGCGTTGAGCAACATTTTGCTCGGGGAAAAAATTCCGCTCGACGTGGTCAATTCCGAAACCGGGGAAATCATCATTCCGGCGAATCGCAAGATTACCAAGACGCTCCTGCGCAAGCTCGCGACGGTTTATGACCGCATCGAGATTGATCCGTCGCCCATCCGCAACAAGATCAACGAAATCATCGGCAGTTTCAAAAAGAAGTTCGATGATTTGCAGATGCAATATGACGAGGAAATGGAACGCGCCGAGGCGGGTGAAGGCGTGGAGGCCGGCATCGTCAAGTCGGTGAAGGTCTATATCGCCTCCAAACGCAAGCTGTCCGTCGGTGACAAAATGGCCGGACGCCACGGCAACAAGGGTGTCGTCGCGCGGATTGTGAAGGAAGAAGACATGCCGTTTCTTGAGGACGGAACGCCGGTGGACATCGTGTTGAATCCGCTGGGCGTGCCCTCGCGCATGAACGTCGGTCAGGTGCTGGAAACGCACCTGGGCTGGGCGGCGAGGATTCTGGGTTTGAAATTCGCCACGCCGGTTTTCGACGGCATCAAGGAAAAAGACATTCGCAATTACCTCAAGGAGGCGAAATTGCCGGAGCACGCCAAGACGATTCTTTACGATGGCTGCACCGGCCAGCCCTTCGACCAGGAAATTGTCGTCGGTTACATTTACATGATGAAGCTCGGCCACCTGGTCGCGGACAAGATTCACGCCCGCGCGGTCGGGCCTTACTCGCTGGTCACGCAGCAGCCGCTCGGTGGCAAGGCGCAATACGGCGGCCAGCGCTTCGGCGAAATGGAAGTGTGGGCGATGGAAGCCTACGGCGCGGCCTACACGCTGCAGGAATTGCTCACCGTCAAATCCGACGACGTGCAGGGACGCACGCGTATTTACGAGGCGATTGTCAAGGGCGACAACGCGCTGGAGGCGGGTATTCCCGAATCCTTCAACGTGCTCGTCAAGGAAATGCAGTCGCTCGGGCTGGATGTGAAGGTCGGTTACGCGAATCCGGCGGAACACCCGGAAGCATCCGCCGTGACCCTGGCGTCGCTTTAACCCGGAAACCATTTAACCAACGCGGAAACAAATTTTCGTATGATCGGCAACAAAGAAAACGCGCGCGAACTGCTCGGACTGGACAAGGTCAATCAGGTGGATTACGTCGGCATCACCGTCGCCTCACCGGATGCCATCCGGTCGTGGAGCAAAGGCGAAGTCAAAAATCCGGAAACCATCAACTACCGCACGTTCAAGCCGGAGAAGGGCGGCCTCTTCTGCGAACGCATTTTCGGTCCTGTCAAGGACTGGGAATGTTCCTGCGGCAAGTACAAGCGCATCAAGCACCGCGGGGTCGTTTGCGACCGTTGCGGCGTGGAAGTGACGCTCGCCCGCGTCCGCCGCGAGCGCATGGGCCATATCGAACTGGCCGTGCCAACGTGCCACATCTGGTTTTTCAAATGCATGCCGTCGCGCATCGGCCTCGTCCTCGACGTGACCGCGCGCAACCTGGAGCGCGTGATTTATTACGAGGATTACCTCGTCATTGATCCGGGCAACACGCCGTTGAAGCAGAATCAGTTGCTCAATGAGCACGAATACCGCGAGGCGCGCGAGACCTACGGTGCGGACGCGTTTCTGGCCAAGATGGGCGCGGAAGCCGTGCGCGAAGCGCTGGCCCGGGTGGACCTGGCCAAAGGCATCAGTCAGTTGCAGGAGGCGATGACCGAAACCAAGAGCAAGCAAATCCGCAAGAAACTCGCGAAGCGCATCAAACTGCTCCAAGGCTTGCAGATTTCCAAGAGCCGTCCGGAATGGATGATTCTCACGGTGCTGCCGGTGATTCCGCCGGACTTGCGCCCGCTCGTGCCGCTCGAAGGCGGACGGTTTGCGACCTCGGATTTGAACGATTTGTATCGCCGCGTCATCAACCGGAACAACCGGCTCAAGACGCTGCTCCAGCTCAAGACGCCGGAAGTCATCATCCGCAACGAAAAGCGCATGTTGCAGGAAGCTGTGGACGCCCTGTTTGACAATGGCCGGCATGGCCGCCCGGTGACCGGGGCGGGCAATCGCTCGTTGAAATCCCTGAGCGACATGCTCAAGGGCAAGGGTGGCCGATTCCGCCAGAATTTGCTCGGCAAGCGCGTGGATTATTCCGGCCGCTCCGTCATCGTCATCGGACCGGAATTAAAACTGCATCAATGCGGTTTGCCCAAAAAAATTGCCCTGGTTTTGTTCGAACCGTTCATCATCCGCCGGCTCAAGGAATTGGGCTACGTCCATACCGTTCGCAGCGCGAAGAAAATGATCGAGCGCCAGACGAAGGAAGTCTGGGATGTTCTGGAGGAAGTGACGAAAGGCCATCCGGTCCTGCTCAATCGCGCGCCGACGCTGCACCGGTTGTCCGTGCAGGCGTTCGAGCCGCAGTTGATCGAAGGCGAGGCGATTCGCATTCATCCGCTGGTTTGCACCGCCTACAACGCGGATTTCGACGGCGACCAGATGGCCGTGCATGTGCCGCTGTCCGTCGAGGCGCAAATGGAAGCGCGCCTGTTGATGATGGCGACAAACAATATTTTCAGCCCGTCGTCCGGCAAACCGATCATCACACCGACGCAGGACATCACGCTGGGCTGTTATTATCTCACCGCCGAACCGCGCACGCCGATGCCCGCCGACACGCGGAAACTGCCGTTGTTCGGCTCGAAGGACGAGGTGATTTTCGCCTATGACGATGGCGCGTTGAAGACCCACGACCGGATTCGTCTGGCGAATCCCGATTTTGGCCGGCAGACCGTTTATGGGGATCCGAACAAAAAGATCATTGAAACGACCGTTGGCCGCGTCACCTTCAGCGAGATTTGGCCGCCGGAACTCGGCTTCTACAACCGGGCCGCCGGCAAGAGCCAGCTCGGCGATTTGATCTGGAAATGTTACAAGGTCGCCGGCCACGACAAAACCGTCGCCATGCTCGACAAGCTCAAGGAACTCGGCTTCCGCGAGGCTACCAAGTCCGGCGCGTCCATCGGCATTGACGACATGATTGTGCCCAAGGAACGCGACCAGGAAATTGACGTCGCGCAAAAGCAGATCAAGGAGGTAGAGAAACAGTATCGCAAGGGCGTCATCACCCCGGGCGAACGCTACAACAAAATCGTGGACATCTGGACGCATTGCACCGACCAGATTGCCAGCGTCATGTTCCGCACGCTTGAACAGAACCAGGGCAAGAAGGAGTTCAACCCGGTTTTTCTAATGGTGGATTCCGGCGCGCGCGGCAACAAACAACAGGTCCGCCAGCTTGCCGGTTTGCGCGGCCTCATGGCCAAGCCCAGCGGCGACATCATTGAAAAACCGATTCTCGCGAATTTCCGCGAAGGCCTTTCAGTGTTGGAATACTTCATCTCAACGCACGGCGCGCGCAAAGGTCTGGCCGACACCGCCCTCAAAACCGCGGACTCCGGTTACATGACCCGCAAACTCGTGGACGTGTCGCAGGATGTCATCATTCAGGAGGACGATTGCGGCACGACGAACGGCATCTGGGTTTCGGCGGTTTATGAGGGTGAAGACGAAGTCGTCAAACTGGCCGACCGGCTCGTGGGCCGGTTCGCGTGCGACGACATTGTGAACTCGACGAACCCGAAGGAATTTCTCATTCGTGCGAACGAGGAAATTGACGAGGAAAAAGCCAGACGCATTGAGGCTTCGGGCATTGACCGCGTGCGCATCCGGTCGGTGCTCACGTGCGAAAGCAAGCACGGCATTTGCGTTCATTGTTATGGCCGCAACCTTGCCACCGGCGGCCTGGTCAAGCTTGGCGAAGCGGTCGGCATCATCGCCGCCCAGTCCATCGGCGAGCCGGGCACGCAGTTGACGATGCGGACGTTCCACATCGGCGGCACGGCGGCGCAGGTGTTCAAGATTCCGCAGATCAAGGCCAAACACGACGGTGTGATCCATTACAACGAACTCCGCCTCGTCGAACTGGCGGATGGCAACAACATCGTGCTCAATAAAAACGGTTCCGTTTCCATTCTCGGCGACGACGGACGCGAATTGGAAAGCCACGTCGTGGTCATCGGCGCGGTCATTTCGGCCAAGGACGGCGCCGGGGTGAAGAAGGGTGAAACCTTCGTGCAATGGGACCCCTACAACGTGCCGATTCTCTCCGAAAAAGCCGGCAAGGTGAAATTCCACGACATCATCGAAGGCGTGACGATGAAGCAGGAAATGGATGAGACCACCGGCCAGGAAGCCATGGTGCTCGTCGAGCACAAGGAAGATTTGCACCCGCAAATCATCATCAGCAACGATGAAGGCGAAGCGGTGGCGAATTATCCGATTCCCTCCGGCGCACACGTTGTCGTGACCGAAGGCAGCAAGATTGTCGCCGGCACCCTGATGGCCAAGACGCCGCGCAAGACGTCCAAGACCAAGGACATCACCGGTGGTCTGCCCCGCGTGGCCGAGTTGTTTGAAGCCCGCCGCCCGAAGGACGCGTCGGAAATTTCCAAGATTGACGGCATCGTGGACTTTGGCGCGAGCGTGCGCGGCAAACGTTGCATCGTCATCAAAGACACGCAGACCCAGGCGGAAGAGGAACATCTCATTCCCATTGGCAAGCACGTCATCGTCTTCAAGGGCGACATGGTGAAGAAAGGCCAGCAGTTGACCGAAGGTCCGATGGACCCGCACGAAATCCTCGAAGTCTGCGGGCCGCAGGAACTGCAGGAGCACCTCGTCAGCGAAGTGCAGGAGGTTTATCGCCTCCAGGGCGTCACCATCAACGACAAACACATTGAAATCATCGTCCGCCAGATGCTCCGCAAGGTGCGCATCACCGAACCGGGCGACACCACGTTCCTGTGGGGCGAGCAGATTGACAAGCTGGACTTTGAGGAAGAAAACGAGCGCGTGGAAAAGATGGGCGGCAAGCCGGCGGAGGCTTCGCCTGTGTTGCTCGGCATCACCAAGGCGTCGCTCGAAACCGACAGTTTCCTCAGCGCCGCGTCATTCCAGGACACGACCCGCGTCTTGACCGAGGCGGCCACCCGTTCCAAGGTGGACAACCTGCGCGGTTTCAAGGAAAACGTCATCATGGGCCACATCATCCCGGCTGGCACCGGTTTCGACATGCATCGCCGGGTGCAACTCACGCATCTGGTCGAAGTTGAGGAGGAACCGGAACCGGCGGAGCCGGCAGAACCGGCTGTGGCAGAGAATCCGTTGCTGGCCTGACCGGAAAACGATTGTTCAACGCAAGGCGTTCGGGAAACCGGGCGCCTTGTTTTGCTTCAATCAACAAACCACGTGTCGAAAATTATCCGAAACGTTCTTGGCAATCTTCGGCCAAGAGCGTAAAACCGAATCGTCATACGAGAAGTTCCAAACATTTAGTTCAGTGGAACGGGAATGCAGGAGAAAGGGAATCATGAAAGAAATCAGAAAGTATTTCGGTAGTTTGGTAATCATCGGCGGACTTATCGCATCTTTGAATTTCGGCTATGCCCAAATGCGGCTGGAGCCAGCAGGTGTCTCGAATGGGCAAGCGTATTTGAACCTGTATAACGCGACCAATCAGGTTTATGCCATCTGGAGCACAACCAATTTACTGTCAAACTGGAATGTGGAAACGGAAATGTGGCCGACAAATGCGGCCGTGATGCCTTTCACAGTGCCAACGCTGGAGCGGCAGAGCCTGTTCATGCGGGCGGAGGATTGGACGGGGGTGGCGGAAAATGGGAATACGACGCCAGACTGGTGGTTTTGGGAATACTTCGGGACGGTAGCGTTGTCAGACACAAACCTGGACAGCCAGGGCAACACGCTATTGTATGATTATCAGAACGGCTTGGACCCGAACGTGATTCAATTTTCGTTTCAGTTCGCAAATTATTACGTCAACACCGGCATTGCCTATGGCACGATTGCAGTTTTGAGCGGCGTGCCGTCCTACGAAGCGGTTTTAATCAATGACACCAACTTTGCTAATGCGAACTGGCAGCCATACAACCCCACGTTCGTTGTCCCGCTTAATTACGGCGATGGTAATTATGATGTGTGGGTCGGGCTGCGCGGGTTGCCATTGAACGCACAACAGACCTGGCAATGGACGCAACTGACCTTGGACACCGTTGCGCCGACTCTCACCGTCACCAATCCTGCCAACAGCACCGTTTCGCAGCCGGTGATCCAACTGCAAGGTTATGCCAGCGAGCCTTTGAGCAGCCTCACTTTTGATGTGAGCAACGCCACGGGCGTTTGGACCAATCAAACGGGCTATGTAACGGGACAATTTTTCGATACCAACCTGTTCCTATGCACCACCAATTACTTCCAATGTCCTGATGTTGCTTTGGGTGACGGCCTTAACACCATCACCCTTTACGCCACGGATTGGGCGGGCAATACAACCAACATCAGTTTTACGCTAGAATATTCCGTCAACGCCAACGCGCCTGCGTTGACCGTGATTTGGCCACCGGACGGAACTTATATCAGCGGCAGCCAGTTCACGTTGCAGGGACAGGTGGACAACGCCACGGCCAAAATCACGGCTTCCATCGTGGATGCCAGCGGGAATACGAATAGCATTCAAGGTTTGGTGGAACGGAGCGGGCTGGTTTGGATTCAAAATCTGCCGCTGGCAGCCGGCGCGAATACCTTGACGGTTACGGCGACAGATGAGGCGGGGAATACCAGTACCACGAGCCTGACGTTGTATCAGAGCAGTGTGCTGGTGACGATGAATCCGTTGAGCAGCGACCAATTGAATCAATCTTCCGTTACGGTAACGGGCTTGATCGGCGATCCAAGTTGCGACGTATGGATCAACGGCATTGAAGCTTATTATGTTGATGATGCGGGCGACTGGGAGGCGGATGGTGTGCCGGTCAGTCCGACGGGGACGGCGATTTTTGACGTGGAGGTTTATGGCGGGAGCAGTCCCAACGTGGTGGCGCGGGCGCAGACGGGATTATCGCTGCGGGCGAATGATTTGCCATCCGGCACAGCCACGGGTTCCGAGCAGTTCCCGCAAGTACAGCCGCCGATGGTGGTTACGGCAAGTTATTCAGAAGCATTGCACTACACAGATACAGGTGGTTACGTAGACCAGCATTACGTGGCCAACTGGGTTTACAATGTTGGCGGAAACTGGGTTTATTGGGTACAAGATGTAGGGAATGAATGGCCTTTTGCACATTATAATCATAGTTTCAGCGGAACCTTTTCAATGGATGGCACGATTATGTTTCAGGGGTCAGATGCAGTTGAAAACTCGTTTGGTCCTCCGTGGTCGTATGCTTCTTATAGCGGTGCTGCATTTTCCACTGCAATTTATGACAATTCTACCGACGCCAAAGTCATGATTGTGCCTTCAGGCCAACAGACGAGTGTTGGCACGAATCTCTACCTTGTCCGCGCCTGCGCTTCGGAATTTTCTGATCCCGCAGCGAGTGCTTTTAACGGCAACGTGATACAGGGCGGTTCTTCGGGAAATAACGGGGATGTGCCCCTGCCGCCGGAATGGTTGCAGATCAACAAACAGACGCTAGTCAACAGCGGTATTACCAATGACGACGGCTCGGTCTGGGGTGAGACAATCATATCAGCCCCGGCGGGAAAGAACGTGGACGTCACACCAGTAGCCACACAGGTTTATCAGAATTGGGACTATACTTTCAACGTGCAAGCTTTTGATATTACTCCGCAACTGGCGGTGGACGCCAACCGCGACGGCAACATCACCTTTAACGCCCAAGACCAGGCCAGTGCAAACAATCCTTATCGTTTTTGGATCAATGACTCGCAGGAAAGTGGTGACGTAACCAGCGGCAGCGATACGGTGCCCGGTTCAAGTTCGCCAAACTACGCTTTGAATCAGGTAAACGGGCGTTGCGACCTCATCAACTTTTTCCCGGTGGCGCTTTGCTTGAGCAATGTGTTGCAGTGGCTCCCGCCAGCCAACGGCTGGGAATATCATTTGTCGCAGGCTGACAGTGCGGTAAAGTTTGTTTATACCAGCTTGATGCCGACCAACGCTTTTGACTATCTGACGAACTGGGACGGCTATGATGACTACGGTGTCAACACCGACGAATGGGTGACGAACGCGGATACCATTCAAGTCACCAACAGCCAGGCATCTGGAACCATTCTGGACACGAACTGGCTGGCAATGGTTCAGAACAACGGCGGCAACGGAGTCGTTTTAATGGAAGGGTGCGCGACCAGCACTGCGCCGCTGATGTTAGAACTGTGGCACAAAGACCAAAACGGCGTTGACCAGAAAATGGGCGGCGTGCCGCTATACATCAGCATCAGCGGCGTGGAGCAAATGTATCGGTGGATCAACTTACGGGATTCATTTGCGGTTTCGGGCGAGACGCAGCCGGCCATCAATTATCCGACTCGCAGCGGCCAGCCGTCCAATTTTCCTGACAGTGCGAGCGATGGGCGGCAGGTGATTTATGTGCATGGTTTCAACGTGCCGGAGCAAAAGTCTCGCGCCGAAATTGCCGAGGCGTTCAAGCGGTTATGGCAATCCCACTCGAAGGCCATGTTCACGGGCGTCAGTTGGTATGGCGACCAGGCCTATTCGGGACTTCTCGGCACCAGCTTGGATTATTACTCCAACGTAAGAAACGCTTTCCTGACTGCGCCGGCTTTGGCTAATGCGGTTGCCAGTTTGCCGGGCGCGCACAAAGTTGTGATTGCCCACAGCCTCGGCAACATGGTGGTTTCCAGTGCCATCGTGGACTGCGGGATGAATGTCGAAAAGTATTGTGCGATAGACGCGGCGGTGGCGATGGAAGCGTATGATGGCAGTATAAAAGATTTGGGCATGGTGAACCCTGATGTCGGTGCTGGCGTTACGTTTCAAGGCTGGCCAAATTATGACCAGCGGCTTTGGTCAACCGAATGGTATCAGCTTTTTGATGCCAGCGACGGTCGTAGTGGTTTGACCTGGCGTGACCGGTTTGGAGTCATTCCCAATCTCTATAATTTTTACTCATCAGGTGAGGAAGTGCTGGAGAATCCGCCGGGCTATCAGCAGTTGCCTTCGCTCGGCAAGGAATGGATTTGGGTGACGCAGGAAATGCGCAAGGGCACGGGACTTTTTGATTTGCTCGGCACTTTGTGGCTGGTGGATTCGCACCCGGAAGCGGGTTGGGCGTTGAATAATGATTGGTATATCCTGCCTAGCGGCGCGCCGCCGGGTGGAAATACAGAGGCGCGTTATCCGTGGCAGGCCACAACCAACGACATCAGCGACGACGCGCTGCGAGCCGATCCATTCTGCCGAACATTCAATGACAGTAATTTGACCGGCGCGGGAGGCAGTGCCGAGGCAACGAATATCCAAGTGCGTGCCGAAATGCTCGGGGTGGGATTTCCCGCGCTGTCTCATGCGGTGGGAGCAAATTCGGTTGGAGTATTTGGAACAGACCACAACTTTGACTTAAACTCTGCCGACCCAGACAATGGCTTCCAAACAGGCTGGCCAGCTAGTCGGGCATCCACATACGAAACTCGTTGGTTGCACAGCGATTTGAAGGACATTGCTTATCCGTTTAACCACAAACTACATGACAAACTTGTTCAGCTCGGAGGATTAAATCAATGAAAGTGAAAAATCTAATTACAATCGGTTGCCTGCTGTTTTCAGCAGCAGCTTGTCATTCCCAAGAAGTTCAAGTCACGTTCAAAATCGTGGATGATTTTGGCAAACCCGTCGAGGGAGCAACCGCCGGCATTGCCACGTTTGAACGGACGAAGATTGAGCTAGGCGGAGGCTTCGGCGAAGACATTTGGAAAAACATCAAAGCAAAAACCGACAAGAGCGGAATGGCTACAATAAAGGGCAATAGTCCGCGAGCTGACGTGGCGTATGGTGTTGACCCCATGCCAGGTTATTATTGGACGGAAGGCGGCCGGTGTTGGTTTAAGTCTGTCCAAAACGGGGAGTGGCAGCCGTCGAATCCAACTATGGAGTTGGTGCTGAAGCCCATTGTCAATCCTATGCCGATGTATCACGGAATCGTCTCCGATAAAAAAATCCCCGTTGAAGGGAAGCCCGTCGGTTTTGATTTGACGGCAGATGACTGGGTTACGCCATATGGCAATGGCGCAACGGCGGATTTTGTTTTTCAGTTGGACGCCGCTCCTGAAAAAACAATCACGAATTGGTGGGGGAACCAGCCACGCCCGCGTCTTCTGCGCGATGACAAATTGACTGTGAGTTTTTCCAATGACGGTGACGGGATTCAATCTGTGCTTGTTCCAAAAGAGGGGCGGAGCGATTTGCGGTTGCCACGACAAGCGCCATTGGATGGCTACAAGCCTGAACTGATAAAACACGACTATGATGAAATTACCGGCAAGCAAAAAGAGAATACGCTGGTTCAGCACCATTCAGATTATCAGGAGGACGGAAATTATTTTTTCCGTGTGCGAACGAAGAAGGACGCGCAGGGTAACATCGTCAGCGCATTATATGGTGAAATCTACGGTGACTTCAACGCGGCGCATGGTGGTGGCATCACCAGCAAGATGAGTTTTTCGTATCACCTAAATCCAAAACCCAATGACACAAACATGGAGTTCGATTCGACGCATGATTTTAAGAAACCTTAAAATGGGAAGTTCCGAATGGGTTGACGACACCACCGGCGAGACAAATTATTTTTTCCGTGGCCGAACCGCATTGGATGAAAACGGAAAAATTAAGAGTGCGCTTTACGGGAAAATCTACGGCGGCATCAAATCTTTTGGAGCGGCAACCAACGGAAGTTTTTTGACCATTCCCGCCTGCTACCTGAATCCCGAACCTAACTCACGGAATATGGAATTTGATCCAAAGCGGAATTTATCGAAGAATTTAAAACCGACAGAAGGCGTCAGCGCACCCTGAACTAAATCGGTATATCCGGATTAAAGTCTCAGGGTAAAGCTTAGGTTCGCACTTTGAGTGCTTACGGCGCGGATGCTGCGCCGTGAAACGGCGTATCGGTTTGGTAAAGTTTCAGTTGTGATTGCAGCAATTCCGTTAGCGCGGGGTTGGATTGTGTCTCCGCCAAATGCCGAGCACTTTGCGCTGTCGCAATCGCTTCCGGAAACCTTCCGGCTTCGGCATACGCCGCCGCCAGCGTGCAGAGAACCACCGGATTCTTTCCGCCGGCAAGCGTATTCGCCCGTTCGGCCAAACCCACCGCCTTGATTCCGTTTCGCAATGAAGCCTCCTGACACGTGGCCAGCACCCAGGCCAGGTTGTTCTGGGCCTCCATGTAGTCGGGTTTAATTGCCAGCGCCTTTTGAAATTGCGCGATGGCTTCATCCACATGCCCCTGTTGGAGAACGGTGTTGCCAAGATTATAGTGGGCCTCGGTAAATTCCGGATTGATCGCCAGCGCCTTTTGGAATTGCACGATGGCTTCATTCTCATTTCCTTGCCGGCGGAAGGCATTGCCAAGGTTGTAGTGGATACTTGCGTCGTTAGTATTGATTTTTAGTGCACTTTGGAATTGCGCGATGGCTTCGTCGGCCCGTCCCTGTCGGAGAAAAGCATTACCAAGATTGTTGTGGATGTCGGAAAAATTATAGTGGACATCGGTATAGCCGGGGTTGATTGCCATTGTCTTTTGGAATTGCGCGATGGCTTCGTCCATCCGTCCCTGTTTAAAAAAGGCATTGCCAAGATCGTAGTTGGCTTCGGCATTATTGGGGTTGATTGTCAGTGTCTTTTGGTAATGTGAAATGGCTTCGTCCATCCGTCCCTCTTGAGAAAAGGCATCACCAAGGTTGTTGTGGGCAACGGTGTTATTCGAGGTACAGGCAAGTGTGTGAGTCCACAATGTTTCGCTATTACGCCAGTAAGTGGTTTGAGTCCGGGCACAAGTGATCAAGACTGCAAGAACAACCAGCGCGCCACCGCCAAGTACCCATCGGCGGCTTCGCCAGGAGGCCGTCAACTCAACCACCGCCCAAGTCAGGAGAATATACAGACCAATTTGCGGGAGGTAAGTGTACCGGTCGGCTCGCGCCCGCATCCCTGACTGGATCAATCCGATTACTGGAATTAGCATACCGAGATACCACAACCAACCCGTCAAAAACCACGGCTGCCGTCGCCGGACGACAACAGCGCCGGCGGAGATGCCAAGCAACACGGTGGCAGCCGTGATAATTTCCCAAGTTGGCAGTCGGCCTTCCGGATGCGGGTAATAAACGGCCAATCCAACTGGATAAATCATCTGTTTTAAGTAGACGACATAGGAAACCAAGGCATTGCCGACCCGCACCGACAGAGGTAATGATGCAATCGCCTGTCTCTGTGCAAAAAGCGTTACCACACAAACCATGACTGACAGCGCCAACAGCGGAAGTTTTTCAATAATTAATTTCCAAGGAATCAAACGGCCATCCGGTTGCGGGAATCGTTTCAACGGCCAGTAATCCAACAACAGCAACACGAATGGCAGCGTCACCACCATCGGTTTGGACATCAGCGCCAGCGCCAGCATCAACATTACCATCAAATAGCGACCGAGAGACTGCGGATGACGGACGTAGCCGGCATAGGCTCCCAGCGTTAATATGAAAAACAATCCGCTGAGCACATCCCGCCGCTCCGCGATCCAGGCCGCCGATTCCACGTGCAGCGGGTGAACTGCGAATACGGCGGCGACGAATGCGCTACGCCACAGAAAGCCCGTCATTTCTTTCAAAACCAGAAACAGCGCGATGGCCGACGCCGAGTGCAACAGGACGCTGGTCAAATGATGCCACCCGGCGTTAGTTCCATAGAGCTGGCAGTCCAACATGTGGGAGATCACCGTCAGCGGAGTCCAATTGACGTTCACGGAGTGCGTAAATGCCCAAACGATTCCTTTCAGGCTCATGCCACCGAGAACTACCGGGTTGTCAGCAATGTAAACTCCGTCATCGTAGTTCACGAATCCATACCGGACTGTCTGGCCGAAGACCAACCAAACAATGCCCGCGAGCAATATGCAAACAACAAAAACCGCCCGGTAATTGCCTGACCCAACCGGAAGGGCTGGTTGAGTTACGTCATTGGATGGAGCCGGTTGAGGCGTTTGTTGTTCCAAGCTCATGCTTTCAGACAGGTTGCCTGCTCATTAGTTTCATAAGACGGCAAAACATGATTAAGGAATTCCGCCCGGGATAACGAGCAATAAATACAAACCGATTCGCACCGTCTTAGCGTTGCGAGTTCACAAGTGCCGGCCCGGAGTTCGGGCGTTTGGACCTGATAGGCCTGGTTTTTGTGCAATTTCGCCCCAAAATCCGCTGAAATAGTTGTTGCAACGCGGCTTCGGTTTGCTATATTCCGCGTTCCATTTTTAGACGCAATGCCGACGATCAATCAACTGGTCCGCAAGGGCCGACGCAAAGTAAAGTACAAGTCCAAGTCGCCAGCCTTGGAAGGCTC
Organism: uncultured Verrucomicrobiae bacterium; assembly: GCA_963744965.1. Taxonomy (GTDB): domain Bacteria; phylum Verrucomicrobiota; class Verrucomicrobiia; order Limisphaerales; family UBA11358; genus UBA11358. The sequence goes on from CAVUVT010000009.1 coordinate 64,706, forward strand.
GCCGTTTCGACGCGGGGTGTGCATTCAGGTCATGACGCGCACGCCCAAAAAGCCGAACTCGGCCATGCGCAAGGTCGCCAAGGTGCGCCTGACCAACGGCTACGAGATCATCGCCTACATCCCGGACGAAGGCCACAATTTGCAGGAGCACTCCATCGTGATGGTGCGCGGCGGCCGCGTGAAGGATTTGCCGGGCGTGCGTTATCACATCGTTCGCGGCCGGCTGGATGCCGCCGGTGTTGAAAAACGCCGGGTCAGCCGCTCGAAATACGGCGTGAAACGCCCGAAACCGGGTTCAAAACCTGCAGCACCTGCTGCAGCAGCAGCGGAGGCGCCGGCGGCAGCAGCACCCGCAGCCTGACGATTTAACAGTTTAACGATTTAACCATTTAACGAATTCATGTCCCGCAGACGACAAGCCACCCGACGGACGATTGCCAAGGACGGAAAGTTCCAGAGCGTTTTGGTTTCGCGGCTGGTCAATACCATCATGATGTGCGGCAAAAAAAGCACGGCGCAGCGGATTGTGTACGGCGCGTTCAACAGCATTTCCGAAAAGAATCCGGCCAGCAATCCGGTGGAAATTTTGCAGCGCGCGGTGGACAACGCCAAACCGCGCATCGAAACCAAAGCCCGCCGCGTTGGCGGCGCCACGTATCAGGTCCCGCTGGAAGTGCCGTCGGACCGGCAGGCCGCCCTGGCGCTCCGCTGGATTGTGGATTTCGCGGACGCCCGCAAGGGCACCCCCATGCGCGAGGCGCTCGCGGCGGAAATCATGGAAGCGTATCAAGGGCAGGGGAATGCCATCCGCAAACGCGACGAGGTTCACAAGATGGCCCAGGCGAACAAGGCATTCGCTCATTTCCGCTGGTAATAAGATTTTCGACGCGCCCCGAAAGTGTTTTCAACATCGGGGCGCTTTTTATTCTCTGAATCAAGATGCAAACAGCCACCAGAACAACGAAATCGGTCAATTCGCCCAGCCGCGAATATTCGCTGGAACGCACGCGCAACATCGGCATCGCAGCGCACATTGACGCGGGCAAGACAACCACGACCGAGCGCATCCTGTTTTACACCGGCCTCATCCACAAGATTGGCGACGTGGACGATGGCAATACGGTCACCGACTGGATGGAGCAGGAACGCGAGCGCGGCATCACGATTACTTCGGCGGCGGTAACGTGTTATTGGACGCAGAAGGCGACCAAGCCGGGCGAAGCCGGACTTTACAAGGCGTTCAAGGACGTGGCCCATCGCATCAACATCATTGACACCCCGGGCCACGTGGATTTCACCGCCGAAGTCGAACGCTCCATGCGCGTGCTCGACGGCGCGGTTGCCGTGTTCTGCGGCGTGGCCGGCGTGCAGCCGCAATCCGAAACCGTCTGGCGTCAGGCGACCAAATACAAGGTTCCGCGCATTGCCTTCGTCAACAAGATGGACCGCACCGGCGCGAATTTTGAAAATGCGCTTGCCGACATGCGCAACAAGCTCAAGGCGTATGCGTATCCGATCTTCCTGCCCATCGGCGCCGAGGATCATTTTGACGGCGTCATTGATGTCGTCAACCAGAAGGCCGTTGTCTGGGGGACGGGTGACGTGGTCAACGAAGGCTTGAATTACGAGGTGAAGGACATTCCGGCCGAGCACCAGGCACGCGCCAGGGCCGCGCTCGCGGAATTGATTGACGCCGTTTCCAACAAGGACGACGAAATAGCCGGGCTGGTCATCGAGGCAAAGCCCATCGCGCCGCCAGTGCTCAAGGCCGCGATTCGCCGATTGACCTGCAAGATCGAACTGGTTCCGGTGCTGTGCGGTTCGGCCTTCAAAAAGAAGGGCGTGCAACCGTTGATTGACGCGGTCGTGGATTATCTGCCGAGTCCGCTGGATGTTCCCGGCGCGGAAGGCGCCGAGGTGGGCACGGAGAAGCCCGTTCACGTCGAGACCAGCGACAGCAACAAGTTTTGTTCACTGGCATTCAAGCTGTGGACCGACGTTTACGCGGGCAAGCTGGTGTTTTTCCGCGTTTATTCCGGCACGCTCAAAAAGGGCGACACGATTTACAATCCCCGGACGCGCAAACGCGATCGCGTCAGCCGCCTGATGATCATTCAAGGCAGCGAACGCAAGGACATCCCCCGGGTTTTTGCCGGCGACATCGCCGCACTGGTCGGCCTGCGCAACATCACCACCGGTGACACATTGTGCGACGAAGATTACGACGTGACGCTCGAACCGCCGACGTTTCCCGAGCCGGTCATCAGCATGGCCGTCGAGCCAAAGACGCGCGCCGACCGCGACAAAATGTCCGAAGGATTGCAGCGACTCGCCGAGGAAGACCCGACGTTCCGTTGTTTCCACAACGAGGAGACCGGGCAGCTCATCATTGCAGGCATGGGTGAGTTGCACCTGGAAATCATTTGCGACCGGCTCAAGCGGGAATTCAAGGTGGACGCCAACACCGGCGCGCCGCAAATCGCCTATCGGGAAACCATCACCAAACCCGCCGATGGCGAAGGCAAATTCATCCGCCAATCCGGCGGTCGCGGACAATACGGCCACGCCTGCGTTCAGATCCAGCCGAACGAGAAGGGCAAGGGCATCGAGGTCGAAAACAAAATTGTCGGTGGCGCGATTCCCAAGGAATACATCCCGGCGGTCATTGACGGTTGCGAGGAGGCCATCAAAGGCGGTGTGCTGGCCGGCTATCAGATGATTGACCTGAAGGTGCAGGTTGTGGATGGCACATTCCACGAGGTGGACTCGAATGAACTGGCGTTCAAGATGGCCGGCATTTTCGCGTTCAAGGACGCCGCCAAGAAGGCCGGCATGATTCTGCTCGAACCGATCATGAAGGTGGAAGTCACCACGCCCGACGAATATCAGGGCGATCTCCTCGGCGACATCAGCCGTCGGCGTGGTCACATCGTCAATATTGAGGCCAAGAGCGGCCAGACGATTCTCAACGCGCAGGTGCCGCTGGCGGAAATGTTCGGTTACGCCACGGCCATCCGGTCGCTTTCAAAAGGACGCGCTTCCTACTCCATGGAACCGCTGACTTTCGAGCAGGTGCCGAAAGCTGTTCTAAGCACGATTTTGGACCAGGCGGCCAAGAAACCGGCGGCGAGAACTTAAAATCGCAGCCTCAAATTTTTATCAACCAGCGGCCTCCGGAAATGGAGGCCGCTTTTTTTGTTATCTGAATTGCCGCGCCGCTGATCTTCTGTAAAATCCCACCATGTCGAGCGGTCAAAACGAAGTTTTCTCCCAATTGCATGAGTAAATTGCATGAAGTGCGCGAAAACGAAGTCGCTTTCTGCGCCGATGTCAAATCTTGGGCCGACGCATTATTTTCCTCGCGTACAGATTGGCCGTTTACACATGCCAAGATTGAGCAATACGGAACGGGAAACAACAAACGCTCTGACCTGCGTATTTTTTGCAAAGGCAGCCAAACACCGGTTCTTGCTGGCGAAGTGAAACTCCCCGGGACTCCCGAAGGCCGTAGTCCATTCGACCCGGCATTGATGCAGGATGCCTTCAACAAGGCGGACAACATCCAAGCCCCTTATTTCTTCACTTGGAATGTCAACACCTTTGTCCTTTTTGACCGCAGCAAGTGGGATGTTCCGATGGTGGAGCGGCGATTGAAAGATTGGGATTTGGGATTTAACCTCACTTCCCCCGGCGACTGCAAACGCCCGGACGTTCACGCTTACATTCGCGACAAATTTCTTCCTGAACTTTTCGAAATGCTGGCCGGCATTGTGGAAGGCAAGGTTGTGGAGTGGGGTGTGCCACCCGACGATGTTTTCATTCGTTCGCTGGAAAGTCATTTGGAGTGGCCGGTGTTGGGCACGCGTGATCACCTCATTGCGACTTCGGCAACAGACGCGGTTTTTTCCTCGCAGTTACAATCTTGGATGGCGGAGGAGATGAATTGGACGTTTGATCCAGGCGATGCGAATAACTGGAGCGAAACTTTGGAGCGCGCGGCCAGAACGCTTTGCTACATCTTCTCCAATCGCGCGATTTTTTACGAAGCAATCCGGGCGAAGTATCCCGATGATCTCAACCAATTGAAAATGCCCCGGCGCGGACGCAATGAACAGCGCGGCATCTACGATTACTTTCGTGACCAGTTCAAACGCGCCGTTGCTGAAACGGGCGATTACGAGCCCATTTTTTATCCGCAAGTTAATGATTGGGCAGGCGCGTTGATCTTTGCCTCTGATATGGCCTGCCAGGGTTGGACGGGATTGTTCACCAATCTGGCTCAATACAATTTTCGTGAGATTCCATACGACATCATCGGCGGAATTTTTCAAAAACTGATTTCGCCGGAAGAACGACAAAAGTTCGGGCAATTTTATACCAACGAAGACATCATCGACATCATCAATGCTTTTTGCATCCGGCGTGCCGGTGACAGTGTCATCGATCCTGCGTGCGGTTCGGGCAGCTTTCTGGTCCGCGCTTACCACCGCAAAGCCTGGCTTTCCGAACAAAAGAGCCGTGGACGACGCCATCAGGATGCCCGAAAAAGCCATCAGGAATTGTTGCGTGAAATTTACGGTTGCGACATCGCGTTGTTCGCCGCGCATTTGGCCACTTTGAATCTCGCCTCGCGCCATATTGAAGACGAAGAGAATTATCCCTACATCGCCCGCGCCAATTTTTTTGAAATACCGGATCGCCGCGACAAGTTTTCCGCTGTCCCCGGATTGCGCGAGGCGAACGGGGAAAAAGATATGATCGCCGTGCCCTTGTCGGATGTGGACGCGGTGATTGGGAATCCGCCTTACGTGCGACAGGAGGGAATTCCAAAAGAAAGCGAACTGAAACGCCAGAAAGGTGAAACCAAGGAGGCCTACGAAGCCCGGCGGAAAACCACCAAGGATTATTTGCAGGAGCTTTGCAAGGAACTCTGGCCGGGGCTTAGGCTTTCTGGCCGCAGTGATCTTCATTGTTACTTCTGGCCGGTGGCAGCGAGCTTGTTGAAAGAGGGTGGTTATTTCGGTTTCCTGACTTCTTCGAGCTGGCTGGATGTGGATTACGGTTTTGCCCTTCAAGGATGGATTTTGAAAGGGTTCAAATTGATTGCGGTGATTGAAAGCCTCGATGAGCCGTGGTTCAAGGATGCGCGGGTCAAAACTTCCATCACCATTCTGCAACGCTGCGATGACCGAGATAGCCGGATGGACAATGTCGTTAAATTCATCCGCCTCTTTAAGCCGGTTAAAGAAATTTTGGGCGACCGCCCGCACGGTGACGAAGCCGCCCGTCAAAACGCTGCTGAAGCATTGCGCAAAATCATTCTTCAAACCGATGCGCCACTTTCCAATGCCCAGATGCGCATTATTCCGGTCAAGCAGCAAGAATTATGGGACGAAGGAGTGCGCGCCGGCACGTTGCTCAAAGCAGAGGAAATGGTGGAATCTGAATCCGAGGAGCAAGAAGATGATGAAAACAATGGCTCGGCGCTCAAGGAAGCAGCGGCGATGTATCAAATCGGCTCCGATTATGTGGCTGGCAAGTGGGGGCGTTTTCTCCGCGCGCCTGACCTGTATTTCCGACTTCTTCGCGACTACCGGAATGGCTTTGTGCGATTGGGCGAAATTGCCGAGGTCAGTTTTGGAATCAAAAGTGGATGCGACGATTTTTTCATGCCGCGCGATGTGACGAAGGAAGTTTTGGACGAGGTTAAAGAAGGCTTGCTCTGGAACAATGTGGGGCTGATGACCTCTTGCAAGCGGAGTGAAATTGAAAGCGGCAAGGTTCGGATTGTCCGCGCTGGCGACAATACGTTGCATCCTATTGAAACCAAATATCTCAAACCCGAAGTTCACAGTCTGATGCAAGTGGATCGCCCTGTCATCCACGCCAGCGATTTGGATCGGGTCGTCCTTTGGGTCAACGAACCGCTTGGTGCATTAGGACACTCCTATGCCGCCAAATATATCCGTTGGGGTTCAAAGCAAACTTTTCCATCTAAAAAATCCAAAGCCGTTCCAGTTCCCCAGCGCTCAACCTGTGCATCGCGGCCGGTGTGGTATGATCTGACGACCGGCACCAACGGAGTCGCCTTCTGGCCCATGACTCAGAAATACCGGCACATTGTTGCCGCAAATCCTGATGAGATCGTTTGTAACCACAGGCTTTTTTACGTTACTCCTCGAAACCTGACAGAAAACGAAGCCAGCATTCTTCCCGCAATCCTGAATTCAACCATCGTGGCTCTGGTGAAGCATTTCTATGGTCGCTATGCCGGCTCTGAAGGCACGTTGGATACTGAAATAATTGATTGTCTTCTGCTGGATGTGCCAGATCCGAAGCGCGTCACCGCAGATTTATTTGCGCGTATGAGCAACGCTTTCCAAAGCATTTGCAGCCGATCAGTCACTCACCTTGTTGCAGACAGTATGCTCCAATGCCACTCAAAAGAAGAGATGCGAAAAATTCTGGCGAGGCCAGTCGAACTTCCAACGGAACTTTGTCAGAAAGACCGGTTCGAACTCGATGATTGCGTGCTCGAACTCATGGGTGTCGTGAGCCAGAGGCAGCGGAAAATATTGATTGAGGAGCTCTATCTTGTAACAACCGAATACTATCGTTACTTGCGCACACAGGACATTCAGGCGATGGAGAACCGGGCCGGCAACAACTCGCGCCGGTTCGATGCACAGGATTTGGCCGGAAGTATTTGGCAGTCGCTGCCTGAAGGCGACCAAGGGCCTGCCGTGGCCGATTGGATCAAATCGGCCTACCCGAAAGCCGAAGCGGCCGAAATCCCAGAGGGTAAGCCAACGGCTCTTGGGGCGAGCGATATGTTCGATCCCAACGGCGTCGTTTTCAAAGGCAACAAAGAGGCGCATCATGTCCGCTATGCCAGCCCGGAACAAGCCGCCTTGGTCGCGGCCTTGGCTGAAGTCGGGATTCGAGGACAAATTGAAGTTCCAAAATCGGCTGTGGACTGCGGTCGGTGTCTGAAGGAATTACGAATCCGTATCAAATCTGCCGAAGAACATTTCGCCGAGCTAGCCGCCTCCCGCACAGGCACGCAATCGCTTCAAGAGAAAACTACGACTCTCCTTCTGCACTGGTTTGTCCACGGAAGAAACTCGTAACCCAATATTAACGTTCGCTACCCGTATGACCGAAACTCACGATTTCACGCGGGCTATTATCTTTCGCCACTCCGTGGCTGGCTTTATAAAACCACCCGGTTCTCATAAAACTGGCGATGCGCAGTCTATTTCTTTTTACAGTTTTGACCTTATTCCCATCCTTTCGCTTTGTCCAGACGGGTTTGAAAGGATGGGGGATGACACGGGCCTTGTCAAAACACCGACTTGATTATGGAGCTTACCCCGAAAATGAGATCTTCGACCTGTTCTTTCGTGGGGTTGCCGTTCCTTTGGTGCGAACATAGATTGCGCAAATCACCGAGTCGCTGAATCTCCCGCCAGGTGGAAAAGTCATAGGCTTTGGCCAGCTTCAATGGATCGTTCAGTTCGCGAATAGTTGTTTCCTGCTTCGGAACCGTCACCGAGTGATTCGCCGCCACCCTTTGCAAATGGCGTTCGAGAACAACGCCTGCCAGATCCCCCGCCGCCCGCAGACTGATCTTCTGCAATGTATTCGCCGCTTCCAGCTCCTTCTCCTGTAATTCTGCAAACAAATGATTTTCGACATCAGCCAGGACAGTCTCAACCCGGTATGACAATTCGTCCAGGACCTGAAGCTGGTTGAGAAATCGAATTCTGGCCAGCTCGTGTGGATCAAAAGGCAGTTCGTCGGTGTAAGCGTCTTTCGCCTGCCCCATCCCCCGGACATAATCCTGGACGCTGGCTTCCAGCAACTTCAGGTTCGGATCGGTCGTAAAATAATTAACGAACTCGTCATATTTGTCCGGCGCCAAAGTCTGCACGATCTTCAACGATTGGGTGTCCCAGCGTTGATAAACGGTTCGAAACTCTATGATGTCCTTGATGTCTTCGAGCGACTTGAGAATCTGCTTTTGCTGTTCGAGGAGCCGGGCAAGGTCCTCTTCGATTTGGGACTTGGCATCGATCATAGGCGCTCAAGGGTTCTGACTGACCCAAGCTGAACCCCGCCGGGCTGGCGATGCAAGAACAAATATGCGACGACTTTACGTTTGACCGACGAACTTTCATGAAAGGCAATTTCGTGCCGTCCGCCTAGTTAACCAGCAGTTTGGATTCCTTCATGACTATTCCATTGGGGGAAACGTAGATGACATTCACCTGGCCAAGTTGGGCAAACAGTGGACGCAAAGGCTCCTCCTGCTGAATGAGCGAGACGAGACAAGCCATAAGCGCCTCGTGGTTCTCGTTTGAGCCGAAAAAACGGACGGTGAACTCCCGGCAGGCCTCGCCGTATTTCTTGTACCACTGATAGAGGGTGTCAACCATCAATCCAAACTGCGACTCGACATTGTCGCCGGGCTGGATGGAGACCAAAAAAGAAACAAGTTGGAGTTCGCGTCCGTCCTTTTGTATTGTCTTCCGTACTGTTTTAACCATGGTTTTGTGCGGGCAGATTCGAGCTGCCCAAGGGCCACGTTTTTGTGGCCGGTTTCTTTTTACGATTTCGACCTTATTCTCTCCCGTCCGCCTTGTCCAGACGGCTTTGAAAGGAACGGGAACCTTTGAATCGGCGTGAATCCGCGCCATCCGTGTCCTGTGCGTTGGATTGCCAAAAAAACCTGAAAAAAGATATTGCATTGGAACAGGTGTTTGATAAATTACGCGCCCGCTTTCAAACCGAGGGCGGAGGAAAATAGTTAAACGGTAAACAGACAATTGTTCTTTGTATGGCTGCCCAACGCATTCGCATTCGACTCAAGGCTTATGACCAACGCGTCATAGACCAATCGGCGCGTGAAATCGCCGACACCGTCAAACGCACCGGCGCGCGCGTCGCCGGGCCCATCCCGCTCCCGACCCGGATCGAGCGCTTCACCGTTCAACGCTCGCCGCATTGCGACAAGAAATCACAGGAAACTTTCGAACAGCGCACGCACAAGCGGCTGATTGACATTCTCGACCCGACCACCAAGACCGTGGATGAATTGAAAAAGCTCAATCTCCCGGCGGGCGTGGACATCACGATTAAAATTTAGGAGTTAAATGAGTAACTCGTTAAACAAGTAAATGAGAATGTGCCATCGAGACTGATTTAACCAATCGCCAATTTAACCAATTACGAACCCATGCCACTCGGACTTTTAGGAAAAAAACTCGGCAGCACGCGCGTCTATGATTCGCGCGGCGTGGTCACGCCGGTCACGGTCGTGCTCGCCGGGCCCAACCGCGTGCTTCAAGTCAAAACCCAGGCCGGCAAGGACGGCTACAATGCCGTTCAACTCGGGTTCGACGATCAAAAGGAACAGCGTCTCACCAAGGCGGTGCTCGGCCACATCAAAAAGCAAAATGGCGCGGCGGTTAAACGCATCCGGGAATTCCGGAATTTCTCCAAGGAAGTCAAACCCGGCGACATCGTCGGGCCGGCGCTGTTCGCAGTCGGCGATTTTGTGGACGCGATTGGTGTCACGAAAGGCCGCGGTTTTGAGGGGGTTGTGAAACGTCATCGTTTTGCGGGTGGTGATTCAACGCATGGCGCCAAGGGCTGGCATCGCCGCAGCGGCGCCATCGGCCAGCGCCTGTTCCCGGGCACGGTCATGCGCGGCATGAAAATGCCCGGCCACATGGGGCAGGTCACGCGCACGACGCAGAACCTGGAAGTCATCCAGGTGCGCGAGGCGGACAATCTTCTGCTCATCAAAGGCGCAATCCCCGGGGCGGAGGGTGATTATGTCGTCATTCGCGAATCCAAGAAACGACCCAAGGGCTGGAAACCGCCGGTCAGCGTCGCGCCGATGAAGAAGAAAGGCGCTGCCGCGAAGGCCGAACCCAAACCCGCGGCTCCGGCCGAGGCCAAAAAGTAATTTAAACGGCCATGAAAATTGCCATTAAAAATATCGAAGGGAAGAAACAGGGCGAACTCGAGGTGAAGTTCCCGCTGATTGAAGACGGAAAAGGCACACAAGCCGTGCATGACGTGGTCGTCGCCTATCAGGCGGCGCAACGCATGGGCACGGCCTGCACCAAAAACGTCGGCGAAGTTTCAGGCAGCAACAAGAAACCGTGGCGGCAGAAGGGCACGGGCCGCGCGCGCGCCGGTTCCCATCAATCGCCGTTGTGGGTGGGCGGGGGCGTGGTCTTTGGTCCGAAGCCCCGCGATTTCGGCAAAAAAGTTTCCAAGAACACCCGCGCGCTCGCGTTGCGCAAGGCGTTGAGCGAACGGCTCAAGGCCGGCGACGTGGTGTTGGTGGACGATTTGAAACTCGCTTCGCCGAAGACGAAAGATTTTGCCGGCCTGATGTCCACGCTGGAGTTGACCGGCACGACGCTGGTGGTTTCCACCGGTACGGACAAGAACCTCACGCTCGCCTCGCGCAACATTGAAAGTGTCACGCTGGCCACGAGCGATTCGCTGAACACCTACGACATTTTGCGGCCCGACAAGCTGCTCTTCACGAAGAGCGCGTTTGAGAAGGTCGAAGCCCGTTTGGCGAAAGAGTAAAAACGTGATTCGTTAAATGGTTAAACAAGTCAACGCAGCCAAATCATGGTTTACTCATTTAACTATATAACCCATTTAACCAATTTAACACCATGAACGCTTTTGAAGTCATCAAGACCGTCCGCCTGACGGAAAAGGGCACGCGCCAGGGCGAAAAGTACAATCAATACACCGTCGTGGCCGATCGGCGCGCGAACAAGACGGAAATCCGCCAGGCCGTGCAGGAACTGTTCAAGGTCAAGGTCATCAAGGTCAACACGCTGAACGTCCGTGGCAAGTTCCGCCGCCAGCGCACCACGCAAGCCGGCAAGGCGCCCGATTGGAAGAAAGCCATTGTGACACTGAAGGACGGCGACAAGATTGTTTTGACGTAACCGAAATTTGAAATCACGCACGGCGCGGAAATTCTCCGCGCCGGTTTTGTTTGGAGTTCCGCCTTCAGGCGGTTCGTCCCCAAGGCTGATGGTTGCCGCCTGAAGGCGGAACTCCGAACGGTGGTCGGCCATCATTCTTTCCCTTCTGGGAGCGCCGGCGTCTCGCCGGCGAGTGGATAAACAACAGGCCGGCGGGACGCCGGCGCTCCCAGAAACATTCACTTCACGCAGTTTTTTCAGCGCCGGAGGCGTGTCAAAGTCATCTTCGGGCTTGGACAGCCTTTGTCCCTGCCGCTCTGCGAGGATTTGACACGGCATGAATTTTGGTTCAATTAAAGTTTGCCTGTGAATGCAAAACCACCCATTCGCATCCTGCACGTGGATGGCGACAGTTTTTTCGCCAGTTGCGAAATTGCCCTGAATTCAGAGTTGCAGGGACGTCCGGTCTGGGTGGGCGGCGGCCGGCGCGGGGATGGCATCGTCATTGCCGCGAACCGCGCGGCCAAGCAATTCGGCATCAAAACCGGCATGGCGTGCTTTGAAGCGAAAAAACTTTGTCCGCGGGGCGTGCTCTGCAAACCGCACTACGACGAATACCGCCGGCTGTCGGCGGAAATGTTTCACATTCTCGAAGAATACTCGCCCACGCTCGTGCCCATCTCGATTGACGAGGGCTTCCTCGATTTCACCACGATGGACCGTCATGTCTGGCGCAACACCACGCCGGAAGAATACGTGAAGGAAATCTGCCAGCGGATTTTGCAGGAGGTAAAATTGCCCGTGTCCGCCGGGCTGGCGAATTCATCGCGGCTGGCCAAGCTGGCGACGGACGCGGCCAAGCCCGGGTTCATCGAAATTCCCACCGGCTCGGAAAAGGAATTTTTAAAGGACCGTTCCGTGCGCGAACTTTCCGGCATCGGCAAAAACCGCCAAGGCTCGCTCGCCGCGCTCGGCGCGACGACATTTGGTCACGTGGCGAAATTGCCCTCCCCTTTGCTCCGGCAGAAGTTCGGCATCTGGGGCCAGCAGCTCTGGCTGTTTGCCAACGGCCTGTGGAACGAGCCGCTGCTGCTCGAAGTCAAGGACCGCTCGACGATTTCCAGCAACACCACGCTGCCGTACGACGAGCCGGATTACGAGGCGGCGCTGACGTTCACGTTGAGCGAAGCGACCCGGCTCGTCGGCCAGTTGCGGCGCGAGCAATTGCAGGCCCGGGAACTCGGACTGGCAGTGCGGTTCAACGATTTCACCGAAGTCAGCGGCGGACACCGGTTCCACGAACCGCAGTTTCAGAATTCCGTCATCAACGCGGTGTTGAAGGCTGTTTTCCGGCACATAATGGACGACCAGGCCAAACCAGTGCGGCAAATCCGCATCGCGTTCTGGAACCTGGCGCGGCTGGACACGCAACCAACGCTCTGGGGTCGCACCGACGCGGAACGCTGGGGCGCGCTCGACGACGCGGCGCACACGCTGAACCGGCGGTTCGGCCCGACGGCGGTGATGACGGGCGCGCAACTGGCGTTGCGGGAAATGGAGGAGTTCAAAAATCAGAAGGCGAAATGCCCGTTTGTGCCGCAGCGCGAGATGGTGAAGAAACTTTGGGGCACGGACGCCGACCCGTTGGCGCACAAGGGCGACTGGGAAAAACGTCTGGCCAAGGTGAGCAAGCAGTCGCAGTTCGGGCATTGAAAATTTTCAGCCTTGGTTTATTTGCGAAAGGCGAAAAGCAAACTGAGTTTGTCAGACGCTTCGTGTTCAAGTGCTGGCGACAATCGGCCAAGTTCTCGTTGAATGATTGAGGTTGAAAGCGTAATGAGCCGGTGCAATCGCAAAACAGAATGGACACGCAATCCAGTAGTGCGAAAATCGGGATGATTGGTTGGAAGATCAATGTCAGTTGAAAGCAAATCGGAAACATTGCGACTGGTGATGAAAGCGACGATGACGTGGCGGTTTGTGCCAATCGGTTCGGTGAGACAAACGGCGGGACGAAGTTTCGCCGCGGAAAGATCGTCGAACGGAAACGGCACGAGCACAACTTTACCGCGCGTCGTGGAAGGGTTTGCCGTCGGTGGAGTGGTAAAGGTCGGGTTCTTCGCGCAAGAAATCGCAGGATGAGCTTTTTGATGCGGCTCGCAGCCATGCGCCCTCGTCCATGTCATCTTCCGTCCCGTTCGTTGCCAGCGGTGAAACAGAAACTTTCAACGGCTGATTCACGGGAAGTTTCACCGGCGAATCGGGCACGAGCACTTTGCCGTCAAAATGTGCCGTAAGTATTGTCATGCTGGACTTAAAGTAGCTGTTTTCCTGGATAAAGGCAAAGGGAGAAACGTCTGGCCAAGGTGAGCAAGCAGTCGCAGTTCCATCATTGATTGTGGCGGAGCGCGGGTCTCCCGACCCGCAGCACGTTCGCATGGGAAAAAGGGCAGGGGAACATTCCAACGCTGGTTTGGCGGTTTGAACTGCTGTGGCTGAGGACAGCCGCGGTCCGTGAAATTGCCACCAGGCCGGAATTGTTCACCGGCGTCATCACGCTGATTTCGCCTGATCCGCTATAATTTGGCAGATGGTATGCTATGTTGAACCAAAGGAATCCCGTCTGAGGACTCACATGACGCAACCGGGTCCGCCTTTGAAAGGAATGGGATGTCGCCGCCGATGGTCGGAAATGCAGGTCCAGGTGCCCACCGCAAAACAGCACTGATTGTGGAAGGCGGAGCGATGCGCGGAGCTTGGGCGGCAGGGGTGCTGGCTTATCTTCAGGAAAGCGGGCGGCGGCAATATGATCTCGTTTATGCAGCTTCTTCCGGCGCCTGCTCGGCGGTCTATTTCGTCGCCGACATGTGGGAACCGGGTCTGGCCATCTGGCGCGAGCTGGCCTGCAAGGTGGTTCGCAAAACCAATTTTCTCCGCCACAAACCGATCATTGATCTGGCTTACCTGGTGGATCATATCATCCGAAAACGCGTTCCACTTTCCGTCGAAGCGCTGCAAAAAGCGCCCACCCGCTTTTTCATCGTGCTGACCGACTGTCACACTGGGGAACCGGTTTATTTCCACGTCTGCGATGACCGGGTCTTTGCGGCCCTCCGCGCCACGTCTTCCATGGCCCTGGCGACGCGCGGGTATGATTACGTGGACGGCCAGCCTTACGCCGACGGCGGAGTGGCGGACCCCATTCCCATCCGCCGGGCGATCCAGGATGGCGCAACGGACATCACCGTGGTGCTCACACACAATCCCGCTTTCCGTCTCAAGCCGGTGCCGCGCTGGATGGGAAAACTGGCCTACCCGGAATGGCCCCTGGTGGCCCGGGTCTGGACCGCGCGGCAAAATGTGAATTACAACGCCGCCCTCGACCTGATGAAACAGCCGCCGGCCGGAGTCCGATTCCAGGTTTTCCGGCCGCTACGGCCGCTGCCGGTGGGTTCCTTCACCGTTGAGCCGAAGAAAATCGCCGCCGCCCTGGCCTTGGGACACGACGAGGCGTTGCAACAAATGGCGACCCCAGATGAGGAACCATTGGGCGATTCTGTTTCCAGTTAGTTTCACGGCCTGCTCGGATCGCTTGCCCAACCGATGTAACTCTGGAATTTCTTCTCCATTGACGGAAACTTTGACGAAGGCGCATCATTATTGTCATGAAGTCCGATGATTTCCGCCCGGCGCATATTTTGGTTTTGTATCACAGTCAGGACGGTCACACGAAAATGATGGCCGACCTTGTGGTTGAGGGCGCCACCAGTGTTCCCACCACCGAAGTCCGCCTCAAGAGCGTTGCCGAAGCCACCGCCGACGATTTGGTGTGGTGCGACGGGGTGGCGGTCGGCTCGCCGACACACATGGGCACCATCGCCTGGGAAATGAAACGTTGGTGGGACGTGACCGTTCAGCCGCTTTGGCCAAAGGTGGAAGGCAAAATCGGCTGCGCCTTTACATCATCCGGCGGCCTGGCCGGAGGCGGTGAATTGACGTGCCTCGCGCTGCAAGTCGTGCTGATGAATTACGGTCTCCTTGTCTTTGGCATTCCGGACTACGTGGCCCCGGGGCAAACGCTGCACTACGGCGCCATCTGCGCCGGGCGCCCGCGCAATGACGGTGAACGCGAAGCCTGTCGTCGCCTGGGCCGCCGTCTGTCCGAATGGGTGCAGACGTTCATTTGCCATCGGCCCGAGCACGATCCGCGCAAGGCCACCTACGCGCGATTTACAAACTCAGCCGGCGTTGAACTGCGCCTGGCCAAACCCGGGGATGCGGGGGATGCTTGTTCCCCCCGATCGGGAAAATGGCGAAAAACCCGCGTAAATCACATTGTTTTAGATTCGCTTTTCCCAACCAAAATTCTTCAAAAAACTTCTTGCACCGGAGCGAGCCTTTGATATTTTATGCGCTCCGTTTCGCCTGAGAGCAGGATCCCGGCAGCGTTGGAGAGCAGCTTGGTCCACGGGGCGAATGGACAGCAGTTGCAGACCGATAACTGATTCCCCGCAGGGACAGGAATGATGGCCTGCCGACTCCCAGAGTTGCTGCTGAAATCATTGTTTTTATGCCAGTCAAGACATTTAGACCGCTAACGCCGTCCACGCGATACATCACGATCGCGGACTTTAGCGACATTACAAAGACGAAGCCGGAAAAACGGCTGGTCGTCACGCGGAAGAAAACCGGTGGCCGTAACCACTACGGTCGGGTGACCACGCGCGGCCTCGGCGGCGGGCACAAGCAGAAAATCCGCCTCGTGGATTTCAAACGCAACAAGCACGGCGTGGAGGCGAAGGTCGTGGCAATTGAATACGATCCGATGCGTTCGGCACGTCTGGCGCTGCTCGAATACAAGGATGGCGAGAAGCGTTACATCATCGCGCCGGTGGGCATCAAGGTGGGGGGAACCATTTCCAGCGGTCCGACGGCTCCGCCGGAAATTGGCAACGCGCTTCCGCTCAAATCAATTCCCGTTGGCATTGCCATTCATAACATCGAACTGACGCCGGGGCGGGGCGGCCAGATGGTCCGTTCGGCGGGCGGGGCGGCGACGTTGATGTCGCGCGACGAAGGTTACGCGCAGTTGCGTCTGCCCTCGGGCGAAATTCGCAAGATTAACGAGGAGTGCTACGCGACCATCGGCCAGGTCGGCAATTCGGAGCACGAAAATGTGATTTTGGGCAAGGCGGGCCGTTCGCGACATCGCGGCATTCGCGGCATCAGCCGCGGCGTGGCGCGCAACCCGGTGGACCACCCGAACGGTGGCGGCGCCGGCAAGTCGAAGTCCGGCGGCGGCTGGCAGCAATTGACGTCGCCGTGGGGCAAGATTGCCAAGGGTGGCAAGACGCGGCCCAAATACAAACATTCAAACCGTTTCATCGTTATTCGCCGCAATGGTTTGCCGATGAAGATCAAATAACCGCAATTTTTAACTATGGGACGTTCGATAAAAAAAGGTCCGTTTGTGGATTTTCACCTCCTGGACAAGATCCAGGTGGCGAAGGACACGAAGTCCAAGACCCCCATCAAGACGTGGTCGCGGCGTTCGATGATTACGCCGGATTTCGTGGGGCTGACGTTCAGTGTTCACAACGGCAAGATTTTCAACCCGGTATTTGTGACGGAAAACATGGTCGGCCACCGGCTCGGCGAGTTTTCGCTGACGCGCACGTTCAAGAAGCATGGCGCGCACACGGCCAAGGTGGAGGCGAAGGGGAAGTAATATGGAAGTTTTCGCCATTGCCAAAAACGTGCCGATGTCCCCGCAAAAGATGCGCGAGGTCGTGCGGCAGATTCAGGGCCTGCCCGCGTTGCAGGCGCAAGCGGTGCTCGCGGTGGTGCCGCGCAAGTCGGCGCGGTTCGTGGCCAAGACGCTTGGCAGCGCGATTGCCAACGCCGAGCATTTCCAGGCGGAATGGAATTCCGCAAAGATTCAACAGTCGGTAAATGACCTGCAATCACAGGTTGCCAACACCCGCAATCACAAACGTCGCAATGCCCTTAAGCGCAAGCTGCAAAAGTTCGAAAGCTTTCTGGAGTCAACTCATCACCTTGCCCCGGAATCATTGCGCGTAAAAGTTGCCGTGACCGGCTCGGCGATGATCATCAAACGGTTTATGCCCAAGGCGCGCGGCTCCGCCGGGCCGATTCTCAAGCGCCGCTGCCACATCAAAATCACCTTGTCGGACGAATAGTATGGGACAAAAAACAAATCCAATCGGTCTGCGTGTCGGCGTCAACAAGGACTGGCGTTCGAAGTGGTATGCCGAGAAGAAGGAATTCGGCAAGCTGCTGGGCGAAGACCGGGAAATCCGCAAGCTGCTGAAGAAGAAACTCGAAGCGGCCGCCGTGCCGAGGATTTTGATCGAGCGCGCGGCGAACCGTTGCCGCATCACCATTCTCACCGCGCGGCCGGGCGTGGTCATTGGCCGCAAAGGCGCGGAAATTGACAAGCTCAAGGAAGAGATGAGCAAGATGACCGGCAAAGAGGTTTATGTGGACATCATCGAGGTCAAGACGCCGGAAATCGAGGCGCAACTGGTCGCGGAAAACATCGCGTTGCAGCTTGAGCGCCGGGTGTCATTCCGGCGCGCGATGAAAAAGGCCGTGCAAACGGCGAAGGATTTCGGCGCGGAAGGGATCAAGATTCGTTGCGCGGGCCGCCTGGGCGGCGCGGAACTGGCGCGCGTGGAGACGTATCACTGGGGCCGCGTGCCGTTGCACACGTTGCGCGCAAACATTGATTACGGTTTTGCCGAGGCGTCAACCCTTTACGGGAAGCTCGGCATCAAGTGTTGGATTTGCAAGGGCGAAAACAAGCCGTCGAAGGAAAAAGTTGCGGCCCCGCCGGCGGTGCCGATTGCGCCCGTGCCGCCCGTGCCAAGCGAACCCGTTGCGAACTGATTTTTTGAAAGGATTTTTGTCATGCCGTTGATGCCCGAAAGAGTGAAGTACCGCAAGATGCACCGCGGCAACCGCGCCGGCCTGGCTTATCGCGGCAACACGGTGGCGTTTGGCGAGTATGGATTGATGTCGCTGGAGCGTTGCTGGCTCGACACGAAGCAGATCGAGGCGGCGCGCGTGGCGATTGCCCGCAACATGAAGCGGCACGGGAAAATGTGGATTCGCATCTTCCCGCAAAAGTCGTTCACGAAGAAGCCGCTGGAAACACGCATGGGCAAGGGCAAAGGCCCGCTGGAATCGTGGGTGGCGGTCATCCGCCCGGCGAACGTGCTGTTTGAAGTGGATGGGGTGACGGAAGTGATGGCGCGCGAGGCGCTGCGTCTGGCGGCGACCAAGCTGCCGATCCGGACCAAGTTCATCTCGCGGCACCGGGGTTCGCGCTAGACGGAATCGAGTTATGAAATTTACGGAAATGAAGGACATGACGCTGGTGGAGTTGTCGGCCAAGAGCCGGGACCTGCGCCATGAAATGTTCAACCTGCGTCTGCAGCAGGCGAGCGCCCAACTGGAGAAGCCGGCGCGCCTGCGGACGCTGCGCCGGGACATCGCGCGGCTGGAAACGCGCATCTCCCAGCTCCGCTCGCGCGGAGCGGAGTTGCCAAACAAAGCGGCTTGATATGGCTGACACTGTGAATTCAACGGAAGCGGCGCGCGGACATCGCAAACAGCGCGTCGGCGAGGTCATCTCCAACAAGATGGCCAAGACCATCGTTGTACGCGTCGAGCGCCGGTTCCCGCACGCGCGATTGCGCAAAGTCATGACCGCTTACAAGAAATTGTACGCCCACGACGAAAAATGCGAGGCGAAGGTGGGCGACCGGGTGCGGATTGAAGAAACCCGGCCGCTTTCCAAAATCAAACGCTGGCGGCTGATGGAAATTGTCGAACGCAGCCGGGGCGTGGAACCGGTGGCGGCGGAATAACGAGGAAATATGCTGCAAATTCGTTCCCATTTGGACGTCGCGGATAACACGGGCGCAAAAATCGCCTGGGCGATCGGCGTGCTGGGCCGCAACCAGCGTTACGCGCGGATTGGCGACATCATCAAGGTGCATATCAAGGACGCCGCGCCGGACGGGCAGGTGAAAAAAGGCGAGGTACACAACGCGGTGATTGTCCGCACGCGCCAGGCCATCCGCCGCAACGACGGTTCGTATCTGCGCTTTGACAGCAACGCGGTGGTCATCATTGACGCGGAATTGAATCCGAAGGGCACGCGCATTTTTGGACCGGTGGCGCGCGAATTGCGCGACAAAAAGTTCATGAAAATAATTTCGCTCGCGCCGGAGGTGATTTGAGTTTATGCCAAGATTTCATGTGAAAAAAGGCGAGGAAGTGGTCGTGCTGGCCGGCAAGGAAAAGGGCAAGCGCGGCAAAATCATCGCCGTTCTGCGGAAGAAACAGCGCGTCATCGTCGAGGGCGTGCAGATGATCAAGCGCAACATGCGCAAGAGCCAGGAGCATCCGCAGGGCGCGATTATCGAACGCGAAGGCACGATCCACCATTCGAACGTGATGAAAGTGGATCAATTTGACGCCCGTTCGGCGAAGCGGGGCGGGGCGGCGCCGGCCCAAACTTGAAAGATTACCAATACGATTACAAACCATGGTTACGGCAAAATCCGTGACCCGGAATGATGAAAGCCAGACTTTATAACAAATACGTCAACGACGTGGTGCCCGCCCTCAAGGCCAAGCACAAATACCGGAATCTGCACCAGATTCCGCGCATGGTGAAAATTGTGGTGAACATGGGCGTGAGTGCGTCGCTGGAAAAAAACGCGATTGACGATGCGGCGAAGGACCTTGCATTGATCACCGGGCGCAAGGCGGTGATCAGCAAGTCGCGCCACAACATCGCCAATTTCAAGCTGCGCGAAGCCCTGCCCATCGGTTGCCGCGTCACGCTGCGCCGCGACGCGATGTATGAATTTTTCGACCGTTTGATTGCCACCGCGCTGCCCCGCATTCGCGACTTTCGCGGGTTGTCGCCGCGCAAGTTCGACGGGCGTGGCAATTACACGTTCGGGGTCGCGGACCAGACGATTTTTCCGGAGATTGAACTGGACAAAATCAAGCGGACGCAGGGAATGGACATCACGATTGTGACCAGCGCGCGCAACGATGCGGAGGCGCTGGATTTGCTGAAACTCATGGGTTTCCCGCTGGCGGAGGCGAAGGAAGCGCCAAAAGAAGTGGTCAAAGACGAGGCCATGGAAGCGGCCAAGGCAGCGGCCAGAGAAGCGGCCAAAGAAATAGCCAAACAAGCGGCTAAAGAAGAAGCGGCCAAAGAAGCGGCCAAAGCCGCCGCCGCCGCAAAACAATAAACGAATTTATGGCCAAGAAAGCATGGATTGAGCGCAACAAGCGCAAAGCTGAAACGGTGAAGAAATACGCCGCCATCCGGTCGGAATTGAAGGCCAAGCGCGACTACGCCGGCCTCGCGAAGCTGCCGCGCGACGCCAGCCCAACGCGGCTGGTGAACCGTTGCTCGGCCAGCGGCCGGCGTCGCGGTTATCTGCGCAAGTTCGCCGCGTCGCGCCTCACCTTCCGGCAGGCCGCGCTGAACGGTTTGATTCCCGGCGTTGTGAAAGCCAGTTGGTAAATTTATGACCGATCCGATTTCTGACATGTTGACCCGCATCCGCAATGCCGGTCGTGCCTTGTTGCCGACGGTGGAAATGCCGCATTCGCGGATGAAGGAAAGTCTGGCGAACATCTTGAAGAAGGAAGGCTACGTCGCGGACGTGTCCGTTGAGGCCGGGGTGCCCAAAACGATCAAGCTCAAGCTCAAGTATCAGGGCAAAAAAAGCGTGATCGAAGGGCTGCGCCGGGTGAGCAAACCGGGTTTGCGCCACTATGTCGGGGCAACGAAAATCCCGCGGGTGCTCGGCGGCCTGGGGGTGGCGGTGATTTCCACGCCGGAAGGCGTGATGACCGGCGCGGAGGCGCGCAAGAAAAACCTCGGCGGCGAATTGCTTTGTTACGTCTGGTAGAAATTTGATTTATGTCGCGAATTGGAAAACAACCGATTGCCATTCCTCCCAAGGTGAAGGTGGAGGTGAAGGGACAGAAAGTTTTTGTCGAAGGCCCGAAGGGCAGGCTCGACTGGGAATTGCCGCGCCGCACCAGTCTCAAGGTGCAGGACGGCAGGATCGTTGTCAGCCGCGAAGGTGACGACGCGCAGGCCAGGGCTTTGCATGGCCTGAGCCGCGCACTCGTCAACAACATGGTCAAAGGCGTGACGGATGGCTTCGTCAAAAAGCTCGAAATCCAGGGCGTCGGCTTCAAAGCCGCCGTTCAGGGCAAGGTGGTGAACCTGGTGCTCGGTTTTTCGCATCCCATTAATTACAACATCCCCGACCAGATCAAAGTGACCGTCGAGGAGAATACCAAGCTGACCATCGAAGGGCCGGACAAAAAGGTGGTCGGGCAGGTGGCCGCCGAAATTCGCGGTTTCTATCCGCCGGAGCCTTACAAGGGCAAAGGCGTGCGCTATGCGGGCGAACACGTCCAGCGCAAGGAAGGCAAGACCGTCCAGTAAAAAAAGATTTTAGTTCACGGCCAAATCCGTGACGCATTGAAATGAGAACGGAAAAGAAGCATCAGTTGAAGCAGCTCCGCAAGTGGCGGATACGCAAAAAACTCAGCGGCACGAAGGTTCGCCCGCGCATGAGCGTCTGCTTCACCAACGAAAACATCCACGTCCAGTTCATTGACGATGACGCGGGCGTGACGCTCGCGGCGATTTCAACGACGGGCAAGGCCGTGCCCGCCCGCGACCAGCTCGCGGCCAATGTGGCCAGCGCCGGGGTCATCGGCAAGCTGGCGGCGGAAGCCGCGCTCGCCAAGGGCATCAAGTCCGTCGTTTTTGACCGCGGTGGCGGCCGTTATCACCGGTCTGATGCCAAAGGCAAGGACGGCAAGCCGGTATCGGTGCTGGGCAAACTGGCGACCCTGGCTGAGGCCGCGCGCAAGGCGGGTTTGAAATTCTAAACAACGGAGATAGAAAACTGTGGCAGACATCACCAAAACCAAAGCCGAAGAACGAGCGCCCCGTGGCGGGCGCGGGCGTCGCAACAAACCCATCGGCGAAGCGCCGGAACTCATATTGGAGGGACAGGAGTCCCAGGAATTGACCGAGAAGGTTGTGTTCATCAACCGGTCTTCAAAGGTCGTCAAAGGCGGACGCCGTTTCAATTTCAGCGCGCTGATTGTCGTCGGCGACAAGCGGGGCCGTGTTGGAGTCGGGCTGGGCAAGGCCAGCGAAGTGGCGGACGCGATTCGCCGCGGCGGCGAACTTGCCCGCAGCCAGATGGTTTCGGTGTCGCTCAAAGACGCGACGATTCCGCATGAAGTTTTCTGCGCGTACGGCGGCGCAAAAATCCTGTTGCGTCCGGCCTCGCCCGGAACCGGCATTATTGCGGGCCGGACGGTTCGCGCGGTTTTGGAAGCCGCCGGGGTGAAGGACATTTTGAGCAAATCGCTCGGTTCGAACAACGCGGCGAACGTCGTCAAGGCAACGCTCAAGGGTTTGTTGAGCCTGCGGCTGCGTGAAGACATTTACAAGGGCCGGGGTTTTGTAATTAAAAAAGTGGAGGCGGCCAGGACGCTGGAGGCGGCTCCGGCAACAACTTGATTTTTATGCGACTGCACAATCTAAAACCTCGTCCGGGCGCGAAACATCGCACCAAGCGCCTTGGCCAGGGAGAATCCAGCGGACACGGCAAAACCAGCGGTCGTGGCGGCAAAGGCCAGACGGCGCGTTCGGGCAGCTCGATCCGCATCGGCTTTGAAGGCGGCCAGATGCCGCTCATCCGCCGCATTCCCAAGCGCGGCTTCAACAACGCGCGGTTTGCGACGCGCTATCTCACCGTGAATGTCAGCGACTTGAACCAGTTTGACAGCGGCGCGCGCGTGGATGAAGCGGCGTTGCGCGCGGCGGGTCTGGCCAATGGCCGCGGGGACGGCGTCAAAATTCTCGGCGACGGCGAGTTGACCAAAAAACTCACGGTGAGTGCGCACGCGTTCAGCGCGTCCGCCCGCACCAAAATCGAGGCCAAGGGCGGCGCATGCGAGGTGGTGGGCCCCAAGCCCGCCGCACCGGCGAAACCTGCCGCACCGGCCAGGGCCTGAAGGCGCATTTAACGCATGTTCCGCTCCATCGTCAACACGTTCGCCAACTGCTTCAAGATACCGGAGTTGAAGTCCCGGATTTTGTTCACGCTGGGCGTGCTGGCGATCTGCCGTTTGACAGCCTGGATTCGCATTCCGAATCTGAACGGCGCGGCGCTGACCGAATTCTTCCAACACACCGCTCAAAGTGGCGGCGGGTTGCTCGGCATGTATAACACCTTCGCGGGCGGCGCATCGGAACGTTGCGCCGTAGGCGCGCTCGGCATCATGCCTTACATCAGCGCGACAATCATCATCCAATTGCTCACGGCGGTCTGGCCCAAATTGAGCAAACTGGCCCGCGAGGAAAACGGCCGGACGAAAATCATCCAATACGGCCGCTATTTGACGGTGTTGTTGTGTTTGGGGCAGGGATTGTTTTTCGCCATCGGTTGGGAACACCCTCAAAACATCTTTCGCGGGTTTCAAGGGAATCTCGTGCTCGATACCAACCACATCTGGTGGTATCGCATTCAGACCGTGCTCATCATGACGACGGGCACCATGTTGCTGATGTGGTTGGGCGAACAAATCTCCGACCGCGGCATCGGCAACGGCGTGTCGCTGGTCATCACCATCGGCATTGTGGCCCGGCTGCCGCGCGCCTTGGTGGCGGTGAAGGACATGTTTTGGCCTGGCGGCGGTATTCAATCCAACTACCATCTGGCGGGCACGGGTGTGATGCTGCTGATATTGCTGGTACTGGTAATTGGCGGCGTGATTGCCATCACCCAGGCCCAGCGAAAAGTCCCGGTGCAATACGCGCAGCGCGCGGTCGGACGCAAGATGTATTCCGGCGGCACCTCGTTCATGCCCTTGCGCGTGAATTACTCCGGGGTCATGCCGATTATTTTCGCGCAATCCATCCTGATGTTCCCGCAAACAATTTTTCTGCATTTGGGGAATATGTTCAGCGTGCCCTTCCTCAAGAATCTTTTCATCGGCATCGCGCAAAACCTCAATTCCGGCTCGGTGCTTTATCTGGCGCTTTATTCGGTGATGATTTTGTTCTTCGCTTACTTTTGGGTGGCCACGCAGTTCAATGAATTGCAAATCGCCGATGATTTGAAAAAGAACGGCGGTTACATTCCGGGCGTGCGTCCGGGGCAGGGCACGAGCGACTATCTGCACAAGTCCATGAGCCGCATCACGCTTGCGGGCGCGATTTTCCTCATGGTGATCGCGACCATTCCCATCATCTTGTCGCGCCAGATGAGCATTCCGTATGACGTGGCGCAATTTTTCGGCGGCACCAGCATTTTGATCACCGTCGGCGTTTTGCTGGACACCATGCGCCAGGTCGAATCGCATTTGATGATGCGGCATTATGACGGTTTTTTGAAAAAGGGCAGATTGAGAGGGCGGTTTTGAACCGGAGCGGCTTCCGTGCCGCGTATTGCGTGTTCCGTCAGGCAGCGGGCGGAGCATGTGAAATGCCCGACGCAACACGCAATACGCAACACGCATGATTATTTTAAAAAGCCAACGCGATCTGGAACTGATGCGTCCAGCGTGTGCGGTGGCGGGCCGGGTGCTCGAGGAAATCTGCGCGTTCATCAAGCCGGGACTGACGACGCGGCAGGTGGATGAGTTCGCCGCGGCGCGCATCAAGGCGCACGGCGCCAAAAGCGCGTTTTTGGGCTATCGCAAATATCCGTGCCACACGTGCATCTCGGTGAACGAAGAGGTCGTTCACGGCCTGGCCGGCAACCGCGAATTGCACTTCGGCGACATCGTGAGCATGGACGTGGGCGTGATTTACAAGGGCTTTGTGGGGGATACGGCGCGGACGGTCGCGGTCGGCGGTTGTGGTGTGCTGGCGCAACGGTTGATGGACGTGACGGAGCGCGCGCTGCACGAAGGCATCGCGGCGGCCGTGCCGGGCAACCGCGTGACGGACATTTCGCGCGCGGTCCAAAATTACGTCGAAGGCAACGGTTTCAGTGTCGTGCGGGAATTTGTCGGGCATGGGGTTGGCCGTTCGATGCACGAAGAGCCGCAGGTGCCGAATTTTGTTGATCCGAAGAGCAACCAAAAGCTCCGGCCCGGCATGACGCTGGCCATTGAGCCGATGGTCAACGCGGGTCAACCGGCCGTAAAAATTTTAAAAGACGGCTGGACAGTCGTCACCCAAGATGGTTCACTATCCGCTCATTTTGAGCACTCGGTGCTGATTACCGAAAGTGAACCGGAGATTTTGACATGGCCGGAAAAGATGCCTTCATCGTTGAAGGTGTCGTGATTGAAGCCAGGCCGAACCGCACGTTTTGGGTGGAGTTGGCCAACGGACACCGGCTGCTGGCGTTTGTGGCGGGCCGGGCGAAACAGCGCTTTGCCGGGCTGGCGCCGGGTGAGAAGGTAAAATTGCAATTGACGCCTTACGATTTGTCCGTGGGGCGCATTTTGGTTAAAACAAAAACGATTTGAACATGAAAGTTCGCGCCTCAGTTAAAAAATTGTGCGAGCACTGCAAGATTGTGCGCCGCCGCGGCGTCATTCGCGTGATTTGCACGAACAAACGGCACAAACAGCGGCAAGGTTGATTTGATTTATGGCACGCATCATTGGTGTGGAAGTTCCGCCGAACAAGCGCATTGAAATCGCGCTGCGTTATATCTACGGCATCGGCCCGTCCAACTCGAAGGAGATTCTGGAGCGCGCCAACATCAGCCCGGACATTCGCGCGAAGGATTTGACCGAGCAGCAGCTTTCCCAGATCGTTCATGCGATTCAGGAGGGCAAATATGTCATTGAAGGCGATTTACGCCGCGAACTCGGCATCAACCTCAAGCGGCTGCAGGGCATCAAATGCTATCGCGGCATCCGGCACATGCGCGGATTGCCGGTGCGCGGCCAGCGCACGCAGACCAACGCCCGCACGCGCAAAGGTCCGCGCAAGACGGTCGGTGTGCAACGCAACCCGAATGCCAAGACCGGCATCCATTAAGATTTTGTATGGCTGAAGAAAAAAAGAAACCCACTCCCAAAAAGAAGGAAACCAAGCCGCAAACCGCTGCCGATGCTCCGGTCGAAAAGACCGGGTCCAAACCGGTCGAAAAAGCCGCGGCCAAGCCGGACGAAAAGGCCGCGGTCAAGCCGGCCGAGGAAAAATCTGCGAAAAAAGGCGCGCCGGGCGCGGAAGCTCCCGTTGCCGAAACGCCAAAGCCGGCGGAAACGGCGGTTATTCCGGCGGCGCCGACGGCGGCTGAACTTTTGGGTGAGGACATTGCCGC
This sequence comes from uncultured Verrucomicrobiae bacterium, assembly GCA_963744965.1. Classification (GTDB taxonomy): domain Bacteria; phylum Verrucomicrobiota; class Verrucomicrobiia; order Limisphaerales; family UBA11358; genus UBA11358. The sequence goes on from CAVUVT010000009.1 coordinate 91,047, forward strand.
AAAAAAGGTCATCAAGGCCAAGCACGCCAAAAACATCAGTGTCGGCATTGCCAACATCCTGGCCACGTTCAACAACACACAGGTTAGCATCACGGATGCACACGGAAATCTGATTGGCTGGTCAACGGCCGGGCGGGTCGGGTTCAAAGGCTCGCGCAAGAGCACCGCCTACGCCGCCCAGCAGGTCGCCCAGGATGCCGCGCGCCAGGCGATGGCGCACGGCATGAAGGAAGTTGAAGTGCGGGTCAAAGGTCCCGGTTCCGGCCGCGAATCCGCCATCCGCGCGTTGCAGGCCATCGGACTGGAAATCAGCGCCATCAAGGACGTGACGCCCGTGCCGCACAACGGCTGCCGTCCGCGCAAGAAACGCCGCGTGTAACTTTCAACTCTCAACCATCAACCATCAAATTTAGCAATGGCTCGTTATACAGGTCCTCGTGTTCGCATCAGCCGCCGGTTTGGAATACCGATTTTCGGCCCGTCGAAATATCTTGAACGCCGCAATTATGGCCCCGGCGTGCATGGCCCCAAGTCGCGCCGCAAGCACACCGATTACGGCCTCGGCCTGATCGAAAAGCAGAAGTTCCGTTATTATTACGGCCTCCTCGAACGCCAGTTTCGCGGTGTTTATGAAAAAGCGCTCAAGCGCCGCGGCGTCACCGGTGAACAGATGTTGCAGATTTTGGAGACGCGTCTCGACAATGTGGTTTATCACTTTGGTTTTGCAAACACCCGCGCCGCCGCGCGCCAGATGGTATCGCACGGCCATGTGACGGTGAATGGACGCAAGGTGAACGTGCCGTCGTTTGGCCTCAAGGTGAACGACGCCGTGGTGGTGAAAAACTCCAACGTCTCACGCCAGTTGGCCACGAAGAATTTGGAAGTCGCCATGAGCCGCGCGGTGCCGGACTGGTTGTCATTGAGCAAGGACGAGTTCAAAGGCACGGTCATGCGCATTCCGACGCGCGACGAGATCCAGCCGATTGCCAACGAGCAGGCGGTGGTCGAATTTTATTCCCGTTAAGCAAAAACCAAAAAATAACAATTATACGGGCTTCGGTTGCTGCCGGGAATAACAGTGACCGGGTCAGATTAAAATTGTTGAAAGGAAAATATGCCAGTACGTCTAGGACGTTTCGAAATGCCCAAGCGCTTGCAGAAGGACGAAGCCAGCGCCACCGCCACCTACGCGAAATTCATCGCCGACCCGTTTGAAACCGGTTACGGCCACACCGTCGGCAATTCGCTGCGCCGCGTGTTGTTGTCCTCGCTCGAGGGCGCGGCCATCACGTCGCTGAAGGTGGATGGCGCGATGCACGAGTTTGCCACGATTGACGGCGTGGTGGAGGATGTAACCGACATCGTCTTGAATTTGAAGAAGGTCAAATTCAAGGCCCACACGCGTGATGAGCAGGTGTTGTTGCTTTCCGTAAACAAGGAAGGCCCCGTGACCGCCGCCGACATCCAGCTCAACCAGAATGTCGAACTGGTCAACCCCGACCAGATCATCTGCACGCTCGACAAGAAGAAAAAGTTCGAGATGGAATTGACCGTGAAAATCGGCCGTGGCTTTTGCCCGGGGGATGAAAACAAGAAACCCGGCCAGCCCATCGGCGTCGTGGCCATTGACTCGCTGTTTTCACCCGTCACCCGCGTGCGTTACGCCATTGAGGCCGCCCGCGTCGGCAACCGCACGGATTACGACCGGCTGATTTTGGAAATCTGGACGGACGGACGCCTGTCGCCCGACGACGCGCTCACGCAGGCTTCGGCGATTTTGCAGCATCATCTCGACGTGTTCGTCGGTTATGACAAGAACGCGGTCGAATTCGAGGAGGCTGCCGACAAGCAGGACGAGGAGAAGTCGAAGATGAAGAAGCTCCTCAACATGAGCGTCAACGAAATCGAGTTGAGCGTCCGGGCGGCGAACTGCCTGAACAATGCGAACATCACCAGCGTCGGCCAGTTGGCGATGAAGACCGAGCAGGAAATGCTCAAGTATCGCAACTTCGGCAAGAAATCGCTGAACGAAATCAAAGACAAATTGACAGCTTTGGGCCTGTCCCTTGGCATGAACTTTGAGCCGGGATTGCTCGAAGCGCCGAAGGAAGAACCCAAGCCGGAATAAGGACCAGCTATGCGACATTTGAAGCGAACGGCCAAACTGGGCCGCACCTCCCGGCACCGCGACGCGATGCTGGCCAACCTGGTTTGCAGCCTCATCAAACACAAGCGCGTGACCACGACGCTCGCGAAGGCGAAGGCCGCGCGTTCCGTTGTGGAAAAAATCGTCACCTTGGGCAAGCACGGCACGATGCAATCGCGCCGTCTGGTTGCGGCGCGTTTGCACACGCACGGGCCGACGGTGCAACTCACCAAGGACGAACGCCAGAAATGGCGGCAAAACGAGGACGTGCTGCGGATTCTTTTTGAAGACATCGCGCCCGCGTTCAAGGAACGCAACGGCGGTTATACCCGCATCGTCAAAATGAACCAGCGGCAGGGCGATGCCGCGCAGCGCGCCATTTTGGAATGGGTGGATTACACGGCTCCGGCGCCGGCACCGGAGGAAACCACACCCGGGACCGAAGCCAAAACACCGGAACTGGCCAAGGAATCAACCGCCAAGGCCTGACCCGGAGACGATTCCAAAACATCGCAAAGCCCGTTCACACGAGCGGGCTTTTTTGTTTGGAATGGAGAACTTCGGAGTTCGGATTTATCTCAGCCAGAGGAACAGCGTTGCCGCCACTATCAGCAGCGCCATTGTCCACCAAAACCAGCCGATGCCGCGCGGCTTGACCGGTTCTGGCTCGAATTCCCTTTTCACAAATTCGTCGTGGTCGAAATCCTCGTCCGGCAGGCCGAGATGGCTGGTATAAGCGGTTTCCGACCAGCCGGTTTGCTCATCCGAGCCGCATTCAGGGCAGGCTCTCGCGTTGCGCGGCACTTCGGCGCCGCAGTTTGGGCAAACATCGGGAGACACACTTTTTAGTTTTGAATTCTTGGTTTTTAGTTGATTCAAAATTCAAAACTTAAAATTAAAAATTAGCCACCAACTCCCGCATATTCCTCGTCGGTTTTCAGCTCGAGTTCCATCAAAATATAATCATGGGAAATGGCCTGCATGTCCTTCACGTGATTTTCCAGGCGCAAAAGCTGGCTGAAACCAAGCAGGGCAAACATCTTGATGGCGGCGACCTGTTCGCCGATGAATTCCGCCTCGACCCTTTCCAGGCCGACCTGCCGCGCAATTTCGATGATCTCGCCGATGAGCGCTCGTGCCAGACCGCGTCCGCGAAATTCCGGATGCACCAGCACACTGACGCGGCCGACATGCCGCTTCCAGCCGCCGAGCTGCTGGTGCAGCGTGGCGTCGCCGGCGATTTTGCCGCCCACCAATCCGACCAGCGGCAAATTGCGCCCGTAGTCAATGTTCTGGCACCAGTCACGAATGGTTTCGATTTCCGCGACGCGATGTTTGATGAACATCCGTTCATGTTCGGGGATGCTGAGAAACAAACCGTGAAATTCCTTTTCATCGTCGGGGCGCAACTGGCGCAATGTCGCTTTCGTGCCGTCCTTGAGTTGGACGACTTTGGGAAAGCGCTGGAGTTCAAGTTCAATGCTGAATGACATGTTTCCTTTCCATTTTGGTGCAAATCTGCCTCACGCGCCTGAAAACGCAAGGCTCAATCCGCTTCAACTTGACCCTGTTCTCGTTTGGAGTCACGCCTTCAGGCGGTTCGGGCGAAACATCGCGAATTGGCCGCCTGAAGGCGGAACTCCGAACGGTCAGCCAACTTCGGCAAAAACAGTTTCACATTGTGCCCGTTCAATCCGGTCGTGGCGATTCGCCGGCGACGCCGCTGGCGTGATTCCGCAACCGTTCGTCTATGCGCGCCGGATCGAAACTCCATCGCGCCGCCAGCAACGGGACTTTTGCGACATTGGTCACCGTCCATTCCGCCGCCGCCCAGGAAGCGGCATCCGGATGTTCCCCATAGCCAAAGCATTTCATGCTTAATTCCATCTCGGCGGCGGTTTTGCGGCCCTGATTCCACACGGTTTCGCCCGCCCACGCATACGCGCGCGTCACCACGCCGTTTTCCACGCGCATCCAGGCGTGATGGTGCAAAACCCGTTCCGCCTGGAAGAATTGCACGTGGCCGAGTTTGCGGCTGAGTTCAGTCAGAAAATAAAAACAGTCGTCCACGTCGCAGCCCGGATTCGGCAAACCGGAACCGGTGACAATGATCCAGCCATTCACCGGCGGACCGATGAAAAACCCGTGCCCGCCCGTCATCCCTTCCGCCCAGGGGCAGGGGGCGAAATGATCCAGGCCCAGCGCGGCTTGAACGGCTTTAGGATTGAGCGAACGGACCGCCAGCCAGCTTGTGGGGCGCGACCCAAACGCCGACTGGAGCAAGGGGAATTTTTCCATCTGTCGAACTTTGAACTCCGCCACGCGTGCCCGGCGGTGCAATGCAATCATCCAAAAGAGCATCATTGTGCCCAAGCCAAATACAAACCCAAGCATGGCCAGCAATGCCGGCGGAATTGCGCTCATCTGATTCACCCTTCGAATTTACGCCCGCTCATTGCGGGTTTTCAAACAAAATCTGGACTGTAGTGTCAGCGCTGTGCGCCGATTCGTTCGAGCCACAGGCTCGACGCTACAGCAGATTTAGGAAACTACCCCAAAGTTGGGACGGCGACACGCCGTCCCTCCCCGCCACCGCTACACGTTTCCATTGGCAGGGCGCGGTTTCCGCACCGCGCCGCGGCTCGCTCGGCCCGTCCTCCGTAGCAGTACTGTGGAGGGTGGAAGAGTGAGCCTTACCTTTCCCGGCAGTTTGCCGCCAGCCACTCAAGATACTTTTTGTTTCCGGCGCTCAACGGCAGGACGATAAACTCCGGCGTGTCGTAGGGGTGCCGGGCGAGAACCAGTTTTTCCAGCGCGGTGAGTTTTGACTTCTGCGTTTTCAAAACCAGCAAAACCTCCGGGCCGGATTCAATCTTTCCCCGCCACCAATAATGCGATTCGATTTTGGGGATGAGGTTCGCGCAGGCAATCAGACGCGCCTGCAACGCCGCCCGCGCGAGCGCCCGGGCAATTTTCAAATTGGGCGCGGTGACCAGAACGATGGCGAATTTGGTGGCGGGTTTCATTATTCAGAATGCCCGTGCGAAGGTTGCGAAGCCGGCAAAGCTGCTGTGCAGCCTATCTTGGTGTTAGGCGACGATGCCTTATCGCGGATGATGTTGTATTCTCATTGCTCTTCGGAAATGTTGACAATCCACTGTCCTTCAGAGGTCGTTTCATAGCCATTATAGGTTCCGTGATAGGTTCCGTGTTCGTTTACAATTCTCACCTTGGCATTATATGTCTTACCGGCTTCGACATAGATATTCTCGGTAATTAGATTTGTTGTAACAGTTTCTCCGTATAATGGCACTGGAATGAACGAGACCGTGTGGTGGCCTGGAAGTAATTCTATCGAAGAAGTAAGATGTTTGCGTTGTGATTTCATGCCGAGGAGCGACTGCACGGAGCCACGGTAAGGAACTAATGCAGATGTTCCATCAACGGCCTCCACCATAACATATGGCACAGGCTTCATCATTCTCCAATGCGCAACACATTTAAGAATAGCGACCCGTTCTCGTGGAAGAGCAGGGCCTTGGTAGGCCTGATATGTCTCGCACCCAGTAAAAAGCAGTCCTGTTACTAACATAATGAGGCTAAATCTGACGATGTGGACTTTCATAAGTGTGCATAGTCAAGTTGCCTAACTATTAATAGACGGCCAGTTCTGCAGCCTATCCTTTGCGATGGTTTTTGCTCCGTTTGTAAAAAACGCATTTATCCGCAGGCATTTACCGGCGCCAATGGCAAGTTTCACGGTCGAGCAAATGGGGCCAATGGTTCCGTTGCGGTTCATGGATTGATTCTGGTTTATTTCTGCCGGTTTTTCTGATTAAGTCAAGACAATGGACGCCGCATTGCCGCCGCTCACAGCCGGGACGCTTTACCTCGTTGCCACGCCCATTGGCAACCTTGAGGATATTACGCTGCGCGCGCTCCGTGTGTTGCGCGAGTGCGATGTCGTCGCCGCCGAGGACACGCGCCACTCCGGACAATTGCTGAAGCATTTCGGAATCTCCAAACCGCTCCTGAGCTATTTCCAGTTCAACGAGGCGAAACGCAGCGAGGAAATCATCGAACGCCTCCGGCTCGGCGAGAAGGTCGCGCTGGTCACGGACGCGGGCAGCCCTGGCATCAGTGATCCGGGCGAACGCGTGGTCAAGGCCGCCATTGCCGCCGGGTTCCGCGTCGAATCGGTGCCGGGACCGAGCGCATTGGTCGCGGCGCTCACCGCGAGCGGCCTGCCGACGGACGAATTTCATTTCATCGGCTTTCTGCCGCACAAATCCGGCCAGCGGCGGAACAAGCTGGAATCGCTCAAGAGTTTCGATGGCACGCTGGTGCTTTATGAATCGCCGTATCGAATCGAAAAGCTGCTCGTCGAACTCAGCGAAGTTTTTCCGGAACGGCAGGTGGTGCTGGCACGCGAGTTGACCAAGAAGTTCGAGGAATTCCTGCGCGGCAAACCGGGCGAGTTGTTGGCGATGGCGAAGAAACGAAGTTTGAAGGGCGAGTTTGTGGTGATGATTGGTCCTCAACTGTGAATGAACGACAAGGCTTGGCATTTACATCCGCCCTCACCCCGGCCCTCTCCCCCAGGAGAGGGAGAATCATTCGCCGAATATTTAAGAGCGCTATGTGCCGGGTAATCGCAAATTCCCACGCTGATGACACAAAATCGGTGACTGCGATAAAAATTAAGAAATTGCCCAGCACCGCAACATTGTCTTCCCCCTCTCCTGGGGGAGAGGGCCGGGGTGAAGGCGAGCGTAACATCTGGCGGTAAATAAATGACTAGCCAGGTCGGAGACCGGCGCTCCAATGGAAATGGGTTTGAATTCGGTTCTTTGACGAACCACAATGCGCCATAATGAAAACGGTATTATTCCCGGACTGCACATTTTTTCAAATGATTACCCCGTCGGCTGAACCTTCCAAATGATGCATCTGGGACAAGGCAAAACCCGGTTTCAGGAGAAACCCGCCGTGGGAGCGCGCTTTTCCGGGCGTTGGACGCTGATTCACGATTTGAGCCTCGGCATTGCCGTCGTGTTGATTGTTGGCGGCGCGCTCGCGGTTTACGTCCCCGGCAGTTTGACTTCGCCGCCAGCCGGCTGGCGCTTCCTCGGCCCGGCCATCGCGGGAATGATTGCCGCCGGCATTCTGAAATTCATTTTGACCGGGCGCGCTTTGACGCCCGTTGAAGCGCTCCGCGATTTTCTGTTCCCCGGCCTGCTCGCCGCTTCGTCGTGCCACGTGTTGCTCTGGCAGTCGCCGCAAAACTTTTCCGGGCTGATCCAGCTCAGTCCCATCAGCGCCACGGTTTTTTATCTGCTCTATCACGGCGCCAACGCCTATCGCCTGGTAAACTCAAGGAAACACCTGGACACCATTGCTGGTGCGGTCATCACGGTTATTCCCTTCGCGTTGGGACTGCCGCTCGCACTGCCATCGGATCAACTGGCGGGTTCACTGGGCAGCATCGTCACGGCCGGTTTGCTGTCGGGTTCTCCGGCTTGGTGCATGGGAATCGGCCGGGCGCTGTTGCTGTTTTTGTTCAACGTAATCCTGACCCAGACCCTCGCCCTGACCGCATCCCGCCGCCCGCTGGCCAGCGTGACCGCGCATCTCTGCCTGCTGCTGGCCGCTGCTGCGTCCGTCATTGCTCCGGGCGTGGCGGATTTAGGCTCGGGAAATTTCGCCGCCGGATTGCCCGGTGCGTTGAAACCGGTTGCCGCTGTTCTGGCCACATTGCTCTCGCAAGGCGCGCTGTGGGCGGAAGTTTTTATGGTGACCGGAATGATCATGGACGGCATGCGCATAATAGCGCCGACGCGCGCCACGATGAAAGCGCACGCTGTCAGCGGGATGAAAAAGGGGATGGTTTTCAGCGGCGTCCTGATGACGCTCCTGCAACTGCTCCACGCCTTCGCCGGTGCGCCGGTCGTGCAAAATCTTTGCCGGACTTTTCCGGCGCTGCTGCTCGCCCTTGCCGGCGCGGTGTCGTTTCCGTTGTTCAAGGCGATCATCGAGACCTTTGACGGCAGCCGGTCGTTTTTTCATCGCGCACTGAGAACCTACGGCCAGCCGGTGCTGCTGGCGCGAGGCGCGGTCGTTGGAATTGCCTGCGCCGTCGCGTTGGGCGTGAACCTGCCGGCGCTTCCGACATCGCAGCGCACCGCGTTCGGTCTGGCAGCGGGCGCGCTGGCTTATGCCGGCGTCAGCGCACTGCGCGATTTGGTTTACGGCGCGCGAAATTGTGGCGGACTGAAACCGTGGCGCGTGTATCTGGTGGAAGGCGGGCTGGGCGCGTTTGTCGGCGCCGCGTTCGCGTTCTATTTCGACAACACGCAAATTCCCGTCGTGCTGGACAAGCTCAATCTTTACAACACTTTTGGACTGAAGCCGGCGGCGGATGAATTTTATCCGTTGGTCAGCAAGTGGGGGCACATTCAACTCGGCACGTATGCCGGCGGCGCGAAACTGCTCTTCAACGAAGCGTTGAAAGGCGTGATTGGCTGGGGCGTGGCGGCGTGGCTGTTCGCGGTCAATCGCGCGTTTCTAACCGCGCTGTTCCAACGTGACACCGCGCCCATCCGGCGGATGTGTTCCCGCAAGGGTGTCGCCGAACTGACCGAAAACACGATTCAAGTCCTGCGCTGGGGATTGTGGATGGCCCCGATCATTTTCACCTTCCTCAAACAAATGTCCGTGCCGACCTGGTATAATCAGGACGGCGCGGTTCACACCGTTTTTTGCATTTTCAAGGATACCACGTCGGACTCCGCGGGTTTTCAGGCGTGGAGTCTGAAGGTGTTCATGTGGGTGCTCGCCTACGATTTCTTCCGCATTTTGATCTGGATTGATCACATGGGTCTGCGCGTCGCCACGCTTGTCAATCTGAGTTTCATCGGCATGGACCGGCTCGACGAACGCTTCGCCCGCTTCATCGGCCCGGTCGCGGCCACGGCACGCTGCATTCCAGAAGGGGTCAAGCGCTTCACCACGTGGGCGCCGCTGTTGATTCCGTTTTTTATTCCGCGGGGAAAAGACTGGGATTGGGCGTGGTCGCAATCCGAAACCATCCAGCAGGCATCCGGCGGCGGCCTGACGGAAACTCTTGGACATTATTCGACATTGCAAATGGCACTGGCGGGAATCGCAGTGGTGCTGGCTGTTGGATTTGTTTCCTTTGGCGTCCGCGCCTGGCGTTCACGCTCCGCGAAAGGCCGGCAAACCAGTCTCCGGCTGGTCAACCACGCGTATGTCGTCGAATGGAAATCGAGCGGCGAAATCACCAGCACGCTGATAGAACATGGATGCGACCTCACCCGCCGCGCCTACGACCGCCTTGAGCCTGCCGGTCGCGCGTTGTTCGTGGCTGATGTGGCACCGGCCGGGCTGCCAAAGTCGTGGCCGGTCATCGGCAATTTCCCGGCAGAAATCGCGCCGCCCGCCACGGTCGAACAGAATGAGTCGGCTTTCGTTCTGACGCAAACGGTCAACGAAATCCAGACGGTGGTGCGCATCACACTGCCGTCCGATTCTGATGCCGTGGAGCTTTGGGAAATCACCTTGACAAATCCAGGTACGCGGACGCGCGACCTCAAAGTCGTGCCGTATTTGGAATGGGTGTTGAATTCGCCACAGTCGGACCGCAGCCACACGCAATACAACCGCCTGTTCCACGAAGTGAATTATGACGCCAGCCTGAATGCGTTGATTGCGGCGCATCACGAAACCAGACAAATCGGTTTGCTGGCGGCGGAAACGCCGCCGGAAGGATTTTTGCAGGCGCGGGTGGATTTCATCGGCCGCGCCGGCAGCGTCTGGAAACCGCGTGCGCTGGAAACGCTCGCGTTTCAGAAGCCGTGTACCACCGAACCGTGTCCAAGCTTTGATGCCATTGGCAGTTTGCTGTTGAATGTTTCGCTGGCACCTGGCACGACCGGCAAGTTGCGATTGATGATGGGCTGTGCCGAAGATCGGCAGCAGGCGGGTGATTTAATCTCCCGCCATTTGAAAATACAGACTGTCCCCGGCGCGCTCAACGAAAAATCATCGGTACGCCAGCTGCACCTCAGCCACGGCGAAATTCCGCCCGGCACGCCGCAGCCATATTTTGAATTCGCCGATGGCGGCAACACGCTCCACGTCCGCACGCCGTTCACACCGCGGCCCTTTGACCACACGATGGCGAATGCGCTCGGCCATGTCCTTTGCGTGACCAATCGCGGGTTGCACACCTCGGCCAGCTTGAACGCGCAGCAGAACCGGCTCACGACAGACTGGGCCGACACGGTGACCAGCGAGCTGCCGTCGGAAGTTTTTTATCTTTATGACATCGGGGACCAACGCTGGCTCTCGCCCACCTGGCTGCCGTTGCGCGATACGGAGGCGGCATACGAAACGGATTTTGGTGTGGACGGCACGGCGACGTTCCGCATGAAACGCGGCAAACTTTCCACCGAATTGACGGCGTTCGTGCCGCCCGACGAGCCGGCGGGCTTTTATCTTCTCACCATTCGCAACGACGGCGATGCACCGAAGCAATTCCGTTTCGCGCCGTGTTTCCGCATCGCATTGGCCGACCAGCCGGAAAACTCCGGGCCGCTGAAAATTGAGGTGGATCCTGCGAACGCCGCCATTTATTTCACCAATCCGCGCAACGAATTCCGTTCCGGGCCGGCGTTTGTGGCGATTTCAATGGCACCGGAAAAAATCGAAACGCGGCGCGGACGTTTCCTCGGTCGAGAGCGTTCACCGGCCCATCCCGCAATGGTGGAGACCGGCGAACCTTGGGCCGGGCCGACCGATGACGCGGCGGCCATTGCCAGTTTTCTCGTCACGCTGGAAATTCCCGCCGGAGAGTTGCGTACCATCTCAGTCCTGCTCGGCCAGAGCGACACACGCGAGCAGGCGGCGTCCGTTGTGCGGCGCTGCCGGACGGTGGCAGCCGCGCAAGCGAAGCTGGCCGCCACCCGTGCCTGGTGGCTTGACCTGATGCGGACCCTGCAGGTTGAAACCACCGACCCGGCATTTGACCGCCACCTGAACTGGGTGAAATACCAGGCGCTCGCGGAACGCCTCTGGGCACGAAAAGGTTTTTACCAGTCAAGCGGCGCGTTTGGTTTTCGCGACCAACTGCAGGACGCGGTCAATTTGATCTGGGTGGACCCGGCCCTGGCGCGGCGGCAAATATTACTGCACGGCCGGCAGCAATTCGTCGAGGGTGACGTGTTGCATTGGTTCTTTCTCCAGCCGGATGGCCGCACGGGTCTCGGCGCGCGCACGCACGCTTCCGACAACCTGCTCTGGCTCGGCTGGGCCACAGCCGAATACGTGCGCATGACCGGCGACGAATCCATTCTTGACGAGACTCTGCCGTATCTCGAAGCGGAAACGCCGCTGCCGCCGTTGCCCGAAGGCCGGTACGGGATGGGGCTGTTCGCGCATGTCTCACCACGCGAGGAGACACTCTGCGATCACGTCCTGCGCGCCGTTGATCTGGTTTTGGGAAAACGTCTCGGCACCCATGGCCTGCCGCTCATCGGCACGGGCGATTGGAACGACGGATTGGATGCCATTGGGAGCGAAGGCCGCGGTGAAAGCGTCTGGCTCGGTTTCTTCCTCCATTACACCTTGGAACGTGTTCTCGACGTAATTGAAAAGCGCAAAGGCGCCGCGCGCCGGCAATTTTATTGCGAGCGGCTGAATAGGTTGAAAGCCGCCATCGAAAAGGTGTGGCGCGGTGACCGTTATTTGCGTGCGATTCACGACGACGGCACGGAAATCGGCGTAAAGGACAGCGGCGTCTGGGAGATTGACGCATTAACCGCTGCGTGGGCGGTGATGTCCGGCATCAACCGCGAGCGCGGCCGCATCATGTTCGACACCGCCTTGCGCGTGCTCGAACGCGACGACGTCATCCTGCTGGGCTGGCCGGCGCTGCGCGAGGATTCCCGGCCGTATCTGGGCCGGAGCAGTCACTATCCGGAAGGCGTGCGGGAGAACGGCATGTATTGCCACGGCGTTCAGTGGTTGATCGGCGCCGCGCGCCTGCTGGCCGGGCAGTTCGCGGCGGACGGTGATCTTGCGACGGCGCAACTTTACCGCGACGCCACGATCCGACTGTGGCGAAAAATCGCGCCGGTTTCGCATGTCACGCCTGATAAAATTGAAATTTACGGCGGCCAGCCGAACCAGCAGGCAGCGGACCTGCTCACCAACTTTGAGCCGGGCCGGATGATTTGGAACGGTTATACCGGCGCCGCCGGCTGGATACTGCGGCAGAGTTGCGAAGGCGTTATCGGCGCGGTGCTGGTCAACAATCGCGTGGTGTTGCCCGCCGACCTGGCGCTGCCTCGCGGCGACTTGAAAATTGTGCGCTTGCAGCGCGAAGTGTCCTGAGCCTCTTTCAAAGTTCGGATTTGTAGTTTTGGTAGGGCGCGCACGAAGTGCAAGCCCTACCGCAACGCGATCAAACTCCGCTTTGCATCCTCCGCTGGGTCCGCTACTCTCGTCCGCGTCAGAATTCCAAAAAACTCCATGATGGTGCTGAACGGGATTGGGAAGGAAGCAATGGTGAAATCGATGATTGAAGCCCAGGAACTCGCGCGCCGTTTCAACGAAGATGAGGCGGTGTGGCGGGGCTACGAACACAAGCGGGCGTTGCGGCGGTTGCTTGGTTCGCGCTCGCCATTGCCGGAGGACATTTTGGATTATCTCGACTGGCAGGCGGCGGAGCGGGAATGTCGCGCGGTGCGTGCGGTCGGGTTTTTCCACCCATGATGACCATGAAACCAGAGAAGCCGATTGAGACCTTGATTTTGAGCGTGCGCAGTCAGAAGGTGATTCTGGATGCCGACCTGGCGGAGCTTTATGACGTGCCGACGAAACGGCTCAACGAACAGGTGAAGCGCAATGCCGACCGATTCCCGGAAGATTTCATGTTTCAATTGACTGCGCAGGAATGGACCAACTTGAAGTCACAAATTGCGACTTCAAGTTTGGAAGTTCCTCAAAAAGAAGGTGTTGTGCCGAACTGGTCGCAATTTGCGACCAGTTCCAAACGGCATCGCGGAGCGGCGTACCGGCCAACCGCCTTCACTGAACACGGCGCGATCATGGCGGCGACGGTGTTGAACAGTCCCGAAGCCGTGGCGATGAGCGTGTTTGTGGTGCGGGCGTTCATGCAGATGCGCGGGCAACTGGCGGCCAACGCGGCCATTCTCAAACGGCTGGCGGAAATTGACGAGACGTTGCTGGAACATGATTCGGCGTTGCGCGCCATCTGGACAAAGCTCCAACCACTGCTCGCGCCGCCGCCCGAACCGCCGAGGCGCCGCATTGGTTTTAACGCCGACGACAAATGATCACGCTGAAAGATTGTCAATCGCGTGGTGTCACCCACCGACATGACGCTGTCGCCCAGCCGGCATGAACATTTTTTTCCGAAAGATAAATTCCATCACTGCCATGCCACTGCCGGCACTTTTGCGGATGCAGCATAAGGCTGCCGCCTGTCTTGGTAGGGCAAAGCTGCTGCTTTGCCTTGATCGCGATGTCGGCGAACGGAAAGGTGTCAGCGACCGGAAAAGCAAAAGCGTTGCTTCGCTTGTTTCTGCGGCAGCTTGGGCGTCGCGGCAGCGACGCCCTACCGTGAGGACAGTATCAAGATACGGCTTTCCATTATTGCTCGTGCTTCTGGCGGGTTGCCGGACGGCACCGCCGCATCGGCCAACGGCTTTCAATTTTCCCGAAGTAAATCCGGCGCACACGCACACGCGGCTGCTGCTGGAGAACACATTGCTCTATGCCGCGCCCGCCAACGCCATGACCGACCCGGCGTCCGGTTATCCGTTTGAAGGCTGGAATCAGGAGCCAAAGAAAGGGCTTTACCTGCGCTCGTTCACGCAGTTGACCGCCATCGGCGAGTGGCTGGAGTTGATGGCCAACATCGCCGCCGGTTACGCGGACAATCCCTGCATCTCACGGGACGAGGCGAAGGCGCGGCTCGTCCGGATTGTCGGGAGCGTGTGCCACGACCAGCAGGACCCTCGGGTCAGCGCTGAAGGTCTGTTGGCGAATTTCCTTGGCTTTGACAACTCGCAACGCCTGCCGCCTCTTTCGGAAATCATTGAGAAACAGAAATTCATTGATGCGTTCGGGCAGGAAAAGGCCGCAGCGATCTGGAAGGCGCTGCGCGAAAAAGGCTGGATTGTTCCCCGCCACGACGACAAAGAAGCGGACATCAAACGGCGTGGCCAATACGGAGCGGAATTTTTTGACGGGCCGTTGTTACCCTTCGCGGACAAGACGGTCAAGGCGCAGATCATGGCGTTGTTGGACCGGCGGGTGGTGCAGATCATTTTCGGCGACAACGCCAACCTTTCCGCATCCGTGGCCAAGGCGATGGGCGCGTTGCTTCGCCCGGAAATACGAGATGACCCTGCTATCGTCGCATTGAGGACCGAGATGGAACGTTTTCTGGAGAACCAGCAGGCGGGCTACGCGCATCTGTTCGATGCGGGGACCGGCACGTTCGTTTTCGGCTGGGATGCCACGCGGGACCGGTTGTTTGGCTGGGAAGACGCCGCCGGCAACTACACCGTCGGGCACATGAATTATCTGGTGAACGAATTTCGCGGCCCGTTGATGTTCGTCACGCTGCGCTACGGTTTTCCGGCGGCGGCCGTCGCCAACGCGGGTTTCACGATCAAGCCGTTTCGCACCCGGGCCGGCAATGATATTTACACGCTGGCCACGTGGGAAGGATCGGCGTTTCAATCGTCCGGCCTGACCGTGTTCATGCAGGAACTGGAGAACGCCGGCTGGCGCAAAATTCTGGAGAACACGGTGGACATCGAACTGGATTACGCCGACCGCAACCGGCTGCCCGGGTTTCTGTCGGAAGCCTACAGCGGTCAGGGCGTCGAATACACGGGCCGGATTGGCATACCGGACATCGCCATCGCGGAAGAACCGCGTATTACCAACGCCCCGTCGCTTTACACTTTGGGCGCCGCCAGCCAGATCATGCCGGACCGGATGGAGCATTTTCTGGAGACGAACTGGCCGGCGATTTCACGTCTCTTTACCAAACACGGGCCGTGGGAGGGTTTCGACACCAAACGTCGCACCGCCATCAAATACCAAACCACCGCCCACACGCTCGCACTTATCCTCGGCGGCATCGGTTCCGCGCCGGACAACATGCAGCGTTACCTCGAATTCAAGGGGTTGTACGGCAACCTGCTCGCGTGGTACGCGCCCGGCAACGCCGTGGATTTCCTGTCGCCGGAAACGCAAATCATTCCGTGGACCAGCGACGGCAGCCCGATCCATTTGTCCCGTGACGGGAATTCATTTCGCATCGAAGACCGTCCGTTGCGAAATGGCCGCGTTACGCTGACTGCGCCGCAGGCAAGTGGCGTCAATTTGTCCGGTGGCGAATTACTCATCCAATACCGCGCCTCAGCTCCAGTCGAACATGCGGTCATCACGCTGACCAAGGTTCAAGGCGGTCTCTTTGTCGAACCGCAATTTCCCAACCAGATATTCGTGCGGTTCAACGCGACGGAAAGCGGGGTAGGGGAAATCCATGTTCCCCTCCCGGCCACGCCGGGTCTGGCCCGCACCAAAGAACTCGTGCTGGCTTTGGGAAAAGACAACGAAGCGGTGGAGGCGGATTTGACGATCACTGCGCTGAAATTTGTTCCGTATCCGGATTAGTCACCCTGCGTCAGAATGTCGGTACAGACCCAATCGCTGGGGAAAAAAACGGCGCCCGAACTTTCGGACTGCCGGTCAAATTTTTCCATGCCCATCACTCGCCCTGTGCCGGAGTTTTCACACGGCCTCGCGCGGGGTTAGCAGTTTGCTGAAAAACCCAGCGATTTTTGCCTGAACTGTATTTCGATCATGGTTAATTCTATTTCAGGTCGCTGCGGAGCGCGAATCTTTGTTCGGCGGCGGTCCCGGTTGACTGCTTTGAGCGGCTCTTTCGTCCGATCTGAACAGTCCACTGACCAACCGCGTCCTTCATCCGGCCTGCAAACTCATTCCCAGATTGGCTATCCGCAGCAAATTGTATGTCCCGGCCACGAAATAAGCCCAAGCCTGCGTCCGCTCCACTCCGCGATAGCGGCTGCGCCTCAATCCACCTACCATTTTCATCCAGCCAAAGATTTCTTCGACCCGCTTGCGCAAACGTTGGCTGGTACGGTAACCGGTGCAACTGGTCGTGCGTCCATCCAGTCCCGAAACTTCAATTCCTTCCTTGCACGCCGTATGCGGCGAGATTTCCCGCTGGCGGCACCCGGCCACAAATTTCTTTTGGTGATACGCTTTGTCCGCCCCGAGGGTCGTGATCCTGGCTTCGTGCAATTCCCGATGTTCATCCACCTGCGCCAGGGCTACGGTCGGCTCGTCCTGGGCAATGGGATTATGCACCGTGATGGCTGCGCACAGTCCATGCCGGTTTTCCATCAACACCTGCGTCCCAAAACACAGTTTGCTGGCCTGTCCGTTGGCTTTCCGATACAGCACGCTTTCCGGATCGGTCGTGCTTTGATGCGTCGCATTACGCCGCTGCTCCCCGTGGAAGTTGATCGTCGGATTGCCAGGGTCGTCATCTTTGGCCGAGGCCACTTTGGCCCCGTCTTGGCCATCCTTGCGCACAAAGCTCTTCAGACTGGCCCACGCTTCGATGAGCGTGCCGTCGGCCGTAAAGTGCTGGTCACTGGTCCAGCCTTCGGTCCGCGACAAATCATAGACCTCCACGAAAAACAGCTTCGCAGCCTCCACCGAAAGCAACCGGTCATAATTATGGGTGAACACCGTCGGATCGAAACTCCCTTCGTCCAGTTCCCGGTCCAGAAACCAAAGCCACAGAAGATTGTAGGCCAGTTGCTCGCAATACAGCCGCTCACTGCGCACCGAATAGAGCGCCATCAGAATCCGGCTCTTGAACAGTTGCTCCGGCGGAATCGAAGGCCGTCCCTCACCGGCATACAACTCATCAAACAACGGCGAAAGTTTCGCCAACACCTGGTCCACTCGTGTCTTGATCCCGCGCAACGGATGGTCCGCAGGCACCCGCTGGTTCAGGTTGATCGTCGTCAGAAATTCCGGTTGTGCTTGAGGTTTTCCACGCATGATTCTCTGACCTATCCCCTTCGCCGCCATTCAAACTTTCTGCGAGTTTTTCAGCAAACTGTTAGGCGGCTTGGTCACTCTGTCACACCGCTCTGAAAGTCTATATCCCAATGGCCCGGCATCAACCCAGCAACCTGTATTTCCATCCACGAAACGAATCCGAATGTCATGCACGTAATCCGCCCGGCGAATAATAACATAATCCGCTCCTCGCTTCACGACTTGATAATCAAATGGGTAAGTCTTACCTTCATACTGCCATGTCCCAACTCCATGTGACGAGTAAGTGTAAATTGTGCTGAAAATGTGTCTGTAAACCTGAACTCTCTCTGGTGGCGAGTTCGTCCAGCTTGGGTGGAGTTGAAACATCGCCGCGATTGACGCATCCGGATTGCAACGCCAAGTGCCAAGCAATCTCGCGTCGTCTTTATGCGTCGCACAGCCAGTAAATAAAGCAGTAATAAAAAGCAAAACTGCGAATCTCATAAGCACGAACACCGCCTAACGATCCAGGCACGCGGGACCAACCAGCGTGAACCACGAAGCGGAACTGGCTTGTCGCGCCAAAGCACAGCGACGGCGGTAACGGCCATCCCGCGTTGCCTGCAGCGATTAGCGAGCTTTTGAAAAATGGCCATACAAAATCGCACCAGCAATCGCACCGAGAATCATGAATATCGGCCCAAGCATAAAGAATAAAAAGAAACCAGGTCCACCTTCGTGTTTGTCGGTAGCTCCAGGCCAAATAATGTCGTAGATCGGCTCATAAGATAGCACTGCAATCACTGCGCCAATAATCAGCCCAAGAATAGAACTCAGCACTTTCATCGCTAACGTCCAGAGCTCAGGCACAGCCGCCGAGCGGGACGTGGAAATGAAAGTATGACGAACGATTTCATAAATCAATCGCAACTGGAAGGGGCAGCGGCTGTTGCCTGCAGCGATTTGATACTCCCAGTTAAGCCCTTTTGGTTTTTTGTTATCATCTGGGTGACAGGGCGGGGAGTGCCTCGACAGCACTCCCCGCGTTAACAGTAACCGGCGTCCACTGGACGCCAATTAACCATGAACTACTACACGACCAATGAAATACTACACCTCGACCACCCAATTCAACTGCGGAATTGATCTGCATGCCCGGCAGATGTACGTCTGCCTCATGGATCGGGACGGCCGCAAGCTCGTCCACACCAACATCCGCAACAATGACTTCGCCTTCTTCCTCAAGCTCGTCGCGCCTTACCGCCACGACCTGACCGTCTGCGCCGAATGCATGTTCGGCTGGTATTGGCTGGCCGATGCCTGCCAGGCGGCCGGCCTGAACTTCGTGCTGGCCCACGCGCTCTACCTCAAGGCCATTCACGGCGGCAAAAACAAGAATGACCGCATTGACTCCGAAAAGATCGCCCACCTGCTGCGCACCAACCTCATCCCGCCCGCCTACGTCTATCCCGCCGCCCAACGCCCGCTGCGGGCGCTGCTGCGTCAACGCCTCCTCTACGTCTGGCGCCGCTCCGAACTGCTGGCCCGCATCCAATCCCATCAACTGGCCTACAACCGCCCGACTCTCCGCCAGACCCCTTACAACCGCGATCCCTGGGAAGCAAAGCTGCTGGCCCAGGAAGACAACCCGGTCCGGCAGTTGGCCCTCCAAAACGATCTGGCGCTCATCCGCCATTACGACACCCAGATCGCCGCCTTGGAAGCCCAACTCCAAAAACTCACCAAAACCACCCATTGGCGTGACTACACCCTGCTCCAGACCGTGCCGGGCATCGGCGAACATCTGGGCCTAACGCTCCTCTACGAAATCGGCGACATTCACCGCTTCCCCACCGTCAAGGACTTCCTGAGTTATTGCCGCCTGGTCAAGGGCACGGTGGCCAGCGCCGGCAAGCTCAAGGGCCTGCGCGGCGCCAAGCTGGGCAATGCGTATCTGCGCTGGGCCTTCGGCGAAGCGGCCGTCATCGCCAAACGGGATCCCGCGGTCCTCGGCCCCTTGGCCCAACGCCTGGAAGCCAGGCTGGGCGGCAACAAGTTCAAGGCCAACACCGTGCTGGCCATCAAACTGGCCCGCGCCGTCTATTTCATGCTGCGCAACGGCACCGTCTTCGACCCGCAAAGACTGGTGGCCGTGCTGACGCCCCAATGAATTTGGCCCCGGCCAGAGTCAACCCGCAAAGTCTAACTGGAGCCAGGCAAAACCCGATGCCCTCACGAGTCCCAGACCAAACTCATTGGCGACACGAGCGCCACCGTCTGCGTTGGGCACGGAACGACTCCGTGGATTTGATTGGGAACTCCGGCCGGCGGCCACAACGCGGCGGGGTCTTCGACCGCCGGGGGCGCGAGCGAAATGGCTCGGCTTTCGCCCCCGGCTCGTTTACCTTGCCAACGACATCACCTTGGAACGAACAGATTTTGGAGCCTCCGCCCCCGGGGCACGTCCGCAAAAAACTGGAGCCTGGAACTCTCTCGGAGAGCATCGGGCAGCCGTCCTTGCATTTGAATGGATAGCCCAGGGGTTTACTGAAGAGAGTTTCTGGACCGCCCCGTGGCGTTCGATCACGGGGCTGGAAGACCGGTTGAGGTGCCAGGTGCGCGGGCACAACACTCTGGCCGGCCCGATCGAGTCCGAATAGGTGTTTAGCCGGAGGCCCCGCCGTCGCCAACGCTTTGGCGCGGCAGGCCAGCCTCCGAGCTGCCAAGCGAAATCAAGTCGGAGTTCCTGTTCTGAGGACGCGCAAACGGAAAAAAGAAACTTTCCGTCAGGGATGCTTTTTTTCTGTTGACCCTCCGGGCTTAATAGGTGTTAGACCACTTCGTCGTATCGTCTCACATCTCCATGCGACCCTTGATGCGTGGCTGCGAACCCCAAGCGCCTGGGTGCTGTGGCGGCTTCTTGAGCCGCTCTATCTCCTCGTGCGCCTTCTTCAAGTCCACACGAAGATTCTGGTTCTCCGTCTTGAGTGTGTCGCGCTCCGTCTTGAGACCCGTGTTCTCCTTTTCCAGAGTCGCCATCTTCGCTTCCGCGTCCGTCAATCGCTCGCGCAAAACGGCGGACAGCGGAATCTCTTTCAGTATGTCTGTGATTATGCTCATAGCGTGCTGCTGTGTGGTCTAACGTTCCAAAGCTGAGCCACGCCGACGGGCGAGTGGCTCCGCAAACTCGATAACCGTTGTATAATCCAAATCATCCATAAACTCAAGGGGCAGTCGGCGTTGGCTCCAGCGCGGTGTTAGACGGCGTGCTGGCAGCGCAGTATTGCAATGGCGTAGCCGACTCGGAGTGTGAACGCCCATGCGCAATGCGCTCGCCAGCCACAAGTTCTAAAACTCCGAACATGACTGAAGCTATCAGCGCACCGACCCAAATAATACGCCAAATGCGGCTGTCGTGACGGGACACAAACAAACCGACAACTGCCAACCCAAACATCAATCCGCAAAGCGGCAAATCAGCGGGGGGAATGCTCAAGGAAGTAAGGACAAGCAAAAGCGGAAATAAATAAACGCCGAACAAAATCCGCGACAGCGACCGCTTACTGAACGTCGAATTGTTCATAGATGTGAACGCCGTCTAACGTCCAGAGCTCAGGCACGCGGGACCAACCAGCGTGAACCGCGAAGCGGAACTGAGAGCGCCATCCCGCGTTGCCTGCAGCGATTTGATACTCCCAGTTAAGCCCTTTTGGTTTTTTGATAACATGGGTGACAGGGCGGGGAGTGCCTCGACAGCACTCCCCGCGAAACATCACGTTAACCGGCGTCTATGAGACGCCAATCAACCATGAACTACTACACGACCAATGAAATACTACACCTCGACCACCCAATTCAACTGCGGAATTGATCTGCATGCCCGGCAGATGTACGTCTGCCTCATGGATCGGGACGGTCGCAAGCTCGTCCACACCAACATCCGCAACAATGACTTCGCCTTCTTCCTCAAGCTCGTCGCGCCTTACCGCCACGACCTGACCGTCTGCGCCGAATGCATGTTCGGCTGGTATTGGCTGGCCGACGCCTGCCAGGCGGCCGGCCTGAACTTCGTGCTGGCCCACGCGCTCTACCTCAAAGCCATTCACGGCGGCAAAAACAAGAACGACCGCATTGACTCCGAAAAGATCGCCCACCTGCTGCGCACCAACCTCATCCCGCCCGCCTACGTCTATCCCGCCGCCCAACGCCCGCTGCGGGCGCTGCTGCGTCAACGCCTCCTCTACGTCTGGCGCCGCTCCGAACTGCTGGCCCGCATCCAATCCCATCAACTGGCCTACAACCGCCCGACTCTCCGCCAGACCCCTTACAACCGCGATCCCTGGGAACAACAACTCCTGGCCCAGGAAGACAACCCGGTCCGGCAGTTGGCCCTCCAAAACGATCTGGCGCTCATCCGCCATTACGACACCCAGATCGCCGCCTTGGAAGCCCAACTCCAAAAACTCACCCAAGCCACCCATTGGCGTGACTACACCCTGCTCCAGACCGTGCCGGGCATCGGCGAACATCTGGGCCTGACGCTCCTCTACGAAATCGGCGACATCCACCGTTTCCCCAGCGTGAAGGACTTCCTGAGTTATTGCCGCCTGGTCAAGGGCACGGTGGCCAGCGCCGGCAAGCTCAAGGGCCTGCGCGGCGCCAAGCTGGGCAATGCGTATCTGCGCTGGGCCTTCGGCGAAGCGGCCGTCATCGCCAAACGGGATCCCGCGGTCCTCGGCCCCTTGGCCCAACGCCTGGAAGCCAGGCTGGGCGGCAACAAGTTCAAGGCCAACACCGTGCTGGCCATCAAACTGGCCCGCGCCGTCTATTTCATGCTGCGCAACGGCACCGTCTTCGACCCGCAAAGACTGGTGGCCGTGCTGACGCCCCAATGAATTTGGCCCCGGCCAGAGTCAACCCGCAAAGTCTAACTGGAGCCAGGCAAAACCCGATGCCCTCACGAGTCCCAGACCAAACTCATTGGCGACACGAGCGCCACCGTCTGCGTTGGGCACGGAACGACTCCGTGGATTTGATTGGGAACTCCGGCCGGCGGCCACAACGCGGCGGGGTCTTCGACCGCCGGGGGCGCGAGCGAAATGGCTCGGCTTTCGCCCCCGGCTCGTTTACCTTGCCAACGACATCACCTTGGAACGAACAGATTTTGGAGCCTCCGCCCCCGGGGCACGTCCGCAAAAAACTGGAGCCTGGAACTCTCTCGGAGAGCATCGGGCAGCCGTCCTTGCATTTGAATGGATAGCCCAGGGGTTTACTGAAGAGAGTTTCTGGACCGCCCCGTGGCGTTTGATCACGGGGCTGGAAGACCGGTTGAGGTGCCAGGTGCGCGGGCACAACACTCTGGCCGGCCCGATCGAGTCCGAATAGGTGTTTAGCCGGAGGCCCCGCCGTCGCCAACGCTTTGGCGCGGCAGGCCAGCCTCCGAGCTGCCAAGCGAAATCAAGTCGGAGTTCCTGTTCTGAGGACGCGCAAACGGAAAAAAGAAACTTTCCGTCAGGGATGCTTTTTTTCTGTTGACCCTCCGGGCTTAATAGGTGTTAGGCGGATTTTTCTGCTTCATACGCTCTTCTTCCTGCTCAGCAAAAATAAACATATCGCCGCGATGAGTGCGAAGAAAATCGAAGTGCTAAAGAAGAACTGCGCCCATCCCCAAATGCCCGCAGGCCATTCCGCTTGCTGCACCAACAGATTAAGTGTCCCCAGTTTTATGGAAGCTTGATTTGTCATCATCGCCTCGGTCCTCATGTAAAATATGGGCAAGTTGCTGTTGAGAATCGCCCAAGCATCAGTGACAGCTTGCTGCGTGTCGGCCGCCTGCTTGGGCAAAGGCTTGATGGGTAATAGTGCTACAACAACTGCCCAAAGGACACAGGCCACAGCGAGGACTCTTAATATGATTTTCACGGTGGATGCGTTATCCGCCTAACGTCCAAGCTCAGCCACCGCCGCTGAACGTGACTCCCAAATGCAATCCTGACAATCAAATTTCATAAATCGTCCAACTGACCGGCGTAGCGGCGGTTGGCTGCAGCGCCATTGTTAGGCAGCGTGCGGATGAATCACAAAATAAATCACCGCGCACCAAAATGCAAAACCGACGCCGGACAGCAACGCCGCAAGAAACAGGCGCACATTCCACCCCGAACGCCACAACTCACGAGCCGAAACAAAAGCTAACGCTGGTGAAATAAACAAACCAACCACAACCAACTCGCGCGCCCATACTCTCGGCCAACCGGCAAACACCACAACAAAAATCCAAGCGCAAGATAGGCAAACTGCAATGCTCGCAATCAGAGCCACCGTCGGCGTGATAGCCCAACGCATGATGGCGCGAGCCTTCCGGTCAAATGCCGTCTCTTGTCTCACTCGACGCTGTGTGAAAAATGACATGCGCTCGATGCTGCCTAACGATCCAAAGCTGAGCCATGCGGGGTGGAAACCCGGCATCGCCAGCACCAAAAACGATGAAAACAAAAAGCCATAACAAAAGTCAAGGCGCACCCCGCATTGGCTCCAGCGCGGTGTTAGGCCACAGGAGCATCTTCAGCGTGATTGTCTGCACAAGCAAATTGCCGATGACCATGTTCGCGGCAGTCAAGACCAACATGGCTACCTGGTGCGCAGTGACTGCTCCATCTGGCTGTGAAAGGAACCAACCGAAATAAACCATACCCGAAGCCATAATGACCATGCCAACCACAGCAAAAAACAAATCGAAATTCCGCCAACCCCTCTTCGTTGCCTTTGGGTGGGTCTGCGCGACGGCGCTACTCACTGTGGCAGCTATCCTGAACTGCGTGATGGCGGTAATAAGCCTAGTCAGCGACCAAATCAAGATGGACACGGTGAATAGAAACTCACTGATAATAATGATAATCGCGGTCATATTCGATGTGGCCATGTGGCCTAACGTTCCAAAGCTGAGCCACGCCGACGGGCGAGTGGCTCCGCAAACTCGATAACCGTTGTATAATCCAAATCATCCATAAACTCAAGGGGCAGTCGGCGTTGGCTCCAGCGCGGTGTTAGACGGCGTGCTGGCAGCGCAGTATTGCAATGGCGTAGCCGACTCGGAGTGTGAACGCCCATGCGCAATGCGCTCGCCAGCCACAAGTTCTAAAACTCCGAACATGACTGAAGCTATCAGCGCACCGACCCAAATAATACGCCAAATGCGGCTGTCGTGACGGGACACAAACAAACCGACAACTGCCAACCCAAACATCAATCCGCAAAGCGGCAAATCAGCGGGGGGAATGCTCAAGGAAGTAAGGACAAGCAAAAGCGGAAATAAATAAACGCCGAACAAAATCCGCGACAGCGACCGCTTACTGAACGTCGAATTGTTCATAGATGTGAACGCCGTCTAACGATCCAAAGCTGAGCCACGCCGACCGGCGGGTGGCTCCGCAAACTCGATGATTCGTTGTATAACTCAAACCGTCCATAAACTCAAGGGGCAGTCGGCGTTGGCTCCAGCGCGGTGTTAGGTGCCGGTCTTTCGTGGATGCTCAAAACCCCAACGGCCTCCGTAATAAATCCTCTCATGTCGTTCCTGCGCCACCGACGGATTGATAAACTGCGGCGGTCGCTGACAGTGCTCGTATGCTAAACACAACTGAAGTGCTGCCTCAAGCGAATCAACGCCGCCTGTGCCGGTGCCAAGACCGGGACAAGCCAAACTATCTATCTTGCGCGACTCGGAACGATTGTGGCGATGCACGGCTGTCAGAGCTGCCCACATGGCGAGGTAAACGTGGTCTGTGCCCTGAATGTTCATGGGCACGCGCATCGTCGGTGCGTGTGCAACGAAGGGATGCGCCGCATGGTCGGTGGGAACGATAATGCACGTGCCGACTGGCTGCTCTCCAAGGTAATCATCAAGAATCTGCTTCTGGATGCGCTCCATAACCTCACGGCCAAAGAAACGAACTACGGCTAAATCCATACCGGCATCCATCAGCCCGAACGAATTTCCGGCGGTGACAACACAATCGAATGACGGCAAATCCTCAAAACGGCCACAAACAACCTGAACTTCGGGATGCGAACGGAACTGCCAACGAAGGGAATCGCAGAACTCTTTGCCTCTATCTACGAGAATCAATCGCATATTGTGGTGGGTCGAGGCACCTAACAGGTATTCGGCCAAAGTGCGGTTTGGCCTAAGTCGGGAAGCAAGACCCTTGCTTTCGTTGCCATGTCGTTAAAATAAGCTGGTTTACGCAAAAATGGCAAGTTATATGTTTGGCCTAATTCATGAATGCCAAGCGCGGGAGTTTTCCGGGGCGTCACACCTCTGCGGCAGAAGCTGTAGTCCGGCAAAGCCGGCCTTTGGGGCGGCTGGTTCCGAACCCCAAGCTGAAGTTTCTGGACCAGTGCCGGGAAGTGATGCGGTTCAAGCAATTGTCACATCGGACAGAAGAAACCTATCTGCAATGGATTCGGCGGTTTATCTTGTTTCATCGAAAGCCAGCGGCGGTCACAGGCGCGCCGCTACAGAAATGGATTTGGCGGCATCCCAAGGACATGGGCGAGGTGGAGGTGCGGGCTTTTCTCACGCACCTGGCCGCGCGGCGCCAGGTGGGTGCCGCCACCCAGAATCAAGCGTTGAATGCGCTGTTGTTTCTTTATCGGGAGGTGGCGGGTGTGGAGATGGATTGGGTGGACGGGTTTGAGCAGGCAAAACGAACGCGGCGGGTGCCGGTGGTGTTGAGTCAGGACGAAGCGAGAGGGTTGTGGCAGCAATTGAGCGGCACCCAGCGTTTGATTGGGCAGGTTTTGTATGGAACAGGACTGCGGTTGCTGGAGGGATTGCGGCTGCGCATCAAGGATGTGGATTTTGCGCGCAATCAAATCACAGTTCATGGTGGCAAGGGAGACAAGGATCGAACCACGATGCTGCCCGACCGCCTGAAGGTGGAACTCCAAACACATTTGGAAGTGGTTCGGCAAACGTGGCGGGAAGATGTGGCGGCAGGCTGTGGCAAGGTGTGGCTGCCGGAAGCTTTGAGGCGGAAGTATCCGAAGGCGGAACAGGAATGGGGCTGGCAATGGGTGTTTCCGTCGGCGGAATTGAGCCTCGACCCGGAGACCAGCGTAAGACGGCGGCATCATGTGAGCGATGCGGCGGTGCAGAATGCCATCAAACTGGCTGCGAAACGCGCCGGGCTGGTCAAACTGGTGACGCCGCATACGCTGCGGCATTCGTTTGCCACGCATCTGTTGGAGAATGGTTATGATATCCGGACGGTGCAGGATTTGCTCGGGCACAAGGATGTCAGCACCACCCAAATCTATACGCACGTGATGCAGAAACCTGGAATTGGGGTCAAAAGTCCGCTGGACGGGATTTGAAGGCGTCGCAAAAGCAGGTTCGACACCTCGCCCCGGCCACACGGTTTGTCTTTATCCCAACAACCCTCATCCGCCCTGCGGGCACCTTCTCCCGCTCCCGCGAGCGAAGGAACCAGCAGGTCCTGCCAAGCGCGCGTATCGCGAATGCCCTTTTCAGCGCCCGCAACGATTTCGTCCAATTCTTCACGGGTGCAGCGGGGCTGTGATACGGGCGGCGGATTGGCGATTTTTCGATCTTTCTTTTTCACAGCATTTCTCAATTGGATGAGGCAACGTAAAACACAAATTATTCCCGACTACTTCCTGGTGAGATCGGCGCGATTCCACCAGCCACCGCCGAGGGATTGAAACAGCGCCGCAGTATCGGCGTAGCGATTAGCCTGGGCCTGCACGAGGCTGATCCGGGTTTGCTGATAGGCTTGCTCCGCATTTAACAGCGCGAGGTTGCTCGCGTAGCCGACCTGCATTTGTTGCCGGGTAAGATCAAGCGTTACCTTGGCGGCGGCGGCGGCGGCGGCAGCGGTCTTTAGGGCGTTGGCGTCCTGTTCAAGCGCATTCAGCGTATCGGCAACATTCTGGAAAGCGGTATGGACGGTGCTGCGATATTGTTCCGCCGCCTGGACATACGCGGCCTTGGCGGCGCGCTCCTTGTGCAGCAGCGCGCCACCTTCAAAGATGGGCGCCGTCACACTGGCGCCCAAACCCCAAAAGCCCGTGCCCGAACTGAACACCTGATCAATGGCCAGCGCCGTGCTGCCGGCATTTGCCGTCAGCGTGATATTCGGCAGCCGGTTCGCGATGGCGATGCCAATTTGGGCGCTGGCGGCGTGCAGGTTTTCCTCGGCCTGGCGCACGTCCGGGCGTTGCTCGACGAGTTGCGATGGCAGACTCACCGGCAATTCCTCCGGCAGTTGCAGGCTCGAAAGATCAAACTCTTCAGCCAGGCCCGGGTTGGGAAACCCGCCGGCCAGAACCGCCAGCAGGTCGCGCTGTTGGGCCAATTGTGCCAGCAGCGGCGGCAAAGCAGCGGTGACCTGCGCGAGCTGTGATTCCTGGGCGGCGACATCGAGCCGGCTGGCATATCCTTTCGCAAATTGGGCGCGCAGGATTTGAAGCAGGTTGGTGTTGATGGCGATGATCCGGCGGGTCGCGTCAATCTGCGCCCGCAAGGACGCCTCCTGGATCGCCGCGGCAACAACATTTGCGCTTAGGGTAATATGCGTCGCGATCAATTGGAAGCGCACCTGATTTTCCTGCGCTTTCAAAGACTCCACGGTCCGCCGGTTCAGGCCGAATACGTCCGGCACATACGACACGCTGACCTGCGGGGTGAAAAGGTTATATTGAAACTCGCTGGACACGACGGGGTAGTTGGGCACGGGCGCGAGCGTCTCCGATTGCTTCTGGCGGCTGGCCGAGAAACCGCCCGCGACACTGGGAAGGTAAACGCCCCGTTGAGCCAGGACATTTTCCCTTGCCACCAATAATGCCGCCTGTGCCGCCTTGAGGTCGGGGTTGTTGGTGAGCGAGCGCTCGATCAAATCGTTTAGCGGTTTGGAGTGAAACAACGCCCACCACCCGGCTGGAATGTCGAGCCCGGTCACAAAGTGTTGCGCCTCGCCACCGGGGACGTTTGTGACGGTGGCGGTGGTCGAGAGCGGCGTGGCGGTATAACCACCGACTTGCGGAGCCGCCGGCTTTTTGAAGTTCGGCCCCACCGCGCAGCCAGCGAACAACAAGGCGGCGGCCGCGAGGAACACGGATCGGATGAATGGATGATTGGATGGTTGGATGATTGGGCTTTCAACTATCCATTTATCCACCAACCCACCAATCCATTCTGTTGTTTTACGAAGTGGAGTCATATCCATCAATGAGTTTTGCGGTTCATGCCGGTTCCGTTGATGGCTGCGGTCATGCTGTTTTTTGCGTTCGCCGTTCCGCCAATGACCGCCGTGGCCGGACCACGATTATGCGCTTCCTTGAGCAACAGCCCGGCGGGTTGAATGACGCTTGGCGGCCGAACAGTCAGACCGCGGATGTTGTCCGTTTTGTTCCGGGCCAGGGCGGCCTTTGCGGACCCGGCGGATGGGATTGAAACCGGCTGGCGAACTCCCGCGGCATTGGCGGGCAGGCTATTCGCAGAGTGGCCGTTGACCTGTGTTTTGTCCAAATGTTCCAGCCGATTCAGGACTGGTTGGGAAACCTGCCTCGTTCCGCTGGTTGAGCCGCCATCGTTGCTGTTGCCGGCAGCGCGGCGGCCGTCCTGGTTTCCGTGCGGCGATTTCCCGTCCGTCGGCGGTTTGCCGCCATCAACCGGGGGAGCATGCTTCACGTCGCGCGGATGATCGCCCGCTGTGTTCGCGGCACTTTCCAAAGGCGGCGCGGATGCCGGACCGGCCGGGTCGGCATGGCTGACGCCGCGCAGCAGCATCGCACAGCCAATCATCACAAAGGAAAAATGCGTTTTCATTTTGATTCGGGCTTGGGCGCCGGTTCATGGTCACGGCCCAGAAAAACAATCTTTAGCGCCGGCACGACGAGCAGGAGCATGATGGAGCCAAACAACATGCCGCCCACCACCACGGTGGCGAGCGGACGCTGCACCTCGCTGCCGATGCCCCGTGAAATCGCCGCCGGGAAGAGGCCGATGCCGGCGGAGAGACTCATCATCAGCAGCGGCCGCATCAGGGTCGAGGCGGTGTGGAACATGGCGTCCGCGGGCGTGCCGCCGCGAAGCCGGGCCTGGTTGTAATAGGTGATGAAAAGAATACCGATCATCACCGACACACCAAACAACGAGACGAAGCCCATGGCGGCGGAGATGCTGAAATTGAGACCGGAGACGTAGAGCGCCAGCACGCCACCGGCGGCGGTGAAGGGAATCCCGCTGAGCGTCAGCAGGCACTCCCGGATTGAATTGAACAGGCTGTAAAGCAACCCCAGGATGAGCACCAAGCTGACGGGCACAATTATTT
The DNA here is from genome assembly GCA_963744965.1 of uncultured Verrucomicrobiae bacterium. Lineage (GTDB taxonomy): Bacteria > Verrucomicrobiota > Verrucomicrobiia > Limisphaerales > UBA11358 > UBA11358. Next base: position 120,693 of record CAVUVT010000009.1, read on the forward strand.
CCAGGCGCTCCTTGGCCGACTGAAGTTCTCCGAACTCGCCGGACCAGACGAGGTGATAGCCGCTCGGAAGTTTTATGTTCTCCGCGATGCGCTTTTGCGCCTCGGCCACACTGCTTCCGAGGTCGCGTCCGCGCACGCTGAATTTGACCGGGATGAACCGTTCCCCGTTTTCGTGGTAAATCCAGGACGCGCCGGTATCCAACGTGATGGTCGCCAGTTCCTTCAAGGGGATATAGGCATTGGCACCGCTGCCGGTCTGATAGGCCACCATGATGTTGCGGATTTTTTCAATGCTGTCCCGGTATTCGGGCGGATAACGGACGGCCAGGCTGAACTGCCGGTCTCCCTCCAGAATCGTGGTGGCCACCGTCCCGCCGAGCGCCGCCTGGATGACCAAATTCACGTCGCCGGAATTGAGGCCGTAGCGCGCGGCCTTGGCGCGGTCCACCTGGATGTTCAGGTTCGGCTGTCCCAGAACCGGGAAAGTGCCAAGGTCGGTGATGCCGCGAACCTGGCTCATCTGGTCCTGGACCTGCCCGGCCAGCTTCGTCAAGGTTTCAAGATTGGGGCCGGCGATTTTAACCGAATTGGCGCCTTTGACGCCGGAGATGGCCTCCTCGATGTTGTCCTGAATGTATTGCGAAAAGTTGAAGTTGACTCCGGGCAATTCGCTCTCGAACTCCGCCAGGGCGTTATTAATCAATTTTTCCTTGGTCGTTCCCTTCGGCCACTGGGCATACGGTTTGAGCGGCACGAAAAGTTCCACGTTGGAAAAGGGAGAAGCGTCACTGCCGTCGTCGGGCCGGCCATGTTGGGAAATAACGGTAATGACCTCCGGGTATTTCTGGAGAATCAGCCGCATCTTTCGGGTGGCGGCTTCGCCGTCCGACAGCGAAGTCGTCATCGGCAGCTCGGCGCGAATCCAAAGGTTGCCCTCGTCGAGCGCCGGGAGAAACTCGCTGCCAAGCCGCGACCCAAAGAACGCCGCCACGGCGAGAAATACAATTCCGATCCCGACCACGAGGGCGCGGTGGGCCAGCGCGAACCGCAGCGCGGGATGATACAGGCGGTGCAACCCGCGGACGATGATGGTTTCGGATTCCTTTACCTGCGCCGGAAGCAGCAAGGACGCCAGGACCGGCGTGACGGTGAAGGTGGCGATCAAGGCGCCCGCGAGCGCGTAAGCGTAGGTGCGCGCCATCGGGCCGAAGATTGCCCCCTCGACTCCCTGCATGGTAAAGAGGGGCACGAACGCCGCCACGATGATTAACACCGAAAAGAAAACAGCTTTATTGATTTGCATCGCGCTGACCAGAATCAGCCGCAAACGATCCGTCCATCCGTGGACCGGCTCGGTGTGGTGGGCAACTCTCGTCGGGTCCGTTCCCCAAAAGCCCCCGGCTAGCCGTTGCAGCAGGCCCTGTCTTTCTTCCGGGGACTTCTGGAAATTTCGGAAGATATTCTCCACGAGGATTACTGCGGAATCCACGATGATACCGAAATCCACCGCCCCAAGGGAGAGCAGGTTCGCGCTTTCGCCCCGAATCACCAAAAGAATGATGGCGAAGACCAGCGCGAAGGGGATGTTCAATCCGACGATGAGCGCGCTCCGGAGATTGCCGAGGAAAATCCATTGAATCAGGAAAATCAACAGGCATCCGAAAATCAGATTGTGCAGAACGGTGTGCGTGGTGACCGCAATCAGCGATGCGCGGTCATAAAAGGGAACCACCTTGACGCCCGCCGGCAGGCTGCCATCGTGGTTCATTCTGTCAATTTCAGCTTTGAGTGCGGGCAGCACCTTGTCGGTTTGGTAGGTGCGGCCCATCACGACGATTCCGAACACGATGTCGTCGGCCTGGTCGCGGCCCGCAATGCCGAGCCTCGGCACGTAGCCGACATCCACCTTCGCCACATCTTTTACCAGCACGGGAACACCGTTCTGCTGGCTCAAGACGACGTTTTCAATGTCATTGACCTTGTAGCCCTGGGTCAGATCGTCGCTGCCGCCGTCATCAATCAAACCGATGCCGCGGATGTTGATGGATTGCTGGCCGATGCGGATTTCACGTCCCCCCACATTGATGTTCGCATTGCCCAAGGCGGTGATGATTTGCGGCACCGTGATGTTGTCGGCCTCCAGTTTGTGCGGATCCGCCTCGACTTCGAATTGCTTGGTGGGGCCGCCCCAACTGTTGACCTGCACGACGCCGTGAACCTGCAACAGCCGGCGCTGTACGATCCAATCCTGGACCGTGCGGAGATTGGTCAGCCCGAAATGCTTCGGCCCGACCACCTGGTAACGAAGAATCTCCCCCGTCCCGCTGTTCTGTTGGACATTGGGGACCACCCCGCCCGGAAGGCTGACGTTTTGTTGCAGCGCGATCGCCGTCTGGCTGTAGGCGAAGTCATAATTCACACCATAGTTGAAGACGACGCGAACAAAGGACAGGCCATAAAATGAAGTGGAGCGGATGACCTGGATGCCGGGCACCGTGTAGAGTCCGTTCTCGATGGGAATCGTGTAGTAACGCTCCATCTCCCCGGCCGACAAGCCCGCCGCCTGCGCGGTGATTTCCAGGACAACCGGCGAGGGGTTGGGATACGCCTCAATGTTGAGCTTTTGAAACGCAACGAACCCGGCGCCGGCAAACAGCAGCAAGCCGAACACAACAATCGCGCGGCGGGTCAGGCAAAAGGCGATGATGGCGTTGAGCATGTCCGGTCTTTATTGGGAAGATGGGTCTTCAATCTAATCATCCGACGGCGCCTGCAACATGTTGTCAAGGAAGACCGCCCCGTCCGTGACAACCAGTTCTCCGCGCTGCAAGCCCTTAAGTATTTCAACCTGTCCATCCTCCCGCATTCCCGTCTCGATGATTCTTTGCACGAAGCGGTGACGGTCGGTGGTCACCCAGGCTGCCATGGTGCCGTCGCCTTCACGAACCACGCCGTTGACAGGGATGGCGGTTGCTTCAACCGGGTCTTGGATGCGAATGACGAAGTTGGCGAGCATTCCAACCCGCAGTTCATCCTTGGGATCGTTCACCGCGCAACGGACCTCCACCCGATGGATATTGGGGTCAACCGTCGCAAAGATTCTGGAAATTTTGCCTTCAAATACGCGGTCAGGAAAGGCCGTGACCTTGACGGCGATTGGCTGTCCCACTTGAATCAGCGGGATGTCGCTTTCAATGACATTGGCCACGGCCCATTTGCGCGTGACCGGTTCGGAATCAATCTTGCCGGCGGCGATCATCTGATCAATGTCGTCTTCCGTCTTGCCGAGGGCGCGGACGGCATCCCGCACGGCTTTGAGCGCGGCGGCGGCGGTTTGTTGATCCGAAGTCGCCTGTTCCAACTCGCGTTGGGCAACGCCGTTGGTTCCGTAAAGGGCCGTGGCGCGCACGAGTTCATTGCTGTAGAGAACATTGGCCGCTGCCGCCGCAATCAAGGTTGATTCGGCCTGGACGGTCGCCGGGTCCTCCTCGAAGCTGATGCTTCCCACTTCTTCTTTCTCAACTGGAAAAAGATGCGTTCCCACCGGCTCAATCTTGATCGCGTTCAGTTGGCTTGGGGTCAAATCCACGGTCGCTGCGGATGAAGCCGCGTTGGAAACTGAAGCGGTTCCCGGCGGCGGGTTTGTATCGGCTGTCTGGGCACGCCCGGAAATCAGAACTACCTTCGCCAGGACGATGACCGCTCCCACCACAACCGTTTTAGGCGCTATCCGGCTAAAATGAATTTTTTTCACCACACCCAATGAACCCCAAAGGAGCCGCGGTTCATATCAGGCGCGGGATAATTCCCGCATAGGACATTGCCCTATGCGAAGCCCGGGTCAGCCCGTCGGATGGCTTTCCTGCCAGCGAACGGCCTCGCGCAGCAGTTCGGCGGCGTTGGTCAGCTTGAGTTTTTCCTTGATGTGGGCGCAGTGGGCTTGAACGGTTTTCATGCTCACATTCATCATTTCGGCGACCTGGCGCGTTTCGCAGCCCTTGCCCAGGAGTTGAAAAGTTTCCAGTTCGCGGTCGCTCAATCGTTCCACCAGCGAGCCGCCGGCCGGTAGCCGGCCGTCCACGAATTTTTCCGCGAAGATCGCCGCCAGACTTTCGCTCATGTAAATTTTCCCGGCCAGCACCTGCCGGATGGCCATGATTATCTTTTTGGCGGTCTCGCGTTTCATGATGTAACCGCGCGCGCCGGCCCGCAAGGCGCGTTCCGCGTAAAGCCGCTCGTCGTGCATCGAGAGAACAATGACGGCGACGCCGGGATGCGACGCCTTGAGGTTTTTGATCAGCTCAATTCCCGAACCGCGCTTGAGCGAAATGTCCACAATCGCCACGTCGGGCCGGGCGGCGGAAATCTCCTGCAATGCGTGGGGCGCATCTTCGGATTCGCCGCAGACAATGAGGTCGGGTTGTTGGTGAATCAGGTTGGTCAGCCATTCGCGCACCAGCGGATGGTCGTCCACCAGAAAGATTTTTGCTTTCGGCTTATCCACGATGGAGTTTCCCGGAATCGGGTTTGGCGCACAGCTCGCAAGTGACCCGCGTGCCGCCCGCCTCACCCCGGCGCGCATTGAACCGGCCACCAATCATAGCGGAGCGATGCGCCATGATCCGCAAGCCCATGCCCCGGTCTTTCGGCAGCGGTTCGGGCAGGCCGGCGCCGTCATCTTTGATGGACAGCGTGGTGCCTTCCTCGTTGGCATCAAGACGAATTAAAATGTTTTTGGCTTTGCCATGTTTGATGGCGTTGCCGACCGCTTCCTGGGCAATCCGATAAAGATGCCCGGCGGTGGCGGGGTCGTGGATGAGCACGGGCAGGTCGCATTCGAAACGGCAGGCGACTTTGAACAGTTTGGCGCTGGTGGCGGCATATTCTTCCAGCGCCAGCATCAGACCATCGGCTTCCATTTCCACCGGATACAACCCTTTGGCAAGCTTGCGCGAGAGGTCAATCCCCTCCTCCACCAGCCCGACCATTTTGTTGGCGTCAGCCGCCACCGGCAGATTGAGCGCCGCCAGTTTTTCCTCCAAGACCTGTCCGGCCAGCGTCGCGCCGGTGAGATGCTGACACAAACTGTCATGCAAATCCTGGCCGATGCGGCGCTGTTCGCGCTCGCTGATTTCGAGCAATTCGCGTTCCAGCCGCTCACGCTCGGCCATTTCTTCCTTCAAAGCCGCCGTGCGCTGCTGGACGCGCGCTTCGAGTTCCCGCTGGAGCGAGCGCAAAATGGCCAGCAGCCAGACCACGACGAGATAAAACGCGATGGCGATGACGGCATTCCACGCGGGCACCAGCGGGCTTGAAAAATGAGCGCCTCGCGCCAAGTCGCCGCCCAGCGACATCGCGACGCTCAAAATTGAAACAAAAACGGCAAACCCCCGGCCCACAAACCACGCCGCCAGCCCGATGGGCAGCAGATAGAAAACCGAAAAGGAAGTCTCGAAGCCGGTCAGGTAATCCACCAGCCCGATGACCGCGGCAATCAGCAACGCCGTTGTAATTAGAACGATGCGTGAACGTTGTTCCAGTTGTTTGACAAATCCGAGCATGGATTACTCTGCGGTTTCCCGCTCACGTTTCATAAACATCAGATGCCGTCCAAAGTGTCAAACGCAATGTCGGCAGCAGCCAGGATGGGGCACAGCCACATCGAAATGCAAATTTGCTCTGTTCAAACCTTCAGGCTTCTGGCAGCTTCTCGGGCCATTATTTGGCATAAATGACGCAGACTATGACAAACACAACCAACAACGCGCCGACTTCAAACCGAAGGGTTCTCACCTGGGTCAAGCAAATGGCCGAACTCTGCCGGCCGGAGCGCATTCACTGGTGCGACGGTTCGGACGCGGAAAATCAGACGCTCTGCGACCTGATGGTGAAGAGCGGCACCTTCATCAGGCTCGACGCCAAAAAACGTCCGGGGTGTTACCTGGCCCGCTCGCATCCCAGCGACGTGGCGCGCGTCGAAGACCGGACCTTCATCTGTTCCAAGACCAGGGACGAAGCCGGGCCCACAAACAATTGGGCCGACCCCGCCGAGATGAAGCAAAAACTTCTTGGCCTGTTCAACGGGTGCATGAAGGGACGGACGATGTACGTGATTCCGTTTGCCATGGGACCCTTCGGCTCGCCCATCTGCAAAATCGGCATTGAAATTTCCGACTCGCCTTACGTGGTCGTCAACATGCGCATCATGACGCGCATGGGCCAGGCCGTGCTCGACAAGCTCGGCGCGAACGGTCCGTTCATCCCGTGCCTGCACTCCGTGGGGGCGCCGCTCAAGCCGGGTCAGGCCGATGTTTCCTGGCCGTGCGAACCGGACCCGAAAAACAAATACATCGTTCATTTCCCCGATGAGCCTTTGATCTGGTCTTACGGCTCCGGTTATGGCGGCAACGCGTTGCTCGGCAAAAAATGTCTCGCGCTCCGCATCGCCTCCACCGTCGCCAAAAAAGAAGGCTGGATGGCGGAACACATGCTCATCCTCTGCCTCACGTCGCCGCAGGGCAAAAAACATTACATCGCCGCCGCCTTCCCGAGCGCCTGCGGCAAAACCAATCTCGTGATGATGCAACCGACGTTGCCCGGCTGGAAAGTCACGGCGCTCGGCGACGACATCGCCTGGATTCGCATCGGCAGGGACGGGCGGCTTTACGCAATGAATCCGGAAAACGGCTTCTTCGGCGTCGCGCCCGGCACTTCGATGAAATCGAATCCAAACGCGATGATTAACGTCGCGAAAAACACCATTTTCACCAACGTCGCGCTGACGCCGGACGGCGATGTTTGGTGGGAGGACATGGGCGTGCCCGCGCCCGCGAAGGCGATTGATTGGGAGGGCCAGGACTGGACGCCGGATTCCGGACGCAAAGCCGCGCACCCGAACTCGCGCTTCACCGCGCCCGCGTCACAATGCCCGGTCATTGATCCCGACTGGCAAAATCCCGAAGGCGTGCCGCTCTCGGCAATTCTATTCGGCGGACGCCGCCCCGGCACGATTCCGCTGGTGAACGAAGCGTTTGATTGGGAACACGGCGTGTTCCTGGGGTCCGCCTGCGGTTCGGAAACCACCGCCGCCATGCTCGGCCAGGCCGGGGTGCTGCGCCATGACCCGTTCGCCATGCTGCCGTTCTGCGGTTACAACATGGGCGATTATTTCGCGCACTGGCTTTCGTTCGCGCAACGCACCGACCGCGCCCGGCTGCCCAAAATTTATTTCGTGAACTGGTTTCGCAAGGACGCGAACGGCAAATGGCTCTGGCCCGGTTACGGCGAAAACAGCCGCGTGCTCAAATGGATTTGCGAACGCGCCGAAGGCGCGGGCCAGGCGCAAAAAACCCCCGTCGGGAATCTGCCGGCCGCCGGCGCGCTTGACTTATCCGGCCTGAACCTGCCCGCCAACGATCTCAAGCAGCTGCTCGAGGTGGACATTGCGGCCTGGAAAAAAGAGGCTGAAGGCGTGGCGGCTAATCACGCCCGGCTGGGCAGTCACTTGCCGAAAGCGCTGAACGACCAACTTGACGGCTTGCGGAAGCGCCTCGGATAAAACTTGCATTTCGGGCAATTTGGAATTGAATCTGCAAAAACTCAATTGCCACCCATGAAAAATCATTTCTCGATTCTGGCTTCAACCATTATTTGCCTGGGACTCCTGCCCGCGTATTCGCAACCCGGCGCTCCCGGCGGACCGAATTTGGGCGGCGCCATGAGCAAATTGTTTGGCGACAATCAGGCCTTTTCCGCCGGACTCGAAATGCAAGTCGCCGACAAATCCGGGAATCCCATAACCCTGCCCGGCAAACTCTCCTTTGACACCGGCAAGTCGCGCTTCGAGATCAACATGGCCGACATGAAGGGCGGCCAGATGCCCCCGAATGCCGCCGCGCAAATGAAATCCATGGGCATGGATCAAATGGTGACCATCGCGCGCCCGGACAAAAAGGCCGCCTACCTCATTTATCCGGGAATGCAGAGTTACACCGAAATTCAATTGTCAAATGCCGACAGCGCCCCGACCAACGGCGACTACAAGGTGGACATCACCGAAATCGGCAAGGAGACCGTGGACGGCCACTCCTGCGTGAAAAACAAGTACATCGTCACCGACAACGAAGGCGTCAAGCATGAATCCACCGTCTGGAACGCGACGGACTTGAAAAAGTTCCCGGTGAAAATCGAAACTGTCGAGCAAGGCGACAATGTGACCATGTTGTTCAAAAACGTCTCGCTCACCAAACCCGCCGCCAGCCTGTTTGATCCGCCCGCCGGCTTCAAGAAATACGACACCATCCAGCAGTTGATGCAGCAGGAAATGATGAAACGCATGGGCGGCGGCATGGGTATGCCACCCGGCCATTGATCCCTTCAGCCGGGCGGCGTTTTCACCGGCACGAATGAACCGAAAAGCGACCGGACTTTTGCCAGCCATGCCGCGTTTCACGGCCGGACATTTCATTGGTGAACAAAAAAACTTTTTTTGCCGCCGGCAGCCGCTAATTTTCCACCGTGCCATCCGCGCCAACCCATCCCATGCTGCGCCGCGCGTTCATCTTCTGCATCCTTTGCTACGCGGTTTTTCGTTTCTCCGACAATACCGTTGACACCGACTTGTGGGGGCACGTCCTGTTCGGCCAGGAGTTTTTGCAGACCCGCCATCTCGCGCGCACCGAGTCTTATTCGTGGACGGCGCCTGGCCATCGCTGGATAAACCACGAAATCATCGCCGAAGCTGCGCTGGGCCTGGCGCATCGCGCCCTGGGCGGCCCGGGATTGTTGCTGCTGAAAACCGCCACCGGGTTGCTGGTGTTTCTCATGGCAATGGCGTTGGCCACGGAGCGGGGCGGCGGCATCACCCAATCTTCCGGTGGACTGCGGCTGCGCTCCGGGAACGTCGCCTGGGCATTCGGCGCGCTGGCCGTCGGGGAAATATCGTATGGTTTCGCCGCACGCCCGCAAATCTTCACCGCGCTGGCGCTCATCATGGAATTCTGGCTGCTCAGGCAAATCCATGCCGGGCACCGGCGCTGGGCTTTTGTCCTTCCCCCGCTCTTCGCCTTGTGGATCAACACCCACGGCGGAGTGCTGGCGGGCATGATGGTATTGTTCGTTGCCGCCGCCGGCACGACCGCGCAATCGGCCGCCGGCAAAATTGTCCCCCGCCCCCTCCGGGCCCGCCTCGCCCTTGAAATCGCGCCCGGCACAACGCTGTGGCTATGGCTTTCCTTTGCGGCATCGGCCCTGGCATTGTTTGCCAATCCGTATGGCTTTGAACTGGTGCGCTGGCTCATCGGCAGCGTGCAGTGGCTCCGCCCGGAAATCGGGGAATGGGATCCCCCCTGGCCCGGCAATGGGCACGCGGTCTTTTTCCTTTGCGCCGTGATTGCCGCCGTCGCTTTTTTGTGCTCGCGCCGCCCCATCGCGCTGTGGGAACTCGTCTGCACCGGCGTGTTCGGTTTCATGGCCTTTCGTTCCCTGCGACACACGCCGCTGTTTTGCCTCACCGCGCTCGCCTTTGCGCCACCGCATCTCGCCGACGCGTTGGAACGCTTTCCGGGTTTATTCGCACGCTGGACGGAGTTTTGCCGGCGTCCGGCCGGGCAAAAGATTTTGACTGCCCTGCTGGTGCTGGTCGCGGCGGGAATTCTTTTCGCCACCTTCACGCGGCACAAGGAGGGCGCGTGGACGATGCAAATCTCGCGCCAACAATACCCCGTCGCCGCCGTGGAATTCATCAAACAGCACGGGCTGCATGGCAACCTGCTCGTGTTCTTCGACTGGGGCGAGCAGTGCCTCTGGGAACTGCCCGACAGCCGGGTTTCGATTGATGGCCGGCTGGACACGTGTTACCCGCGCGAGGTCATCGCCGCCCAGTTGAAATTTTACAACGCGGAGCCGTTCGACCCCGCGGCGCTCGATCTGAACCAGGCGGATTTCGCCCTGTTGCCGTCCAACATGACCAGCGCCCTCCAGCTCGCGCAACGCGGCGGCTGGCAGGCGGTCTATTTTGACGACCGGGCGCTGGTGCTGGTAAAGACCGTGGGACAATTTCCAGAACTCAGCGGATTGAAACTTCCGGTCGAAGGCGTTGGAACGGCCAAGGGCTTGGCTCCTTTTCCCGACCGGCCTTCGTTGCGTCTTTCGGCGGCAAAATAAGCCATTAGCCGAGAAGACTCTTTGCCTTCGCCAAGGCTTCGTCCAGCTTGCCGGCATCCTTGCCGCCGCCGCGGGCGTTGTCCGGCTTCCCGCCGCCTTTGCCGCCGACAATGGGCGCGATTGTTTGAATGATTTTCCCGGCCTGAACTTTCGCCGTAAAATCAGGCGAAACGGCAGCGACCAGCGCGACTGCGCCGTTCGCCACGCCGCCGAGAACAATCACGCCTTTGAACCGGCCTTTTAGCGAGTCGGCTATGGATTGAAGGAAATCTCCATTAGCGGAACCGAGATTGTGAATGATCGCGGGCACGCCGTTGATGGTCTTGATTTCCTCAAGCAAAAGGTTCGCGGCGTTGGAGGCTTCGCGCTGTTGCGCAATCTTGATCTGCTTCTCCATCGCTTTTTGGTGTTCCAGCAACGACTCGATTTTCTTTTCCAGCTCATGCACGGGCGAGTTCACCTTGCCCGCCAGCGATTTGATGAGCGTAATTTCGTCGGTGGCTTTGCGGTAGGCTTCGAGGCCGGCAACGGCTTCAATGCGTCGCACACCAGCGGCAATCGCGTTCTCACCCACGATGCGGAACAAGCCAATTTCGCCCGTCGCGCGTGTGTGCGTGCCGCCGCACAGTTCCATTGAATAACCGTCCAGCTTGGCCGCATGGCCGCCGATTTGGACGACGCGGACGGTGTCGCCATATTTCTCACCGAAGAATTGCATCACGTCCTTGCGCGATTTCACGTCGGCATAGGGCACTTCCGTCCATGATACGCCGGTGTTTTCAAGGATGCGTTCGTTGACGAGTTTTTCGACGTCGGCGATTTGCTGGGGCGTGAGCGGCGCGCTGTTGAAGTCAAAGGTCAATTTGTCCGGGCCGACAAATGAGCCTTTTTGCGAAGCATACTTGGTGACGACTTCGTGCAACGCCCAGTGTAAAAGGTGCGTGACCGTGTGGTGACGTTGAATGGCGTTGCGGCGAGGTTGATCAACGGAAAGGATGACGGTGCTTCCGGAAATGGGGAGCGCGGGCGTCTCGCCCGCTGCGGTCGGCGTCACGCCGACCGAATGTTCGTCGCGAGACGCGCCGAACTGCGACCGGGACGGTCGCGCTCCCAATTCAATGAAATGCAGCCAGGTGTTGCCGGACTTCTGCGTGTTCGTGACGCGCCATAGTTGGCTGCCGTGCTCCAGTTCGCCGGTGTCGCCGACCTGTCCACCCATTTCGGCGTAGCAGGCTGAGGTGTCGAGGATGATGGCGGTTTTGTCCTTGAGCGAAACGACTTCGATCACCTTGGCCGGTGTTTCCAGCTTCTCGTAACCGACGAATTTCGTGGGCGCGGTGGTTTCGATTTGCGAAAGCGAAATGACTTCCTTCTTCTGCGCGGCACGGGCACGGGCGCGCTGCTCGTCCATCAACTTTTCAAAGCCCGCGGTGTCCACGGTTAAGCCGCGTTCGCGTGCCATCAACTCGGTGAGGTCGAGCGGGAAACCGTAGGTGTCGTAAAGTTCAAAAGCTTGAGCCCCGCTCAAAGTAAGATTCTTTCGCAAATAGCGTTTCAAGATTTCTGGTGTGACATTTTTATGCACAGCAAAGACGAGAGTTCTCTTGTTCTTTCCAAATGGAATGGGGCCGGTTGGAGACTTTGGAATGCATTTTGCGAACTGTTTGGTATCCACATTAAGGGTAATCCAAACTTCATCATATTCGGTCGCATTAAAATCCTCCGAACTTAGTTCCGCGAAATTCTCAAATACCATCTGGTTGAAGATATTGATTCCCGTATCCAACGTCTTGTTAAACGCCTCTTCCTCGGTGCGGATGACTTCTTGGACGTTCTTTTTCCGGGTGCGGATTTCGGGGAAGACATCGCCCATCGTTTCGGCGAGCACATCCACGAGCTTGTAGAAAAACGGTTCATGGAAGCCGAGCGTGCGACCGTAGCGCACGGCGCGGCGCAAGATGCGGCGCAGAACGTAGTTGCGGTCGTTGTTGCCGGGCTGGATGCCGTCGGCAATCGCGAACGAAAGCGTGCGGATGTGGTCGGCAATGACGCGGAAAGCGATATCAATCTGGATTTGCTCATGGGAATGGGGAGCGCGACCGTCCCGGTCGCCCTGTTGCGCGTCTCGCGCAACAGTTTCTACAGATTCCGTCGGCGAGGACGCCGACGAGTGCGAGCGAGACGCTCGCGCTCCCCCGCTAACATCGGGCGTCCAGAGCCACAGGTAATCTTCAGTCGGCGGCACAGCGCCTGAATCCCACGGATTGCGACAGATGTAGTGAAATTTCTCCTCAAGATCGGCATCGCCACGAATCGCCCGGTCAAATGATTCGTTTTCCCAAACTTGACCGGACTTTCCTTCGGACTTGTTAATTTCATGGGCAGTGAAGGATTTGATCGAATGTAAGAGTTCCGCAAGCGGCCAGAAAACCGGCTTTCCTTCCTGATCTTGCTCTTTGATCTGCGGTTCAAAGAGAAAATGAACATGATCAGCCATTACACACGCAGCGTAGAGTTGATAGCGGCGCTGCTCGTGGCCAAACAAAAGACTTTTAAGAACAATATCCCGCGCCGCAGGAAAAAGTTGTCGGCGTTCTCGCGTCGAAAAACTGACCATGTATTTCGCCCACGGCCGCTCAAAATGCGGCAGACGACGTTTGTGATAACCTGCCCCTTGCACGGAAGGTTCCGTTGGCGGGACGCCAACAGATGCGACCGGGACGGTCGCGCTCCCCGGAAATTGCGGCAGCGTGCTGCCGTATTTCCTGCCGCTGAGTTTTTCCAGCGCGTCGAAAATCGGGCGGAAAATGTCGGTCTCGTAGTTCGAAATCTTTGCGTTGGCGAAATCATTAAAGCCTTTCGTGCATTGAATGATGCTGGTGACGCGCTCGAAGCCCATGCCGGTGTCCACGTGCTTCGCCGGCAGCGGTGAGAACGTGCCGTCCGGATTGGCATTGAACTGGATGAAGACGAGGTTCCAAATTTCAATGCAGCGGGCGTCGCCTTTGTTGACGAGCGAGCCTTTGGTGTCGCCGCCGGGCGTGAGGTCAACGTGGATTTCCGAGCACGGGCCGCACGGGCCGGTCTCGCCCATCATCCAAAAGTTGTCCTGCTTGCCGCCAGTACAGATGTGGACCTTGGGGTCGAGCCCGGCAGCGGTGAAAAGTCGCGCCCAATGGTCGCAGGCTTCCTGGTCAAATTCGGACGGCTCGCCTTTGCCCGGCTTATAGACGGTGGCGTAGAGGCGTTCTGGCGGAAACCCGAACCATTTCTTCGACGTGACCAGTTCCCATGCCCATTCGATGGCTTCCTTTTTGAAATAATCGCCGAAGCTCCAATTGCCTAGCATCTCGAAAAACGTGTGGTGGTAGGTGTCAAGGCCGACGTCTTCGAGGTCGTTGTGTTTGCCGCCGGCGCGGATGCATTTCTGAGTGTCGGCGGCGCGCCCGGGTTTGTAGGGGCACTGGACCTGGCCGAGGAAGATGGGCACGAACTGGTTCATGCCGGCGTTCGTGAACAACAGGTTCGGCGAATCGGGCAGCAGGCTCGAAGACGGCACGACGGTGTGCTGCTTCGACTTGAAGAAGTCGAGAAACGACTGGCGGATTTGCGTGCTGGTCATCATGGCAAAATTAATTTTAGGTAGGGCGCGATGTCCTCATCGCGCCGCGGCGGGCTGGGACAGCCCGCCCTACCTTTCCGACGGTCACAGACCGCCGCTACAGTAAAATTCAGGCGGGTAGATTAGCCCCAAACCGCCGGTCAAGGCGAGTTGGAAGTTTTTATGCGTCCGGGTGGAAACAGCGCTGGAATTTGTAATTGCTCCGACCGACCGCGGCCACTAATTTCCCGGCCATTGCCAGCCCATGAACGTTGCCATCGAAACCTCCAACCTGACGCGCGATTTCGGGAAGTTCCGCGCAGTCAATGAACTGAACCTGCACGTCGAGTCCGGCCGCTTTTACGGTTTCCTGGGCCCCAACGGCGCGGGCAAATCCACCACCATCAAGATGCTCACCGGCCTCCTCGCCCCGAGCGGTGGCACGATGCGCATTCTCGGCGAGGACACGGGCGATCCCCGGCGCGCGTTGGAAGTTAAACGCCGCATCGGCGTGGTGCCGGAGAACCTGGCGTTGTTTGACAATCTGACGGCGCGGGAATACCTCACCTTCATCGGCCGCATGTATCTGCTGCCGCGCGACACGGTGCGCGAACGTTGCACCGAACTGCTCGCCATGATGGACCTGGCGCACGAGGAGAAGAAGCTCACGCTTGAATTTTCGCATGGCATGAAGAAGAAACTCGCCCTGGCCGCGGCGTTGATTCCCAATCCCGATCTCCTGTTCCTCGATGAACCGTTTGAGGGCGTGGACGCGGTGGCATCGAGGGTGTTGCGCGACACGCTCAAGCAATGTGTCAGCCGCGGCGCAACGGTGTTTCTCACCTCGCACGTGCTGGAAATCGTCGAGAAACTTTGCTCGGACGTCGGCATCATCGCGCAGGGGCGGCTGGTTCACCAGGGCACGATGGAGGAGTTGCGGCGCGCCGGCTCGCTGGAAGACAAGTTCCTCGCCGTGGTGGGCAGCGACGGGCACGAGGTTCAAAAGTTAAGCTGGCTGGAGGGTTGAATGAACTGGGAGCAGCTCAAAACCATCCTCTGGCTGCGCTGGCGGCTCACGCGCAATCAGTGGGCGCGCAGCGGCGGCCTGGGCGCGATCATCGCCGTGCTCGCCGGCCTCGGCGCAATCGTGACGGGCGGATTGTGCTTCGTGGGCGCCTTGCTCGGCGCAATATATGGATTGGGTGACGTTTCACCGAAAATCATCATGACGATCTGGTTTGGCGTCACCGCCGGGTTCCTGTTCTTCTGGATGATTGGCCTGCTCACCGAATTGCAACGCTCCGAGAGCATAGATTTGCAACGCCTCATGCACCTGCCGGTCGCGCTGGGCCAGATGTTTGTTGTCAATTACCTCGTGTCGCACTTTGCGTTGAGCATCATCGTGGCCGTTCCCATCATGCTGGGCCTGGGCATCGGTCTCGTGTTCGTCCGCGGGCCGGAGATGGTGCTGTTGGTTCCACTGGCGTTGAGCATGGTCTTCATGATTACGGCGTGGACGTATTGTCTGCGCGGCTGGCTGGCAACGCTGATGAGCAACCCGCGCCGCCGCCGCACGGTCATCATGTGCATCACCTTCATTTTCATCCTGTTCAGCCAGGGACCCAATCTTTATTTCAACGTAATCCATCGGGAAGCCTTTCATCCCAGCGGGCAGTCCGCCACCGCCCCGGAAACACGCCGGACCGCCGGGCAGGAAAAACTCAATCAACTGCTCGCCGCGCAGAAATTCATCCCGCCGCTCTGGGTGCCGCTCGGCGCGGAGGGGCTGGCCGAAGGGCGCATGTTGCCCGCGTTGCTCGGCACGCTGGGTTGCATCAGCATTGGCGCACTCGGGTTGCGGCGCGCGTATCGCAGCACGGTGCGCTTTTATTACGGTGAAACCGGCGGGCAGGCCCCGGCGCGAATCAAACCGGCTGGCCCCACGGACGTGGCGGCCGCACCGGCCAAAATCGGCAACGGGTTTCTGGAACTGCGCCTTCCCGCCGTGCCGGAACAGGCCGCCGCGCTCGCGCTGGCGACCTTTCGTTCCCTGGCCCGCGCGCCGGAGGTTAAAATGGCGTTGGGGAGTTCGTTCCTCTCGATGGCGGTCGTCGGGGCGATGGTTTTTCTTCGTTCGTCGCCCCATTTGTCCGACGCCGCGAAGCCGTTCATCGCCACCGGCGTGGCGGCGTTCTCAATCTTCATGTTGGTCCAGTTTCTCGCCAACCAATTTGGCCTGGACCGCGACGGTTTCCGCTCGCTGGTCCTTTCGCCGGCGGACCGGCGGCTCATCCTGCTGGGCAAAAATCTCGCGAGCCTGCCGGTGGGCGCCACCTTCGGCGTAATCCTGCTGACGTTGTGTTCCGTGTGGCTGCATCTGCCCTGGCTGGTTTTTACGGCCGCCCTGTTCCAGTTCGTGGCGTTGCTGCTGCTGGCCGGGCTGGCCGGCAACGCACTGTCCATTCTCGTGCCCTACCGCATCCAACCCGGTTCGTTGAAGCCGACCAAGATGCCCGGCCTGGCGATGCTAATGATGATTCTTTGTCACATGCTTTTGCCCGTCGCGCTGGCCCCGGCATTCCTCCCGCCGCTGGCTGAACTGCTCTGGCGGCTGGCCGGCTGGCCGGACGTGGTGCCGGTCAATCTCATTCTTTCGGTCCTGCTCGCGGCGCTGGCGGCAGTTGCCTATTGGCAGACGCTGGGACCACTGGGCCGTCTGTTGCAACGCCGGGAAACAAAAATTCTGGGCGTGGTGACGGTGGAGGTGGAATAGCCGGGAAATGAGCAGACGCGGTGTGGCGGTTCCATGTCCGCGAAACCCGGCGCGCAGATGAGACTGATTTTGGTCCGGAGGACGCCGCAATTTTTGGAAAAGCTTTTTGCGTTTGTCAAGAGCACGACGATAAATTTCCCCAAAAAATATTCTTGCGAAAACGCCGTTTTGGGACAAGGTAATAGCCAGAAAGCGCGGGTGAAAAATGCGCGTTGTTCTTTGGAAAGTTTAACCAGATTTGCCCTGCCCTGTTCGTGATTCGCAGCAAATCCTTGAACCGTAGTAAAACGATCAATGGAGCCAATCTGTGACTGTGGCCGACATGCCTTCACTGGAAGTCGAAAGCAGCCCGGCGGGTTCCGCATGTTGTAAAACATGTTCAAAGGATCATGTCGCACACGGCAAGGGCGGGGTTTTGTTTTCTATCGGGAAATCAAAGCCCGCCGGTCGGCGGGTTTTTTGTTTTGGGCAAACTTTTCGACTGGTGCTAATCTCCCTTCATGGCGCGCGATGATTTGTTTGCATCTCCGGCTGAATCAAAGCCGCGCGCCTCGGCCATGCCGGAAGCTTCGCGCCAGCAACCGCTGGCCGCGCGAATGCGCCCGCGCAGTCTCGATGAGTTTGCCGGACAGACGCACATCCTCGGCCCCGGCCAGTTGCTGCGCCGCGCCATCGAAGCCGACCGCATTCAATCGTTGATTTTCTTCGGGCCGCCCGGCACGGGCAAAACGTCGCTCGCCCAAATCATCGCGCGCCAGACTAAAAGCAAATTCGAGCGGCTCAGCGGCGTCGAATCCAACGTCGCCGACATGCGCCGCGTGCTCGCCGCCGCCGCGAACCGCCTCGAAAACACCGGCCAGCCGACGATCCTGTTCATTGACGAAATCCACCGCTTCAACAAGGCGCAGCAGGACGTGCTGCTGCCGGATGTCGAGAGTGGAGTCGTGCGGCTGATTGGCGCGACGACACACAATCCGTTTTTCTTCGTCAACTCGCCGCTCGTCTCACGCTCGCAGATTTTTGAGCTGCGCCCGCTGACGGAAGACGAGCTTTTCTCGCTCGTGCAACGCGCACTGGCCGACGCCGAACGCGGCCTTGGCCACCTGAAGATCAAGGCCGAAGAAGATGCGTTGCGCCATCTCGCCAAAATCGCCGATGGCGACGCGCGCAAAGCGTTGAACGCGCTGGAAATCGCCGCGCTCACCACCGCCCCGGACAATAAGGGCGTCGTTCACATTGACCTGGCTGCCGCCGAGCAGAGCATCCAGAAAAAAGCCGTGGTTTATGACGACGAGGACGCGCATTACGACACAATTTCCGCCTTCATCAAATCCATGCGCGGGAGCGACGCGGACGCGGCGCTGTACTGGCTGGCGAAGATGATACACGCTGGCGAAGACCCGCGCTTTATTGCGCGGCGGATTGTGATTTGCGCGGCGGAAGACGTGGGCCTGGCGGATCCGATGGCTTTGGTTCTGGCCAACACGGCGTTGCAGGTGGCGGAATTTGTGGGCTGGCCCGAGGCGCGGATTCCGCTGGCCGAAGCGACGGTTTATATTGCCACCGCCAACAAGAGCAACAGCGCGTATCTGGCGATTGACGCCGCGCTCGAAGACGTGCGTTCCGGCCGCACGCTGCCGGTGCCGGAACATTTGCGCGACACGCATTATGCCGGCGCGGAACGGCTGGGTCACGGCAAGGGTTACGAATACGCGCACGACCATCCCGAACATTTCGTGGCGCAGGATTATCTGGGCGCGGACAAGCGTTATTACGAACCGACCGAACAGGGCGTGGAAAAGAAAATCAAGGAACGGGTCGAAAAATGGCGCGCAGCGCTGGCCGAAGCCCGCAAATCGGGGAAAAAGTGATCACCCCATGATGAAGATGAAGCTGGATTTCCTTTTATTAACACCCCGCTTCAGCCGGGTGAAAGAGGCCACGCTCCATCGTGAAACCGTTTCAACGGTTTGGATGTGCGGCGGGATACCGTTGAAGCGGTTCCACCCCGTTTGGGACCTGACATCCGGCTGAAACCGGTTGCCAATGAAAATTACATTTCACTTTGATCGCACCATGCAAATTTGAAGAATAAGGCCATGACCGACACCTTGCTTGCCCCAAAAGCTGCGCTGCGAAAACAAATCCGCGCCGCGTTGGAAAAAATTTCCCCGGCGGCGCGCGCCACGTTGTCCGCGCAAATTCGCGACCGGCTCAAAGAACTGGCCGTTTGGAAGAACGCCGGATCGGTTCTGTTTTTCGCGCCGCGGCCGGACGAACTGGATTTATGGCCGTTGTTGGAAGAGGCGCTGACAGCAGGGAAAATTGCCGCCCTGCCCCGTTACCATCCGGCCGGCAAAAATTATATCGCCTGTCGGGTGCAAAACCTGCGGAGTGAAATTGCGCCGGGAGCGTTTGGCATCCGCGAACCGGCGGCCCGGTGCCCGGAAATCCCTTTAAGCCGGCTCGATTTGATTCTCGTGCCGGGGGTCGCGTTTGACTGGCACGGGCGCCGGCTGGGCCGCGGCAAGGGATTTTACGACCGTTGGCTGGCCGGCACACGCGGAGTGAAATGCGGAATCGCCTTTGACGAGCAGATGGCAGATGAAATTCCCACCGGACCGTCGGACGTTCGCATGAATTTTATTTTGACGCCGACGCGCGGTGCGGAAATTGCGGGTTGACGGGCGGAGCGATTTACTGGTGCTGCTGGTTCATCATGGGCATGGAGCCTTCCCATCCCTGCGGCGTGTTCCACGGGCGGACTGAATCATTTTCCGGTTCGTTGGTTTCACAACCGCTGACACCAACGAGTACTCCACCAAGCAGAAGGAGCAGAAACCATCTCACAGCACGGCATTTCATGTCAGGAGGCCGGATGCGCGGGGCTGACCTCATCGCCTTCAATCACTTCACCGAGTTTCCAACCCGGCATGACATTGGCGATGCAGCGGTTTTTTTCAATGCTGCGGACGATGACTTTGGCGACCAGCTTGCCTGCACGGCTGACCAAAAGTTCACCATTATCAATCACGCCCTGATCCTGGCCAATGTCCAGCACGACAAAATCCCATTTCGGATCAACAACGAGAATTTTCCCGTGAAAGGCCGGCGCGCATGGTAATGACCGTGTTCGTGCCTTCGTATATGGACAAACGGGCTTGCGTCCGGGTCAGGGTGCGTTGCAATACGACTTTTTCCTCGTTGACGATTTCGACCGCCTCCTGGGCTTCTTTCAGCGAACGGCTGAGTTTGCCGACCTGTTCCGCAGCGATGCCGGTGGCCTTGTAAGCGGCCAGTTGGGTTTGCGAGTCGTCACGCTCCTGGGTGGTTTTGACAAGTTTGTCAGACAATTCATCAGCGCGTTTGGTCTGCACCGCAGCGGTGGCTACCGCCTTTTCGCGCTCAGTTTTCGCATCAGCCAATTCCTGGGTGGTCTGCTTGAGCGTGTCTTGCGTCTTCGTCAAGTCGGTCTTCGCTTTGGAGAGGTCGGACAGGGCTTGTTGCTTTTTGCCGCGTTCATCGTCCCGCTGTGAAACCAGCGTGGTGATTTTGTCCTTCACCTGAAGGATGTTTAACGCGCCGGCGCCCAGCGCCACAATTATGGCCAAAATCAGACTGATGCGAATCAACATGGCTTGGTTTGCAGTTTTGCCGTCAAGTTATACGTTTGCGCCCAATGTGTCAACGCCCGTTTATGCCTTGCCAAACCTTCATTTCGCTTCATCTTTTGCCGCATGGACGCAGAACAGGTCAAGCCTTTGCACCCGTCCGGCGCCAAACTGCGGCCGCTGCGCGCATTGCTGGCTTTGAGCCGGGTGTCGCATTTGCCAACGGTCTGGTCAAATTGTCTGGCCGGCTGGTGGCTGGGCGGTGGCGGAAATTTTGCGAAATTGCCGCTGCTGTTTTTGGGCGTCAGCGCGCTTTACACCGGCGGAATGTTTTTGAACGACGCGTTTGACGCGGATTTCGACCGCCAGCGGCGCGCGGAACGGCCGATTCCGTCCGGGGCGATTTCGTTGCCAGCCGTCTGGCGCTGGGGATTGGGCTGGCTCGGCCTCGGCGCACTGTGTTTGACGGGCGTGAGCAAAACAACCGGGGCACTCACGCTGGCGCTGCTCCTGTGCATCATCATTTACGACGCGACGCACAAGGTCGTCACCGCGTCGCCGTGGCTGATGGGCATGTGCCGGTTCTGGGTGTATGTCATCGCCGGTTCAGCGGGCGCGACGGGTGTCAACGGCGGGCCGGTTTGGTGCGGCGTCGCGCTGGCTTTGTATGTGGCCGGACGGGGTTACCTGGCGCAGCACGAAAGTTCCCGCGGACGGGTTTCTTATTGGCCGTTGGCCATGCTGGCAGCGCCAATCTTTTTCGCCATGCTGATGAACTCGGCGGAATTCCGAATTCCTGCCATGTGGTTGTCGCTCGTGCTCGCGCTTTGGATTGCACTTTGGGTGCGGACAATTTTTCAGGCGGGCGAAGTCAATGCCGGCCACATCGTGTCGGGCCTGCTTGCGGGAATTGTTTTTGTGGACTGGCTGGCGGTCGCGCCGTTATGTCCTCATTGGTTGAGCTTCGTGTTTTTGATTTTATTCGGCGCGACGCTGGCGCTTCAGCGTTTCGTGCCGGCCGCCTGAAATTATGCTCCAACGAAACAATCCTTCACAAGCTGTGCTTGAACAAAAGAATGTTTCCTGCTAATGTGCAGTTTCACTTATGAGCACTGAAGCTCCGGTTAAATTAACGCACAACGAGGAAATCAAGGCCGCGATCCCGACCGTCGCGGGCACCATTGCCGCGACGTTGGACGACGCGGGGGCCGACCATTTCAACCCGGACGACTACGAATTTCTAAAATTTCACGGTTGCTATCAGCAGGATGACCGCGATTTGCGCAAGACCGGCAAGAAATACATCATGATGGTCCGCAGCCGCATTCCCGGCGGCGTGATGACGGCCAATCAATGGCGGGTGTTTGATGATTTATCGGCCCGCTACGGCAACAACACGCTGCGCGTCACCACGCGCCAGACCATCCAGTTCCACGGCATCCTCAAGTCCAACCTGCGCGCGGTCATCAAGGCCATCAACGAATCGCTGCTCTCCACGCTCGCCGCGTGCGGCGACGTGAACCGCAATGTGCTCGCTCCTCCCACGCCCGCCTACACCCGGGCGCGGGAGCAGGTCTTTCAGGATTGTCACCGCGTCGCCCTGGCGCTTGCGCCGCAAACCAAGGCCTATCACTCCATCTGGATTGACGGCGAGCAACTCGATCTCGAAAAACCGGAGAATGAAAATTTCGTGGACCCGCTTTACGGCAAAACGTATCTGCCGCGGAAATTCAAAGTGGCCTTTGTCATTCCGCCGGTGAATGACCTCGACGTATTCACCAATTGCCTCGGCCTCATCGCCATCGTCGAAAATGACCGGCTCGTTGGCTACAACCTCGCCGTCGGCGGCGGCATGGGCCGCAGCCACGGCAATGAAGCCACCTATCCGCGCCTCGCGGATGTCATCGGCTTCTTCCAACCGGAAAAACTGGTCGAAATCGCGAAGGCCGTGCTCACGATTCACCGCGATTTTGGCGACCGCACCGACCGCAAGCACGCCCGCCTCAAGTACGTCGTGGCCGAACGCGGCGCGGACTGGACGCGTGCCGAGATCGAAACGCGCGCCGGATTCAAACTCGAACCGGCCCGGCCTTTCAAATTCACCACCACCAGCGACCTTTACGGCTGGCACAAGGCCGTGGACGGAAAATGGTTTCTTACGCTCTTCGTTGAAACCGGCCGGGTAAAGGATGCCGGTGAGCGGCGTTTGAAAACCGCGTTGCGCCAGATTGCGGAGAAATTTCCGGGCCTCGAATTCCGTTTGTCGGCAAATCAAAACGTCATCCTGGCGAACATCGCCGAAACCGACAAGGCGGGCATCAACGCGCTGCTTGCCGAACACGGCGTGAAGACGGAAAACCAGGCGACCGCGTTGCACGCGGCTTCCCTGGCCTGTCCCGCCCTGCCCACCTGCGGCCTCGCGCTGGCCGAATCCGAACGGATGTTGCCCGGTTTGATTGACCGCATCGAAAAACTCTGCGGCGATCTCGGCCTCGGCGGCGAAGAAATCATCATCCGCTCGACCGGCTGTCCGAACGGCTGCTCGCGGCCTTACCTGGCGGAGATCGCGTTTGTGGGCAAAGCCCCGGGACGCTATCAAGTCTGGCTAGGCGGCGACACCGCCGGCACGCGCCTCAACCGCGTTTGGAAGGATATGATCAAGGACACGGACATCGAAAACGAACTGCGCCCCGTGCTCGCCCGCTTTGCGAAAGAACGCAAGCCCGGCGAACGTTTTGGCGACTGGTGCGACCGGGTGTTTTTAAAGGAGCAACCGGCAATGAATTAAATCACCAAGGCACAAGGAAATAAATTCTTCGTGTCTTCGTGAATTTGTAGTTATTCAAATATGACTCCCGATCAAATTTCCAAGGCCAACGCTGAACTGCGAAACAAATCGCCGCTCGAAATTGTCCGCTGGGCCATTGCGCAGGCCAATGGCCGCGCCATCGTTTCCACGAATTTTCGCCCCTACGAAGCGGTCATTTTGCATCTCTGCACGCAGGTGCAACCGGACATTCCGGTGTTATGGGTGGATCACGGCTACAATCGTCCCGCGACCTACCAGCACGCCGGGCAGCTAAAAACATTGCTCAAGCTGAACCTCAAGACGTTTGTCCCCAAAATGACCGCCGCGCATTACGACGCTGTGTTCGGCGGCCCGCCGGACCCGACGCCGGAAAACGAGGAGCGCATCAAGGCGTTCAGCACCGCCATGAAACTCGAACCGTTTCAGCGCGGCATGAAGGAACTGGCGCCGACCGTCTGGCTCACCGCTTTGCGCAAGGTGCAAAATCCGAACCGCGCCGGACTCGACATCGTTTCCGAGGACAAGAATTTCGGTGCGCTCAAGGTCAGCCCGGTTTTTTATTTGAGCGACGCGGACATGGAAACCTACTTGAAGCAACATCATCTCCCGAATGAATGGGATTATTTCGATCCGGCCAAGGCCGATGACAAGCGCGAGTGCGGCCTGCATGCGAACTGGGGTTCGCGGGTTCTGGGGTCTGGCGTCTAGGTTCTGGGGTCTGGCGTCTGGACGCTCGTATCGGTAAACTGGATTAATTTTATGGGAGAACCTTTTGAAAATTCGGAAGCATGGAAGTCGGCGCGGGTGCTGGTGAACGAAGTCTATACACTTTGCCGGCGTGAGCCGTTATGCCGCGATTTTGGATTGCGCGACCAGCTTCAGCGGGCGGCGATCTCCGTGATGAACAATATCGCGGAAGGTTGGGAAAGTCTGCATGTTGCGGAAAAGCGCCAAGCCTATAACATAGCCCGCAGGTCATGCGGTGAAGTCCGCTCCATGAGCTATCCGTTGCTCGATAACAAATTTATATCTACAACTGAACAAACCAATCTCCAGAAACTTTGCATTCAATCGGGCAAACTCATCAGCGGCTTGATTCGCTCATTAAACGACCGATGAATAACCCCAGAACCCAGACGCCAGACGCCATCCTCTTTTCATGAGTTCGTACCACCTTGATCATTTGCAGTATCTGGAAACCGAGGCGATTCACATCATGCGTGAAGTCTCGGCGGAATTCGAGCGCCCCGCCCTGCTCTTCTCCGGCGGCAAGGATTCCATCTGCCTCCTGCGCCTCGCGGAGAAGGCGTTCCGTCCATCGGACATTCCGATGCCGTTTCTCAACATCGAAACCGGCCACGAATTTCCGGAGTTGATTGAATTCCGTGACCGGCGGGCGAAGGAACTCGGCGCGAAGTTGATCGTCCGCACCGTTGAAGAGGCCATCGCCAAGGGGCTGGCCCATCCCGCGCCGGGCGAAATCAGCCGCAACAAACTGCAAATTCCCGCCCTGCTGGCCGCCATCGAGGAGTTTCAATTCGATTGCGCCATCGGCGGCGCGCGGCGCGATGAGGAGAAGGCCCGCGCCAAGGAGCGGTTCTTCAGCTTCCGCGACAGCTTCGGCCAGTGGGACCCAAAAGGCCAGCGGCCGGAAATCTGGAATCTGTACAACCCGCGCGTGAATCCCGGCGAAAACATGCGCGTCTTCCCGCTCTCCAACTGGACGGAGATGGACGTGTGGGAATACATCAAGCGCGAAAAACTGGAAGTGCCGGCCATTTATTTCAGCCACAAGCGCCAATGCGTCCGCCGCAACAATCAGTGGCTGCCCGTCACCGATTTGCTGCCGCCGAAGGACAAGGAGCAGGTCAAGGAACTCGTCGTCCGCGTCCGCACCATCGGTGACATCATCAGCACCGGCATGGTTGAATCCCCGGCGGACTCGGTGGACGACATCCTCGCCGAAATCGCCGCCGCGCGCGTGACCGAACGCGGCTCCCGCGCCGACGACAAGGCCGGCGAAGCCGCGATGGAGGACCGGAAAAAGGCCGGGTATTTTTGAAAGTGAAAACGAACCGAAAATTGCTGAAAGACAACCGGCCATTTATGAGATTGGCTGGAATAATGAAAGGCTTGCCCCGCGATCTCTCACAACGAAAAGGATATTCACTCAAATTTGAGCACCACACGCGTAGTAGTATTAAGTCCTGCGAGGAAAAAGTGGGCGACATAAGTGCTAAATGCTTATAATTTCTGCGCATGAGCGAGCCTGAATCCAATCCCGAAAAGCGCATCGCGTTGTTTCAGCGAAAGGAAGTTCGCCGTGTCATCCATAACAACGAATGGTGGTTTGTCGTTATTGATGTGGTTGCCGCGCTGACCAATTCCGTCAATCCAACGGATTATTTCAACAAGGTTCGCCAGCGCGACCCGGAGCTTGCCAAAGGGTATGGACAAATTGTCCACCCCCTTTTGGTTCCCACTGCCGGCGGCACGCAAAAACTCAATTGCGCCAATACCGAAGGCATCTTCCGCCTCATCCAATCCATTCCCAGCCCCAAGGCCGAGCCATTCAAACGCTGGCTCGCGCGCGTGGGCTACGAGCGCATCCAAGAAATTGAAGACCCGGAACTCGCCGCTAAACGCACCCGCGCCATCTACCAAGCCAAGGGCTATTCCGACGACTGGATCGAAAAGCGGATGCGCTCCATCGCCATCCGCGACGAACTGACTGACGAATGGAAGAAACGCGGCGTGCGGGAACAGCGCGAATACGCCATCCTCACCGCTGAAATTTCCAAGGCCACGTTCGGCCTGACCCCGACCGAATACGCCGAGTTCAAGCGGCTAAAGCGCGAAAATCTCCGCGACCACATGAGCGATTTGGAACTCATCTTCTCCATGCTCGGCGAAGCGGCCACGACGGAAATCGCCCGCAACCGCGACACGCAAGGCTTCCCGCAAAACCAGCAAGCCGCGCGCTCCGGCGGCAAAGTGGCCGGCAACGCCCGCCGCGAACTGGAAAAGAAAAGCGGCCGCAAAGTCGTCACGAATGAAAATTATCTCGGACTAACGCAGGCGGTGAAGAAAGCAAAACAGATGAAGGCGTGAATCGGCAAGGTCATTACAATGAAACCCACACTTCTTGATTATTCCTTGGATGGTCGAAAAACGCTTGATCAGATTCTTCGGTCGAGTTGTTACGGCTCGCTTCTTCAAACGGTTGCGTCGCTAACCGTCTTTTCCCATCCTCAAACTGTTGCTCAAACAGAAAATCAAAATGTCTTCAGAATGGTTAGAAACATGAAACTCCGTAGCCAGACAGACGATACGGAAAAAGTTGTCTATGATGACAATGCTGGCCCTCACATGGCTTTTGTCGCAGCTAATAGGCTAAAATCCATCACGGGAAAAAGAGATTTGCAGTTAAACCATATCTGGCCGGGATTGGCTCAGGACGTGCGATGTTATACATCTCTTGCTAATATTTGTGTGACTCCCACATTTCTTGCCAAGCTCACCGACCATTCTTCGGAAATACAAGCTCTTTTGCGGTTTCGCGCATACGAACTCTATGCTTGGCATCCGCCGGACTCACCACAGCCGAGTAAGCCTTCGGATTACGACCAGTTAGAATGGTCGCCCCCACTCGGTCAGGTTTTAGATGTTGAAAAATATTACCGCGAGCACATGAAAACAAAACAGAAGAACAGAGTGGTTCTTTCGGCGAAACGATACGGCTGGTATTTCAGTGGCTGGCAGCCAGATGATAAATTTAGCTGACGCTCCACTTTGATTTGTGTGATTTGATATGAGTTATTTACGTTCGTCAAATACGATGACCGAATGTAAAAACATGACCAGACGATTTGAACAATTTAGAGCAGGCAGTTTTGGCTTGGTTGATGCCAAACAGTAATTACATTTTTCAGCTTATTTCCCATGCCCCACACCCAACACCCAATCGAAATTCTGCGGCTCAACACCTGCGGCTCGGTGGACGACGGCAAGTCCACCCTCATCGGCCGGTTGCTGTACGATTCCAAGAATCTCATGGAGGACCAGCTCGAGGCGCTCGAACGTTCCGCCGACATCACCGGCGGCGGACAAATCAATCTGGCGAACCTCACCGACGGCCTCCGCGCCGAACGCGAACAAGGCATCACGATTGACGTCGCCTACCGCTACTTCGCCACGCCCAAGCGGAAGTTCATCGTCGCCGACACGCCGGGGCACGTGCAATACACCCGCAACATGGTCACCGGCGCCTCGACCGCCAACCTGGCCATCGTGCTCGTGGACGCGCGCCAGGGCGTGATTGAGCAAAGCCGCCGCCACACCTATATCGCCGCGCTCCTCGGCATTCCGCACCTGGTCATCGCGGTGAACAAGATGGATTTGGTGGATTGGAGCGAGGACCGGTATTGGGAAATCCGCGATGAATTCGAGGATTTCATCCCGAAACTTGACGTATTTCGCGACGTGAAATTCATCCCTATCAGCGCGCTCAACGGCGACAACGTTGTCGGGCCGTCCAAGCGCATGCCGTGGTTTGAAGGCCCGACCCTGCTGGCGCATCTGGAAACCGTCCACATCGCCAGCGACTGGAACCTCAGCGCGCTGCGTTTTCCCGTCCAATGGGTGAACCGCCCGAACAATCCGACCGATCCGCACCTGCACGATTTTCGCGGTCTGAGCGGACAAATCGCCAGCGGCATTGTGCGCAAAGGGCAGACCGTGGCCGTGCTGCCCGCCGGCATCAAAACCATCGTGAAGGACCTCTGGACTTATGACGGCCCGCTGACTGAGGCGTTTTGTCCGCAATCGGTGACGCTTTGTCTCGAACACGACATTGACGTGAGCCGCGGCGACATGCTTGTGGGCCTGGAAAATCTGCCGGGACAAAGTTCCGATTTGCACGCGCACGTCTGTTGGATGCACCAGCGAAAGTTGCAGGCGGGCAAAAAATACTTTCTCAAGCACGCCACGCAAACCATCCAGGCCGTCGTCACCCAGGTGGAAAGCCGCATCAACATGGCCACCTTTGAACCGGAAGCCGCGCCGACCGCGCTGGCGGTAAACGACGTCGGCATTGTCCGCCTGAAAACCGCCAAGCCGATTGTTTATGACGGCTACAACACCAACCGGCTCACCGGCTCGTTCATTTTGATTGAACAAGGCACCAACGCCACCGTCGGCGCCGGAATGCTGTTGCCGCCCACCGAAGCCGTGAAGCCCGAATATACCGACTTCGCGATTTGAAAGTGTTGCACACCGGTCCACCATCCATATCAACGTCACGGTCGCCTCTTGCCGTAATCATAACCGGGTCACAGTTTTTTCAGCACGAACAGGCAGACATCGTTTTCACGCAGGTCAAATCGCTGTTGAACTTTTCCGTCCCGGGCGACCTTGACCGTGGACCTCGCGATGGGCGCGCCACTGTTTTCGGATTTGATTTTTGCAACCTGCGCCCGGGTCAGTTGCGCGGGAGAACCCAGGTCCAGGTAGGTTGCGTAGGCGTCGTTGACGCGGTAGCCGACCTTGTAAATTTCCAGCGCGTATTTACCCTCGGGCACGTTGGCCAGGTTGAGCGTGACCTTGTTTTTCGGCAGGGACGGCAGGTCGCGTTTGTAATAGACCTGATTAATGACGTTGGTGCCGGGATGCGTGATGGTGAAATCCCAGACCAGCGCCTGGATGCCGCCGGACTTGTCGGTGCATATCCACGAGGCCGGGTCGCTGTCTTTCAATTCGTCCGGGCCGAGCCGGTTCAAAAACTGATAGGCGTAGAACGCGGGCTTGTTGATGTCCTCGTAGTTGATCAGGCCGAAGCCGCCGTGAAACGGCGTCCAGCGCGGGCCGGCTTCCTCGAAGATGTCCGTGAACACCCAGTAAGACATGGAGTCGGCGGCGGAACCGATGTTCTTGAGTTTGTCGAGGATGAACGCCGCGCTGTGGTAGCTGTCATGAATCGGATCCGACGGCGTATAGGAAGCGCTCCACTCGGTAAAGTGCAATTCCAGATTGGGCAACGCGGAATCGCGGATCTGCTTGCGCACCCGGATTACGTTGCCATAAATACCTTTGGGGTTTCGAGAAAACACCGTGCCAGCATTGCCGTTTTCATCCAGGTAACCACTGTCCACGCAGTAATCGTGCGTCGAAATAAAATCCACCGGCGCATGATTCGTCGCGCAAAAACGGAGGAAATCCAGCACCCACAAACAACCCGCCGTCGCCGGTCCACCAACCTTGTAGTCAGGCGAAACGTCCTTGATCGCCCTTGCCGTGACGGCGTAAAGGTTGAAATAATCCTGCTGCGTGCCGTGAAAAAAGTATTGCGCGTTCGGCTCGTTCCAGACTTCAAAATACCAGGTGCGCACCTCGGCGTCACCATAACGCTCGCGCAGGTGGGTTACGAAAGCGCGGATGAAATCGCCCCACTTCTTGAAATCCTTCGGCTTGGTCGAGTTGCCGCGCCACCAGAAAACCGTCTCGGAACCGCTGGCCATTGCCGACGGTGTGAAGCTGAGTTCCACGAATGGCTTCATGCCGATGTTTTGGAGAAAATCGTAAAGCTCATCAATGTATTGCCAGTTGTATTCCGGCTGGCCGTCCTTGCTTTCCCGGTAAACCCCCATGTCGTCGCAGAACAAACCGTGCATGCGGATGTATTCAAAACCACATTCGCGATGCGCGTAAGCCAGTTGCCGCTGCCAGTCGGCGCGCAAGCCTTCGTTCGCCCGCCCGGCCCCGACACACTTCTTGAACATCGTGTTCATCGGTCCCTGCACCTGCCGGAAATCGGCGGTGATAACGCGGTCGGTGACCGGCGGATTCGTGTTCTGCGCTGGACAAATCCCGGCCAGTAAAAGCGTCAGGCAGACAAGCAGCGCAAAACGGGCATTCATAAACGTAAATGGGTCATAAACGGATCGCGAATATTGACACAAGTTCACTTTTTCCGGTGGTAAAACCGGTTGGTCGCGTAAGTCCATGTCCCCATCTTTAACCGATCCGCCATCCATTTCAATATCATTGTCGCATCCGGCGGCAAAGCCGGGCTGGATTTCGGTCCGTAAAATACTTTTGCGTGAAACGCTTTTCGATATTGACCGCTCATGCAATGGGTGATCCGCTTATGTTTATGGGTTGGGCCAGGACCGTCAAAACCGGCAAAACTTGCCGATTGACACCCTTTCCGCCCGTTTTCTAGCATGGAACCAAAATGAGCGGGACCCAAAAACAATTCTTCCTTGCCCGCGCAACGTCAATAAACCGGGAGGGCAAAAAAAACAATTTCCTGCCAGTCCCGGGAGGTTCCATGTCTTTTGCTGACGATGTGTGGGCCGTTCTGCGCGGCTCGCCGCTGCGGAGCGGTGTTTTGGCAATCCTGCTGCTAGGTGGCAGTCTTGGTTTCCCGGCGCGGGCGGCCGAAAATTCCGCGTTCATGCGGTTTCCGTCACTGCACGGCGATACCGTGGTGTTCGAGGCGCATGGCAATCTATGGCGGGTAAATCGTGCCGGGGGCGTTGCCTCGCGGCTGACGAGCGAGCCGGGATTTGAACTTATGCCGCGCTATTCGCCGGATGGCAAATGGATCGCCTTTACCGGCCGGTATCAGGGCAACCGCGACGTGTATGTCATTCCCTCGGCGGGCGGCGCCGTGCGGCGGCTAACTTATCACTCGGATGTCATTGATGATGCTCCGTTGCGATGGGGGCCGGACAACATGGTCGTAACGTGGACGCCGGACTCCAAGAACATCGTGTATTTGTCTCGCCGCGAAGCGTGGAATTCCTGGTACGGACGTTTGTTCCGTGTTGCGGTTGACGGTGGGCCGTCGCAGGCCTTGCCCCTTGATAGCGGTGGTCTGCTCAGCTATCGGGCCGACGGCAAGCAGATCGCCTACAACCGCATTTTTCGCAACTTCCGCACCTGGAAGCGCTACGACGGGGGACTTGCCCAGAACATCGACATTTACGACTTCGAGACCGGGAAGTTGACGCACCTTACCGATTGGTCCGGCACGGAAACGGCGCCGATGTGGTATGGCAATACGATCTACTTCCTGTCCGACCATGATGCCAATCGCCGCGAAAACATCTGGTCTTTTGATCTCACCACGAAGAAATTTCGGGAAATAACGCATTTCACCGACTACGACGCCGATTTTCCGTCCCTCGGGGATAACGGAATCGTCTTTCAGCAAGGCGGAAGCCTGTACGTGCTCGACCTGCCGACGGAGCAATTGCACAAGCTCGACGTCTCCGTGCCCGACGATGGCACGCACACCAATCCGCGCTTCGTTGATGCGAGGAAATTCATCCGCGCCGCCGATGCCGCGCAGCAAACCGATTACGATGTCGCGCCGAACGGCAAGCGGGCCTTATTCACTGCGCGCGGCGACCTGTTCAGCGTTCCCGCCGAACATGGCAACACGCGCAATCTCACGGAGACCCCGGACGCCGATGAAGACCATCCTGCATGGTCGCCGGATGGTACGCGCGTGGCCTATACCACCGACATCAACGGCGAGCAGCAGATCGCGATGCGGCCGGCCAAAGAGGGCAAGGAGACCGTCCTTACCCATTTTTCCCAAGGCTTCCTGTACCAACCCGTCTGGGCTCCGGGCAGCGACAAGCTTGCCTTTTCCGACAACGAACAGCGTCTCTGGGTGCTTGACGTTGCGAAATCGGAGCCGATTCTGGTTGCGCAGGACCGTTACCAGGAAATCCACGATTACACCTGGTCACCGGACGGCCGCTGGCTGGGCTACAGCGTGACGGAAAACAACCTGGTGCGTTCCATCTATCTGTACGAACTGGAAAAGGGCAAAGCCACGCGCATCAGCGCCGGGGGGGACAATGACTTCTCGCCCGTATTCGATCCCGAAGGCAAGCATCTGTATTTCGTGTCCAGCCGCCGCGAGAATCCCGTGTTGAGCGAAAATGAATTAGACGCCGCGAACCTCAAGACCTCCGGAATCTTCGTGACGCCCCTCGCGGCCGATGCCACCTCGCCCTTCGCACCGCGTTCTGATGAGGGCGTGAATGAAACCGATGGCACGAACACGGTCGCTCACGATTCGACGAAGGCAAAAGAGGCGGGCGATGCTGCATCCAAGGGCGAAGGAAAGGACGAGTGGAAGGCAGGCGCTTCGGCTCCGATTCGCGTTGATTTGGATGGCCTGATGCAGCGCGCCGTCACGTTGCCGGTGCCGGCAGCAGTGATTGCGGGCCTTGATGTTCGCAAGGGCAAGGTTTTCTTCCTGACCTCGCCACTGCACACCATCGAAGGCAAGCTCCCGGGTGAGAAGGCTGCGCTTCATGTATTCGACCTGGGCGAACGCAAGGACGCCGTCGTCATCGAGGACCTGGATAACTACCGCCTATCCGCGAACGGCGAGAAAGTCCTGTACAAGAAGGACAAGGATTGGTTCATCGTCGATGCCAAGGTTCCCGGCGACGGGGGTGCGGCGGGCGCGAAAACGGAGAAAAAGCCGCTGGACTTGTCGCACCTGCGGATGCAAATCGATCCAAGGCGGGAATGGCGTGAAATGTTCGAGTCCGTATGGCGGCTTGAGCGCGACTTCTTCTACAACACGAAAATGAATGGGGTCGATTGGAAGGCGGTCCGTTCGTCGTACGAAAAATTGCTGCCCTTGGTGGGTTCGCGCGAGGACCTCAATTACCTGATCGGGGAAATGCTGGGGGAACTGGGAAACTCCCACACCTATGTCGGCGGCGGTGACCAGGACAACCCGACGGAAACCGTGCGCACGGGTTTGTTGGGAGCAGATTTTGCGCTGGATCCGTTGTCCGGGCGCTATTACTTCGCGCGCATCTTTTCCGGGGACAACACCCGCGAGGCCTATCGCGCGCCGCTGGCGCAGCCCGGCATCAAGGTCAGCCAGGGCGACTACTTGCTGGCTGTGGACGGCCACGAGTTGAAGGCTCCCAGTGACCCCTATAGTCTTTTTGTCGGCAAGGATGAAGGTACTGTCACCCTGACGATTGCCGAATCACCGGATGCGAATGGCCGTGAAGTTGTCGTCGAACCCGTAAAATCGGAACTGCCACTGCGCGAACAGCAATGGATCGAACACAAGCGCAGCGTCGTGGACCAGTTGTCCGGCGGCAAAATCGGCTATGTTTACCTTTCCAACATGGGGCAACTGGGCATGGAGCAGTTTATGCGGCAGTTCTACAACCAGATTGACCGGCCGGCGCTGATCGTGGATGACCGGTGGAACGGCGGGGGGTTCATCGATCAGATCGTCCTGGAACGACTGCGCCGTGTTCTGGCAGGCATGGGCACCAATCGCCAACGCGTCGCCATGCCGAATCCGCTGCAACAGGTCATTGGGCCCAAGGTTTGCCTGATCAACCACTACTCGGCCTCCGACGGCGACCTGTTCCCATTCTATTTTCGCAAGTACGGCCTGGGCCCCCTGATCGGCACGCGAACCTGGGGCGGCGTGCGCGGCATCCGCGGGTACTGGCCACTGCTGGACGGCGGTTACATCACAGTGCCCGAATGGAGCATGTATGGACTGGACTCGCAGTGGATTATCGAAAACCGCGGGGTTGTTCCCGACATCGAAGTTGACGACTCACCGGCGGATTTGCTCGCCGACAACGACGTGCAACTCAAGACCGCGGTGACATACCTGCTCGATGAGTTGAAGAAAAAGCCGGCCGTTTTGCCGGCTGCGCCCGCCCTATTGCCGGCATTTCCGCCTCCAGGACACGAGTAGCAAGCCGGCCACCTGAGTTCTTGCATGAATGCAACCGGCTCTCGACTACTGACACCGGTTTTCATTTTTACCGGATGCTTGCTGCTGCTGCTGGTGGTGGGCTGGTTGGATTACATTACGGGCTATGAACTCGGGTTTTTCGTGTTTTACACCGCGCCGATTGGGCTGGCCGCCTGGTATCTGGGGCGCTGGCCCGGCATTGGGATGGCCCTGGGGGCAACGATAGCCTGGTGGCTGGCCGATGCCTTTGCCGGAGCAAAATATTCCTCGCAGTTTTCGTTTTGGTGGAACAGCACCGTTCATTTTTCGGCGTTTGTAATCAACGCCGTGACCATTGCGAAAATCAGGCTGGAACTGAAACATCGCAATGAGCTGGCGGCCAAACTCGAAGCCGCCCGCCAGACCTTGCGCGTAGCGGCCAGGGTTCTGCCCGCTTGTCCCCTGTGCGGCAAAGTTCATCCCCAGACGGGGCCGAACACCCAGGCCGAGCTGCGGGATTTGGCCCGAGGCAATGCCGACCTCAGCGGCGCGCTCTGTGGGGAATGCGCCCAACCCGCACGAAGGAGTTGACGGCGCGAGGCGTCACGCGCAAATTCTTGTTCGCTTGGGTGACAAAATACAATTTCGCGCGTGGGATTCCCTTTCGCCGCGGCGGCGCAAGCTGGTGTTTTGGATATTCGGGCTGTTGTTCGCTTACGCCATTCTCGGTTTTCTCATCCTGCCACCCGTCATCCGCGCCGTGGCGGTCAAACAGTTGTCCAAGCAACTTGACCGCGAGGTTTCCATCGCGCAGGTGAAGCTCAATCCGTTCGTGCTTTCGACCACCGTTCGCGGCCTGCTCATCAAGGACCGGGACGGTGAGCCGTTTGTTTCCTGGGACGAGGTTTATGTCAATTTCCAGCTCTCGTCGTTCCTCGGCCATCCCTGGGTCTTCAAGGAAATCAGCGTGGCCGGACCCTTTGCCCGCGTGCAAATGAACAAGGATGGCACGTTTAATTTTTCCGACCTCATCGCGAAATTTTCGACGACCAATGCGACCGCCGCGCCGCCCAAGGCGCCGGCCAAACCCGTCGCCCTGTGGATTGGCCGGCTGCAAATCACGAACGCCACCGCCTCGGTGACTGACCTGACGCATCGTCAACCGTTCAAGCGGCTGGTCGGTCCGTTGAATTTCACGCTGGAACATTTCGAAACCAACCCGGACAATAGAAATCCCCACACTTTTACCGGCACGACGGATGCCGGTGAAAAAATTTCGTGGAGCGGATTTTTTTATCTCGACCCAATCCGGTCCTGGGGCGAGCTGACGCTGGACAGTCTCGCGTTGAACAAATACACGCCGCTGTACGAGGAGCGGCTGCCCTTTGAAATCCGGGACGGCGTCATCGGCCTGCACGTGGAATACCGGCTGGAAATGAGCTCCACCAACCGCGTCATGACCGTGACCAACACCGCGTTCGCTCTAAGCAATTTCAAGCTGGCCGAACCCGGTGCCGAGAAGAATCTGGTCGAGTTGGATCATTTTGCCGTGACCGGGGTGAGCGCCGACGCCGTCGCCCGGCAGGCGGAAATCGGTCGCGTGTCCGTTGACGGCGGCCGGT
The DNA here is from genome assembly GCA_963744965.1 of uncultured Verrucomicrobiae bacterium. Classification (GTDB taxonomy): domain Bacteria; phylum Verrucomicrobiota; class Verrucomicrobiia; order Limisphaerales; family UBA11358; genus UBA11358. The sequence goes on from CAVUVT010000009.1 coordinate 156,014, forward strand.
TTTACCTGCTGCGCCGTGCAAACAGTTCCACCAACTCCGAACCGGCCCCGCCCGTGGCCGCCACCACAACCGCGAACGCGCCGGGCGGCATCCCGGCTTTGCTGGGTATGGTGACCAATTACGTCGCCCAACTCCTCCACACCACGAATCTCTGCACCGCCACCGTCCGCGACGTGGAGTTCACCAATTGCGCTTTCCATCTCGAAGACCTGACCGCGTCCCGGCCCGCGCGCCTGGACCTCGACGACATCGCGTTGAGCGTCAAAAACATTTCCAACGAACCGAAAACCAACCTCACCACCGAGCTTTCCTTGCGGTGGAACACCAACGGCGCCATCAAAACCGATGTTGCGCTGTCCCTGCGCCCGCTGACGGCGGATGTCCAATTCGCGCTGGACCGGCTCGACTTCGGCACGCTGGACCCGTATCTCGAATCCAGATTCAATCTGTTCATCCCCGGCAGCCAGTTCGGCCTTCACGGACAGGTCCAGCTTCGCACCCCGGACGGCCAACTGCCCGAGGTCAGCTTCCGTGGCGACACCTGGATTGACGGGCTGCGCGTCGTGGATGGCGTTATCGGCGAGGATTTGCTGAAATGGAATTCCGTCCGCATCTCAGGCATCGAAGCAAATGTGAATCCACTGAGTGCGACCATCCGGGAAATCGCCTTGGACAACGTGGTGGCGCGGTTGGTCATCGAAACCAACCGCACCATCAATCTGCTCGCCGCTTTGAAACCAGTCGGCGCCACCAACGCCCCGGTTGACACCAATGTGACTGTGGCTGCCGCAGCCGAGCCGACAACGCCCGCGACCAACGCCGCGGCGCCGACCGGGTTGCCGCCCATTTCCATCGGCACCATCGTCATTTCCAACAACTCCGCCAGCTTCACCGACCGTTCGCTCACGCCGAATGTGAACCTGGCCGTCCTGGATTTTGGCGGCACCATCGCCGGGATTTCATCCACGGAATCAGGCCGCGCCGATGTGAACCTGAGCGCCAAAGTGGACGGCGTTGGCCCGGTGGACATCTCCGGTCACATCAACCCTTTCAGCAAAACCGAAACCAAGGATTTGAAAGTAACCGTCAAGGATTTCGATTTGACACCGGCCAGCCCTTACTCCGGCAAGTTCGCCGGTTACCGCATCGCCCAGGGTAAGTTAAACCTGGACCTGGCCTATGACATTGCCGGTCGGAGCTTGAAGTCGAAAAATGTCATCACGCTCGACCGGTTCACCTTCGGCGACAAGGTGGAAAGCCCGGACGCAACGCACCTGCCGGTTCGGCTGGCGATTGCGTTGTTGAAGGATCGCAACGGCCAGATTCTGCTCGACGTGCCGGTGGAAGGCAGCTTGGACGATCCCAAGTTCCGCGTTGGCAAGGTCGTCTGGCACACGGTGCTGAATATTCTTGAAAAGGCGGCCACGTCACCGTTCTCGTTGCTCGGCGCGTTGGTGGGCGGCGGTGGCGAGGAACTCAGCTACCAGGATTTTGCACCCGGCAGCGCCGGGTTGTCGCCCGCCAGCGAAAAGAAACTGGATTCGCTGGCGAAGGCACTTTATGAACGGCCCGGCCTGCAACTGGAGATCGCCGGCAGCATTGATCCCGAGGCCGACCGCGACGGTTTGCGCCGCGCCAGCTTGGACAAAGAAATCCGCACCCGGCAATGGACGTCGCTGCGCAAATCCGAACGCGCCACCACCACGCCCGGCCAGATCACGCTGACCCCGGAACAACACACCGACTGGGTGAAGAAACTTTACAGCGAGGCGGTGGGCAAGGGCGTCATCAACTCCGCCTTCCTCGTCGCCAACACCAACCTGGCCGCCATCGCCGCGCAAATTCCATCGCGCTCGGGCGAAACGGAAAAAGATGCGACCCTGTTGATACAACGTTCGTCGGCCATCGCGCCCAAATCATCCAAAGCCGGCGCCCTTTCCAATCAGACCAAACCCGTGGTGCCTTCCGACCCGATGGAGGCCTTGCTGCTGGCCAGCATTCCCGTCACCGACAACGACCTCGAAGCGCTCGCGTCCGACCGCGCCAAAGCCGTCCGGGCTTACATCCTTCAGACGGGCAAGGTCGAAGCCGCGCGCCTTTTCCTCGCAGAAAACCAGTCCGGCGGTGTAAAAACCAATGGCAGCCGCGCTTATTTGCAGTTCAGGTAGGAAACGAGGAGCGCCAGCATCCGGCCCGGCATCAGGAATTGTGCCTCGGGAGATAAAATCACTTGAATCTGTCACGTACGACAGATTGTCATCTGAATCGCTCACATGGCAAAGAGCGCGTGGAAAAATCTTTTCCCGCCGAAAATCCAGACCGCCGCCGCGAGCGCGATGTAGGGACCGTAAGGCATGCGCGATGACCATTCGCGACGGCGCATCGCGATGAGCGTCACCCCGACCACCGCGCCAATCATTGAACTGACCATCAGCGAAAAGATCACCCCCTGCCAGCCAAGGAACGCGCCAATCGCGCCCATGAATTTCACGTCGCCCAGGCCCATCGCCTCGCGCGGCAGGACGATTTCCGCGCTCACGGCTTCCATGCAGGCCACCGTTTCCGGATCAATTTTCTCTCCGCCGATTTCCAGCGCCGACGGCGACAGCCGCACCAACACGTCCTGGTACCCACGATCCACCAGCTCCAGTGTCCGCGCCCGCAACGCAATCACATCTGACTTGCGGTAAAACAATTCTTCGTAGGGAATTTCCTTGTCCGGCAAATGCACGGAAGTTTCGGTGAAAATAATTTTCGTCTCCATCGGCAATTTCACGCGCTGCCGTCCAAACAGCCATTTGCCCAGCCGCAGAATCGCGTAGATTGCCGCCGCGCCCGCGACCGCGCCGACAAAACTCCGCCACATCCCGGCATTCAACGTGGCCGCCCCCTGCAACGGCGGAAGAAAAAGTGACGCGGCAAAACCCACCGCCATGCCGCCGATGGTAATTTGGTCGGGAATAATGAAATGCTCGAAGTCAATGAACGTGGCCACGATCAGTCCCGCGAGAAAAACCGCGTAAACCAGGGCCAGCGGCATGGACGGAAGCGGATGACCGGCATCACCGAACGCCAGCCAGCAGCTTAGAAACACGATGCCCGTGAGCAATTCAACCACGAAATAGCGCAAGGAGATGGGCGCGCCGCAATTTTTGCAGCGTCCGCGCAACGCCAGCCACGTCACCAGCGGAATGTTCAGATACCACGGAATGGAATACTTGCAGTGCGGACAATGTGACTTGGGCGTGACGATGCTCATGCCCGACGGCAGCCGGTGGATGCACACGTTCAAAAAACTGCCAACGATGCAGCCGAATGAGAAAAAAACCAGCGACCAGAAATGGAACGGGACCGCCGACCAGTCCGCAGTCCACGGTCGCCAGTCCACAGCCGCGAACCCACAGCCGGTTGTCCGCAATCTCCAGTCATCAATCCAAAGCCCTGCACCTAAAAGTGATAAGCATCCGTTCAACGGCTTGCAGTTTATAGACTGTGGACTGTGGACTGTGGACAGTAAACTGTGGACTGAATGCATCATTTGAATTTTCTGCCGCGCAAATCAGACTGTTTCAGGTAAGCCATAAACCCGGCAAGCAGCCGGCCCACTTCGTCAGCCGAGTTGTAAAGCTGGTTGAACTGCGTGGGATTGATGTATTGCTGGTCCAAGGCAACGTAAAGGTGTGATTTTACTTCACCGCAGGAGCCTTTTGAAACTGAAAGAAACTGAATGAATTCTTTATCTCCGCCCCGGTCATATCCCTCCGCGACATTTCCCATGATCGAAACCGAGGCGCGCTGAATTTGGTCCCTCAATCCGAAATCCTTTGCAAACGCTCCTGTCTTGGAGTGCGCATAGACTTCCCTGGTTAGTTCCCTCGCCTTTTGCCATGCGAGGATGTCCTCGAATTTCTGGATTTTACCCATATTTTCAGTCCACAGTCCATAGTCTTGAGTCCACAGTCAAGAAAAGGCGTTTGTTCAAATGCAATTGCACGTTATGAACTCAAGACTTGGGACTGCGGACTGCGGACTGTGGACTGATAAACTTCCGCTTCCAGCGCCTGGCGCATCACGTCGCGCGGCGCGGGTTGTCCGGTCCAGATTTCAAAAGCCTTCGCGCCCTGGTGCAGCAGCATGCCTAGACCGTTGGCCGTGCGGCAACCGGCGGTTTTGGCCGCTTTGAGCAACGGCGTTTCCGCCGGATTATAAATCATGTCATAGACCGCGCGGGCCTGGCGCAGGGAAAACTGTTTTTCGTCCAAGGGCGACGGATCGCCGGGCTTCAAACCGAGCGGCGTGGCATTCAACAACAAATCCACCGGTCCCCGGGGAAAGCCGACCGCGACTTTCACCCGCGGATGCCGTTTACGGATTTCCTGCGCCACCGCCTCGGCCTTGGCGCGTACGTAATCAATTAGAAATAATTCGGACACGTTTTCCAGCGCCAGCCTTAAAGCCGCCACCTGCCCTGCCCCGCCGGTTCCCAGCAACAACACTTTCGCGCCCTCCAGTTTCAAGGCCAGGTCTTCACGCAACGAACGGGCCACTCCGTCGGAATCGGTGTTGAAACCCTGCGACCGGACCTCACCGGAAATCGGTTCTGAAAAGTGGTGCAACGGCTGCCACTGCCCGGCGGCGTCCCGCGCCTCGAACCGGACGGTATTCACCGCACCCCACGTTTTTGCCGATTCATCCAGCTCATCCACAATTTGCATCGCCAGCAGCTTGTGCGGAACGGTGAGGTTCAGGCCGGAGAACTGCATCGCTTTGGCGCCGGCGATGGCCGCGCGCAAATCGTCGGGGCGGACTTCAAACGCAAGGTACCGCCAGTTCAGGCCGAGCTTGGCAAACGCGGCGTTGTGCATTGCGGGCGACGCGGAATGGCGGATGGGAAAGCCATAGACCGCGCAACAGCGCGTGGCGGCATTGATGGCGGGCTGAACCGGTTGAGGCACGCGCAATTTATACGCGGCCACGGCGCGGGTTAAAAGCGCAAAGTCTAGTGGCCGGGAGATGGGAGTTGCCAGAGGCGCATTTCAACCGTTGTGCATTTCCCATTAACACCCGGCTTCAGCCGGGTGCCACATCGGGGGAGAACAGCTAAAACGGTTTTAACCGTTTTGTTTGCCTATGCTGCAAGTCTGCTGGTTAAGCCGTTAAAACGGCTCAACCTCGCTTTCCCACACGTTCCTCACCGGGCTGAAGCCCGGTGTTAATGGAACTGCAAGTTGTATGCCCGCGACCAATTCCCGGCAAATCGCGATGGACAATCCGCCAGGACCCGAATAAGGTCGGTTTTGTGAAACAGGATGGGTTGCAGAACAGGCCGTCCATTGACTGTTAAACCACTTCTCGTTTATGGCACATATTCGAACGAGCATTGATGGCGTGCCTTATTCCAAGACCAAGACTCGCGGGAATAAGGCAGCCGCAGAAGCTTGGTCACAGAAAGTCATCCAGCAAACCAGCAGCTTGTCGCCAGTTTCAGATGCTTGCGTCTTGCGAGTCACTTTTCGGCTTCCACGAGACAAGTTCCCGCCAGATTTTCCATACGGACCAGATCTCGACAATCTTCTCAAGCGATTAATGGACGCATTGGGACACACAATTTTCGCCATAAGCAAAGGTGGAGATTCGTGCGTGGTGGCGCTTGAAGCCATGAAAGTTCCGGTGGACACACGGCCAGGGGTTGATATTGAGATATTACCAGTCAAAGTCGCTTAATCAGAAGATCGGTTGCTCATTCCTCCTCGTTCATTGCCCAACGCGCTGGCTGATTGAACTGCGTAGCGGCTTTCGGCAGAAAGCCGCACTATTTCTCATACCTCTGAAGTTGGCGGCACTCTGCCGAACCGCCGCTACGGTTTCGCCTCTTTCATTGATTAACTCCGCCGCTCGAATAAAGTAGGCGGGTGAAATCCAAAGGCACAGTGTATCTCGTCGGGGCCGGCCCGGGTGACGCGGGCTTGCTCACGTTGCGCGGCGCGGAATTGCTCCGGCGCGCGGACGTGGTGCTCTACGATGCGCTCGTGAACCCCGACCTGCTCCGGCTGGCCCCGCCATCCGCCGAACTCATCGCTCGCGGCAAAAACATGACGATGCCGCAGGAGGAAATCACCGCGCTGCTCATCGCCCGGGCGCGCGAAGGCAAATGCGTCGTCCGGCTCAAGGGCGGCGATCCTTACATTTTCGGGCGCGGCGGCGAGGAAGCCGAGGCGCTCGCAGCGGCGAAAATTCAGTTTGAAGTTGTGCCCGGCGTTTCATCCGTCATCGCCGCGCCGAATTACGCCGGCATTCCGCTCACCCACCGCGAGCATTGCTCCAGCTTCACCGTCTTCACCGGACACGAAGACCCGGCAGACGCGAAAATTGACCTGCGGTACGATCAAATCGCCAAAATTCCCGGCACCAAGGTTGTGCTCATGGGCACCGAGAAGCTGTCCGACTGGACCAAATCGCTCAACCAGCACGGGATGTCGCCAGACACGCCCGTGGCCATGGTTCGCTGGGGTACGACGGGAAGGCAACAAGCCGTTGTCGGGACGCTGGCCACCATCGCCGGTCTGGCCGCTGAAAAAAAGCTGTCGCCACCGGTGCTGACCATCATCGGCGACGTGGTAAAATTGCGCGGGAAATTGAACTGGTTTGAAAAGCGTCCGTTGTTTGGCCAGCGCGTCGTCGTCACCCGCGCGCGCGGGCAGGCCGGGGATTTTTCGCAGAAGTTCGCCGAACTCGGCGCGGACGTGCTGGAGGTGCCGACCATCAAAATCACGCAACCGAAGGAGACCGACGCCATTGTGGATGCGTTGCTGGGATTGAACGCCTATGACTGGCTGGTGTTCACGAGCGTGAACGGGGTGACGGCCTTTTTCGACATCTTTTTCCGGCGGTTCCAGGATTTGCGCGATATCGGTGGCGTGCGCATCGCGGCGATCGGCCCGGCCACGGCGGCGAAACTGCGCGAGCTGCATCTGCAGGTGGATTTGACGCCGGACGAATTTACCGGAAAGAAAATCGCCGCCGCGTTTGCGAAATTCCAGTCCATCGAGAACCTGAAGATGTGTCTGCTGCGCGCCGAGGTGGCGAACCCTGATTTGCCGAAAGCGCTGGAGGAACTCGGCGCCATCGTGGACGACATCGCAGTTTATAAAACCGTGGCTGAAACCGAAGACCCGGCGGGCGCTGGGGCGGCGCTGCTCGAAAGCGGCGCGGACTGGATAACCTTCACGAGCGGCTCGACGGTGGAACATTTTCACGCGCGTTTTGATTTGCCGAAATTTCTGAAGAAATTCCCGCACATGAAACTGGCGTCCATTGGTCCGGAAACCAGCAAAGCCATCCGCACCCTGGGATTGGAACCCGCGTTGGAAGCGAAGGAGCACACGACCGACGGCTTGCTGGCTGCGCTGTTAAAGGCGGTTTGAAACATGAACATTTTGCGCTTCCGGTTGTCTATTTTTTGAATTTTCTGAATGGTTTTTGGAAAAATGGAACGTTTGTTAAGGAACATATTTGGGCCCGGCCTGGTTTTGGCCGCGTTGTGCCTGGGTGGCGCGCGGCTGGACGCCGCCACGTTCACGGCGTCACTCGACCGCGACACCATTGCGCTGGGCGAAAGCGCCACCCTGTCGCTGACGTTTGAAGGCAGCCAGCCCGGGGGCACGCCCCAGATCAAGGACATACCGGGGCTGCAAATTAACTACGTCGGCCCTTCGAGCCAGTTCAGTTTCGTCAACGGCCAGACCAGTTCGACCATCACCTACCATTTCACAGTCGTTGCCGCCCGGCCCGGCGATTATACCATTCCCGCGCTGACCGCCCAGGTTGACGGCCAGTCCCTGACCAGCGAACCGTTGAAATTGACCGTCACCCAACCCAACGCCCCACCGGCCCAAGCCATTAATTCGGGTTTGGAAGTCGCGTTTATGAGACTTACGCTGCCGGAAAAGGAGGTTTACGCCGGTGAAATGCTGGCTGCCCGGCTGGACATCTATCTGCGCGACGATGTGCAAAATTTCGGCAATTTCCAGTTTACCGGCACGCCCGCCGATGGGTTCACCGTTGGCAAAATGGCTCAAGGCTCCAGGCAACGGGTCCAAATCGGCAATCGCGTTTACACGGATGTCCCGCTCGAAATCGCCCTCACGGCCAACAAGTCAGGCGCGATCAGTCTCGGACCATTTACGGCCACCGTGGTTGTCGAACTGCCCTCGTCGAACCGGGGCGGCGACCCATTTTTTCAGCGATTCTTCAACCCCGGCGAACAAAGACAAGTCACGCTCGCCACGGATACACTGAACGTGAAATCGCTGCCGCTGCCCGCTGAAGGCGCGCCGCCAAATTTCAACGGCACGGTTGGCAATTACAGCATGACTGTCACCGCCGGGCCGACCAATGTGGCCGTCGGCGATCCCATCACCGTGCGCGTCCAGATTTCCGGCCACGGCGCGCTCGATGCGCTCACGTTGCCCGACCAGCCCGCCTGGCGCGATTTCAAGGCCTATCCTCCCACGCAGAACACCAAAACAACGGACCAACTTGGGATTGAAGGCGTAAAAACCTTCGAGCAAATCGTCACGCCGCAAAACACGGATGTTCATGAATTGCCGGCGTTTTCGTTCAGTTTTTTTGATCCCGGCGCAAAAACCTATCGCACGCTCACGCAGCCGCCGGTGGAACTCGCCGTGCATTCCGGCGGCACGACACCCGCGCCCGTGATTGCCGCCACGAAAACCGCCAACTCGCAGACGCCGCCTCAGGACCTTTTGCCCATCAAAGAGCAATTCGGCGCGCCCGCTCCGGCCGGCCCGCCACTGTTGACGCGCCCGGTGTTTCTGACGGCGCAAAGCCTGCCCGTGCTGGCTTGGCTCGCGGCTTTCGTGTGGCGCAAACGAACGGACCGCCTGGCGAACAATCCCCGTTTGCGGCGGCAGCGGCGCGTCGCCGGGCTGGTTCAAGGCGGACTGAACGATTTGCGCCGCCTCGCGGCGGAAAACAACCCGGCGGAATTTTTCGCCACGCTGTTCCGCCTGTTGCAGGAGCAACTGGGCGAACGGCTGGATTGTCCCGCGTCGTCCATCACCGAAGCCGTGATTGACGAACGCCTGGTTTTGCTCGGCGTGCCGGAGCCAACCCTGGCCGGCCTGCGCGAATTGTTCCAGCTCTGCAACCAGGCGCGTTACGCGCCAATGCGAACGAGCGGGGAGTTGGCCGCGGTGATTCCGCAATTTGAAAACGCCGTCCGCGAACTGCAAAACGTGAAGGCATGAAAACGCAACTGCACATTTTGCTGGCAGCCATGACGGCATGGATTTTCACCGGCAGCGCGATGGCCGCTGACATTCCAGTTGAATTCAACGCCGCGAACAAACTTTACGCCGAAGGCAAATTTGCCGACGCCGCGGCCACCTACGAGAAAATCCTCCAATCCAAGGCGGTTTCCCCGGAGCTTTATTTCAATTACGGCAACGCAGAATTCAAATCCGGCAATTTTGGCCGCGCGATTGCCGCGTATCGCCAGGCGGCGCAACTAACGCCGCGCGACGCGGAGGTGCGGGCCAATCTGGAGTTCGCGCGCAACCAGGTGCAAGGCCCGACGCTCCGTGAAAGCCGCTGGCAAAACTGGCTCGGCGTGCTCACCTTGAATGAGTGGACGGGGCTGGCTGCCATCGCACTTTGGCTGACGTTTGCAATGCTGGCGGCGATGCAAATACGCCCCGCACTCAAAACGGCATTGCGCACGTTCACCTGGGGCATGATGGCCGCCACCCTTTTGTCGGGCGCGTGTCTCGGCGTGGACGCCGCCATTCATTTTTCCAGGCAAACCGCCGTGGTCGTCACGCCGGAAGTGACGGCACGCAGCGGGCCGTTTGACGAGGCCCAGAGCGCATTTACCGCCCACGACGGCGCGGAACTGGCGGTGCTGGACCGTCGCGACAACTGGCTGCAAGTCACCGACGGTTCCGGACGAATCGGCTGGCTCCAGCGCCAGCAGGTGGAAATTTTACCCGGCAGTTGAAATAAAATGGCTCCCGAGGCAGCTTTGATTAAGAAACAAATTGTCCGCTGAAGTGCTGTTCCCAACCTGACTTGCAATCGAGAGCTCGCATCTTGATGTTTCCGAGCTTGATCCCGCGGGACAGCATCTCCTGCTGGAAGACGGTCTCTGAAGACAATCCGTTTCTGATGATTTGAAAGACCCTCGATTCGGATAATTGTCCCAGACGGCGGCAGTGAGCGTAGTGAAAATTGTCCGCCAATCCTTCCTCCAGATTTCTTTGCAGAACGACGGCATCGGGCATCGTATCAGCCTCCAGGAAAAGTGTGTATGCCGGCTTCGCCATGGTCCCGGCAACCGGCGCCAGCAGAAAGAACCGGGTCTTGATCGCTTGTTGTGCGAGCACGCGGCAAATGACTTCCTCGACGAATGCGCCTTGCAGCTTTTCACCAAAAAGATCGGACACGTTACCTTCTCGTCCAATAAACCTCAGGCACGGCGCTTCTCGAATAAATCCCGTAACCCGAACCAGATCGCCCAGCGGATAGCGATATAAACCTCCCCCGGTGGTGACAATTACCCGGTAGGTGTTCCCCATGGTGAGTTCATGTGCCAGGAAAAGTTTTTCGTCGGCTGTATCCTGAAATTCAAGGAAGTGGGAAGTGACAGCCAACACGGGGTCCTTGCCTTCGTGAAACGGCAACGAGACGAAGGCTTCCGTGGCCATCAATCCTTTGCCTTGAATTTCGATGTTGGGAAACAACCTCCGAAGATTTTCCGCATATAATTCGCTGGGGCCGTGCGTCCAGCAACTGATAACCTGAAGGTTTGGCCACACCTGTTCAAAGGAAGTTTGCCTCGTGCATTCTCGTAACATGTGCCGGAGAAACTCCGTGCGCTGGCGTGCCCCGGCATGATCACTCCGGCTTAATGCATCAAGAATCTCCTCACGTCGTGCCAGGAAATCATCGAAAAGTGTTGTCAAAAACGTCGGACTCCAGATCGAAATCAAGCTCAGGTTTTCATCGGCTAGAAGTGAAACCAGTGTTTTCGTTTTGAATTCGTGCATGTCGCTGTAACGCGCCAATTCGGGCGGCGCAGCGCTAACGAGCGGAAACAGATTTTTCCCTATGAAGCCAAGATATTTGGCATCGTGGTCAAAACCCACAGGCAATCGGCCTCGCGTCCGAACTGCTGTGCCTGGTGGTGAAACAGACCAGTAGGCTGTTCCTCGCAGGAGCGCGGGTTTCCGACGGTAAAGTTTGACCAACCACGGCGAGATGCCCCGGCGGAATTCCCGACCAAGAGTGGCCGTCCATGGAACCAACTTGGTTGCCGAAGAGGAACCGCTGGTGGGTTGGAACAGTTTGACCCGGTCTTTGGTCAGCACGCCCTGCTCCCCACGAGCAATCTCCTCTATGGATTCGATGAGTGCTTCATAATTTGTGACTGGCACCCGCGCCTGAAACTCCGCCACGGAACGAATGGTTGCGAAGCCATGCTTGCGTCCAAACTGCGTTTCCGCGTTGCGTCCAAGCAGGTCGAGCACATAGTGCGATTGGGTTTCCGCTACGCGACCGAGGGCAACGCTGAATCGCGCGTGTTCGCGGGAGCACGAGGCAATCCAGGCGCGGTTGATTTGTTGGCGGATGAAGGAACGCGAGGACATGTTCAAAGCTGGCGACGGATGTAGGGTGTCAGGTTGTCGGGATGGAACCTTGCGAGACAGACCAGTTCGTCACCTTGTGCGTGGCCGGGGTTCAGCTTCTGAAAAAACGCCACGTGCGGGTCCTGCAACCGTTTTTGGTCAATGTCCGCCACACCTGGGCGCAGCCTTTGTGCGCCGGGCGCGGCGCGCAGGATTCCGGTGGCCGCGTCAAAATCCTTCCCGAACCGGCGGGTGGCGACACTCAGCAACAATTCCCTTTCCAGCGCCGGCGTCTCCGCCGCGCAACACGGATGGAATTGGCGGAAGAAGACCGGCAGAAAACGATAGGTCTTGTAGCCTTTGCTGGTGAGCAGCCAATAGAGTTCCGCAGCCGGATGAGCGGCCCGGAGCGAAAGCATCAATCGTCCCCACGCCAACGGAAGCGCCAAAGACCCCCATAGGTTCTTTTCAATGACGGTGTCTCCTGAAAATAAAATTTTGAAAGTCCGCCCTTGCAACGGGTGATCAAACAAAGTTTGGGTGGAAAATCCACACAACCGATTCTCGTGATACAGGAGAATGACCCATTGCTTGTCGAAAAGATCCGCGAGAAACCGCGAGCTGGAAACTCCTTCATAATGAGCTTCCATGAGCTGCTGCATCCGGGGAATGCAGTCACGGGGCAACTCGCTTACAGAAATGGTTTTTGCTTCCAGTTTCATTACAATGATCCCAGTTCCAGGTAAGGTACCAGCCCGGGGTCCAATTTTTGCACTGCTGCTTCACCCTCTTCCCACGCGGCAACATACAAACGGCTTGGCAGGGGGAAATGCGGCCGCGCCAGCAATTCCGGCAACAACGGATCACGCTCGTGAAGTCCCGCAAGAAAAAACGCATACTGTTGGCGCCTTTGCCGGACCATCTCTTCCAATAATGCCGCGAATGCCACCCGATCACTGCCGCGGATGCAAACCAACGAGAGGATAAAATAATCCGGCGTCGAGCCGGGTTTCGGCAACCGGGGCATGCGCCTGATTCTGGCGAGGAGGTTGAATGGCAGTCGCAAAGCGCACAGCCAGTTTGCGTAGCCGGTCACCCGCCAGCGCCGTATTTTCCGCTGGTCCCAGGCAGCAGCGACCCCGACCAAATCATCGCCACGAAAAACCAGGAAGACGTCGTCCCATTTCAGGTGCGCCAGCAAACCACCAGCCGTGCCGAAGTCCGCCACCAGATATTCTGGGAAGAATTGCCGTGAACGGCCTTCGTTTTGGAGAAAGGTAACGATGATCGAGGCATCGCCAGCACTGGCATTCCGCACACGCAAATCAGTATTGACCGGGGAGGAGCCTCTTGAGTTCAGGCTGATCGCCATGCAACAGAACCGTCCAAAATCATGGTATTTAGGCAAACCGCAACGCCCGGAGAGCAAGGCGGCTGTTGCGTGACGGTTGTCCTCCATGATGGTGGTCAAATAAAAAGGCACCCGCCCGTCACCATGGCGTTCGCGCAGGAACTGGTAGCCGTGCCCGAGAATCTGTCCGTTGCGGACCGGTTCCTCCAAACGCAATCCGCTGAGATAACCCACGGGCATGAGCTGGCCATTGACAAACACCGGCTTGATTGACCGATGGCCGGTTGCCCGGACGCGCCCCGTCCCGGTTTCCCGGCAGACGAGCACTTCGGATTGCCGTCCCTCGACACACAACGCACCGAAGTAATCGGGCTCGCGTTCAAATGAGAAGCGAACCGCTCCGGGCATGTCCACACTCCGGCTAAAAGTGCGGAGCGCCGGCTCATCCGCCAATGTCGCCACTTCAAAGCGGAAGCTTCCGTTGCGTACCGATGTTGGCGTCAGACCGGGCACAAGACCTCCTCCTCTTCCTGCGGCACCTGCCAATGGTCAGGCAAGGGCGGACTGCCGGGATCTTGCACGGAATATGGCGTAGCAAAGCGCTGCTCTGAATACAGCCGCTTCACAAAAATTCGGTAGGCAAGATTGCCTACAAAGTTGATGGCGCACCGGATGTCCGGCCGACTTACGCGCTTGAGAACACGGTCAAGTCGGAATGTTTCCCTGTAGGCCCATTTGAAGCCGCGATAAAGTTCCTCGGGCGTCATCTGCATGGGCTTGATGACCACGTGCATCGTGTCGTAGTCGTTCCAGTTGAAACTGAGAATCCGGCCTTCCGCCAGCAAACGCTGGAACAATGGCGTGCCGGGATAAGGCGTATAAAGCGAGTAGCGCGGAATATCCACACCCAGATCCTGAACCAGTTGTACGGTGGATTCGAACACGTCGGCGTCATCATGATCGAACCCGAACACAAAACATCCCTGCACGGTGATGCCCCGTCGTTGAAGGGAATGGATCAAGTCCCGGTAGTTCAGTGTTTTGTTGAAGTTCTTGCGAATGCCTTGCAGCGTTGATTGGTCACCGGACTCAAAGCCGACCAGCAAATAGACGCAACCGCTGTGGGCCATGATGTCGAGCAATTCGGTGTTTTGCAGGGTGTCAGCGGTCACCAGACCGCCCCAGCGTTTCCGGAGCGGAGTGATGGCGGTGAAAAGTTCCTTCGCGTACTCCGCGTCGTCTATGAGGCTGACATCATTGAATCCGAACCGGCTGCCCTGGATGTTGCGGATGTCGCGGACGACATCGGCGATGGGCCGCTTCAGATAGCGTGGCCACACGGCGTTGACGGTGCAGAAATCGCAGATCCTTTTACAGCCGCGCGTAGCCTGAACGGTAATGGGCAACATGTAACCGCTGTTCCGCTGCAAGTCCCTCCGCGGTGAAGGAACGTCAGCCAGCACATGATCGGGGAGCGGATGTTCGCGATAAACCCGTTTGAGTTCGCTCCGGCGGAAATCCTCGATCAATTGCGGCCAAGCGTGCTCGCCCCGGCCGATGACAATGCTGTCGGCGTGTTGGGCCGCCTCGCCCGGCAGGATGGTAACGTGAACTCCGCCCAGCACGACGGGGATACCGCGCTGACGGAAATGTTGCGCCAATGCATAGGCTGGCCGTGCGCAACCGGTGATAACGCTGATCCCCACCAAGTCAGCCGGCTCATCCATTGGGATTGGGTCCACGCTGCCATCCACCAACTTGACTTCGATATCGGGCGGCACCATGGCAGCCAGCGTGGTCAGAGTCAGGGGCGCTTCCCGCATGGACCGGACAAACGATCCGATCCGCAGCTTGTGCATGTGCGCGTCAGGCATGATGAGAAGAATGCGCATCAGAGTCCTTTCTCCAATTCAACAGAGCCGGTAGCAGCCGACGTGAGGAGGCTCTGACTTCTTGCGGTCGCCGGGCTTGAAGTCCGGAACAATGGAGCCTCGTCACCTTGGCTGCTACGGGATTGGGATGTCTCGCGTTCCAGACCACGGTAGCCCAGCATCATCTCGTACTTCTTGCGCAGCTCGACCCGGAAGATGGGGTTGTAGGCAAAATAGGTGAACAGGCTCCAGAAATCCTTGCCATTGGTCTTGAAATCCGTGGCGCGCCGGAGGATCTGAAAAACGGTATTGTGCCGGACGCGCGCCTGATAACCAAGTTCAGACAGTTCCTCGGGACTGATTCGCTTGGGGCGGAAGGCGGCATATCCAAACCGGTAGTCGTCATGCAACCACCAGCACCCGTCGTAAAGCAGGCGTCGCTCCGCCTTCATCCGTTCGTAAAAAGCCGTGCCCGGGTACGGCGTGAGCACGTTGAAAGCGGCGAAGGCGAACTTCTTGGAAAGCGCCCAATCCACCGTTTCGCGGATACTTTCCGCTGTTTCATGATCATAGCCCAGGAGGAAGGCAGCCCAAAGCATGATGCCGGTTTCCCGGATACGTTTCACCATCTCGTCATAGCTACCGCCAGCCAGGTTGAATTGCTTGTTCATCACCGCCAGGTTGGCGGGGTCCCGGGATTCGAATCCAACCACCAGCCCCGCACAACCGCTTCGGACCATGAGATTCATGAGCTTGGGATCCGAAGCAAAATTCAGGCTGGCCTGCCCGATCCAGCGCAGCTTCAAAGGGATCAATTCCTGGAACAGGACCTTGGCTGCCTCCACATCTGCAATGAGATTGTCGTCCACGAAGAAAATAAATTTCCGCCCGGTCCGCGCCAGTTCGTTTACGACGTCCTTTGGTGACCGGTGCGGGAAGCGGCCGCGGTAAAGGTGGCTGGTGGCACAATACTCACAGAAATTGGAGCATCCCCGGGAGAACTGGGTGAGGGCCACAGGCAGGTATGGCTTCCCTTTGAAGATGTCCCGCCGAATGCGGATGGGCTTAAGTTCATTCCCGTCCAAAGGCACGCCGCGATACACCGGCTTCAGGTTGCCGGCTTCCGCATCATCGAGAATGGTTTGCCAGACGGCGTCAATGTCTCCCAAGGCAACAGCGTCGGCGTGTTGGGCGGCCTCGGCGGGTATCAAGGTCACGTGGGGTCCGCCAACAATCACCTTCACGCCCAAGGCACGGAAACGGTCGGCGATCTCGTAGGCCCGGCGAGCCATGTAAATCTCGACGGTGATGCCCACCAGGTTCCAAGTCTCGTTATAGGGAACCGGTTCAAAACGGTCGTCACGCAGGCACACCTCGTGACGCTCGGGAGTGAAACCCGCCAGCGCTGCGAAGGTGAGCGGCTCCATGCGCCCGCGATCATCGTAAGGCCGCCCGTTTACAAGCCCCATGTTGGGTTTGATGAAAAGAATTCTCATGGCGCAGCCTCCGGCAGATGTGACTTGACCTGGATGTCTCGCCGCGAAACCCAGTTGGATGCCAGATACATCGAAAGGTTGTCCAAGCTGCGGACATGGGCCATCGCCGGCAGCCGCCGCGCAATTCCGCGCAGGCTGTGAAAGCGTTCGCGGGCCCAGCGGCAGCCTTCCGTTAACTGTCCCGGCGTCATGCCGCGGGGATGCAGCAGGGCCTCGTTCCAGCGATAGCCCGGTTCCATCCACCACCGGTCGTAAACGAGCCGGACTTCCTTCTGAAGCCGTTGGTAAAGCGGAGTGCCGGGCATCGGCTGGAGCGGATTGAAATTCGCGATGAAGAACCGCTGTTGCAGCGCGAACTCAAGTGTGCGCTTGAAGGAGCTTGGGTCGTCTTCATCGTAACCGAAAAGGAAGGTGCCGTAAATCATGATACCCGCCCTGCGGATGCGCGCCAGACGCGTTTCAAAGCTGGAGGCGTGGTTCCAGGTTTTGCCCATCTGCCTCAGATTGTTTTCGTTTAGAGATTCGAGACCAATAAGCAAGCCCTGGCAACCGCTGCGCCGGGCCAGATCCAGCAGATCGGGTTTGTCCGCAATGCTTAAATCCATCTGGCTCGACCAGCGTAGTCCGAGCGGCAGGATGGCCTCCATCAGGGAGCGGAAAGCACCTTGATCGGCCAGCAAATTGTCGTCCACGAAAAAAATTCTCCTGGCACCATCGGCCTTCAATTCCTCCACCACCGATTCGACAGGCCGGTGCCGCACCGCGCCGCCGTAGAAAGCGTGAATGGCGCAAAACTCGCAGGCTCGCGGGCATCCTCTGCCGAATTGTGCCAGGCGAATCGGAAGGTAACTCTTGTTCCTGAAAACCGAACGGTCGGGCGTTGCCGCCATCATCGGCCCGGGCGTGGCCGGGGCATAAAGACGTTGCAGCCAGGCTGCCGCATCCGCCACAACTTGCGGCCAGGTTGCTTCCGCATCTCCCACGACCACCGCGTCTGCGTGTGCCATGGCCTCTTCGGGTTGGAGCGTGGGATGGAAACCGCCCAGCACGACGGGTATTCCCTTTTGCCGATAGCTTGCGGCGATCCCGTAGGCCCGCTTTGCCGAAAAAGTGCATACGGAAATGGCAACCAGATCCGTGTCTTCCAGTAACGACACCTCCTCAAGTCGTTCATCAATTGCATGGACGGTGTGCTCTCTGGGTGTCATGGCCGCGAGAATGGCCAGGACCAGTGGTTCCATGCGCGCCGGACTCCGATAGCCCTCAGCGAAGCGGGGATAAATCAGCGTGATCTTCATCGCACCGCCTCCAAAAGTGGGCCGCGAAAGTTCCGATCGCCCAGCGGCAGCGCGTCCCGTTTGCCGATCTCCGCCCGGTGCAGCAGGTTCAAGGCGAAGAATGCCTTAAAGAACATGAAATCCGAGCGGTTGGGCGGATGGAACGCGCGCCGGAACGTAGTCGGCAATGAATAGAAACGCCGACGCGTCCGCAGGCAGCACGCCCGGATTTCATCGGGTGACATGCGGGCGGGCCGGAACGGCACGGTGTTGTAGGTGTAGGCCTCGTCCAACCACCACGCATCCGAGAGCAATCGCCCTTCCTTTTCGAGCCGTTGATACAAAGGAGTGCCCGGCATGGGCATGAGGTGGTTGAACCCGCACAGGTACAGCCCGTGGCGCACAGCGAAGTCATAGGCCCGATCAAACGTCTCCGGCGTATCGTTGTCGTAGCCGAAGACAAAAGTGCCGTAAACCCGGATGCCGTGCTTCCGCAAGTTCGCCATGGCCGGCTCGAAATCGCCCTGGGCCAGATTCACCGCCTTGCCCATCTGGTGAAGGTTGCCCGGGTCGAGGCTCTCGAATCCGATAAGCAACCCCTGGCAGCCGCTCGCTTTGAGCAACGCAAGAAATTCCGTGTCCAAGGCCGTGTTGATGCTCGCCTGGCTGACCCAGCGGATATTCAGCGGAATCAAAGCCTCCAGGAGTTCCCGGGCGGCGGTGCGGTCCGCAACGAGGTTGTCATCCACGAAGAAGATCAGCTTCGAGCGGTCCCGGATTTTTTGGATTTCCTGGACGATTTGCCCGGCCGGTCTCCGACAGTGGCTCGAATGAAAGAAGCTTTGGATGGCGCAGAATTCACAGGAAAATTTGCAGCCCCGGCCGGCCTCCACCAGCCCGATGGGCAAATAGCGTTTCCCGTTATAGATGTTGCGATCCGGCGTTGAACGCTCCAGGGACGGGCGTGCTTCGCTGCGATAGACTTTCCGTGGCGTGCCGCTGCGGTAGTCATCAATCACTTTGGCCCACAGGTCTTCCGCTTCTCCCAGCACCACGCTTTCGGCATAGCGCTGCACTTCCTTAGGAAACAGCGTGGCGTGAAAACCGCCCATGACGACGGGAATGCCCCGGCGGCGGTATTCGCTCGCGATTTGATAGGCCCGCTTGGCGGTATAAACTTCCGTGCTGATGGCCACGAGGTCCGTGGGTTCGTCGTAGGGAATGGGTTCGAGGCGATCGTCATGGAATCTCTGCTCCACATCCTCGGGAGTCAGGGCGGACAAGACAGCAACCGGAAGCGGTTCCATCTGCCATGTCCGCAGGTAAGGCTGGCCGGGTTTCCGCCCAATGCATGGGTGAACAAACGTGAGGCGGAATCGGGGTTTCATAACCTGAGGAGAAGTATTCTCATCACGCACCTTTTCCGGCTGCGATTCCTGTTCCTTTTTTTACGGCGCCGTGGTTCACCACCTGATCGGAAATGCACAGGGGCACCAGGCCTCCGTTTTTGGCCACGGCATCAGGACAGCACTGGCAATGAATTACGCGGCCCCGTTCGTCGAAGGCAGCGGGCCGTTGGAACAGAAACCGCTTGGCGCTTAACCGCGCGCCGAAGAGGCTCGCGCTTCCCAGGAGTTTCAGATTCCCCACGAGGCCGCCGCCCGCCAGACCGTTCAACAGCAAATGCAACGCAAATTGTCCGGCACGCTGCGACTGGTAAAACGGGTAACGCCCGGTCAGTTTGCGCGATAATTCGAGAACCGCCTTTTCCGCCCAGGTCGGTCGCAGGCTCTTGTGGCAGGACAATTCGCCACGGCGATGCGTTGCGCCAATGATGAATGACAGCCAGCGCCGGTCCGCTGCGTCCAAATTGGACCCGATGAATCCAAACGGCTTCAAACCATGTTTTGTTTCCAGCAACTGTTCGATCTCCCGTCGGCTGGCTTCCTCCTCGCGGCCCTGGTGCGGGGCGAAGCCGGATTCCGCATACATCCCGATTGCAAGATTCCCGTGGATCGGCGGCATGCGATTGATGTCCCGGCACCATGTCACCAGCAACCAGCCGATGTGCGGTGATTCCAGCGCGAACGCGAACGCGTCCTCGACTTCTGCCAGCTTCTCCGGATAAGCGGTCACCGTCAGACCGGCCTGGATGCCGTGCGCGGCGACAAGGGCCGCCTTTTCCGCGCGCAGCCGCCGCACGTCTTCCGCCGTGGCGTTCTCCGGAAGGTCGGGACGCCGTTGATTGGGCTCGATGTGCAGGAAAATGACATTGGCCCCCGCCTGGTTGAGCGCGGCGAGGAGGTGATCGTTCAGTTCCACACCATTCGAGCATAACTCGGCAAACAACCCGCGCCGCCGAACCAGCCTGACAATTTCGATGAGGTCCGGGTGCAGCGTGATTTCCCCACCGACGATGGAAACGGAGTGCAGCCTCCGAAGACGCATCAGGGCATCCAACTCCGCTTCGATTTCTGCCAGCGGTTTGATGCGATCCGGTTGCGAGTTGTAGCAACTGCGGCAGTGGATGTTGCAACCCCGCAGGATGTCCAATACCGCATGCGGGACGTTCTCCAGCGTCCAAGGCAACCGCATGGCGTCATGATTTGAACCATTCATGCCACGCTCACCTCCAGCTTCACGGTTTTGGTCCGCTGTTTGCCCTGCGGAATCCGAAGTAGATGCTCCGCGCGTGTAAACACCGCGTCGGGAACCCCCGCCGCTTTCATCATTGCAACGGCCTGATCAAAAGGATTCGTCATTCGTCGCAGTTCGAGCGCGTGCCGGAAGCTCACCGGACCAAGGCAACTCACCGGCATCTGTGGAACCGGGAAGTCGGAGCCGAACAGTAATTTTGCCGTCAACGCAGGTGATTTCAACATGCGCCTCAACAACCAGATGCGGGTAACCATGCCGAACGCGCTGATGTCTCCGTAGAATCGTTCGTGGCTCAACGCCATTTCCCGCCAGGTCTGAAAATATGATTTCTCGTGAAGAAAAATTCGTGTGCCACAGTGCGCGGCAATGACCGTAACTCCGCGTTCGAGAGCCGGTATCAGTCGCCGGGGATCATTCAGCGTATCGGGAAATGTCTTCAGCGTGTGTTCCACTCCAGTGTGGCAGAGCAGCGGGATCCGATGGTGCGCCAACGCATCGTAGAATGGCAGGCAGCGCGGATGATCCGGCTGGATGTTCTGTGCGCCGGGCAGCCATTTGACCAGGCAGGCGCCGCGGCCAATGAGCCGTTCCAGCTCAGCCACGGCGTCGCGCCGATAGGGGTGAAGGCTTGCTCCAAACAGGATTTTTTCGTGCGTCGCGGCCAGGTCGGCAACGAAATCGTTGTCGGTCACCATCAAAGTGTGACCCTGATCGCGTGTTCCATCTTCGTGGTAAGCCGCGTCAAACGCCAAAAGCACGGCACGATCCACCCTGCTGCCATCCACCCAGTCCAAAATCCGGCGGGCAATTTGCTGGTCACAATCCGGCCAGGTGATTGCCTCAGCTGGCAGCTTTAAATAATGCACCAATCGTCGGAAGGCATAACGGCGTTGAAATGCCGGCGAAAGACAATTGCCGCTGTCGTCCGAACCAATTCCGGCAATGTGAACATGTAAATCGTAGATCATGGCACAACATCCGTTTTGGCCACCCGAACCCCGCCCTTCCATTTGCTGAACGGAGGTGAAATAAGAAATGCCTTCGTGCATTCACCCGGCGCGATTTCCGTTCCGGCGGTCAGCAGGGAATAGCCGCCAATCAAGGCTTCGTTTCCAATGACGACGGTTGCCAGAATCAATTCCAACTCGCCCGTTTTGTTGCGCGCCAGGACATGCGGATTCAAACGCACCGTCGCCCCAAACATCACGCCATTGCCAATCTGAACAAACGAACGGTCGAGAATTCTCAGTCCGGCTCCCCAATAGATCAGCCGTCCAACCCGGGCGCCCCAAAGCCGGAGCCACGGGCCGTAAAGTCCCGGCACCAGTCGCAGCATTTCTTCCAGCGCCGGAAACCGGCAGAAGATCACCTGTAGATTAAACAAGGCCCACCAGACAAAAAAATCGCGCCGGCCAACGGGAATGCGTCCTTCTCGAATCGGGGCAAGGCAACGAATGATTCTGGCGGCCAGGGGCGGAACGAGGTAGAGCAACAACAGTCCGGCCAGAAACCGCCAACGAAACAACGCCCAGGGAATCGCCAAGGTCAGCCCGATCAGAACAACTTGAAGAATCGTCCAATAATTGATGAGCAGAATCAACAGGCGTTTGGGGCTGGACAGCGTGGCGCCCAGCCCCGCGGCAACGGGCCTGCCGGCATCCATCAGCGTTGAAGCATCAGGTCCCATATAACGATCCTGCAAATTGGGTGTTCAGGAAAACGCGATCCGCCGGTCGCACGCCGGTTGGAGTCACGCCTTCACAGTTGCGCACGCGTGTTTCCGACAACACATCAGCCAGCCCAAAACGATTCCCAGGACCAGGCCACCGATGCCGGCGCCGAGGGCGAGTTTTTTTGCAAATGCCGCGGCGCGATCCAGCACCGGGTTGTTAAGAAAATCAGTCCCGACATGGGCCAGGGCCACCTTCCATTCACCGTTTTCCTTCACCACTGTCGCACTCCAGCGATTGGTCATTGTTACCACTTCGCCGGATTTCAAGGTGTAGGTGTCCTTCGCGCTTCCGTAGCAAACGCCCGTGTTCTCATCAATGAACCGCGTCAAAATGTCCGCGGTGGGTTCGGTCTTCATCCCCGTGACGAGGGCGTCCGGGGCGTGGAACATCCGGTCGAAGAATTCCTGGACCTGTGCCTGGTTGGTGATGGTGGTTTGGTTCACCGTGGTGAATGCGAACTCCTTGGCAAAACAGGGGGCCAGCGCGTTGCCATCCAGATTGTTGATGGCAGCAGCGGCCTTGTCACGGAGTTGGCGGAGGGCGGCGTGGTCCGCCTCGCGATTGGTTTCCGCGGCACGGAGGTTCGTGGCGGCGATGGTTTGATAGCTGATCAAGAGAACCAGCAGGGGTAGGACTTTGGTTGTTTTCATTTGTTGATTCGAGCAGATTGTGGTTCCGACAGGCGAAGTGTGCGGCAAGCCCAGTAGCACTCAAGCCAAATCCACATTGAAAAATAATTGGATGTTATTGATACAATTGATGATGCGAATCGTGGTTGAATTCGCGGTGCGTGCCCGTTCAAAGAACGAATCCGGTTGTAGATGAATAGACCCAGCCAACCCATTCCGGGCTCAACCCAGACGGACCGCCTGCTGTCGGAAAAACCGGGGACGCTCCCGCTGTTTAAGGATTACCCCCGGCTGGCCGGACAGCTTTCTCACGTGTCGTTGGGACGGTTTCCGACGCCGGTGGAAAAACTGGAGCAGGTTGGAAATGCCATCGGGCTGAAAAATCTGTACCTCAAGCGGGATGATTTGAGTGGCACCGTTTATGGCGGCAACAAAGTCCGCAAGCTGGAGTTTCTGCTGGGGGACGCTCTCCGGCGGAACGCAAAGGAAGTAATTACTTTTGGCTTTGCCGGATCGAATCACGCCCTGGCCACCGCCCTCTATGCCAACCGGCTGGGATTGGGCAGCACTTCCCTGCTGCTCCCGCAGTCCAATGCGCATTATGTCCGGCGCAATCTTCTCGCCAGCCATTATTTCAAGGCGGACCTCCGCCATTATGAAAACTGGACGCTCCTGGGTTTGGGCCTGCTCCGGAAGCTGCTTCGAGGGGGAATAAAGCATGGAACTTTTCCGCTGCTCATCCCCGCCGGCGGAACCTGTCCCCGGGGAATTGCCGGCTACGTAAACGCCGCGATGGAATTGAAGGAACAAATCATCGCCGGGGAAATGCCGGAACCGGATTTCATATACGTTCCGCTGGGATCCATGGGCACGGCAGTGGGGTTGACGCTGGGTTTGAAAGCGGCGGGTTTGAAATGCCGCGTCATCGCCGTCCGGGTGATCGAGGAGCGATTCGCGAATGCAAAAAAGATGACCCGTCTTTTTCAAGAAACGGCCTCATTTCTCCGAAAGTTGGACCCGGCATTCCCCCTGCCCCGCCTCGGTGATGGTGATTGGACCGTCCGGGACGACTGTCTAGGCGGCGGCTACGCGTGCTTTACGGAAAAAGCCATGAAGGCGGCGGCCCTGATGAAGGAAAAAGCCGGCATCATCCTTAACGGAACCTACTCGGCGAAGGCGTTTTCAGCGCTTTTTGACGATACCGAAAAACAGGTTTTGAAAGGAAAGACGGTTCTCTACTGGAACACTTACAACTCCAGAGATCTTTCGCTGTTTGCCGCCGGCGTTGACTACCACCACTTGCCGTCGGCATTCCACCGCTACTTCGAGGAAGACGTCCAGCCCCTTGACCGGGCAGGATTCGACCGCTGATGGGTTGTTCATCCTCGGCAGTATGTCGGAAATCCCGACACGCTGCTTTTTCATCGAGTTCTCCGGTCTCGAAGATGTGTTTCAAGTGCTCGGTGATGGTGCTGCGGCCCTTGTCGAAAAGAACGCTGATCAACTTCTGCGTCAGCCAGACGGTTTCCTCCGCCACGCGGACTTCGATACTGGGCTCTGCGCATCAAGGATGTCGAGATAGGCCCGCAGGTAATACTTCATCTCGTCATGCACCAGTGTCCGGAACTCTCCGGGCGAATCCGCTTTTAGCCCCATCTTCGGAACGTTGTCGCGGAACCAACTGTGGAAACGCGTTCCGATTTTCTCGAAGTCTTCGTTCGATGAGCCTGCCTTGCCTTGGCGGATGGTGTCGGCGTATTGGCTGCGCAGCCACGCTTGAAAGAATTTTTGATCCTCCTCTTTGCTGTGGCGATGCAGGCTCTGGTTGGATTCCTTCCAAAACCGATTCGCCTTCTCCCGATCCTTCGCCTCCTTGAATCTCGAAAGGATGTAGCCCTTGAGCATCTCGGTGGAGGTCAGGTTCAGCCCCCGGTCATTCATGGACTCAAATATCGTGTAGGCGTTGTCGTCCGAGTAGGCCGTGATCTCCACAAGGATGACGTTGTATTTCAGCCAATCGAGAAAGTAGGGGAAGGCCTTTCCTTTGATTTCCTCGGGGAAGGCTTCCCCGATGTCAGCGTAACGCTTCGCCATGTTCACGGTCGATTCGTCGTCGTCGGACTGAACTTCATAGGTGCCTTCGAGGAAGAGCTTCTCCAGACAGTTCTTCCGCTCCTCCACTTGGATGTTGAAGGACTTCTGCCCGTATTTCTCGGAGAACACCAGCGGCTCGATGGATTCCTTTCCGCCGAGTTCCTTTTGTAGGTTGTTGAGGAAAATGAGGAACAGCGTCAGCGAGGTCAGGCGTTGCTGGCCGTCGATGATGCTCTTCACGCCGTCCCTGCTGCTGACGACAAATGGCCCGAGGTAGTAATTGTTGTAGTGCTCTACGGACGTACGGGGGTCGCCCTCAGCATAAACGTCGAGAAATGTCGAGGTCAGGTCGGTGACGAGCTGCTCAATGTGCTTCTGTTCCCAACTGAATTCGCGCTGAAAATAATCGACCGTGTATTTCCGTTCGTTCAGCACATCGAAAACGGTGCGATCATCGGCGTCGATTTTGTGGTCGTCTTTGCTCATACTGTTTGGAAATTGCGGTTTAACTGCTTCGATTGCGCGGTGAGTGTGCGCCGGAGCGGCAGCGGCGTCAATTCTGTGCTCCTTGCGTATGCACTCCTTGTGGCGATTGAGGGTTGAAGGTGGAATTTACGCGCAAAACTTTGGGTGAAGCGCGCATTGGCCAGTCCGGAGTTTAACCTGCCAGATCCGAATGACACGTACCTGATTTTGACAGGCTGATGGGGCACTGGTTCACCTGCTGACATTATGAGATTCGGCGGCAGCAAACTCTCCGCCGACCTTGGCAATGCGGTATTGGTAGAATCGAAAACCGAGGTAAGATAGAACGACGAGCGGTTTTACCCATAATGGCTTCACGAATAGGCGGCGGGATAAAGTGCCCCAGGAATAAGCCCGCTTGCGGACGTAGTCGGTGCCGCGTTCCAGTTCCCCGGCGGTCATGCGGAACGGACGGAAGACCACATTCTGACCGTTGTACAAAGACCAATTACGCGTCAGGATCCGCCCCTCCTGTTCCATACGGTCGAAGACTGGAGTTCCGGGGAACGGCGTATAGATGCTGATTTGTGGCAGATCGAATCGCGCGTTCACGATGTAATCGGCAGTTTCCTCAAAAACCGAACCATCATCCGTATCAAACCCAAAGACAAAACAGGCTTGGACGAGAATGCCGTGATCATGAAGAGTGTCCACCACCTGCGCATACGTTTTGCCCAGGTTCCTGATCTTGCCCGATGATTCCAGGGCCTCGCGCCGAATTGATTCAAAACCCATGAGCAGACCCCGGCAACCGCTTTTCGCCATGATCGAAAGGAGCTCCGGATCTTCAACAACATCCAGTGAGGCGCATCCCACCCACCATTTTTTCAGCCTGGCAAACTCGGTGAAAAACTCTTTGGCATGCTCCCGATTGCCGATCAGGTTTGGGTCCAGAAAAAAAATGATCTTGCTGCGCAGTGATTTTACTTCTGCGATGACATCGTCAATGTTGCGGCAGATGTAGGAGCGATGGAAACGATGGCTGATGCAGAAATCGCATTTATTGGAACAACCCCGGCTCATTTCCACCGTACACCAGCCCAAGTAGTCATGGCGGTGGATGGTGGAACGGTCGGGAGACACAATGAGCGCAGGGTCGAATTGCTCCTGGTCTTCGTAAATCCGTTGAAGACGGCCGGCGGCGAAGTCACGTAACAGACGCGGCCAGGTTCTCTCCGCATAACCGCGAACAACAGCATCCGCATGCAAAAGGCTCTCCTCGGTGCGCAGCGTGGGATGCACGCCACCCAGCACCACTTTGGCGCCGCCGGCTCGAAAACGGTCGGCAATGTCAAAAGCCCGTTGAGCGGTACCGGTAATTGCCGTGATGCCCACCAGATCCGCCGGTGTGCTGAAATCAACATCTTCCACCATCTCGTCCACAACGCGGACCTGGGCGCCCAGTTCTGCTGGCACCAGCGCCTTCAAAGTAGGCATGGTCAGTGGCGCGTAACGGAGGCTTCGCCCGTATATCCCCGTCGAATGCCGTTGAAGATAATTTTGGGGATGGATGAGCAGAATTTTCATGTCCGGCTTCCCTCCTGCCGGAGTCTGTTCAGCGCCGGCTCGCACCAGCGACGGAAGGCATGTGCAACATCGGCGGTAAATCCGTTATGGCCCGTCAACAGGCATTCGATTCCATTCAATCCCGCCAGCTTGCGAACGGACTGGGCCAGAGCCTGGCTGTCCCGGTTGAACCAAAATGGAAAAGGAAAAGCTTCGCCTTGTCGGAGGCAGATGACATCGCCACTGAATAGAAAACGTTCACCAGCCAGGTAGGACACCGAGCCGGACGTATGACCGGGGGTTTCAAGAACGCGGACTGAAATGCCGGCGGCTGATAACATTTGTCCTTCCGTTACGCCGGTCAATCTCCTCACAGGTTTGAGCCATTTCGGAACCTCTGCCGGAATTTCGTGTTTACCAATGAACACCTCTGCGTTGCGAAACAACCCCGTACTTCGAGCGTGGTCCCAGTGTAGATGAGTCAGGAAGACTGCGACGACATCTCTGGGATTCAACCCTAACACTTCAAATCCACGGGCGACCATCGCCGGTCGCCAGCCGGCATCAAAACAAACCAGGCCGCCAACGGCTTTCAGGACATAAAGATTCATGAACCCGTCCCGAACCGCCTGGACCGGGCCGAAGACCGGACCGGTGTCGAGCAGACCTGGAAAAAGGAAACTCCGGATCATTTGACGACGACTTTTTTCCGCTTTTGTTGGACGAGACACAATAAGTTGGCCAGATATAACCGTGCCGCGATGGCAGTGTGCGGACAGGATTCGAGGCAACAGAAACAGTCAATGCAGTTCGAATGATTGATGGCCGGGTAACCGGTGCGCTCATTTTTCGTGATGGCATCCTTCGGACAGGTGTCTGCGCAAATGCCGCACTTTTTACACAGCAGAATCTTGATATGGGGCCGAAGCTGGAAAAGACGCGGCGTAAGCCAAAAAAACCACTCCGGAAAGAGCCGGAGATACCGCGCGAGGGACGGCTTCATTTTTACCGACTGTAGCCGCGAAACACCGCTGCCCGTGCATTCGATCCTGGATTCATCCATTTGTCCCAGTTGGCTCTTTGCCGCCAACCGGATCATGGGCACTGCCGAAGGTGAAATCCGCAATGCCCTGCAAGCGACGGCATCCAAGGCCACAGCATCGCGGCTGCCGAGTAATGCGCCCACCGGCACCGGGTGTCCATGTGCCGGACCGTTGCCTTCCATGGCCACGATGGCGTCCGCAATGGTAAGCTGCGGTTTGAAGGTGCCAAAAACCCGCACCAGAAAGGCGCTCATGGCCAGTGGCGACGGATATTTGACGTGAAATCGTGACTTTGCCGGGCCATTGACGATCCCGTAAACATTTTTCAGGCCGCAGGTCAGCGTTGTCAGGCTGTGGGTCTTGAGCTTGGGCAGCGAAATGACCACGTCCACTTCACGATACCATTCCGGCACAGCCAACACATCGTCACTGCACTGGAGGGGAATTTGTTTTACCTGCCATGATTTCAACTCGGCCGGCGTGCCTGCCACCGCCGCCGTCATACCTGTACGTGACCAAAGCGCCGCTTCGGGTTGGAAGCCCACAGGGCTGTCACCGACCCAGACGCGCCCGGCTCCGGCCTTGAGGCATAACCGGACGACTTGACGGACAAGTTCCGGATGAGTCGTCACCGCATGTTCCGGCAGGTGCGTGCTGAACAGGTTGGGCTTTATGAGAACGGTTTGTCCTGCCCGGACAAAGGTTGAAAGCCCCCCCAACCTTTCCAGTATCTCCGCCAACGCCTTTTCAACCTCCGATGATGAATAGGAGGCACAGGCAGCAATGGCCACGCAGCTGTGACTTGATACGGAAAATCCCGCCGGTGCAGGAGTGGAAATTCCAAGGGAACTATCTTTCATGATTGTTTTGTATCCTTCCAGGACTCTTTCGGCGAGCGGTAAAAAAAGGCGAACCCGGCGAATCCAAGCGCGGCACCGGCCACCGCGTCCAATACAACGTGCTGTTTCGTAAGGAGGGTTGCCGTAATTATGGCCAACGCCCAACCCCTGAAAAACCATCGAATTCCATTATGCCCGGAGCTGGTCCGGAAAACCACGCAGCAGCACGCCGCGTGAAAAACGGCAAAGGCAGAGTGCAGGGAGGGAAACACATTCGATTCTTCGTCAATTTGGATCAATGTCCGGTACAGGAAATTGGCGGGCTGAAGGTCTTTGGGACGAACGATGGCCGTGGGATAAAGCAAAAAAAACACGAAGCCCGCCAGGCTGACCGCAAGCAGACCCCTGGTATATTGATTGAGTTCCGCCTTTGATTTCATCAGCCATGGGGCGATCGGCATCAGCATCAACAATGATTCATACAAATAAACGGTGCTTGGGACAAAAGGGATCATCCGATCCAACCCGGATGGCTGCAGAATCGTCACGGGAAAGAACGGATGCCATTGGAGCAATAGGTAGGCGGCCCAGACGAAAAAAGTCAGCACAACACTGAGCATGGTCTTGTATCTCCAGTTTGACCTGATCCGAAGTGCCATCTCATTCACGTTCATGGGGTGTGGAAGGATTTGCTTCCATTATCAGGGCGCGGTGCGCAGAAAACCAGTTGCGATTTCATGGAACCGCAGAAGCTGAAAGAGTTGGCTGGTGTTAGTCCGAATTGTCGCCGAGTAGCTCGACGTATCAATTTTTGCCGACAATCGCCTTCAAAACTGCCTCCCCGCCTTGGGAAGCCCTTGAAAAGATTGGCCTTTTAAAATGGCTCCCTTGCTCATTCTATAGAAAGAACTTTCAAAATCATCGTTTCGTTAGGCACTTCTGGACGAGGAAGACCTTACAGCGCGGTGGAGCTGAGGAAAACCAATCAATAGCCAACCAGATGACGGATCACTTTAAACAAAACCGGCCCGAAGGTGATTAGCGCAATGCCGAAGGAGATTATCTTAATTAGGATTTGCAGCTTCAAGTTGCGCGCTTCCGCGTTTGACGAGGCGAGAAGCTGTTGACTGGCGTAACCAATAGTTTCGGCAGTTTTAAAGTTAAGGTTTGCGGTGGTTTGAACAGCCATCTCAAGTTTCTCTACGCGCCAAACCAAACAGCCGAGTCCCAAGCAAACTGCCAGCGAGGCGAGAACAGTTGCAGTTGTATCTTTCGCAAAAACAAACACAAAGACAACTACGGTGAGAATGCCGAACAAAACCCCACTGATTTGCTCCGTCACATAAAGCCAAAGCAGGATAAGGAATGCCCAGAGAGCAAACAGAGGAATCAATGAATTGTTTGAATTATTCACAGGTGACCTTTTTAGGGTTTTCGCCATTTGTCACGACCGCCAACGGAAGTATCCCGAACTCGCTCTACATGGGGCGCTGTACCCGGATTTAGCTCCTGCGCCCTCTCAATTGCCTTTGCCTGTGTAGGTTCAATTGCACTTGCTCTTTCCGCGCCCGCTCGCCTGACGGCGTAATCACCTTCAGGGCGCTTTTCTACATATATGCGTTTATCCGACATACAAATTTTAATATAGCACAATATGTAGGCGCTGTCAAGGCAACACCCCAATGTATTGGGGAGTCGAGTTGGCCTACTGCGCCCCTCTCCCCGTCATTTGCTCCCGATTCTCGCTTCACTTTCCAGTAGTTTAAGCAGTTCCCGCCGCCGTTACCCGTGTGCGGCCTTCATGCGCGCGGCAAGGGGAATTATTGGCCGTTTTGTTAAGTCTTGCCGTTTCGAGTTTTTTGACCTAATAACGGAGCGTTCGGTAAATTATGTAAAAAACTAAAACCAAAAACTTTAGCGTAGCTTCAGCTACGGTCTCGTCTGAAAACCGCGAATTTTACGGAGAGAGCCAGCGAAGCACGCGCCCAACCGGGCGCGGCTTTTCGTGCTTCTCTCCAAGGCGCTTCGCGGTGCCTCAGACGAGGGTGCGTTAGGCTCGCGCCCCTTTTGTTTCCGTAGCGGAGTTGTGCTGGAAAAAGCACAAACCATGAAAAAAATAATTGCACTCTCGCTCGTCTTTATTTCGGTAGTTATCAGTGGTTGCAAGCCAAATACGCAGCCTATGGACACACACCCCGCAAGCCTTGTTGGAAAATGGAAAGCGGAGTTCACGACGAAAATCCGACTAAATTCTTTAACGGATATAGAAAGAGAAGCAAATGTCGCAATCGGAATAACGACAGAAACGAATGGCTCGGCTAACTTTGAGGAAATAGAAACAATTCAAAACTCAAATCATGTCAAATCTCCTCAAACTGAAACCATATCAGGGTCTTGGAAGCAGATTGGTGATTATCTGATCATTGAGCGACCCAATGGCGGGTTTGTTGCGTTCCGCATCTCCTCTCAATCTACAAACCAATTAACAGTTTTTGCCCGAACGGGACAGACGATTCAATTCAATCGAATTCCGTAAATTATTTGGAAAACCTAATAGCAGGCCGAGACTGGAAAGGAATTCTTTATGAAATTAAAAAAACTGCCGCTTGCTGCATTTGCTTTTTGTGGTTTCCTCACTGCCGTTAATCCCGTCCTCGCTCAAACTTGGATGCAAACCAGCGCACCGACTAATGGTGATTGGATTTCCGCTGCCTCCTCAGCAGATGGAACCAAGTTGGTTGCAGTTGGACCCTTTTCTATTTATACCTCGACGAATTCGGGCGCGACTTGGATTTCAAACACACCAAGTGCGCAATGGATTTCCGTTGCCTCTTCTGCGGATGGAACCAAATTAGTAGCCGCATCGGACGCAGGGCCTTACGGCTTCATCTATACCTCGACGAATGCAGGAGCAACTTGGTTGGTGACTAGCGCGCCGGGCACGTATTGGATTTCCGTCGCCTCCTCTGCGGATGGAACCAAACTGGTAGCAGCAGCAGCAGGCGACAGCATAACCCCCGGTTTAATTTATGCTTCAACAAATTCTGGAACGAGTTGGACAGCGACCAGCGCGCCCAGCACGAATTGGCAAGCCGTTGCTTCCTCAGCAGATGGAACTAAATTGGTCGCGGTGGTTGCCGGTGTGGTTCCTGCGATTGGATTTGAAACTGATGGCCTCATCTACACTTCGACCAATTCGGGAGCAACTTGGACGGCGATTGCTGGAACTGGTTTAGGTTGGACTTCAGTGGCTTCATCGGCGGACGGCAGCAAATTGATTGCGGCATCTTATTTCGGCGAGCTTTACAGTTCAACGAATTCGGGAGCAACTTGGGCAATGAACGGCGCGCCATCTAAAAATTGGATTTGTGTTGCCTCTTCAGCGAATGGAGACAGGCTGGTAGGTGTGGCTAATTTAATTGTATATGGTGGTTCCTGCCAAATTTACACCTCGACGAATTCAGGAACGAGTTGGATGGACACTGGTGCGCCAAATCAAGATTTTCGTTCGGTCGCATGTTCAGCCGATGGAAACAAATTGATGGCGTCAGTATATGACGGCGCGATTTACACTTGGCAATACTGTGTACCAACGGAGCCACCAATCGGCTATCTTAATGCCACTGGAAATGGCAGCACAGGAATTTGCTTGGATTTCTTAACGCAGACCAACACTATTTATTACGTCCAAGCCTCTGCTAATTTAACGACATGGACTAATTTTGACGGCCCGTTTCTGGGGGACGGAAGTCTATTTATTAAAACCTACCCTACGACAAATCAAAGCAATTGTTTTTATCGGTTTAGCGCAACGTCGCTGGAACCGTGGTGAAAAGTAAGTCATGTTATCGAATATAGTTCAAAAACCATTCCATCTCCACAAAACCGAATGCTGGAACCGGGAAGCCGGACGGAAAAACCGCCACAATCGGAAAAACTTCTGCGTCTGCCGGGTTGTTCGCTTTCCGTCCTCCTTGACAAAACTTTTGACCCGGTTTTGGATTGTTTATTAACAGGATCGGTTCTTTCCGCATTTTCCGGCATTGGTGCTGTTTTTCTCGCTGATTTACTTGGAGCAAAACCAGACGGAAACCGGAAGTTGGAACTTGTAAACCGGACGGAAACGCTGAACTTTGGCGTTTTAAGGCTAAAACGGAAGGAATTTGAGGAGGAAGTTCGGAAGCAGATTTCGCTTATCATCCACCACAGTAATTTCCGCAAAATTTTGCTCGTTATCATGTGATTGTATTTCGGTTTTCCATGCTTACTGAGAAATAGCATAAGGTTGAATCGGCCAATTTCGGGCGAACTTCTCATTTTTTTACCCAATGCACTCAAAGGTTTACACCTTTAATGCTCAATCCTTGTTCCACAATCGCAGTTTAGCTGGTCGCAAAGCTGCTTTATCTCCGGCTGCCGCGAAACTGACAAAACCTCGCCAAAAAAGTGATTTCTCCCTTGTATTATAAGGGTTTGCTCAAGTTCTATCAGTTGCCGCGAAACCCTGCCAAAACTCTGTGAAACCTGCCAAAACCTAAAGGGGTTTCGCGGCGTTTCGCGGCAGTTTCGCAGCATGGTGTAAAAATGAAAAATGACTTGTAAATAAAGAGGGTTCTTTATTTTACAAAGGGGTTTTGTCAGTTTCGCGGCAAGTTGTCGCATTTACGGATTGGCCGGCGGTTATTTTTAACCGGAAATAACGGGTTGGCCGTCCGCATTTGGGCTGCTCTGGCGTGTGCCATTCAGCCAAGCCAGCCGCAACCAGCCCGGCCATCATTTTTTCGACCGCTGCCACGTCACGCCCGCCTGCCCCTGCGCGCGCGGCGGCGGCGGCGGTGATTGTTCCGCCGTTGCGTCGGGTGAAAGCAATCAACTTGTCGGCCTGCCGTGCGTCGCCCTTGTGCGTCAAGGTGTAGTAGATGCGGCGAGTTTCGTTTTTCAGCCATTCAATCCAAACAAGGGCGGCGTCAAGCGTGTCGGCTGAAATCGTGTTGGCATTTTCGCCGGGGCTTGGCAGGTAGCTTTCGCGGACACAGTGAAACACCAAGGCGAGCCGCGCGGCCTGCCCTTCAAGTTTCGACCATGCGCTTTTGAGCCGGTCGGATTTGAAGGCGCGCATTTCCGCGCCATGCGCGTTCACGAAATTCACGAATCGCGTTTTAGCCTCCGGCGAAAAGTTCAACGTCACCGGCTCGCGGCGTCCTGTTTCATTATCAATTTGCGGCGTCAGCTTCAGCAAGTCAGAGAACGAATCCGCATATTGCCGCATTAGTGTGGGCGGCGTTATGGCCTCGCGCCACTGCCGCGTGCGCTCTGGCGGCATTGCCATGATTAACCGCGCGGCAAGTCCATTGTCGAAATGTTTGGCATCGTCGCCCGTCAACAGTTTCCGCAAAACCGGCTCTTGGATTGTGCCAGTGACACTGACAAGGGCGCGCGGGATGTAAATCGTTTTTTTATCGCCGCCTTTGCGGTCAATCCGGACGGAATTACCGGAATGAAATTCCAGCCATTGCGCGGCTTCGTTGCCTTCGCTGTATTTGTCAAAACCGCCAAGCCAGCCGGAAAGTTCATCACGTACAAGGAGCAAGCCGCGCGGGTTTGTGTCGAGGAGAACGCCAACTGATTCAAGCGTTGCGTCGCCAATGTAGAAACTCGCAAGCTTGGGCGGCGTTGGCTCCGCGCCCTTTTTGTCGCGTTTGATCCATTCGGCAACGGCGACTTTGTGCTTCGCTTCGGCAAGCCGGTGTTGCTCAAAAGCCTTCTTTTGAGCTTCTTCCAAGCCGTGCATGGCGGCTTTCATAGCGGGCGTTTTGAGTTGGCCAGATGGTGCAATGACGAGTGACCACACAACCGGGAATTCAGTCCAACCGGCTTTCACTTGGACGGCGCGGGCGTCGCCGATGGCGGCGGCACACGCGGCGAGCGCGGGCATGGCGACAAGGCACGGGTCGCAACCGATGGCCTCGGCAGACTTGGCGACATACTCGGCGAGCGGCGGCGGCAGCCGGTCAATTGGCGGCGGCGAGTATTGAAGAATTGGGCTGACGTTATTACCCTCCTCTAATTCTTCCGGCGTGATGGACTCTGGCACAAATGCGCCGGGCTGTTCGGTCGGGGCTGGTTCAATAGCGGCATTCATGGGAGCAAATTCCAAAGGCAACGGTGGGTTTCAAAATCGTCCGCGTGAACGTGGGCGCAGTCGTTCAAATCTTCAACGGGTGATCCGTCCACTTGGCGAAGTCCGGCAAAGTTAAAAGCGTCAACGTCTGCCCCGGCGTCGGCAATCTGTTTCGCCCAGCGGTTCATTGCCGCGTCGCCAGTCGGATCAACATGCCGAAAAATTCGCACGCGCCTGTCTTCAAACAATCGGAGCGCGTCTGCGTGAATGTTTGCGCCGCCAAAAATTGCCACTGCCGCGCAATCATGTTCGCGGTTTTCCGTCCAGATGAAATGATGAGCCGCGAGCAAGTCCGGGCTTCCCTCGCAAAAGGCGACGGTCGGAAAGGGCGCGGCCTCCTCGACGCCTACCGGCCAAGCCGCTTGCGAGCCGCGCAACGTCCACGCTTTCGCGTTCGCTGTCCACGGCTGGCCGTCCATTCGTCGCGCTTGTGCGACACGGCGCGAACCGTCCAAAATGAACCATGCCGCGCGTCCCCGATGCTGGCTGAATCGGAGCAAGCCGCGTTCATAAGCGAGCCTCACACCTTCAATCGAAATCCCGCGCAGTGACGCCAGCGCGGAAAATTGGCTTCCGGCGGGCGATTGGTCAAAAAATGACGCACTAAAATCGGCTGTGGCGCGTTTTGTTTGGGCGTCCGCTGTCGTCACCCTCGGATTTTTCCACCGTGCCGAGACGTTATCCTTTTGCGACAAGCCGGACGATTTCGGCGGCTGGTTGAATTGCTCTTTGGGCGTCGTAGCGCGGCGGGCGTCTGCGAGTTTGTGGCGCAATTCGTTTTCCGTCCAATGCGGTTGGCAGTGCGTCACATTCCATTCGCAAAGCAGTTCCCAAGCGGCGGATTCATTCAAGCCAAACTCGACCGCTACACAAGCGGCTTTGAACGTGGCAGCGTGTCCGCCGCTGCCAGCAATCGCGGGCGGCAGCTTGGCGAGATAGGCGCGGGCGCGGTCAATGGCATTCATGGCACGCGCGGCAATAAGAAAAACAAACGGCGCGCGCAGAGGTGCGTTTGCGCGTGCCGTGCCGCCGCCCGTCGCTACACTCGCCAACGGACAGCGAAAATTGTTTATCGCACCTCGTCATGGAAAAATCAGCCGCCCAAAATAGTTTCCCAAAAACCTTTGGGCTTTTCTGCGACGTTAAGTTTTGGGCGATATTCCGCGATCATGGCGTTTTGCAGATCGAGCGCACGGGCGGCAGGGCAACGTACTATGGCGACTTCGACTTTTGACACCGGGAACGTCGGTCCCGCCGTTTTGCCCGTCCAATGTTGGAAGTGGCGAAGCAAGGTTGAATAAAGCCTGTCCGAGTGCGACTCGCCGCAATACAGCACTTCACCCAAGAAGCCCGGCTCGCGGATGACATACACGCCGGACTTGCCTTTCAGCGCCTTCACCCAATC
Organism: uncultured Verrucomicrobiae bacterium; assembly: GCA_963744965.1. Lineage (GTDB taxonomy): Bacteria > Verrucomicrobiota > Verrucomicrobiia > Limisphaerales > UBA11358 > UBA11358. The sequence goes on from CAVUVT010000009.1 coordinate 192,267, forward strand.
GGCGACGGCGCGGCCTTCCTTCACTGGTCGGAATTCTAAACTCATTGCGCGCCTCCATTTTTGCCTGCGATCTGCTGCTCGCGCCTTCGCCGGATTGCGCTGGCAATTAATTTTGCCAGAAGACGCAAACCCGCGTCTAAAGACTCGGCTTCTTCGCGTGTGCAAGGCACGGCACAATCAGTTCCGTTGGCGAATGACAAAGATTTCATCAAATTGAACCCCGTTAAGTGCTTTGAGAATTTTTATGCGCGTTTCGGGTGAAACATTCCGCTTACCGCTGATCAGTTGAGAAACATGTCCGCTTTGAAGTTCTGCACCGCGTCCCAAACCGTTTTGCGACATATTTCTTTTTGCCAAAATGGTTAACAGCGCCTTCGGTCTAATTCTCACTATGACTTTCATATTTTAGAATAACATCTTGATTGCCATAATACACGATGAAGTGTTTATGTAAAGCAACAAAGTGCTTGCAATACTTAACAAAGTGAATTAGTGTGTGCTTCGTTATGAATAAAACCGAATTGGAGCACATGACATTTGGCGAATATCTGCGGCGCTTGCGCGAAAGCAGGAACCTTTCACAGAGGCAGGCGGCCAAAGCAGCGGGCATTTCATACGCATACCTTTCGCAAATTGAAGGCAGCAAGAGGGGGAAAAGAAAAAAAGGCGATGAACATTTTGCCCCTCACCCGCAATTTCTAAAAAAGCTCGCGGATGTTTATCACGTTTCAGCGGGACAGCTTTTTGAGCGGGCGGGTTATCTCGACGGCAGGCAAAACATTCACGGATTTTCAGAAGAACGCGAAACAGAACGCATTTTTGATTTCGTGATTAACGATCCGGCTTTGAAAAATGTTTTCACCGTTCTCGACAAGCGGGCAATCATTAACCGATTTGAGTCGCTCACCGGAAAACGTCTGATTACTTGGGCGGGTGAACCGAACAAACATCCGTCCATGAACAAATCAGAATTTTCGGGGTTGCGTTGCGAAAATGAAACACTTTATGCGAACACCCCTAATACAAACCTGACACTTAAAGAGGTTGCTCAAGAGCTTGGATGTGAGGAAACGGATGTCAAAAAGATGATTGATTATCACCAGCTTAACGCGAATAGAAACAACTTCAAAGAATTGGTGGTGGAAAAACGAGATTTGCAAAAATTCAAAATCGGCGGAATCCGTCATTGGATTTACACAGTAGCTACCAAAATCCCGGTAGCAAAGACGAACATGACTAAAGAGGAAATGTTCCAGCAACTAGCCGATCTCGACGAATCTAAAATGCCAGAGGCAGTTTTTCCAAAAAAACCTGCTTTGACAAAAACGGGACTTCGCAAGAACAACAAAAAACGATGAAAGTCGCCCTTTACGCTAGAGTGTCCTCCGAACAACAAGCCGAAAAGGACTTGTCCATTCCGGCACAATTGAAGGCGCTCAAAACTCACGTCCTCAAGCGCGGCTGGGATGTCGCACGTGAATACGTGGACAAGGCGGAAAGCGCCCGTTCCGCAAATCGTCCGGCGTTCCAAGAAATGATTGCTCACACGAAACAAAAGCCGCTTCCATTTCAAGGCATTCTTGTTTGGAAACTTTCCCGGTTTGCTCGCAATCGTGAGGATTCAATTTTATACAAGTCGCTTCTTCGCAAGCGCGGCGTGCAAGTGATCTCAATAAACGAGCAAATTGACGAATCACCCACAGGCCGCTTGCTTGAAGGAATGATTGAATCTATTGACGAATTTTATTCGGCAAATCTTGGGCAAGACACCCGGCGCGGAATGAAGGAAAATGCACAAAGGGGGTTTTTGAATGGCGCGCCAGTATCTTTTGGCTACCGAGCCACCTTCAAAAATATTAACGGCGTGAAAAAGCGAGTGATTGAAGTGAACGAAAATGAAGCGCCAATCGTGAAGCGGGCGTTTGATCTTTTTCTTAAAGGTGAAGGGGCAAAAAACATTACTCAAAAACTCAACGCAGACGGCTTCCGCAACCGGCAAGGCAAACTGTGGAATAAAAATTTAATCTTCTATTTGCTAAAAAATGAAATTTACACCGGCACTTACATTTGGAACCGCTTCAACAAAACCAACGGCTTAAAAGTGCTAAACCCGGAATCCGAAATTGTGCGAATTCCAAATCATCATGCGCCACTGGTTGAGCAAACGGTATTTGAACACGTCCAGCAGATATTGAAAGAGCGAGCACCGGAAGCGAAATCGCACCCGCGCGCCGTCGCCAGTCAGCATCTTTTGAGCGGACTGGTTTATTGTGCTCGCTGCGGCGCAAAGATGATTGCCAGCACCGCGAAGTCGGGAAGGTTTATTTATTACGCCTGCCAGCGAAAATCCAAAGAGGGGAGAGCAAGTTGTTCACAAAAAAGTTTCAATGCGGAAAAACTTGAACCGTGCATCGTGGATACGATCAAAGACCGGCTTTTGACAAAGGAAATTCTCACCAAACTTGTTTGCATGGTTTGCGAAGAACTTGAAAACGGCGAAGCGGAATCAGAAACAAAGCGAGTGACACTAAAAAGTCAATTGGCTGAAGTCGAAAAGAAGCTCGCGCGATATTATGAATTGATTGAAGGCAGCACGCTTGATCTCAATGACGTTGCTTCACGAATTCGGGAGTTGAACGCCGAAAAAGAAGCCCTCATCGCCGAAATTGCCCGGCTTAACGCGCAGACGCCGCGCACCGTGGCTTTTGCAAAACCGTCAGAGGAAACCGTCACGGCCTACGTCGAAGATTTGCGAAGCACGTTAAACAAGGGAAGCATTATGAACCGAAAGGCATTTTTGAATTCTTTCATCCGGCGCATTAACATCAAGGATTCAGAAGCGGAAATCGAATACACTTGCCCCATAGGGTTTGGCGGAAATCGCAGAAACGAAGTTCTTTCTATGGCAAAGATTGGCTCCAGAGGTAGGGCTCGAACCTACAACATCACGGTTAACAGCCGCGCGCTCTACCATTGAGCTACTCTGGAACTCAAAGAGCGTGAATGTTAACAAACCGGCAAACGGCGCGTCAAACCGATTCGTCACGCAGACTGGCAGCGCGGGCAATAGAACGTGCTCCGCCCAGCCTGCCGGATGCGCTTGATCAAACAGCCGCAATCTGGACAAGGCCGCCCGGCACGGTCATAAACCTGCAATCGTTCCTCGTAATAATCCGGGGCGCCTTTTGCCCGGCCAAAATAAAAAAGTCCGTCCGACCTGCTCCCGCCAAAATTCAACGGCACGGTGCTGCCGCAGGCGATGGCCTCGGCCAACACCTTGCGAATCGCCCGCCAGAGCCGCGCGACCTGCGACCCGGTCAGTCTTCGCGCCGGCAATCGCGGCGGGATGCGGGCGCGAAACAATGCTTCACTCGCGTAAATGTTGCCGATACCAGCGACGAGCGTTTGATCCAGCAATTTGATTTTGATGGCCTGCCGTGACCGTTTCAGCAACCGCCCGAATGCCGATTTGTCAAAGCCGCCGTCGAGTGGCTCCGGTCCCAGCCTTTTCACGGCGGAAGTGTCCAGCGTCAACCGGCCAAAGTAGCGCGTGTCCTCGTAAATCAAATTTTTCCCGCCCAAATTGAACACCACCGCCACATGCCGGGGCGGACGCACGCTTTTCCGCGCGAGATAAATCCGGCCGGTCATTCCCAAATGTCCCAGCAGCGTCACCGGTTCACCGCCGGTTTTCGCGCGAAGTTGAAACAGCAGATATTTGCCGCGGCGCGACAGCCTGGTGAATTTCGCGCCCAGCAAGGTTTGGCGGAATTTGCGCAGCGAGGTTGGCGCCAGCACCTTTGCGCGCCGGACGTTCACCTCGCGAATGGTTTTGCCGCGAAGCAGCGGGCGCAAATGGCGGGCAAGCACTTCGACTTCCGGGAGTTCAGGCATGAGAAATCAAGATTCAGGAGTTGGGAGATTGCAGATGGGAGCCGGGTAAAACATTTGAATAATGGCGGGTTTACGTTCCCCAACTCCTGCCTTCCATCTCCTATCTGCCATTTTACCCCGTCACCCGCGTGCCCACCTTTTCACCCATGACCACGCGGCGAAGATTATGTGGCTTGAAGAAATCAAAAACGATGATGGGCATTTTGTTGTCCATGCAGAGCGAGAAGGCCGTCGAATCCATCACCTTGAGCTGCCTTTGCAGCGCTTCGAGATACGTGATTTCCACGAAGCGTTTTGCCTGCAAATTTTTCTTCGGGTCGGAATCATAGACGCCGTCCACCTTTGTTCCCTTCAAAACCACTTCCGCGCCGATTTCGTTGGCGCGCAACGCGGCCGCGGTGTCAGTGGAAAAAAACGGATTGCCCGTGCCGCCGCCGAAGATGACCACGCGGCCCTTTTCCAGGTGCCGCACCGCGCGACGGCGGATGAACGGTTCGGCAACCTGCGACATCACGATGGCGCTTTGCACGCGCGTGGGCGAGCCGAGTTTTTCCAGCGCGTCCTGCAACGCCAGCGCGTTGATGATGGTGGCCAGCATCCCCATGTAATCGCCCGTGGCGCGCTCGATGCCGTGTTCGCTGCCGGACACGCCGCGAAAAATGTTCCCGCCGCCGACCACCACGACCACTTGCACCCCGAGTTCGCGCACCTCGCGGATTTGCTCGGCCATGTGGCGCACCGCTTGGGAACAGATGCCGACGCCGTTTTCGCCGCCGAGCGCCTCGCCACTAAGCTTGAGCAGAATCCGGGAAAATCTTGGTTTTTTGGCGGTCGTCATAAAATTGGCAGCGCGCGCGGCATCACGGAAAATTATTAACAGCCGCGCGATGAATCGTCAAATCAAAGCCGCGATTCAATCTGGACATATTGGAAATGAAAATTTAGCGTTCGAAGAACGTGCAATTAACCGAGCAACAAAGACTTGAACACAATAAAGCTTTTGAGGAAGCAGCAGCCATCGTCAAAAATGAGATACTCATACATGAGCATCCTCAAATGCCCAAACCTGGTTGGTTTCTACGTCGCAAACTCAATCATGCGCTTTCACTTTTCGACCACGTTCTCGAACTCAACCCGGAAAATTGGCCAGCCATGTGGAATGTAGGTAAAGTACATCAGCGCTTCGGCGATAATGTCACAGCTCTTTCATGGTTCGAGCGCGCCTATCAGATTAACCCTTCACAGCCTGATGTTGCGAGAGAAGCGGCTTTGTGTGCGATGGAGATTGGACGCCACGACGCAGCAATTGTCTTTGCGCACCGTTCTGTTCAAATCGAACCCAACAATGGCGGACGTCATGCTAATCTAGCTCTTGCATATTTGCTCGCAAACCGCACCTCCGACGCACAGGCATCAATTGACCACGCGCTGGCCGCTGACCCATCGGACAAGATCTGTCAGAGAATAAAGGCCATCATTCAGCATTTCAACACGAATGGCCGCACACCACCAACTACTACGCCAACATTATTAGAATACTGGCAGAAGAATGCGCCTAAATCGTGATTGGACTGTTAGTTAAGTTCTAAAAAATAAAAAAGGCGTCCGGATGGACATCCTGATAATTTTTGAATTCCCGGTCAGGCGCTTTCGCCGACCTGAAACCGCACGAACCGGCGGATGGTGATTTCATCGCCGAGCTGCTTGGCAATCTGCGCCACGTGTTCCTTCACGCTGATCTCGGAGTTGCGCTTCACGAAGCCCTGGTCCACCAGACAGTAGGTCTGGTAAAATTTTTCCAATATGCCCGACAGGATTTTTTCCATGGCCTGCGCCGGCTTGCCCTTGAGGCGGTCGGATTGCGCGGCGATTTCGCGTTCCTTGGCAATGACTTCCGCCGGCACCTGCTCGCGCGAAACCGCATGCGGATGGCCCGCCGCGATCTGGAGGGTGATATCCTTGACCAGTTGCTTGAATTCTTCCTTGCCCGTGGTTTCGGCCTTGCCCGCGCCAACTTCGACAAGCACGCCCACTTTTGCACCGGTGTGAATGTAACCGGCAATCAAACCATTGCCGGCCACCTCCATCTTTGCGTGCCGGGCGATTTTGATGTTCTCTCGGATCTTCGTGACGAGAGCCTCGCGTTCCGCTTCGAGGTTCGGGCTGGCTTCGGTCGCGTAACGTTTCGCCGCGTCATCGCAAAACGCGCGGAACAGTTCGTTGCGCGCCACAAAATCGGACTCGCTGTTCACTTCCACCAGCACGCCGAGTTTTCCATTCGGGGTAATGTACTGGGTGATGGCACCCTCCCGGGCCTCGCGCACGGATTTCACGGCGGCGGTGGCCTGGCCTTTTTTTCGCAGGATGTCCACGGCGGCCTTGAGGTCGCCCTTCGCCTCGGTGAGCGCCTTTTTGCAATCCATCATGCCCACATTCGTCATTTCACGAAGTTTGGCAACGTCAGCAGCAGTAATTTGAGACATAAAAAATAAGTTGTTGGTTGAAAGTTGAAAGCAGCGCGGAAATTTTCCCGCGCCGCGGCAAATCAAACCGGCGCCTGTGGAGCGGCCTCAACCGGGACCGCCGCCACCGGCGCGGCTTCGGCAGGTGGCGCTTCAGCCGGTGCGGCTTCTTCCGCCACCGGCCGGCACGAACGTTTGGATTCAAACTCCGCCTGCGCCAGCGTGATGGCCTGGCCGATGGTGGCCAGAATCATGCGGATGGACCGGATGGCGTCGTCGTTCGCCGCAATGGGAAAATCCACCAGGTCGGGATCGCAATTCGTGTCCACGATGGCCACGAGCGGCAGTTTGAGTTTGCGCGCCTCGGCGACGGCGTTGTGCTCGCGTTTGATGTCCACGACGAACATCGCGGCGGGAACCTTGTCCATGGCGCGGATGCCGTCGAAATATTTTTGGAGCCGGCCGGTTTCGCGGCGGATGACCGCCTGCTCCTGCTTGCCGTAATTGGCCAGCGTGCCGTCCGCGTCCATTTTCTCAATTTCCTTCAGCCGCTTGATGGACGATTTGATTGTGTTGTAATTCGTCAACGTGCCGCCGAGCCAGCGCTCGGTGACAAAAAACTGGCCGCATTCCTTCGCGGTGTCCTTGACGCATTGCTGCGCCTGCTTTTTGGTGCCGACGAACACCACCTTGCCGCCCTTGCGCACCGTTTCCGACAAAAAACCGCACGCGGCTTCGAGCTGTGCGAGCGTCTTGCTGAGGTCAATGATGTGAATGCCGTTGCGCGCATCGAAGATGAACGGCTTCATCTTGGGATTCCAACGCCTCGTCTGGTGTCCGAAATGGACGCCTGATTCCAACAATTCTTTTACGCCAATACTTAACACGTTTTTCCTTTGGTTAAAGATTCGCCGCAGCGAACCATCCCGCGGAACACGGGATTGAGTTTGATGTTGTTGTGGCCCGCCTCCGCGCTGCCATGGCGCGGCAAGCCGCATTCACTCGAACGCAGAAATTAAGGCCGTTTTCCTTTGCCGACTGACCATTCAGCATCCTGCAAAGGGCCGGACAAAATAGCAAAACCACCCGTTATGGCAATAGTTATTTTCAATCTGGACATAGGTTTAAGCCGCCGGTTTGTTCTTGCGTCGCTGGCATGGCGTGGCTCAACTTTTGGGAAATCTCCTCGCGTTCAACCATGTATTATTATACAGCCATCGAGCGATTTGGCCGTGACAACGGCGAGCGCTGGTTGGGTTACACCCGATGGATCGGGCGCACCGATTTGATCCGGGTCGTCACGCTCGACAGCATCCTCTGTCCGCCGGTCGTCCACGTGGAATCCAGCGAGGACTGGCCGTTCGTTGCGCAAGAGGAGTTCATGCTCGATTTCTATACCAACCTCGACTTTGTCCTGCGGCGGGTTTCAGGCCATCGTCCCTCGGTGGTGATTGCCGTCGCCCGGGATCCTTCGGCGGCGGATGTTTCCAGTTTCCCGCACCCCGATTTCGAGTTGGCCGGCTTTGATATTGTGGATGCCCAGTTCACCGCCAGCGCGCTCCTCAACGGCTGTAATTTTCCCGAAGCGTTCGATGTCTCGGAGCTTTCATCGGAGTCAGGGCTCATCAAGTCGCGGGAGCGGGCCTTCAGGATTCGTGACGTTTTGCACCGGCGCTATCCAAACCGCAACAAAACGAAGTCCCATGTCTGGGCCGTCTGGCGCTACACCGGAATCACTGACCGCGGCATTTGATCCGTGCCTGGCTTTTTGCGCCGGGCGGCTTGTCAAAGGTTCCTGGCTGCATTATTATTTGACAATGTCGTTGAAGAAACATTTTGCCTTGGCAGTTCTGCTGTTCTGCGGCCTGCGGCCCGCAGGCGCCGACGTGATTCAATTGAAGGATCAAGCCGCCGTCACCGGCAAAATCCTTGCCGAAAGACCTGATTCCATCGTCGTGGACGTGGGCTACACCGTGCTGGTCGTGCCACGCAACGTGGTCACCAACATTTCCAAATCCGGCAGCGCCGCACCAACGCCACCCCCGGCCGCAGCCAACCCGGCCGTCAGCGTCAGTGTCATCCCGCAATTTTTTTATTCAGACAACCGCCCCGCCGCCGCCCGCGACGTGCAGGACCTCGTCAAGCAAATCGGCGAGGCGGTCGTGCAGGTCCGCACGCCCGAAGGCCTGGGTTCGGGATTTTTCATCAACGCGGACGGTTATTTGATCACGAATTTTCACGTCATCGAGGGCGAGACGGAGATTTCCGTTGAAGTGTATCATCAGCACAACGGCCAGCTTGACCGCGAGACCTACAAGCAAGTGAAAATCATCGCCATCAACAAATTCCACGACCTGGCGCTGCTGAAAATTGAGGACAAGAACGCGCCCAAGTTCAAATACGTCACCCTCGGCAGCTCGGACGCGTTGAGCGTCGGTGATTCAGTGTTTGCCATCGGCAGTCCGATGGGTTTGGAACGCACCGTAACGTCGGGCATTGTCAGCACCAAGACGCGCCAGCTTGAAGGCGAGCTTTATCTGCAGACCACCGCGCAGATCAATCCCGGCAACAGCGGCGGCCCGCTGTTCAATCTCGGCGGCGAAGTCGTCGGCGTGACGAACATGAAAATCACCTTCGGCGAGGGCCTGGGTTTTGCGATTCCCGTCGAACTGGTGAAAAACTTCCTGGAACACCGTGATGCCTTTGCCTATTCCACCGACAATCCGAACAATCCGTATCACTATCTCGAACCGCCCTGCCGCACCAAAAACAAGCCGGCGGCGCAATGAAAACATCCCGGAACCCGGATTGAGGGCGTGACTTTTCAGCCGGGTTGGACTTTAATTCATCATGACCACACGCATTTTTCGTTTCGCCCCGAAACCCGCGGCGGGAATCTTTTCCGCCACGCTGGCCGCGGTGCTCACGCTGGCAACACCCGTCTGCGCCGCGATTCCACCGGCGGAAAACCTGCTGCCGTCGGACACGCTGTTGCTCATCACCGTGCCCGATTTCTCAACGTTGTGCGCCGCCACCAAGCAATCACCGCAGTGCCTGCTATGGAATGACGCGGCGATGAAACCGTTCCACGACAAATTCATGGCCAGTTGGAACGAAAAACTGGTCGCTCCGCTGGAACGCGACCTCGGCGTCAGGTTCAACGACTTCACCAATTTGCCGCAAGGCCAGTTGACCCTGGCCGTCACGCAAAACGGCTGGACCGGCGGCGACGGTCCGGCGCCCGGCGTGCTGTTTCTGCTCGATACCAAAGGCCGGAGCGATCTGCTCAAAACCAATCTTGCCGCCCTGCGCAAAAAATGGGCGGACGCGGGCAAACCGATGCACAACGAAACCCTTCGGGGCATCTCATTTTCCGTCGTGCCGCTTTCGAGCAATGACATTCCGGCAACGCTCGCCGGTGTTTTCCCCAAACGCCAGCCCGTCCAGGAACTCGGCAAGGAAAACAAACCGCCGCCGCCCGCCGAAATTGTCGTCGGCCAATTTGAATCGCTGTTGATTGTCGGCAGTTCGTTGAAAACCGTCGAACCCGTCGCCACGCGGTTGACCGGCGGGGCGCAGCCGCCGTTGGCCGACAATGCGCTTTTTGCCGCCGACCGGCTTGCGCAATTTCGCGACGCGCCGTTGTATTACGGCTGGTTCAATGCCAAAACCCTTTTCGACGTGCTGGTTCACATCCCGCCACCGGAGCCGAACCCGGAAGCGCCCAGCCCCGTGCCGCCGATACCGTGGGACAAAATTCTCGGCGCATCGGGTTTGACGGGTTTGAAGTCCGCCAGCTTCAGTTACCGCGAATCCCGCGACGGCTCGCGGGTTGATTTTTACCTCTCGGCGCCGGAAGCCGGCCGGCAGGGCATTTTCAAAATAATCGCCGCCGCGCCGAAGGACGCGAACCCGCCGGCCTTTGTGCCCGCTGACACCGTGAAATTCTGGCGCTGGCGCGTGGACGGCCAGAAATCCTGGGCGGCGCTGGAAAAAATGCTCTCGGACATTTCGCCCGCCTGGCTCACCAGCCTCAATTCCGCGATCAGCATTGCCAACGCTACCGCCCAGCAAAAAGACCCGGACTTCGACGTCCGCAAAAATCTCATCGGCAACCTGGGCGACGATTGGATCAACTATCAGACAGCGCCGGCGGGCAAAACGCCGGCGGATTTGAATTCCGCTCCCTCGCTTTTCCTGTTCGCCGCGCTGAATCCCGAGCAGGCCGTGCTGGCGATCAAAACCGTTGCCTCACTCACCGCCCCGCAGGAAAACGCGCCCGCGCCGCGTCAATTTTCGGGCCGGACCATTTACACGGTTGCCCTGCCCTCGCGCCCCACCGCGCCCCGTTCGCTTTACTGCGCGTCCAGCGGCGGTTATGTCGCCCTGACGACGGACGTTTCGATGATTGAGACTCATCTGCGAGGCGCCGACAGCAAGGCCAAGCCGTTGCGCGAAACCGCCGGTTTTGCCGACGCCGCACAGCACATTGGCGGGGGCAACGGCCTGTTCGCCTACCAAAACCAGCGTGAAATCATGCGTCCGGTTTTTACCGCCTTGAAAAACAGCTCCACGGACAGCCTGGCCGCCGGCGGCGCCAGTGCGTTCGGCGCCCTGCCTTTTGTCTCGCCGGGAAAAATCTTCGGTGGCTGGCTGGATTTTTCGCTGCTGCCGGAATACGACAAGGTTTCCAAATACTTTTATTTTTCCGTCACCAGCGGCAATGTCACGGCGGACGGTTTTTCCTTCAAGGTTTTCGCCCCGCGCCCGCCGCAGTTGAATTGAATTATCCCGGGAGCGCCGGTCTCCGAACCGGCATGTTGCGGGAAAAATTGGAGTTCCGCCGGCGGAAGCCGGCGCTCCGAAGCTACTCCTGCGGATAGACCAGGATGCGGTCATGCACCACCACGATCAGATCGTTCTTCCCATCGCCGGTGACATCGGCCACGAGCGCCTCGCGCGGTTCGGGCAGGGCGTCCGAGCGTCCGCGGAAGGTGTGCTGTTCGAACACCTGCCAGCGATTGGAAGGGACCAGCTTGTGATGTGAATCAAAGCTGACGATGTCGAGATAATTTTTTGCCGTTTCCAAAAACACCAGATCCTTGCGCCCGTTGTTGCTCAAATCGCCCGCCACCACGTCATTCAAATACCCGTCCTTGATCGGCGTGTCGTAACCATCGAGCGCGGTCAATTCCCACACCTCGCCCGCCAGCGGCATCCACGCGACGGCGTTCTCGCCAAGAAACGCCACGCTCTGGACATTCGTGCCGCCGAGCGCCACCGACTGCAACCCGAAGAAATCCGACACCGGCAACTCCACGTTGCGGGATACCCGCCACACACCCGCCGCATCGCGCTCGCACAACGTCAATTGCTTGTGCTCCGCATCCAGCAGAAAAATCGCCGGCACATTGTTCGTTCCGTTGCGCACCGCCGTGGCGCCGACAATGCGCGAATCGGCCGCCGCGCCGTTGATTTGGTCCTTCACGCGGAACACCCAGTCCGGTTGATTGGTGGAATCTGGCGCCTTGGTTTCCTGTTCGAGCACGACGGCGCGCACAAAATTTTTCTGCGGCAGCAGCAGCTCCGGCTTGCCGTCGCCATCCACGTCCGCCGATACCAGCCACGGCTGCTCAATCGCGCCGCCGGGCGGGTCCACGTCCTCCTCATCGAAATCCCCGCCGGACTTTTGCAGCAGCACCTTGATTTTTTCATACGGAATCAACACCACCAGATCCGCCCGCCCATCCTGGTTGACATCCTGAATGGCCAGGGTGGTAGGATTGGATTTGAAATTTTCACTGAGCTTTTGCGTCCGCATCCTGCCGTTCGCCAGGCGGGTCACCAGCGAACGCTGGCCGTCCTTGTCCACAATCACACACAGCGCCGGCTTCGCGCCGGGTTTCAATGCGCCGACGGCCATCACGAGCGGTTTGCCGTCGAGCGGAATGAGCGTTGGGAACGGCAACCGGCCGTTTTTATCAAATTGCGCCACGCCGACCGCGTTTTCGTCGCGGCTCAGGAGAAAAATACTTGGATGGCCGTCGCCATTCCAATCCGCCGCTGCGAGCTGGCTCACACCGGCCAGGGTGGGAAAGGTCTTGGGCGGGGCGAGCGAACCGTCCGGCTGCTGGAAATAAACCGAAAGCTGGCCGCTGGCCGGCTCAGCCACGAGCAAATCGGGACGCCCATCGCCGTTGACATCAGCCCAAAGCAGGCCGCGTTGCGCCGCGTCCGTCTTGTTCAGCGGCAGAATTTGAAATTGTCCGCGCCGGAATGCGCCGGACAAAATTTCGGCGGGCTGGCGCGTGAATTGCGAAACTTCCGCCCGTCCGGAATCCCGCGCGATGGTTACGATGTAATTCTTGCTGCCGCCTTCGAGGGTGTCCGCGCAAAACGAGCGGATGGGCGGGGTCTTGAAATAGATTTCCGGTCCGAGCTGGCCGGCGGCGTTTTGCAGCCGGAACCGTATCGGCGTCGGGCTGTCCCAGTCCACCAGCAGCAAATCGTTCCGGCCATCGCCGTTCACGTCCACGATTTGCACCGATTTGGGCGTGCCCGAATAGGGAATTTTTTGGGGTTCGCCGAGCGTGTGGTCCGGCAACTGCGGCAGGAAATACAGCGACCCGTTGTCGCCGAGCAAAACGAGGTCGGTCCGGCCATCCCCATTCAAATCGCCTGCCGTCAGCGCATTCGCGTTCAACTGTCCGTCCACGATGTGCCAGTGTTTCGGTTCGCTCCAGCCATTGGTGCCTTTGTTGTAAATCACCTCGAGGTCCTTCGCATCGCCGTAAAAAGCGATGTCGGGACGGCCATCGCCGTTGAGGTCGGTCACCACCATTTCCCCGATGCGCTCGTCAGTGGGAATGGAATCAATGCGAAAACGCGCGCCGGGCGGCAGTTCATTGATTTCGAGCTTGCGCGGCGGGTTGGCTGCGGCAGCCAGATTGGTTTTGCCCGTTTGATTGTAAAGCAAATCGATCTTGGAGCGCAGATTGTTGGCGATGATGAGGTCGTTCAAGCCGTCGCCGTCCAGATCCGCCGCGTGCAGGAGGCCGATTTGAACGTCAATGGGAAATATTTCCGGGCCGGTGAAACCGAAACTGTTCGTGACATTTTCACCGTGCCCCGCGAAAGCAAAAACAAAAAACAACGCCGCCAAAACACGGGAGCGGGACAATTTCATGGTTTGCATAAATGTCTGCAACCTGCCATTCGACGGCGCGCTTGGCCAGTTTATTCGACGACGATTGGGCCGTGTTGGAGCAAGACTCCCGGCAAACCGCTTCATTGAAATTTATTCCAGCTCGCGAGGGCGCTTGTCCCCCACCGGCGGCTATTCGCCAACGAAATGCAGGGTGACGCGGCGCGTGTGTCCGCGAACGCGGTGTTCCCACAAATAAATCCCCTGCCAGGTGCCGAGGGCGAGCCGCCCGCCGCGCACGGGAAGGCTCAAGTTGACCGCCGTAAGCGCCGTGCGAACGTGCGCGGGCATGTCATCATCGCCTTCGAGCGTATGCACAAAAAGCGGATCGCCGTCGGGGACCAGCCGTTGAAAAAACGCCTCCAAATCACTCCGCACGTCCGGGTCGGCGTTCTCCTGAATCAGCAGCGAGGCCGAGGTATGCTGCAAATGAATTGTCAGCAGGCCATCCTGGAATTGGTTTTGAGCCACCCACCGTTCAACTTCGCGCGTGAACTCGCAAAGCCCGCGGCCGCGGGTCGGGATCGTCAATTCGTGGAAAGCCTGGCGCAACATATCAAGGTGAAGCGTGAAACGCGATGAGTGATTATTGCGGGTTCGCCGGCGCGCCTTTCGTGTCCAGCATCTGCTCCAGGTTCGGATTGTGCGGCTGGCCGGCGTCGAGCGCCTTCTGATAATGCCAGCGCGCCAGTTCCACCAGGGGCGGCAACTGGCTGATGTAAATCACCGCCAGATTGTTGTGCGCCGGCCCGTAATTGGGGTCCAGTTGAATCGCCTTGCGCAACGCCGTTTCCGCCTGCGCGCGCAGGCCCTTGTGACTGAGCGTGACGCCGAGAAAATTTTGAATTTCAGGATTCCGCGGATCCAGCTTTGCCGCCCGGCTCAACGCGTCGAGCGCTGCATCGTATTTTTCGCGGAGAAATTCAAGGCGGCCCAGTGTGGCAAGGTTGTAAGGGTCGTCCGGACTTTGAGCGACGGCGGCTTTGATGTGTTTTTCCGCGTCATCGAGCCGGCCCTGCTCCATCTCAATCGTCGCCAGGTTGGCCAGCACCAATCCGTTGTTTTCATCATGCTGCAAAATTTTCTGATAATCATCCTCCGCCTTGTCGTACTGCCGGGCGGAAAAATAATTTTGCGCCTCGGCCACCAGTTGGGCCGCGCCGCCGGGCAATTCCCTGATGGATTTTTTCTCCGCGTTGCGATTGGCCAGTTGCGGCGCGGACGGCTTGAACAAAGCCAGTTCCTCCGGCGTGTAAGGGACGACCTGCGCTTCGTCCACCGCCAGCCGCGCGCGCAAGGCGTTCACTTCATCGGTCAACACATTGATTCGCGCCGCGGCGTCCTGTTTCCGGCGGCCATAAAGCTCCTGGTTCGCCTCGCCCAGTTTCGCCAGCAAATCGTTGCGCTCCTGCGTCAACGCCCGGATGCGCTCCTCGTTTTCCGCCTGGTTGGGCGCCGGAACCGGCGCAGTATTCACCGCCGCGATCTGCAATTGCCGCACGCGGTTTTCCAGGGCCGATTTTTCCAGAAAACCCACTGCGGCCGCCGACTGCAACGCGGCAATCTGTTTCCGCAGCCCGGCCAGTTCGGAATTCAGCCGGGCGGCCTCGGCCGGATCCGGCGCCGCCGGTTTGAAGTCGGCAATCTGTTTTTTGAGCAGCGCATTTTCCTCGCGCAGCGCCTGAATCGTATCGGGACTGGCCAGCAACGCCTGAACGCGCGATTGCAGCGCCTGGTTTTCCCGGGCCAGGTTGTCGGCACGCGCCGTTTGCGCGGCCAGTTTTTGATTCGCCTCGGCCAGGGCCAGTTCCGCCAGTTTCAAGGCGTCCGATTCCGCAACCGCCGGCCCAATCGCCGTTCCGGCTTTTCCTTGTGACAGGCTGACCTTGAGCAAATCGTTTTCCTTCATCAGCGACCGGATTTTCGCCTGCGCCTGGGTCAGTTCGCGCGCATCAATCGCCGCCGGTTGCGCCGCCAGCGCCTCCTGGAGCTTGGCTTGCAGCGTCGTGTTGTCCACCTGTAGTTTTTGCACCTGCTCGTGCAAGGCGCCGAGCTGCGCCTCCAAATCGGCGGCGGCGGTTGACGCCGCCGTGGCCGGCGGCGGCGGTGCCGGGGGCGTTTCACCTTGCGGGACCACGGGAAGTTTGGCCGTCACTTCGGCGATTTTTTCGGCGAGGTAATTCAAGCGGAAGTTGACAATTCTCGGGTTCCAATCGGGGTAAATAGTCTGGAATTTTTGCAGTTCGCCCTGCACCTGGACGTATTGGGCCAGCGCCTGGCGCGCCTGACCGGAGCTGTTCAACGCATCCGCATGCTGCATCAGGCTGTAAATGATGATGTATTGGTCGTCGGGCCCCTGCTGCGCGCTTGCCTGCGGCAACAGCGCGGCCAATATCAAAATCAGCAGTGCAACCAGACGTTTCATATTGACACGATAGCCTTACGGAACACGGTTTGGCAACGGCTACTGTGGGAGGCCTGCGCCGGCTGCAGTTGTGAATAGCGGTCCTACGGAAAAAGCATGACGCGGTAAAACCGTTGCGGGGAATCGCCGGCATTAAAATCGGTTGTGGTCATGATGCCATTGAACGCAGGGAAGGGTTTGCTCAAGCTGTTCCAGTTGGTTTGAGCCAGGTTGGTGGAGTATTGCGGTTGATAGGTTTGACCAACCACCGCGCTCCAGGTGAGCGTGGCCGTGCCATTCGCCAGCGTTATCGCTTTGAACACCGCGGGAATGGGAACACTGAGCTGGAAAATTGTTCCCAAGCCGTTCGCGCCGCCCAAGGAGGTCGTGCCGTAGAAGTTGCCGTCGGGGCCTTGTACCAGAACCCCGTCGGGATGGGCGCCATTGGCGGAATTAAATGAAACCAGATTTGTGAAAGCGCCACCAGGAGTTAGTTGGAAGACGGTGCCATAGCCATACAAACCGTAAGTCGTCCCGTAAAAATTACCATCACTGCCCTCCGTCAACCCGCCATAAGGCGAACCGACTTCGTAAGCAGTGAAAGTGTGAAGCAGGGTGAAATATCCGTTGGTGCTGACTTTGAAGAGGGTGCCGTAACCGTACGCTCCCCCGCTGAACGTTCCCCCGTATAAATTGCCATCCCCGCCCTGCACCAGGCCGGCGTAAACAAAACCGCCGTCGCTGAAACCGGTGAACAAGTAAAGGTTGGTGAGCGTTCCGTCGGGAGTCATTTTGAACACCGTACCGTAGCCCGGGAAGGAACCGGTGATGCCCCGGCCGCCCCAGGCAGTCGTCCCATAAAAATTGCCATCCTTTCCGAGGACCATCCCGCCGGAAGAATAAGCGCCATTGGTACCATTGAAGAAAGCCGGGACGGTGACCGTGCCACCGGTGGTTACATTAAATACCGTGCCATAGCCATAGCCGCCTTCGATGGCATTCGTGTATGCGCCGCCGAAACCTGCCGTGCCATAGAAGCTGCCGTCACCGGCCGGCACCAGGGCAGCAGCGGGATTGGCGCCCAGATACGGATTATTGGTGCCGGTAAAGGAGAACAGGTTCGTGAACGTGCCATTGGTTGTAAGTTGGAATATCGTGCCCCAATTGCTCACCCCACCAAAGAAGGTCGTGCCGTAAAAGTTGCCGTCCGCACCCTGTACCAACGCCGCATAAGGCGTGGCGCCATTGGTGCCATTGAAGGAGAAGATCGAAGTAAAGGCGCCGGCGGAAGTCAGTTGGAATACCGTGCCATCATTGTTTGTCCCACCCGAGGTTGTTGTCCCGTAGAAATTGCCATCCAGACCCAGTGCCAGACCGGCATAGGGCTTGGCACCAGGATAAGCCCCATTGGTGCCGGTAAATGAAACGAGGGTGTTAAACGTAACCGTCCCCCACGCGCCGGGCACAACCAGCCACATCATCGAAATGCCCGCCGCCAACTGGAGAAATCTGAATGATTTCATCAAGGCCATTCCTTCACTGATCATACAACACAATGTACATCAACCAATCTTTCCAAGCACGGAGATTTTGACGGTTTTCCGGTAACTTCCCGTGAAATTATGCCGGTTTCCCGACCCCGATAAATTGCGGACCGACCTTCAACATCGAATCGTTCCCCCGCCCTGTGCCGGCCTTCGCATCAGGACAGGCTGTAAGCACATCGGTTGAAACTTGAATGCGATTGGTCATACAGGCTCCCATTTTAGGGGCGCGGCAACGGCAACGGCGCAGCCAATATCAAAATCAACTGTGCAACCAGACGTTTCATGCTGGAATGCCAATCCAGCGGAAGCCCGCCTGGCAAATGATTACAACCGGGCTTGCCTTGATCGGGCCTTTGCGGTTAAAAAAATCGTGTGTCACACGAGACCTTCCCCGGGCAAATGTCCATTCGCGGACGAGCGTTGCCGGTCTGGCAGGGCGCCGTGATCGTTCTCCTTGTCTTTCTGGCCTATCTTCCGGTGCTGCGCGGTGGATTCATATGGGACGATAATTTTTATGTGACGGAAAACCCGACCTTGCACGATCTGGGTGGACTGCAACGCATCTGGTTCGAAGTGGGCGCAGTGCCGCAATATTATCCCATGGTGCATACCACCTTCTGGTTGGAGTATCATCTTTGGGGTCTCAATCCGGTCGGCTATCATCTGGTCAATATCCTGTTGCACGCCATCGCGGCAATTTTGCTCTGGCAGGTACTGCTGCGTTTGCGGATTCAGGGAGCGTGGCTGGCCGCCGTCCTTTTCGCGCTCCACCCGGTCTGTGTCGAATCGGTGGCCTGGATTACCGAACGCAAGAACGTGTTGTCGGCCGTCTTTTACTTCGCTGCCGCACTGGCCTATCTGCGTTTTGACGCGTTGGAGGAACCCCGTCGTCCGAACCGTTTCCGTTGGTATTGGTATCTGGGGGCTTTGGTTCTGTTCGCGGCAGCATTATTAAGCAAAACCGTGACCTGTTCGCTGCCGGCGGCGTTGTTGCTGGTGTGCTGGTGGAAGAAGGGCCATGTACAACGAAGTGACATTCTGCTGTTATTGCCTTTCTTTGTGCTTGGCGCGGGACTGGGGCTGATGACTGCCTGGATCGAGAAATATCATGTTGGCGCGCAAGGAGTGGAGTGGTCGTTGACCTTGGCCGACCGGTGTCTGATAGCCGGAAGGGCCTTGTGGTTTTATGCCGGCAAACTGGTGTGGCCGGTGCATCTGACTTTCATCTACCCGCGCTGGCAAATTGAGCCGGAGCTGTGGTGGCAATGGCTGTTCCCGGTTGCGGCGGCCGGGGTGGTGGCAGGACTTTGGCTGGCACGCCATCGGATTGGCAAAGGACCGCTGGTGGCGGTGTTGTTCTTTGCGGGAACGCTGGGACCGGCACTGGGCTTTGTGAATGTGTATCCGATGCGATTTTCATTTGTGGCTGATCATTTTCAATATCTGGCCAGTGTCGGCTTGATAACATTATGCGCCGCGGGGCTGGAGCGGATAATGCGAGTCATTCCCGTCACCCTCATTGTTCTGTTGGGTGCGCTGACGTGGCAACAGGTTGGGATTTACCGGAACCCGGAAACGCTGTGGCGCGACACGCTGGCCAAGAACCCGGACTGCTCGATGGCCCACAACAACCTGGGGATGTTGCTTTCAAATCAGGGGCGTATCGAAGAGGCAATGGAACACTACCATAAGGCCCTCCAGATCAAACCAAACTATTGGGAGGCGCTGAACAACCTGGGCAGCGCCCTCATTGTCAAGGGCCGGTTTGAGGAAGCGATTGAGAACTATTACAAGGCCCTCCAGATCAATCCGAATTACACCGAGGTGCTGGACAATCTGGGTGCCGCCTTCGCCGCCCAGGGCCGGTTTGAGGAGGCGATTGAGAACTTTCGCAAAGCCATCCAGATCAATCCGAATAACGCCAAAGCGCTGAACAACCTGGGCATTGCCCTCGCCGCCCAGGGCCGGGTTGAGGAAGCGATTGAAAACTATCGCCGGGCCATCCAGATCAATCCGAATTTCTCCGAAGCGCTGGACAATCTGGGCATCGCCCTCGCCGCCCAAGGCCGGGTTGAGGAAGCAATTGAGAACTATCGCCAGGCCATCCGGATCAATCCGAATTTCTCCGAAGCGCTGGACAATCTGGGCATCGCCCTCACCGCCAAGGGCCGGGTTGATGAAGCGATTCAAAACTTTCGCCAAGCCATCCGGATCAATCCGCATTACGCCGAGGCGCTGAACAATCTGGGTGCCGCCCTCGCCGCCCAGGGCCGGGTTGATGAAGCGATTGACAGTTTTCGCCAGGCCATCCAGAGCAAACCGAATTTCTCCGAAGCGCTGGACAATCTGGGCATCGCCCTCGCCGCCAGGGGCCAGTTTGATGAAGCGATCGAGAACTATCGCCAGGCCATCCAGAGCAATCCAAACCGCCCCGAAACCTTCGTTCATTTGGGCATGACCCTTGGCCAATTGGGCCGCACCCGGGAAGCGGTGGCCCAATACCGGGAGGCCCTGAGATTAAATCCCAACCTGGCCTTGGCGCTGAACAACCTGGCGTGGGTGCTGGCCACCAGTCCCGATGACGGGCTTCGCGATGGAGCCGAGGCGGTCCGTTTGGCCGAACGCGCGTGTGAACTGACCCATTATGGCGAACCCTTGTTCATCAGGACGCTGGCTGCCGCTTACGCCGAAGCCGGCCGTTTCCCGGAAGCGGTGACCACGGCGGAAAAGGCGGAGCAGCTCGCAACCGGTGCCGGGCTGGCGGATGTGGCGGCGAAAATCCGGCCATTGCTCGAACTCTACCGGGCCAGGCAAACCCTACCATGAGACTGCTCCTACAGCGCAGTGAATTCCGTTGAACAGCGCAGAATGAACCAAAGCCCGTTTCTCTTCACGCTCCAATCCAGCGGAAGCGGCCTGGCAAAAGATTACAACCGGGCTTGCCTCGGTCGGGCCTTTGTGGTTAAAAATCGTGAGTCACAAATGACCTTCCCCGGGCAAATATCCATTCGTGGACGAGCGTTGCCGGTCTGGCCGGGCGGCTTGATTGTTCTTCTTGTCTTCCTAGCCTACCTCCCCGCCCTGTGCGGAGGTTACGTCTGGGATGATGATGCGTGGACCACCAACCTGGCACCGTTGTTTCAGAACACCTCCGGTCTGCGCTTGATCTGGTTCCAGCCCACCGCCCTGCAACAGTATTATCCGCTCTCGGGCACGACCTTCTGGCTGGATTATCAACTCTGGCGGTTCTGGACGACGCCCTATCACGTGGAGAACGTCCTGCTGCACGCCCTGGCCGCGTTGCTCTTCTGGCGGTTGTTGCGCCGGCTCCAGGTGCCCGGCGCCTGGCTGGCCAGTGCCCTCTTCGCGCTGCATCCGGTCATGGTCGAATCGGTCGCCTGGATCACCGAACGCAAGAACGTGCTCTCGCTGGTCCTTTACCTCGGCGCATTCCTGGCCTACCTGCGCTACGCACAGGGGGAGACGAGTGACGGGTGGCGGGGGACGGGAACAACGGAAATTGCCGCAGCCACCGGCTCGTCACCCGTCCCGCGACACTCATCCCTATTTTACGGTCTGGCCTTCGTCCTGTTTCTGGGGGCGTTGCTGGCCAAGACGACGACCTTTTCGCTGCCGGCGGCCATGCTGTTGCTGGGCTGGTGGCAACGTGGCCAGCTCCGGTGGCGGGCAGACGTGTTGCCGACGCTGCCCTTCTTCGCGCTGGCCTTGGGGCTTTGTGCCGTGACCGCCTGGCTGGAGAAATATCATGTTGGCGCGACTGGATCGGATTTTGCCCTGACGTTCCCGCAACGCGGTCTGGTGGCTGGCCGGGCATTCTGGTTTTATCTCGGCCACCTGTTCTGGCCGGCGAAGCTTTGCTTCGTCTATCCGCGCTGGCAGCCCGACTGCGGTTCGTGGTGGCAATGGCTTTATCCGGTGACGGCCCTCGGCCTGCTGTTCGTGCTCTGGCTGGCCCGGGGATGGCTGGGGCGCGGGCCGGTGACGGCGCTGTTCTTTTTTGTGGGGACACTATTTCCGGTGCTGGGGTTCCTGAACGCGTATGGGATGCGTTTTTCCTTTGTGTGGGATCACTGGGTTTATCTGTCGGCGCTGGGGATTTTTGCCTTGGTGGCAGCGTTGGTGGTGCGAGGGGCTGAAGTTCTGCGCAGGCCGGCGGTGGTATATGGGTTTGCCGGCATCGTACTGCCGGTACTCGTCTTACTGACCTGGCGGCAGGCGGGGATGTACACGGACAAGGAAACCCTCTGGCGGACGACGCTGGCCAGGAACCCGGATTGCTGGATAGTCCACTACAATCTGGGTAATTTGCTTGGTAGCCAAGGGCGCATGGAAGAGGCAATGGAACACTACCATGAGGCCATCCAAATCAATCCGAATTCCTCCGAAGCGCTGTACAATCTGGGCATGGCCCTCGCCACCACGGACCGGTTTGAGGAAGCAATTGAGAGCTTTCGCAAGGCTATCCAGATCAATCCGAATTCCTTCGAAGCGCTGAACAATCTGGGTAACGCCCTCGCCGCCCAAGGCCGGTTTGACGAAGCGATCGAAAACTATCGCAAAGCCTTCCAGATCAATCCGAATTACTCCGAAACGCTGTACAATCTGGGCGCGGCTCTCGCCGCCAAGGGCCGCTTTGAAGAGGCGATCAAGAACTATCGCATGGCCATTCAGATCAATCCGAACTATTTCGAAGCACGGTACAACCTGGGTAATGCCCTTGCCGCCAAGGGCCGGTTTGACGAAGCGATCGCAAGCTATCGCCGGGCCGTCCAGATCAACCCGAATTTCTCCGAAGCGCTGGACAATCTGGGCAACGCTCTTGCCGCCCAAGGCCGCTTTGACGAAGCGATCGAGAGCTATCGCCAGGCCATCCAGATCAATCCAAACCGTCCCGAAACCTTCTTTCATCTGGGTGTGACCCTTGGCCAATTGGGCCGCACCCGGGAAGCGGTGGCCCAATACCGGGAAGCCCTGGGATTAAATCCCAACCTGGCCGGGGCGTTGAACAACCTGGCGTGGGCGCTGGCTGCCAGTCCCGATGACGGGCTTCGCAATGGGGCCGAGGCAGTCCGTTTGGCTGAACGCGCGTGTGAGCTGACTCATTATGGCGCACCCTTCATCATCGGGACACTGGCTGCCGCTTATGCCGAAGCCGGCCGTTTCCCGGAAGCGGTGACCACGGCGGAAAAGGCGGCGCAACTCGCAACCGATGCGGGGCTGGCGGCTGTGGCGGCGAAAAACCGGCAATTACTTGAGTTTTACCGGGCTGGCAAACCCTATCATGAGCCGGCCCCAACAGCGCAGTGAGTTTCGTTGAACAGCGCAGCAGAGACTGTCTCAAAAGTATCGGAGGGGCGAGTTATACGAGTCCCTGACTCATGGAATGCCTCTGAAATTAAGGACTCGTGGAACTCGCCCCTCTGACAAGAAATTGATTTGAGACAAACTCAGCACGATGCCCCCCACCTCAAAATCAAAAATTGAGTCGCTACCAGTTGACTCACGCCATTGACCTGCACCGGCGGTTTTGTTACTTTTCCCCATCAGCGCCATGAACACCGCGCTAAACCAGCATGTGCTTGTGTTGAACCGGTTGTGGCAGGCGGTCAACGTCTGCACCGCCCGCCGCGCGCTCACCTTGTTGTTTCAAGGCCAGGCGCAGGTCGTTGTCAATGCCGAGGACGGCTCGTTCCACACCTTCGATTTTCAAGAATGGCGAAACATCTCCGCCAACGCGCCGCAGGAGGAATCCGTCCGCACCGTTTCCTTCCGCATCCGCGTGCCGCGAATCATTCTGCTGTTTGTCTATGACCGGCTGCCCAAGAAGGAGGTAAAGTTCACGCGCCACAACATTTTTGAGCGGGACAAGAACACCTGCCAATATTGCGGGCGCGTGTTTGACCGGAAGGATTTGAACCTGGACCACGTCATTCCGCGCGATCGCGGCGGGCCGACGACCTGGGAGAACATCGTTTGTTCCTGCGTTGAATGCAACACGCAGAAAGCCAACCGCCGGCCGCAGGAAGCCGGCATGCGCCTCGTCCGCAAGCCCAAGCGCCCGAAATGGCGTCCGTTTGTGCAGATCAATTTCAGCCTGCACCGGCACGACAGTTGGAAGCATTTCATTGACCTGGCCTATTGGAACGTCGAACTCGGCGAGGATGTGGAATAGCTGAAGGGGAAGCTTCACGGTTGCGCGCGCAGGCATCCAAAGCCCGACATCGAGTGACGGGAGGACGAGCGTGACTGCTAGGGCGCGGCGGGAACAACCTTTTCAGCTTCCTCATGATACGGCAGGTGGGCGCGATACAAATCCAGCAGTTTCCGGTTTTTCTCAAGCAAATCCGGTTCGCCCGCCGCCGAAGCCAGCGCGCAGGCTTTCTCCGCCGCCGCAACCGCGTCATCAAAGTGTCCCGCCTCGGCATAAGCCGCCGCCAGGGTGCCGACAAAGGGGGTCACACCATAGTGCGTCAGTTCGCAGGCGCGCCCGGCATATTTGACGGCTTGAACCCCATCCCGGATGTGGGCGTCTGGACAGGTCGCCAACTGCCAGGCCAGCTTGTTCAGGACATCCACGGAGTCGGGCTTGATTTGCAACGCTTTTTGGTAATGGGAGATCGCTTCGGCCACGCTGCCCCTTTTGAGGAGCACGTTGCCAAGGTTGTAATGGGCGTCCGCGCGGTCAGGGTTGATTTGCAGCGCCTTTTGGAAATGAACAATCGCTTCGTCCACGCTGCCCTTTTGGAGCAGCGCGCTGCCCAGGTTGTTGTGGACTTCCGCGTCGTCGGGCTTGATTTGCAGCGCCTTTTGGAAATGAACAATCGCCTCGTCCACGTTGCCCTTTTGGAGCAGCGCGATGCCCAGGTTGTCGTGGGCTTCCGCCTCGTCGGGTTTGAATTGCAGCGCTTTTTGGTAATAGGCAATCGCTTCGTCCACATTGCCCTTTTGGAGCAGCGCGTTGCCGAGGTTGTAGCAGGTTTCCGCGGAGTCGGGACTGATTTGCAGCGCCCTTTGGAAATGGACGATCGCTTCGTCCACCTGGCCCTTTGTAAGCAGCGCGTTGCCGAGGTTGTTTTGGGCTTCTATGGCGTCGGGATTGATTTGCAGCGCCTTTTGGTAATGCGCGATCGCTTCGCCCACGCTGCCCTTATGGAGCAGCGCGTCGCCGAGGTTGTAGTGGGCAATAAAGTTGTCAGACGTGCAGGCGAGCGTGTGCGTCCAGAGCAATTCAGTATTCCGCCAATACGAAGTTTGCACGCGTGCGCAGAAAATCAAAATCACGAGGATGATTGCAGCACCGCCGCCCAGCACCATGCGGCGGTGACGCCAGCCGGCGCACAGATCCGCCGCCGCCCACGTCAGCATCAAATACAAGCCGATCTGCGGCAGATACGTGTAACGGTCCGCATGGGCATAGTGGGAGATTTGCACAAACCCGATCACCGGGACCATCATCCCCAGATACCAGAGCCAGCCGACCACCAGGCAGGGATGCGTCTTGCGAAATGCCCATGCCGTTCCGGATATGGCCAGCAGCAACCCCACGGCCCCGGCCACCTGCCAGAACGGCAGATAGTTCGTGGGGTTGGGATAAAGACACGCCAGTCCCGCCGGATGAATCATCTGCCAAAGGTAGGTGACGTAAGATACCACGGCGTTTTCCAGCCGCAGCCCGATAGGCAGCTTGCCAGTAGTCATTTTCTCCGGCACCAGGGCCGTCGCCACGCACGATCCGACTGTCAGCACCAACAGCGGTGTTTTTTCGGCCACCCGCCGGAGCCAAATCCGGGGGGAGAAGCCTGCAAGACGGTTCAATGGCCAGTAATCCAGCAGCAGGAGAACGAAGGGCATCGTCACCAGCATGTTCTTGGAGAGCAGTCCCAACACGAAAAATAACAACATTAAACTGTAATAAACTTTGGACTTTGGACTTTGGACTTTGGACTTCTTGACATACCGCACATACGCCCCGAGCGTCAGCATGAAAAAGAATGCGCTCAAAACGTCCTTGCGCTCCGCGACCCAGGCCACCGATTCCGCCCGCAAGGGATGAATCGCAAACACCGCCGCCACAAACGCGCTGCGCCACAGGAACCCCGTCATCCGCCGCAGCACCAGGAAAAGCAGGATCGTCGCCGCCCCATGCAGCAGGATATTGGTGAGGTGATGGCCACCCGCCTGCAACCCGTATAACTGGCAGTCGAGCATGTGGGAGAGCCAGGTCAGCGGATGCCAGTGACCGATGTTGCCATAAGTCAGCGCCCAGCGAAATCCCTCCCAGGTCAGACCCTTTTGGACGACAGGATTCTCATACACATACTGGTAGTCGTCATAATTGACAAAGTCGTAATGCAACGTCTGGCCGAAGACCACCCAGATGGCAGACGCCAGAAAAAGGCAGACGCCGATAACCGTCCAGCGGTCATTCAAACCCGCCTGCGAAGCGAGCAAGCTCGAACGCACGGCAGGGGCCTTTTTCTTCGCTCTTTTGCTCATGAAAAGAGCCAAAGGAGTTCCAGGATTGACAGTTTTTCCAGCGAAAATGGAATCATGTTAAAGAATGGGCATCAGGCCACAGCTTTGCATTCAACATTCTAGCAGCCATTTTATCGGCACTGAACAACTTGCAAAGCCCAAATTTCCCACGGGTTACCGCGGCGCGTTTGACGGCGCCGTTTCGGTTGTGTGCTCAGGCGAGGACGTGCAGTAACCGCCGGGGGAACATCCAAAACGCCCAACTCCACTGTCGCGCAAGCAGGCATTCAACGACAGGAGGACGAGCAGGAACGTCTAGGGCGCAACGGGAACAATCTTTTCAACTGCCTCATGATACGGTTGGTGGGCGCGGTACAAAGCCAGCAGTTTCCGGTTTTTCTCAAGCAAATTCTGTTCGCCCGCCGCCGAGGCCAGCGCGCAGGCTTTCTCCGCTGTCGCAACCGCATCGTCAAATCGTCCCGCCTCGGCGTAGGCGGCCGCCAGGGTGCCGACGGGGACGGTCACGCCGTAGTGCGTCAGTTCACAGGCACGCCCGGCATATTTGACGGCTTGAACCCCATCCCGGACGTGGGCATCCGGACAGGTCGCCAGCAGCCAGGCTAGATTGTTCAGGACATCCACGGAGTCGGGCTTGATTTGCAGGGCTTTTTGGTAATGGGAGACCGCTTCGTCCATGCTGCCCCTTTTGAGCAGCGCGTTGCCGAGGTTGATGTGGGCTTCCGCGTCGTCCGGTTTGATTTGCAACGTCTTTTGGTAATGAACAATCGCTTCGTCCAGATTGCCCTTTTGGAGCAGAGCGCCGCCAAGGTTGTTGTGGGCTTCCGCGAAGTCGGATTTGATTTGCAGCGCCTTTTGGTAATGAACCATCGCTTCGTCCACGCTGCCTTTCAGGCAAAGAGCGCGGCCCAGGTTGTTGTGGGCTTCCGCATAGTCGGGGTTGATTTGCAGCGCCTTTTGATAATGCATGATCGCTTCGTCCACATGGCCCTTTTGGAGCAGAACGTTGCCGAGGTTATTATGGGCTTTCGCGAAGTCGGGTTTGATTTGCAGGGCCTTTTGATAATGAACAATCGCTTCGTCCACGCT
The DNA here is from genome assembly GCA_963744965.1 of uncultured Verrucomicrobiae bacterium. GTDB lineage: Bacteria > Verrucomicrobiota > Verrucomicrobiia > Limisphaerales > UBA11358 > UBA11358. The sequence goes on from CAVUVT010000009.1 coordinate 219,381, forward strand.
GCCCTTTTTGTGCAGAGCGATGCCGAGGTTATTGTGGGCATCCGCGAAGTCGGGTTTGATTTGCAGCGCCTTTTGGTAATGGGCAATCGCTTCGTCCACATGGCCCTTTTGGAGCAGCGCGATGCCGAGGTTATTGTGGGCATCCGCGAAGTCGGGTTTGATTTGCAGGGCTTCTTGGAAATGGGCGATCGCTTCGTCCACATTGCCCTTTTTAGACAGAGCGTCGCCTAGGGTGTACTGGGCAACGGCGTTGTCGGACGTGCAGGCAAGTGTGTGCGTCCAGAGCAATTCACTATTCCGCCAATAGGTAACCTGCTCCCGCGCGCAGAGAATCAAAGCCGCCAATATGACCGTCGCGCACCCTCCCAACACCATCCGCCGATGACGCCAGCCGGCACACAAATCCGCCGCCGCCCATGTCACCATCACATACAAGCCAATCTGCGGCAGATACGTGTAGCGATCCGCACGCGCCTGCGCCCCCACCTGCACCAGCCCTATCACCGGCACCAGCATCAGCAGATACCACAGCCACCCGGTCAATAAATAGGGCCGCCGCCGCCGCAGAACAAAAACACCCACGGATATGCCCGCCAACAGAACCGCGGACCCCACCGCGCCTGAAATCCCAACTCCCCCCGCGGTAAACGGGTATAGAACCGCCAGACCCGACGGCCAAAACATCTGGCCCATATACATCACATATGACATCAAGGCATTGCCCACGCGCAAGCCGAAGGAAATCCGCTCGAACGACTGGAGGGCGCCCCTCTGGGCATAAAGCGTGACCACACCCGACGCGACGGCCAGTCCGAGCAGGGGCAGCTTTTCCAACAGTAAATGGTTGAGCGTCGAGCCGCCTTCGCTTCGCTTCGTCGCGCCAGGCAGTTGAGAGACGGAATTCTTGTCACTTGTCACTTGCCACATGTCACTTGCTTGCCGCGCCGAAGCGCAGTGAAGGCGGGTCACCCTCCCCAGCGGCCAGTAGTCCAGCAGCACCAACACACAAGGCAGCGTCACCAGCATCGGCTTGCACAGCAGCCCCAGCGCGAAAAACACCAGCGCCAGACCGTAGAAAACTTTGGACCTTGGATCTTGGACTTTGGACTTTTCCACATACCGCCCATACGCCCCGACGGTCAGCATGAAGAACAGCCCGCTCAACACATCCTTGCGTTCCGACACCCACGCCACCGATTCCACCCGCAACGGATGTATCGCAAATACCGCCGCCACAAATGCGCTGCGCCACAGGAATCCCGTCATCCGCCGCAGCACCAGGAAAAGCAGAATCGCCGTTGCCGTGTGGAGAAGGATATTGGTCAGATGATGGCCACCGGCATTCAACCCATACAACCGGCAGTCCAGCATGTGGGACAACATCGTAAGCGGATGCCAGTTGGCACACACGGTATGAGTAAACGCCCACTCGACTCCTTTCAGGTTGAGCCCGCGGATAACCGCGGAATTTTCATAGACGTATTCTTGGTCGTCAACGTTGACAAACTCGTGACGCAGCGTCTGGCCGAAGACTACCCAGATAATAGCCGCCAGAAAAATGCAGACCCCGGCAACAAGCCAGCGGTCATTTAATCCCGTCACAGGGCTTTCGGATTTCAGAGCGCGGGAGTTTTCTCCTTCCGGTATTTCTCCGGTGGGCGCAGCGGGCGGGTTCGAGTGCATGGCAGTGGCTTTTTTTCCGGTCCTTCGCTCATGAAAAAAACAAAAAGGAGTCCCACGGATTGACGGTTTTTCCAGCGAAAATGGAATCATGTAAAAGAATGATCATCCAAGCCACAGTTTTGCATTCAACATTTCAGCGGCCATTTTATCGGCACTGAACAACTTGCAAAGCCCAAATTTCCCACGGGTTACCGCGGCGCGTTTGACGGCGCCGCTTTGGCTGTGTGCTCAGGCGAGGACGTGCAGTAACCGGCGGGGGAACATCCGACCTCCAACTCCCCTGTCGCGCGTGCAGGCATTCAACGACAGGAGGATGAGCAGCAACGTCTAGGGCGCAACGGGAACAATCTTTTCAACTGCCTCATGATACGGTTGGTGGGCGCGGTACAAAGCCAGCAGTTTCCGGTTTTTCTCAAGCAAATCCTGTTCGCCCGCCGCCGAGGCCAGCGCGCAGGCCTTCTCCGCTGTCGCAACCGCATCGTCAAATCGTCCCGCCTCGGCGTAGGCGGCCGCCAGGGTGCCGACGGGGACGGTCACGCCGTAGTGCGTCAGTTCACAGGCACGCCCGGCATATTTGACGGCTTGAACCCCATCCCGGACGTGTGCGTCCGGGCAGGTCGCCAGCAGCCAGGCTAGATTGTTCAGGACATCGGTGAAATCGGGATTGATTTGCAACGCCTTTTGGTAGTGGGTAATCGCTTCGTCCACTCTCCCCTTTTTGAGCAGCGCGTTGCCCTGGTTGTTGTGGGCTTCCGCGTTGTCAGGGTTGATTTGCAGGACCTTTTGGTACTCGGCGATCGCTTCGTCCACCTTGCCCTTTTGGAGCAGCGCGTTGCCCAGGTTGTAGCAGGCTTTCGTGTAGCCGGGAATGATTTGCAGCGCCTTTTGGTAATAAGTAATCGCTTCGTCCACCTTGCCCTTTTGGAGTAGAGCGTTGCCCGCGTTGTAGCAGGCTTCCACGTAGCGGGGTTTGATTTGCAGCGCCTTTTGGAAATGAGTGAGCGCTTCGTCCAATCTTTTCTTTTGAAGCAGAGTGCAGCCGAGCACGTTATGGACAATATAATTGTCCGAGGTGCAGGCGAGCGTGTGAGTCCACAGCGATTCGCTGTTTCGCCAATACGAGGTTTGCGTACGCGCGCAAAAAATCAAGGCCACGAGGATGATCGAGGCGCCGCCGCCCAGCACCACGCGGCGGTGACGCCAGCCGGCGCACAGATCAGCCGCCGTCCAGGTCAACATCAGATACAGGCCGATCTGCGGCAGATAGGTGTAACGGTCGGCGTAGGCGTGCAATCCGGACTGGACCAGTCCGATTGCCGGGACCAGCATTCCCAGATACCACAGCCAACCGATCAACAAATATGGCTCTTTTTGCCGCCGGAGAAAAACCCCGCAGGAAATGCCAGCCAACAGCACGACTGCCAGCGTGATTTCCCACCCGGGAAGTCCGTCTTCCGGATAGGGGTACAAAACCGCCAACCCCACCGGGCAAACCATCTGGCGCAGGTAAACGACATAGGATACCGCCGCATTGCCGATTCGCAAAGCGAGGGGCGCGGATATAATGATGTCCCTCTGGGCCACCATCGTCGCCACGCAAGCCGCGCCGGTGAGTACCAGCAGGGGGATTTTTTCGAGTATCAGGCGCCAAAGGACGGAATGGCTCTTCATCGAATCACCATTCCCCGTGACCGCCGGGGCCAGTGTCAGCGGAGCGAAGCGGTTGAGCGGCCAATAGTCCAGGAGCAGCAACACGAACGGCAGCGTCACCAGCATCGGCTTGGACAGCAAACCCAACACGAAAAATAACAACATTAAACTGTAATAAACTTTGGACTTTGGACTTTGGACTTTGGACTTCTTGACATACCGCGCATACGCCCAGAGTGTCAGCATGAAGAACAATCCGCTGAGCACGTCCTTGCGTTCCGACACCCACGCCACCGATTCCACATGCAACGGATGAATGGCAAACACCGCCGCCACAAACGCACTGCGCCACAGGAACCCTGTCATCCGCCGCAGCACCAGGAAAAGCAGGATCGCTGTTGCCGTGTGGAGCAGGAGGTTGGTGAGATGATGCCCGCCGGCATTCAACCCATACCACCGGTAATCGAGCATGTGGGACATTATCGTCAGCGGATGCCAGTTGAATTCCACGCTATGGGCAAAGGCCCACTCGACTCCTTTCAGGTTCAGCCCGCGGGTGACCGCGGGGTTTTCATACACATAATCGTTGTCGTCGAAGTTGACAAACTCGTACGCCAGTGTCTGGCTGAAGACCACCCAGATGATGGCCGCCAGAAAAAGGCAGACCCCGGGGACCAGCCAGCGGTCATTCAAACCCGCTGGATGGCTTTCGGATTCCGGCGAGCGGGAGTCTGCCACTTCCGGCATTTGACCGGCGGGCAAAGCGGGCAAGCTCGAATGCCCGTCGGTGCCTTCTTTTGCCGGTCCTTCGCTCATGAAAAAAGCAAAAAGGAGTCCCACGGATTGACAGTTTTTCCAGCGAAAATGGAATCATGTAAAAGAATGATCATCCAAGCCACAGTTTTGCATTCAACATTCTAGCGGCCATTTTATCGGCGCTGAACAACTTGCAAAGCCCAAATTTCCACAGGTATCCCCGGGGGCGCATCTCAGTTTTTGAGGGGGGTGTCCGCCGTTGAGAATCACTGTGTCTTCAGCCCTTTCATTAACACCCTGCTTTAGCTGGGTGTTAATGAGAGGCGGGTTCCAGGTGCATAAATACTGAGTTGCACCCCCTGCAACGGGCGCATCTTGACACTGCCACCGGAGCGCCGGACTCCGACCCGGCATTCCCTGCGCGTTCATGACCACAGCACCTGCCGATTTGGAAATCGGCGTTCCCATTTGCTCGGCGTTGTTTTGGTAGCAGTGTCAAATTGCGCCCCCTGCAACTTTTACCGGCGGTTGGTGTTTGAATCTTCTGAAGGACGCGGTATATTGGGAAATCATGAAGCGCTTGGGAAAAATCGTTGTTTGCCTTGCGAGCGGGCTGGTGTTGAACGCCGGCGCGCGCGCGGACGGCATTGTATCACCGAACAATCCCTATGCGCCGATTGTGGTCCGCAATATTTTCGGTCTGAACCCGACCCCGACCAATAATCCGGCCGACACGGCTGACGCGCTGCCTAAAATCATGCCCAACGGCATCATGTCCATTTTTGGACGATTGCAGGTGTTGTTCAAAGTTTCGATCCCCGCCAAAGCGGAACAACCGGCCAAGGACGAGGCCTACATCCTCAGCGAAGGCCAGCGGCAGGATGAAATTGAAGTCGTTCAGATTGACGAGAAAGCCGGTCTGGTGACGTTCAACAACCACGGTACCGTGCAGGAACTTGCCCTGGTCAAGGCCGCCGCGCCAGTGGCCGGCACATCAACGCCGGCGCCGGGCGGGCCGGCTCCCATCCGTCATTTTGCAGCGCCCAACGGCGAGAACAGTGGCCGGGGTCGTATTGGCGGCCATTTCGGCGGCAGTCCTTTTGGCTCGGCGCGAAATCCTGGCACGGGAAATGGCGGCAACAATTACAACAATGGCCTGGGAGGTGGTTCACCGATGACAACTGCTCCGACGCCCACTGGTTTTTCTGCTCCGACGGGTGCCGGCTATTCCGGCCAATCCGGTGAATCCGGCCAACAACAATCTCAGAGTTCAATGACGCCGGAAGAGATTGCCACCCTTATTGAAGCTCAACGTCAATATTACGATTCTCAGAGTAATCCCAAGCTCAAAAGCATAGGCGGCATTTATCCACCCACGACATTGACACCACCCAACGCCACTGGTCCCACGGGAAACCCTTTGATCATATCGCCGCCTGTACCGTAAACATCGTCTCAACACAATTTTTCGGTTTCCCGAGTATTGCCGCAATTGTTTCCCCCAATTCATACTGATTTGCTTTCAAAGCACGACAAATTTGGAATGCGGTGACGTGTCACCGCTTTCCTTGATCCGACGTGTCGCGTCGTTTCAAAGCGCAGACCTGTCTGCACAGTCCAAATTACGGCACTGCCCATCTCGCCGATTGGTGGCATTTTGAACGCAAATCGGTATCACACCTTGGCGGAGGTTTTGGCGGATTCGATCAATTCCCAAAACTTTGGATTTTCCTGCAAGGCGGCGTCCTCGCCGGTCTTCAGGCCGGAGCGGAACAGAAAATCCTTGAGCGTGTGGCGGCTGAGAATCCGGTGGACGAGCACGCCCAGTTCGTGCCGTTCAAAATAGACGCGATAATCACCCACGCGAAAACGGTGCAACGTCCGCCCGCCCAGTTCCAATTTGCCGAACGCGTCCAGCTCGGTGCCGAGCGCCTGCTGGGGGAGTCCGCGGAATTCGCCGAGGATTTGCAATTGCAGTTCCTTGGGCATGCGCGCCAGTTCGGCGGCGCTGGTCGGCGTGAAGATGATTTGAAAAGCGTTCATGGTTGATCGGGCGACAAGGGTCGAAAGCCGGGGGCCAAAAGTCAAGCCGCGTAAAGCTTCGGTAGTGTCCTGATTTGCTGTAGCGTCGAGCCTGTGGCTCGAAATCGGCGCACAGCGCCGACACTACAACAGTCGAATTAGGACATTACCAAAGCTTCGCCACATGGCCAGGGTACAGCTTGACACCCGCACCGAACGGGAATAACTCCCTCTCCCCGTCCATACGGGGTGAGAAAAAATGGTGCGGGGGTCTCCGGGGAATTGGGGCTTGTGGAACTCGCCCCTCCGACAATGAGATGCGTTTAAGCCGGTCCCGACAACGCAAGCCCTCGGCGATTTGGTTTCCGGAAGGGACGCCGGCGCTCCCAAGTGAGATAAAAGTGGTAGCGCGTACGGGAATCGAACCCGTCTTTCAGCCTTGAGAGGGCCGTGTCCTAACCGATAGACGAACACGCCAGCGGAGGTATTTTAACGCAATACAATTGCCTGTCAATTGCCTGGAGGAGTGGGTGGTGGTCCGGGCGCAACAAAGCCGAAATCCGAAGTTGATGGGGAGCGCACCCGCCTCAGGTACGGTTTTAAGCGCCCTCGCGGAAAACATCGGATCCAACGAAATTCCCCACGCTTCGGTGTCCGTTTCAATCGCAGGAAGCTGGACGCGAGGCGCGTCCAACAACACCCGAGGGCGGGTGTGCTCACCATCCTTCGGTTTTCGGGCTCGGCACACCAAGTCAGACACAAGCCGGAGCCTTGTGCCACGCTGATTCGGTGTCCGTTTCAATTGCTTGAAGCTGGACGCAAGGCGCGCCCAGCAACACCCGAGGGCGGGTGTGCTCCTTGATTCGGAGATCGGCGCTCCACAAGCTGAGAAACAAAAAAGCCCCGGATTGCTCCGGGGCTTATTGAATCGAAAACAAACCTACTTATTTGCGACGGCGGAACAACAGGAGCGACAGACCACCCAAACCAGCCAACATAATTACGCTGGGTTCAGGAACTGGTGTTGCATACAGGGTGAAACCACTGGTGAACCCACCCGGTTCGGATGCCGTCACACCAAATACACTCGGAGCGGGAACCAAGTAAGGACCACCACCGCTGTAACCGTAGCCAACCGTCGACCAGCCAACTGGAGCACCACCAGTATTAGAACCCCACGAGTTATTGACGATGTCATCGTAAACAGTCGTCCATGAACTGCCCAACGTAGCCGACCAGCCAACCAACATGTAATACATTTCAGTGCCACCGCCTGAAGCAGAAGCACCCGTGGGAGCGGCCCAATTGGCTACCGCGCTACCTGCTGTACCCCCAGAACCTGCAATACCGCCGGCAGTAATGCCGCTATTCGTTGCCAAGTTGGGAATTTGTGCTGAAACCCAGCCATTGGCTGCATTCGGGTTGTCAACCACCCCGCCGCCCGTGTATGGCTGAATAAGCAACTGATAATAATAAGTACTATTGCCATTTGCGACAGTGTTCGCGAACGTTTTGCCACTGACTCCACCAGTGCCCGTTCCACCAAAGTTAACACCGACGGCGGTGTTAGTGTACATTGAATATGCACCAGCAATGGAGTTAACCACTATCGTGCCTTGTCCATAGCTCATTGTAGCCAGAGCTCCGATACCGAGTAGTGTTAGGATTTTTTTCATATTTTGTTTGTTGTTTATCTAAAGTTAATCTTCAGGTTTTTTTGCTTTGTTTATGTTTCAGTTTTTGTTCTTCCAAGGTTTTATGGTACTGTCACAGTCTGGGTCCAACTTTCAGTTACTCCCTGACCGTTGTTATAGAAAATGCCCTCTCCCACACTCACGCTCGGAGCGCTAACCGGGTTTCCGGTTATACCATCAAACCATGAGCCGGGACCTGCGTAAAAATAAAAAACGAATCCTTGACCGATAGGATCCCATGTAGCAACCGTATCACCACCCTGCAAAGGAAGGTTCATGTTTGCGTCTTCAATGTCGGCCACGGCAATCGGAGGCGCCGAACCAACCATGTTGTAACCATTTAGAAGGGAAGTGCTCTGCGATAACACCACAGTCCCGGTATAAGTGTTGGTTTCCAGCACACCTTGACCATTGTTATAGAAAATCCCAGTAGCACAAGGCAACAGCGGTGCGTTAACCGGGTTTCCCGTAATACCATCAAACCATGAAGCGGGGCCTGCGTAAAAATAAAAAATGTATCCCTGACCGACAGGATCCCATGCAGCAATCGTATCACCGCCCTGTAAACTTGGAAAAATCTGTTCGGCGTTGTTTGAGGAAGTGACCGAAAACGGAATTACATACATGTTATACCCAGGTTGTATGGTCTGATTGACATACCCTACAATGTTTTGTGAATAGGTCTGAGCTGAGGAGGTCAGCATACCTGCCGCGAGAGCAGCAGCCGCAATTATTAGTGTTTTAGTTCTCATATTTTTTTGTGTTTGTTGTGTTGCTACCGTGTGCGCATCAATATCTCAAAGGAGCGGGGGGAAGTCAACAATTTTTTCAATTTTATTTGAACGTTTTTCTGACAGGCAAAATCCTTGTCCGCCAATGGTTTAGCCATAAAAACGCGCATAATATGGAAGGAAGAAAAAAGAAAGTCCGGATTGATAGCCCTGAAAACGATCTTTCAGGCCGCCACCACCATATGCAGACGGTCTGCCGGCCAGAATTGTGGTTGGCCGCGTAATGCCGCGTAACGCCGCGTAAAACTTCGCCACACGGCCACTCGGTTATGCGGTTACGCACCCAAAGTTCAAGGGCACAGGACGATGCCTGCCAGCGGATAAAAAGGCTGGCGGACTTTTTAACCCGAACGCCGAAGTTGGGGGAGCACACCCGCCCCGGGTGTGGCTGGACGCGCCTCGCGTCCAGCCTCTTGCTTGTGTGACGGACTCGCAGTACCGGAAAATTTCGACGCGGCCGATGTTTTCCACGAGGGCGCGGAAAACTGCACCCGAGGCGGGTGCGCTACCCCAACGGAATGGATGCGGCTCACTCCGGCCCTGCCCTTGAACGTCGTAGCCGTTTCCGCATGGCGGGACCGGTCTGCGCGCTTTGAGTACAATGAAAGTCACCGCCGACTCACGTCGGCGGCTACAGTTCTGATGCAGTTGGGATTGGGGAGCACACGCGCCCCCGCGTGTTCTGACCGGCGCCCCGCCGGTCAGAGCCGGACGCAACACAATCACCAAGCGGTGACAGGTTGCATGGCGCAAATGTGGTTGGCGAGGGCGCCAACCACAGCACGCGAGGGCGCGTGCGCTTCCCCGCAACGGAATGGGTACGGCTCACGGGCTGTCTCCAAGTCATCGGAGGGGCGAGCTCTGCGAGTCCGCAACTTGCAAATTCTCCAAGAAATTCGAGGCTCATGGAACTCGCCCTTCCGACTAAGATAACTGCCATTCCAGATCCAAAGATACCGCTTGACGGCGCGCGAAGATGCGCTATTTTTATACCAAAATGGTATTTGAGTTCCATGAACCCAAGAGTGCGGCGAACAAAGTGAAACACGGTTTGGATTTCTTTGAAGCTCAAAAATTATGGCAGGACGTGGACGCCGTGGAGTTGCCTGCCCGTTCCGATGTGGAAGAGAGAAAAATACTGATTGCCAAAACAGAAGGCAAGACATGGGCAGCAGTGTTCACGGAGCGCGCCGGACGGATCCGAATAATCAGTGTGCGTCCAGCCCGCACCAATGAAGAGGCAATTTATGAGCAAACCGAAGACGACAGCGCGGAATCTTGAATCCCGGTTCGATGCCGGCGAAGACGTGTTGGATTACTTCGACACCAGCAAAGCCGTGCGGCGTAACCACTCCAAAGCCCGCATCAACCTGGATTTGCCGGAGTGGATGATTCAAAGAATAGATCGAGTGGCCGGCCGGAATGGAATTGCGCGACAAGCGCAAATCAAAACGTGGCTGGCGGACAAGTTAAAAGCCGAGGCCGGGAAGGAAAGGTGACGGGTCAGGGGGCGTAATAAATGGCCAGGATGTCGGTCGGAACCGGGTTGGAACTGGTGGCGGAGGACGGCGGAAAGTATCCGACCGCGGAATTCGTCCAGTAAATCGCATCCACATTAAATTGCCGGTAAAATTCCACGTAGTTTGTTTTGCTCCAATTGGGAGTGCCGAAATCAAACTGCATGATGCCGCCGCCCGCCGTGAACTCGTAGGGGTTGAGCGGCAAATCTTCGCCACCGGACGATTGCCACGGAGGACTGGCATTGTCGCACACGATCTGCCAGGTGTTCTCAAATGCTTCGCCGACATTGGACATGTCCACCGAGCCCCAAAGGCCGATGAGCACCCCGGGCTTGTTGATGACGTTCAGGAAAACCAAAGGCAGGTTGTTGGTAACATTGCTCCGCACAAAACTGCTCCGCAGCCGCCAATTGGAGAAGGGAATATTCGCCAGGCTGGAACAAGTGGAATAATTGACGGTGGAGAAGGCGCTGGTGGTGCTGATGTCTTGTCCCAAACTGGAGTCATACAATGAAATGTAGATGCCGTTGGTAAAGGGACACGTCAATTTCAAGTTGACCATCATTTCCGGCACGCTGCCGGGGTTGCCAAAGCTGATGTTGGTCTGCGCGATTTGCACATCAACATACCGCGAACTCCACGTGTAGTTGCTGGGACCGGCCGCAAGATATTTGCAGGAGGCGAGCGTGACCAGCGGCGCGTTGAACACCAGACAATTGGGGTTTGGGGAAACCGGGGACATGCCGCCACCATCGGCATAGATCCGGAGCCAATAATTGCTTCGGTTTGACCATTTCAAACTGGCAACCGGCATCACTTGAATTCCCCTGACGACGCCTGCCCCGCCCGGAAGATAGAGCAGGCCAGCCTGGGTCAGGAGAGCGTTGGTCATCCAGGTGCCATTACGATATACAAACGATTGAGACGGCCCCACGACCGGGAAATTAAGCAACGAACTCAGGGGGTTGTAAATTGACGGATTCGATGCGTAGGCAGGTCCAATCACAGATAAATTAGTGGAGATGGTTGGAACCAGATCGAACCCAAAATCGGCTAAAATGATTGAAGCCGCCGGCGGTGACACGAAATACCACGGATTCGCCGGCGACAGAGGTTCAATCTGATCGTTCTGCGAAAAAAGAGCGGTTGAAAAGTCGGTGTCATTGGTTGAAGCATCAAATTGCCACCCCACATATCCACTTCCGACGCCGTTTGGATTATAGACCAAATAATTCGTCAGATTCGCGCTGTTGGTGTAGATGCCCATGGTCAGAGGCACGTTGGTCATCCAGTAATACCAATCGCCAACCAAGGCCGGCCATTCCGCCCGATACACGGTCACTTTGGCCGGGTTGTACATGAAGTTGGTCGTGGCCGCGCTGACGGAGGCAAAGGTGAGGCCGACCAGATTCGTGGCCACCGCTGCCGTGGCCGCGTTCACATTCAGCAACCCGCCACCATTGCCATGGAAGGTGCCCGTCAGGTTCACTCCGTTTGCGTTGTTGGTGAGGACAGCGCCCGGCAATTGCGACAGCGGAACCGTGCCGCTCAACTGGCCGGCGGGCACCGGGCCGAGCAAATTGCTGGCGGTGTTGGCCATGACGGCATAGGGCAGCGGCAGGATTAGCTGGCGCGGATACAGCGTGGAAAACGGGCCACTGCCCTTCGTCCGCACGTCCTGTTGCAACCAGCGCGGCGGCCCGGTGAAAACACCGTCGCCGAAATCGAGCATCACCGTGAACAACGCGTTGGTGACGCCGGTGGCGGAATTGGTCAACGGCCCGGCGACGAGGTTGCCATTGGTGAGCGCGTCCCAGATGGTGAATCGCATATCATACAAACCGCCGGCCGGACGGCCGCTGGCATTCAACTGGCCTTGATAGCTGAAGAGGGTGCCTTGGGCGCCGACCGGGAGCGCGACAACCGCGAACAAAGAGGTAAGCAGCAATTTGTATGGATTCATAACCGGCATGTCGCCGCTACGATAGCGCATACCATCACATAATAACAGCGCATTGTTTGCAACCCGCCATTTTTGGTCACAGCCTGACACCGCCACCAAACAATTCCGTGCGAATGGGAACGCCGATTTCCAAATCGGCAGGCGCTGTGGTCATGAATACGTGCAGGTGCTGCCGGGTCGGAGCCTGGCGCTCCGGTGGCAGTGTCAAGATGCCCCCGCCATTTTGCGGAAGCGCCGTTTTTCAACCTTGAAAATCATGACAGACTCCATTCACCACCTTTGCGCCTGACTCCAACGGAACCGGATGGCGAATCGGCTGCGGCTGATCTCGCCAATCACGGACGGCGCGGATGGTTTTGCGAATGTCAGGCACGGGAATGTTTGGCCACAGGTGAAACACGGCGTAAAGCCGCGTGGCGGCCACGCCGCGGTTCGCGGATGAACACGGATTCTTCTTTAACCGCAGAGAGCGCCAAGAACGCAAAGCCCACTCCCGATTTTTAGGTCAAGCACCTGCCGACGAAACGTCCTGCGCCCACTCAACATTCACAGGGCGTTCCAGCCGTGGCTGATGATGATGGCGCGGACGATTTGCCGCCGGCGTTCCAGTGCCACCCTGCCGCGATGCTTTTTCAATTCGTCGCGCGGGATGGCGTAAAGGCAATCGCATTTGCAAAACGTGGGCCAGTCCATGCCGTCAGCTTTGTCCAGAATCACTTCACTTTCATTGGGGGGCCGGTTTGCCCGTTGGGATGAGCAGTCCAGCACTTCGACAAAATCTTTCCGCGCGGCGCGAACGGGGTGGGAAACGACGACCACCGGATGGGTCTGCCATCCCAAATCGGCTTCATAGACCTCCCAGGCGTTCACGGTTTGGCGCCTTTGCGCACGGCGGCCTTCAGCGCCCGGAAAGCGCCCCGTCCGACGCTGGCGGCCTGCTTGTCTTCGCGTCCGTAGATGGCTTCCATCTGCGCCGGCGTGAGCGGCGGCGGCGTGAGATAATCCGTCTCCTGGCGTTGCATCCGGCGGAGGGACTCCCGCACCGCCTCGCTCTGGTTGTTGAATCTCCCGGATTTCACGAGGCGGGAGACGAAATCCTGCTGTTCTTTGGCCAAGGCGTAACCCATGCCAGAAGATTGGACAACTATTGGAGAAAGTAAAGCAGAAAAATAACATTTGATTTTGAGCCGCAAAAAGGCGCAAAGGGTTGATTGGGGGATGTCAGGCATGGGAATTTTTTTTGCCACAGATGAAACACGGATTTTTCAAAGTTATCCGCAGATTACGCCGAAAGCCGCAGATTGGGAATGAAAGTGCCACTTAATCTGCGTTCATCCGTGAAATCGGCGGACAAAATCCAGTGAACCACGGTTCGGGCGGGCAGGAAAATTCCCTGTCTTGGCCGCGCCAGAGAAAGCGGACGGCGCAGGCGTGAAGCGCCTGGTGCGGCAAAATGAGCCGGGTGCGTTGCTCCGGCGTCAGGCGGTTTTTGACCAGCGCCAGATACAAATCCTCGTCGCCGCCGTACAGTTTGTCGCCGACGATGGGATGGCCGAGGTGGGCGAGGTGGATGCGGATTTGATGTTTACGGCCGGTGCGGGGGATGATGCGGAGGAGCGAGAATGGACGATGGAGGATGGAGGATGGACCAGAAAGTTGGAGTTCACGCTTCAGCGTGCCGCTGGAACAATTCCGCACTTCGCGGGATTGAACTCCAACGGAGAATCTTTGCTCGACCCAAAATTCGGTTTGGGCGGACGCGCCGTCACGACGCACACAATCCTTGATGGCGACCTTGCTCTGCTCATCCCTGCCCAGCGGCGCATCAATCAGGCCGTGATCGTCGCGCACGTGGCCGTGGACGATGGCGAGATATTCCTTTTGGACGGCGCGGCTTTCCCAGATTTTGCCGAGTTCGCCGGCGGTTTCGGAATTTTTGGCGATGATGACAATGCCGCTGGTTTCGCGGTCGAGGCGGTTGACGAGATGAGGTTTGGGGTCTGGCGTCTGGAGTCCGGGGCTGGGAGCCGTAGAAGTTTCAAGTTTCAAGTTTTCAGTTTTCAAGTAAAGGCGCACACGACCGATCAGGCTGGACATTTCGCCAGACTTTGTCGGATGACAAACGAGTCCGGCCGGTTTGTTGATGACCAGCAGGCCGGCGTCTTCGTGGAGGATGGCGAACAGATTTTCCAAGCGCAGGGAGATTTTAACCACGAATGGACACGAATAAACACGAATTAAATCAACCGGAACAAACAGAGAGAACGGAGATATGGTTACGGACAAGCCTCCTCACGTCGGCTCCTACCGGGCGCCGAAGCACAGAGTTGTGACGGTTCATTCACGTTGATCAGTGAAGATAAGTGGTTCAACATGGTTGATTCCGCATTCCGCATTCTGCATTCTGCATTTGAAACATGCGCCGAAACCTTTTCATCTGCCTGCTGCTGGCCGGGCTGACACTCGCCGCCTTCTGGCCCGTGGGGCATCTGGGTTTCATCATCTATGACGACCACGTCTATGTGAGCGAAAACCAGCACGTTCAGACGGGGATCACTGCCGACAATGTCCGTTGGGCGTTCACGAGCCGGGATTGCAGCAACTGGCATCCGGTCACGTGGCTGTCGCACATGCTGGACTGCCAATTATTCGGTTTGAAGGCCGGCGGTCCGCACTGGGTCAACCTGGGATTTCACCTCGCCAACACGCTGCTGCTCTTCATCGTGTTGCGGCAGATGACGGCCGCCGTATGGCGCAGCGCGTTCGTGGCGTCGTTGTTTGCCCTGCATCCAACCCACGTCCAGTCGGTGGCCTGGATTTCGGAACGCAAGGACGTGTTGAGCGCGTTTTTCTTCCTGCTGACGCTCCTCGCTTACACACGATATGTGACAAGTGGCAAGTGGCAGGTGACAAGAACGGACTCCACCCCGTCACCCGTCACCCGTCACCCGTCACTTTACTACGCCCTGGCGTTGTTGTTTTTCGCGCTGGGGCTGATGAGCAAGCCGATGCTGGTGACGCTGCCGGTGATTTTGCTGCTGCTGGATTTCTGGCCGCTCGGGCGGAGTGCGGAGTGCGGAGTGCGGAGTGCGGATTGGAAGAACGCCGTTCAACTTCCGGTCCTCCGACGGTTGCTTTGGGAAAAGGTGCCGTTCGTGGCGCTTTCCGTGGGATCGAGCATTGTCACCTTCTGGGCGCAACAGGCGGGAGGTGCTGTCATGGCGCTGGGGGCCCTGCCTTGGTATTGGCGGATATCCAATACGCTCGTATTCTACGTGGATTATCTTGGGAAAATGTTCTGGCCGGTCAATCTGGCCATCTTATATCCGTATCCTTACGTCCAAATACCGACTGTGGAGATTGTGAGCAGCGGCCTGTTGCTGCTGGTGCTGACGGTTTTTTGCATCCGGCAGGCGCGGCGGCAACCCTGGCTGTTGGCGGGCTGGTTTTGGTTTGTGATGATGCTGGCGCCGGTCATCGGCCTGGTGCAGGTGGGCATCCAGGCCATCGCCGACCGCTACACCTATCTGCCGTCCATCGGTTTGTTCATCGCGGTGGCCTGGAGCATGGCGGGCGTGGCCTCGGTCTCCCGGTTTTGGCGGGCGGCCAGGGCGGCGGGCGCCATGGCGCTGGTGCTGGCCTGTCTGATGGACACCCAATATCAACTGCGTTACTGGCGGAACAGCGCCACGCTCTTCACCCACGCCCTGGCAGTCACGGGGGAAAATCCGGCGGTTCAGCTTCACCTGGGCATGGCGCTCGTGGAGTCCGGGGACCTGGACGAGGCGGCAAGGAATTATCGGGCTGTGGTCAAAAGACTGCCCGATTACGAAGACGGCCATTACGGGCTCGGTTACGTACTGATTCATCAGAAAAAGTACGAGGAAGCGAGGGTCGAATTTGGCGAAGTCCTGCGATTGAATCCCAACAATCCCTTTGCGCGCAAATTTTACGGGGACACCCTGGCCACCCAGGGAAAATATGCGGAAGCCGGGGCGGAATACACCGCCGCCCTGCAACTCAAACCGGATGACGCGGTCATCCGCAACGCCGTGGCGTTCGCCAGCGAACAAATCAAGGTGGATCAAGTCCTCACCAACCTTTACAACATCTTGAAAACCCAGCCCACACCGGAAGTCCACGTGCAAATTGCCGTCATCCTGACGACCCGGGGAGAATTCCGGGACGCCGCCGGGCATTATCTCGAAGCCCTGCGCCTCAAGACCGACGCCCCGGAGGTCCTGAACAATCTGGCCTGGCTGCTGGCCACCTGTCCGGATGCAACTGTCCGCGACGGCGCTCAAGCCGTTAAATGCGCCGAACGCGCCTGCGAACTGACGGATTACAAGCAAACGATATTTGTGGGCACCCTGGCAGCGGCCTACGCCGAGGCGGGACGGTTTGATGAAGCAATTGCGACGGCGGAAAAAGCCTGCGCCTTGGCGGCGGCGGGCGAACAAGGCTTGTTGAAAAAAAATCAGGAACTGCTGGAGCTGTACCGCAAACACGAGCCGTATCATGAGGCGATGGAAACTCCCGTTCCCGCCGCACCATGAACAATCTTGCAATTGGAATGAATTCAAAGCAGTAAAACCAGATGCGCCGCGAGAGTCTGATTTGTATTGCGTTGCTGGTCATTACGCTTGTCGGCTTCTGGCCGGTGGGACGCCTGGGTTTTATCATTTACGATGACCCTTACTACGTGAAAGAAAATCCAATCGTCCAAGCGGGCATGACCGCCGAAGGCGTCCGATGGGCCTTCACCGCCAAAGAGGTTGGCAACTGGCATCCGGTCACGTGGCTGTCGCACATGCTGGACTGCCAATTGTTTGGGTTGAAGGCTGGCGGTCCGCATTGGGTCAACCTGGGATTCCACATCGCCAACACCCTGCTGCTGTTCGTGGTGTTGCGGAAGATGGCGGAGCAATGTGGCGCAGCGCGTTCGTAGCGGCGTTGTTTGCCCTGCACCCAACCCACGTCCAGTCGGTGGCCTGGATCTCGGAACGCAAGGACGTGTTGAGCGCGTTCTTTTTCCTGCTGACGCTCATCGCGTACACACGATATGTGACAAGTGGCAAGTGGCAAGTGACAAGAACAGAAACAGCCGCTGCCGTACCCGACTCGTCACGCGTCACCCGTCACCCGTCACTTTTTTACTGGCTGGCTTTGGTGTTTTTCGCGCTGGGGCTGATGAGCAAGCCGATGTTGGTGACGCTGCCGGCGATTTTGCTGCTGCTGGATTTCTGGCCGCTCGGGCGGATTGCGGAGTGCGGAGTGCGGAGTGCGGAGTGGAAGAACGCCGTTCAACTTCCGGTTCTCCGACGGTTGCTTTGGGAAAAGATGCCGTTCGTGGTGTTGAGCCTGGCCTCCAGCCTTGCAACTTTCTGGGCTCAACAGGCGGCGGGCGCTGTCACGCCACTAAGGGTCCTGCCCTGGTATTGGCGGATTGCCAACGCGCTGGTGTTTTACACGGATTACCTGGGGAAAATGTTCTGGCCGGCCAACCTGGCCATTTTTTATCCCTACACGCCGATCCACCTGTGGGAATTCATCTGTTCCGCTCTGTTGCCGGTTTTGTTGTCGGTTTTTTGCCTGCGGCGGGCGCGTTCGCAATCCTACCTGGTGGCGGGCTGGTTCTGGTTTGTGGTGATGCTGGCGCCGGTCATCGGCCTGGTGCAGGTGGGCATGCAAACCATCGCCGACCGCTATACCTATCTGCCGTCCATCGGTTTGTTCATCGCGGTGGCCTGGAGCATGGCGGGCGTGGCCTCGGTTTCCCGGTTTTGGCGGGCGGCCATGGCGGCGGGCGCCACGGCGCTGGTGCTGGCCTGTCTGCTGGACACCCAATATCAACTGCGTTACTGGCGGGACGGCATCACGCTCTTCACCCACGCGTTGGCGGTGACCAGGGAAAACAATTTTGAAGGCTATTATCTTCTCGGTAATTCATACGGTGAGGCCGGAGACTGGACGGCCGCCGCCAAAAGTTATCAGTCCGCACTCCACATTTCCCCCAACCTGACCGAGGTCCGTTCCAAACTCGGGCGCCTGCTGTTCCTACAGAAAAAGTACGACGAAGCTGAGGCCCTGCTGGACGGAATTTTGCAACGGCATCCCGACAATATCGAGGCGCGCAAATTTTACGGGGACACCCTGGCCGCCCAAGGGAAATATGCGGAAGCCGAGGCGGAATACACCGCCGCCCTGCAACTCAAACCGGATGACGCGGTCATCCGCAACGCCCTGGCGTTTGCCAGCGAGCAGATCAAGGCGGACCAGGTCCTCACCAACCTTTACAACAACTTGAAAATCCTGCCCACACCGGAAGCCCACGTGCAGATTGCCATCATCCTGACGACCCGGGGAGAACCCGGACGCCGGCGGGCATTATCTCGAAGCTCTGCGCCTCAAGCCCGACGCCCCGGAGGTCCTGAACAATCTGGCCTGGCTGCTGGCCGCCTGTCCGGATGCAACTGTCCGCGACGGCGCTCAAGCCGTTAAATGCGCCGAACGCGCCTGCGAACTGACGGATTACAAGCAAACGATATTTGTGGGCACTTTGGCGGCGGCTTACGCGGAGGCAGGACGGTTTGATGATGCGATTGCGACGGCGCAAAAAGCCTGTAAACTGGCATCCGAGTCAGGCGAGCAGGATTTGCTCAAGAAAAACCAGGAACTGCTCGAATTGTATCGCAAGCACCAGCCGTATCATGAGCCTCGATAGCCAGCTTGCCATCGGCTGCGAGCACAAAGCATAATGATGACGCGCATGCGGCAATTTTCCCGCCAAAGTTTTGTTATGGTTGCAATCCTCCTGCTCGCGTCATTGACAACGGCGGGCGGATTCTGGTGGCTCTGCACCCGCAGCAACGAAATTGCCTTCCTGCCCCGGAAGCCGGGAGCCGAATGGATTGTTTATCCCAAACCGCCCGATACCGCAACGCATCGGGCCGTTCCGGTTCGGGCGGTTTTCCGGCAGGTTTTCACGCTGGACGCAGCCTCCACCAATGCCGCGCTGGCGGTCTGCGCATTTAAGAGCATCGCCATCACCATTAACGGACAAAAGGTCGGCAAAATTGAAAGCGCGGCAGAAAACTGGAAGTCGCCTTCGACCGCCGATGTAACCGGATTGCTCCGCGCCGGAACCAACGACATCACGGCGTATGTCACAAACGTTCTTGGTCCCCCGGCTTTGTGGCTGCGGTTTCAGACCGGCCAACTGTCGCTGGGCACAGATGAGCATTGGCAGGTGTCACTCGCGGGCGCTGCATGGCAGGATGCCCGTTGCGCCACACGACCGCCCGTCATCCTCCCATGGAATCATATTTACGGAGGCGAAGGCATGCTGGATTCAGTGAAGCGCGCGTGGCCGGTTATGGCGGTATTTTTCGCGATTTCCCTGGGTCTGGTTCTGACTACGGTTTGGTGGCGGCGCACGCAGGCCCCCTTCACGAGCCACACCCGGACAAAACTGATTTATGGTCTCCTGGTGCTGGTGGTCATCGCACGAGCCGCCCTGTTTCTCCATAATCTGCCGCAATTGCCCCACGCCATGGGTTTTGACACAGCGGCGCATGAACAATACATCCGGTTCATCCAGGAAAAACATGCCTTGCCGCTGCCGAAGGATGGCTGGGAAATGCATCAACCGCCCCTTTATTATGCGGTGTCAGCCCTGTTGCTGGACGCAGGCAGCCTTACGGTAACTGACAATGACGCCACTTCCCTGTTGCGAACCGTAAACGGCGTTGTCGGGCTGGTCCATTGCTGGCTGGCGCTGTTATGTCTCCGGCTGCTTTTTCCGGAGAATCCCGCCGCCCAAACAGTGGGATTGGTGATTGCCGCCTTCCTGCCACCGCATTTGTATCTTTCACAATATGTGACCAACGAACCGCTTGCGGGTCTGTTCGTAACTGTCGCCTTCTATTTTTGCCTTCGCGCCTTGCGGGCGGAAAAGGAAAATCTTTATCTGTATTTCGGTATCGGGGCGGCATTGGGCCTGGCGATGCTGTCCAAATTTTCCTCATTGCTGGCGATACCGGTTTTTCTCGCCGCATTGGGACTGCGGCTGCTTTCGCGCAGGAATTATTCCGCACGTGACTGGTTGCGGAGCGTGGGCGTGGTTGTGCTTTCGTGCGCGGTCGTCTGCGGCTGGTACTACGGACGCGTTTGGGCGAACCTCGGCAAACTACCCCTGCCCAACTGGGAAACCAGCCTCGCGTCCGCCTGGTGGCAGGATCCTGGTTTCCGGACCAGCGCTTACTACTTCAACTTTGGGCAGGCCCTGATCTCCCCGCTGTTGAGTGCATTCCACAGTTTCGCCGACGGCATCTATTCCACTCTGTGGGGAGATGGCTTGATCAGTGGTGCGGTGCGTCTGGCGTTCCGACCGCCTTGGAACTATGACCTGATGAACGCAGAGTGTCTGCTGGCCTTGGGAATTTCCGTTCTGTTCCTCATCGGATTCGCAGTCACCCTTGTCCGATTCATCCGTCAACCCGCACCGGAATGGCTCCTTGTCTTCGGGCTGATCTTACTGTTCGGCCTTGGAATCGTTTACATTACGCTGCGCGGTCCCTGGCTGGCGCATGTCAAAGCCTTTTACGCTTTCCCGGCGCTGGTGCCGTTCAGCGCGCTGGTCGCGGTCGGATGGAATTGGCTGGGACAGAAACCCCGCGCCATGCGAACCGTGCTTTGGGTCCTCCTGCTGGCTTGGGTCATGACCGCTTACGCAACATTCTGGATTCGAAGCGACAATCCGGAAACCCATCGGGTTCGTGGCATCTATCAGGCCACGCAGGGAGATTATGCCGACGCCCTGGTCAGTTTATCCCAGGCACTACAACTCAATCCCGACGACGCAGCCACTCACTGCATCATGGCGGAGATTCTTAATGATCAATCCCAGGCGGTTGAAGCGGTTCAGCATTACCGCGCAGCGCTGCGGATCAGACCCGGTTTCCCCGAAGCGCTCAACAATCTCGCCTGGCTGCTGACCACCAGCGAACAAGCTGATATAAAAAATCCCGCTGACGCCGTTCCATTAGCCGAGCGCGCCTGCGAACTGACGCTCTACAGCACTCCCGACTACATCAGCACCCTCGCCGCCGCCTACGCCGGGGCGGGGCGGTTTGACGAGGCAATGGCGACGGCGGAAAAAGCCTGCGCCCTGGCGTCCGAATCCGGCGACCAGAATCTGTTGAAGCGAAACCAGGAACTGCTGGAGCTGTACCGCAAACACCAGCCGTACCATGAGGCGATGGAAACTCCCGTTCCCGCCGCACCATGAACAATCTTGCAATTGGAATGAATTCAAAGCAGTAAAACCAGATGCGCCGCGAGAGTCTGATTTGTATTGCGTTGCTGGTCATTACGCTTATCGGCTTCTGGCCGGTGGGACGCCTGGGTTTTATCATTTACGATGACCCTTACTACGTGAAAGAAAATCCAATCGTCCAAGCGGGCATGACCGCCGAAGGCGTCCGATGGGCATTCACCGCCACAGCGGTTGGCAACTGGCATCCGGTCACGTGGCTGTCGCACATGCTGGACTGCCAATTATTCGGATTGAAGGCCGGCGGTCCGCACTGGGTCAACCTGGGATTTCACCTCGCCAACACATTGCTGCTCTTCATCGTGTTGCGGCAGATGACGGCCGCCGTATGGCGCAGCGCGTTTGTGGCGGCGCTGTTTGCGCTGCACCCAACCCACGTCCAGTCGGTGGCCTGGATTTCGGAACGCAAGGACGTGTTGAGCGCGTTTTTCTTCCTGCTGACGCTCCTCGCTTACACACGATATGTGACAGGTGACAAGTGGCAGGTGACAAGAACGGACTCCACCCCGTCACCCGTCACCCGTCACCCGTCACTTTACTACGCCCTGGCGTTGTTGTTTTTCGCGCTGGGGCTGATGAGCAAGCCGATGCTGGTGACGCTGCCGGTGATTTTGCTGCTGCTGGATTTCTGGCCGCTCGGGCGGATTGCGGAGTGCGGAGTGCGGAGTGCGGATTGGAAGAACGCCGTTCAACTTCCGGTCCTCCGACGGTTGCTTTGGGAAAAGGCGCCGTTCGTGGCGTTGAGCCTGGCCTCCTGCCTCGTGACTTTCTGGGTCCAACAGGCGGCCGAATACGTTGTGTCGGCGAATCAACTGCCCTGGTATTGGCGGATTGCCAACGCACTGGTGTTTTACACGGATTATCTCGGGAAAATGTTCTGGCCGGCCAACCTGGCCATTTTTTATCCCTATACGCCGATCCACCTGTGGGAATTCATCTGCTCCGCTCTGTTGCCGGTTTTATTGTCGGTTTTTTGCCTGCGGCGGGGGCGTTCGCAATCCTACCTGTTGGCGGGCTGGTTCTGGTTTGTGGTGATGCTGGCGCCGGTCATCGGCCTGGTGCAGGTGGGCATGCAAACCATCGCCAACCGCTATACCTATCTGCCGTCCGTCGGTTTGTTCATCGCGGTGGCCTGGGGCATGGCGGGCGTGGCCTCGGTTTCCCGGTTTTGGCGGGCGGCCATGGCGGCGGGCGCCACGGCACTGGTGCTGGCCTGTCTGCTGGACACGCAATATCAACTGCGTTACTGGCGGGACGGCATCACGCTCTTCACCCACGCGTTGGCGGTGACCAGGGAAAACAATTTTGAAGGCTATTATCTTCTCGGTAATTCATACGGTGAGGCCGGAGACTGGGCGGCCGCCGCCAAAAGCTATCAGTCCGCCCTCCACATTTCCCCAAACCTGACCGACGCCCGGTCCAAACTCGGGCGCGTCCTGTTCCTACAGAAAAAGTACGACGAAGCCGCGGCCCTGTTGGACGGAATCTTGCAACGGCATCCCGACAATGCCGAGGCGCGCGAATATTACCGGGGACACCCTGGCCGCCCAGGGAAAATACGCGGAAGCCGAGGCGGAATACACCGCCGCCCTGCAACTCAAACCGGATAACGCGATCGTCCGCAGCGCCCTGGCGTTTGCCGCCCTACAGATCGAGAACGAACAAAACCGCACCAATCTGAACAACGGCTTGACGGATCAACTGACACCGGAAGTCCACGCCCAGATTGCCGTCATGCAGGCAAAACAGGGAAAATTCCAAAACGCCGCCGGGCATTATCTCGAAGCCCTGCGCCTCAAGCCCGACGCCCCGGAGGTCCTGAACAATCTGGCCTGGCTGCTGGCCACCTGTCCGGATGCATCTGTCCGCGACGGCACCCAGGCCGTCAAATACGCCGAACGCGCCTGCGAACTGACGCATTACAGCGTGACGCCCATTGTGGGCACCCTGGCGGCGGCCTACGCCGAGGCGGGGCGGTTTGACGAGGCGATGGCGACGGCGCAGAAGGCCTGTGCCCTGGCGGCGGCGGCGGGCGATCAAGGCTTGTTGAAAAAGAACGAGGAACTGCTGGAGCGGTACCGCAAGCACCAACCGTATCACGAGACGACAAACCCGTGAAGGTCATTGCCTCCCGCAAGTTTCAAACCGAATTCCGAAATAGAAAAGGCGGACAGTCAAAGTCATCTCATAGGAGCGCGGCGTTCACGCCGCTTCACCGTCCGAACGGTTTTGGGCGCGTGTGAATCACGGGTGGGGTGGGCATTGAAGCGGCGTAAACGCCGCGCTCCTTGCGCGTTTCAAAATTCAACTTCGGAGTTCAGGTTCAAACCGGTGAAGCCCGCGGGAGTTTGGGCTGGCGATGAAAACCGGCCACCGGCAACATGCGCGCCATGCTGGTTTATGCGCTGACAATTTTTACCGGGGCGTTTCTGCTCTTCCAAGTTCAGCCTTTAATCGGCAAATATATCCTGCCGTGGTTTGGCGGCGCGCCCGGGGTCTGGACGACCTGCCTGTTGTTTTTCCAGATGCTGCTGCTGGGCGGCTACGCCTACGCGCATTTCACCTCCCGCTGGCTGAAGCCGCGCCGCCAAGTGATTTTGCACCTGGCCCTGCTGGCGGCAGCGCTGGCGCTGCTGCCCATTACGCCGGCCGATTCGTGGAAGCCGGGCGGGGGCGGAAACCCGACCCTGCAAATCCTCGGTCTGCTGCTGGTGTGCCTGGGCCTGCCGTATTTCGTCCTCTCGGCCACCGGCCCCCTGATGCAACACTGGTTCAGCCGCACGCATCCCGGCGTTTCCCCTTTCCGGCTTTACGCGCTCTCGAATATCGGCTCGCTGCTGGCGCTGGTCAGCTTTCCGATTTATTTCGAGACGCATTTCACGCGCGCGACGCAGGCGCGGTTGTGGGGCTGGGGACTGATCCTGTATGCCGTCGTCTGCGGCCTCTGCGCCCTGAAACTGTGGAAGGCCGGGAGTGACGGGTGGCGCGTGACAAGCGGCCAGAGCGGAGAGTCCGCAATCCTCGCCCCTCGACCTTCGGCCCTCGACCGCCTTTTGTGGCTGCTGCTGCCCGCCTGCGCCTCCGTGCTTCTGCTGGCGACGACAAACAAGATGTGCCAGGAAGTGGCGGTGATTCCATTCCTCTGGGTATTGCCGCTGGCTCTGTACCTGTTGAGCTTCATCATCTGCTTCGACAATCCGCGCTGGTATGTGCGCCTGCCGTTCATGCTTGCGCTCATGGCGGCCTGGGGCGGCATTTGCTGGGCGCTGTTCCAGGGACCGGCGGTTTCCATTCAACGGCAATTGAGCATTTATTCCGCGGGGCTTTTCGTCTGCTGCATGGTCTGTCATGGCGAACTCTACCGGCTCAGGCCCGACCCGCGCCATCTGACCGGATTTTACTTGATGATTGCCGCCGGCGGCGCGCTGGGCGGACTGTTGGTGGCGATCATCGCGCCACTGATTTTCACCGGCTACTTCGAATTGCAATGGGGGCTTTTGGGCTGCGGCCTGCTGTTACTGATCGTCTGCGTGCGCGACTGGAACCCGGCCCGTTTTCACCGGTGGCGCTTCCCGGTATGCGCCGGGCTGTCGGTGAGCCTGGTCGCGCTGGGCATTGCCCTGGCGTGGCAGGCCCGCGGGCTGGGCAACGAAATGGTTTACCGTTCGCGCAATTTCTACGGCGTGCTCACGGTGTACGAGCGCCACAAGAACGATCCCCGGTTGCACCACTTTCAGATGATGCACGGGCGAACGATGCACGGGCTGCAATTTGTTGACCCGGCGCGCGCCGTGTGGCCGACGACTTATTACACCGAGAGAAGCGGCGTTGGCCTGGCTCTGCGGGCGTTGCCGGCCGGCCGCCGGCGCATCGGGGTGGTCGGCCTCGGCACCGGCACATTGGCCACCTATGCTCAAACCGGGGATTACATCCACTTTTATGAAATCAATCCGGACGTGGAGCGGCTGGCCGGTTCGCGGTTCACGTATCTCACGCACTGTGCGGGGAAGGTGGAGGTGACCCTGGGTGACGCCCGGCTTTCGCTGGAAAGGGAACCGCCGCAAAATTTCGATCTGCTGGCGCTGGACGCTTTCAGCAGCGATGCCATTCCCGTGCATTTGTTGACCACTGAAGCCTTCATGATCTATGAAAGGCACTTGAAGACCAACGGGATCATTGCCGTACACGTCTCCAACAAGAACATGAATCTCGAACCGGTGGTCGTCAGTCTCGCCCGTCACTTCAACCTTGGGGTGGCCACCATTGATTATGATCCGCCCCTGGACAAACCATGGATTTTGCGTTCCGTTTGGCTGCTGTTGTCGCACAACGGACAAATCATCAATTCTCCGGACATTCGTCTGGCCGGCCGGCCGCCGGAGACCAATTCGGTGAATATCCCGCTCTGGACGGATGATTTCACCAGTTTGTTTCAAATTCTCCGTTCGCAAGCCGGCCCCCAGATTGATCTGGCCTTCTCGGAAGCACAGACCCGGACGGCAAATGATTTGTGCCGGCAGGGAGATTTCGCCGGAGCCGCCGCCCGTTATCGCCTCGCTTTGCAGAGCCACCCGGATTTGCCTGAGTTGCTCAACAATCTGGCCTGGCTGCTGGCCGCCTGTCCGGACGCGCGTGTCCGGGATGGCGCCCAGGCCGTCGGGTATGCCGAGCGCGCCTGTGCCCTGACGCATTACGGCGTGACGCCCATGGTGGGCACTTTGGCAGCGGCTTATGCCGAAGCCGGCCGGTTCGACGACGCGATGGCGACGGCGGAGAAGGCCTGCATGATGGCATCGGAGTCCGGCAACCAGGACTTGCTGAAGAGAAATCAGGAACTGCTGGCGTTGTATTTCAAACACCAGCCGTATCACGAATCCCTCGAAAAGCTTGTCCCGGCCGCGCCGTGAATTATTCTTCCGTCTGGTGAAAGAAAAGTGGAATCGCTGGCTGCCGTTTTTGTTTCTGGCGCTCTTCGCGTTGAGCCGCTGGCCGGGATTGTTCCCGCCGAACTTCAGCGCGGCGACGGCGCTGGCGTTCTGCGCGGGCGTCTATTTTGCGGGCGCGACGGCGTGGTGGCTGCCGCTGGGGACGATGCTGGCCACCGATGTTGCGCTCAACGTGTTTTATTATCACACCCGGCCGGTGGGCGGCTACCTGCTGCTGAATTACGCCGTGTATGCGGCGTTGATCTGGTTCGGACGGCGGTGCGGCAAACGCGCGCGATTTTTCAGTTTGCTGCTGGCCGGTCTGGCCGGCGCGGTGATTTTTTATCTCGCCACCAACACGCTGTCCTGGCTGCAGGACCCGGCCTACCCCAAAACGCTCCTGGGCTGGATCCAGGCGCTGACCACCGGACGGCTGGATGTCCATCCCACGACCTGGGAACTGTTCCGCAACACGCTGGGGAGCGGCGGGCTGTTCACCGCGCTGTTTGCCGGCGCGGCCAAATTAACGGCCCCCGCCGAGTCGCCCGCGGAAAAAACCGCCGGGGCGCGCGACGAGGAGCCGGAAGCCGAACCGGAGGAGGCAAAAGCGTGACGCGTGACATGTGACGAGTGACATGACCTGCGATCGAACAACTTAATTTTACCCTGTCACACGCCACCCGCCACCCGTCACTTTTTTATGAAGATTGGCCTCATTTCCGACACGCACGGTTTTCTCGACCCGAAAGTCCCTGAAATTTTCACCGGCGTAAGTCACATCCTGCACGCGGGCGACATCGGCGGCGATTCCATCATTGCCGAACTGGAAGCGATTGCCCCGGTCACGGCCGTGCTCGGCAACACGGACAGTTCGCCAACCCACCGGATCACCGAGGTGGTTGCGCTCGCCCAACGCAAATTTTTCGTTCATCACATCGTGAACCCGCACACGCTGAAGGAAAATATCCAGCTCCAGATTGCGCGCGAGCGGCCGGACGCCGTCGTGTTCGGCCACACCCACAAGGCCTTTTGCGAAACGATTGGCGGCGTGCTGTATTTGAATCCCGGCTACGCGGGCAAACCGAAGTTTGGCGTGGAACGCAGCGTGGCCATTCTGCATTGTGATGAAACAGAATTCCGCCCGGAGTTTCTGCCGTTATAAACTTCAACCGGCAGTGTCCGCCCCACCCCGTTTTCGTCCCATCAGCCCGGCCAGGGCACAGTCGCACCACGGGGAGATTTTCGCGGCGACAACGGCGACCAGCAAGGCGGTGACGGCGCCGGTGAACACGTCCATCGTGTAGTGCGCGCGCAGCGTCAGGACCGTCGCCACCTCGAACAGGGCGACGCCAAAGCCGAGAACCCCGAGCCACCGCCGGCCCAGGCGCGCCAGTTCAATGGCGCCGAACACGGCGATGGCCGTGTGCCCGGAAAAGAAGAGGTCGTTGGCCACGCCATAGGTCACCACGAGCGACGGGAAGCCGGGATTGCGCCAGATCATTCCTTCCGGCGGCGGCAGGGCGCAGAGGGCCTGGCAAATCTGCCGCAGGGCGAAGAGCATCAGCAATCCGACGAACGGACGGAAGGTCGGCCCGAAGATGGCGCGGCCAAGCAGAAAGATCGCGAACAGGTCTATGCCGGCCGAGCTGGCGATGAGCAGGCCGTTCGCCGCGTGCGGATGGTCGAGCAGATACTGGTGCGCCGGCGCGGTCAGGATATGCAGCTCATCGCCGATGACCTGCCCGGAAAGCGCCCGCTGGCCGATGAGGGATTGGGTCCAGAACCAGGCCGCCAGTCCCAGAACGACCAAAATGAAGCGAAACCACCACGGCGACGGAGCGGCGGCTGGTGTCGGGTGAACCTCCGGATTCGGATTGTTCATGGTGAATTCTCCGCGAGGGGCGCCGTTTCCCTTCCGCTCCGTTCGAGCATCGCCTCCATTTGCCGGCGGATTGTTTCCATCAACGGGTCCGGGCCGCCGCCGCGCTCGCGCCCCGGGCTGACGGGCAGCGCCTCGCCGACCTCGATGATGGCGTGGAGCGGCCGGTGGATGCGCGTGCGGTCAGTCAGGTCTTCTTCAAAGCGCTCGACGGTTTCCAGCAGCCGCTCGGGCGTGGGTCGTGAGCGGATGTAATCCGGCGGATAACAGGAGAGCTGCTGGGCGAGGTAGAGATCGGCCAACTGGCGCCAGCGGCGGGCGCGTTCGGCCTCGTTAATTTCGCCGCTGATCAATTCGGGCAGGATGGCCATGCGCAGTTTTTTCACCCGCGCCACCACGTCGCCGTCCGCTTCGCCTTTGAGCCACTCCTTTTCCAGCGGCTGGAGCAGGAAGTTGATCAGGCGCACGAGGCGCTCCGGCTCTTCACCGGTCTGCGGCCGGCCGAAGTATTCCAGTTCCTTGAGGTTGAGCAGCGCTTCGCCGAGCCGGCTGATCCGTTCGCGCAGCCGGCAGCCGGGCGTCGGACGCCACGAAAAACGCGCTTCGATTTCCTCCAGCACCGGCGTGAGCGCGGCTTCGAGGTCGCCGCGGAAAAGATAGCGGATGATGATGGGATGGACGACCACCTGTCCCGGCGACGTGGCGGCGGCGCGTTGTTTGGCGGCGGTGTGGGCGATGAAAGCCGTGCCTTCCATCAGGTTATTCAGCCGGTCGTTCGTACGGGAGACGACGCCCTCGGGAAAGAGCACCAGCGGACGTTCAGCTTCGTTGAGAATCCCGATGGCGGTCTTCAAGGCTTCGCGGTCCAGGCCTTCACGGTAAACGCTGAAGGCACCGATGCGCGGGAGCACCCAGGTTTGAAAGCGGCTCTGCCGGAACAGGTGCCAGCTCGCCATGGTAAAGAACGGCTGCCGCACGTTGAGCGACAACATTCCGAGCGTCATTGGGTCGCTGGGCCGGCAATGGTTCGAGGTGAGGAGAATGCCGTGCCCCGCGTCGAGCGAGCGCCGCAGGTGTTCCGTGCCGCGGTATTCAAACGATTCGATGCCGTGGTTCCGGCTCAAATAGCGCGGCAGCCAAGGCCCGAAAAACGCGTACCAAAACCGGCCGCGGTGCGGCGGGATGAAGTGATAGGGCTTATCAATGACGATGTTCTGCATGGTGGTTGCTCAGGTCTCAGTCGAGGACTTCAGCGCCAGCTCGCGCACCGAGCGCAAGTCCAGTTTGCCGGTGCCGAGTTGGGGAAAGGCGTCCACGCGGAAAAACTGGTCGGCGCGCGGCTTCCACAAATTCGGCAGGTCGCACTGAGAAAGCTTTTCGAGGCAGGCCGGCAATTGTCCGTCCGTCAGCTTGTGCAGCACCACCAGGCGCTCCCCTTTTTTCTCGTCCGGCACGCCGGTGACGACAAACGTCTGCTCCGTCACTCCGGCCAGTTCGTGCAGTTTTTCCTCCACCTTGATGTGCGGCACCATCTCGCCGCCGATTTTGCTGAACCGGCTCAACCGGTCTGTGATTTGCAGAAAGCCGTCTTCGTCAATCGCCGCCACGTCGCCGGTGTTGTACCAGCCATCGCGCAAAACTTCGGCGGTTTTTTCCGGGCGGCCGAGGTAGCCCCGCATGACGTTCGGCCCGCGTACGAGCAACAGGCCGGGCTGGCTGGCAGCCAGCGGCGCCTGGGTTTCCGGGTCAACGATGCGCACGGAGACGCCGGGCAGCGGGTGGCCGATTTTGCCGCGCTTGGCTCCAACCTGGCGGAAACCGGCGGAGCGGAAGTCCAAAGTGTTCACCGCCACCGCCGGCGCGCATTCGGTGCAGCCGTAGCCTTCGAGCGGACGGATGCCGAATTGTTCCTCGAAGGCCGTGGCCAGCCGGTCCGGCAATTTTTCCGCGCCCGTCATCACCACGCGCAGGCCGCCAAAATCCTCCGCCGCACACCCGCGCAGATAAAGTTGCAGGAACGTCGGCGTCGCCAGCAGGAACGTGACCCGGTAGCCGCACACCAGCGGCCCGATGGTTCTGGCGTCGAGCGGATTCGGGTGATAAACCGCGCCAAGGCCCAGCACCGCCGGCAGACAGAGCGTGCCCATGAATCCGAACGAATGAAAGAACGGCAGCACGCCCAGCACGCAATCGTGGCGGCTCAACCCAAAAACTTGTTCCAATTGTTCGATGTTCGACCCCACGTTGTAGTGGCTCAACATCACGCCCTTGGGATCGCCCGTGCTGCCGCTGGAAAAGATCACGGTGGCCAGATCGTCCAGACCGGTTTTTTTCTCCGCGCCCAAGACCCGCTGCAACCAACGATCCGGAATCAGCCAAGCGATGAGGGCGGCGGCCAGCTTTTCGCCCAAACGGGGCGTTGTTGCCACCTCCTCCAGCATCACCGTCTCGCACGGCACCGTGAACTTCACCTTTTCCAAAAACAACTTCGACGTGACGACGGTTTTGATGTCGCACTGCCGGATGCACGAGGCGAGGGTTTCTCCGGACACGGTATAATTGAGGTTCACCGGCACCTTGCCCAGGAGCAGCGCCGCGTGATTGACCAGCGCGCCCGGCACCGACGGCGGCAGCAGCAGCCCGACCATCTTCTGGCCCGTCCAGATTTTCCGCAGCCGCCGCGCGAGAAAGACGGCGCGCACCAGCGCTGAACCGAAGGTCACCCGGGCATGCTGCGCGTCGGCCATGGCAAAGCGCAGGGGATGCTTGCGCGCGGCATGCACGAAGGCAACGGGCAGCGGACGCATTCGCGCCGAGCGATGTTTCCAAGCCTCGACGATGAGTTCCTGGACGGCGGAACGCACCTCGAACGGCGTGGCCGTGTGCGGCAACGGCTGGCCGTAGTTGATGGTGACCGGATACGGCAGCCGCCGCGGCAGTTTCCAGAGGAACCGGCCTTTTTGGAAACTGAAGATGCTGCCCCACACGCCGTCGAGGCCAACCGGGATGATCGGCGCCTCAACATCCTTCATGATGCGGGCGAAGCCGCGCCGGAACGGCAGCAGATGGCCGGTCCGTGTGATCTGTCCCTCGGCAAAAATGCAAACCACGTCGCCGGCGCGAATGGCATCGCTGGCTGTCTGCAGCGCCTTGATCATTTCGCGCGGGCGCTGTTCGGAGGAGATGGGAATGACGCCGAGGATGCGCGCGAACGGTTTGACGTGGGGCAATCCGTAATGCCCCTGGTACATCATGAACCGCACCTGCCGGTCCGTGGACGCGAGCAGCAGCAGGGCGTCCACATACGAAACGTGGTTGCAGACGAACAGCGCGCCGCCTTTGGCCGGGATGTGATCGCGTCCATCAATCCGGATCCGGTAAAGGGAATGGGTCGCACCCCACAGCAAAAACCGCAGCAGCGCGTCCGGCAGCAAAAACAAGACGTAGATGGCCCCCGCCAGCGTCAACACGCCGCCAAAGAAAAAAATCCGGCACGGCGACAAGCCGGCCACGTCCGCCAGCAAATAATACGCGCCGGACGCGGCAAAAATGCCCACGAACGAAAGCAGGTTCGCGGCAGCCAGCACCTCGCCTTTCTTCGCCGGGTCGGGCCGGTGTTGCAACAACGCCGCGACCGGCACGATGAAAAAGCCGCCGGTGAACCCGAGCAATGACAGCCGGACGAGCGCGGCGTTCACGGACAAACCCGGCACGGACAGCCATGCGGAAACCAGCGACATGCCAAAGGCGCCGAGCGGCACGAGGCCGTATTCGATTTTCCCGCCGGAAAGATAACCGGCGGCCACGCTGCCCAGGCCGATGCCGAGCGCGAGGGCAATGCTCAACTGGCCAATGCCGATTTCGTCCAGGTGCAGGATTTGCGCGCCATAAAAGAACACATTCAACTGGAGCAACTGGCCCAGGAAGAAGAAATACGTATTGCCAAGAAAGGCGAGGGTGAGCGCCCGGTCGCGGCGAACCAGCCGAAGTTGCGCGAACAAATCATCCAGAAAATTCGCGCGGAATTTCCGTCCGGGATCGGCGGCGGGCACGCGAGTGATGCCGAGGCTCGTGATGAAACCAACGACCGCAAGCGCAATCAAAATGATTCCCGACCAGGTCTGGTGTCCGTGAAAATGTTTCGACATCCGCGCCGCGGCGACGGTGCCGAGGATGATGGCCATGAACGTGCCCAGTTCGATCAGGCCGTTGCCCCATGATAATTTCCGCTCCGGCAGCAGTTCCGGCAGGAGGCCGTATTTGGAGGGACCGAAGAACGAACTGTGGACGCCCATCAAAAATATGCAGCCCAACAGCACCGGAATCTGGTTCAACCAGAAGCCCGCGAGCGCGAGAAGCATCACACCCATTTCAAATATTTTCACGCTCACGCTGATGGTCCGCTTGCTGAAACGGTCGGCAAAAAAGCCGCCCGCCATCGAAAACAAAATGAACGGCAGTGAAAACAGGGCGGTGACGAGTTCGCCGACGCGATGCAACTCGGCGGAGGACACGTTCATGCCGAGGATCATGAACACAACCAGCCACTTCAGGACGTTGTCGCTGAACGCGCCCTGGAATTGCGTGACGATGAGACTCCAGAAACCGCGCAGGCTTGATTCGGATTGCCGGCTGTCGTGTTTGGGTTCAGTCACGGCGCAAAGCTAACCATTTGCGGACCGAACTGTGAATTGAAAAACTTTTGCCGGGCATCGTTTGCAGCGATGAGACAGAAGGAACGACCAGTAATCGGCACCCGGCTCCGGCATTTAACCGCAGAGGGAGCAAATACGCGGGGACTTCCCGGTTTTTTTGAAACATTTCTCCGGCCAGTCGAATATTGCGGAATTTTGGGGGAATGTACCGCTTGAGCTTGATGAGTCATGCAAGTTGTTCTTTAAGGCAGAGTAAGGTGCAGTTTTGTCAATTTTTTGGCATGAACGGTGCTGTTTTTTTGAGTTTGGTAAGGGTGCCGGTGGCCTGAATTGTACCCGTACATTGCTGGTGATTTGTGCCCCTTAAATGGGTTAAGAGCCATGAAAGTCAATAGAACAATCCTTTTTGTCGAGGACGACGCCGTTGTGCTGACGACGTATCGGAATCTGCTCCAGCGGGAGGGATTTCGCATTGAGTCGGCGCAGGATGGATTGGAGGCCCTCAAGGCTCTTTCTCAGGCCACGCCTGATCTGGTCGTGCTCGACCTGATGTTGCCCAAGTTTGACGGCGCGGATGTGCTAAAATTCATCCGCGCCGACCCTCGGCTGAAAGTCGTTCCAATTATTATATTTTCTAACGCTCAAATTACAGATTTTGCTGAGGACGCGATAACCAGGCAACTGCGCAAAACCGATTGCACGCCTTCCATACTGGTTCAAACCATCCAGGAAATGTTGGTTGCCGCACCCGCCGACGCGACCAGTGCCGCCAATGCTGTTCGAACTGATTACGCACCCGCAATCAAATTACACATGGCCAACGACAGCACGTCTGGCGAGCCAAACGATGACGCGCCCGAAGCGCCCGCCGACGAAACCATGCCCACCAAAGGGCGGACGGAGTTTTTAAAAGACGCGCCAACTGACATTGCAAAGGTCCGCGAGCATTGCCTTGCATATATTAAGGCACCTACTTCTACAGCCAAGCTGGAGCCGCTCGCTGAAAGCGTTCATGCCCTGAGCGCCAATGCCAGCAAAGCTGGTTGCGGCCGCATCGCACTGCTGACGAAGGCGTTCGACATGTTGCTCTCCAAAATCGCATCCAAGCCTGCACGAGTTACCCCTTCCATCCTGCAAACTCTGGCTGAGGCGGCAGATTGCTTGGGACTCTTGTTGAAAAGCGACGAAGCCGGTTCTACCGAATCGGCACCAAGAGCCAAAGTGCTGGCAGTGGACGATGATACCGTTTGTAACCACGTGATTGTCAACACGTTGAAACGTGCAAACCTCGACATCGTAAGCGTCGAAGACCCTTTGGAAGGCCTGAAACTGTTGCAGAACAACCGTTACGACTTGGTGTTGCTGGACATTGACATGCCAAAGCTGACCGGCTTTGAAGTGTGTGAGAAATTGCGCGCTTTGCCTCATTATAAGACAACTCCCGTCATTTTCGTCACTGCCCACAGTAATTTTGGGAACCGTACGCAGGGGGTGCTCAGTGGCGGCAACTATTTCATCACCAAACCGGTTGATCCATTGGAGCTGGCACTCAAAGTGACCATTCACCTATTCAAGGCCCAGGTGCAACACGCTGGCGCGCCCCAATTGGAAACCAAGCCAGAAGTCAAGCCACAACCAGCCAAGGCCCCGGAAATCGCGCCCAAATCTCCGGTTCTCACTCCAGCCAGCCAGCAAACAAACGGCAGTATGAGTGGCAGGGCGAAGAACGGCGATTCGTCCGATGTGCCATTGCCCAGAGCTCAACCCCGGCCGGCCACTGCCCCGGAAGTTGTGCCCAAACCCGCGCCGCCAGTGCTCAAATCCGCGGCCCCGGTTCCAATCAATCTGTCCAAGAACGGCAGGGGAAACAACACGCCAGCCATGCCTGCTCTAAGCATGGCGCCACCGGTGGCCATGCCAAGCATGGCATCTGCAGTCAAACCACGAGCAGCCAATATCTCAAAAGCCATGCCACCCCCCAGCGTTGCCCCCAGCCTCGGTGAAACTGGCACGCTGAATGTTAGTAAACTGTCCGGCAGCAGAAATCGAAACAGAATTATGAACAACGAACAAGACGAAACATTCGAAAAGGTCGTCGTCGCAGTGGTGCGAATCATCTTTGGGGACGACAACTTGACGGAAATGAACGTTCGTCTGGTGCGCATTGCACTGGAACGTTACAACGTCCATGAGATGATCAATTCACCTGTCGTAGTGTGACAAATCGCAACATGGATTTGATCCGTCTTAAGTTCCGTCCGCAAGCGGAATACGAAATGCGTTGCGCTCGATCGCAAGATCGGAGCGCAACGGCCACATTGTTTTGATGGCCCTCAATCCCATCGTGCTTGTTCTCCCCTCCTGTAATCGTGAGTTTTTGCAAACTTTGCCAACCAACCCGCCTCCAGCCAACCAGCCCCGTCAGCCCGATGTATCCGGAGCCAGAATAGTCCCCGTCTCCTGGACGGGTGCTGACCCTCAACCTTTCCTTTGGATCAAGCCCGACACTCGGCCACGGTGAGACCGGGTCGGCCTGTTTGTCTTGCGCTACCCAGCGGAATGAGACAGGCACTTACAGCCTATAGTATATTGGGTCGTCTGAACGATATCCACGACGGGGTTGCGGATGCACCATTGAAAACGTCACGGGCTGGATTCCTGTTCGCCGAAGGCGACGGGAATCAAAAGGGTGTCGGTGACTTTCCCGGTTGCATCGAAATTATCGAAAGGACAGGGTTCTTCGTAGTAAATGGTCTTGATATCCTCCAACATCCGGCCCACCCGGATGGCTTCAGGCGGATCGTAGGAACTGTTGGCATCGGCATGAATGACCATTTTATCGCCAAACGCCTTTCGGGAGAGGAGATTCAATTTATCCGTGCGACTTGGCATGGCGTCCTGATTACGGCTCATGCATCCGCCGACGCGGTATTTGATGGCTTTGGCGCCGGTCTTTTCAATCAGGCCTCTCAGATGTTCTATCTCCTGTTCCGGCGTGGTATCGCGCCGACGGTTGGCAACGTAAAACGGAACGTTGGTGCGGACGATGCCCCCGAGCATTTCGCCCGGAGACTGGTTGCTCATCCGGCCCAGCAAGTTGAGAATGGCAAATTCCACTAGCGCCATCGGACACCAGAAAGCCAGGCCCTGCATCTCGTAGTTGCTTTGATAACGGTACACGCCAAAGAGGTTCTCCTCCATGTCGCGCGCTGCCTTGCCGATGAAATAGGGCCCCACCTGTTGATTGAGAACCGGATGAAACAGTTCTATCCGGCTGTCATCCACCGAGATGCCCTCCGCGCCGTCCTTGGACCGGACCCGCACGAAATGGTCTTTGCCTTTGCGGAGCAGTTCAACGGACTCGATGATGACCGGGGTCCTTGAGCCCTTTGGACTGGAGGACCGGTTTGGCGGCGGTGCGCTCCAGGACCTCGTCGGTAACCGACCGGGAACCGGCCGGCGGATTGGTTGTTTGGGCGAGCAGCGGAGCAGCCGCGGCGCCGACGCTGGCAACGGCGGTGGCGCGGAGGAAATTGCAACGGGTGAGTTTCATGGCAATGATTTCAAACCATGAAGTTAATAATAGGTGGCGGCAATGATGTCAACTCTGCATGGGACACAATCTCCTCACTTCAGGTTCAAAGTTCCATTGGCGATTCATTGGCCGTGCCGTCGAGCAGCGCTCCGGCCCGTTTTTCATCAAAGGCTTTTTCCCATCGGGCTACGACGATGGTGGCAAGGCCGTTGCCAATCAGATTGGTCACCGCCCGGGCGGCATTGACGAAACGGTCAATCCCGACGAGCAACACCAGGCCGGCAACAGGTATTTTGCCCATCGAAGCGAGCGTGGCGGCGAGGGCAATAAATCCGGCGCCAGCCACTCCCGCCGACCCCTTGGACGTAAACAGGCAGACGGCCAGAACGCCCAACTGTTCGCCCAACGTCAACGGCGTGTTGGTGGCCTGAGCGACAAAGATGGCGCCCATTGTCAGGTATATGGACGAACCGTCGGCGTTGAAGGTGTAGCCGGCGGGCAGGACCAGTCCCACGACCGGTTTGGCGCACCCCAGTTGCTCCAGTTTGGCCATCATCCGCGGCAGCACGGCTTCCGACGAAGCCGTGGCAAAGGTGATCAGGATTTCGTCCTTGAAGAACCTGAGATATTTCCAGAGCGAGAAGTGGTTCATCCAGGCGATGATGCCGAGGACCAGGAAGATAAAGATTGCACTCGTGAGATAGACGCCGCAAATCAGCTTGCCGAAGGGGCCCAAGGTGCCGAGGCCATATTTCCCGATGGTGAAGGCCATGGCTCCGAACGCGGCCAGCGGGGCCAGATGCATGACAAAACGCACGATGCCGAACAAGCCGTGCAGGACGGAGTCAATCACTTCCACAATCACTTTTCCCCGGTCGGGAAGCTGCGCCAAGGCCAGCCCGAACAAAACTGAAACCAGAATGATTTGCAGCATGTTGCCTTGCACAAAAGCATCCGCGAAGCTGGAGGGAATGATGTTCATGAAAAAGCCGACCGCGTCCTGCTGTTTGACAGCCGTGGTGTAGGTGGTGAGTGACTTGGCATCCAGCGTGGAGGCATCAATGTTCATTCCGGCCCCCGGTTGCATGACGTTCACCACCACCAGCCCGATGGCCAGCGCCAGCGTCGAAACGATTTCGAAATAGACCAGCGCCTTGATGCCGACCCGGCCCACCTCTTTCAGGTTTCCCATCCTTGCAATTCCGACGACAACCGTGCCGAAAATGATTGGCGCGAGCAGCATCTTGATGAGCTTGATGAAACCGTCGCCGAGCGGCTTGAGCAATTCGCCGAAGCCGGGCCAGCAATAGCCGACGACGATGCCCAGCACGAAGCCGAGGAGCACTTGAAAGTAAAGCTGGCCCAGCAGACTTGTTTTTTTGCTCTTGGCAACATCCATGTCGGTTTCGGTGTTCAATCACTGACCGATTTCATCACCTTGAAAAGTTCGGCCTTGGTTTCAAAACCGGCGCCGGGGACATCCGGCAAACCCACATAACCATTCTCGACCGCGATGCCATCGGCGAAACCGCCGAACGGCTGGAAGACGCCCGGATACGATTCGTTGCCGCCCAGGTACAGGCCGGCGGCGATGTTGAGCGACATCTGATGACCGCCGTGAGGCACGACCCGCCGCGTGGACCAGCCATGTTGCTTCAGCACTTCCAGGGTGCGCAGGTATTCAACCAGGCCGTAGGACAGCGCACAGTCAAATTGCAACCAGTCGCGTTCCGGATTCATGCCGCCGTGGCGGATTAAATTGCGGGCGTCCTGGTGCGAGAAAAGATTTTCACCCGTGGCCATCGGCAGGGGATATTGTTTGGAAAGTTCCGCCTGCAATGCGTAGTCGAGCGGATCACCGGCCTCTTCATACCAAAACAGTTTGTAAGGCTTCATCGCCTCGCCGTAGGCAATGGCGGTCTCAAGATCAAAACGGCCATTGGCATCCACCGCCAGGAATTTTCCGTCGCCCACCACCTCCAACACCGCTTCGATGCGACGGATGTCTTCGTCGAGCGGAGCGCCGCCAATTTTCATTTTCACCACCTGATAACCGAGGTCGCGATAGCGTTTCATCTCATTTTTCAGGGCGGCCAAGTCCTTGCCCGGATAATAATAACCGCCCGCGGCGTAGATCCAGACCTTGTCATCCGCCTTGCCGCCGCGATAACGGTCCGCGAGCAACCGGTAGAGCGGCTGGCCCGCAATCTTGGCGACGGCATCCCACACCGCCATGTCAATGGCCCCCACTGCCACCGACCGTTCGCCGTGTCCTCCCGGCTTCTCATTTTTCATCAGCGCGGTCCAGATGCGGAACGGATCCAGGTTATCGCCGCTTTCGTCCACCAGCGTTTTGGGATCGGCGGCCATCAGGCGCGGGAAGAACCGGTCGCGCATCAATGCGCCCTGACCGTAACGTCCGTTGGAATTGAAGCCATAACCCACCACCGGTTTGCCATCGCGCACGACATCAGTGATCAACGCCACCACCGAGCACGTCATCTTGGAAAAATCGATGTACGCGTTGGTGATGGCCGAGGCGATGGAAACGGTCTTTTCGCGAATTTCGACGATGCGCATTTTATTTCTCCGTGACCGAACCGGGTTCAGCGAAGGAAAACCGGTGCGGGCGGCGTTGGATTTTCAAGCTCATGGTCGGACCCCATAAGACACTGCGCCGAAGAAAAAAACAATCAAAGTTTGCGCCGGCAAACTGCTTTCGGTGTTTGATGCCGTCAGCGCGCTATATCCTTCATCGCCTCGGCGTAGGGTTTGCCGTCCACGAACACTTCCTTCACGCGCCCGCGGCCGGACGCGGGCACCACCGCCTGCGCGGTGAGTTTGCCGGTGGGATTGCCCGTACCCTCGGCCACGTAAAAGCGTTCCAGTCCGTATTCGATGTGAATGGAATTGGTCGCTGCATTCCAACGCGGCCAGGCGCTTCTCCCTTTCAACAAAACCTCGTCCGCTGCCGGCACAAACTCGTTGGTGCTCGCCTTGACCACGGCGTAAAACTGGTTCGTCGTTGGTGCTACCGCGACAAAGACTTTCGTACCGTCCGGCAAATCCTTTTTCACCGGCGGCGAAAACAATTTCGTCGGCACGTCGCTGATTTTGTAGTTCAAGATGAGATAATCGCCGCGCAGCAGGTCGCGCGGGTCAACCCGCGCGGTTTCCAGCAGGATGACTTTGCCAGTGGCCAGCGCGTGTTCCTGCACGGCGGCGGTGCCGAGCAGCCACGCGCTTTGCAGCGCGAGGATGAGGATGAGCAGTTTGAGTTTCATGGCGCGCTCCGTTTCTTTGCCGGAAACTTCATTTCAGGTATCCTTCCAAACGTTTGACGAGCAGTTGGTCGCAGCGGGCGCGGGAAATGATCCCGATGCTCTGGTAATCGGGATGATGCGAGTTTTGCAGGTCCACAATCACCCACTCGCCCTTGCGGTCGCATACCACGAAATGCACGAATCCCCGCTCCGCGTTCTGCGGATTGAAAACGTAGTCGGCATAAAGCGCGTAATCGGCCGCGGGCGGATTGGTCCGGACAAAATCCCGGAACTCGCGCGCCAGATTCCACAGGGCCTTCAATTCATTGGGATCCGCCTGAGAAGCTTTTAGCAACACGGATTGTTTCGCAGTTGCTGCCTTGCACAATCCGGCATTATTGATCAATTTAGCCAGGTCGGTTGCGCTCGCTTTGTCAACCGCATTGCCACCGGTCCGCGCCGGATAAACCAGCAGCGTCGCGCCGGGCATCGCTTGTTTCATCGCTTGCTGGCGTTCGGGCAGGGCGGTTCTTTCATTCTCCGGAGGCAGGCCGCTCCGCTCATCCAGGATGGCGGCCAGCTTGCCCGGTTTGGCCGCCTTGGCGGTTGCCTCGTTGAGGCCGAGTTGCGGACCAAGCCGCTCGACGAGCAGCACGGACATCGTCATCGGATCCCGCTCTCCCATGTTCTTGAGCCCTTCGTCCTGCGGCGTCTGACGGTCCCTCCAGACGACCGCGCCGGTTTGATCCACGACGACCGCGCGCAGTTCATTCAATCCGGTTTGATGATTGCCATTGTATTCGGCATAAAGCGCGTAGCCGGTGGTGATCGGATTTGTCTTCACAAACGCACCAACGGCGGCGGCCAAACTTTCCAAATTCGTTTCATCGGGTGTGAACGGGGTTTTCCCAAGCTCAATATTTTTCAATCCCTGCCGTTCGAGCAGAACGCCAACCACCTCGGTCACACGATCCCACGGTTTGCCCGCCAGACGCACGGGCAGGATGGTCAGCGTGGCATCCGGTCCCCTGGACTTCATCAACTCCAGCCGCCGCTGCCGGTCTGGCGCCATGCCGGCTTGCAGTTCAGCGCCAACCGGGAGACGAGCGACACACACCGCGAGCAGGACCAGTGACATCGGGATGGCCGACGCGCGGAACGAATTCATGGTTGTAATCGAATTTTTCATAATTTTGCTCCTGTGGTTTGCGATTTAATTTGTTTCATCAAGGTGCGGCGTTTCTTTTCGAGATAAACACCGAAGACAATCAGGAAAATGCCTGAAATCAAAAACATCACGCCCGTCCGCGCCATGGAACCGAACAGGTCGCAATAGGCCGCGATGATGTCCAGCGCGATGAACGTCACGCCGAGGTTCACGAGGAACGGGGAACGTTCCTGGATGCCGATTTGAATTTGCATCAGGCAAAAGACGAAGAGGGCCAGCGAACCAACCAGGTAGCTCCACGATTCACCCCAAAGGAAGTAACGCGACCCTCCGGCGTAGTCCAACTGCCAGCAGCCAAACCAGACCGTGGCCATGAAAACCGCCATTCCCAACAGCACTGCGAACCAGGTCCAGCGCCATTGCCAGGTGAGCGCGCGGAGATTTCTCAAACCTGCCGCAAGCAGCAACAGCGCCAATGCGGCGAGCGCGGGGAAAAACCATTGGCGGATTTCGGTATTTTCCCAGCCGCCAAAGAAATTCTTCCATGTGAGCGGATAGACGAAAATGAGGAAGGCGAGCAACCCGAGTTTTTCCGTCACTCCTGCAAATTCAGAAAACGGCGTGCGCCGCAGGCAATAACCCGCGCCGAGATAAACCAGTCCGAGCAGCGCGTAGAGCAACACCTGCCGGTCCGACTCGCAATAAATCAGACCGCCGCGTTCGTTGACCTCGAAGCCAAACCAGATGCCGAACGCAATCAAGAGCAGGACGTGTTGCGCTTTCGACCGCAGCAGCCACGGCAAGGCGGCGATGCCAAGCCACCAGAGCAGGAACGCGTTCGGCGGGCGCGAGACGATGTTGTAGATCTGGCCGACGAGCGCAATGTTGGCGAGGAACAGGCACGAGCCGATCCAGTGAAGCGCCTCGCCGGTCTTCCGGTATTCTCCATGCACCTCGCGCAGCCACCAGCCGCCCGCGTGGAAGCCGAGCATGAGCAATAGTCCGGTGGCGATTTTCACGCCGCGCGGAATCTCGTTCCAATGTGCGGCAATCAGCAGCGCAATGCCCGCGGCGATAAGCACGGCACCGATGATGGAAACGATGGCGAGGAATTTGCCGCTACCGTCCTCCTTGAGCTGGAAGTGTTCGACGATTTTTTGCCTCTGCTCATCGGTAATAAGCCCGGCGTCGCGAATTTTTTGGATGTCAGCGTATTTCATGATTTACCCCAACGGTGACTGGTTTTCACCCCAAACGGACAAAATATCAATCCCCGATTTCATGCCGGTATATCCAGGTGCCGCGAGGCCGGGCCGCCGCCAGCCATTCACCGCTCACTGGCAGACCAAACGCCACCAACACCAGACCGAGTTGCATCATGCCAGTAAATTGGACCGCAGCTTTCCAATTTCGAAGGGCCAGCCGTGCGGAATATCGTTTTGGTTTCATGCCCAAGATTTAACTCATTTCGGCCGGATGGTGTTAATTGATAAAAGTTGCCCCGGCATCGCCTCAATCAATGACTGGTGCGCCGGCGCAAGTCGGATCAAACCAATTTCTCAAACGCAAGGTTCAGGTCTGGCGCGATGACCGGTGCATCCGTTCACGGCTTGAACCACACCACGTACCAGGGTTGCAGTCCCTCGGTGACTTTCAGGGTGGCATTGGTGGTGGCAACCAGTTCCGCGCCGGAGAATTGCAGCCAGGCGTCGAGGGTCGTGTCGTTTTCCTTCAAGTTGAATCCGCCCACGACGACGTATTGAACGTGTTGCCGGATTTGTTCCGGCGGATCGGTCAGAAAAAAATGCTCCACGCGCCGTTCGCCAAACGGCCGCCACAGCGAGATGTCGCAGTCGTCCTCGGTTCCGATGAAGCCAACAACCCTGATGCCCGGCGGCAGCAGCGCACGGACGCCGGCGAGCGGATCGGAACGTCCGGAATAAACGGTATAAACTTTCAGGGCGCGGGCGAGCAAACGCTGATCGGGATGCCGTGCCAAGGCTTCGGACAAAATGGTTTTGGCCGGCCAGAGGGGACGGTCCGGCGAGAGCACGAGGACGACCAGGGCCAGAACCAAACCTGCGCCCACCATCATGCGCCACCAGCAGCGGCGGATGATTTGCGATTGTCCCGCGCCGGTGAGCAGCAGCGGCAGCAGCAACGGATAGTAGGGAGCGATGATCCGCTGCGGCGTGACCATCCCGGACTTCATGCCGTAAGCCAGCAGCGCAAACCACGGCGCAATCAAAACCCACCGGCATAATTTTGCGGGAATCAGTTGGATGGGTTCCGAATTTCGTTTTGTGGAACGGCCAGCCAGAAAAGACGCCGGAACGGAAAAGAGCAGCAGCAGGCTGAGGCCAAATCCGATTCCCGCCCAATCTTCCGTGGGCAATTCGGGCAGCATTTGAAATCCCGGTTCGAAATTCGCCGCCAGCGGAACGGTCAGGAAATGCGGCAAGAGGAGCAGCGCGTGTTGATTCCACCAGCCGGCGGGCGGAAAAAGCGGCGGAACAAAATTATTGAGCAACAGAAGCAAAGCGTTGCCCCAAATGCCGACCACGGGATTTTTCATGTTCATGCCGGCACGCTCGATGGACAAGCCCGACCAATCGCCCAGGTAATGCAAATTCAAAATTGCCGTCGGCAGAAACGAAACCAGCGCCGCCAGGAAAATCATCAGCGCTGTAATCAGCGGTTTGC
This sequence comes from uncultured Verrucomicrobiae bacterium, assembly GCA_963744965.1. Taxonomy (GTDB): domain Bacteria; phylum Verrucomicrobiota; class Verrucomicrobiia; order Limisphaerales; family UBA11358; genus UBA11358. Next base: position 262,922 of record CAVUVT010000009.1, read on the forward strand.
GGCGCAAAACTGGAAGCAGCGCAAAAATCAAAATCGCCCACGGCAGCAGCAAAGGCAGATTGCTGGCCTTGGCTCCCGTCAACAACGCGGCGGCCAAAAGCGAGTGCCACAAATCCGCGGGCCGGCGCGAACCCCACGCGCGGCAGCCGAAGTCCAGCGCGGCCAGCGCATAGACGGCGGGAAAAGTGTCATTGGCGATGCCGCCGGCCTGGAGGAGAAAATTGTAGCCGGTGGGCAGCAGCCACATCCATTGCCAGGCAACCCTGGCCCGCACGCCCATTCGGGTGAAGACGCTGAAAACCAAGCCGGGCAAAAGCAGATACGGCAGAGCATTGATGAGAAACAGGAGGCGGTCGGACCGGGTGAAGAGCAGCAAGGGAGCGGTCAGCCATTCGATGCCGCAGGCGCGGTCGTTCATCCGGAAAACGGGCGTATGAATCCAGCACCAGCGCCCGTGCGCAAGCCATTGCAAGACTCGCGCCACGCGATAGTTCAGCCCAGTGTAATTGCCTGGCGGATGAAAAACGCCGCCGAGGAACACCAAAAGCGCCAGCACCGCGAAGCAAAACGGCAAAGGCCGGCGGAAGCGGCGCAGGATTTTTTTCCAGCCCGAACTTTTTCCACCCGGAACCAATCCCAGCTCCTTGCGGAAAACCAAAAATAAAACGGCGAAGGCGGCAAAAAAAACCGCGTAGCCGGGGCGATTCAATTGTCCCAGCGCGGACAGGGTCCAACCTGCGACACTTGCGAGCACCGAAATCCAAAGCCAGAGCCTGACGAGCGGGAGAAATGACATGGGCTTGTTACAAGTTGCGCGTGACGCTAGGCGGATTCGCCGCGCGCGTCAATTGCTTCTTTCCGCGCCGCAACCGATCTGGTAGAACCGGTGTCACCGGCGGACATGAACGTTCACCATCTCGAACTTTTTTATTACGTGGCCAGGCACGGCGGCATCATGCCGGCGGTGCGGAACATTCCCTACGGTATCCAGCAACCGGCGGTCAGCTCCCAGATCGCGCAGCTCGAGGAATTTCTCGGCGCGACCTTGTTTCACCGGCGGCCGTTTGCGCTGACGCCGCCGGGCGAAAAACTTTTTGAATTCATCCGGCCGTTTTTTTCGAATCTCGAAAAAGTTGCGGATGAATTGCAGGGCGGACAGGCGCGGCACATCCGCATCGGCGCCTCGACGATTGTGTTGCGTGAACATCTGCCGGAGCTGTTCCGGGACGTGCGCAAAAAATTTCCGGGATTGAAATTGTCACTGCGCGAAGGTTACCCGGCGCAGTTTGAAGAATGGCTGCAAAAGGATGAAATTGATCTGGCCGTCACGTTGATTGAAAAGAAGGCCGCGCCGGGAATTCAATCGCTGGCCTTGCTGGAATTGCCGCTCGTTTTGCTCGTCGAAAAAAACAGCGGCATCCAGTCGGCGGAGGAATTGTGGCGGCGCGACAAGATTGACGAACCGCTGATCTGCCTGCCGGCGGCGGAGAATGTTCCCCGGACTTTTCAGGAGCAGTTGCGGAAGCGGGGAGTGGACTGGTTTCCCAGCATCGAAGCGAGTTCGACGGATTTGATCGAGGCTTATGTGGCAAACGGTCTGGGCATCGGCGTGTCGGTGGCGATTCCGAAAAAACCGCTGCCGGCAAAAGTGTACGCCCTGCCGCTGAAAAATTTTCCGCCGGTGGTGATTGGCGCATGGTGGCGCGGGCGCAAAACTTCCTTGCTGGAAACGTTTTTGAACGAGGCGAAATTGCGCGCCCAGCGGCTGGCCTGATTCCTTCGCGGCAAGTTCCGAGACACCTCACGCCTTAGGTCGGGACAACGATTGCGGTTTTGACGGATTTTCTTACACCTCAAATTGGTGGAGCAATGAATTCCACGGCAGACTGACCGAACAGGCCGACTTGGCGCGGCAGTTGCTCAACCAATGCAATGTTTTGTTAGAATTGCCGTTCGCAATTCCGGTACAGAAAAAATTAACAAAAAACCAACACATGGCGTTGTCCTTTCTAAACGGCTTATCAAGGAAAAAACGGGCCCAGATGATGGTGGTGGATCTGGGCGACCGGACAACCAAGGCGGTGCTCTTGGAACAGCGGGGCGAAGTTTTGGCGCTCACCCGTTTCGTGCTGCTGGACACGCCGATTTACGAGAAAAAAATTTCCGCCGAATTGCTGACCGAACATTTGCAGTCCGTGACCAAGTCACTCGGATCGGAAACCAAGCTGCTCACACTGGCCATCGGTCTGGATGACGCGGTGGTGCGGCAGGTGGAATTGCCGCAGATTCCGGTGGATGAAATGCGGATGGTGTTGAAGAACAACACCAAGGGTTATTTGCAGCAGGACATGCCGAATCATGTTTTTGACTGCCACATTTTTCCCCCGAAGCCACAGGGCAAAGCCGCCGATGCCGCCAAAACGGGTACGATTCCAAAATTGAAAGTGCTCGTGGCGGGCATGAAGCAGCAATTGGTTGACGATTTCCAGACGGCGATCAAAGACGCCGGGTTGATACCGGACCACATTGTGCCCGGGATCATCGGCCCGGTGAATGCTTTTGAAATGTCGCTGCCCGAAGCGTTTGCCAACGAATCGGTCGCGCTGGTGGACATTGGTTTCAAGCATTCCTCGGTTTGCGTGGTGGATCGCGGTGAATTGGTCTTGAGCCGCCTGGTCAACATCGGCGGCGACAAATTGACGGCGGGTCTTGCCGAGGCAATGAACATCACCTACGCCGAAGCCGAGGGCATCAAGGTGGGCATGGCGCCGGAAGTCCAAGCCATGCTTGAAGCTCAAGTGCAACCGCTGGGGCGCGAACTGCGCGCGTCCCTTGATTTCTTTGAACATCAGCAGGACCGCCCCATATCGCAAGTTTATGTCACTGGCGGATCGGCGCGGTCGGAGATGATTTTGCAGATGTTGCACACCGAATTGATCGTGGATTGCAAAACGTGGAATCCGACGGCGTCTTTGCAACTGGCACTGCCCGGGGAGCAGGCGGTGGAAATTGAACAGGTTGGACCGCAATTGAGCGTGGCGGTTGGCGCCGCGCTGGCGGCCTTTTGAACGAAATTGAATTATGCCGATTCGCATCAATTTGCTGGCGGAGGCCAAGGCCGCGGAAGAATTGCGCCGGCACGATCCGGTCAAGCGCGTGATTTTTGTGGGGGCGCTGTGCGTGGCGCTGACGCTGGTCTGGAGCAGTTCGCTCCAGCTTCAAAACATGCTGGCCAAAAAGGAAGTGTCGGACAAGCAAACGGAGGTAGCGGCGCGCACCAACGAATTTCAACACGTGCTGACCGACCAGAAAAAAACCGCCGCCGCGAAAGAAAAGCTGAAGGCGTTGAAAAAAATGACCAACAGCCGGTTTCTGGAGGGCAATCTGCTCAATGCGCTGCAACAGGTCCCCGTGGACGGCGTGCGACTGACACGGCTGAAGGTGGACCAGGATTATTTTTACGCGGCTGGAACACCGTCGCAGACCAATAAGAACGGTGTCATCTTGGGACGCCCCAGCACGGTGACGGAAAAAATTATCGTATGGCTCGACGCGTGGGATTCCAGCGCAAACCCCGGAGACCAGGTCAATAAATTCAAGGAAGCCGTGGCCACTCAATCTTATTTCAAAGCGACGTTGAACAAAACAAACGGGGTTCAATTGATCAATTTGTCCGCGCCGCAGATCGTTGATGGCAAACCATGTGTGTTGTTCACTTTAAAATGCAATTTCCCGGAGTACGCCCGATGAAAAGGTTATCCAGAGAAAAACGCAATCAACTCATCATTGTCATCCTCGTCACGCTGGGGATACTGGCACTGATTGGTCTCGGTTTGATCCGGCCCCAGTTTGACTCCCTTTCCAAAATCGCGACGGCCAGAAAAGCCGCGGACGCCAAACTGCAAAGCATCAAGCATGCTATTACAAATTCCGAGGCCATAGCGAATGAGTGGAACGAAACAACCTATGCGCTGACGCAGGCCGAAGAGGATATGGCTTCCGGCGATCTTTATTCCTGGACTTATGACACCATCCGCCACTTCAAACAATCGTATCGGGTGGACATTCCGGAGGTCGGCCATCCGACGATCAGCGAATCGGATTTGCTGCCGTCCTTTCCCTACAAACAAATCCAATTTACCCTCAGTGGCACGGTTTATTATCATGACTTGGGCAAGTTCATAGCCGACTTCGAAAACAGCTTTCCACATTCCCGGGTGGTTCATCTTTTAATCGAACCCGCCGCCGGTACGGGTACGGACAGCAACAGCGAGAAACTTTCATTTAGAATGGAAATCATCACATTGGTAAAACCCAACCCCTCATAATCAAATGAACTGGTGCGTTAATTCCAGCAAGCGTGTGGTGGCGGCGTGGCTCTCCGCGGGGTTTGTGGTGGTACTGCCAGTAGCGGCAGCCCCCGTCGCCCAACCCGCCGCGCCGGAGGTGGTGTTGCGTTCGACCTTCGTCATTCCCACGAACCCGAAAGACGGGCGTGATCCATTTTTCCCCAACTCCACCCGGCCGTATGAATCCATGTTGGCAGCTCACCCCCATACTGGTGACGTGTCATCGCTCGTCTTAAAAGGCATTTCCGGCCCGGCCAATCGCCGGCTGGCCATCATCAACAATCACACCCTTGGCGTGGGCGATGAGGAAACCCTTGTCACCTCCCAAGGCCCGATTCACATTCGCTGCATTGAAATCAAGGACCGTTCCGTGGTGATTGAATCTGGCGGACAGCGTCACGAACTGAAGTACGCCACCCACCCTTGAATCCCAAAAATGGACATGACCGCTCATATTCCCAGTCAATCCGCGTGGATTAATCCATTTCAAGAGCGGTCGCGTGCTGGCACGGAATCTTCTTATCTCATCGGAAGCAGCAAAACGGCGACCGCCAAAACGGACGGAAGCCACCAAGATTTTTTAACGCATGTTTAACATAAAAACGAGTCGGAGCCAGATCGGAAACAAAGGTATGAAAACAAAAATACTAATCGCGACACTGCTGGGTTGCCTCATTTGGCAGCAAGGGGCACTGTCCCAAACTGACACCATCGCCACGAACCCGGCCGCCACGGACGCGGTTGCGCCCGCGAATCAGCCCGCCAGCGTCACCGACACCAATCAAAGCGTCGGCACGAGCACTGCCAATCCGCCGGCGGCACCCGCGGTCGCCGCAAGCGAATCTCCCGGTGTGACCGCCACCGATGCAACCGCAAGCACCAGCGCTGCCAATCCGCCGGCGGCATCCGCGGCCGGCACGAATGAAACTTCCGCTGTGACCGCCACCAACGAAGCCGCAAGCACCGCCAAAACCCAGCCGGCAGAGCCTCCGAGCATCCCGTTGATTCAATTCCAGGACGTTCCGATCACCACCGCCATTGAGAACCTGGCCCGCCAGGCAGGGATCAATTATCTGATCGATCCGAAAATCGGTTATGGCCAGCCTGACCAGAATGGGCAGATCAAAGCCGAACCCACCCTTTCCATCCGTTGGGAGAATGTCACCGCCGAACAAGCCCTCATGGCGTTGCTTGACAACTACAACTTGCAACTCATTACCGACCGCAAAACCCAGATTGCCCGCATCACCACCAAGGATCCCATGGCACCGCCACCGCTTTCCACGCGCGTCATTCAACTCAAATTCGCCAGCACGTCGAACATGTTGGTTTCGCTTCAGGCTTCGTTGACTGACAAACGCAGCAAGGTATTGCCGGATATACGCACCAGCCAGCTTGTCGTTGTTGCCACCGAGAACGAACAGGAAGCGGTGGACGCGCTCATCAACCAACTCGACATACCCACCCGGCAAGTATTGATTGAAACCAAACTGGTCGAGGTTTCCAGCAACCCCTCGACCGCCAAAGGCATTGATTGGTCAGGCACACTTGCGGCGCAAAACATCTCCTTTGGAAACGGTTTAATGCAACCCTCCTCTCTTACAACCGCTCAAATTCCCGGCACGCCCGGCACCACCACGACCACTCCTGGCGGTGGCTATTCAAGCAGCGGCACGCCCAGTTCCAGCCAGCAGACCGTTTTGAATATAATCCAAGGTGCCAGCGGTGTGTCTTTTAATACCATCAGCGGCTTCACTCCGGGGATTGGGTTCCTTAACGCCAGCGGCGCGAATGCCGTGCTCTCCTTCCTGAATTCAGCTTACGATGCCCAGATTACTTCCACTCCCCGCGTCGTCACTTTGGACAACCAGATGGCCACCATTGAAGTCACCCGCACCTACCCGGTGATCAGCATAACCCCCGGAACTCAATTCACCCCAGGCACTGCGTCGATCACCTATTCCAACGTCGGCACCATCCTACAGGTGACGCCGCGTATTTCCGCCAATGATTATATCTGGCTTAAAGTCAACCCGGTCGTTTCAAGCTTTTTTGGCAATGTAAATGTCACTTTATCCGGCGGAGCCGGCAATCCCTCAACCAGCTATCCGGTCCCGGAGTTTGATATGCGCAGTATTGATTCACAGGTGATGATTCCCAATGGCAATACGCTGGTCATGGGCGGCCTTGTCCTGGATAATCCGACGGCTACCTACTCCAAAGTGCCGGTCCTCGGGGACATTCCCGGGCTGGGTTGGGCTTTCAAGAGCGAAAGCAAAACCATTGAAAAGGACAATCTGATCATTTTTATGACACCCACGATCATCAAAAATGCCGATTTCCAACAGGCGTCATCCTCCTCAGCCGATTTCCTCAAATCCAAGCCAGCGGTGATGAAATCCAGCTTGAATCCGAACTCGATTTGGGACAGCGCCGAACCGCGTGGCGATTGGAGCAACCCCGCCCCCGGGCCGGATGAAGTTGGCAAAAAATAGCCGCCTTAAACGAATGTTCATCCAATCGGTAAACCAAAATTCCTTGTGAGCGGTGAATAACAACCGAACCTGTTTTATGAGAAGTGCAATTCTTAAGCGTGCGTGGCGGGCCTTCAGGCAAACGCACTTCATCCCCCAGTCGCGGGGCGTCATTGTCATGGTCGCATTGCTGCTGGCCGCCGCCAGCCTTGTTGCCGGCCCGGTCGTGAATACACTGGGCGGCGGCAACCCCAATGTGAAACCGAAATTCCTTGGGTATGAAGATGGCATTACTCTCAGCCAGGCGCTTTTTCACACCCCTTGCGGCCTTGCCTTGGACATCACCGGCCAATACTTGTTTGTGGCCGACCGGGATAACAACGCCATCCGTTACCTTGATCTGGTCGCCGGCTATACTTGGACCTTTGAAGTTGCCTACACCAATTTGATCAACAAGCCAATTGCGGTTGCCGTTGACCCTGATTATAACGTTTATGTCCTTAATCGTGGCAACGGCACCAACGGTTCGGTCGTCACTTTCGACAATTGGGGGGATGTACTGGCCACCAATGCCGTCAGGCTCACCAATGCCGCAGGCATGGCCTTGGACGGCGCCGGCAACATTTACTTGACTGTTCAAAGCAACAAGCTCATCCGCATTATCGCCGGCACCACCAATTGGACCACCATTGCCGCCAATTTCCCCGCGAGCACATCGTTACAGGGCATCGTCGTCAAGCACAACGGCCTGATCGCCGCGTGTGACTCCGGCCGGAACGGAATTTATTTGATTGATCCTGCCACCGGAATCGTGACGACCAATGCCGGGTTTCATGGCGCGGGTGACTTTACCACCAATGGCAATAACATCGCCTCCAGCACCACGGCCAAGTTCAACCAGCCGATGTGTGTGGTGGAAGCCGGTGACGGAACCTTGATTGTAACCGATAATGGCAATAATCGCGTCAAGGCGGTGTTGCCCAGCGGGGTGGTCACCAATCTCTACGGCGTTACTTCAAAATACTGGGGAGGCACGTATCCGGGTTGGTATGACGGAACCGTATCTGTTCCCGACTCCGTCGCGCCAAATGTTCAAAGCCGCCTGCCTTTTGGTATTGTAATGGCACCCGATGGCTCGCTTTACACAACGGAAGATTATTATCATATCATCCGCCATGTCACGGGAGCCGGTCTCCTGCCGCCGCCGCCGCCGGCACCGGCGGCGCCAACGAGCTTGACTGCAACGACGAATTCTTCGGGAGTATTATTGACCTGGTCGGCAAGTGTTAACGCGACCAATTACAATGTCGAGCGCGCTATGTCCAGCGGCGGACCTTACACCATCATCGGCACAACCGCGACCACCAGTTTCACAGACACGAATGTGCTTGCCGGCGCGACTTATTATTATGTTGTCACCGCGTCCAATGCGGGCGGCGTGAGCGGCAATTCCCCGGAAGTCAGCGTCACGATTGCCATTCCGCCACCGCTGTCGCCGGAAATCGGTTGGTATGATTTCGAGGGAAACACCCTGACCGGCTTCTTCTCCGTGCTGCACCCTGTCAGCGGCGGAAACCCGTATGTTGCCAACAATCCTCTACTCATCGCGATTAATCCAACCACGAACGGAGTTGCGACCTATTACATCACCCTGCCACCGTCAACGAGTGGGGCGGTTCCCAGCCCGTCCAACGGGAGCACCCCGCCGGTTTATGAGAATAACCAACTGTATGGGTCGCCTAACGTCAATCCCTTGCCGCCGCTGGCCTTGTCGAATGGACTCGTGACCATTGAAGCTGTGAACGTCAACGGCGTTGGAGAAAGCAGCGCGGTGGCCTCGGCTTCGTTTCTGTTTCAAGTCGGCACTCCAACGATTTTGGGGAACAATGCTGCGCAGTTCACGCTGACCGATATCACCACCAACGTCATTTTTTATTACACGCTGGACGGCACCGACCCGACCAATGCGCCCGCAAGCCAGCAAGTTTCCTCCACAAACAGCACAGTAACTCTTTCGCTCAACGGAAGCTCCAACATCTTTTTTCAAGTGCGCGCCTACGGTTTTGGGTCAACGGCTGGTTATGCAATCAGCGGAATAGCTCAACAATCTTTTATGCCGGGCAACTTTGTGCCCAACAGCATCAGTTTCGGTTTTGCCTCGGGCGAAGCCTCCAGCGTCTTCGTCGCGTCGCCCGGCCAGACTTTTTACGCCCCGGTGACGTTAACCGTTCTGCCCCTTACCGTCATGGATAGTTTGCAATTTAGTTTGACGGTCAACAGCATCAGTAACAGTGCGGCCATTACGCCCGGGGCGTTTGGTTTTCAATCCATGCTGATGATGCCGATTCCCGGCACCTCGCCAGTGATCTACACAAATATTCCACCGGCCATGTTTAACGGCACGGGCTTTACGAGTTTGGAAGTCGTAACCAACAATTCTCTCGGCGTGGGCTGGCTGGAACGCTACGAAGAAACAAATCTTTTCAACACTCTGGCACAGTCCCTTATTACATATTCCATAGCTCATGACGATATGTTTCCTGACGCTGCACAACCAAATGGAGTGATCGTTGGTGGCTACACGTTCCAAGTGCCAGCCAATGCCGCACCCGGCGATACTTATCAAATTCAGATCACCCGGCCTTCCGCGACAACCGACGGCATCGGGGAACCGGGTTCCTCCATATTCATCTACGCTCCCACCAACGGCTCGCTGACAAACGGGGCAATCAACTCCGTCAAGATCGTCACGGTCGGCCAGCGCAAGTACATCGCCGGCGATGCCGCTCCGTTCAGCTGGTTCAATGCCGGTGATTTTGGCGACGGCATCCTGAATGCCCCCGACGTGGCGCAGGTGTTTGAGGCGGCTGTTTATGGCCTGGATACGCCACCGCCGGGCAGCGACCTCTTCGACGCCATGGATTCCTGCGGCTACACTTTTGTTGATAACGGCTATGGCTATTTGCAGCCATCCGCAACCCTTGCAAACGAAGGCCTGCTGTTCAACGGCAACGATGCGACCATTAATCAAATCGCCTTTGGCGATGGCAAATTGGACGTGGCGGACGTGTATGTCACCTTCCGCCGTTCGCTGCAGACGAATCTGGTGTGGTTCCGCCGATACTGGACCAATGACGTCGCGCATGGTGTCTCCGGTCGCGTGGCGGAAATAGTCCCGAATGTCGGCCCCAGTATGGCTGCCAAGTCGTTGGTCGTCTCCAAATCCTTTAACGCGGCAAACATTGGCAATTCCCCCATTTCCATCACCAACCAACCCAAGGTTAATTTTACCGCCGGTGATTTTCAGGCCGCTCCCGGACAGAGCCAGACCATCCAGATTCCGATTACGGCCAATATCTTCGGCAGCTATCCATTGTGCTTGCTGATGCTGAATCTAAGCGTTGTCCCGTTGGATGGCTCGCCGGTGCTGACAACCCCGGTTACCTTCTCGTATAACCCGACCCTCGGCACACCTTGGACGACCGAGCAAAGGGGCAACGGCAACTATTCCGCCGTCTGGCTCAACAGCGGCAATTCCGGACTCTCGAACAACGCCACTATCGGCACCTTGACCGTCACCCTTCCGGCGAATGCCGCCAGCTTGTCCGCTTACGCGATCCATTTTGATCACGCCTCGGCTTCGCCGAACGGCATCGCTTCATTCCCCGAACAAACGCTGACGGGTTTAATCACTTTGTCCAGCCGTACCAATTCCAGTTACGGCGACGGCATCCCGGATTCGTGGCGGCTGCGCTGGTTCGGCACCGTCAATAACCTCCTCTCCGTTTCCAATGCCTGCCCTTCCGGCGACGGCATAAACAACTGGCAAAAATACGTTGCTGGCGTTGATCCCAACACCCCCAACGATTTCCCGAGCTTAAATCCCGCAACGCCGGTTCCCGCCGGGGCAACCGCCTCCATTTACTGGCCCAGCGTCAGCGGCATACAGTATGTCATTCTGCGCTCCAGCAGTCTCTTCCCCGGCAACTGGTCTGCCATTGCCACCAACACCGGCACCGGTACGGACATGGAATTTATTGATTCCGCCAGCGGCAGCGCTCATTTTTACCGCGTGCAGATTCTGCCGTGAGAATTTAGATTGGGGGAAAAACGGCGCGTTCATCAGGGCGCGCCGTTTTCCTTTTCAACCACCCGAATTTTCGCCTGCCACCCGTTTCAAGTAATCGAAAGAATAAATGCCCGTCGAATGCCCGTCGGCCCATACCGGCTGGATCGCATAACCACCCACGACCATGATACGGACCAGTTCAAAAGCCTTGGGGGTCAAAACCTTTTCCGGGTTTTTATAGACATTCCCCATGATGTCCACCTCCCCCTTGCAACCCGCGCACGGGCAACTCCGCCGCAGTTTCTCCAGCGGAATGAAATCCTCGCCGCCATCGTCCCATTTGACGGCCAGCTCGTTGCCGATTTGTTGAACGTCCACCGGTCGCATCAATGTTTTTTCAGCAGCCGCCCAAAGGCGGCCAGCGTTTCCGGGCTGACATGATGCTCAATCCCTTCGGAGTCCAGTTCCGCGATCCGTTCTGAAATACCCAGTGAACGCAAAAAAGAAACCACCGTCTCATGCCGCTGCTTGCACTCTGCCGCCAGCTTGTGTCCCGCATCGGTCAGAAAAATCGCGCGGTAAGGCTTCGTGTTCACGAACCCGATCTTTTGCAGCCGCGCGAGCGTGTGGTTTACGGTCACATGCGTCACGCCCAGCCGCCGCGCCAAATCCGTCACGCGCGCTTCACCCACAGAGGCCGTCAGGTCGGCGATGGCTTCGACGTAATCTTGGGCGGTTTCCGCCGCGCGGTCGCGGCGCGAACGGCGGAAGTTTTCCGCCGGCTGTCCCGGCGCGGGCGCGGACGTTTTTGCTCTGGAACGCGGCATAATTTTTATGATTAAAGCAGACGGGAATGTTTCAGTCTAGATTTTACTTTGTAATCGAAGCTACATTTCTGTTGACAACTTAGGCTTGCAATGTAATCTCTGCTACATAATTTTGTATATGATAAAAAGGGTTGTCATTACTGCAACGGTTTGCGCCGCGGCGTTCGGCGCAGACGCGCAGGAAACAAACGGCGTTCCGCCGGACAAAAGCGGTTACAACCTTTTCAATCCGACGCCGGACGAATATATGCGGGAAATAAGTCCAGACCGGCCCGACAAGACGGATTCCCCCTTCACCGTGGACGCCGGGCACTTTCAGCTGGAAATGGATTTCGCCAACTACACCTACGACTCGCCCAATTCGGAACACGGCAACACACAATCCAAAGAATATCAGATTGCGCCGATGAATCTCAAAGTCGGCGTGCTTAACAATATGGATTTTCAACTGGTGCTGGCACCCTGGCAATGGCAGCGCACCGAGGATGGAAGCACAGGCATGGTCGAACATCAATCCGGCTTTGGCGACGTCACTCCGCGCGTCAAAGTGAACCTCATTGGCAATGACGGCGGTTTTTTCGCGCTGGCGCTTATTCCCTTTGTAACCTTGCCAACCAGTCAAGACCACCTTGACAATGACTCGGTGGAAGGTGGTTTGGAGATTCCCTTTGCCTTTGACGTTCCGAATTGGGACGTGGGTTTTCAAACCACTTTCAACTACGACCGCAATGATGTTGGCAGCGGCTACCACGCTGAATTTGACAATTCCGTCAGCATTGGCCATGTGGTCATCGGCAAGCTGGAATATCATGTGGAATTTTTCAGCAGCGTGAGCACCGAACAAAGTTCTGATTGGATTGGCACGTTCGACACCTGGTTCACATATCAGACCAATAAAAACCTGTGTCTTGATGCGGGCGTTTATATCGGCGTAACACCATCTGCGGATGATTGGCATCCGTGGGTGGGAATGACCTGGCGCTATTGACTTTCGTTTTATGAATCCGAATCCAAATGAAACCATGAAACCGCTCCCCGAGGAAACGAATCCGCCTGCGGCTGCGGTTTCGCGCCCCGGTGCCGTGTCGCTGGAAGGAATGCATAACAGCGTAAAAGTGCCCCATCATCAAGCCGGCTTCTGGCGGCAAATGGCCGCCTTCTTCGGCCCGGCGGTTTTGGTCAGCGTGGCTTACATGGATCCGGGCAACTGGGGAACCGATCTCCAAGGCGGCGCCCAATTCAAATACGCGCTGCTTTGGGTCGTCGGCTTGGCCAGCCTGATGGCGATCTTCCTGCAGATTATCGCCGCGCGGGTCGGCGTGGCGACCGGGCGCGACCTGGCCCAGTGCTGTTACGATTGGTATCCCAAGTGGACGCGCGTGCCGAACTGGCTCATGGCGGAAATTGCGATCATCGCATGCGATTTGGCCGAAGTCCTGGGCGGCGCGGTGGCGTTGAACATGTTGTTCCATATCCCCATTTTTTGGGGAGTCATCATCACGGGCGTGGACGTGCTGCTGCTGCTGGCCTTGCAGGGGCTGGGCATGAGGATGATTGAAGCGGTGGTGCTGCTGCTGGTGGCGACCATCGGCGTTTGCTACTTCATCGAAATTTTCGTCCTGCCGCAAACGCAGCCCAGTTTTCTTGAAATGGGCCGGGCCATGATCATGCCTCATTTGGGTTCGGCCACCATGGTTTATGTGGCCATCGGCATCATCGGCGCGACGGTCATGCCGCACGTGCTGTATCTGCATCCCGCCCTGGTGCAGAGCCGCAAATTTCAAAAGGACGACGAATCCATCCGGACTGCGATCCGCTTCAACACCATTGACGTCACCGCCAACCTGTCGGTCGCCTTCCTGATCAACGCCGCCATCCTGGTGCTGGCCGCGATTGTTTTTTACGGCAAGACCAGCGTCACCGTCGCTGGCGGACAGGTGGTCCAGTTCAACGATTCAACGGACTGGATCCAGGCGGCCAACCTGACTTTGGCGCCGCTATTGGGCACGGCTGCCGCGAGCACGCTCTTTGCCATCGCCTTGCTGGCCAGCGGGCAAAGCGCCACCATTGTCGGCACGATGGCTGGCCAGGTGGTGATGGAGGGCTTCATGCACTGGAGAATCAAGCCGTGGTTGCGGCGGCTCATCACCCGCTCGCTGGCCATCATCCCCACAGCCATCTTTGTAGGCATCCGCGGGGCCAATAACATCACCGATTTGATAGTCTTGAGCCAGGTGGTGCTGGCGTTGCAACTTCCGTTTGCGATGTTGCCCCTGCTGCACTTCGCCAGTTCCCGCAAACGGATGGGACAATGGCGGATCGGCTGGCTGCTGCTCATCGCCGGGTGGGGCTCGGCAATTTTAATCACCGCTTTTGATTTTTACGGCTTGCCCGACGCGGTGAAACAAGCCTGGCAAGTCATCGTTGGTCATTGACGATTGCCAACGCGGCGAAAAAATCGTAAATCGCAAATCGCAAATCATAAATAAACTGACGCATGTATAAGACCATTCTCGTGACGTTGGACGGCACGCCAACCGACCGCGCCATTATCGAACACATCAAAGAACTGGCGAAACTCGCGCATAGCCGTGTGGTGCTGCTTCACGTGGCGGACGGTTGGGCGGCACGCACTTTTGGACCGGACGCGGTCAGCCCCGAGATTACCGAAGACACCGCTTATTTGAATCAGATTCGGTCGGAGTTCCAATCCGCCGGCATTCCGGCTGAGGCGGAACTGGCTTACGGTGATCCGCCGAAGGAAATCGTCAAGTGGGTTGAACAAAAGGGCTGCGACCTGGTGGCGATGAGCACGCACGGACACCGGCTTTTGGCCGACCTGTTTCTTGGCACCACATCCAGGCACGTCCGTCACAGTGTTAGCGTCCCTGTACTCCTTCTCCGGGCAAAATGAATCGTTCGCGCTATCGCACGAACTTTCCGATTTAGGTCGTGCGCGTTCCTAAAAAATAACTGTAGCGGCGTTCTGTAAGCGGCGCATCTTCTCGTTCCGGCGGTCACAGACCGCCGCCACAAAAATCCCTCAGACGTTCACCAAGTACAGCAAATTGCCTTCGCCATCCTCGAAGAATAAATCCCTTCCTCCACCAGCCGGCGCCGTAACCGCTCAGGTCTGCCGAACATCGCCGCCCGATGTTTCCTCACGCCTGGCCGGGCGGCCAATCCTTCGGTCGTTCGACCAGGTGCAGCAAATTGCCTTCGAGGTCTTTGAAAAACAGCACGCCCCCTCCACCCGCCGCCTCCATTACTTCTCCCGTGAATTTCACTCCGTGCCGGGTCAATTCGGCCTTGGCCGCGTCCAGGGAATCCACGCGCAATGCCACGTGACGCCAGCCCGCCAGCTTGTTGTTGCCACGTTCGGCTGGCGGGATATCCCCGGCGTAAATCTCCAGCCAGGCCCCGGACAGCGCAACCAGGCAGACCGGCGGGTTCTGGCCGTTGTCCCAGATCGGCTTGGCGCCCAGCACCCGAACATACCAGTTTTTCAAGGCGGCGGGATTGGCGGCGGGAACAGCGATGTGTTCGATGGAAAAGTTCATGATCTTGGTTCAGCCGCAGATTATAGGGTTCTCCAGCAATTGGAAATCAAATCTGTTCAATTCCTGCAATCCGCGGTTCAATTTCAAGTTCACTCGCGCCAGCCATCCTGTATCATCCGACCAGGAAATTTATGAACATCGAATCCATTCTCAATCAACGGCTGCTGTGCATCGCGGTGGTGGCTGATCCGGAAGCCGCTGTGCCGCTCGCCGAGGCCTTGCTCGCCGGCGGGTTGAATGTCATGGAAATCACCTTCCGCACTCCCGCCGCCGCTGAATCCATCCAACGCATCCGACAGAAAGTTCCCCGGATGGCCATCGGCGCCGGCACGTTGTTGTCGCCGGAACAGGTGCAGCGCGCGATTGATGTCGGCGCGCAATTCGGCGTGTCGCCCGGCTTGAATGAATTGGTTTTGAAAGCGGCCCAGGACCGCCATCTGCCGTTCTTCCCCGGCGTCATGACGCCAACCGAAGTGGATCGCGCGTTGAACCTTGGCTGGAAGCATCTGAAGTTTTTCCCGGCGGAACCGGCTGGGGGCGTGGCCATGCTCCAGGCGCTGGTTGGGCCGTTTGCGCACACCGGCGTAAAGTTCGTTCCCACCGGCGGCATCAACGCGGCGAAGTTGCCGGATTATCTTGCGATTCCGCAGGTCGCCGCCGTCGGCGGCTCCTGGATGGCCGGGCGCAAGCTTGTCAACGAAAAGGCGTGGTCAAAAATCACCGCGCTGACCGCCGAAGCCATGAAAGTCATCGCTCACTCTCAAAAATCGTAGCAGCCGACGTGAGTCGGCTCTAAAATTAACTGGCGAATAAATGGAGCGGACTGACGTCCGCTGCTACGAATTGAAATTAATTCCCAATCGTCACCTGCAATGGCTGATCGCGCCGTTCGGCAAAGCGCTTCACGTAATCCTCCCACTGGACGTGGTTGGTAAAATCGCCGCTCCGGTCCCAGCACGCGCCAAAATAATACTCGAACGGTTTGCCGACCTCGGCTTGTGAAATCGCCAGCATGTTTCGGATGGGCGGATAACCTTCGTGTGTCGGCTGCGGCACGGCGGCGTGTTTCTTTGAATCGGGCATGTCCGGATCATCGTTCGTGAATTCCTTCACGCTGCCTTTCGGCAGAACAATCGCATCGCCGATGATGCCTTTCGGTTGATCCTCCGGTTGCCAGTAGCTCATCCAGCCTTCGCCTTGGTCGTGCCCGATAAATTCTTCGCGATTGGTTGGGCAGGCGCGTTCGGCCAGTCCGACGCCGATGGTCAGCGGCGACTTGTCGTCGCTGTCAAACGTGCTCTGTGCCTTGGTGAACCACGAGCCGGCGTCAATGCTGTAGCGTTTGGTCTCGGAAACCTTCCGCCCGCTGCCAACATCCCACGCATCGTAAGTCAGCTCAAATTCCGACCGGATCGGGCCGGTGGTGATGAGCCGCCAGTTCCGGTAATTGCTGGAAACATGATACGTTTGGCCGTCCCAGATGCCCACACCGCCGCAACCGCGGCTTTTGCCCACGCGGTAATCATCCATGAACTCGCCGTTGTCCTCGTGATAATGCTTGGTGGCATACATCACGTCCACGATGAGGCTGCGGTTCTTTTTGATCCAGACATCCGGGCCGCTGCTGATGGTGCCTTCGCCCTTGATGAGCGCCTGGCCGTAAGTGCGGTGTGCGATGCGGTCGCTCTCCCACGCGAAATCGTCCATGCGTTCCGGCACGTAACGCGCAAGCGTCTTCACGATGGGCAGCGGCTCGGCGGCCAGGGCGGAAGCGTCCAAGATGTAAAACGTCCGCGTCTCGCCTGGCGCAAGGTCAACTTGGAAAAGTAATTTGTGATTCGTTTCGCGAACCGCATCTGGAGAAAAATATAATTGCGAATCAAGTATTCGCGAAGAAACACCGTCCATTACTACGAGTTGACCGAAAGCTGCCATCATTCCAACTTGGCTTGTGCCAACCATATGCCCGTTTATTGAAACAGTGTCTAATTCAACAGTTTCACACTCACGGTGAAATTCGGCAGGATTCGTTACTTTGATAATTAACCGATTCGCCGGAGGTGGAGCAAATACTTCCCTTTCAGGCTGTTTCCAATTTAACACCGCCATCCGATAAACCTCGCTGCCCGCAAGCAAAAAGGCGCCGATACTGTAGGGCGCGGTTGAATCCGGCGCAAACTTTGTCGGAGCGCCACCAACGGGTTGAACGTGCGTCAGTTTGCCGTCGGCGTCCACGCAATCCACGAGCGCCGCCCAAGCCTTGCAAACCGCGGGTTCAAATTTCGTGTGGTCGAGCAGGCCTTGATTCACGCCCCACGCGAGCGCGTAGGTGAAAAAGCCGGAGCCGCTCGTTTCCTTGGCCGGATAACTTTCCGGGTCCAGCAGGCTTGCGCGCCAGAGGCCGTCCGGCTGCTGGCACGACAGAATTTTTTCTGCCATGTCCTTGAATAATTGTTCGAAGCGCGGCCGGCCGGGATGATTCATCGGCAGGTATTGCAGCACCCGGACGAGGCCGGCCATCACCCAGCCGTTGCCGCGACTCCAGAAAACTTTTTGCCCGTTCGCCTCGTGCTTTTTGAAGAACGTGCTGTCGCGGAAAAAAAGATGCTCGTCCTTGTCGTAAAGATAATCCGTTGTGCGCCACCAGTTTGTCACCGCAAAATCAAGGTAGCGGGGATCATCCGTCGCCGCATAAAGGCGCACCCACGTCGGCGGTCCCATGAACAGCGAGTCGCACCACGACCAGTTTTCACGTGCCCGGCTCTGTGGCCTGGTGAATTCGAGGCTCTGCACCTCGGACGGTTTGGCAAGAATGGCGTCAAATTTTTCGCGCAACGGCGCAACCATCTTGTTTTCGCGGTAGAGAAAATAAAGTTCCGCCCAGGTCTGCCCGATGCAATGGTCGTCCGCGTCGTAAAACTGCGCGCCGAGTTTCCAGTTGTTCGTCCCGCCCATCGCGAGCATCGCGTCGCGGTATTTCGGGTCGCCGGAAATTCCCGCCAGCGCCATGAAACCCGCGTCGCCCGCCGCCTGAATCCAGCCGGTAGCCGCGTTGGTCGAAGGGTTCGCCAACTGCCAGTCCGCCACACGCTGCATCGCCTTGAGAACGGCGTGCGGCGTAATCTGAGATGAAAGCGGCATGATGAGTGCGCCTTCCAGGCGTTCGGGATGGATATTCGGCTGCTCCAAATTGGGCGGCACATGCGGCGTTGGTGTAATAATGTCTGGCGCGTGCTGCTGCGCGCACAGTTGAAAATTGATCAAGAACAGAATTGCCGCTATGAACCGGATGGAACGAGTGGGAGGATTTTTCATGGTGAATGCTTGATCGGGTACCGATGTGATTTTAGATGTCGAAGAGATAAAATGGTTATTGAATCCTTGTTCCAGTCAGTTGCTGCACTTCAATTCCGGCCAGGATGAACGGCCCGACGCCTTTGAGGTCGTTGGTGACAATGGGTTCGCCGACATAATAATCGAAGCTCCCGTCGCGCAGGCGGCCGTTGCCCGGCATTCCGCCCAGCCCGGCCACCGAGCAGCATTGCGTGAGCGACCATTTTCCGTCGCCGTCGTTTTTGACGAGGTGTTTGACAATACCTTGATAACCCTTTTCCACCACCGGCACATAATCCCGGGGCAGATAATTGTGATTCACGCCCTTTGCCATCGCGTAAACAAACATGCTCGAAGCCGTCGCTTCCAGATAATTGCCTTTACGCCCGCCCTGGTCAACCACCTGATACCAAAGTCCGGTCTGCGGGTCCTGATATTTCACCACCCCGCCGCACAGTTTCTGGAACGTGGCGATGATTTCCGGCCGTGCCGGGTGGTTCGTTGGGAAATAATCCAGCACGTCCACCTGCGCCATGGCATACCAGCCGATGGCGCGGCCCCAGAAATTGGACGAGGTGCCGGTCTCTTTGTTCGCCCAAGGCTGCTCCTTGCTTTCATCCCAGGCATGATAGAACAAACCTGTCGCCGGGTCGTAGGTGTGCGCGGCCATCAAGCGGATTTGCTTCGCCACGTCGTCATAGTCGGAAACCGGCCCGTTAAACAGTTTTGCATACTCGGCATAAAACGGTGCGCCCATGTAAAGGCCGTCCAGCCACATCTGGTGCGGATATCTTTGCTTGTGCCAGAACCCGCCGTCGGCTGTGCGCGGCTGGGTGTCGAGTTGTTTGCGCAACAAAGCGGCGGCCTTCTGATAGCGTTCGTCGTGGGTGATTTGCCAGAGCGCCAGGACCGTTTTGCCGGGATTGATGGCATCGAGTTGATATTCCGCAACTTTGTAACCCTGGATGCCGCCCTCCGGCGTGATGAACGAACCGATGGTGTTTTCGGCGAATTTGACATAACGCGGATCATTCACCCGCCCATCCAGTTTGAGCAGTGACAGCGTGAACAGGCCGGTGGTGTAATCCCATCTGGCTTTGCCGCCCTCTTTCCACTCCAGACTGTCGCCCAGCCGCGCCATTTCCGAATTCGCCATTCGCACCGACCATTGCAGCGGCGTCGCCACGGCAAATTCGCGCAGCAACGAAGAATCCGCCAAGCCAGGAACCGCGGCGGAAAGAAAACCTGCCAGGCTTAACGAGATGAAAGGACGGTTGAATGTTTTTCTCATAAACGGTGACAGTAGCCGCCATTTGATTACCAAATATCGCCCGCAGGCGCGACAAGTCCATTTTGGGTTCACGCGCCACCTTACCCCGACTCTCGCCCCCAACGCCGTTGGCGGAGAGGGAGAAACATCCGCCGTCTCTCTGAAAATTCGCGCGACTGGCATTGCCGAACCCTCATTCGCAAAACTGGAAACGTGCGATTCCTGTTCCTTCTCCCCGGGGAGAAGGTCAGGTTGAGGGCGGGCGTCAAAACACAAATCCCATTTAAACAACTGTCTTCACCTTGGAACGGGATCAGCGCGCCAGCCAGCCGCCGTCCACGTTCATGATCGTGCCGTTCAGATAATCGGCATCTTTCGAGGCGAGAAACATTATCGCTCCCGCGATGTCTTCGGGCGAACCCCAGCGCGCCTCGGGAATGCGGTCGAGAATGGATTGGTTGCGTTTGGCGTCCTCCCGGATTGGCCGGGTGTTTTCCGTGGCGATGTAACCGGGCGCCACGGCGTTGAAATTCGCGCGTTCCTTGGCCAGTTCATTGGCGAATGCCTTGGTGATGCCAGCGATGCCGCTCTTGCTGGCGGTATAACCCGGCACCAAAATGCCGCCCTGAAACGACAGCATCGAGGCGATATTGATCACTTTGAGTCGCGCCTCGGCCGGGGATTTTTCGCGCCCGCCGGTGAGCCACCACTTGGCCACCGCCTGGCTCAGGAAAAATGGCGCGGTCAGGTTGATTTGAATGGCGGCGTTCCAATCCGCTTCCGGATGGTCCACCACCGGCGCGCGGCGGATGATGCCGGCGTTGTTCACGAGAATGTCCACGCGCCCGGCGTCCTTGACGATTTTGGCGATGAGGCCGGCGGCGGCCTTTTGGGTGAGCTTGCCGAAATCCTCGGTGTAGGCGTTGAACTTCGCGCCAAGCTCTCCGGCTTTCCTGCCGGTTTCGGATTGGTCGCCGATGTCCACGCTGACGACGTGGGCGCCTTCGCGGGCAAACGCAAGGGCAACGGCCTGGCCAATGCCGCGACTGGCCCCGGTGACAATGGCGACTTTGTTGCTAAAACGTTTTGTTTCCATAATTCGTGCTTTTATCTGGTTCGGAGGGGCGGTTTCCACGAGCCCAAAACTTTTTTTGTCCGGGCGTCGCAGAACTCTGCCCTCCGCAAAATCACCTCAAATCCAGCGGCTTCACGCCATCCATGTCATCGAACGTCTGGTTCTCGCCGGCCATGCCCCAGATGAACGTGTAATTGCCCGTGCCGCAGCCGCAATGAATGGACCAATTCGGCGACAGCGCGACCTCCTCGTTATGTAAAAACAAATGTCGTGTCTGCTGCGGCTCGCCCAGAAAATGCGTCAGCACGTTCTCGCCGAGGTCGAAATAAAAATAAATCTCCGTGCGCCGCCAGTGGGTGTGCGGCGGGAACGAATTCCACACACTCCCCTGCTCCAGCGCGGTGAAACCCATCACAAGCTGGCAGCTTTGAATGCCGCCGGGGTGAATGTACTTGTAAATCACACGCTGATTCGCGTTCGCCTGCGAACCCAGCAGCACGGGCGACGCGTCCTTCGGTTTCATCGTCGCGGCGGGATGAACCGCGTGCGCCGGACAACTCAGGAAATAAAATTTGGCCGGGTTCTTCGCATCCTTGCTCTCGAACGTGACCGACCTGGTGCCCATCGGCAGATAAACGCAATCCAGCCGGTCGAGCGAAAACGTCCTGCCGTCGGCGCGCACCGCCCCTGCCCCGCCGATGTTGATGGCGCCAAACTCGCGGCGTTCGAGGAAAAACGCCCGGCCGGTTTCCCTGTGATTCGGCAGTTCCACCGGCTTGACCGGCATCACCCCGCCGACCACCAGCCGGTCGAGGTCGGTGAACACGCCGCGCACTTCGCCCGGCGCGAAAAGGCCGGCAATATGGAACGTCTCCCGGAGTTGTAGCGTGGTCATCGTTGCCACGTCCTGCGGACGCGGCATCCTGCGGATGGTGTCGGCGAACATGAAGGCAGGTTAGTCTTCGCTGCCGGAACGGTCAACGGCGTTCGCCGATTCCGGTTGAATTTTCGGGTTAACAGCACACCATCGCGCCGAAACGCAAGCGAAAACGAATCCATACCATGAAAACCCGTCGCGAATTTCTGCAAGTTATTTCCACGACCGCCGCCGCCAGCGCGCTTATGCCGGCCGGTGCAACTGAATCTGCCACCCGCACCGCACCCGCCGATTTTACACCGGGGGATGACCGCCGTTATTGGATTGAAATGCTGCAACGCATTGCCGAACCCGTCCTGACCAACCTCGCAGAAAACCAGCTCAAGGCGCGGATGCCGGTTGAATCGCCGGCCAACCAGACGAATGACCGGCATCGGGTCACGCATTTGGAAGCTTTTGGACGCACGCTCTGTGGCCTCGCACCGTGGCTCGAACTGACGGAAAAGTCCGACGCTGAAACCAAAGCGAGCCAGCGTCTCGCCCAGCTCGCCCGCCGCAGTCTGGCCAACGCCACCGACCCGGCCGCCCCGGATTTTCTGAATTTTACCACGGACAACCAGCCGCTCGTGGACGCCGCGTTTTTGTCGCAGGCGTTGCTGCGCGCCAAAACCGAGCTTTGGGAGAAACTTGATTCCGCCGTAAAACAACGCGTCGTCGAATGCCTTCAGAAAGTCCGCCGGGTCAAACCGGGCCTGGGCAACTGGTTGCTCTTTTCCGCGATGGTGGAGACGTTTCTCGCCAGCGTCGGCGCGGACTGGCAGGAAACGCCGATTGCTTTTGCCCTGCACAAACACGAGGAGTGGTATGAAGGCGACGGAACCTATGGCGACGGCCCGGAATTTCAGTGGAACTATTACAACAGCTTCGTCATCCAGCCGATGATGATTGACGTGCTGGAACACATCCGCGCCGTTTCAAGGAAATGGGATTCCATGCAGCCGGTCATGCTCACGCGGGCGAAACGCTACGCCGCCATCCAGGAGCGCCTCATCGCGTCCGACGGCACTTATCCCCCCATTGGCCGCTCCATCACCTATCGCTGCGGCGCGTTCCAGTTGCTCGCGCAAATGGCGTTGCACGATGAACTGCCCGAAACGGTGTCACCCGCACAAGTGCGCTGCGCGCTGACGGCGGTGATCAAAAAAACACTCGGCGGGCCCGGCACCTTCGATGACCACGGCTGGCTCCTGGTCGGTCTGTGCGGGCATCAACCGGGCCTGGCCGAAAACTACATCAGCACTGGCAGTCTTTACCTGTGCATGACAGCGTTTTTGCCGCTTGGCCTGCCCGCCAGCCATGAATTCTGGGCAACTCCTGCCGCGATGTGGACGCAGCAAAAACTTTGGTCCGGAATGGATTTGCCTGCCGATCACGCCCTCGCCAGCATGCATTAAAGCCTGCCTCGCGCCGGATTTACGCCTTCCAGATCATGTCCGCCACCGTGCGGTTCGCCGGAACGAACGGCAGCACGTGTTCGGTATAGGGCACGATCACGTCGAGCACATACGGTTCCTTGGCGTCGAGCATCCGCTGGATGGCGGGGCGCAAATCCTTCTTGAACATCACGCGCTCGCATTTCACGTTGAAACTGTTGCAGACGCGCACGTAGTCGGGATAAATTTGCTCGCGTTTGTCAGGATCGCCGAGGTAGGTGTGACCGCGATTGCCGGCGTAAAACTTGTCCTCCCATTGCACCACCATGCCGAGGTGCTGGTTGTTCAGGATGATGGCCTTGGCGTTGATTTTCTCGACGTGCGCGGTCGCCAGCTCCTGAATGTTCATCAGGAATGAACCGTCGCCGTCTATGTCAATCACCTCCCGGTCTGGATGTGCAACCTTGATGCCGAGCGCCGCCGGGTAGCCAAAACCCATGGAGCCCAGCCCGCCGCTGGTGATGAACTGGCGCGGGTATTTGTATTTATACCACTGGCCGGCCCACATTTGATGCTGGCCCACGCCGGTGGTGATCATGGCCTCGCCTTTGGTCAGTTCGTAAAGCGCCTCGACCACCATCTGTTGCAGGATGATCTGGTCTTCATGGCCTTTGAGATGGTCTTTCATGTGGTCGCTGCCGGCGATTTCCTGCGTAATGTTGTAGGCAAAGGGCCCCTTTTGCTTCCAGGCAGCGATTTGTTCGAGCCACGGGGTGTGCTGCTTGTTGAGCGGACGCCTGGCCATCATCGCATTGAGCCGCGTGAGCGCGTCCTTGATGTCGCCCACCACCGTGAGATTGGCGCGGCGGTTTTTGTTCAACTCGGAAGCGTCAATGTCCAGGTGAACAATCGTGCCGTGCCGGCAAAATTCCTCGAACTTGCCGGTCACGCGGTCGTCAAACCGCACGCCGAACGCGAGCAACAAATCCGCGCCGTCCTTGATCTTCACCATCGGGTCGTTGAAAGACTTGCGATGCTCATATTCGCCGTTGACGGCCCAGTTCGCGAACGCCGCGCCATGCATGCCCAGCCAGCGGAGCGAGAGCGGATGCGTTTCCGGAAAACCGCCGATGCCCATGATCGTGGTGGCCACGGGAATCTGCGCCGCCTCGGCAAACTTTTTCAATTCCTCCGCCGCGCCGCTGCTGATGATGCCGCCGCCGCAATAAATCACCGGTCGTTCGGCCTTCTCGATCAAGCCCATGATTTCGTTCAACGCGAGATCGTCGGCGCGCAGATCGGGCTGGTTGTAGCCGCGCAGGCCCTTTTTGATTTGCTCGAGCGTCGGCCACACCGGCTGGGTTTTGGCTTGCTGGATGTTTTTCGGCACGTCAATCACCACCGGACCGGGCCGTCCGGATTGCGCGAGGTAAAACGCCTCCTTCACGATGCGCGGAATGTCGTTCACATCCGTGATGAGATAGGAATGCTTCACGATGGGCAGCGTCACGCCGATGATGTCGGTTTCCTGAAACGCGCCGCGGCCAATCATGGACTGGTTGACCTGGCCGGTGATGGCGATGAGCGGGCAGGAATCCAGGTAGGCGTCGGCAATGGCGGTGACGAGGTTCGTCGCGCCGGGGCCGCTGGTGCTCATGCACACGCCGGCCTTGCCGGTCGCGCGGGCGTAGCCTTCCGCTGCAAAACTGCCGCCCTGCTCGTGGCGCGGGAGGATGGTGCGGATTTTGGATCGGGTGAGCGACTGGTGGATTTCCATGCTCGCGCCGCCGGGATAGGCAAAAATGACCTCCACGCCTTCGCGTTCGAGGGCTTCGACGAGGATGTCGCAGCCGGCCATGGCCGGGCCGACCTCGGCGCGCGCGGCGTTGGTTTTTTTCTTCGTTCCAGCGATTTCAGTTGTCTTGCTCATGTGCTCTTTCGGTTGTGGCTGACGGTCGCGGATCAAACAAAAACCCACGACCGTTTTGCAGCCGTGGGTTCTTGTTAAATTATACCATTCAACAAGCGCCAACGGCGTCGCTAACTACGACGACGACCAGTGTGACGACTTGCATGGTGTTTTTCAACATTGCACATTCAATTTAATGGAATTCCCGGTCCAGTCAAGCCCGGTTTTTTGCCAATTTTAAACCGCTTTTTGCTCAACTTCGTTGATGTATTTGCGAGTGGCGGCAGGCAGGTCATGCCAGATTCTGATGGCAATGAAGGTTCCGATGATTGCGAAAGGGATTACAAAAACCGGCAACCAATGCCAGCTTCCACCCTTGTTCGCCAATAGAAAGCCGAGGCTGAAGGATTGGATGCCGCTGCCCACATAGGCAAAGCCGTTCACGATGCCCATGCTCGTCGCCGTCGCCTTGCGTCCGCCGAAATCCGTTGCCGCCGTGCCGGACATCAGCGACGTAATGCCGATGGAGGCCATGACGATGAACACCGCCGCCCAGCCCACCACGATGGGTTGGGAAAACAGGAACAGGGACATCACCACCGCCATGACCAGGACAAAGCCGCACAGCAAGGCGGCGGGCGGTCCGCGGCGCGACTGGAACTGTTTGTCCGAAATCAATCCGCCGGCGAATCCCCCGATGATTCCAAAAATACACAACAGCCAGCCCCAATGTTGCGAGAAAAATTCCGCGCCCGGCTGTTTTATTTCACCGGCAAAAATGGTGTACCACTGGGTCATGCTGTAGCGAAAGACTCCGCCCGCCAGCTCAACGCAGGCAATCAACAACATCAGCCGGCTGGCGAAAACCCTTTTCAGCAGGTCGAACGTGCTGAACTCGACGTGCATCTGGCCGGACGACGCGTCGTGGGTATCGAAGTGCGGGAAATCCGCCTCCTCCGGCGTGTCTTTAATCAGCCATAAGTCGAGGAACACCCAGATGATCAGAATGGCCGCTGGAATATAAAACACCGCCCAGGTCGCATCCAAGGGCGGGCCGGCGGGTGCAAAAACCCTCTGGAGCGGGCCGGTAGCGTCCGCCCTGGTCAGCGCAATGATCGCATTTCCCCAATCGAACGCGAAATAAGTGCCGATGGAAATGAGCGCCCCGAAAATGGCGCCGAAGACGCCGCGCTCGCGCACGTGGAACCAATACGCCTTGACCTTGATGATGGACATGGACCCAAAACTTTGAAAATACATGTTCAGCGCATAAAGAACCGAGAAACTGGCGACGAGATTCACCTTCAGATTTTTGGCGACAATGAGCCAGGTCAGGACGCCGAGGGCGACGTTGGCCAGCGAGGCGCCGAGGGCGGAAACGATCATTCCGAGTTTCCCGCCCAGCTTTTTGTCAATGAGCGGGCCGTTGACCAGGAAGGACAACGCATAAACCCACGTGCCCACCCCGAAAATGATCCCGAGGTCTTCCTTGGACATCAACGTTCCCAAGGCGCCTTTGGCCACAATCAGGTTGTAACGTCCCATGCATAAAAACGCGTAAGTCATTCCCAGCGGGAACCAGTTGATGAAGCGGCGCAGCATGAACCAACGGTTGTGGCCCATCGGATTATTGTAAAAATAGAGCGCAATAATCGCCGCCAGACAAAAAACAATGGTGCCAAGGTACATGGAAATTCCTGGAAAAAACTGAGAGCTGTGCCGCTTTCGGATTCACGTTAAATCCAGACCCGGTGAAGCAAAACAGAGCGGGGCGCGCCGGTCAAAGACTTTGTTGTGACAAAATGATTGCGGAAATCTTTTGGCTTCGCCGGAACCATTTTGGTTGGTTCACTCCGGCGGTTCCAGCCGGTCTCCTTCAGGGTTTGGCTTGTCGCCCGGCCAGCCGCTGCTGTTTGCGTATCACCATCAACATGGCGCAGCCGCCGACGATGCCGAAACCGGCCATCGTCGGATACCACGCGACCCAGCCGTACCGGTCAATCAACCAACCCGTGGCCGGCAGGGCGATGGCCGCGCCAAAGTACTGGAAAGAATCAATCACGCCCGAGGCGAAGCCGGCCATTTTGCGCCCGCCGATGTCCATTGCCGCTGCCGTGCCGAGCAGCGAGTGCGTGGAATTGACCGCGAGCGAAATCAGCACGAGGAACAGGCACCCGAGGAAAACCCCCAGTGGCGTCGGCCCGACAATGCCGGAGAAAATGGTTCCGGCGGCGACGAGAACGAACAGGGACAGGAGGAAATAAAGGCCCATCGCCACCGGCGCGCGATGACCTTTGAAAAATTTGTCCGAAATGATCCCCGAAGCCAGCGAGCCAAAGACCGCAACGAAAGGCATCAGGTACATCGTCCAATGCACGGCGCGGCTGGTGGCAATGTCGAGCTTGAGCTGCTCCACAAAATAAAGCACGGCGAGCTGGTCGGAACTGTTGCGCACGGCGCCGGTGCAGGCATACGCCGCCGCGTAAAACCACACCAGCGGATGGGTGAAGATGGTGACGAAAGAATCCTTGAGGCTCACCCGCGTGCCGACGTCGCCCGGACTGAGTTCGTCGTGAATCAAGCCGGGATATCCCGCTTCCTCCGGCGTTTCCCGGGGGATCAGCACCACCAGTACGGCCATGGCGGCGGTGATCAACGGCGGGAGGCGGAACAACCAGCGCCATTCACCCTGGCCGATGGTCCACGAGCCGATGGCGAACCCGGCCAAAATAAACGGCGCCAGGACGTTGATGGCGACCTGGCCGGATTGGATCATGAAACCGAAAATGCCGGCGAACGTTCCGCGTTCGGTGCGGTTGAACCACGCGGCGTTGATTTTGATCATGCCCGGCGCGCCGAACGATTGGAAATAGCCGTTCACCAGCCAGATGAGCGCAAAGGTGGAGAAGGTCCCGGTGAACGAAGCGAAGCCATAAATGAAATTGAGCGAAATTGTGCCCGCCGCGCCGATGAGCATGGCCGCGCGGCCGCCGATGCGGTCGGTCAGCAGGCCGTTGAGCAACTGGCCGAAGCCATAGGCGACCGACCAGGCGCTGAGGATGCTGGTGATTTGGAAGGTGTTGAAATGAAACTCCTCCACCATGCCCGGCGTGGCGAAACGGAAATTGTAGCGGCACATGTAGTATGAGGCATACATGAGGCCAAGAATGAACCAATTCAGGCCGCGCCGCGGGCGGAATCCCGGGGGATATTTTATGCGGGCGGCAACGGCTGGTGCAGGTGAATTCATCCCAATT
>CAVUVT010000010.1:0-330520 GCA_963744965.1 uncultured Verrucomicrobiae bacterium
AAGAAAACCAATAGCACAGCCGATTCAAAACGCAAGTCCTTGCCCACGCATGGGTCGCCGCGACCATCCACCAGCGCACCGCCCGAATTGCCCGGCTGCACCGGCACGCTGATTTGAAAATGGCGCGGGTCATCCGCCGCGCCGGACAGCGACGCGATTGCCATCAGCCCGCACATGGTAGCAGATTCGCGCGCATATTCCCAAAGACGGCAAGCGAGTAGCTCCGTATCCGGCACGGATTGTCGGCTGAAGTTAAATTCTGTCGGCTTCATCGCGTCACGGAGGACTAATTGGCGGTGGCATCTTCTCTAGCTTTTTTCTCCGCTGCCGACTCAATCATTTCAAAGCTTTGAATTTCAAATTCGTGGTATCCCGTGCCGGGGTTATGAGCTACGCCAATCAATCTGATTTTATCGCCATGCTTTAGATTAGACAGTGCTTGGGCGATTGGATTCGGGCGAGAAGTCACAAAATTATCATCAGATAAATTTTTATAGGTTTCGCAGTGAGTGTAAAAATTCCCATCTTTATCATCTACCTCCAAGACAAGCATGACATCAGGGGCTGTATCTCCAGCCGCTGTATATGGTGTGAATTCCAAGAAAGTGCAGTCAAACCACGCCTTTTTGAAGTTAACTTTTTCTGGAAAGTTCTCTAGCAATTGTGCATTTACTTCAATATAGCCTTGTTCAGCTAATTTTTTTGCTTCCGCATCCAGACGCGCCTGACGTTGTGCGAATTGCATTTGGGCAAGGTAAGGCAGTTCGTTAGTGGAAAGGTCTGAGATCTTTAGAAAACAATTTGTGCTGTCGGTTTTGACGACGAGTGTGCTTGTGCCAGAAGAAACATAATCACCAGTCACCGTTTCGCCTGTTTTCAAAACCCAAGCGTGCGGTGCAGCTAGCGCTAGCGTCACAACCGCGAAGATTCCGAAAAGACAAATTTTTGTTTTCATGGTTTTGTCTTTACAGTGGATTTTAACCGCTGCTTGCCACGATCGTCCATACCAAAATGATTTTATCCATTTCATCCGCCGTGCCGGACAACGTGTGATTTCGCCCTTGGCCAGCTTGGGCGCGAACCCCTGCAAACCGATGTGGGGAAAACCGACGGTCGCCACCGCGCCGCCCAATTGCGCTGACCGGCTGGACAAAATGGGCAATTGTCAAACTGAACAAGGTGAAATCCACTTCTCCGCGCGTCGGTGTTTATTGGATTTGCGAAAACGAAATTTCTTATTGCGGCGCGATTCTTGTTTGAAGTTACGTTCGTAGTCGCCCACGGAATCCGTGTTCGACAGGCTGGTTGTTTGAGCTTGGTTGCCCGCGTTGTTTTTGTCAGATTCGTCTTGTTGCATTCTGACATCATCGAACATCTGAAAATTCTCGCTTACGGACTTTTCAAATCCGAACGGTCTGAAAAATCAAAACGGGTTTCCGAATCTTGCGAGAAACGCTTTCCGTAAAAGTTTTTCGATTTGATCTTGAATGCGACTGGTTTGTTTGCCGAATTTGCCGAGATCTGTTGTCGCCTTGCGGCGAGCATAGGCCGCACTGGATTCGCCTAGCTTTGCCAGTTCAGGGATGGATGCAACATTCCCGCCGGTCGCATCTTTCAACGCTTCCCAGCCAACTTCAAACCATGCGGACGCGCTTGGTTGTGTGAGTTCGGGCAACTGGCAAAGACGAATCATCCAGAGATGCCAGCCTTGCGATAGCAATTGCGCAGGATTCGATCCGGCGGGCTGGAGCAAGGCAAATTTCAAGCCCGGCATACTGTAAATCATCCAAAGAGTTGATCCCATGCGGCGCGCGAATTTTCCGGCAACGCTTTTATCTGTATCTCGCGCTCCCCACAATTTTTGAAAGTTATGTTCGCCAAGTCTAATCTTCCACATGGTCTTATCCAGCTCGCGTTTCCGGCGCGGATGCGGTGAATAAGGAACTGGCCACAAACTTTGTTTGCTGGCTTCCGCTTGAATCAGTCGCAAACTGTCCTTACGGAATGACAGCGTTTCCAATTCAATCACAGATAAAAGCGCGGTGCCAAAAAGACGATGCAATGCCGTTGCGTCTTTTCTCGCCAAATCCACAAGCAATCTAGTTAGCCGTTCAATGGCTTCGGCCAAATCTTCCGCAGTTATGCTATGACTGAAATAGCGTTTGATAAAACTGGCATCCTTACGCAATTGCACGCTGATGGCTTTCATCTCACGATGGATTCTTATAGATTCAGGAACGGGCTTGGAATTGCGCGAGTTTTTCGGCGGTGAAACATTTAATTGCAAAGTGCCGTCGGGATGAAAATTGTCCTGACCATCAGGCTGCAAATTTAACCGAACATTTTGAAGCGGATATTCTCCGCGAGTGCCTTTAGTCAGCATGGCAAAAGTCCATATTGCAAGCCTGTCTGCTGCGATGTTTGACGGCGCGGACGAATATTTCACCACTTCGGTTTTCATTTCGTTGCGTCCGTGGCCCATGTTAAATAAATAGTGAAATGAAAAACGTTGCGAGCCAGACAAAAGCATAACCATTGCTCTGCTTTAATCGGCTTGCACGGACGAACAAATAGACCGGAACCAAAAACACCCAAAGCGTCATAATTTTGTCATACCCTGCATTCTTGAGCTTCTGCGCGTCGGCAAGACACAAACCGATGTTCAGAAGAAGAGCAACCCACCAAAAGTATGATTCTGGAGATTCGGTTACTGCGGCGAGAATAGCTTCAAGAAATGCCGCGAGAATTGGGGCAAAGGCGAGCGTCCACACAATTCCGTTATTGACACTCTCTCCTGTGAGCGGTGGCGGCGTGGTAGCTGATCCGAAAAGATGTCGGATGTCCGTTTGATGTGCAGGTGTCCAATCGGCCATGCCCTCGCACCAAACAAGTGAATCGCGGCGAATCGTGTGTGCCGCGATGAGCGTGCGAATCTGATTCTCGTTGCTCGGGCCCAATCGTTTTCCATTCTGGGAATAATACCAGGCACGGCCTTTTATTGCATCCTGCTGATTTTGCGGCGGAATTGTTGACGCAGCCTTTGGCAGAAAAAGGATAGTGTCTTTCTGACAATGTGGGCACGGCACAGTTTGCCCGAATACTTTTCCTGCGTTCGCGCCGGTTTTCGTGAACTCGCTGGCGTCAAATTCGATTTCTCCATCGCACCACTGGCATTGGCATTTCGCAATCATAATCAGCCGGTTTTGTTCAAATAGCGTTCGCCTGCACCGAGTGGCACCGATGACGGATCGTGCTGCGAACCGTCATCGCCATTTTCCAGTTTGAAGGTCTCCCATGCCGCTTTTCGGCGCGGATCTGCACTATAAAATTGCTCCAGCCAAGCTGCGACTTCCTCCTTTGAGGACTGCATCAAGTCCGTTTTATTCCAAAATCGCAAAATCATCATCTGGCGAGGAGTTGGCTGCTGTCTTGCCAGCAGTTGTTTAATTATATCGCCTGCATCTGCATGATTGAGTCCAGCCGGCGGATTTCCCCCAAGATCACGAATGTATTGAATCTGCCTTTCAGTTGCTTTGGTCGAATGTAGCAATTTATCAATCAAATCTATGGCTGTATAACGTGTTAAGTCTGGCGGCGGATTCACGCCTAGAGCGCGAATATACTCAAGCTGCTTTTCAGTCGGCTGATGGTATAGTTTTTCTTTTAATTCATAAGCTTCCGCTGCCGTTATTCCCTTTGGTGGTTTTCCTCCAAGTTCACGAATGCGGTCAAGCACACCTTGGCTTGCAGGCGCATTGTTCCGCAAACGCTCTTGAACTTCAATTCGCTTTGCAATAATCGGCTCTCGAATATGCTTTGGCAAAACTCGTTCGGTTGCGACTTGTAGTTCCAATGCAATCATTATTTCGGGAATCGTCTTCGTAGTTAATTCTCCGTGAGCCAAAACCAATCTTGATGTGTCCAAAAGAAATTGAAACGCGGGAATTTCAGAATTATTTTTTGCCTCCAACCATTCATTCAGCCTGTGCGCGCCATGATCAGTAATAAAACCGTCTTTTTCGATTTCGATCAATAAACCAATCAATTCTTGGACTATTGGAATCTCGCACTGCGCGCTGGTTAGTGAGATTCGCCGCGATTTAGACTTACTCGCTGCATCTGCCAATTGTTCTTTTAACTTGTTATACTTCCGCCAACATTTATTGATTTGTCCTTCAGTCGGCTCAACTTTGCTGTTTTCAATTTTCTTTTGAAGTTGTTTTGCTTTGATGAACGCCTCCAATGTGGCCGGTGTAAAGCGAACGCCGGTTTCAGGATTCATCAACTTGAAACGCGGGTCGGCGATATAGCGTCGGGCGTCATCAAGATTCATGGCCATGTCTTGGTCGCCCTCATGGTAT
Organism: uncultured Verrucomicrobiae bacterium; assembly: GCA_963744965.1. Lineage (GTDB taxonomy): Bacteria > Verrucomicrobiota > Verrucomicrobiia > Limisphaerales > UBA11358 > UBA11358. Next base: position 4,362 of record CAVUVT010000010.1, read on the forward strand.
AGTGTGACAGCCATATCATCGTTTTGGCGTTTGCCAACTGACCTGATTTGATCTTCAGTCAAGTCCGGCGCGCTGGCTGCGGGATGCTCGCCGCCCACACGTTCCTGTAAAATTTCAGAAGTTCCACAAAAAAATCCTTCGCGTCTCACAGCGTTTGGGCTGGCAACGGAAGATGGCAATTCTGTTGGAACTTTTTCGGCCTGCAAAATTGGTATGAAGATTTTTGTCTCCAAACCACAGTGCGGGCACGGCACGATGCTGTTTTCCTCTGCAAATTCATTCGCATCAAATTCAATGCGACTGTCGCAATGCCGACAATTGCAAACAACATAGCGGGGCGCAGGTTGACTGCTGGGCTGGCTCATGGTTTCAAATTACTGAAATTCAAACGCCATTTACCCCAATCGTCCATCCCAAAATGAATACAGGAAAAGAGTTCCCCTCCGCCTTCGCAAGGCTACGGCGCGACAAGTCCGTCCCGTTTGCGGGTGCGCCCCGTCCGCCCGTTTCCCCTGCGGCATGCCGCCGAGGGCGATGACGGCCCAGTTCTCAAATTCAAACGGCGGAATGGCGCAATTTTTCTTCGCTACACGGCAGATCGCGGACGACGAAGCCGCGTCCAGCATTCCAGAGCGGTTCACTTTCCGGCGGACAGTAAACGTCGCGCAGGCGTTTGGCCATGACGCGGCAGCCGGTGGGCGAAATATCAATGCCAATCCCGGCGCGCAGATTTTCAAGGGGACGGTGGACGATTCTCCTTCTCCATATCAAGGGGTGAAGGTGACGAGGTATTGTGTGGCCTGCAAGTGATGCTGTTGAATTTGCGCGGCGGCCAAAAAGGTGACAAGGGGGCGATTCGTGTCAACGCCGCTGACGAGATAAAACCAATAGTTTGGGCGCGTCCGGCTGTTTTGCCATTCTCCGTGTGTGAGAAAAAATCGGTTCCCTCCCGACACATTCTTAACCTCAATGCAACGCGGCGTTTCGTCGGCATCAAAGGATTTTATGTCGAAGCCAAGTCCGGGACGGTCTGCCACCCTTTCGACCCGCCCGGCAAGATCGCCTCGGCCTTCTTGGTGCAAACGTTTCTTTTCCTCCTGAAAAGCGATGTCCTCGGCAATCTGGCCGGAAGCGACACGGCTTTGCGAAACCGCCTGCATATCCACCGGTGGCGCGTCATCTTTGGGTGTGAAGGCATCCGGCTGGCCGGCATCGTGTAATCTGCCGGCGAAAAGGCAGTGTCTTATGCGCGCCGGTCCCGGCACCTCCTCTTTGTCCGTCCTCTTCACAGTGTGTTCCCAGAGTTCATGGACAGACCTAAAATACCAGAAGCTCGACAGTGTTCGGGCGGTCCCATTGACTCCCAGAGCTCGGGTGTGTTCGCAGAGAAGCATGTTGCTTTGGACAATCTGTTGCCCGAAAGATGCCCGGGCCCAATCGAAAGTTAACGGCAGAAACTTCATCTGCCATTTCCGATGTTTCAGCGAAACGGCGGTGAGATTTTTGACCGGATCGTAGGCGGCCAATAGTGCGTTGATAACGGTCGCACTTTCGCCCGTAAGCCCGTTTTTCTTTCCTTCGTTGGCTTTTTGAAGTTTATCGAGCAAGGCTGTTTTACGTTCCAAATTTGTTTCCTTGAGGCTGGAGTCAACTAACGACGCCAGTTTCTGATCGGTATGGAGGTCGTTGAATAGCTTTCGCCACACATTATTTCTCACCCCGGTCTTGGCAACAACTTCGTTCCCCTTGGTGCTGCCCTTGCCATTTTGGTCGAGGATCCGAATGACCTTGTCACATTCTTCGGCCGAAATGGTGCCGGTTCCCTTGGCCAGCACCTGATCGGACCAAAAGCTACGGAACGTGGCGCTGTGCTGCCGCCAAATGGCATCTTTTGCAGGAGCATCATAGCGCTCCAGAAACTTTGGTACTAAATCCATTAAAGCTTTATTCATAATCAATCCCGAGGTCAGTCCGCCTCAAGCGGTGTACTCGCACGGCATACTACCCTTAATCAGGAATGAACTGAATAGAAAAACACTCGATATTCGGCGCATCAATTCGATTGTGCGATGGCCACCAACGGCGACCGGAAATCCACTGGCAGCAATTTTGGTTGCACGCTGTATTTTGAATTCTTCCCCCATTCCTTTTCCCAATCATCCAGCGACGGCACGGTGACTTCCGCGTGTTTCGCATACGCCCGATGCACCGTCTTGGAGTTGTGTCCCAACGCCTGGCCGGTTTTGGTTTTGCGGAGGAGTGTCCGGCAAATCCCGGCGCGCGAATTTTCAAGGGGACAACGAACGATTCTCCTTCTCCGTGGGGAGAAGGCCGGGTTGAGGGAGAGCTTCAGCCAATTCTAATTATAGCTTTCTGCTTTTGAATGCAAAATCAGCCCTTGAGTAATAACTTTTAATTAAATCAAGATAACCTGTTTCCTTTATTTTTTTGTCATATTCGGTTTCTGGCATACCAATACTTTCGGTATGTTTAAAGATTGCCGCTTTTGCAATGTGATTTACCTCCCACAGATATTTTCCGTAGGTATCTAGGAAGTTCCAAATCGCGTCTCTGCCCTCTTCCGTGTTTGTATCAAACCATTCTTGTCTATACAGCTTATGGACAAATATATTTCGCCCTTCGAGAAAAACGGTAAGAAACTTAACAAAAGTGTCATTCATATGAACCCGCTCCTTTAATTTTTTAATCAACTGTCCAAGAGTATTTTCATCAAGTTTTGCTATTTCTTCCAAACTTGGTTTTTCTTTCGGATAAACAATTCCTATTAAAGTTGATATACTATGCTCTGCTTCTTGAGTCATCAAAAAGAGGAGCGCGATTTGACAAAATGTTTCGTCTTGGGACGGTATATCCTTTTTCATTTGCGATTTATGATTTCCTTCTTTCATGGAGCGCCTCGTTCATTTCGGAAAAGACAGGCTTGTATCTTTGCGAGTCTCTAAATTCGGCCAAGATCAGCATCAATATGGAGCTTGGGATTACAATGCCGGCTGAATTGGTCAAACCGGCAGCGGATTGGCAATAAGCCAAGAAACCTGGTATTGCCTTTCCCTTTGAGAAAATGGCCAAGACTTCTTGAACGCCAATTTCATCCGCAAGGCTGTCTTGTTTTGATGTGACCTGTTTATTCAAATCTAAGCCAATGCCGATACGATCACGATCCGGTTTTTTGAATTGTAGGGTGCCGTATGGGCGGTATTCGACGGGCCAGATTTGCTCATGTTGAATTAAGTTTCTAAAATTGATGACAACGCACCCGACCTCCGCACTCTTTGAATTGTCGATTTGTTCCACTCCTCTCTTGAGATTGTCGAAAAAAGTTTTCCCGGACTTGCCGTAAACGGTTTTGCAGGCAAATCCCCAGCGACGACCTTTTAGGGTTACCAAAATGTCGGGATTGTCACCTTTGGATTTGAATGGGTGATCGAGAACAACATCGTTCCCGATGTCCAGCAAAACCAAGGCGAAGAGGAGTTCGAAGATTTTGTTAGTCGCGTCCTCACAGGCTTGGAGAGGCTTGTTTTGCACAACAATGCCTTTGTTTAGCAGATGCAAGTGAGGGAGAAACTGAGCAAAGCCGGGCTTGTTATGAAGACGCACGATTTTTGCGAGAAATGTCCAGATTCCCAACGCATTGATGTAAAGTTGGCGAGTATCCCGGCATCGGTCTCGCAGCAGTGGATTCTGGTGGCTCGCTGAGAGGTCGGTTATGGAGAGGCACGCGGCTTCAAGTTCGGAGCCTGGTGTAATCAAGATGCCATGCTGTCGTAATACCAGATCGAATTCATCAACGAGTTTGTCCAAATTACCCAAGGTGTTACGCTGACCGTCGCCTTCCGTTTTGCTATGCTGGGTAGTCATTTTACAGCCTTCTCGGAAACCGGCTTGATACAATCCTCCGTCACCAACTTTTTTGCGTCGGGATAATTCTGCGGCACGCCGGGGGCGGTGCCCGCCTACGTCGAGTGAACCGGGTTGGCCAAAGGCTTGAAAAAGACGATCCAAGAAGATTTGCGCCTGACCCTTTTCATCGCCGGTGATGTTTTTTTGGCACCAAGCGACGAATTCTGCTAGTTTTGTTCCATCCGGCATGACTGTGAGTTTGCGCGGGGATTTTACCAGCGTCAATCCGCGTTCATCGGGGTTAATTTTTTCTGGTGCCAGAGGATTCCCTGATTTGCCTTCGAGATTCGCGGGCGGCAAGATATTTTAACCATTTGGGGCGACGCGGAAAATGGGGAACGCGCGCTCAACAGCATCGGCGTTTTGAAAATTGGTATCTGACCGCCAGTTTCAAATCTTAACCCCTTTCCGATGCTGATTTCTCAGCCAGTTCGTTTTTTGTTTTGCGAGCATTAACCTTTGGAGGTTTCTAACATTCACCTGCGCCACCGGCTGCAATGGCTTTTTTGTCACCGCCTCATCGGCTGATTCGGAAATTTCCTTGGTGACCAAATCCGTCGCCGAAGGCCGGTGCGAGGATTTGCGGACGGCCTCCAGCAACTGGCGTTTATCATCCGTGTAAATTTTAAGAGCCTCTTTGAACCGGCTGGCCGAGACATAAAATTGCTCGCGGTCGGCGGCGCGGAACGACTCCGAGCTTTCGGCCACGAACACGCAGTCCACGCCCTTGCTCTGCGAACTATACGATGTGAGGCAATAGCCATGCGTCAGGTTGCCGTAATCTTTTGAAACCACCCAGCCGTTGGCCAGTTTGATGTCGCCGTCAGCGGTGAATCCTTTGACCTGCTTCAAATCGCCGTTGTTCAGCCGTCGCTTGTCTTTGGTAAAACCATTCTGCGTAATCCGAATCATGTCACCGGCAGCCAGGACGATTTCGCGGGACTCATAAACTTGGAACCGTGCCGCCATATCCAGCGGGAGCGGTGCCGTCCCGCCATTCTGCCGCTCGACCATGACCCCTCTGGCATCGTGTGCTTTTACCGTGACCCGCTCCCCGCGCCGGAACCCGGCGAGGTTTTGATGGAACTGGACGACCTGCCCGGCCTGATAATTGCGAGCATCGGCACGTTGCGCTTCCGTCCATTGTAGGTTTTTCAGTTGAATGAATTCGTATTCGTCAGCGGCGAGCTTTCTGGCGGCTTTCAATTTTGCCCGAATTTCCTGTGTCACCCGCTCGCCTTCCGCGTGGGTCGGCGAGATGACCAAAGCCGACTTGCCTTTACTGACGACCGCAGCGTAATCCGTCGCCAACGCCTCATGCCGCTGGTCGGCATCCATTTCCCGCAACATGCCTAGCGTGTCCAGCCGTTTGAAAGCATTCTCCAGATTGCCCGCCCGCAGATCGGCGACCACGGCCTTGTGCGCGTCGGCCTTCTGCCGCCGGATTTGCGTCAATTCAGCCGCTTGCAGGCAAGCATGTCGTTCCAGCAGCCGGAGCGCGTCGCCCCGTTCCACGGCGCGATGCTGCGCCGTGTCACCCGAAAGTATGATCCGGCAGTTTTCTTTTTCGGCGAAATCAACCACCCGCGCCAGTGTGCGAACACTCAACAAACCCGCCTCATCAATCCAAATCACCTGCCCGCGAACCTGTGCTTGGAGTTTTGAATTTTGCAACAATGCCTCGACCGTCTCGGCATTGGCAAATCCGGCATCCGACCGCAGGACACCGCGCGAGGCTTCCGCCGACGGTGCGAACGTAAAAACCTTCTGACCGGTGGATTCAATGGCGGCAACGGTTTCGCGCATCATCGTCGTCTTGCCTGTGCCAGCGCCACCGCGAACGGCCGTGACACGATCCGTGCTTTGCAAAACATGAAGCACGGCGTTTCGCTGTTCATCTGAAAGCTTTGGATTTACAAATTGATACTTGCCAGAACCGAGCGGCTTGAATCTCCCCTTTCCATCCTGAACAAAATCAATCAGCCGCTTTTCTTCCGCCAGCACTTCCTTGGTCGTGAGCCATTGCCGACCGTCCACGTTTTCCTTGATAAGCTCATCGCGCATAAGCTGGCGTTTGATTTGTTCCACGTCCACATCACCCACCCCGAAGCGCAGCGCGTGCCGGAGCAATTCCTTTTCGGTGACGATGGAGGCGCGTTCGTAGCAATGCGTGACGGCAAAATCCATCGCCTTCATTTCGGAAACTTTCGGCGCGTCAGCAGTCGTATGGCGCAGGTTGTTTTGAATCGCCGCGCGCTCATCCGCCGAAATCCGCTTATCCCACAGTTCACGCAGTTCTGATTTTTCGATGTCCTTCCGTTTGCGTTCGCGGGTCAAAGCGGCCAGGCCATCCTTTTGTTTGGCCGACGTGATGCCCAATTCCTTCGCTTTTTGTTCTACTTGCTCCGACCGTTTGGAAAATTCGTCAATCACACGCTGGGGCACACCGGCCAGCTCCCAACCTTTGGCCGTCCGTTCGATGCGATAACCCAATTCCGCCAGTTGCCTTGAAAACCGCGCATGGAACGCCGCCTCGAAATACGGCGCATCACCTTTCAAATCACGGAACTGCCCGGCCTTCCATTTCTTTTCCACATCGTCCCAGGTCGTGTTGAAAGTGTAGCAGTGCGCGTGCAGATGCGGATCGGGAACGCCGTTGACCGGACGCGCGGTGAAGTGAACGAACTCCGCCCAAACCATGTTGCCCGTCGTTCGATTCTCATCTGCCCCGTTTTTCCGCACCCGTGTTTTAATTTCCGATTCAATCTCCCGCATCGTTTGGTTCACCGATAATTTGAAGGCGCCCAAAATGCGCTCGTCTCTGGTGAATTCGTAGGTGACCGAAACGGACTTTGGACAATGGAAATTGAAATCATAGCCGACCGTGCGATTACTTTTGTTCCGTTGCGTCAACCGTTCGTCAGTCCCAGGAATTTTATTGTCACACAGGGAATCAAAGTCAGCTTGAGTCACCGCCCCTGATAAACCCAATCTCACCGCTGCCATGCCATGCCAATCGCCGCTGACCTCCTGACCTTCACTGTAATAATCTTCGCGCTTCAAGGATTGAGCGAAGTATTCCTTCGCATTCCGACTGGCAATGACTCGTAACATAGAGGCCACTGTAACCGGTAATTGCGCCTCGTCATCCCCCTGAAGGCACTATTCGCGCATACCCCGAACGTTTACCCCCACTACTCGGTAAGCCTAAACGGTTCAATGGTTATACCTTCATGGCAACGGTAACACACAGCTATGAAGACAGTTCAAAGCATCAATAATTCGGTCAGACATCTTCCCTTAGCACAGCTAGAGGGGCGCGGCCAGCGCCGCGCGTTCGCGCGAATTTCGCGCAACTTTCGCGCGAACGTCCGACCGAATTATTGATGTTGAAAAAACAGATATGAATTTACAACCACAAGCCGAAGCCGAGCAGGAGCGCCGGACGCGCAGCAAATTGGAGGCGCATCGTGAGGCGATCTTCGCCTTGCGCCGCAAGCATTGGAGTCATCGCCAGATTGCCGAATGGCTCAACGAACATGGCGTCCAAATCACCTTGAGTTCCGTCCATCGGTTCTGCCAGCGGGCAGTCGCCCGCCGACCGCGCAGCAGCGGCGGCGCGTTGGAAATCGCCGACGAAAAACCAATTTTCATTCCCACACCGCAACCACAACCAAACAAACCAACGCCGGTGAAAAAACATCGGTTCAACCTTGATATATGAAAACAACAAAACATCGCCTGATTCTGCCCATGCAGGCCAAAGGTAATATGGGCAAAAGCATCGAAGCCGCCGCCCGCGCGTGCTGGCTCAATCAACGCAGCATCCAATGGCAGGGATTTGATCTGGACGGGGACAACCGCACCTTGTCCCGATTGTTTCCCAGCCAGGTGCGGCTCATGCCCCTGACCGGGCAGGCCGACGACCTGGACGAACTCATTTCGATTCTGCGGAAAACAACCGCCCAACCCGTGACGCTGGTTGATCCGCGCGCCCATTTGGACGGCCAGATGATGAAGGCGCTGGCGGCCACGCATTTCTTCGACATCGCCGGCGCACAGAATATCGGCATCACCTTGATGGTTTTCCCGTTCGATGACATGGACGTGATGACCAACTTGGATGCGGTCTGCCAGTTTTGCGGCAAACAGGTGGATTACGTTGTCGTCCGCAACCCGGCCCGTGCGCTTAAAACCCGGATGTTCGACGGCAGCGCGCTGGAAAAGGAACTATTTAACCTGGGCGCAGTCACCATCACAGTGCCGGTGTTGTCGGAATTTGTGAAACTCCGGCTGGCCAGGCTGGAGGCCGACCAGCAGCGCGGCATCCCGTTCAATGAGGCCATCGGCAACGACGCGCTGGGGCTGGACATCATGGCGCGGGGCGTGTTGCAGGACTGGCTGGCCACGATGTTCAATCAATACGACCAGATTGCCGCCAAACTGCTGCCCACCGTTGAAGCGGCCAGCATCAAACCCAAAATCGTGCCGCCCATCGGCGAACCGGCGGCCGTAAAGCGCGGCGCGAAGGTGAATTTTGCCAACTGACCGGAGGTATTATGGCTGAACCCAATCTTTTTGAAGAAATGCTCGCCACCTATCCCGCTGAAAAGCGGGAAATGGCACGGGAGGTATATCATCGCTTCGCTGACGGCGACAGCGGCCAGTTTTTCTCGCAGCTTTTCTTGGTGCTCGACGTGTATGCCCATTACGTCGAGCGCATCCCCAGCCGGATGATTTCGGCCAATGCCGATTCGCTGGCGACGTTGCAGGAGATGCGCGAGGAAATCGGATTGATCGCCAAGACGATTGAAAGCCGCGATGTCAACATCACCAACCACGCCGAAAAGACTGATGAGTTATGCCGGGTGACAGTGGCCAAGTGCAACGAAACGATTGGCCGCATCGAGTTGATGATGAAAAATCTCGGCGCGCAGGTGGACACCCAGGCTATCGTGCGCGGCGTTCAAAACTCGATTCAATCCGGCATTGACCAGAAAATCATTTTACCGTTCATGGAGCGCACGAAGGAGCTGGCGCGAGAGGTAATGCCTACGCTGGAAAAAATCCGGGACGCCGCGGACGAAGCCAGGTCGGAATGGACCAAGCACATTTGGAAGACCGCCTGGACGACCAGTTTGTTCTGGAGCATTTGTTCGGCGGTCATCCTCGCCAGCCTCATCTGTTTGAAATTTGCGACATACTACGAACACAAAATGGCGGCACAGGTTGCAGACATGGCGCAGGTGATGAAATTCAATCAGGAAGCGTTCCGAAAACTGGCGATTGCCCAAGTGCCAATCCAGGTATTGCCGACGCAAAATGATGGCTTTGACAGTCCACCGGGTTTTGTGCTGGTGATTGCAGGCGCATACGCCGCCGACATGCAACAGGTAAACGGTCAAAACGCCGGCTGCATCTTCTTCAACAGCAGCGTCCCGGCAAAACAGATTCGGCACTTGCAGCAGAACATCGAAAATCAGTCACCAGCGACCAACGGCCCGGCAAAATGATTTGCCACATTGTTTCCCCGCGCGACACCAAAACGCCGTCAGAAAACCCTGACGGCGTTCTCGTGTCGTGCCCCCGGTGCGCGCCGACCCGCCCGAAGGCTCGCGCGGGCTGCGTTGCTCTCCGCCTCGCCGCTCGCTTCGGGCGGGTCCGCGCTCCAATCGTGCAGTCGCACCGGCCAACGGCCGTAAATCCTCATGGAAAACTATTCAGACTGGGAAAATTGAAAATTCATCCTGTGCGGAAACCGCACAAGGCGGCTCCGGCAATCTGCGAAAATGCCGCCAATGAAAAAAGTCATGGCCATAGTCGCCCACGATGGCAAAAAGACCGGAATTCATTTTGTGCAATGATTGCACAACGATGCGCCGGAAATTTGCAAAACTGCGGCCATGAACATTTTGTTCAACGAAACATCGCCCGCCGGAATTCCGGCAGGCTCAACCAACATATTAAACTGCCATGAATCCAATAAATGATGAACTCAAGGATTTTCTAAATCTCGCCACGCTGCCCGCGCGGTTCAACAAAGAGCAGGCCGCCGGTTATCTCGGCTTTGAGCCGGATCACCTCACGCTGTTCATTCAAAAGGGACTGCTCAAGCCGTTGGGCCGTCCGGCGTTAAATAGTGAAAAATTCTTCGCCAGGGTGGAATTGGAAAAATTGAAAAACGACAAGGAATGGCTCTCAAAGGCGACCTTGGCCATCACTCTGCACTGGCAAATCAAGAATGCGCGCAAAGCCAAAGGGCGAGTGTTGCTTGACCAAAATTAACCTGCCCAATCGCCGCTTACGCCAAAGTCCAGTGGTTCGCAGATGCGAACGCATGAGCCTTCCGGCTTCGTGAATTGCGCCGCCCATTATACCGCTCCGTTGCGCTTGGCAAGCATACTACGGGTCGGTTCAAACAAAAACTCGCCGCTTCCGTTCCTGCTTGCCAATGCTCACGTCGCAAGCTGCGGCTGGTTAAGAATTCACGAAGCAGACTATGAAGCCTTTGGCTTTGGGGTGGGTGTAATTCCCAAGCTGCCTGAACACGAAAGCGGTTGGCCGATGGCAAAAATTCACTTTTATGCTGATTATTCTGTTAAAAAGACAGGGTTGTTTTTTTAACTGATTGGGCGTTGCGTCCAACACCAAAGTTTTTGAAATTTCAGCGTTCCGGCAACAAGGAAAGCAGTTTAGTTTTTACATGATCCCCGGCTTGCTGCGGGTCATAAGCAATTCCAGCCCGAAGCAATTGATTCATGTCCGAACAAAATCCACGGTCGGCCAGATGCGCGTCCAGCAGCGTTACAAACTCCGACCGTCCGGCAACGCTGCCTTCCAATTTGAGATAATGCTGAAATGACTCGATAATCCGGGCGGGAACAACCGCTGGTTTGGCCAGCGTCAGCGCCCAATACAGATCAAATAAATCCCGGCCGCGCCGCCGCTGAAACAATGCCCGCATTTTTGTTCCCAGCATTTCGTGAATGTCATAGCCATTGACCTGTGTGCTGACAACCGCATCTTGAAACGGAAATTCAAACGGGATTTTAATCACGGGGAGATGCGGCGTGCGCTCGGTGACATTGGCCTCCACCACAATTTCCAAGTTTGTTCCCGGTTCCATGAGGGAAGGAATTGCGTAAGTCATCCGCAGCACCCGCGACGGTTTCACTGTGTTGCGAATGGCCAGTTTGAGATCACCCCACACTGACTGCTTCGGAGTTCCCAGCACACCGCTCAAAACGCGATTGAGTGCCCTGCGAATGTGACCCTCCGGGCGATCACCGATCACAACCAGATCAATGTCTTCGCTGTAACGCGATGCCGGCGCAAGATGAACCTTGTGCAGCAACGTGCCGCCTCGCATCGCAATCTGGCTCTGCAAAAACGCATCATCGAACAACGCAACCATCGTCTGGCACAGCAATAAATCCTGCTCGACCTGACGTTGGCTCGGCCAAGGAACAGCCGCTTGATGAGCCAGAACATCCCGGCGGGTAAGTGAAATCATAGTCCAAGTTCTCCTGAATTATTGAGAACCCGCCAACGCTCGACCACCGGCGTAGTCATCCGGCCAGCCTTCGCCGGGGCAAGCGGAACCAAAGCGAGTTGAGGGGGTAACCAGTCATGGATGACCTCGGCCAATTTTTTTTTGCCAGCAGTCTCGATGATATAGCCCAACCGTTGTGCGGTTGCCGGTTCGTTCTCAGCTTCCAGCATACGTTTGAGTTCGGGGCCACCCATCAGCGGCAGCAGTGGAGTGAGGGTTTCAACCGCACGCCCAATCCCTCCAATGCGCGACGCATACCGGACCAAATCAAACGCCGTTGCCTCGGGCGTGCTAACCCGAGTCGGGGCGAAAGCGTTCGCCAGTGGTTGCGTAGGCGTTTGTTCAATCCCGCGTTTGACGAAAAACCGAACCCGCAGACGTCCGACTTCAATCTCGCGCCGGGAACCGTCAGTCATCACTTGAGTCACTTGCAGTGCTTGCGGATTGGAACCGTAGGTGCCAGCCGCCGATTGAAGTGCCAGGTAATACGGATGCCCCAGCCAGCTAAAATAGTCGTTGAGCCACCATGCAACCGGAGGTGCTCCCATGGAGCGATGCTCCGGGCTGACAATTAGAAAAAATTGCTGCAATCGCGAAACCCTGACAACCTGACTGCCCAGCCGACGCAACTGATTCTTTGCCGCCGTGACGGATAATCCCGTTTCCCTGACAAGATCAGCCAGCGGGAAAGCTACATGACCCGCAGCCAGTCGTGCGTCAATAAACATGGCGGCAGCACCAGTTTGCCGGTTTTTTTCAGTGTTTTCTTCCATTATTTCGTTTGCGCATTGTAGCGTTATACGCTTCAATCTGCAAACGATTTATTCATTGGCTTGATTGAAAACCTTCAGTGAAACCTTCAGTAAGGGGATAGGTAATGGGTTCGTTCGGAAAGGTCAGGAGTAGCGCAAAAGTGCTTGCATTTATTGGCGAAATTGCGTATATTTTGTTCGTAAAAACGGACGTGAACCGCCCGATTCCGACCCTCGCCTCCAAACCTCAACAACTTCTGCTTCAAAGGTCTGGACCAAGGCGGAGGCCGGACATCCAGTAAAAGTTCCAGTGAATCAGCGTGTATGCCACTTTTCTGCTTTTGCAGAACAAGAACAACCCCCCCCCCTTCCCAAAAATTCCCGGCAAATCAATTTTCCACCCGGATAATAAACCTGACCGTGGTCCCTTTGCCGGGCGCGCTGTCCACCAGGCATTCTCCGCCGATGCCCTCAATGCGTTTGCGCATGTTGGCCAGGCCGTTGCCGGCTGAAATGCGAAGCGGATCCTTCGTCATTGCGGTTGCGCCGACAGTGGCTGGATCAAAGCCCCGGCCGTTGTCCTCAATGGAAGCGGCGAAACCGGACTCCGCAAGGGTAAGCGAAACGCGCACCTCGGTGGCGGAAGCGTGCTTGACCACATTGTGCAGGGCTTCCTTGAAAGCCAGAAAGAGGCTGTGACGCACCTCGGCGGTGAGGGGCCACGCGGGCAATTGAATGGGCACAACCAACCGGCAGCGGATGCCCGCAACGTTCAAAAAATCCTGGGCGAACTTGCCCAGATAGTTCACCAGGCTGTCGAGCGTGTCGTGGTGCGGGCTGACAGCCCAGACAATTTCGTCCATGGTGCGCGTCAACTCCCGGGCCGTCAGATAAACCTTTCCCAGACGCGTTACGATTTGTTGCGGATCCTCCCCCTCGGCGCGGTTGGACTGGCTGAGCATCATAATCCGCGCCAGGTTGGAGCCGAGATCGTCGTGAATATCCTTGGCGATGCGCGCCCGTTCATTTTCCAAGGCGCGTTGCCGTTCCAAATTTTCCATTTTTTTGTAGAGTCGCCGGCGGGTGATGTACCGCGCCGCCACCACCACCACGCCGGCGCCAGCCAGCACGGCTCCCCAGGTAAACCACCACGTTTGCCAGAACCGGGGTAGCACCGTGAACGCCAGCATTGGCCGGTCCTCATTCCAAAGCCCATCGTTGTTGCAAGCCATGACCCGAAACGTATAGTTCCCCGGTTTCAGATAGCTGTAATAAGCCACGCGCCGGGTCCCGACATCCACCCAATCCGACTCCAATCCGTCGAGGCGGTACTTGAATCGCACTTTTTCTGGCGCGGCGAAGTTGAGGCCGGTGTAACGAAATTCGAAGCGATGTTTCCCCGGCTGGATATGCAACCGGGTGGCTGGAGAGGATGTGCCCGAAACAGGCAAACGCACCGGTTGGTCATCCACTGTAACTTCTTCGATCAAAACCAATGGGGGGAAGGGATTGATTCTTACGTTGGCCGGATCAACCATCGCCAGTCCCTTGATGGTGGGAAACCAGAGTTTTCCATCCGGGGTCTGGCAACCGGCGGATTGAAAACCGCCGGAACACTCAAGGGTGCTTAACCCCTCAGCCTCCCCATAGGCCACGTAATTCACCGCTTCCAATTCGCCATCGGCGCACCGGTTCAATTCTCCCTTGGAAACCCGGAAGATCCCGCCGTAAGAACTGATCCAGAAATTCCCCTGCCCATCATCAAGGATATGGCAGATCACGTTATTCGGCAGTCCTTCACGCGTGGAAATGGTCGCGAACCGTCCGTTCCGCAAACGACACAAACCGCCGCCAAAGGTCCCCACCCAGAGCGTGCCATCTTTCTCCGCCAACAACGACCACACAAAATCATTGGCCAATCCGTCCTGCCGGCGAAACTGCGTAAGAATGCCTTCCTTGAGCCGGCCCAAGCCTCCGCCCGACATGCCAAACCAGACAGTGCCGGCGGCATCCTCGGTGATGACCCGCACATCGGGCAATACCAGTCCATCCTTGCGCGTGAACCAAGTACACTGTCCATTGGAATATCGGGCCAGCCCTGATTGGGTTCCCACCCACATCGCCCCCTGCCGGTCCTGGTACAGGGCAAAAACTATGGCCGTCGGATCTTCCAAACCCTTCGGAAACTCGAATGTTCCTTCATGGCGAACAAACAAGCCACCGCTGAAGGTTCCCACCCAGAGTTCATGCTGGTAATCTTCGAGCAGCGACCAGATGAAAAAATTCGCCAATCCATTTGTTTCCGTGAAGGGTTTCACTTCCCCCTGCTGCAGCCGGTACAACCCCGCGCCCTCCGTCCCCACCCAAAGTCCACCTTCGGCACTGGGCGTAACGGACAGGATGGCCCGACCCTGCCAATCATCGGGGGCCTTTACCATTTCCACTTTGCGCCGCCGTAAGACATCCAAACCGCCACCGCCGGTTCCCACCCACAAGTTCCTTTCCCGATCTTCGCACAGGTCAAGCACCCAATCATGCGATAACCCATTTTGACGCGTGAAATGCAGGCTGGTTCCGTCGGGCGACAGCAAAAAGAGTCCCTCCCGCAAAGTTCCCACGAGCAAATCGCCGGATTTTGTTTCAAGCAGTGCCGTGACCAAATTCAAGCCCCAGGGAGCCGGTCCCCGATCCACGACGGTTCCCTGGCCAACCAATTTTTCCACCCGCCCACCACCCATAAGCCACAGGCCTCCATCCCGGCTGGCACAAGCCCTTTGAACATCATTGGTGTTTGGTTGTGCATCGGGCTGCCACGGCACCAGCCGGCCTTTTTTCAGCGTTCCAAGCAAGCTGCCGCGTACCACCCACAGTTCCCCGTTTTTGTCTTTGACAAGCGACGGCAGGTTGTCCACAGGCCCAATGTTAGGAGCAACCAATTTTGCGCCCTGCAAGGAGAGAAGCGCCCCTTGCCGGCTGAACAACCAAAGGACCCCATCAACATCGGTTCCCATGGCCCAAATCGCCCCGCCCGGCCAGTTGTTGCGCAGGTTTGCCTTACGGAATTTGCCGGCCCGCAATTGCGTGAGGTCGCCGGTTTCATGGCCAATCCAAAGAGTACCGTCGGCGTTTTCAAACAAACTCGTAATCCGGCTGTCCCCGAATTCCGGCGTGTTGCCGGTGTTAAAAATTTTGAACCGCACGCCGTCAAATCGTACCAATCCGTTATAAGTGCCGAGCCACAGGTAACCATCCCGGCTATGCACGATGGAAGTGACCGAGTCCTGGGGCAGTCCCTGCTCCGTCTGCCACACGGCAATCGAGTAATCCGACACAGACGGATTGGTGGCGCCGGGAAGATGAAAGCCGCACAACCAGGCGCAGAAAATCCCAATGCAGGTGGAAATCTTCCGCTGGCGGCACATCCCGGTTGAGAATTTAAATCGACGCGGCACGCAAGTTAGTTTACGTATTTCAATGACCCGGAGCAAGGTTGGAGGAAACAGCTCCGGTTTTTTCGGATGAAAAGGCGCCAAACCCCGCCTCCCCGGTCCGACACGAAAAAATCGCATGCACCCCAGGCCTCCGCCAAGGTGCGTTCATTTTGAACCGGATTGACGGCGACGACGATGGTGTCCTCAAAACAGACGACAATTCTCTTTGTATGATCAGGTGTAAAAGAAAGGGTGACGTGAGTATTGGGGTTTCGATTATTGAAGACGATGCATCGGCGCGAGAGATCCTTACGGACTGGATCCGGCAGGCGCACGGTTTCCGTTGCGTGAGCCAGCATGGAAGCGCCGAGAGCGCGCTGATGAAGCTACAGGCGGAAAAGCCGAGCGTGGTGTTGATGGACATCAATCTGCCGGGCATGAGCGGGATTGAATGTGTGCGCCAGTTGAAGCCGCAACTGCCGGGCACCCAATTCGTAATGCTTACCGTTTATGAGGACACCGACCACATCTTCGATGCCTTGGCCGTGGGTGCGAGCGGTTATCTCTTGAAGCAGACGCCCCGCGATGAATTGCTCACGGCCCTTAAAGATGTCCATGCCGGAGGGTCGCCCATGACCAGCAACATCGCCCGCAAAGTGGTGCAATCCTTTCTCCGCCCCGCGCCCCAAGCGGACGAATCCGTAAATCTTTCCCCGCGCGAACGGGAGGTGCTGGAATTGCTGGCGTGTGGTTATTTATACAAGGAAATTGCCGACAACCTCGGCATCAGCGTGGCGACCGTGGTCACTTACATCCGGCGCATTTACGAGAAACTGCACGTGCGCTCCCGCGCCCAGGCCGTGGCCAAGTACGGACATTTTGTCCCTCCGCGATGAACACGGACGCCGCACGGCTGCCAAGCAAGATTGTTCAGGTTGCGCGGTTGTTGCGTCCAATCGCGTGTCCTTTCCAACCGTAGAAGGCCACATAGGCGTAGGCCGCCAGCGGAACGATGAAGGACACTTGCAACTGAAGGTGGTCGGCCACGAATCCTTGGATTGGCGGCAGGATGGCGCCGCCGAGAATCGCCATGACCAGCAACGATGAAGCCTGGCTTTTGTAGTTGCCGACACCTTCAATCGCCAGCGAAAAGGTGTTCGACCAGCCGATGGAGGTGAACAACCCCACCGCCACGACGCACCACATGGCCAGCCGGCCGCCGGTGAGGATCGCGGCGGCCAGCAAAACGACCACCATCAGCGAAAACAACATCAACGTGCGCCCGGCCAGCGATTTGCCGAACCGGAACAGCAACCAGCATAGCGCCAAAAAGGGAAGATACAGTTGCACCACGGCCCAGCCGCGCAACGCCCATAACCCGAGGAACCCGGCAATCGGAATGGCGGCCAACAGCAGTTGTTGGTTGCGCCGGGTCATCTCGCTCAACCCGACGGCGCCCATGAAACGGCCGATGAGCATGCCCCCCCAGTAAAGCGACACATATTTGCTGGCGTCCAGCGGGGTCAATCCCGCTATGCCGGGCTGGCCGAGAAAGTTGATGATCGCGCTGCCGACGGAAACTTCTCCGCCGACATACATGAAAATGGCGATGATTCCCAGCCGGACATGGGGAAATTTCAGCGCTCCGATGCCGCGTTCAATTTTTTCTTCCCCGACGTGCGGCAGGTGAATGAAGAAAAAGAACGCCGCGAGAATCACAAAGACCACGCTGAACGCCAGGTAGGGCACCTTGACCGAATCCGCCCCGTGCGCCCCGGTCCGGGCAAAGTACTGGAAGATCAAATAGCCCCCGATCAACGGGCCGATGGTGGTGCCGACCGAATTAAATCCCTGCGCCAGATTCAGCCGGCTGGACGCGGTCCGCTCCGGCCCCAGGATGGTCACGTAAGGGTTGGCGGCAATTTGCAGCATGGCAAACCCAAGACCGACAATAAAAAGCGCTCCCAAAATCAAAGGATAGAAGTGAATGGCAGCTCCCACCCAAATCAGGGCGGTGCCAAGCGTCGCGAGCAAAAGTCCACTCACCACACCGTTTTTGTAGCCGATACGTGCTATGGGGTTACCAATTCTGGCGGAAATTAAAAAATACAAAAGCGAGCCGAAAAAATAAGCGCCGAAAAAAGCAAATTGCACCAGCATGGCTTGAAAATAATCCAACCCGAAAGCTTCCTTGAATCGCGGGATGAGGATGTCATTGACGGACGTGATGAATCCCCACATGAAAAAGAGGATGGTCATGATGGCAAACGGGCCGCGATAGGTCCGGCCTCCATCCGGAGGAGCAGCAGGCATCGTTGGTTCGACGGATAAGCCGGACGAGGTCATGTTATTTCCCGGGCGTCAACAGCGGGCCAAGCACTTTGGCAAAAATATCGGCCTGGCGCATGAAGCCGAGGTCGCTCGGATGCGAACCGTCCACGCTGCCCTCGCCATCGTCGCCAAACAAATGTTCGCCTGGAATGTAATAAAGGTTTTTGACGCCGGACTTCTTCAATCGCTCGCAGGCGGCCTTCAACTCGGCGCGGTCTTTGAGGTGATAATATTCCATGCGTCCGGCAATCAGGAACGAATCCTGCATGGTGCGGTCTTCCACGAGCACGATGGGCGTGTCCGGATGCGCCGCGCGGAGTTTGCGGACACAAGGCTCGACGCGCTCCTTGATTTCGTCGGCCACCAGGTTGGGCAGACAATCGAGAACGTAAACGGACGGGTCGAGTTCGGCGAGCAGGTCGGTCATCTCGGGTTCCATTTTGCCCTGGCCGGAAAAACCGAGGTTGATGGTCGGCCAGTTGAAACGGCGACCGAGAATCGCGCTATGCACCATGCCGGGGCGCGACGCGGAAAGTCCCTGCAGGATGGAAGTGCCATAAAAAACAATTGGCTTGCGGGCGCCCGGCCCCAGGGTCCGGCTTTTTCAATGATCGCGCCGGGCGGGATTCCGAGTTCGACAAATTTCGTGCCATTGTAGAGTGGCAGGTAAAGAAGGTATTCGCGTTTGCCCGGCAGAAGTTTTTCCACAAGTGTCACCTCATTGGTCTGCGCCGTGGGCTGGCCCACGGCGAGCCAATGCCAGCCTTTGTCGGTTTTCACGTACAAATCGAGTCCGCTTTTGCCGATGGCCGTCGCGTTGGGCAGGTACAGCCACGACTCGGTCAAGGCCCAGCGCGCGCGGATGGCCGTCGCGTCGGTGACAAAGCGGACGCACATGCCGGCGGAATTGCGGCTCAACTCCCAGACGGGTTTGCGCACCACGCCTTCGGCCCGGGCGGGCAGGCGGTCGTAAAAATCCTTCGTGTCGTTCCAGCCGCGGCCTTCGACCCCGAACTGCCGGATGTCATACCAAGGCGGGGAGTTGTTGGTGCCGGCCGGACCGGGTGCGGGCTGCGCGGCGGCAAACCACACGGGGGACGCGGTGAAGGCGGTGGCGAGCATTGGGAGCAATAACTTGAGTTGCATGGCAATAATTGGCTTGATTATGTGGAGTATGGCTGATTATGTGGAGTAATGTATGGAAATTGGCGGAAACCGCTTGTCCCCTATTTAAATGACTTTGCTTTTTGGGGGAGCATGGGTTAACGTCTGTCGCAAGCAAGCTTACTCCATTGATATGAAAACTTTTTCGGGCTTGGCCCGATTTACCTGGCACCAGTCAGCGCGCCAAAAAGCTTTGTGCCTCATGCTCGTTTTGGGGGCGGCAATGTTTGCCGCCGGCTGCGGCAAGAAAAGTGAGAATCCGCCGTCCAGCGCGGCTCCGCCGTTGCAGACCACCCAGGACACGGCTCAGGCAACCGCGTCAGCAACCGCGCCGGTAGCCGAGACGAGTTTGCAGGAACTGACCATTGACGTGAAGCGATGGTGTGTAAGGAACCACCGCATGCCTGCAAGCTTTGAAGAATTTTCCGCCACGGCAGGTGTGGCCATTCCGCCGCCGCCGGAGGGCAAAAAATATGTCATCGGCGGCAACATGCAAGTCCAACTGGTTAACCGCTGACCGAGCCTTTTAACATGAAAACTTTTTCCCTGAATTCAAACCAAACCGCGCACCAAGGCCGCGTCAACCGCGCTGCAACGCCGGCTGGCTTCACCTTGATTGAACTGCTGGTGGTCATTGCCATCATCGCCATTTTGGCGGCGCTCATTCTGCCCGCGCTGGCCGCCGCCAAAGCCCGGGCGTATCGAATACAGTGCGCGTCGAATATGCGCCAGAACGCCATAGGCTTTCCCATGTTTGCCAGTGACCGTAACGATTATTATCCACCAGCAGGTTGGGCGGATGGCAATGACACAAGCCCGGGGAATCAAATTTCCTGGGATACCTATATCAACAACTACATCGGCGGCAGTGCAAACTTTGCCGACACGGTGTTCGGCAACTTGGTCTGGGCCCAAGGCGACATTTACAACGACTACGGCCCCACAGCCCCGAAAATTCTGGTATGTCCGGCAGATCAATTCCCCAAAATAAATTGGGGGGGCGGCAACAATCCCTTTTATTGCCTGCGGTCTTACGCCATGGTGGCGTGTGGCACGGCTCAGGGTGTGAATGCGGATTATCAACGCGATCCTAAAAACGGACTGGAGAATTTGAACCAGCCTGGGAAACTGGGCGTCGGCATATACTGGGTGGATGCGAGTGCCAAAGCTCCCAACTTTGAAGCCCTGGGTTATCCAACCACCGTCGTGCGCGACCCGGCGGGAACCATCATGCTGTGTGAAGAAACCAGCGGCCAGCAGTTCGCGGGCAACATCTGGACTTGTATTTGCCTGGGACCACAAACCCCCTCGAGTCCTAGTGCTATCTATCAGATAGATCCTGGAGCGACGACACAGGATCCCACAACCAGCGTCAACCAGAATCAAGGCGGAGCTTTGTATAAGGCGCAAAGGAACAATTTCGATTATGCGTTCCACGACGGCCACGTCGAATCTCTCAAAATTGCCCAAACGATTGGCGGCGGAACCATCACTGCTCCCAAAGGAATGTGGACCGTCCTGGTCGGAGATTGATTTTGCGCCCTATGTCCAGAGTCCCATTGTTTCATGTACCCAGTTTTGGTGACATGCAAAATAAAACATTTATGTTAATTTCAACCTTGAAAACCCATTCAGAGAATGTGCCATAAAATAATCATCTGTAGTCGTTGTCAATCAACGCGCTCAGACGCAGGTATAGTGATGACCTCCTTTTCTTCGTAGTACCGGTTCAAATTTCCACAATTAACCCCTAAACCCCCCAAGTAAAATATGATAAAAAAACTAACAATGCAACGTTGGATCCCTTCGTTGATAACCGCTGTGGCACTGGCCGGATCCGCCAGTTTATGCCAAGCCCAGACCAGTTGGACCTTTAACAGCAGTGGAACCATTGCAGATTGGACCACCGCTGAACCAGGCGGTATGACTGCAACCATTAACCCTAATCCAGTTGTTTACGATGGCACGAGTTGTATGCAGGTGTCGATGGATGGCGTGACCAGCACCGAAATAGACCTGACGGCTGCCATGAGTTCCATAAACGAGGTGGGGTATTTAAGTGTTACAATCGTTATGGCGGTTGATCCAAATTCGGGCACTGAAAATGGGAACGTTACCTCCTACGGAAACTTGCAAGTCGCGTTGCAGGAAAACGGCGCTTGGCCGGGCAACGCAATATGGGGTGGCAGCCATTTTACCCCAGCAGCGAATTCGTGGGTGACCTATACTTTTGTCATTGGACCGCCCTATCAAACCGCCAACGGTATTTTCTTACAGAACCAAGTCGATGGAGGACATGTTTATTCCGGCCCGGTGACGAATTATATTGCCAGCATCACAGTTAACCCGATTCCCAACCCGTGGTTGATGGAGGACTTCTCGGACGGCAGTTTGATCAACAACGGAGGGTCATGGGACTCCATCCAGGATGCCCCCTTTTACAATCCGGTAATCCCCACTGCCCCACCGGTTAACGAGACCCCGGCCGGGTCATGGGAGCTTACAATTTCCGATCCAGCCGGCTATTCCGGGTGGAATCAACTCGGCGTTCCGTCGTTCGATGCAACCCGGTATGAATGGATTGGATTTGACGTCTATTATGATGGCCCCAGCGTCGCAGAACAGGATGGAGGCTTTCAGCTCTTTATGTTTACCAGCGGTTGGAGCGCTCAATGGGTAGGATCAGCAGCATTTACTGACAGCATGATTGGGCAATGGACTCACTTTAACTTCCCTTGTGCCTCCTCCGGCATCACCGGCTGTCCCGCCTTTGTGATTCAAGGCGCTCCGGGAAACGGCGGGTCAAGTCCAATCACTTTCCACATTGACAACATTGTGTTGTGGAATCCCGAGACGATTCCGTCCATTACCGGGTTGACTCCGGGCACTCCCGGTGGCTTGCAAATCACTTTGGATGCGGATGGAACGGCCAATCCAAACGATCAAGAGGGTATTTGCTCTCCATCGGCCGATAACACCGGCAATAACTTTTTCTGGATAAACCAGTTCCCGGCGACCTATTCTTTCTTCCTCACCAACTGCCCGGCTCCGGCTGTGGCCCCTTCATTTGATGCGCACATCTACGTTTGCAATGGAGACACGATTCCCGGCAACGACTTCGGCTATAACCAAACATATAGCGGTCTCAACTGGAACGTCGCCGATGATATTGAATTGCATGTTCAAAACGGCAACGCAGGCGGGGTGAGTGTCCAGTTTGGATGGAAGACCAATGCGCCGAGTGCCAATTGCAATACGAACAACGGCGGCCTCAATATTTGGAATCCCGCTGGCATGACCAGCATGAATGGACCTTGGTCGTTGACCTTCACCAGCAACACCGGGGGATATGTTACGGGGCCGAACGGTTTGGTGGGTAATTTCACCATGCCGGACTTAAGCGCCTTGCCGAATTTCACCCCTGCTGATTCGTGCGTCGCCTACGGCGTTTTCAAGAATGGCAACACAAACAACAATCTCATGAGTGCCACCTTCGCCTCGATCGGTGAGTCCACCACTGGGACGGCTCCTGTTTACAGTGAAAGTTTCGGCGGCCCTGGGCTGACTGCTAATTACGCCTGGCAGGTGGCTGAATACTATCTGGATGCCGCCAACAGGTCGGTCTGGATACCGGCAGGCACAGGCTATTGGGTCACGTGGAATGCGACCGTGGCCGGTTGGGCCGTGAATTCCACGGGCAACCTTCTGGGCACCTGGCTGCCTGGAGCGGGTGTGACTTACACCTACGTTGATGCCACCGGAACCAACACCGTTGCCGCAGTTCCAGCCGCAAGTCTGCCGGCAGGAAATGCAGCCTTCTTCCAGTTGGAACATCCATAACCAGCAAGTTCTGGGTTTTATCAAGGGCACCGACATTAAAGTCGGTGCCCTTTTTGTTTATTAAGCCCGAACTCCGAAGTTGCCGCTTGCAAGTAGCAGCGACGCCTCGTCACTGAAGGGTGGCAGCGACGCCCTCGCCGCACTTTTTAACGCCTTCGGGAAAGCCGCCGAACCAACGGGCGACGAAGGTGTTGCCCACACATTTCTGCGACGGGGCGTCGCTGCTACCACTGGCCGACTTCGGAATTCGGGTTAAGTGTTTGGCCCCCCCCCGTCTTTGCAAAGTCCAGGACGCCGATGCGTTTGCCGGCGATTCATGCGTCGTGCGAAGCGTCTTGGAGAGCGCCAGCCGGCGAAATGTCCGCGAAATGTCCGCGGGATTTCCGCATGAACTTTTGTGCGCCAATGACAATATGAACTGCCCTATGGGCGGATACTGATTTGCCCTCAAAGCGCGACAAATTTGGAGTGCGGCGACATGTCGCCGCTTTCCTCGACGCGACGTGTCGCGTCGTTTCAAAGCGCAGACGTGTCTGCGCAGTCCAAATTAAGGCACTGTTCCTCCCCCCGATTTGTGGCATCTTGAACGCAGGTCGGTATGAGTCGGGTTTATCTTTGGATTTTGGCGCTGGATGCGCTGAAAAGGGATTCGTTGTGGAGGCAACAGCCAGCCACTTTTTTGCAGAAGGTCTGCCATGGGTTTCTGGAAGGAAGGATCGTTAAAAATCCCCCAACATTTGGGGTCTTATCCGTAACGATGCAGTGGTCTAGGGAGCGCGACCGTCCCGGTCGCTCCAGTCGGCATCGTGCCGACTGGTCCGCTGAGGGCAGACGATTCACCAAAAGGTGTTCTTTCTCGCTTCCGAATGTTTCCGGCCAGAGTCCGAAAACTGCGGGCGCGACGCCCGCGCTCCCTTTCCAAACTGAATCGCTCCGGCTTATATGCCTGATTGTCTTGTTCCCGTTCCCCCGCTTTTCACAGGAATTCCCACCGTGGTTTCAACGGGTTTTGCGCAGGCCAGGCCGCCCTTTATGCCGACAATCTGGTGAATGATTTTCAAAATTGGAGTTGGGTGGCGGTAAATCTGGCAACCAGTTCGCCGGTTTATTCGGGCAACGATTCCGTCAGTGTTACCGACCGCACCAACCACCGGGCGCTTTATCTTGAACATTCAGTTTTAATACCACCCCCTGCGCCAGTCTTGATCTTGGGATCAGCAGCGGCACCAGTGGCGGACAAACCGGCTGGTGGGCAATGTTTTGAACATCACCAATGCAATTTTACCCGGCAACACCCGGCAATTCAGGCGCGCCGTGTGGCAGCCGTGAGGGTGGTGAACATTGCCGGTCGTTTGTCTTCGTGAAGGCCATTGCACCGGCGGCCGATCACGGGCTGCCCGCAAGTCCCTTGGGCAAATCCTCCCGGTTGATGATCCAAGGATGATTCAATAGTTCCGTCGTGTTGGTGTTCCAGGCCAGGCTCCATTTGGCGTTCCAGCTCATGAAGAACACCGTCCGGGGAAAATCCTTCTGCACGCCCTGAATGAACCGGAGATAATCATAGTCGCCCGGGGGATTGCTGGGCCCGTGCGGACCGAATTCCGTGAACCCGAAAGGCTTTTTGATTTGCGCCATCCCGGCGTAGCCCTTGATGTGGTTGGTGTCAACAAAGTCCGTGTAAGCGTCGAGGCCGACCAGGTCCACATAGCGGTCGCCGGGATAATAGGCGGTGGTCTTGTCTCCATGGTTCGGCGCGTAAACCCAGAGCAGATTGTCCAAACCCTTCGTTTTGGTGAAGTAGTTGAACATCTGCTGCCACAGTTTGACAAACGTCGCCGGGTCCTTGCCGTTCCACCAAAACCAATCACCGTTCATCTCGTGAAACGGCCGCCACAGCACCACCACGCCGGCCGCCTTGAGTTGCTGCAAGCCCTCCGCCAGTTGATCGAGTTCGCGCATCCAGCGCCCATGCGTCCCGGACCGGGGATCAAGCAGGGTGTCAAGCTCAACGCCCTTGTCGCGCAACCCGCCGCCGTCCGCATTCGTCCGGGCGGGATTGTAAAGATGCGCGCTGATGGTGACCAGCCCGCCCTGCTGCCAATACTCGATGGCGGCCCGGTTCGGCGCGTCGTGGGTAATGCCGCCCCGGCTGGCATAATCCACGCCGAGAATCGCCGGCCAGTGACCCGTCCGGTCGTGAATCTCGTCCATCAAACTCAAGCTTGCTCCGTTCCCAAAATTGGAGAACTGGCCGGACAACACACATTTGTTGGTGCGCCTCGCAAGGCTCTGAACATACTTTAGAACGGCTTTTGCCCTGGCATTCGACTTCGGATTGGCAGCTGCCTGAGGAGGAGTGCGGCATCCGGTGACCAGGCTGGTGGCAAGCAAAAGGCAGATGATTTTTTTCATGTTATTGTCGGCACGCCCACGGCGTGGACGCTTCGGGAAATCGCATCGCAAAAGATTATGAAATTACCGCCCAACAAGGCAACTGCACAAAAAATGGTGCATAAAAAATGGCCGGTCCGCTGTATAAAAAACATTCGCCGGGGCACCCGACTGACACCGTCTTTTGATTCGCAAGTCAACCCGTCCCGGTCATTGCAAAAATCTCGCCTTTGCGCCGGCAATGCCCTACTAAACAACCCATGCAATTTTACAAAACCGCCGGCCTGCTCGCGGCCTGGCTATGCTTGTCCGTCGCCCGCCTCTCCGGCCAGGAGCTGGCCGACGTGGCAAAGCTCTACCGGCCCCGGCTGGAAACCAACCTCACGGAAAACATCATCGCGTTCTGGTATCCGAAAACGATTGATCGAACCAATGGCGGCTACCTGCTCAACCACGATATCCAGGGACGGCTGAAAGGCCCGGGAACCAAAATGATCGTTACGCAGGCGCGGATGGTCTGGTTTTACTCGCACCTGGCCCGCATCGGCCACGGGGGTCGGGAATATCTGGACGCGGCGGACGTGGGCTATCGCTTCCTGAAGGAAAAGATGTGGGATCAAAAAAACGGCGGCTTCTACTGGGAAGTGGACGTCACGGGCGACAAAAAACTCCGGCCCGACAAGCATCTTTACGGTCAATCCTTCGCCCTTTACGCGCTTTCCGAGTACTACCTGGCCACGGGCAATAAAGAGGCCCTGGACCTGGCGATCCAGCTTTTCAATGTGATGGAGGCGAAGGCGCACGACAATGTTTGTGGCGGCTATAACGAGTGGTTCAACGAGAACTGGACCCCGGGTCCGACGGGAGGGACGACCTACATGGGCGAACCGGATTTCAAGCTGATGAACACACACCTGCATTTGCTGGAGGCCATGACTGCCTTTTACCGGGCGAGCAAGCTGCCGCTGGCGCGGGAGCGATTGCTGGAATTGATCGCCATCCAGAGCAACGCCGTGGTCCGCAAAGGCCTCGGCGCCTGCACGGACAAGTATCAGCGCAACTGGGAACCGGTGCTCACCGGCAGCTACGCCCGGGTGTCGTATGGGCATGACCTGGAAAACATCTGGCTGCTGAATGACGCCTGTGACGCCGCAGGGATTTCAAATTATCCGCTGCTGGATCTTTATCGGGCCTTGTTCGATTACTCGCTGAAATATGGCTACGACGAGGCCCAGGGCGGTTTCTTCTACTATGGCCCCTTCAATCAGCCTGCCCAGAACCGGGAGAAAAGCTGGTGGGTCCAGTCGGAGGCCTGCGTGAGCGCGCTTTATATGTATCGCCTGACACAGGATCCCAAATATCTCCGCGTCTTTGAAAAAACGTACGACTGGATCGAGAAACATCAGGTGGATTGGAAAAACGGCGAGTGGTTTGACACGATCCTGCCCGACGGCACGCCCAGCGGCGACAAGGCGCAAATCTGGAAATCCGGGTACCACAACGGACGGGCCATGATGGAATGCCTCGAAATTCTCAAGGCGCCGAAGTGATAGCAACCCCGCTCCTGCTGTCTTTGCAGCGCTGGTTGGCGGACGGATGCACTGATTGCTCCCTGAGTTTCCGTTGTCCGAACTCAGGGCACAGGCTGGGTGGCTGGGGATAGCGGCGGCAGCCCGGACGCAGCGCGGATGGGAGCGATGCCCTTCAGGTACTCCGGGTCGTCACGACTTAACGAACGGGCATTGTTGACCAGAACTCGCATCTGGGCAGGGCCATTGGTTACCGCCATGCCTCTTCCGCCAACCGCCCAGAGCATCCACCAGGTCCATTCCGGCTGCTGCTTCAGGATCGCCGGCGATGGTGCCGGTCCCACCTCGGCCAGGGCAACCGGCTTGCCTGCCGCCAGTTTGCGCAGGCCGTCGTAATAGGATTTTTGAAAGTCATTCCGGTAAACATCCAGCGCCGCAATGTCGAAATAGTTTCTTCCGGGGAAATAATCGGCGAACTGCCTCTCGGGTGTGCTGGGCCGGTCCACGCTCCAAATCCAGACCAGATTGTTCAGGTGGTGATAATTCACCAGCCGGTCGAACAACTGGCGGTAGAGCACCGTCGTGCCGCGCGTTCCCCGCCGCCCGCCCCACCAGAACCATTCGCCGTTCATCTCATGGTAGGGCCGCCACAGCACCGGAATGTGCGCCGCCTGAAGCTGTTTGAGGAATCCGGCAATGACGTCCACCTGGGCGCACCAGTGATTGTACAATTCGGTTCCGGGCGTGATCACGCCGTTCCACTGTTCATCCGTGAGCTGGCCCTGCACGCTGGCGAGCTGGTTCGTTGCCGCTCCCGGCTTCGGCCGGAAGGTGACCGGCTCATCCGCGGTGGGCGGCACGGCGTGCCAGCAGAGGGTGATGATTGAGCCATTCTCGTACTGCCGCTTGACCTCCGCGATAATCTCGGGTCGGGCGGCCACCGCGTCCTTGTCGCCGGGCTTGGCGAAACCGAAGTCCTGGCCGAAAATGGCTGGCGTCTTGCCCCAGGCCTTGATGGCCCGGCGGGTGGAAGCGTCCAGCGTGTTCGGATAGTTATGCTGGCCGGTGAGGGTGTGCCGGCCCGACAGGCTTTGGATATAATTCAAAAGCGCCACGGCTTCCGGCGAAGGATGGGGTGTCACCGGCTTGACGGAACTGCATCCGCCGCACAACAAGCCGACCAACGGCACGAGCACAGTTCGTTTTTTCATGACTGAAACGCCCTTCGTTAAAAAAAAATTCATTGTTTGGGGCTTCTCCACTTTTCAACAGTTTGCCTTCGCCCCGGTTATTCCGTGATTTTATCCGGCGTTTTGCCGGGCCACGCCGCTTGGCCGGTGAAATATTCCAGTTGCAATCCTTCAATATGGCGCGCTTCCAGCGCCGCGCCATAATAATCCTCCAACCGCCCGCTCCAGATCACCTGCGTGTTGCAAATCGTCAGGCCGCGCACAAACTCGCAGTGGATGCCGGCAATGGTATTGGTGTAAATGCCCGCAAATTTTCCGTCGGCGGAAGCCGCCCCGATCGGACGGTCATCATAAAATCCCCCCGGCACGTCGCCGGTCTTGCCCACTTCCACCCGCACGTTGTCAAACACAACGTCCTCGATCGGTTGAGCCTCACAACCGTGGAGGTAAATGCCGCTTTCGCCCCGGCACAGAATGTTGTTGAAGCGGATCTGGCGGACGTGTCCCAGCTTCGTGTCCGGGTGGCGCGGAAGGTTGCTGATATGAATCGGCTCGCCCGCGCCCCACCACTTGCCCGGTTGCAGCCGGGTTTCAATCGTCATGTTCGAGAAAAGAACATTTTCAATGTCACCCTCGTCGCGGCTTTGGATGCACAGGCCGCGATTGCTGCGGTGGATGACGCAGGCGTCGAAGACCACATTGCGGATTCCTGGCGGCGCATAGGCTTCATCCAGCTTGAGCGCGCAACTGCGCGAAGCGATGGTGCAGCCGGTCACGGTGATGTTTTCGCTGCGGCCGTAGCCGGCGAAGTTCGGCGTGTTCTTGAGCACAATGCCGTCGTCCGCCGTGTCAATGTGGCAGTTGGCGACGCGCACATTCCGGCAGTGATCGAGATCAATGCCGTCGTTGTTAGCCACGTTCCAATCGTTGAGGATGCTGATGGAATCAATCACCAGGTCCTCGCACCCCACTGGATGCACTGTCCAGCTCGGCGCGTTGCGGATGGTGATGTCCCGGATGCGCACCTGTTTGCACCCGATCAGGATGATCACCATCGGCAGGCCGGCGGCGAGGGTCTTGTCGGTGGCGCTCCGTCCAAACGGCCACCAGACCCCGCAGAAGGATTGCGGCCACCAGCCCGGCTTGTTCACGTCGCCGCCCGCCTGTTCGTCTGCAAGTTTTTGCCACACCGCCTTGTCATTGCCATCCAGCACGCCGTCGCCGGAAATGGAAATGCCCGCCGCATCCTTCGCAAACAGCAGCGCCCCCGCCTGGCCGTAATCCTGCCAGCGCGCGCTCCCCTTCAACATCGCGCCGCGCGCCAGATGGAAATCCACGCCCGTTCCCAGCGTGATCGCTCCGGCAAGAAACGTTTTCCCGCCCGGCAACACAACCTGTCCGCCACCCTGGGCAGCGCAGGCGTCCACCGCTTTCTGGATCGCCGCCGTGTCATCGGTCGCGCCATCGCCCTTCGCGCCCTGATCCAGCACATTGTAAACGCCGGATGCGGCCGGCCGTTCGTGATGACCGGCCTGGCCAGCCGCGCTCGTTGCGAAAGCGGACAGGATCAACATTCCAGCCAGAAAACGAACGGTCATTTTTAGGGGTTGCAGTTGTTCAACGGCTTAGGTTCGCCGCGCGGTTTTCAGGCGAAGATTGTTTTCGATCAAACGGCAGCGCTGTTCGACACAAATCTTCGAGCGCCTGCCGTCTGCGGGCGTGTTGGCCACGTAATCCAGCAATTTCTCGACCGTCGTCGTCGCCACATGCGTGCGTGTGTCCGAGGAACCGTAGTAGATGAACACGTCGCCGTTGGGACGCGCCACCCAGCCGTTGGCAAACACGACATTCGACACATCGCCGACGCGTTCTTCGCCTTCCGGGGCCATGAAATAGCCGCCGGGGGACTTGATGGCCTTGGTGGGATTGTTCAGGTCGCACAGGAACAGGTAGAGCACATAGCGCATGCCGGCGGCGGTGTTGCGCACGCCGTGCGCCAGATGCAACCAGCCCTTCTTCGTTTTGATCAGCGCCGGCCCGAGGCCGTTCTTGCCTTCCTTGATCGTGTGATAGAAACGCGGGTCAATGATTTGTTCCTGGCCAATGACCGCGTTCTCAATGTCATCGCACAAACCCCAGCCGATGCCGTCGCCGCTGCCGGTGGCCGCGAAATCGAGCCATGGGCCGGGTGTAGAAAGCGTACTTGCCCTTGACGAATTCCGGATGCAACACGCAGTTGCGCTGGTGCAATGAATTCGTCTTGAGGTCGGGCAGCCGTTCCCATTTCACCAGGTCCTTCGTGCGCGCAATCCCGCAACGGGCGATGGCCGCCGATAGATCTCCCGGATTCGAGTCGTCATGCTGTTCGGCGCAAAATAATCCATAAATCCAGCCGTCCTCGTGCCGGACCAGACGCATATCGTACAAATTCGTCTCCTGCGGCTCGTAATCCGGCATCCGCACCGGGTAATCCCAGTATCTGAACCCATCAATGCCGTTTTTGCTTTCGGCCACGGCAAAAAAGGATTTGCGGTCCCAGCCCTCCGTGCGGGTCATCAGCACGATGTTCCCGTTCCACTCCATCGCCCCGACGTTGAAAGCGCAGTTGATGCCGAGCCGCGTCATGAGATGCGGATTGGTGGCGTGGTTGAGATCATAACGCCAGAACAAGGGCGCATGCCCGGCGGTCAGCACCGGGAATTCGTACCGGTCGAAGATGCCGTTGCCGTTCTTTTGCGGGCGATTGCGGCATTTGATCAACTGTTCATGCTGCCGTTGGAGTTGTTTCAATTTGGCTTGAAATGCGGTTTGGTTCATTTGGCTTGGACCGGTGTAAGTGAATGGATTGTCGGTTTGGACAGTTTTTCTTCAAGCGGAATCAGCCGCCGGCGCCGGCATCGTGCGGACAACCTGCCGGTGCGCCCGGTTCACAATCTTTTTTTTTGCGGACCAAAACGTCGCGGCTCCACATCCTGCCGGGTGTCGGCTGAAAAATCATGCTCGCTTATGTCTGCTGCCTGGGACAGTTTGGCGCAGGCCGGGTGGAATTCAAAATCAAAAATGTCGTTAAAATTTGCGACTTGAAAAAATTCCCATTCCCGCGCGCAATGTACGCGTCCTTGCCGGGTCCATTTGAAAAATTAGCCGGAACATTTCAGCGCCCTGGCAAGTCAAATCATTATGAGCAGCCGACACACGTCCCGCCGGGACTTTATCAAAACCGCCGCCTTGGCGGTGCCGCTGGCCGCCGCCGGCTATGGCAATCTGCGGGCGAAACCCACCCCTGCCCAAAAGCGCGCGAACGACTTTGTCTCCGTTCGCAACGGACGCTTTGAGTTGGGCGGTCGTCCTTATGGTTACATCGGGACCAATGTTTGGTACGGATGCTATCTCTCGGACGCCAAACTAAGCGGGGGCCGGAAGCGCATGCTTCGCGAGTTGGATCGCCTCCAGAGCCTCGGCGTCAACAACCTCCGTCTGCTCGCGGGTTCGGAAACCTCGCCCCTGGTCGGCGCCATTTCCCGCGGAATCACGCGCGCTCCCCGCGACTGGGACGAGGATTTGCTCGCCGGCCTGGATTTTTGCCTGGCCGAAATGGCCCGGCGCAACATGCGCGCAATCCTTTTCGCATCGAATTATTGGCAATGGTCCGGCGGCTTCGCGCAATATGTTCGCTGGATTACCGGCGACACGATTCCGGACCCGGACAAGCCGGTCATGGAGAAGGGCAATTGGAGCGGCTTCATTAAATTTTCCGCGCGGTTTTACGTCACGCCCGCCGCGAACCAGCTTTATCTGGATTACCTCGCGCGGCTCATCCAGCGCCGCAACACGGTGAACGGCCGGGTCTATCGTGACGACCCGGCGATCATGACCTGGGAACTCGCCAACGAACCGCGCCCCGGCGCGGATGCCGCGGTCAGCGGAGTGCGGGAATTCTGCCAATGGGTGGACGCGACGGCGCAATTCATTCATGCGCAGGACCCGAATCATCTTGTTTGCACCGGGTCCGAAGGCATTCACGGTTGTTTGGACAAGCCCGAGGTTTTTGTGAAGGCGCATGAAACCCCGGCGATTGATTATGTGACCGTCCACATGTGGCTCAAGAATTGGAACTGGTTGAAAAACTTCCAGCTTGGACCCGATTTTGAAACGGCGGCAGCCAGGGCCAGGGAACATGTTGAACAGCACAATCTCCTGGCCACCGACACGCTGCACAAGCCGCTCGTTCTGGAGGAATTCGGCCTGCCCCGCGACCACGAGCAGTATGCACCTGAAGCTCCCACGACGGCACGCGACGAATATTTCCGCCGCATGTTTGATCAGGTGGCGGAATCCTGCCGGGCCGGACGCGCGCTGCAGGCGGCGAATTTCTGGACCTGGGGCGGTGAGGGCCGCGTGGGTGACAGCATGAGTTCAGCCCGCGGGCTGATGGGCGACCCGTTCTGTGAACCGCAGGGGCTGAACTCCGTTTTCGACACGGATAAAAGCACCCTGGCCGTTGTCGCTCAAGCCAACGAAAAACTGGCTGCCATTACGAAGTAGCCGATTTGCCTATGCCTCAGGCGTCTGGATTCTGATGAAATGAGTGTCAGCGGACACCACGAAACTTGCCCCTCTCCCGCCACGAGTTTACTTTGTCTCCGCACTCCATGCCGACAACGAACATTCTTGGCATCTCGGCCTTTTATCACGACAGCGCCGCCGCGTTGATTGTGGACGGACGGATTGTCGCCGCAGCACAGGAGGAACGGTTCACCCGCAAGAAGCACGATTCAGGTTTTCCGGCCAGCGCCATTGCCTATTGCCTGCAAGCGGGCGGTCTTCAACCGGAGGACCTTGATTACGTCGCGTTTTACGACAAACCGCTGCTCAAATTTGACCGGCTGCTGGAAACCTACCTCGCCTTTGCGCCCGCCGGTTTCCGCAGTTTTCGCCTCGCTTTGCCGGTCTGGCTCAAAGACAAGCTGCATCTCCGGCGGTTGCTGCGCCGGCAACTGCCCGCCGCCCGCCACGCCCGTTTTGTTTTCACCGAACACCACGAGAGCCACGCCGCCAGCGCATTTTACCCCAGCCCGTTTGACGAGGCGGCAATTTTGACACTGGATGGCGTCGGCGAATGGTGCACGACAGTCATCGGCACTGGAGAGGGGAATCGCATTCGCCTTCTGCGCGAGCTGAAGTTTCCCCATTCGCTGGGATTGCTTTACTCGGCGTTCACCTACTATTGCGGGTTCAAGGTCAACAGCGGCGAATATAAACTCATGGGGCTTGCGCCTTATGGCCGGCCGCAATTTGCCGATGTAATTCGACGGCATCTGATCGAGATCAAAACGGATGGCAGCTTCTGGATGAACATGGACTATTTCAATTATTGCCAGGGGTTGACAATGACCAACGAGCGTTTCCATGCCCTGTTTGGCGGACCACCACGCCGCCCGGAAACACAACTGGAGCAGCGGCACATGGACCTGGCCGCGAGCATTCAAGTGGTGACCGGGGAAATTGTTCTGAATATGGCCCGTGAAGTTCACCGCCTGACGGGCAAAAAAAACCTCGTGCTCGCCGGTGGTGTGGCGCTGAATTGCGTCGCCAACGGGCAGGTTCTGCGGGAGGGGCCGTTCTCCGAACTGTGGATTCAGCCGGCGGCTGGCGATGCCGGCGGCGCGCTGGGCGCGGCGCTGTTCGTCTGGCATCAATTGCTCGAAAATCCGCGCCAACCCGCCGGGGCCGATGCCCAGCAAGGCAGCCTTCTTGGCCCCGCATTCTCAAACGAAGAAATCGCGCGCACACTTGCCGCTGAAGACGCACCATATCAGAAGTTCACCGGGGAGGCGGAATTGCTGGCCGAAGTGGCCAAATTGCTTGCCGCCGGCAAAG
Source organism: uncultured Verrucomicrobiae bacterium (assembly GCA_963744965.1). GTDB lineage: Bacteria > Verrucomicrobiota > Verrucomicrobiia > Limisphaerales > UBA11358 > UBA11358. The sequence goes on from CAVUVT010000010.1 coordinate 38,346, forward strand.
TCGTAGGCTGGTTTCACGGGCGAATGGAGTTCGGCCCGCGGGCACTTGGGTCAAGAAGCATTCTGGGCGATCCGCGAAATCCAGTCATGCAATCGGTGTTGAACCTCAAGATCAAGCAGCGCGAAAGCTTCCGCCCGTTCGCGCCATCCGTGCTGAAGGAACGCGCTTCCGAATACTTCGCGCTGCCGGTGAATGGCGAAAGTCCTTACATGTTGCTGGTCGCGCCCGTCCTGGAAAAGCATCGCACGGCGATTTCCGATGCCGACCATGAAACCATGACGGCAAACCCGGACCTGTGCCGTCGGGTAAACATCATCCGCTCGACCCTGCCGGCCGTCACCCACGTGGATTACAGTGTACGCCTCCAGACCGTTGATGAGGAGCGGCACGGGCGATTTTACCGGTTGCTCAAGGCGTTTGAACGCGAGACGGGTTGCCCGGTGCTCGTGAACACCAGTTTCAATGTGCGCGGGGAACCCATCGTATGCTCCCCGGCCGAGGCATTGCGATGTTTCCTGGCCACGGACATGGACGCGCTGGTGCTGGAGGATTTTGTCCTCCAAAAACAACAAATGGCCGGCGTTCTTTCCGCCGAGGAGCGGGCGAAGCATCTCGCCACCTTTGAACCTGATTGACGCGCCTATGAAGTGGTCCAAGCTTCCGCTCAAACCGACGCCACGCGTGCTGCGGCAATTCGCCGCCGCGTGGCTCGTTTTCTTTCTGGCGACGGCCTCGTATCAAATGTTCGTTCGCGGCCGCGCAGCCGCCGCGTGCGTGCTTGGGGCAATCGCCTTGATCGGCCTTGTTGGCCTGTTGAAACCGTCAGCCGTACGATGGCTGTTCGTGGGCGCGACCGTCGCCGCGTTTCCCATTGGCTGGGCGATGACACAAGTGGTCCTCGCGGTGATGTTTTACGCGGTGTTGACACCGGTTGCCCTGCTATTCCGCTGGCGCGGGCGCGACGAACTGCAATTGCGGCATAAGCCCGAGCAAGCCAGTTTCTGGATTACGCGAAGCCCCGAACAAGATGTCGGAAGATACTTGAAGCAATTTTAGCGCAGGCGTAGGCTTTTGGCATCCCTATGGGCAGGCGACCATCCAGTGAGTTTGAGAAAGCGGCAGCGGCTCAAACCAGCCGCGGCTTCCTGCGCGACCTCTGGGACTTCCTCAAAATGAACAAGAAGTGGTGGCTCGTGCCCATCATTGCCATGCTTCTGATTTTCGGGCTGCTGATCCTGTTGTCGAGCACCGGGGTGGCCCCGTTCATCTACACCTTGTTCTGAAGTCAATGGGCCGGCGGTGGAGCAAGACGGCTGCGCAAGTCCTGGCTGTATTCCAGCGCCAGCCTGTTCGTAGGACATTGTTGAAGAACTTCTTCGAACTGTGAAAGGGCTTCGAAGGAACGCCCTTCTTTCATTAACGCGATGCCGAGGTTTTCCCGTGCTTTCAGCAGATCCGGCTGGATACGCAATGCTTCGCGAAACTGTTTGTCGGCCTCAACTACCTTGCCCTCTTGTCCGACAGCCATGCCGTACACGAGATGTGCCTCCGCCGATTCCGGTGTGAGACGCACCGCTTCCGCAAGATGATGCGCCGCATCGGAGTAATTCCCCTGAAGTAAAAGTTTCTGCCCCACCTCGACGCGCAGGGTTGCGTCCCACGGATACAGCTTGATGGCTGCGTTGTAGTTCGTCATCGCTGCTTCGAGCCAGCCACGGCTCGTACAGAAGCGCGCCAGCTCGACCAGGTCCCGCTCGCTATTGCCGCGGATTGCCAGCGCCTTGTGATAACAATCTTCCGCCGCCGCCTTGTGCCCCGTCTCTTCGAGGCTTTGCCCGAGATTGGTCCATGCCGTGCTGGAATCCGGGCTCATGGCCGTTACACGCCGGAATTCACGGATCGCCTCTTCGCGCCGGCCAAGCTTCCACAATGATTGTGCAAGGTTGTTGACCGCCATCGCATTCTCTGGATCCAGTTGCAGGGAGCGCTTTAACGCGGCGGCGGCATCCTCGAATTGTTGATCCTGTACGAGGATTACGCCCAACTGTAGCCGATGCGCCGAGTCGTCCGGAAGCAGTTCCAGCACGTGTCGTAATAACGCTGCCGCCCCGGCGAGATCGCCGCTATACGCTTTCACCGTAGCCAATTGGCCGTAGAGCATCGGGTCGTCAGGAACCGAAGCCACTGCCTCTTCGCAAATCCTCTGTGCTTCCCTTAAACCTGCGGGTTGGGTCGCCGGGGCCAGTCTTTCGAGCGATGCCTGCAAACGCAGCATTTGCGCATCATGATTCAGTTGTCCCGTGAACGGGGCGTCGCCGATGACGGGGAGGATTGTTTTCAAAGCATCCAGTTCGGCCGAATCGGACCAGCCCAACCGCCGCGCACAATCCGCCACCGACGGCCAGGATCGGTTTGTGCCGCTGCGCGCAGCAACCCACCCTGGCAATAATTTCTCGATCTCCGCGCTGATGGTCCTGGCCAAAAGATAATTGCCATCGAAATTCAAATGAACGTGTTCGTAAAACAAGTTTTCACCAGGCAAGCCGTTCGGACTTTGCTCTGCAAAAACACGTTCGGCATCCGCCAGCAATATATGCTCGCCCTCACGATGTGAAGCGCCTTGCCGTATCAAGTCATTGAGCTTGCTGTCGCAACGAAAGCGCAGGGTGTCCAGGTCCCGCGCGGCTTGGAAATGCCGCTGCGCCGGCTGCGTTTGGCCCAGCGCCAGCGCGGATTCCCCCAGGCGAAAGCGAAGATCGGCAAAATGATCGTCAAGCTGTGCGGCGGCTTGAAACTGTTCCGCCGCTTCCTGTGTTTTGTTGGCGGCCTGGGCCTGGATGCCGAGTTGGTAAAGCTGTTCCCATTTTGCCTGGTCCGGCCCGGACAACCCCGGCCGATGGGCCGATGCGAACGGCGCTGAGTCCTTTAGGTTGACCGCCACGGTGCTCACCACCATGCCGACGCCACTGCGCTGTCCAGTCCGGATGATGTCCGCTAGGTTCCGCTCGAAATGGCCATAAACGGCGTTCATTCGCGGATCGTCGGCCCGCACTTGCTCGCCAAGGAACATTTTCATGCCGCTCCATTCGTTCCTTCCCGGCGGCGGCTTCTGAATCCACTGGCGCGCCAAATCCAGCAACTGCCCGGTTCGCGTGGTTTTAAGCGCCAGGATGCTCCGGATGAGCGGCAGCGTCGGCATTTGCGGCCCGAAAATGGTGCCGGGGCCAAAGGGGCCCACGACTTCGTTGTTGCCCATGTAAATGACCCAGATGTCGCCATCGGCATTCGCACAGTCGCGCGCGATGGGCAGGACGGCGCATGAATTGATTGCCGTTATCGCGGCGTTCACCACCTCAAAACGCACGCCCGGATACCGCAGACTCAACATGGCCTGCAACATCCGTGGCAGACCATACACGGGTTGTGGAAAGCCCTCGGCTGCGGATTCGCCGAAGACAAAAATCCGCACCGTATCGGGTGCCTTGGCTTGGGGAATTGAAATCAGCCACGGCTTCCGCGACAGTTTTGGCCCGAAGAATCGCCAGCCAAACCGGTTGTTCTGCACAAAAACCTTTTGCCCATTCTGCGAGGCAGGCAACAGAAACGCTGTGGGATAGCCAAAGCCGGCCAGTCTCAACATCAATTCAACCAAACAAAAGGATAACGCCGGTGCAGCAACCAAGGCCAGAAGCCGGAAGGCCCAAAGCCGCCAGCCAATGACACGGGAAGTTGCCGGCAAAGCCGCTTTGTCCTGGGCTGGAACCTTCGGAAGGTTGGCGGATACAGCGCTCCTTTTGCGGCGATTTGACATGGCAGATTCGACAAATTTGCAGATTGCAGAAACCGCAATCCGTTTTTGCTGTTTCTTGGTGTCACACGGCAACCTGAAAAATCAGCATGGTCAAAGGAGGACAATCTGTCAAAGACAATTGGCATTCCCTCTCCCCGCGATTTGGCACTCATAAACAAATGTGGGAACGTTTATTGCTGCGATGAATGCAAATCAAAATTCCGCCAACCCAGGATCGGCCGCCATCGCCGGGTAAACCGCAAACTCCACTTTCGTCAAAAAACCTGCCGGCGCGGATTGCCGGCATCCGGCGGGGAGGCCTCCAGGAGATGATTGTCAGCCATCCAGTCCGCCATGCGTTGCGGCCAGCCTTTGATGGTGGCCAGTTTTGACCGGTTCCCCATGTTGAACGCGTGACCACCCTGGGCAAAGAGATGAACCTCGGCCGGGACTCCGGCGAGGCGATACTTCTGCGCTAAATCGGTGATGGTGCCCGCCGGCCCCAGGTCATCGTTGGCGGCGAGGAAAAACGCCGGAGGCGTGTTGGTGGGGACAACTTCGGGAATCCCCAGCGGCCCCGGATAAATGACAATCTGAAAGTCAGGCCGGCAACTCATCCCGTCAATCGGGTCCGCCGCGGTCGGGTCGCCCGCGGTGGGGTGGTACACGACCATCGAGACCACCTCGCCCCCGGCTGAAAATCCCATGATGCCGATGCGGTTTGTGTCAATGTTCCATTCCGCGGCCCGGCTGCGAATCAGCCGCATCGCGCGCTGGGCGTCTTCCCGGGGATGTTTTTCAACGGAGTAAGGCGAACCCGCTTCGCGTCCGAGCCGGTACTTGAGGGCGAAGGCCGTCACGCCCAGGCTGTTCAGGTAGCGGGCCGGCTCGACGCCTTCGGCATTGAAAACGAGCTCGCGATGACCGCCGCCCGGACAAATCAGCACCGCGGTTCCGTTGGCCTTCCCCTTCGGCGGAAGAAAGACCGTGATGGACGGATTGTGGATGTTACGAACCCAGTAATCTTTGGCGAGTTCCGGCTCGTTACGCCGGGCTTCGAATCCGGGCGCGCCGTTCGGCCAGATAGGAATTACCCGGGCGGCTTCCTGTGCCATCATCGCCAGCGGGATTGCCAGAAGGAACGCGCCGGCCGCGAGCGTTGTGCGCATGGTTTGGTTTCCAAAACGGCTTTACATTTTGTTGAGTCGCAGCATCAACACATCGTGTCCCGGCACTTCAGCCGTCAAGACGTCTTTTGTGGTTCCGATATCCTTTTTCGTCCATAAATTGCGAACGCCATAGGTTAGCGTATCAAACTTCGCTTCTCTCTTTGAGAGGTCATCTTTTACGGTTTCGGTTTTCCAGTTGAAGGTGACGGGTTGCGAATTGGTGGTGCGATTGAGCACGCACATGGCCCAAGCATCGCTGTTGAGCGGCTTGAACCAGATTTCCACGCCATTGGTTGCGGAATACTTGAACCCTTCCACCCCCAGCGCGTCCTGATTCACGGCAATGACTTCCTTGCGGGTGAGGATTTCCCGGGTTTCCTTGGACATGTGCCGCAGGTCGTTTCCCGAAATCAGCGGGGCCGCCAGCATGCACCACATCGAAAAATGCGCCCGGTCTTCATTCGCCGCCATGCCGTTCCCGACTTCCAGCATGTCCGGATCGTTCCAGTGCCCGGGACCGGCGTATTGCCGCAGCCCCTCCTGTTTGTCGAGAATTTGCAAAACGCCCCATTGAAACCAGGTTTTATGATCTATTTTGCAGTCGAAACAATTGCAGATGTCGCCGGTCGTGCGCCACGAATGGCCGACGTCTTTGGCCCAGAGCCACGGCTGGTTGTCGCCCCATTCGCACAGGCTGAAGACGACCGGCCGGCCGCTGCATACAGGGCGTCGCGCATGGTCGTATAGGCCCCCTCTGCCTTCAGGCCCTCGGCATTGCACCAGTCATACTTCAGGTAATCAATTCCCCACTGGGCGTAAGTCTGCGCGTCCTGAAATTCGTGACCCCGGCTGGCCGGCCGGCCACCGCAGGTCTTGTAGCCAACATCCGAATAGATGCCGAGTTTCAATCCCTTGGCGTGGACGTAATCGGCGAGCGCTTTCATTCCGGACGGAAACTTTTTCGGATCCGGCTGGATAAACCCCTGGGCATCGCGTTGTCCCTGCCAGCAATCGTCAATGTTGACGTATTGGTATCCCGCGTCTTTCATGCCCGAGGCAACCATGGCATCGGCGGTTTCGCGGATCAGTTGCTCGTTCACCTTGTCGGCAAATTTATTCCAACTGTTCCAGCCCATCTGCGGGGTCAAGGCCAGTTGGTTGAACTTCTGGCCTGGCGCGCTGTGCGCGACGACGGGCTTCTTGGTGGCGCAAGCCGACAGCAAAATCAGCGGGATTATAAAGAATATGCGTTTCATGGTGGCAGGTGTGTTTTGTGGGTGGTTGTGGGAATGTTCGATTGTTAAGAAAGTGATTGCTTGGTTCAGTGTTGCTCCTGGCCCGCAGAAATGGCGCGCAATCGGTGGAGCGTTTCCAGGCATGCGCGCGACCCGTGATACGGGCCTTTCCATTCGCTGACTTTGGGCAGGGTCGGATCCACGCCGCCTTCCGGTGTGATGCGCCAGAACCATTCGCCGTGAACGCGGTCAACCAGATGCTGCTCAATGAAATCCCAGGCGCGGCGGGCGGTTTCGAGGAACTTCGCGTCACGGGAAATCTGGAAGGCGTTAAGGAAACCGATGACCGTCTCGGCTTGCGGCCAGCATTCCTTGCCCCCATCAATGATTATTCCACCTTTCCCCTCGTACCGGAGCGCGCCGTCCGCATCAATGCCTTCCCGCAGCACCACCTCCACCATCCGCAAGGCGAGCGCCTGCACGCGCTTGAGCAAGACGGCGTCACCCAACACTTCCGCGGCTTCGCACAGGAGCCAGGTTCCCTCAATGTCGTGGCCGAAAATATAAACGTCCGAGCGAACATGCCATTGCTCGTCGAAAAAGTGATGGAAGTGAAGGGTGTGGGGATCGAGAATGTGTTGCTCAAACAGGCCAATCAATTCACGAAGCCGTTGCCCGACCCGCGGTTCTTTCCAGGCCCGGTACAGATTGGTGTAAGCTTCAAGGAGATGAAGATGATTGTTCATGGACTTCTTCTCGTTCATGTCCTTGTCACTCAACCGCGCGTTGGCATCGGCCTCCGACCAGTCACGACGGTACACTTCCATATACCCGCCGTATTTTGAATCGTGCGCGTGCCGCTCGATCAATTCAAAGAGTTCCCTGGCGCGAACCAGCGCGGCCGGCGCGGCAAAGGCCTGGTAATATTCAGCCAGTGCGTAGATGTAAAACGCCTGGCCATAGATTTTTTTGGAATCATCCATGACGCGTCCGGCATCATCCAAACGCCAAAACGCGCCGCCAGATTGCGCGTCCCAAAACCGGTTCATCACGTAATCAAACGCGCGATCGGCCATTTGCTGGAAGAGCTTTTCGGGCCGGACCCGGTGGACGGCGGAAAACGCCCACAGGATGCGGCTGTTGATGATAAGTCCCTTGGGTTGCGTGCGGTCGGGCACGAGATCATTGAACAACCAGCCCATCCAGCCGCCTTGCTCGTGGTCCAACGCCGGGCCGCACCAGAACGGCATGATGTGGCCAAACAATTGGTCGCTGGCGCGCTGCGAAAAATCCTTCAATTCATTTGGATTCATGTAAAATTCCGGGTCGCCGCTTATTTCGCTTCCAAAGCATGGATGATTTCCACCCGCCCAATCTGGGTTTCGCCGGTCAGTTCGATTTTCAGGAACTTTGCGCCACCGCCGATATTCCCGGCGTGGTAAAGGACAGGCACCCAGAAACCGTAATCGCCGGCACCGCTAAAATATTCGTTTTTGCGAACAGGGCTGTCATGATAGGTCTGGCCATCATCGGAGATTGAACACTTCAAGTCCACAATATTGTTGGGAAACAACGCGAAAACGCGAAAACCTTCAATCGAAGCCGGAAGCTTGTAGATGAGCGCGTCCCCGGCGTTGCCGGCGGCGCGGTGCGCGTCTTCCTTCGCCCGGCGGCAGTTGCGCGTGGTGATTTCGATTTGGCCCTGCCGGGCTTGGACTTTTGAAAAATCAGCGAGCTCATCCACCAGGGTTGCGTGCGTGACGGCGACCGGCCCGACGACGTTGGAAGGTTCCGAGAGGCCCGCTTCATTTTTTGCGCGGACCCGGTAATACCAACCGCCTTTGGGCGCGGACTCGTCGTTGAACAGCGGACGATATTGCACGAAGCTTTCGTCAATGTTTGTGCCAGCCATCGTCCACGGCCCGTCCGCTTTCGGAGCGCGTTCCACGGTGTAACTGGCGGCGCCCACGGAGCCTTGCCAGGAAATCGCGGCGGCATCGGTGATGGGCAGCAATCGGGGCGGTGCCGGAACGGGAATGGGCGGCGGAGTCAGGCCGCGGATGGCAAAGGCATAGCGACGGGTGATCGCCATAAGATTTGTTTCGTCGTAAGCCGCCCCCATGGCCGAACCGGGCCAGTGAAAACCTTTGTAAAGATTGCCACCCGACGGTTCGCTGTGCCAGTAGAAGCCGCCGTCCCGGTCGCGGAAACGCAGGCTCCAGAGCAGGCCACCGGAAATGCCGGTATCAATGATGGCCTGCATGGCCGCAGCCATCTGTTCGGTGGGAACAAATCCGAACTCACCGACGACATAAGGCTTCTTGCCTTTCGCCACGGCCGCATTCTTCTGGATGAGCTGGGCAAACGAGTTTGTCCACCTCGAGTTCGGATAATGATGCGTCGTGACGATGTCAATCTCCGGTATGGCGAGCAATTCCGGCTGTAATGGCCCGGCCCGGCCGTCCATGACCAGATGGTTCGTATCCAGGCTCTTGATGTAACGCGCAATCTCTCGCGTCCACTCGGTGGTTGCGGATATTTCATTGCCGGTTTCCCAGCACAGGATGGCCTTGTCGTCGCAATAACGCACGCCGGTCAGGGTGTTGGTGCGCGTCAAGACAAACCGGATGGTCTCCTTGAAATCCGCAATGAGTTGAGGATCGGTCCAGAAGTCGTCCCGGACCTTGCCGCGCCAGCCGGCGTATTCGGCCCGGCCGCCCTGCCATTTCCAGTTATCCACCAGGGGAATAATGAGCCGGATGCCTTGTTCGTTGGCAATCTTCAGCGTGAGATCGAGTTCGCGAAAAGCTTCTTCATTGAATTTGCCCGGACCGAGGACGTGGCGCGGCGTGCCGGGCGGGTCATTGGTGCGCACCACGGAAAGCACATAGGTGCGCACCACGGTGCCACCCATCTGACGCACCGTCATCAGCGCGTCCCTGATTTCAAACTCATCCGGCAGGCGCCAGGGATTGGTCTCCGTAAAAGGCATGTTGTCCTCAATCATTTGAAGATTGGGAAGGTCGAAGGAAATGAAGCGATACGGCTTGTCACCCTCGAACAACTGGTCACCGTGAGCGGTGACAAAATCACGTAACACCGATTCGGCACGGGCCGTGGCACAGGCCAGAAACACCAGCAGGACAGTTAAAAACAGGGAGCGGGTCTTCACTGAAACATTACGTCAAAATGTTCCCGGCCGGCGCCCGGTTGCGGGTGAAATTTTGATCAGGGCAATCCGGTTTGGGCTTGAGGTCGGTTGCACGACACAATACTGCCAAACCGGCGCCCGGTTTTCGATGGGGTCTTTGGTCATCTGTTTTGACGACAAACTTCGTGGTATCGCATCACCGCATCAAAATTGTTCCGGCCACCTCACTTCAGCATTTGGTTGAGCGGCCCTTCCATGGCGTCGGCCCAGATTTGATAGCCCTTCTCATCCGGATGCAACAGGTCCGGCATGATGTCACGGGACAGCGTGCCGTCCGGTCCCAGAAATTTGGACCCGATATCCATGAATTTCACCATCTTCCCGTCATCCAGCTTCGCGAGCTGCACGTTGACCGCCTTGACCTGTTCCCGAACCGGGTCGTTGGTTCCGCCGCGCGGGAAAATGCCGAGCAACAGGATTTTGCTTTCCGGCAGCCGGGCACGCAGTTCCCGGACGAGGGTGGTCACGCCCTCAATGATTTCGGGCGTGGTGTTGCGGGGTTTGCCATTATCTTCGTTGCCGGCATTGTTCGTGCCGATGAGCAGCACGACAGCCTTGGGTTTGATGCCGTCGAGTTCGCCGTGTTCGATGCGCCAGAGCACGTTCTGGGTGCGGTCGTAACCGATGCCGAACTCGGCGGCGTGGCGCGGCGCGTAATACTTGTTCCAGACATTCCGCCCGCCCTTGTCCCAAAGCCAGCCGGCGGTGATGGAATCGCCGAGAAACAGCAGGTCAATGCCGCCCTGCTTCGCCCGCTTCACAAAAGCTTCGTGGCTCGACATCCAGTTGGTGGGAAAGGTGCGGGGCGCGGGAATGACGGCGGTGTTTTCGGCCAAAGCCGTGACCGCCAGGAACAGGGAAAGGGCAAACGCAAAAGTGAACGGGCGTCGTTTCATGCGCCGACCATATCGGGCAGAAACGAAAAAAGCAACCTGTTCCCGCCCCATGCATTCCCAGCCAGGCAAGCCCGGCGGTGTCAGCTTGGCAACCAGCCCAGCGCCCCGTCCCTCCGCTCGCAAAACTGGTTTCAAATCCGACACGTGCCAGGACAAATCTCTCGCGAACGGGCATCATGGGTTTTGCGTTCATCACGATCGCGATTCGGAATCTTCAATCAGATTATTCAGTTTTGTCCTCACAACTCCATGCGTAACAGCGTTTCACTTTGGCAAGTGCGATTCGCACAAACTTGTCAGTATAACTGCTTCAAATTGAACTGCTTCCATTATATGTTATTTCAGCAATTTCAGCATTGACAATTCCATGTGAATTCACAATAATCTCACTATAGTCAGAAACAAGCGGTCTCAGAATGCCTGACGAAAAACGAAACCATAACCACTAACTATTCGATTCGACTTATGAAATACCAATATCAAATGGCAGCCTTGGCAATCATGCTCGGCGGCTTCACCGCCACTGCCCAGACGACAATATTCGACCAGAACTTTGACGGCGGGTATGCAGGCGCTTTCGGCAATTCCGCGTATTCGGGAGGCAGCCCCACCGCTACCGCCAACGCTGTGCTACCGACCGGCGGAAACCCGAACGGCTGCTGGCAGGAGACCATGACGACAACAAGTTGGAGCGACTACTACGCCGGGCAACTACAGTTGATGACGGTTTCCGGGAACACGGACCCGAATCCGTCGGACTACGTGTTGTCCTTCGATGCTTACGGCAGCCAAGCGGCCAACATTCAGTTTACTGTGCAAACCTGGCCGGGCAATTATTTTGGCGGCGCGCAGGCTATAAACGCGACGGTCAATGACCAGTTGACTGCCGCCAATACCTGGCAGACTTTCAGCGTAAACTTGGGCAGCATCACGGGTGCCAGCCCAACCGGCGCAACCTGGCAGTTGGCCTACCAACTCAATTCCTGGCAGTGGAACGGCCCCGGCCTCACCGACACCCTGACAATTGACAATATTGTGTTGACCATGACGACCCCTGTCCCTGAGCCAACCTCACTGGCCCTGATGGGTTTGGGTGCGGTCGGTTTGGTGTTGTTTCGCCGCCGCAATTCATAAACATATTTTAATTTTGACGCCGACCCCGGCAAAGGCTGGGGTCGGTTTTTCATTTCTCTTTTCAAAAACAAATTTTTGCCGGGATCACAAGTGGCAGAGTGTCAGTGAAAGCAGTGACCGAATAGTGACAGGGTAGTGGACGAGTCATGACGAATAGTGCCTGAATCCCGAAAGAAACTCACTATTTTGCTGGCCATGATCACGCCCTCCTTCTTGCGCAGCGCGAACGATTTTCTCAGGCCATGATGCAACGTGCCGCCCTTGCCAGAGGATCCGTAGCCGTGGATGATTTTCAGAACGCGCACACCCTCGCGTTTGGATTTTCTGATTTCCTCACGGACCAGTCGGCGGGCTTCGTCCAGAGACGGGAAGCTGGCTTCGACGTTGTAGGCTTTCAAATTCATGGATTCGTCACGCTGAGATACACTAGAACGGAAGAATTGGAAGCTTTGCCGCCCGACAAACAAAAACGCAATCCCCTTATCCCAGCAGATTGTGTGCATCCTTCAGCTTCGCCACGATGTTGATGTCAGCCGGGCAGCCGGGCAGGCAGTCGCCGCAGGCAATGCAGGCCGTGCCATCCTTGGTCAGCGTCTTGTATTCGGCCCGCGCCCGTGAAAGGTCGTGGTAGTCGAGGGCATAGCGTTCATAGCGCAGAATGTCGGCAATCGCGATGTGTTCCGGGCAACGGGAGACACAGTCGGCGCAGAGCAGGCAGGTCAACCCTTTGTTGTAGGCCGCCAGCAGACCGAGGGCCTGCCGGTCGCCGGCGCTCATGGCGCTCTGGCGTGCGGCGCCAATATTTTCCTGCAACTGGTCGAAGTTGCTCGTGGCGATGACGGCCGCCGTGAGGTTGGGATTGGACATCAGCCATTTTACCATCGCCGCACCGGGCGTGCTGCCGCTGAAGCGCGGTTCGGCCAGCAGGGCTTGGAACTTTTTGTCCGTCGCCGCCCGTCCCACGCCGCCCATGGTCTTCATGGCGATGGTGCCGAAATCCTTCTTTTTGGCCAGCGCCAGCACATCGGCCAGTTCCTGCTTGTCGCCGTAGGTGTAGAAAAACTGGGCGGCTTCGTAGGGCGAATGGTCAATGAGATAGGTGACGATTTCGTAGGCCATGTCGCCGCCGATGTTGTTGTAATGATGCTGGGAAAGGGCGAGGTGCTTGACCAGTCCCTCCTTTTTCAGCCGCTCGTAGGCCCGGACCATTCCCGGGTCGGTCTTCGCCTCGTTCACCGAATGGTAGCCGAAGTGGAACTTGAACACGTCGTAATATCCCACGCCCGAGTTTGCGACACATTGTTTTACAAATTGATAATGCTGTTCCTCGTCAATGTGGCCTTTCATGTGGTCGCCGCCAACGCGGTCCACGACGACTTCCAGATAATAGGACTCGCGCGGCTGGCTCTTGATGGCGGGGGGCATGGTTTCGGACGTCCAGCGGTGCGCCTTGTGCCAGTAGTTCACGCCGGACTGGACCGCCAGCGGAATCACGGCGGGACTCCAGTCGGACGCTCCCACCAAGGCGCTGATCTCCAGTCCGGTCCGCCCGTAACGACGCCGCGGCAGCAGCAGGCTCGGGGTGTCGGCGGCGGAAACGGGCAATTCTCCCAAGCCGGAAAGCGCAACCCCCACGGCACCCGTTGCTCCCACCCGGATGAAATCCCTCCGGGTCAATCCATTTATATCTTTGCTGTCGTCCTTCATAATGATGTCCTCCTCACGCGTGTCCAAAAGTTCTCACCGCCCAACATACACGTTCATCCTGGTTTTGGCTAATGGCTGTTGATTGGTCTCAGATTTAATCCGCGGATGCCCGCCGTGGAATATTTTCCAGAGGAAATCACAATCTGCTACGACCCTGCCGGCTACGGATGCGTGCTGGAGAAAACCCGGAGGCAAAGGCCCTTTGCCCTCCGCCCGGCGTGAATTCACAAATGTTGCCGCTGGGTGCATCCGCCTCAAACAGATTCTGCGCCTGCGCGCCGGAGGCAATGAGCAGGGCTGCACCCGCACAGATCTCTCCGCCGAATGAATAATACACGGCACGAATGATGGACTGGCATTTCGGTTCATAGGCTTGTTTCCGGCTCGGTCAAATTATTTAATTCTTCAGTAAAAATACTTTGCACTTGGCTGAATGACGGCGCGGAAGTGAATTATTCTGAATTAAAACATCGGTTGATTTGTCCAACTAAACGGGCGCAACACGCAAAGGTGTGGTGTATGATTGATTAACAGGTGAATTTATGAAAACAAGAACTTGGCAAAAACTGGTCGCGGTCATGGCCGTCGCCGGGCTGGTATGGTCGGCATCAACGGCGCTGGCACAGGATTCGTCTGCCGCAAACATGGCGCAAGCGGCAGCGGCGAGAGCGCCCGTGCCGCAGTTGTCTTACGGCGTGTCGCAAATCGTGCAACTCGCGCAGGCGAAGATCGGCGATGACACGATCATTGCTTACATCAAGAATTCCGGGAACAGCTACAGTTTGAGCGTGAACCAGATCATTGATCTGCGGCACCGAGGCATTTCTGACGCCGTCATCACGACGATGTTGAACCAGCCCAGACCGGGGGTGGCCGCAGCCACACCGACAACGCCAGCGCCGAAGCCAGTGGCTTCTGCGACCGACACCGCAGGATCCAGTTCGACCATCACGACGGCATCAGGCTCGACGGCCACGGTTGCGCCGACGGTGACGTATATTCAAACCGCTCCAGCCCCGACCTATTATTATCAACCTTATTATTACCAACCTTATTACTACCCGGCTTATGCCTGGTATCCACCGGTGTCATTTTCCTTCGGTTGGGGCTGGGGCGGCTGGCATGGCGGAGGTTGGCACGGCGGCTGGCACCATTGAAAAATTCGTCAGTGGTCGTTGTATAAACTGTCCGCAACGGTCCCAAGTTCGGGCTTAATAGGGCTTGGGCTCATCCACATACTTGATGACCACCAATTCCGTGGATCGCCGGTGATGCCCACTGCCATACTGATCCACACTGGATGGCTCCTGGTCTCTGGCCACGAAAATGACCGCGTCACCTCCCTGTTTGTGCGCGGCTTTGGCGATGGCTGACTCTCGGTCGCCAGAATCTGAAAAGAGCCGGTTAAAGTGTCCGGGCAAGGGCAAGGACCCGCGCTTGTGGCTTTCATCAATGACGCCCAGTATTTTGTACTTCCGGCTGGAGTCTCCGTTCTCCCAGAAGTCAATGCCGTCAACGACTCGCACGGAGCCTCCCGTCCCTTGGAAAACCTCGGATCCATGATATTCCGTGAACTTGGTGCTCGAACAACCACAGAGAAAAACCGTGGTGACAAACAGCGTAAAAAGGATCTGGATTTTCATGGTTGGCAGGAGCGATTTTTAATCATCGTTGCAACGGAGCAAAACCGAGCAAGCAACGGGTTCGAGCCATCAGGTGGTTTGTTCGTTTTCCTGGCCGGGATGGAGGCCGAACTGGACAAGTTTGGCCTTCATGGTGATGCGCGAGATGCCGAGCCACCGTGCGGCCTTGGCTTGATTGCCTTGGGATTGCTGAATGGCGTGGGCGAAAAGTTCGCGCTCGGCGGTTTCAAGCGCGCGCGCGTAGGCATCGGTGATTTCCTCGCGGCGCGCGGCGGCGAGCAATTCGTCCACGTATTCGCCAAAGGGGCGCATTGCGGAATACACGTCCCCGCCAGTTTTGTTCAGCGCGGCGCGGACGTGGTCGAGGTTGATGGTATAACCTTGCGCGGCGAGCAGGGCTTTGCGCACTACATTTTCCAACTCGCGCACGTTGCCGGGCCAGGATTGTGACTGCAAGAGACTCGACCGCTTCGGAATGGATTGACGGACTCGCGTTGCCAAGATCCGGGCCGTGCTTGCCGAGAAAATAGCGGACGAGGTCGGAAACGTCTTCACGGCGATGGCGCAACGGTGGCAGCGTAATCGCCACCACGTTGAGGCGGTAATACAGGTCTTCGCGAAATTGTTTCTCGCGGATGGCGGTTTCGAGATCGCGGTGGGTGGCGGCGACAACGCGGACGTCCACCGAAATGGTTTCCTTGCCGCCCAGCCGTTGCAGGGTTTTCTCCTGAAGCACGCGTAGAAGTTTCGCCTGCGTTCCGGGGGTCAGGTCGCCGATTTCATCGAGAAAGATTGTGCCGTGATCCGCCTGTTCGAAGCGACCAATCCGCTTCGCATCCGCGCCGGTGAAGGCGCCGCGTTCGTGCCCGAACAATTCGCTTTCCAGCAGGGTTTCGGGAATCGCTGCGCAGTTGATGGCGATGAACGGCGCGTTGGCACGGTCGCTGTGCTGGTAAATGGCGCGGGCGATGAGTTCCTTGCCCGTGCCGGTTTCACCGCGAATCAGCACGGTGACGGGTCTGGGGGCCACCCGGCCGATTTCCTTGTAGATATCCTGCATGGCCTGGCTCCGGCCAACGAGCGCGTCGCGACTCCGGCTGGCTTCGCCCAAACCGACCGGTTCGGACATCCGGCGGTTGCTGTCGGCAGCTTTGCGGACCAGTTCGATCAATTGCGGAATGTCGAACGGCTTGAGCAAATAATCATAGGCGCCAACTTTCATGGCTTCGATGGCGGTTTCGGTGGTGCCAAACGCGGTGACCAGAATGATGGGCAATCGGGGTTTGGCCGCGTGCAATTGCCGGACGAGTTCCAAGCCGTTCAAGCCCGGCAGCTTCAGATCGGTGATGACAAGATTGAATGAGTCTTTGATGGCCCGGGCCAGGCCATCGTCCCCGCGCCTTTCGATGGCCACCTCATGGTCTTCCGCGGCCAACACCCGTTGCAGCGTGTCGGTGATTCCGGAATCGTCTTCGATCAGCAAAATTCTGGCGGCCGCGTTCATTCAGTTGCCTGAGGCAACACAATACCAAAGATTGTGCCATGATGCACGTGCGTTTGATACTGGAGCGCGCCGCCGTGTTTCTGAACGATGCCCGCCGCGATGGACAATCCCAATCCCGTGCCGGTGTCCTTCGTGGTGAAGAACGGATCGAACAATCGTTTTTCGATTTCGGGCGGAATGCCTTTGCCGGTGTCGGCAACTTCAAGGATGACAACGTCCGTCTCGCCATTAGAAAGAGGTTTCCGGTCCTGCCGGGCGCGCAACGTGATCGTGCCGTCGTGGGCAATGCTGTCGGCGGCGTTTTGCACGAGGTTGATCAACACCTGTTGGATCTGCGCGGGGTCCACCCGGATTCGCATGGGCTTCGATGATTCCAAAACGAGGCGAATGTTGGCCTGGGCAAGTTGCGCCGCCAGGCGATGCTGCGTTTCCAACAAAACCAGGTCCGCCGGAATGGTGGCCAACTTCGGCTCCGTGGGCCGCGCGAAATGGAGAAAGTCATTCACGATCCGTTCCAGCCGCAGGATTTCCCGTTCCACGAGTTTGGTATCGGCGTGCTCCAAGGAACCGGGTTGAAAGTTTTTTTGCTGGATGAACAAGGCGCCCTTGATGGCAGTCAGGGGATTTCGGATTTCATGGGCCACGCCGGCCGCGAGCAGCCCCAGGGAGGCCAGCTTCTCATGGCGCTCCATCAGGGACTGGCTTTCCACCAGTTTAACGCGCAGTGGAGCGATCATGTCCCGGTAAACCATGCCGGCCAGCGCCACACCGAAGACGAACAACAAACCCAGCGAGCTGAGCACCAGCCAGCGGAGTTGCGTGAGCGTTTGATTCGCGT
Organism: uncultured Verrucomicrobiae bacterium; assembly: GCA_963744965.1. Taxonomy (GTDB): domain Bacteria; phylum Verrucomicrobiota; class Verrucomicrobiia; order Limisphaerales; family UBA11358; genus UBA11358. Next base: position 55,473 of record CAVUVT010000010.1, read on the forward strand.
GCGCGAGCATCTGCCGGCGCGAATCATAGTGGGCTTTGCCGAGGGTCTGGCCCAGATCGGAGAGATGCTGCGACGCCGTGCGGAGCGGACTAAAGTCGGCCAACGTGGCGCTCTGCTGGCCGAGTGATTGGATCTTCACCTGCAAATTTCCGGCGACCCGCAGGTAGTCATCGTAAGCGACATCAATTTGTTGCAGCGCATCCTTTTCGTGTTGCGTGGTCAATTTGGGTTTCTGTTCGTCAAACCAGCCATCGAGTTTGTGGCTGGCTTCGAGGAATTCATTCCAGACCGCCGGATCGTGGTCCGTTCCGTAACGCTGCATCGTGTTGTTCAATTCACGAAGCGATTCCCGGAATTGATCCGCAATCCGGAAACTCTCGGAATCCACCTGGCTTAACCGGTCGCGCAATTCCGCCGCCTGCCGTTGCGAATTCAAGGTCGCCAACAGGATCAATGCGCCCATGAGCGCCACGATCAACGCGAGCGCCACCAATCTGAACCGGATTCCAAATCTCATAGCTGATTTAAAAACTTAACGGATGTGGAGGTGACTGGCCACAAGAACCGGCCACCCCCCAATCCATGGCAACGGCTGAATGCATAACCCGTGCCTTTGGCCGGGTTCAGGCGCGGAGATCCTGGAAACCCCGCATTCACTCTGGAAAACTCGGATTTGGTTTCACTTCCGGTCCGGTTCACCGCGGCCAATGGCAAAGAGCATTTGCAGTTCAGCATACTTGCTTTGCAGTCAAATCCGCCCGCCATCGCTGGAAGAGCCGAAAAGTTGCGCAATCAAGGGGTTGGCCGGTCCAATCCGGCGTTGGCATGGTCCCCGCTAAGGCCATTGAACCATCAATATGGAGGTTTGATTATGAAAGCAAAAATCTTGTTGGCTGACGATGATGCGGGTGTGCGGGAGATGTTGGGACGCGTTTTGGAATCTGAACATTACGACGTGGTGCCTGCCCGGACGGGACGTGAGACCGCCGCGAAGTTCATTGCGGACGTGCCGAACCTGGTCTTGCTGGATCTGAACCTGCCGGACCGGGATGGCTGGGACGCGTACGACTTGATGAACCAGACGCATCCTTTCGTGCCCGTCATCGTCATTACTGCGAGGCCGCAGCAATACGAACTTGCTGCGAAACTGGGCATTGATGCCCTGATGGAAAAGCCGCTGAATTTGCCTCTCTTGCTGGCCACCATCACCGATTTGCTGGCCGAATCCGAGACGGAACGCATACAACGGCTGACTGATCCCGGTTTCAAGACCGCTTATTTGGGCCAGCCGACCGAAGGCTGCGCAAAAGGAGCAAGTCAATGAAACGTCAGGAAGAATCCATCGGTTCACCTTCAACCAATGAGGTGGGCCAAGGTGGAAGGGTGAAACCCGCGAAGAACCGGATTCTGGTCGTGGACGACGATTCCTCCGTGCGAGAAATGCTGACGCGTGTTCTGGTCGGTGAAGGCTATTTGGTTTGGGCGGCGGCTGATGGAACGGTCGCGCTCGAAATCCATGCTGCCACAAAGCCGGATCTGGTGTTGCTGGATTTAAACCTGCCCGGAAAGAGCGGCTGGGATACCTTCGAAAGACTCACGGCCGAACACCCCATGCTGGCCGTGATCATCATTACCGCAAGGTCAAACCAACTCTTTACCGCACTGGGTGCCGGGGTCGGGGCGTTGCTGGAAAAGCCGCTCGATTTTCCGAAGTTGCTTCAGACCATTCGCCGGCTGCTCGCGGAACCCGCTGAATTGCGGCTCGCACGGATGGCGGGCAGCCCTGCGGACTTCCAACACGTGCCCGCACAACGCAAAGAACAGAAATGACAAAAGCGATGAACGCGAATGCCGCCAAAGAGAATTCAGATATGAGAACCAATTTCTGGAAACCCAACGACACCCGCCGTTCGAAGCCCTGGTTTGTCATGGTCAGTCAATTTGACACAGACAGCTTTCCGGTGCGCGTGCAATACCGCCAGTTGGCACCAACCCAGGGGTCGAAAACTTCCCCGGGAAACAACCGTCTTGAACGGCGAAGAATGCCGCAACGTCACCCGCAAGGGAAAATCAATCCCATTGACCTTGTTTCAAAGCCGCTTAGCATTGCCCGCCGCGTTTCAACGTTTTAATGACTGGCAAAAAGAAAATTGAATGGAGTTAACAATGTCTGATTCAACACCGCATCCAGCCCGCTCCGACGAAGCCCCAACCGTGCCTTTGCAACCTGCGTCCGGCAAGCAACGCCGCCCGTGGGTATGGGTTGTGGTTGTGTTGGTGATCATTCTCGCAGTTGGAGGAATTTTCCTTTTGCGACACCGGGGACAATCGCCATCAGAAACCCAGTCAACGCGCGGACGCGGGGGTTCGGGTGCAGCAACCGTCATGGTCAGCACGGCGACGGCGCAGAAGGGCGATATTGGGATTTACGTCAATGCGCTGGGCGTGGTAACGCCGCTCAACACGGTATCGGTGAAGAGTCGCGTGGATGGACAGCTCGTGAAAGTGAATTATCAGGAGGGGCAACTGGTTCATGCCGGCGACCCGCTGGTTGAAATTGATCCGGCGCCTTATCAGGCGGCGCTGGACCAGGCCGCCGCCAAAAAAAATCAGGATCAGGCGCAATTGAATCTCCAGCAGGTTGAATTGAAACGCGAAGCCGACCTGATCGCCGCCAAAATTGATTCGCAGGACGCCTATGACCAGGTCGCCGCCCAGGTAAAGGAACTGGAAGCCGCCGTGAAGGCGGACGAGGCGGCAATGGAAAGCGCCCAGGTGCAACTCGCCTACTGCCACATCGCTGCGCCGATTTCCGGCCGCGTTGGCCTGCGCCTGGTGGACGCGGGCAACATCGTTCACGCGAGTGACACGAATCCCCTGCTGGTCATCACGGAGCTTCAGCCGATCACCGTGATTTTCAATGTGGCGGAAGATGATCTGCCGCAAATCCAAAAACAGTTGCGCCAGGGGAATCAATTGATCGTGGATGCGTTTGACCGCGCGCAACTAAAAAAACTGGCGACGGGAACGCTGGAAACGCTGGACAACCAGATTGACCCGACCACCGGCATGGTCAGGTTCCGGGCCATTTTTACGAACGACGATGAATCGCTGTTTCCGAACCAGTTCGTGAACGCGCGGCTGCTCGTGAACACGTTGACCGACGTGACGCTTTTGCCCAACACGGCGATTCAGCGCAACGCCGACAGCGCGTTCGTTTATTTGCTCGACCCGGAGCAAACCAACGAGTTGAAAACCATCACCATGCAAATCATCACGATCAACACCACCGACGGCACGGTTTCGGCGGTGGAAGGAATTGATCCGGGCAAGGTGGTCGTCGCGGATAATTTCAACAAGCTGACCGACGGCGCAAAGGTCATCGTTCGCAAGCCAGCCGGCGAGACCGGCAAGACCGGCGCCCATAAAAAGCGAAGGAATGATTCACCGTGAGTCCGTCGCGCCCATTCATTTTGCGGCCGGTGGCGACCTCACTGCTGATGGCCGCCATTTTGTTGACGGGTTTTATCGCCTATCAAATGCTCCCGGTTTCCGCCCTGCCCGAGGTGGATTATCCGACGATCCAGGTGGTCACCTTTTATCCGGGCGCGAGTCCCGATGTCACCTCGTCCGCCATCACCGCGCCGCTGGAGCGGCAGTTCGGCGAACTGCCCGGACTGAACCAGATGACCTCGATCAGTTCCGGCGGCAGTTCGATCATCACCCTGCAATTCGTGTTGAACCTGAACATTGACGTGGCCGAACAGGAGGTACAGGCGGCGATCAACGCCGCGCAAACTTATCTGCCCCCGGGTTTGCCCGCGCCGCCCATTTACAGCAAATCCAATCCGGCGGACGCGCCGATCCTGACGCTGGCCATCTCCTCGAAAAATTTTCCGCTCTCCCAGGTCGAGGATTTCACCGACACCCGGCTCGCGCAAAAAATCGCGCAGGTGACGGGCGTCGGCCTGGTCACCATCAGCGGCGGACAGAAGCCGTCCATTCGCGTCCAGGTCAATCCGGCGAAACTGCTGGCCTACGGCATCAACCTTGACGACGTTCGCAACGCGCTGCAACAAACCAGCGTGAATCAGGCGCTGGGAAATTTCGACGGGGTCCATCAGGCGTACGAGATCAATGCCAACGACCAGCTTTTGACCAGCAAGGATTACCAGTCGGTAGTCGTCGCGTATCGCAACGGCGCGCCCGTGGTCTTGTCCGACGTGGCGACCGTGATTGACGGGGTCGAAAACACCAAGCTTGCCGCCTGGAAGAACACCACCCCGGCGGTCATCCTGAACATTCAACGGCAGCCGGGCGCGAACATCATCCAGGTCGTGGACCGGGTGAAAAAACTGTTGCCGCAGCTCAAGGCCAATCTGCCGGCGTCCATGGACGTTTCGATCCTCACCGACCGCACCACCACGATTCGCGCGTCGGTGCGCGACGTGAAATTCTCGCTCCTGCTTACCGTGGTGCTGGTCGTGATGGTGATCTTTTTGTTCCTGCGCAATTTGTCGGCCACCGTCATTCCCAGCTTCGCCGTGCCGCTCTCGCTCGTCGGCACCCTGGGCGTAATGTATCTGCTCGGTTACAGCCTGAACAATCTCACGCTCATGGCGCTGACGATCTCGACGGGCTTCGTCGTGGACGATGCGATTGTGATGATCGAAAACATTTTCCGGTACATCGAGCAGGGCGACAAACCGCTGCAAGCCGCGCTGAAAGGAGCGGAGCAAATCGGGTTCACCATCATTTCGCTGACGATTTCGCTGATTGCCGGGCTGATCCCGCTGTTGTTCATGGGCGACGTCGTCGGGCGGTTGTTCCGCGAGTTCGCTGTGACCTTGAGCGTCACCATTCTCGTTTCCGCCGCCGTCTCGCTGACGCTCACGCCGATGATGTGCTCGCGGTTGCTTGAGGCGAAAGCCGACCAGAAAAAACGGGGGCGCTTCTACGAGGCCTCGGAACGCGTGTGGGACCGTGTGATTACGTTTTACTCGCGAACATTGCAATGGGTGCTTGAACGCCAGCGGGCGACCCTGATCGTGGCGGTGGCCACGCTGGTCGCCACGATTTTGCTCTACGTCATCGTGCCGAAAGGATTCTTCCCCGTGCAGGACACCGGCGTGATTCAGGGCATTTCGGAAGCCGATGAAAGCGTTTCGTTCAGCGCCATGGCTGTCCGCCAGCAGGCGCTCGCGCGGGTCATTCTCAAAGACCCGGCGGTGGAAAGTTTGTCATCCTTCATCGGCGTGGACGGCATCAACACCACACTCAATAGCGGACGAATTCTCATCAATCTCAAACCGCTTGAAGAGCGAAAAATCAGCGCCAGCGAAGTCATGCGGCGGTTGCAGCCCGAACTGGCGAAGGTGGACGGCATCTCGCTTTACATGCAGCCAATCCAGGATTTGACGGTGGAGGATCGCGTGAGCCAGACGCAATATCAATACACGCTGGAGGACGCCAATGGGGATGAATTAAACCAGTGGACCACGAAGCTGCTGGCCCGGATGCAGACCCTCCCGGAGCTCCGCGACGTGGCGACCGACCAGCAAACGCACGGCTTGCAGGCGCGGCTCGTGATTGATCGCGTGACGGCGTCGCGGCTGGGCATCACGCCGCAGGCGATTGACAACGCGCTGTACGACGCCTTCGGCCAGCGGCAAATTTCCACGCTCTTCACGCAGTTGAACCAGTATCATGTTGTTTTGGAAACGTTGCCGGACTTCCAGCGCAATCCCTCCAAGCTGAATGACATTTATGTGCTTTCCACCTCCGGCACCGCGGTGCCGCTGGGCGCGTTCACCCACTTTGAATCCGGCACCGCGCCGCTCTCAATCAATCATCAGGGACAATTTCCGGCGGTGACCATTTCCTTCAATCTCGCGCCCGGCGTGGCGCTGGGTGAAGCGACGAAAGCCATCGAAAACGAACAAAAAAAACTGGGCATGCCGTTGAGCGTGCAGGCCTCGTTTCAAGGCACGGCGCAGGCGTTCATCGCCTCACTGGCCAACGAGCCGTTGCTCATCCTCGCGGCCATTGTCACCGTCTATCTCATCCTCGGCGTGCTTTACGAAAGTTACATCCATCCCATCACAATCCTTTCGACGCTGCCGTCGGCGGGTGCCGGGGCGATTCTTGCGCTGCTGATTTCCGGCACGGAACTCGGCGTGGTCGCGCTCATCGGCATCATCCTCCTGATCGGCATCGTGCAGAAGAACGCCATCATGATGATTGATTTTGCGCTCGACCTGGAACGGAAGGAGAAAAAGCCCCCGCAGGAGGCGATTTATCAGGCGTGCTTGCTGCGTTTGCGGCCCATCTTGATGACCACTTTTGCCGCGATGTTTGGCGGCTTGCCGCTGGCGCTGGGCAATGGCGTCGGCTCGGAACTGCGCAAGCCGCTCGGCATCGCCATCGTCGGCGGATTGATCGTCAGCCAGGTGCTCACGCTTTACACGACGCCGGTCATTTATCTTTATTTTAGCCGGCTCGCCGCAAAATTTTCACCGGCGCGCGCGGCCAGCGTTCCTGAAGCCGCCATTGCCCCGCAAACTTCATGAACATTTCCGCGCCCTTCATTCGCCGGCCCGTGGGCACGGTGTTGTTGACCGCGGCCATTGCCCTGGCGGGGGCCGTCGCCTACCTGCAATTGCCCGTGGCGCCCCTGCCGCAGGTGGATTTCCCGACCATCAGCGTGGGCGCATCGCTGCCGGGCGCGAGTCCGGAAATCATGGCGTCGTCCGTGGCCGCGCCGCTCGAACGGCAGCTCGGCCACATCGCGGGGGTGAACGAAATGACTTCGTCGAGCACGCTTGGCTCGACTTCGATCACGCTGCAATTCGATTTGAACCGGAACATTGACGGTGCGGCGCGCGATGTCCAGGCCGCCATCAACGCGGCACGCGCGAATCTCCCGGCGAACCTTCCCAGCAATCCGACCTATCGCAAGGTTAATCCCGCGGACGCGCCCATCATGATTCTCGCGCTGACTTCCGACATTTATAATCGCGGACAGCTTTACGACGCGGCCTCCACGATCATGCAGCAACGGCTGCTGCAGATCCAGGGAGTCGGCCAGGTCGGCATCGGCGGCGGCGCGCTGCCCGCCGTGCGGGTGGAGGTCAATCCCCGGCTTTTGAACAGCTTCGGCCTGAGCCTCGTGGACATCAGCACCATGCTCGGCCGGCAAAATGCGAATCTGGCGAAAGGCCAGTTGGCCGACGAGCATACGACGGCGGACATTCTCGCGAACGATCAATTGCTCAAGGCCGACGATTACAAGCCGCTCGTGGTCGCCTATCGCAATGGCGCGGCCATTCAGCTCTCGGACGTCGCCGACGTGCGAGACGGGGTGGCCAACATTCGCACGGCGGGCTTTCTGAACGGCAAGCCGAGTATCCCGCTCATCATCCTGCGCACCCCGGGCGCGAACATCATTGAAACGGTTGAGTTGATCAAGGCGGCGCTGCCGTCGCTCAAGGCGTCCATTCCGGCGGGGATGAACTGCGAGGTGGTGCTCGACCGCACGACGACGATTCGCGCGTCGGTCCGCGAAATCGAACGCACCCTGCTCGTTTCCATCGCGCTGGTGATTCTGGTGGTGTTTGTTTTCCTGCGCAGTCCGCGCGCGACCCTCATTCCCGCCATCGTCGTCCCGGTGGCGCTGATCGGCACGTTTGGCGTCATGTATTTGTGCAATTACAGCCTGGATAATCTTTCGCTGCTGGCGCTGACCATTTCCACGGGCTTTGTCGTGGATGACGCGATTGTCGTCATCGAAAACGTGTCGCGCCACCTGGAAAAAGGCCTGACGGCCATGCAGGCGGCGCTGCTCGGCGCGCGCGAAGTCGGTTTCACCGTGCTCTCCATGAGCCTTTCGCTCGTGGCGGTTTTCATTCCGCTGTTGCTGATGAGCGGCATCGTCGGGCGCCTGTTCCGCGAATTTGCCGTCGTGCTCTCGACCGCCATTCTCGTCTCGCTCGTCGTTTCGCTCTCGACCACGGCGATGATGTGCTCGCGTTTGCTGCGGTATCGCAAACCGGAGGACCACGGCTGGCTTTATCGCGTGAGCGAAAAAGGTTTTGCAAATATTCTCGCCGCGTATGAACGATGCCTGCAAGTCGTGCTGCGGCATCCGGCGAAAACCCTGATGATTCTTCTCCTGACGATTGCTGTGAACATTTTTCTCTTTGTCGTTGCGCCGTGGGGGTTTTTCCCGCAGCAGGACAACGGTACGATCGTGGGCGGGGTTCAAGGCGCGCAGGACGCTTCGTTCCCGGCCATGCAATCGTCCACGGCGCGGTTTGTCAACATCATCAAGGATGATCCGGCGGTGCAAAATGTCATTGCGTTCACCGGCGGCGGCGGCGCGGCCAACAGCGGGTTTGTTTATCTGGCGCTCAAGCCGCTCGAAGAACGCAAACTCCGCGCGGACCAGGTCATTGCCCGGCTCCGGCCCAAACTTGCGGCCGTGCCGGGCGCGTCGCTGTTTTTGCAGGCCGGCCAGGATTTGCGCATCGGCGGCCGGCAAAGCAGCGCGCAATATCAATACACGATTCAAAGCGACAACCTGAACGATCTGGTGAAATGGGGACCCATTCTGCTGGCGCAGGTTAAAAAACTGCCGGGATTCACCGAAGTGAACACCGACCAGCAAAACAACGGCCTGCAGGCGTCGCTCGTTTATGACCGCGCGACGGCGGCGCGACTGGGCATTTCAGCGCAGACGATTGACAACACGCTTTACGATGCGTTTGGGCAGGCGCAGGTTTCGCTGATGTTCACCTCCATGAACCAATATCCCGTCATCATGGAAGTGGCCCGGCAATTCTGGCAGGGTCCGCAGGGGCTTGATTCCATTTATCTGCGCGCGACCAACCACAATTCGGTCGTGCCGCTCAGTGCCATCGCCCATTGCCTGCCCTCCACCGCGCCCATCGCCGTGAATCATCAGGGCCAATTCCCCGCCGTCACCATCTCGTTCAATCTCGTGCCGGGATTCGCCCTGAGCGACGCGGTGAAGGCGATTCAGCAGATGGAGCAAACCATCAAAATGCCGGAAACGGTGCATGGCAGTTTTTCGGGAACGCTGCAGGCCTTTCAACAATCGCGGGGAAACGAACTGTATCTAATTATCGCCGCGCTGATGGCGGTTTATATCGTGCTGGGAATTCTTTATGAAAGCTACGTTCATCCGGTCACGATTCTTTCCACCCTGCCGTCGGCGGGCGTCGGTGCGGTGCTCGCCCTGCTGATTTTCCGGGAGGATATAAACGTCATCGCCATCATCGGGGTCTTGCTGCTCATCGGCCTCGTGAAAAAAAATGCGATCCTGATGGTGGACTTCGCGATCACGGCGGAGCGTGAGGAGGGGAAAAATTCGCGCGATGCGATTTATGAGGCCTGCCTCCTGCGTTTCCGCCCGATTTTGATGACGACCATGTCGGCCATTTTCGGCGCCTTGCCGCTGATTTTAAGCAACGCGACCGGTTCGGAATTCCGCCGTCCGCTCGGCATCACGATCATCGGCGGATTGATCCTGAGCCAGGTGCTGACCCTGTTCACCACGCCGGTGGTTTATCTTTATCTGGATCGCCTGCGCTTGTGGTGGGAACGAGCGCACAAAAAGAACATCGAAGCCCGCGTTGCGTTGCAGCCGGCATGATTGTCGCCCGGCTGGGTTTTGTTTTGCTCGCCGGCGGTGCAGCTTCGCACCGAAGTATGCGAAGCCTTCAATTCAAACGCCCGAAGCTTCAAGGAATTGACGCCGGCGCAATCCAAAGAAACTGCCGGCTGGAAAACCGCCGAATCAAAAGACGGCGGGATTCGCTCGAACGGACACGCGAGCTGAACAAGACGGGCATTGATTCCGACGAGGATGTTGCGGAAGCTGGCAACAGGCTTTGTGGAGCGCGGGAACCGGTTTCGAACTCCGGCGCTTGATGGGTATTGCCGTGGTGGGCGGTTTGTCGCTCTCGCAAACCCTTACCCTCGTCATCCGGGAAACGGGCGGCCTCAAGGTGATGCCAAACGATAAAATGCGGCGTTGTTGGTGGAAACCAACTGCAATGAATTGGTTGCGGTGACAACGTCAATCCAGCTTGTACCAAGGAAGTTGGTTTGCGCTTGCAGATGACAAACGATGTTGCCGGGCCAGGCCAGGAGTATTTTGGAATTAATCTGGGCGATGGAAATTTGCAACGGCCCGGTCTGGTTGTAAATGCGGACGTAATCCACCAGCATGACGCCAGGGAAAGAGGAATTAGCGTTGATGTCATTGGTGCTGGGATTGCCGAGGTAACTGCCTCCGACGGCCACGTTCATGATCAGGAAAAATGGCTGGTTGAACGGGAACGGATACGTTCCAGAGGAATCCGTCCAGCTGGTCTGGGTCTCGTAAAGGTGTCCATCCACGTAAAAGAGAATCGCGTTGGTGCTCCAGTCCAAAGTGTAGGTGTGAAAGTTGGTGACTGACCCGCCATTCGGCAGGGTATAAACCTCGGTTTCGTCGCTTCCCGAGTGCAGGCTGCCCTGGACATTGGTCAAGGCCCCGCCATTGTTTTCCATCACGTCAATCTCGCCGCAACCGGGCCAGCCGATGGCGGGGACGGTGATGTTGGTTCCGAGCAGCCAGAGCGCGGGCCAGAAGCCGACGCCGCCGGGCAATTGTGCGCGCCATTCAACCCGTCCATACTGGAAGGAAAACAGTCCTTGAGACTTCAACCGCGCCGAGGTATAGCTTGAGCCTCCATAAGATTCCTTTTGGGCGACGATGTGGAGCTGGCCGTCGGCAACGTACGCGTTGTTGGTCCGGCTGGTGTAATATTCCAGTTCGTTGTTGCCCCAGCCGCTGCTCCCGTTCCCGATGTCGTAGGTCCAGACATTGGGGTTGATGTTGGTGCCGTTGAATTCGTCGCTCCAGACAATGTTCCAATTGCCATAGGGCGAGCCGCCGGTTTGGGCCAAATTCAAATCATCAAAATAGAGGGAGCCGTTGGAATTATTCGCATCGCCTTGAAACACGATTTGATAGCGGACGAAATAAGTTCCCGCCGGGGCGACCAGTTGGGTGGTGGTGTTGGTTAGGGTGGAGGTGTTCGGGTTGTATTGGTTGGTGACCGGCAGATTCACCCAGGTATTGACCTGGAAGGTTCCGTTGGCCAGGGAATTGGTGGTGATGAGTGCCGAGCGATACAGCGCCAGGACATTCACATTCGCATCACGAAAAGTGACTTCAATCCACCCAATGTTTTGCCCCGCCAGCTTGTCGCTGGAAAGGGTGTAAGCCCAGCCATTGGCCGAATAAATCGCGCCCGGGCCGGAGATGTAATCCTGATAAATGCCGGTGTAGTTCACCTGGCTGTTGAATTGCTGATATACCTTGAAATAATTGGTGCCGCTGTGGGCAAGGGTCAGGCTGGTTTCGCTATAGGTGTTTCCGCCATATTGAGTCCAGCCAAGGATGGTTCGAGTTTCGCCGATGGGATCGGACTCGAAGCCAGGATTGGTCAGAAGATTGCCGGCCATCAACGGCGTTACAAAGACGGCCAGAGCAGGAAAAATCCCGATGGCTTTGCGAGCTGTTTTATTCATGTGTCGTAGTTTTTTTCGTTGTTTCCGGCTATTAACAGCTTCTCATAGGTCAGGTTAAGGTCAAATTGTTGCGTCGCGTTCAATTCGACATTTTCCTCATCGAGGACGATGAGGGGGCTTTGGCTGCCAGCGGTGGGGCTTTAACGTAAATGCGGACATAGTCCACGAGCATACGCTGCGGGAAGGCGGTCGTGCTGTCGGGATTGCCGGGCCAGCCACCGCCGACGGCCAGATTTAGCAGCAAAAACTTTGGTTGATTAAAAACCCATTGCTTGCCACGGGGAAGACTGTTGGGCGTGACGGTGAAATAAGGTTGATCATCCACCAACCAACGGATGCGGTTTGGCTCGCATTCGATGGCGAAAACGTGGAAGTCATCGGCAAACGCCGCGCCACCCGGCAGGGTAAACGGCCCGCCAATTCCGCCGGGGCCGGAATAACCCGGGCCATGCACCGTGCCATGGATAATGCCGGGTTCGCGCCCGAGGTTTTCCATGATGTCAATTTCGCCGCAGGCGGGCCAACCAACTACATTGATGTTTGTGCCAAGCATCCAGAACGCGGGCCAAAATCCCTGGCCACGGGGGACCTTGATGCGCGCCTCAACGCGGCCGTAAATCCACGACCATTTGTTGCGAGTTTGCAGCCGGGCGGAAGTGTAATTCCTCCCGCCAAAACTTTCCTTTCGTGCCTCGATTACCAGTTTGCCGCCCTCGATACGGGCGTTATTGGTGCTGGAGGTGTAATACTCAAGTTCGTGGTTGCCCCAGCCCTTTCCGCCAGTGTCATAACCCCACTTGGTTGAGTCAGGCGCAGTGCCATCCGGCTGGTTGAATTCGTCATTCCAGACGAGGGTCCAGCCGCCATGAGGCGAGGTGTTCGTGAGATTCAGTGGATTGGTCAGGACTTCGGCGGCCGTCAACGGCGCAACCCCGGCGGCGAAACCGGCAAGCCATAAGCTGACTTTCATGAACAGATTGTTCATGCGTGATAATGGCTTTAATTTCCTGTGGCCTTGAGCCGGTTGCATACGATGCGGTTCGATTCCCATTTTCCTGCCTTCACTGCCGCATGACCTGCTTGGGCTCGCGATCCACGGTGAACAGCCCCCAGTGCTTTTCTGCGCCGAGCGGGTTGTTCGGATCACCCTTCCAATCTTCGTCGAAGGCCTCGAAGAAGAAGGTCGTGATGTTCATCTGGCCAGCCCAGGCGAACAGGTCGCGATAGTAGCGCTTTTGCTTTTCCTCGTCGGCGCGAGGACCAAATTCACTCGCCATTGTTGCCCAGCCCGCCTCGGTGATGACGAGCCGGCTGTGCGGCAGGGCATTCCGCACGGCTTGCAGGTTGGCGATGGTAAAGGGCATGGCCTCGCCAATGTCCTTGCCCTCCCAGGCAGGATAGGTATGGACGGATACGAAATCCAATTCTCCGGCCAGGGCCGCCCCCTGACGTGCCCACCAATTGTAGTTGTCCGCGACGGTCACCGGTTGGGGAACGGATTGCTTCACCTTCCGGACATAACTGATGACGGAATTCAAGGGCACCAAGTGGTCGTTCCAGTCCACGAGCGCTTCGTTGCCGACCGCCACGGCCACGACGGTGTTTGAGTATTGATTCGCCAGCCGGATCGCGCTTTCGATTTCCCTGCCATTCTTGAGCTTGTTCGCCTCCAGAACTTCCTTGGAGTAAGGCTCCTTGTGCCAGGGACAGTTGGGATTGCTCACCTCGGCGGCCAGCCAGGCGCCGAGCACGACCTTCAAGTTCAGCTGGTTGGTTTCGATCAGCCGCAGCACCGCCTCCGAATCGGCCTGTGCATCATACAGCCGGATCAAGGCGAAATTGCCCCGCCGGCTCAAGAGCTGGAGATCTTCCAGGATTTCCTTGTCGCTGGGGTTGACCGCGCCATCACCCCGGTCCGGATGTTGTCCGTGGCGGAACCCGGAATAGCACACCGCCCGCCTGAAACCGCCCAGCAGGTCGCTGGGTTTCTGCTGAATGGACACGACGGTGGAACTGGATGTGTTTGTCTCCGCTCCGTTGCCAGATGCCGCGAACACGAGCGGGGCAAATAACAAAAGAAGCAGGGCGGGAATGCCGGCAAATGTTTTCGGGAGGAGGTTTTGTTTCACGGATTGATTCTTTATTGGATTTAAGATGGTTTGGGCCACAGGTTCGCGCCTTGATTAAAGCTTTAGGCAAACTTCGATCCGAGCCACTTTGCCGGTTCGCTCAAAAATCTCACGGCTGGCGGTGGAACTCAAGCGCAGCTGTTCAGCGGGTTGCGTTGCCCCATTCGCCAGCACAACGGTCAGGGAATTTCTCTTCGCCTGCTGATAAATGACCGGTACCTGACAATAGGTAAAGGCAAGTTCGCCGCGCTGTAGAAGCCTCCGCTGTTTGACACCGGCCACATCGTAGTAAGCGAATTCAGTCCGCCCGGTCACGAATTCCTCCCGTCGCAGCAGAGCAGGGAAGAAATGGATTTTCCCGGCCTTGACCGTGACGCCCAGTTCGCCCATGCGGCAGATCACATCTTCCTTGACCTGTCCCGTGAGCCCCGGTTGGCGAGCCCCCGCGTGACTTGGTGTGTGCGAATAGGGATCCATCGGAAACGCACCGTAAACCTCCGGCGTCTTGTAATCGCCGATGCCGGCACGGATGTCATAATAACGCTCCGCAAGCCCTTTCACGACTCGCTTCGGCGCGCCGGATTCCACCGCGCGGAAACAAGTTTCCTGCACGGCCAGGAGGAGTTTGGAAACCATGTGCCAGTAAATGCAACCCAAACCCTCGTAACCGAAGAACGTGCCCGAGCGGCCGGTGAAAGACTCGTGGTCGAACAGCCGCTCAAAGATTTCCAGCACGAGCGGACCATCGCGTTTGACGAGGCGTGCATAACGCGGGCCCGGGAGTTGATCGAGGATGCGGCGGATGTCGCGCGCGTTCGTCACCGTGGCGTTGAAGTGAACCCGCCCCGCGACATCGCGTTCGACGAGTTGCCGGTTGCCGTCGGCCAGGAGGTTCCGCAGCAGTGCCGAGCGACGCAGTTCCTTCACGGGGATGTTGTTCCTCTCGACAAAACGCGGCAGCCTGCGGTCGGGATAAAGCAGGTAGCTATGCTGGTCGGCGCGATACATCGCGCTCTGCTTGAGCGCAACGAGGAGTTTCAGTGATTCCTCGGGCGAGAGATGACCGGAACTGAGGACCGCGACCTGACCTTCGAGCATCTCGTAAAGCCGGCGGACGGGAAGTTTCCTCCGGTCTTTCAGCCGGATCAGGTTGTAGGAATGGTAAAGTCCGTCGGGCCGCCGGTTGTCGTGAATGGAATGATTCATCCACTCCAGCGCCGATGCGAAGAAATCGAGCAGCTGCTGGTTGGTGACCGGGGTTTTGCGCCCGGAGAATCCGTCGGCGTAGAAGCGCTGACGGTAATCACTCCCAGCGCAGCCGAGGTCGTCAACGATGTGTCTGCGCTGGGCGTCCGTGATTTTCCCCGCGAGCACCCGGCGATGCCGTTTTAACGTCCGGTTCACCGCATTTAGGAATACGGCGGTTTCGGCGGACAGGCGGATCTCGTGGTCGGCGCTGGAGCGGAACAATTCGCGGCAGAAGGTCAGGTAACGACGCAGGTAATAGAGCGTGACCATCGAAGTGCCGTAGCCGACGAGGGCATTGTTCGCGTCATTCCATTCCGGGCGCTGCGTGTTCAGCCAGATGCCCGCGCCCGGAATGAAGTTGGACAGTTTGGTCAGCAAAGGAACGAGCAGCTTCTCGGTCAGGTTCACCAAGCGCACGTGGCCGTGCTTATCCCAGACGAGTTTGCCGTCCGCGCCTCTCGCCCGGACGCGCCGATGCACGAGCTCTTCCAGGTGCGGGTCGAAAACGACGGTGTCCTTGGGGTTGGCGAGCAAATCTTCGTAGGGTTTGATGCGGTAGGGGACGTTCGCGTAGGCGAAGAGGTTTCGCGTGAGGAAGCGGCGCAATTCATCCGGCTCGTGGCGATCGAGATTCTCCAGAAGTTTCAGCAGGTAGATGATCTGGTGGTCGCCCCAATAGCCGATGTGGGACCACGGGTTGTGGACTTCAATCACCTCCCAGTCAATGCCATTGCGCGTAATCCGATACGGGTTGTAGCCATCGGCGGTCGAGGCGTTGAGAAACCGGCAGATCATGCCAGCCGTATAGCCGGGAAACGACAGCGCGAGCGCCTCCCAATTCTGGAAAATGTCACGCCAATTGCCCTCGTAATTGAGGCTGCGTGTCCCGTCCGCATTGCACGTCGTGATGGAAAACCGGTTCCACGGCCGGCTGGGGTCGCCGTGCCGGCGGCTGAAGGTGAGGGGGAGATATTCGCGGCAGACCCGTTCGAGTTGTGGGTCGCCGAGATCGCTCGCCGCCGCCACCATGCGTCCATAAAGAACCTTCCGGGGCAGGCGACGGAAAAACGCGGCCTGACGCGCGGCGGTCTCTCCATTCGCATTCTGCACGAAGGCCAGCAGATCATGGGTGTCCAGCGTGTAACCGTCGTGGAATACGCCGCCCCGCATGATGTTGAACAGCGTGTTGCTGTAATGGCGGGCGCAGCCCAGCGGACGGGCGGTTTGCTGCAGGCCATCCGCTCCCGCAACGATGCGCTGCAGTTCCACCGTTCCGTGCTGCACGTCGTCCATGACCAACATTCGCAGGCGGGCGGGCTTCCGGAGAAGTCGATTGAGCCGGGCGACCTCCACCGAGCCTTGGTTGACATCAGCCACGACGAGCCAGTCCGTTGATTGCCCGCCGCGCAGTTGTATTTCGGCCTGCACGAAATACGCGCCGCGCACGGCGCGTATTTCCGTCTCCGGGCGCAGCGGTTGGCCGGAGCGGAAGTGATCCAACTGGAGCGCGGAAAGCAGGGTGAGTTGGCGCTTGAGGCCGACTGACCACGCGACGGTGGTTCGCAGGGCTTCGGCTGGCTCGGGGCGGTCAACCGGAATGGCACTGAGACGGAACAGCCCGATGCCGGTGTCGGGGATGAGTTCGCTTTTTTTGTAGGCGTCGAGCAGCGTGCTGTATTCGAGGTTGAACTGGCTCCCTACGCCGCAGGGCATCAGATTCTGGATGCCGTCCAGCAACTCAATCCGCGCGCTTGACGGGCCGGAATAGCTCAACCACGCGCGGCGGACAAAGCCGAATTGCTGGCTGTTAAACCACCCATAGCGAAAAGCCAGGGCCAGGTCTTCGTTGATTTCCTCAAAGATCAATTGGTTGCCCCAAAAGTTTTTGTAGAGGTTCCGGCGGACGCGGTAAATTCCTTGGCCCCGGTCGGAAAATGGCTCCCAAAGGTAATTACGGCCCCGGCTGCGGACGCGCAGCACCGTCTTGCTCCCGGTAACGTCCGCCAGGTCGCGAATCTTGTCGTCCGTATAGTAAGGAAAGAGCGCGAGATTGGCGTCCCGGCGCCCGGCGGTCAGGCCGCCATTGCTGGAAATGAACAGCCAATGGTCCGCGTCACTGACGACCGTCATGAAAAACGGCCGCATCCGGTCATAGTTGGCAATCTGGTAGAAGTCCTCGCCCTCCAAGATTACCCGCTGTCCCCGCACGGGTTCACGGTTGGCGCGGAGCCGGTTTTTGCCCAAGTATAATTGAGATTCCATTTTGGTGGTGACTCTTTCGCCCATCAACGTCCCTGGGACCGGCGGGCATCGAGGTCCCTTTCCATACGGTCAGTCGTCTCCGAATCAATCGTGTAGAAGAACATGAACACCGCACCGGACATGTAGAGGATGCCGGGAATGACGGAAACCAGCAGCTTGATACCCAGCAGTGCGGAGGCGGTCTGGATGGCATTCGGCACATAATTGAATGCCGTCAATAGCCAGCCCGCGATCGCGGCGCCGATGCCCCAGCCGGCTTTCTGGGCGAAAGTGGCAGCGGAGAAATATAAGCCCGTTGCGCGCCGCCCGCTCTTCCATTCGGAATAATCCGAGGCGTCGGCGATCATCGTCCACAGCAGGGGCACCGCCGGGGCATAGGCCATTTTGGCCAGAATGTTCAGCGCGTAGATGGTGATGATGTTTTTCTCACCCGGCAGATACAGGGCGATGAAAAAGAGGCCGGAAATGAGCGAGCTGGCGATGAAAACATTGCGGTTGCCGAACGCCTTGGCCAGGGGCTTGGAAAACGGCAACGCGACGATCAGCGCAACGGTGCCAATGACGTTGAACCATTGGACGCTGTCTTCCTGGCCGATGTAATATTTGAAGTAATAGGCAATCGCGGCATTTTGCACGGCGAACATGACGAATGAAATGATGCCAACGCACGCCAGAATGATCCAGGGCCGGTTCTTGAAGAGGTTCTTGAGGTCTTCCTTGAGGGAACTGGGCAGGACGGTTGAAGGTTGTACTCGTTCTTTGGAGGTCGTGAAGGTGATGAAGAAGAAAACCACGCTCAATGCACCGAACAGGATCAGGGTGTACTGAAATCCCATGGCTTTGTTGCCACCGCCGAAAAATTTCGCCAGCGTCAACGCCAGACCGGTGACAACAAACTGGCCAACAAAGGCACAGATGAAGCGATAGGTGTTTAGGCCCGACCGTTCATAGGTGTCCGAAGTCATTACCGCCGCCAACGAAGAATAAGGCAGATTGACCGCCGCGTAGGCGGTCATCAGCAAGAGATAAGTGGCGCCAGCGTAGAGAATCTTGCCCATCTCTCCAAAATTGGGCGTGGTAAAAGTAAGGATGGACAGAACCGCATAAGGGACGGCGCCAAACAGGATGTAGGGCCGGAATTTGCCCCAGCGGGTTTGCGTGCGGTCCGAGATGATGCCGATGACCGGGTCAATTCCCATGTCCCAGAATCGGGCGATCAACATGATGGTGCCGGCCGCCGCCGCTGGAATCTTGTAAATGTCCGTATAGAAGAAAAGCAGCCAGAACCCCACCATGTCCCACACAAAGTGCGAGGCCGTGTCACCCAGGCCGTAACCGAGCTTTTCCGTGAAGGTCAGCAGGCCCGGAGTTTCTTTGTGTTTAAACGCACCTGCGACCACAGGCAGGGCCACTACGGAAGAAACTTGTTCAACAGAGTTCATATTTAATGTGCTGTGCTGATTAAGGGTTGGCCAACGTTGGCGGTAGTTTGCGGATTCCTGGCCGAATCGTCTACATAGAACGGAATGTTGGCGTGCGCGGCATGTCCCTGCCCGTCAAAAATATAAACAAAGAGGCGGTAGGCTCCGGCCTGGTTCGGGGTCTGCAGCGAAATTTCACGGCGCGTGGGTGCGGCAATCAGACCCGGCACCGACACCGGCTTTGACTCGGTGTCGCCGCCAATCTTGGTTTCGGTGCTTTCGGCCATCAGCTCCCAACGGTAGGTGAGCGGGTCGTGGTCGGGATCGCTGGCCGCCACTTTGGCAGTGTAAGTTTGCCCGGAATGCAGGTGAATGTTCTGCGGGGCGGTTTTCCCATCCAGCCACGCTCCTTCCAGGCGAGGGCTGCGGTTGGTGGGCCAGGCGCCGGTCCAGAGATGGTGCATGACATCCACCGGTGCCGTTTCCTCTCCCGAACTCAGGAACATGCCATACCACGTGGGCGTGCGTTCCTGCTTGTTTCCCCAAAGGAAAACATAAGAGCCGAGACAAAATTTTTGATCCGGTTCGATGACGGCCCGGAAACGCTTTTCGTAGAGGTCAGCTTTAGTGGTGCTGTCGTTTTCAATCGGCGCGCCCCACGCGGTCTTGCCGCATTCCCAGTGGCCGGTTGCACCCCATTCCGTGACAAGGTAAGGCTTGTCCCAAGCCGCGTCGCGCAGGTATTTCGGAAGGTTGATGATGTCGCTATACATCTGGAAGGAGATGAAATCCAAATCGGGCGCGCGGGTTCTGACCAGGTTCACCGTCTCCGGCTTGAAACCGCCCAGCGTCGTGGTGGTTGGGTGATTGGGATCGAGTTCATGGATCATCCTGGAGAGGTCATTGACGGCGTCCCAAACTTTTGGGTTCTTCTCCAAATTCAGTTCGTTGCCGACGACCCAGATAAGCAGTGCGGGATGGTTTCGATATTGCAGGACCTGGGATTTCAGCAGGGCTAATTGTCTGGCTACAGCGTTGGTGTTGTTGTAGTCAAAGCCGCGGCGTTCGTGATTCACGTCCAGTCCCATCGCGACATAGAGGCCGTTGCTGAACGCCCGATCCAAAACCTGCTTTCCGGTGTCGCGGCCATTATCCGTGCTCCAGGTGCGGAATGAATTGGCACCGTGCGCTGCCAGTTTCTCCTGATCGCCATATTCCAGCCCGGCACCCTTGATGTAAAATGGCTGGTGATTCACATAAAGCCGCCAGCGTCCGCTCTCCTGACGGACTTCCACTTTGGCAGGGCCGGTGGCCTTGACCGTTTCTTGAGCCAGACAGGTGGAGGCAGCAATGGCAACAGTCATGGCCGCCAACGGCCATTTCATCGAAATAATTTTAATGGGATTCATGTATTTCACTGCTTTGGCATGCCCTCTTGACGCACCAGAATGTGTTCCAGTTCTTCGAGTGATTTGCCCTTGGTTTCGGGGATGGCCAGAAACACAAACGCCAACGCGGCCAGCGCCAGCAGGCCGTAGCCGAGAAACGTCCCGGCAGCGTGGAAGTGCGACAGCTCCCACGGGAAAATGAACGTGACCGACGCGCTCACGACCGAGTTCCAGAAACCGACCACGGAGATCGCCGCGCCGCGGTAGGCATTGGGAAAAATTTCTGAAAGGAGCACCCACATCACCGGCCCCAGCGAAATGGCAAACGACGCCACAAACCCGATGATGGCGTAAAGCACGAGCGAGGCCCGGATGTTCAGCCCGGCGGTGGCCAGCGAGTCGTGGAAGGGGGCAAGCCGGTCCGCGCCGAGTTTGCCATCCAGGTCGGCGAGAAATTCCTTGTCCGTGGCGAAGGCATTCCGCTCCACTTTTTGCAGGTCGAGGATCAACTCGTCCGGCACCTGGCTGGAGCGGAGAACGGCAAAGGATTTTTCCGTCAGTTGATAACTGGAATTGTGAAACGCCGTAGCGCAGGTCAGCAGGGAAATGGCCATGCCGGCGGTACCGAGCACCAGCAGCGGTTTGCGGCCCAGCCGGTCAATGCACTTGATGGCCACGAAGGTCATGCCCAGGTTGACGAGGCCCACGACGATGGCCTGCTTGAAGGCGGCGTTCGTGCCGCCACCGGCCTGCGCGAAAATCGTGGGCAGATAATAGAACACTGCGTTGATGCCGGTGATCTGCTGGAAGAACGCGATGGTCAGCGCGATCAGCATGACGAACCGCATCTTGCGGCTGAAAAGCGCGCTGACGCCGGCGCCGGCGACGTTTTCCGCCGCGTTCTGGCGGACGCTACGCATTTCCTCCGCCGCGCGTTCCACACCGGCCACCTTGGTGAAAATTTTCAGCGCCTGATCCTCGCGGCCCTTGAGGAACAACCAACGCGGGCTTTCCGGCACGAAAACCAACAGGAAGAAATACAGCGCCGCCGGAATGGCCTCGACGCCAAGCATCCAGCGCCAGCAGTTGTCGCCCAGGCGCAGGAGATAGTAGTTGGAAAAGAACGAGGCCGAGATGCCGGTCACGATCATCAACTGGTTGAACGACACCAGTCTGCCGCGCAGCTTGGATGGCGAGATTTCCGCGATATAGACTGGCGCGATGAGAATGGCGCCACCAACCGCGATACCGCCGAGGACCCGCGAGAGGACGAAGATGGGAAAACTGGTCGTCAACGCCGACATGAGGGCCGAAACGGCGAACAAGAGCGCCGTGAGCATCAGGATTTTTTTTCGGCCGAAGGCATCGCCCAGGAAGCCGGCGAGCGCATTGCCGCCCAGCGCGCCCCAGCCGAGGCAGCTCACGGCCAGGCCGAGTTTCCAGTCGCCGCCGGTGCCGGTGAGCGCAAAATAGTTTTTGATGAACGGCACCGCTCCGGAAATCACGGTGGCATCAAATCCCAGAAGGAATCCGCCCACTGCCACAATCAGGGCTACAGACACGGTGAAAATTTCCCCTTTTTTCATTTTTCGAATAATCCGTCTGGTTCCATGACATTGCCGTCGTTAAATTTTTATCTGGCGACTCAACCCGCCACCTAGCCAGTCACCGCCGTAATGAGCTTTCAATGGGAGTTCACCGCAAAGAGATTGTTTTTGCTTGCACGCAAGCCGGAACCTTTCCAACTTTTCACGTGCCCATTGCAAAACGTGAAGACAGTGCGTTTGCCCGACGGTTCGTAATTTCCACCGCCTGACATTGAAACAAGTAAAATATTTTTGATTATCAGCATTTCCCTGAAACGCTGCGGTGTCCGCCTGCATCATTCGACCGATTTTTTCATCCAAAATCGTTTTCGAAGGCAACGCTTCCGCTTTGATACCGTTCTTCGACAAATACGGTGTCGAAGTGAAAAAATTATCCATTATAAGGCCAAATAACATGCGAAAACCGCGAAACGAATGGCAGTATTCACTTGGGAATGAGGACCTTGCGACAAATGTGTAATATAATTGTTGACACATCATTATACATGTAATATAAAAGCTAACAATTCAAGACTTTTTATCGCATAAGTTTGTTAACGTCAATGAAAATATTACAATACTTGATGCTAAGTCAGTTAAAACAATTGTTGTAAAAAGTTAAAATTATGAAACCACTCATCAAAACCCTAGTCATGACAGGCCTGACCCTTTTTGCTCTTCTGGGCGGAATTGTTCAGGGTAATTCACAGGTTTCACTCCTGGTTGATCCCACGCAAAGTTGGATTGGCTATGTGAACGTGTACGCCCTCCCTTCAGCCGGGGGAGGATATGAGTTCGGCAGCCCATGGGGCACGGGTGCGCTGACTGCTTACTACGATGTAGCCACTCCGCCCTACAGCACGGTTACACTCATTGCGAACACAAACAATTACAATCCAGCCGATTCTTACTGGGTTAATCCAGACGGCAGCGGCAACAAAACTGTAGATGCCAGCTACTATGTGCAAAACGACACCCTGGCAGGACAAACTTTGACTTTCAGCGGCGTTTGTTTGACCAACACACTCGTGAGTCCCTATACTTCAACTGTTTTTATCAAGGAATTTAGTCAAAGTTACAGCTTGATCACCTCCGTAGTTGCGACTCCTGTCGGTGGCCAGCCTTTCAGCATCACGCTAGCAACGGATCCAGGAACTCATATCCAATACGGGTTTGAAACGATTGGTCCCGATGCAAATCCAAACACCGTCTATAGTTTGGGCGATGTCGTTTATCAAGTACAGTATCCACCCATACTGCTTTCCGCGCTTAACGGACAGGCAGCGGTTGCAGGACAAAACGTTACATTTACTGAAACGCCCACGGGCGGGGCGCCGTTTACATATCAATGGACGTTAAACGGTGTTAATCTTGTCAATAGCAGCCACATTTCCGGCGCAACGGGCAGTGTTTTGACGATTACAAATGTGACATTGGCAGATGTCGGCACTTATGCTGTAAATGTGACAAACAGTGAAGCTGCCTCAGGTTCGGTGAGTGCGCAATTGGTTTTGATCCCGTTGGCGCAGGCCGAGACCAATCTCGTCATTGATCCTGGTTTTGAAAGCGGTGTGCTGGTAGCGGATCCGGCTACGGGGTGGTATAGTTATGGCAATGCAAGTATCAGCAGCACCAATGGTTGGTACTTTGATTCTCCCAGTATTCCTCCCGATATAACCGTCGTTGATGGCAGCAACTGTCTTGAAATTGCCAGCGGAGGCCCCGACAGTTACACGGGTGTATATCAAGATCGGCCGGCATTGCCGGGACAAGTTTATACCGCCAGCGCCTGGTTTCTGACTCCACCCGCGTATACGCTGGATCAGATTTATGGGAAAACCACATGCAATCTCCAGGTGCAATTCTACGATGCTGGAGGGAATCTTCTTTGGGATTACGAATCGACCCCATTTGATACAAACTGTCCAGTTGGCACTTGGATCAATTTCCCGGTCACCAACAAATATGCCGCTGACTATGTCACTTTGCTTGGCACCGGGCCTTCTATAGTTGCGCCGCCGGGCACCGCCTCAATGCGAATTCAGCCGGGCTATGTCACGCCGGACGCCGCCAGTGGTGGCGATATGTATGTTGACTTGGTGGTCGTGACCTTGCATGAGCCGGTCGTGGTCCCGATGGTGAGCGGCTCCAATATTCAACTTACATTCCCAACCATGTTTGGGCCAAAGTATAATGTACTCTACAAGGCCAACTTGACCGATGCCACATGGCAACTGTTAACACAGATCCCCGGCGATGGCACGGTGAAAACCGTGTCCGACTCAATTGGAGCAAAAGGCCGGTTTTATATTGTAAATACCCAGTAAATTAGGCCAATACTTTGTTCTGAAAGTCGGTCTCTAGTTGGTGGCCGGCTTTCAGAACATGATAATAAACAAACGAATAGAGGTTGATGTGTGCGTACACGCCAAAATCGGAATTACCTCAAGAAATACCGCTGAAGCCAGGATAAACTTTGGTTTTACGCTTGTTGAGCTTCTGATTGTTATCGCCATCATTTCGATTCTTGCGGCAATGCTGCTTCCAGCACTTGCCAAAGGCAAGGCCAAAGCCCAAAGCATCGGTTGTATGGCTAATCTCAAGCAATTCCAGTTGGGGTGGATGATGTATGCCAATGACAATCAAGATAATTTAGTGCCTGTAACAGGTGCTCAAGCACTGGTGACAGATCCTACTGATCCAAACGCGCAACCGGGAGGCTCGAAGAGTTCATGGGTTTTGGGAACCATGGCTACCTTGGCGTCGGGGACGAATACAGCTTTGCTCCAAGCGGGATTAATCTTTTCTTACATCAATAATCTGGCAGTCTATAAATGTCCCGGTGATGTTGTTAGTGTAAAGCCAGCGTTGCAAGGCTTGCCAACGGTTCGGAGTTATTCCATGAACTGTTGGATGAATCCCGGTCAGAACCCGGATGAAAGCTGGAACACGACCAAAGGCTATAATGGCACAACCAGAGCGCAGGTCGTATATCGCAAGCTGGCGTCCATTTATTCTGCCAGTGACCGCTACGTTCTCCTGGATGAAAATCCCTACAGCATCAACGACGGCTTTTTTGTGTGTGACCTCGCTAACATCCATTATTGGATTGATATTCCCGCCAGCTATCACAACGGATCGTGCGGCTTTTCATTCGCCGACGGTCACGCGGAAATTCATAGATGGCATGACGGAAATGTGTTGACCTACCGATCGGTGAATAACAACAACCAGACACCGCAAGATCCCAGCACTGGCGACTTGGCATGGTTACAGCAGAAAGCCACGAACCTGCAACAGTAAATCCTCCTTGGCTTTTTTTGACCAAAACAACATGAATAGTACGTTTACCAAGCTTTTCAGGTCCATTGATGAACGCTCCATCTGTACGGAGCTGTCATCGGACACAGGCAACATTATTTTCTTTACAAGCAGAAAAGAATGTAGTAAAAACAATCACACCGTAGAAAAGGTCAGAAACTTAAACAATAAACAATAAAAAGTAATAGTAATATGAAAATACCAATCAGAACCGTCGCCGTCTGCGCCGTGCTAGGTGCAGCAATCAACCTCAACGCGCAAACCTTTACCGTGGATCCCACCCAGAACTGGATAGGCTACATGAATGTTTTTGAGCTGCCGCAACATGGGGGAGGGTATGACTTTGGCAGTCCGTGGGCTACGTCTGCCTTGGATGCCTATTTTACCGGCCCTACACTGACCCTGACTCCGAACTCGAATATTGACGCGACTGATCCGATCGATTCTTATTGGTGGCAGGCACCAAATGATGGCACGAGCCCCGGCAACCATATCATGGCCGCGTCCATGTATGTGGAAGACGACAACTTTGCGGGCGGGACCGTGAGCTTTACCGGCAATGTGCTGGACAACACACTGGTGAGTCCTTACACCAGCGTCGCGTTCATCGACGATTTCACGCCCGGCTACTCACTGGTAAACACGATTACCACGCCTCTGGTTGATGGTGTGTTTAACATTAGTCTCGGCATTACGCCGGGTGACATTCTCCAGTATGGATTCGTTACGACTGGGCCCAATGCACGGGTGGCCGACCTTGCGTCGCTCGGAGAGGTGGACATCGTGGCAGTGCCGGAGCCTTCGATCCTCGCCCTTGCAGGCTTGGGCGGCGTTCTCGCGCTCTCGCTCATCCGTCGGCGGAATTAAAGGCTCACTCTTTTGCAGATTCCACAAGGCCATCTGTACCAAAAGTCAGATGGTCTTTTGATTTGCCGGCAAGTCGTACAGCCGTTCATCGAAACGATTCTTTTCATGCAACCGAGCCGCAGCCCAGTTCAGATGTTTTGGGGAGCCGACCTTCACCGGGCAGGCGGTCGGTTCCTTGGCGCCTGCCTGCTGGCGGTGGGGGCAATGAACCGTCGTGACCAACTGGAGCAACTGGGGGCGTGCCATTTGCCATTGGCTTCGTAGTGATTCGCATATGAAACCAAAATGGAAGAAAGACATTACGAGAGCGATTCGGCCTGTGCTGCTGGCGCTGGTTCTATCAACTTCAATGCTTTGTCATGCCGACTGGCAACTGGTGTGGTCGGACGAATTCAACCAGCCGGACGGCAGTGCGCCGGATCCCACCAAATGGGGTTACGACATCGGCAACGGCGGCTGGGGCAACGGCGAACTGGAGTATTACACCTCGCGCACCAACAACGCCCGTATTGAAAACGGCCAGTTGGTCATCGAAGCCGACCAGGAGAGCTACGGCGGCAGCAGTTACACATCGGCCCGGCTGCTGACCAAGGGCTTATGGTCATGGACTTACGGCCGCATGGAGGCGAGCATCAAAATCCCGCGCGGACAGGGAATCTGGCCCGCTTTCTGGATGCTGGGTACAAACATTGACTCGGTCAACTGGCCCACGTGTGGCGAGATTGACATCATGGAAAACATCGGGAACACCAACAACCAGGGCATCGCTTACGGCACGATTCACGGCCCGCAGTCCGGCGGGGACTACAACGGTGGCGCCGGGGTGGGCGGGACCTATACACTGCCGGGTGGAGCGGCCCTCGCCGACGATTTTCACATTTACGCTGTGCAGTGGACGACCAACCAAATCCAATGGTTCGTGGATACGAATCTGTATTTCATGGCCACGCCTGCCAGGCTGCCCAGCGGCGCGACTTGGGTCTTCACGCAGCCGCAATTCCTGTTGCTCAATGTCGCCGTCGGCGGCAACTGGCCTGGCAATCCGGATGCAACCACGGTGTTTCCCCAACAAATGCTGGTGGATTATGTCCGGGTCTATAGTTATGTGGCCGCCGCGCCGAGTCCGATTGCGGTTGCCATTCAGCCGGGGGCACAAGTCAGTTGGCCCACGATGGTCGGCACGACGTGGACCTTGCAATCGGCGAACGCTGAGGGCACGAACATTGTCTGGAACACCTTGCTCGGGCCGGCAGCGGGTGATGGCACGACGAACACTTTGTTCGATCCGCTCTGGCCGGCGCAAAATGATCAATATCAGGTTTTGCAAACCACATTCGGCGCGGGCAACATCGTCGCGAACCCCGGATTTGAAAACGGCAGCGGTTTGAGCGTCAGCAATTGGTCACTAAGCGGAAGCCAGCTTCCAATGCGCGTCAGCACCAGCTCGCATGGCGGGCAGTTCAGCATGTCGCTGGCTGTCACCAACCCAACCGCCTCGCCAAACAACTCGGAGATCGACCAAAACCTGGTGAACCAAGGCGGTTTCCCGGTGGTTCCGGGACAAACCTATAGCTTCTCCTTCTGGGCCCAGCAGGTGAGTTCCGGCGTCAGCCTGGTGCAGAATTACAGAGTCATGTGGCTTAACAGCAGTGGCAGCAGTATAAGTGATACCGGCTGGATCGGGTTTGCCGGCGGCAATGGATCCTGGACGCAAATCAACGGCAACAATCTGGTCGCCCCAACCAATGCTGTCAACGCTCAGATCACCATCTATGCCACCACTGGCGCGGTTGCCCAGGGCTACGGCGATGTATTGATAGACGATGTCTCTTTGTCTTACGCCACGCCAAGCCAGACCAACGTGCTTTCTGCCGTGGTGCAACCGGGTATCCAAGTGAGTTGGCCCTCGACGAGCGGAACCCTCTATGACGTGCAATGGACTGGAAATTTAGGCAGTAGCAACTGGTCGAATCTGGTTTCCTCTGTGGCCGGCAACGGGAACACAAACACGGTTTCCGACGCGATTTCCACGAACCAATACCGTTTTTACCGCGTAGTGGAGCTTCCTTAAAATGCGAATGGCAACGTATGCACCGAGGCTCAAATCTTTATTTGCAGGCCTTGGCCTCTCTCTGGCGCTGATTGAACTGAACGCCCGGGCCGGGCCGCCCGCCGGCCAGCCGAACGCCAACGTCCTGTTGGACGGCGTTGAAAGCCGGTCGCGTCTGGGCAACCAGGAAGGCTCGATCAACGATGACAATCTTCAAAGCCTCGTCACGACTTGTGCCGGCAAATGTGCGACGGAAGACTGGTTTGACACGAGCGCCGGCAAGCCGCGGGTGCAAATCCAACGCGTGGCTGGCAGCGCATTGAAAACGATTGGCGAACTTGGTAACTATCCGGCAATCGCGGCGACGAGCGGTCAGTGCGACCGGCTCACAGGGTCAAACCGCTCGTTTACCCTGCTGTTAACCAAGCCGATGACTTTCACAGCCGTGCGCGTCATCGGCATGTCTGACCGCGGCGACAATCCGCAGCAGGCTTTTTCGTCGTGTGCGGAGCCGCAGGCGTTCAGCGAGTGAATCCACCCGCGAAAGGGAGAAAACAAGGCACAGCAACGCGGCACGAATACAGCGTGGATTCAGGTCGGTTTTTACTTTTATGCGGAAAGATGTTATCTAGAACCAAGCATGTCACTTTTATCATCCAGAAGCAGCCGTTTGGACGCGGGGTTGTTTTTCTTTGTTTGTTGTTTGGGTGCGCGGCTGTTCGCGGCTGAAGACTTCTCCCCCACCAACGAGATTCTGACGGCGGAGGCGGTTCGCAGCCTGACCGCCGAACAGGCGGATCGTCATTGCCCGGTAAAATTGCGCGGGGTGGTGACTTTTTTCGAAGAGAGTCTATTCAGCCACATCGTTCAGGACGAAACGGCCGGTATTTATCTGCAATCGACCAACCTGCCGCTTTTGGTGGCTGGCCAGCTCGTGGAGGTCGAAGGCGTAACCAGCTCCGGCGAATATGCGCCGGTTGTGATGCCATCCAGCATAAAAATTCTCGGTGAAGGAACATTCCCCCGGGCGAAACCAGTTTCCTATGCTCAATTAATCAGCGGCGAAGAAGACAGCCAGTTTGTCGAAATCCAAGGCATTGTTCGCGCGGTTGATTTTGATGAAAAAACAAAATACTATTCCATCGAAATCGAAGCCGGCGGCGGGCGTTTAACGGTGCAGGCGGCGCAATTACCCGTGGTGCGGCGCGAAGTTCTGGTGGACAGCACGGTCCAAATTCGCGGGGTGTGCGTCAGCCGTTTCAATTCCCAACGGCAATTGTTTGACATCCGGCTTTTGGTGCCGCATCCGGAGGATTTGGTGTTGGAATCTCCCGCGCCGGACAATCCGTTTGCCATTCAGCAGCGTCCGATCGAGCAACTCCTGCTATTCTCGCCCCACGGATCCTACGGTCATCGGGTCAAAGTCAACGGGACCGTCATTTATCACCGGGATGCCGACCTTTACATTCAGGATGAAAAGGAGGGTTTGTATGTGCAAACCCGGCAGCCGGATTCGTTGCTGGTTGGCGATCAGGTTGATGTTCTGGGTTTTCCCGCCAAAGGCGAATACACGCCCATGCTGCAGGACGCCATTTACAGGAAAACCGGATCAGGACCGTTGCCGTTGCCATTTTTGATTTCCGCCGACGAGGCATTGAAAGGAACGTATGAATGCCGGCTCGTGCGGGTTGAAGCAACCGTATTGGACCGGGCCCGGCACAGTCGCGAACAATTTTTGGTGCTGCAGACCGGCGGTTTCATCTTTCAAGCCTATTTGGAGGGTAAAACCAATGGCGTGGATTTTGCCTATTTGCAAAATGGCACCAAAGTGGCGGTCACCGGAGTTTGCCGGATTGAAATAGGCAACGACTGGCGCGCGGGAGCTGACTGGCGCGCCAAATCCTTCCGCGTTTTGATGCGCTCCCCCGGCGACATTTTTGTTCTACAGCAACCGCCGTGGTGGAATTTTCAAAAAATGTTATGGGCCATCAGCATTTTGGGCTTGGTGGTGCTCACCGCGCTGGCCTGGGTCGGCATTCTGCGTCGCCGGGTTCAAAAGCAAACCGCCATCATCCGCCGACAGTTGCAGACGGAGGCCGCCTTGAAGGAACGCTATGAAAATCTTTTTGAAAACGCCAATGACATGGTTTTTACCCATGACCCTGACGGACGCATTACGTCCATCAACAAGGCCGGCGAACAATTATTGCGCCGCCGCCGCGAAGAAATCCTGGGGCAAAATCTGGTTGCGTTCGTGGCTGAAGATCAGCGCGACGATGTCAAACAATGGCTCGAACAAATGTCCAAGGGCGTGGAATTGGCAACCGCCGAATGGGATTTTATCAATGCTTCCGGACAACGCTTAAGGCTCGAGATCAGCGCCCTGTTGGTTGAACAGACCGGCAGTGTCCCCGAGGTGGAAAGCGTCGCGCGAGATATCACCGAACGAAAGCGGCTGGAGCGCGAGATTTTGGAAATCAGTAATCGGGAACAGCGACGTATTGGGCATGATTTGCATGACGGGGTTTGCCAACAACTGGTCGCCATCGCCTACCAGTTGGATATATTGGGCGACCAGCTTCAGGAAAAAGGCGTGGTTGAATCGTCCGAGGCGGAAAGGATCGGAGCACTGCTGAACGAGGCCATCCATCAGACGCGCGGGGTGGCTCGCGGCCTGTTTCCGGTAAAACTGGACGAAAGCGGATTGGAATCAGCCTTGGAAGAACTGGCCGCCAATACCAGCAGTGTCTTCAAAACACACTGCCAGTTTTCCGGCGGGAAGCCGTTTCCCAATTTGGACAGCGCGACTTCACTGCATTTGTATTACATCGCGCAAGAAGCCGTCTTAAATGCGGTCAGGCATGGCAAAGCCACCCAAGTGGCAATTTCCATCAGTGGCGCCAAGGATCGTTTTACTCTCAACATTCAGGACAACGGCACGGGTTTCCAGTGGCCGGTCGCCGGTTCTGCCGGCATGGGCATACGCATCATGCGTTATCGCGCGCGCGTGATTGCCGCAACATTAGACTTGAAAAGTCAACCCAATCAGGGCACCCAAATCACCGTGCAATTTAACCAGCAATTGGAAACCATCCAGGAACGTCAAAAATGACAAAAACCGCTGCGAATTCCATTGACCCGATTCAACCGGTCGCGACAACGTCCACGAAGAACCGGATTTTCATCGTGGACGATCATACGATGTTTCGCGAAGGACTGCGGCAGCTCATTGAGCGCGAGCCGGACCTGACCGTGTGCGGCGATGCCGCCGGGGCCGAGGAGTCGTTGAAGAAAATTGATGAATCAAAGCCGGATCTTGTCATTGTTGACCTTTCGTTATCCGGCGGCACGGGCATTGATCTGATTAAAACCCTCAAAAGCAAATATGCCGACCTGCCGGTTCTGGTTGTTTCCATGCATGAGGAATCACTTTACGCCGAACGCGCCTTGCATGCCGGAGCCAACGGGTATGTGATGAAACAGGAACCGGCCAAGACGGTCAAGGTGGCCATCCGTAAAGTGCTGGGCGGTGACATGCATTTGAGCGAGAAGATGACCGCCACCATGCTTGGTAAATTCATGAGTGGGGGCCAGACGGCACCGCCGGTTTCGCCCATCGAAAAGTTGAGCGATCGTGAACTGGAGGTTTTCCGGATGCTGGGTCAGGGCAAGATGACGCGTCAGATTGCAACGGAGCTGAATTTAACGGTTGCCACCATCAATTCATTCAGAAATCGGATCAAAGAAAAACTTGATCTGAAAAACTCTGCAGAATTGGTGATGCACGCCATTCAATGGACGCGCAAGGGCGCCTAAACATTTATTTTGACGCCGGGGTTGGCTATCCCCCTGGACGTACGGTGCTTCGAGTACCAACAACGTGCTGGACAGAAGGACTACTGCAAAACCGGTCAATAAACAGCAAAAACTGTTGGAAACCACACGAGCTACCTAGCAGGAAATAAACACTTTGTGAAAGATTGTAATATAATTATTGACACATAACGCTTGATGTAATAAAAAAATTTAATTGCGTACAGTGCTGTTCATTTCAAAAAATTTAAAGTCAATTAATGAATTACATTGCCGCTGCAAATTTGTTAAAATATCGGTTGCAAATTGCATAAAATGAGGCCCGTCAGCCAGTAGGTTTCACCCCGTAATTTTTCATGAAACAAACATCTCTATGACAAGAATCCATGTAAAGATGAATACTCCGGGTACGGACTTTATCCCCGAAATCATGGTTCGCGCCAGCACTATTTGCCTTTATGCGCTGTGTCTGCTCCTCGCTTCGGTGCGACTTGCGGTAGCCCAGAATCCGCTGGCGGACGAACTGCACACGGCGGCGCAGGTACGAGGTCTGACTCCGCAGCAGGCTGGCGGACACCTTCCCGTGAGATTGAAGGGAGTGGTGACATTTTCCGATGCCACCCTGTATTCCCACTTCTTCCAGGATGAGACCGCAGGAATTTATCTGCTGGATACCAATCTGCCCGCCCTGTCCCCGGGCCAGTTGGTGGAGGTGGAAGGTTACTCCAGTCCGGGTGAATACGCGCCGATCGTTGTTCCCAATTCCGTGAAAGTGCTTGGCGAAGGAAATCTGCCTGCGGCCAAACCGGTATCCGTGGCAGAGTTGGTCAGTGGGCGCGAAGACAGCCAGTTCGTCGAGGTCAGCGGCATTGTCCGGTCTGTCAAGTTTGAACAAGAGACCAAACAATACTTGATTGACCTCGTCGCGGGCGGCGAGCGATTCAGCGGTTACGCCAGCCAGTTGCCCGTAACGAACACCGAAGAACTCGTGGACAGCACCGTTAAAGTCAGCGGTGTTTGTTCCACACTGTTCAACCGCCAGCGGCAATTGTTCGGGTTTCGATTACTCATGCCGCGCGCAACGGATTTGGTGATTGAGAAGCCTGCGTCTGGCAATCCTTTTGATATTCCGACCCAGAGCATCAACAGTTTGCTGCAATTCACGCCGCAGGGAAGTTTTGGCCACCGTGTCAAACTCAGTGGCACCGTTGCCTACTATGAATCCGGCAGCGCCGTGTTCATTCAGGATGAGATGGAAGGGGTGTATTGCCAGACACGGCAGCGTACGCCGCTACAACCGGGCGACCGTGTCGAGGTGCTCGGCTTCCCGGCCAAGGGCGAATACACCCCCGTCCTGCAGGATTCCACATATCGCAAAGTCGGCAATGGCGCGGCACCCGCGCCCGCGACGTTGGACCTGGATGAAATTTTAACCGGAACACACGACTGCCGGTTGATCCAGGTCAGTGCCAGATTGCTGGAACGTACCCAGCGCGGGCGGGAACAATTCCTGGTGCTCGAAAAAAATGGTTTCATTTTTGACGCCTACCTTGGGCAGGACGCCAGCGGCATGGGTTTTGCCCCGTTGCAAAACGGCAGCGACGTTCTGGTCACGGGCATCTGTTTGATTGAGCGTGGCAGCAGTTGGCGCGCCGGAGAGGGTTGGCGGGCCAAGTCGTTCCGCCTGTTGCTCCGTTCGCTGAAGGACGTGATGGTTCAGAAGGCCCCGCCGGTTTGGATGCAGTGGGGCGTACTGCGCATTGTTGGTGTTTTGGTCGTGATCATTCTGGGGGCGCTGCTCTGGATTTTAATCCTGCATCGACGCATTGCGGCGCATCGAGCGCCAAAGGCTTGACCCGCCAGCACCACAAAGAGCGTCACAATTGCAATGATGAGAAAGGGGGTGACACGGGATTATTCAGCGTAGCGACAGGGGTGTTTAAAGCCTAAAAACATGTCACCATTTCAGGGGCGGGCGCTTCGGTTAGAAAAGCGTTTTTAAAAAACCTAATATCTAATATAACATGAAGCATACCGCTCGCCCACTGTTCGCTTACGCGACAATCGCCGATGCCCGCACGCTCACAGCGGACAAAAGGTGGCGGTAAAACTTGAAACTGAAACCCCCGCCATTTTGCAGGCCAGCCTTTAGCCCTTATTTTCCGGATTCGCTTCACAAGTCACTGGACGTTAACGACGTTGCGGAAGAAACTGATCAGGGGTGCAAATCGCGGGAAGGAGAAATGCTGGAGGCGACGCTCTGTCTGTGTTGGTCGAAAATCGGCGCAGCAGGCCGATTACTGTCCGTTCACCATCTGTCAAAGACCGTGTGTTGTGGCGGTGGCCACCCGCGGCGGCGGAAAACAATGGAGATTGCCGCGGACGCAAGCCCCGGCATGCCGGATTGGATGTGAGTAACCGGTGAACAACCTTAAATTGATATTTGTCTAATGCAATGTATAAGAAACAAACAGGAGGACGAGACGGTGGTGAACATTCTTGGAACAGGCGTCCGGCATCGGCCTTTTCCCGCGGAAAGGCGGCGCGGTCGAAGGGAGGCCGAGTAGGAAGAATTGATTTTATGAAAACACACCAGACGTTGAAATCATTCGGCGAACTGTCCATCGAAAAACTGCTGGCGGCAAATGCGGCCCTGCGTTCCACAATCACCGCGGGGGATTCAAACCGGGCTGCGGCTTCATCCCACCCTGCGCCGGCCATGGCGGGGAGCGGCACTGAAAAGTCCGGACTTGTCCCTCACCTGGAGATGGACCCATTTCCAAGCTTGGATTCTTGAGCAGTTGAATGATTAACCATGTGGCGCCTTTGTGAACCGGCGCGGCCCGTTCGCTCGCGCAAAAAAACCATGAATAACCCAGTTAGAAAGAAAAAAATATGGCAAAAAAAATGAATTCGAAAAACAGCAGCATAGGTCTGAAACAGACCTTTTCCTTCACCGCCCCGGACGCTTTGTGTGTCCAATTGGCTGGCGACTTCACGCAGTGGCAGGAGAAGGCCATTGCCATGAAACCGGAATCCGGCGGCGTTTGGAAGGCCACGGTGGACCTGCCGCCCGGCTCGCACCACTACCGGTTCATCGTGGACGGCCAGTGGCGGGACGACCCGAATTGCACAATCCGCGTCCCTAACCCGTTCGGTGGTTACAACGCTGTCCGCCGGGTTGGCCGGACTTCAAGCTTGCAGACGCATTGAACGGGCGGCGGTTTACCGGCGGTTTATTATTTGCAGTGCTTCGAACGAATGTTTGGCGTCGCGGGAGAGGAATGGTGCGCGCAGCCACGATGGTTGGCTGCAGCAGGGAACAAAGGAGGTTGAGGAGATGAAAATCGCAATGTTTTCATGGGAGACGCTTCGCTTCCACGCCGTGGGCGGGATTGCCGCGCACGTGACGGAGTTGGCGGCGGCCCTGCAACGGCGCGGCCATGAAGTGCATGTATTTACCCGTCCGGGTTATGGCAGCGGCGGCGTATGCCGGATTGACGGGGTGTGGTACCACTATTGTCCCCACAACCTGAGTCACAGCTTTGTGGATGAAATCCAGAAAATGTGCCGGTCGTTCGCCTGGCACTTTATCCAGACGGAGGATTACCTTGCCCGCCACGGCGCTCACGGCCGGGTGCAGGTGCGCACGGGCGCCTGGAACACCGGCTGGCATAATGGCCAGAACTTCGTGCAATGGACAGGCTCGCAGGCCCAAAAAGATGCGCTCGAACGGGTCGCTGCGACCAGCCAGACCCTTCACCGCTTGCGTCACCGCGCCGGTGACACCGGCTTGCAAACTTCCCAAGGCTGCCCACAATTGGAGGAAGCGCAGTGGCGCGTGTTGCGGGCGGAGACAAGCTGCAACTTTTTCTGGGGAGAAGCCTGGTTGCACCGCTGCTATCACGATCTGGACGAGGCCTGGCAGCCCTGAATTCGAACGCCATCAACTGATTCAAGAATCTGCCAAAGCGAAAACACACATGCCTGTTGAATTCCATGAAACGCAAAACGGCAGAGTGCCGGAAGTCCGGCTCACGGGGAAACTCGTCAACGAGGACGATGTACAATTCGTCCTGGTTGTGGAACGATTGGTAAAAAACACGTCAAAACCCGCACGCTGATTGGGATACACAATTTCCATAGAAAGGACCAGAATATGAACAAGCAAAAGCACGTCAGCCATCCCCTTTACGGATGTCCACCGGTGGAAGTCCGGGGATTCGATCTCCTCGCCGAGCTTGCCCTGGACATGCGCTGGTCGTGGAACCATGCCGCCGACGACCTCTGGCGGCAGCTTGATCCGGCGCTGTGGGACCTCACGCACAATCCCCGGGTGGTCCTGCAAACGGTTTCGCGGGACCAATTCGAACGCGCGCTGGCCGACCCGGACTTCCGCAAAAAAGTCGAGGACCTCGTCGGGGCCAAGCGCCGGGAGGCAGAGGCGCCCGCGTGGTTTCAGCAAAATCATCCGCAGTCCCCGCTGACCTGCGTCGCCTATTTCAGCCTGGAATTTATGTTGAGCGAGGCGCTGCCGATTTACTCCGGCGGCCTGGGCAACGTGGCTGGCGACCAGCTCAAGGCCGCCAGCGACCTGGGCGTGCCGGTGGTGGGCGTGGGTTTGCTCTATCAACAGGGTTATTTCCGGCAGGTGATTGACCGGGACGGGAGACAACAGGCGCTGTTCCCGTACAACGATCCCGGGCAGTTGCCGATCACGCCCCTGCGCGAGCCGAACGGGGAGTGGCTGCGGATTGAAATCAAACTGCCGGGCTACTCCGTCTGGCTGCGCGCCTGGCAGGTGCAGGTCGGCCGGGTGAAGCTTTATCTGCTCGACAGCAACGACGCCGCGAACTTCCCCGCTCATCGGGGAGTTACCAGCGAACTTTACGGTGGCGGTTCCGAACTGCGTCTCAAGCAGGAACTGGCCCTCGGGATCGGCGGCTGGCGGCTCCTGCGAGCACTCGGCGTCCAGCCGGAAGTCTGCCACCTCAACGAAGGGCACGCCGCCTTCGCCGTTTTGGAACGCGCCCTGCATTTCATGGAAGAAACGGGTCTGAACTTCGAAGCTGCGCTGGCGGTCACACGCGCCGGCAACCTCTTCACGACCCACACCGCCGTGCCAGCCGGGTTTGACCGGTTTGCTCCGGCGCTTATAGAACCGTACCTCGGCGATTATGCTCGGAGGCTCGGTATCACAGCCCGCGATCTATTGGCCTTGGGCCGATTGAACCCGGACGACCCCTTGGAAAGTTTTAACATGGCCTACCTGGCCATCCGGGGGAGCGGCGCGGTCAACGGCGTGAGCCGGCTGCACGGCCAGGTTAGCCGGCGCATTTTCAGCTCCCTGTTTCCACGCTGGCCGGAAGACGAGGTGCCCATCGGGCACGTCACCAACGGCGTCCACGTGCCCAGTTGGGATTCCGCGGTGGCGGACGAACTCTGGACCGAGTCCTGCCGCAAAGACCGCTGGCGGTGCGGGGGGAAACCCTTGACCGGGACATTCGCGGCATTCCCGACGACCGGCTCTGGCACATGCGCAACACCGCCCGCAATTCCCTCGTTGAATATGCCCGCGAACGGCTGGCCCGGCAGTTGATCGCCTCCGGCGCGCCGCCCGTAATCGTGGACAAAGTCCGGACGATATTTGATCCCCACGTGCTGACGCTGGGGTTTGCCCGCCGCTTTGCGACCTACAAACGGCCGAACCTGCTGCTGCACGACCCGCAGCGGCTGTTGCGCCTCTTGAACCATCCGCAGCGTCCGGTGCAGCTCATCATCGCCGGCAAAGCCCATCCGGCGGACGCGCCGGGACAGGCCTTGATCCGGGAATGGATTCAATTCATCCGCCGGCCGGAGACACGCCGCCGCGCGATTTTTCTCAGTGACTACGACATGCTGCTCACCGAACATCTGGTGCAGGGCGTGGATGTCTGGCTCAACACTCCGCGCCGGCCCTGGGAGGCATGTGGCACCAGCGGCATGAAGGTGCTCGTCAACGGCGGCCTCAACCTGTCCGAATTGGATGGCTGGTGGGCGGAGGCTTACTCGCCGGAAGTGGGTTGGGCCTTGGGAGATGGCCACGAACACGACGATGATCCGGCCTGGGATGCCGCCGAAGCCGAGGCGCTCTACAACTTACTCGAACAGCAGGTGATTCCCGAGTTCTATGCGCGCGGTCCAAACGGCATTCCGGGCGCCTGGGTCGCGCGGATGCGGGAAAGCATGGCGCGGTTGACCCCCCAGTTTTCCGCCGGTCGCGCGGTGCGCGAATACACCGC
Source organism: uncultured Verrucomicrobiae bacterium (assembly GCA_963744965.1). Taxonomy (GTDB): domain Bacteria; phylum Verrucomicrobiota; class Verrucomicrobiia; order Limisphaerales; family UBA11358; genus UBA11358. The sequence goes on from CAVUVT010000010.1 coordinate 93,440, forward strand.
CAAATACTACCTCCCGGCAGCGGCTGCCTATCAAACACGTGCCGCCCGCAAAGGCGCCACCGGCGTGCAGATCTTCCGCTGGCGGCAGGCGCTCGAACAAAAGTGGGGGAACTTGCGTTTCGACGGGGTGAAGGTTCAGACCTCTGGAGAACAGCACGAATTCAAAGTGCGGCTTCACCTGGGGGACCTCGATCCGGACACCGTGCGCGTCGAGCTTTTTGCCGACGGGAGCAATGGCCAGGATCCGGTACGGCAGGAAATGACGCGAATCCGGCAACCGGCGGCTGCGTCCGATGGCTGCGTCTATTATGCCCGCGTACCGGCCAACCATCCGGCTACGGACTACACGCCACGCCTTGTTCCGCAGTTCTCCGGTGTTGCGGTTCCCCTGGAAACTGGCCAAATACTTTGGCAGAAGTAACAACTGGAGGAATGATTGGTACAGAGAACGACAACATGTGTCCTGACGATCAGCTTGAAAAGTTCAAAACTGGTTGATATACCTGACTTTGTTGAGGAACCAAGCGCTGGTTAGGTACTTGGCATCAGAGACGGAATCAGTGGTCGCTGTGCGATTCCGCAGCCTCGCCTCCAGTTGCTCCGTCGGTGCAACTTTGCTGGGGCGCAACTTCGGGGCGCGCTGTCAACATTTTGCCCGGCTAACCTTGCGTCTTCCACACTCCCGCAATCTTTGTCCCGCAAAAACTGCATTTGCCGTCCGTGAGGTCCATGCGGGTGACGGCGAAGATATCGCGCTCGATGACGGCTTTTTTGCAGTTGGGGCAGAACGTCGTCTCGACTCCTTCGAGGCCGGGCACGTTGCCGATATAAACGTAATGCAGGCCCTCGGCGCAGGCAAAGTCGCGCGCTTTCATGAGTGTCTCAACGGGCGTGGGTGCCAGATGCGTGAGCTTGTGCTCCGGGTGGAACCGCGAGAAGTGCAGCGGCCGGTCCGGTCCCAGTTCCTTCGCGATCCACGCGCACATGCGGCGGATGGTGTCGAGGTTGTCGGTGTAGGTCGGGACGACGAGGTTGATGATCTCGAACCACACGCCCAGTTCCTTGAGTGTCTTGAGCAGGTTGAGAATGGGCTGGAGCTTGCCGGAGTTGAGCTTCTGGTAGATGTCCTCGTCGAAACCCTTCAGGTCCACGTGCGCGGCGTCCACGAATTGATACAGATCGCGGGCGGGCCGGTCTTCGATCGAGCCGCAGCTCACGACGATGTTCTTGAGCTTCCGCCCGCGCGCAGCCTGGCAGGTGTCCTGCGTGTATTCATAGAACGCCGTCGGCTCGGAGTAGGTGTAGGAAATGGATGGGCAACCGAGCGCCTCGGTCACCGCGACAACGTCTTCAGGGAACAGGCTCAACCGTGCAATTTGTTCGAGTGAAAGGCTCGCAGGCAGCGGCGGGCGCAAGCGCAACTCCTCGCCGCGCGGGTCCTTGGTTTCTTCCGGTTTCTTCTGCGAAATCTCCCAGTTCTGGCAGTTGAGGCAGCGGAAGATGCAGCCGGAGGTGGCGAGGGAAAAACTCAGCGTGCCGGGCAGAAAATGGAACAACGGCTTCTTTTCAACCGGGTCCACGTGGAACGTGCAGGGGGCGCCGTAAACCAGCGTGTAAAGCGTGCCGTCGCGGTTGATGCGGTTGCGGCAGTGGCTGCGGTCGCCGGGTTCCAAGATGCAGTTGTTCGGGCAGACCTTGCACTGGACGTTGCGGCCGAGCTTGAGGTAATGGCGGCCTTCCTTCACCCAGCCGCGCTTCTGCCACAACTCCCAAAGCTCGCCCGATGAGGCGTCGCCTTTGAAAATGTCCGCCGGCGCCTCGGACTCGCGCCATTTGGAGAACAGATCGAACAACGACACCACGCCCGCCAATCCCACCACGCCTGCCGCGCCCAGTCCGATGGCGGCGCGGCGGGAAACGAACCCGGAGCGCCGGTCTCCGACCCGGCGCAAACCGCACTGTTCTCCGGGACACGCCGGACCGGAGGTCGGCGCTCCAAGGCTTTCGGACTCTGGACTTTGGACTATGGACTTCATGCGCGCGGCTTGATCCAGCCCCATCGCTGGAAGGCAAGATACACCGCCGGCACGACATGCGCTACCACGAGCACAATCAGCGGCAGGTGCAACATGCGGTGGAACGTCAGAGCGGATTTCTCGTCCAGCAGTTTGCTGAACCCATGGCGTCCATCCATGATGTAACCGGTCAACAGGAACAGCATTACCAGCGGCAGCAACAGCCAGCCGCTCCAGCGCATGGTTTTAATGGAAACGATGTTGAGTTTATTCATGTCACAGCCTTTCGCCGGCAAAAGTGCCGGGCCGGGCATTCCGGCCCGATTGAACTGCCGGCACAGGATGTCACAGACTGGATTAATGAGAAACGACGATTTCACGAAACGCGCAGTCCGTACCAGTCCTGGCAATGAATCCCACTGACTTTCAGGGAAGTCTCTGGTTTGGACACACTTCCACCCTCCCAGGACGTTGCCGGACATGGCGTGCAATCATCTGATTCCCATTACGGCGTCAGCCACGGCCCTAGTCTATCCCGTGGCTGACGCCCCACCTCCCCCATCTCCTTGGCTGTATTCCGAAGTCAACTCCGCTCCTCAACCGCAGGACTGCCAGTCACACGGTTGTTTATCCAAATCCCGCAAGCTCCCGACGCAATCATGTCGCGGCCGGGTTCGATTTGCATTGGGGTTTGATGATTCATCTGCATTCCCTTTTACGGGTTGCTTGGCAGCGATAAATCTTCGTGATCACGGTTGAGCGCTTTCTGAACCACCGAAGTCGTGAGGCTGGTCCGTTCCGTGTGCTTCTCAATGCAGTAGAAACCGCGTGACGCCACCGGCAGCCTGCGTTCCCGCAACAGGAAATCCAACCGGCCCTTGCGCGCGACCGTGCGCAAGTAGCCCCGGGCGTGATCCAACTGGGCGCTCGTCTGTCCGGGCACGCTGATCAGTGCAATCAAAGCTCCCGTCGGCAGGGAGCGGCGCGGCAACCACGCGCCAATCCACCCGGCCAGTTCAATCGGCAATTCTTTCGCATCGTAAATTGAGATCAAAATGACATCGGCCTGCATCGTCGTCGAAACGGCGTCCTTGAGCACATCGGGATCACCCAGGCGGCTGATCTCCCACTGAGTGCAGTGGACGGCGTCCTTGCCAACCAGCTGCGTCACCTGGTCACACACCTGGGTGGCCCAATTCCGGGTCGGCGCGTCTTGATAGACCAATGCGACGTTTAACGCATTCTCCGTGTCTGGCGGGACAAATTCCCCTTCATCCGACGGGATGGCCCGTTCCAAGATGTGCTTTTGTTCCATAAATCGCGCCTATAATAGTCCACAAGTTCCGCGCTCGAACAGTCGGGGAAGGGAGAATTCTTGCATCAGGGAATTTCCTGACATTCAGCGGCTGGAAACCAGGTTCGCGCGCGCGAGGCGTTGGTGGAGCGGGCCTGGCGGAAAATTGTCTCTCGGGAGCGCAGACTTCACGAACTCGAACTGAAACCGTGGCCCTGATTTAACGGAACGCGCAGTTCGAGCCTGACGAGTTTATGTTTGTCACGGTGCCTCGAAAATGTTGGAATTTCCATTAAAGTCGGTGGTGAAAACAGAATTTGAAATGCGATGTAGAAACTTCGACTGCCTGAAACCTTGGAGATGAGGTTCCCATGAATCACAACAATTCTTCATCGTCCATCAGGCGAAGGTGGGTTTTGCGCTACGGCCTGGCATTCGTGGCCACGGCAATGGGATTCGGGTTGCGCGCGGTGCTGACCGCCCTTGCGGGCGAAGGCCTGCCCACCTATATCACTTTTTATCCCCTCATCATGGCCGTTGCCTTGCTCGGTGGCGTTGGGCCGGGGCTGCTGGCTACCTTGATGACGGCCTTGGCCGTGGATTACTGGATTATTCCCCCGCTGCATGGATTTGCCATCGCCAACCTCGCCGACGCTGTCGGGCTGGCGTTCTTCACGGGCATGGGCGTCTTCATGAGCGTATTCGCCGAACTCTACCGCCGCGCCCGGCAAAAGGCGGCGGCGCATGAGACGGAAATCTTCTTGCGCAAGGGCCGGGAGACGCCGCCTTACTGGTCCGGCCAAGGCTTGCTGATCAGTGCGGGATTAGTGGTATCTTTGGCCATCCTGGCGGCGGCGGGATTGCAGTCCGTTCGGAACATCCGGGCGGTGGCCGAAGCCGACAAACGGGAATGGCATTCCTACGTCGTGATTCAGACATTGGAACGGCTGCTTTCCGTTTTGAAGGACACAGAAACCGGCCAGCGCGGCTATTTGCTTACCGGGGAGGAGAAATACTTGGAACCATACCTGGCCGGTCTCGACCTGGTGCAGACCAACCTGGTCAGCCTGAAGCAACTCACCCGGGACAACGTCCGCCAGCAGCAGCGTTTGGCCGGCATCGAGGCGCCCATTCAGGAGAAGCTCGTTGAGATGCAGCAAACCATCGAATTGCGGCGCACCCAAGGCTTGCCGGCCGCCCTCGCGGTCGTCAGTACGGACAAGGGCAGAACCCTCATGGACCAAATCCGCAAGCGCGTCACCGAGGCCCAGGAGGAGGAGGGCCGGCGGCTGCAACAGCAGATGGTGGGAAAGAGCACCGACGCCAGCAAAACCCTGCGGACCCTGCTGGCCGGCGGCGTTCTGAGCTTCTTGCTGCTGGTCACAGTTTTTCTCTTCCTCAAGCAGGAAAACAACCGGCGTATTGAAGCCGAAGCGAAGCTATATGCGACCTCCCGTTACTCCCGCAGCCTGCTTGAAGCCAGCCTCGACCCGCTGGTCACCGTCAACCCCGACGGCAAGATCACCGACTTGAACAAAGCCACCGAATTGGTGACGGGCGTGCCGCGCGAGCAGTTGATCGGCACCGATTTCACCCGCTACTTCACGGAACCGCAAAACGCGGAGGCCGGCTATCAAAAAGTCCTCGCCGAAGGCCAGGTGCGGGACTATCCACTGACGATCCGGCACACGTCGGGACGCACGACCGACGTGTTGTATCACGCCACGGTGTACCGCAACGAAGCCGGCGCTGTGCAAGGCGTGTTTGCCGCGGCGCGGGACGTCACCGAACTCAAGCGGACCGAAATGGAACTCGCCCAATACCGTGACCGCCTGGAGGAACTGGTCAAACAACGGACGGCCGAACTGGAAGTTGCCAACGCGCACCTTCAGACGGAAATCACCCAGCGCAAAAGCGGCGAAGAGACGCTGCGACAAACGGCACAGGAACTGGAGCGCTCGAACCGCGAACTGGAACAGTTCGCCTACGTGGCCTCGCACGACTTGCAGGAGCCGCTCCGGGCGGTGGGAGGATATGTGGATCTGTTGCGACACCGCTTCCCGGACAAGCTGGACGACAAAGTGCTGCAGTACATTGCTGGCGCTGCCTCCGGCGCCGTGCGCATGCAGACGCTCATCACGGATCTGCTGGCGTTTTCGCGCGTGGGCACCCAGGGCAAGGCCTTCGCTCCGGCCGACCTGAATGCGCTGCTGGCCCAGACACTGGACAATCTGCAGGCCAGCATCCAGGCGGTCCACGCGACCGTGACCAGCGATCCCCTGCCGCGCCTGCCGGTGGACGCCACGCAAATCGTGCAACTGTTTCAAAACCTGATCGGCAACGCCCTCAAGTTCCGCAGCGAGCGCCCGTCGGAAGTCCACGTCGGTGTCCAGCAACAAGCCGGCCGCTGGCTCTTTTCCGTGCGCGACAACGGCATCGGCATTGAGCCGCAGTATTTCCAGCGGATTTTTCAGATCTTCCAGCGGTTGCACACCCGCAAAGCATTTCCCGGCACCGGCATCGGGCTGGCCATCTGTAAAAAGATCGTCGAACGGCATGGCGGCGAGATCTGGGTCGAGTCGCAGCTGGACCAAGGCTCGACTTTTTTCTTTTCCATTCCCCAAATCTCCGGTATAGAGGACACGCTGCATGAAGACAAACGAAGGCCGGGCCATTGAAATACTGCTGGTGGAAGACAGCCCCAGCGACGCCGAATTGACCATCGAAGCCCTGCGCGACGCCAAGGTGCGTAACCGCCTGAGCACGGTGGAGGACGGCGTGCAAGCCATGCAGTTTCTCCGCCGCCAGGGGCAATATGCCCACGCGCCCGTGCCGGACTTGATTCTGCTGGACTTGAATCTGCCGCGCAAAGACGGCCGCGAAGTGCTGGCCGAACTGAAGGCGGATGAAGACCTGAAGCTGATCCCGGTGGTGGTGCTGACCACTTCCCGCGCCGAGCAGGACGTGCTGCGCGCTTATCGCAGCCACGCCAACTGTTACATCACCAAGCCGGTTGACTTCAAACAGTTCCTGGAGGTGGTGCGTTGCATCGAGTCTTTCTGGCTGTTCGTCGTGACCCTGCCGCCCAAAACGACGAATGGCCTGGTCGCTTTGAAAGACCGGAACGATTAGACTGGACGCCCGGCCGGGAGCCTGCGCTTCGGCGCGTTCTGAATCCGGCAGGGACGCATCCGGCTTTGAAAAGAGCGACGCGTTAAATCCCTGAAAAAATGGATACGGACCACATAAATATTCTTCTGGTCGAAGACAGCCCCTCGGATGCCGGGCTGTTGCGGGAGTCCCTGATTCAAAACGGCCAGGACCGATTTGAATTCACCCACGTCGAGAGTTTGGCGGAAGGACTCGATTGCCTGCGCCGGCAACACTTCGATCTGTTGATGCTGGACTTGTCGCTGCCCGACAGCGCCGGCCGTGACACCTTTCTCCGGGCGCGCGCCGAAGCGCCGGATGTGCCCATCGTGGTGTTGACCGGTTTCGGCAATGAATCCGCGGGCCTCGAAGCGGTGCGCCACGGAATTCAGGATTATCTGATCAAAGGCCAGACTTATGGACCCCAGACCGTGCGGACCATTCGCTACGCCATTGAGCGCAAGCAGATGGAAGAGGCGATCCAAAAGGCTCAAGCCGGGTTGGAGCGAAAGATCGAGGAGCGCACCGCCCAATTGTCGGACGCCAACCGGGAGTTGCAGGAGGAAATCGCGCAGCGCCAGCGGGTCGAGGAAGCGCACCGGCAGGTACTGCGGCGGTTGAAAGGCGCGGAGGAGACCGAGCGTGGGCGCATTTCGCGCGAGCTTCATGACCGATTGGGCCAGGACCTCACCGCGTTGAAACTGGGCCTGCAAATATTCAGAAAGCAAAAGGCATTTTCAGCGCCAATTCAGGCAAGCATCAGGCAGTTGGAAAACCTGACCGACGGCTTGATGCGGGACATTCATCGCCTGGCTTGGGAACTGCGGCCGGCGGCACTGGATGACTTCGGTCTGGACATGGCTTTGCGACGCTATGCCAGTGAGTGGGCAGAACGCAGCAATATACCGGCGGATTTTCACTGTTTCGGCATGGATGGGCATCGGTTGCCCACAGAACTCGAAACCACACTTTATCGAATCGCGCAGGAAGCGCTGACGAATGTGCTGCGCCACGCAAAAGCACAGTGCGTCGGTATCCTGCTGGAACGCCGATCCGACCACGTTCTGCTCATTGTGGAAGACGACGGCCAGGGCTTCGATGCCCAAGAGGTGCTGAAAGTCGCCGCGGCCCACGGCAAATTGGGCTTGTTGGGCATGCAGGAGCGTGTGATTCTGGCGAACGGAACGATTGAGATTGAGTCGGCTTCTGGAGCCGGCACGACGGTGTTTGTGCGCATTCCGCTGGAAACCAAAATCCCGGCGGTGAATTAAGCGATCATGAAACGACTTCGCATTCTATTGGCCGATGATCACAAAATCGTCCGCGATGGGTTGAAGCTGCTGGTCAACGAACAGCCGGACATGCACGTGGTCGGCGAAGCTGGCAATGGCCGGGAAGTTTTGGAAAAGGCCCGGGAACTCAAACCGAACGTGGTGGTGATGGACCTGTCCATGCCGGAGTTGAACGGGTTGCAGGCCACAACCCGGCTGAAGGAAGAACGTCCCGAAATCAAGGTTGTGGCGCTGACCGTTCATGAAGACGAAAGCTACCTGCGCCAATTGTGCCAGGCCGGGGCCGTCGGTTATGTGCTCAAGCGTTCCGCCGGCGATGAGTTGATTCAGGCAATCCGCATGGTGGCGAAAGGCGGCCTTTACTTTGACCCAACGCTGGCGAACCGGGCGCTGGCCAGCCAGCGTGCGCCAGCCACCGCCAAAGGCGAACCACGCGCTGCCGAATTAAGCGAGCGGGAAAAGGACGTGTTAATCCAGTTGGCTTGGGGCTACAGCAACAAGGAAATCGCCGCCAAACTCCGCATCAGCGTCAAGACCGTCGAAACTTACAAGGTCCGCATCGGGGAAAAACTGGGCCTCCGCAGCCGGAGTGAGATTGTGCAATACGCCATGCGACAGGGTTGGATGAACGAGACATCCTCGTTTGCGCGGATTGCCAAATGACCGGGTTTGAAGGGATACTGCGGGTGATTCATCCAGGCGGCTGACGATGCTGCCGGTCGGTTCGTTCTTCAATTCGTCGCATTCGTATCCCCCGGCTTTCGTCCAGTGGCCAGGCCCGGTGTCACACCGCGTCAGGATATTCTCTGACACAAGAATACCCTCTTTCCCGACTGTTCGATTTGAAGGTATGCGCCCTATTCTCACCCCGGTTGCTGAGGCGGGTCTGGAGGGGTAGTCAGGCAGCCGGCATTGAGCCACACAAACCAGAATTTGAGGTGACAAATGAAAATCACGAACTCACGGGAAGCATCGGAAATCACGGAAAGATCTGCCCTTTCATGGAGTCAAACCATCCCGGCAGGCAAGGAACAATCGCCCAAAAGAAAAGTTCCTATGAACGGAAAAAACAAACGCCACGCGCCCCAATTTGCCATCAAGGACGCGCCGAAGATTAAAACACTCGATCTGCGGCTGGCCATCTCCACCCCCGATTTGGGAGAGGAAATCACCAGGGCTTTCCTGCTCGCTAAAAGCTCATCGCAGGAACTCAATGTCTTTTTCAATCCTGTAACGATCTGAAATGCGTTCTGCGCATCCAACTGGTTGGCGTGTCTGGCACGGCTCAAGCCGGAACGAACCCTGGCCTGGCCATAGAAATCGGATGGCAGGATGGCGCGTCCAGGTAAAACATCTTCAATTTCACCAAATCAAACCATCAACCCGAATCGAATTGTAACCGTGGCACACTCCAACATCTTGGAACGAATTGGCCCAGCCGACAAAGTGCCGATCAACCTGGCCGAAGACGAGCCTGCGTTGAATGTCACAATGGTTTATGAAGACCCCGCGACCCGGGAATGGGCCTCGAAGATGTGGGGCCGGGAAATGCAAATGGATTTCAGGGAGAATATCAGCCTTGCCTCGTGGGGTATTGGCGACCTGGCCCGGCCCGAAATTCTCGCGGAAGCCATTTCATCAGCCGCGCGGGCTGATGTCATTATAATTGCAGTCTCGGCCAGGGAAAGATTACCCATTGATCTTTGCGTATGGATCGGTGCCTGGGTGCTGCGCCGCGCCCGGCGGACGGGTGCCTTGGTGGCGTTGATCAGCCTGCCTCAGGAGCCTGACTACCAGGCTTTCAGCACCCAGGATTTATTGCGGTTGGTTGCGCGCAAAGCCGGGCTGAACTTTTTCCCACGAGAGCGCGAGCTGCCAGCGGCAACAACCGATTTCTTCGGCTTGGAAACAATCAAACACCAAGCCGACTCCAGGATGCCCGTGCTCGCGTGAATTGGACGAGAGCAGTTTTTGTAAGTGTGGGTCAGGCTGGAGATGGCGAAGATGTTGGGACAAGGAAGAAAACCAAATTGAACAAAAAATAAATAGTATGACAAAACCAATAAAAGTTGGGGTCGTGGGGTGCGGCTATTGGGGGCCGAATTTGATTCGCAATTTCAGATCGCTTCCCGATTGCAGCCTGAAGATGATGTGTGATGTCAGTGAAAACCGCCTCGCACATCTCAAGGCGCTTTATCCTGAAGTCGAAGGAGAAACGAATTACCATCACATGCTCAACGGCGTCGGGCTTGATGCGGTCGTCATCGCCACGTCAGTCAAATCGCATTACCCGATGGCCAAAGCGAGTTTGTTGTCCGGCAAACACACCTTTATCGAGAAGCCGATGGCGGCCTCCTCGCAGGAATGTGAGGAGTTGATAGATCTCGCCAAGAGCAACGGCTTGGTGCTGATGGTGGGGCATACCTTCCTGTATTCGCCGGCGGTCAAGAAAATCAAGGAAATCGTTCAACGAGGCGACATTGGGGACATCCGATACATTTGTGCCCGGCGGTTGAACCTGGGTCTTTTTCAGAAGGACATCAATGTGGCATGGGATTTGGCCCCGCACGATATATCCATCATTTTGCACATCATGGAGGCAGAAGCGGATACCATCAACTGCCAGGGCAGCGCGCACATCACACCGGGGGTGGAAGATGTGACGACCATCTGGCTCAATTTTCCGGGGGATCGTTCGGCCATTGTTCAGAGCAGTTGGCTCGATCCGAGAAAAATCAGGGAAATGACCATCGTGGGAAGCAAAAAGATGGTCGTTTACGACGACGTTTCCCAACTGGAGAAAATCCGGGTGTTTGACGCGCGGGTTGAAAGGCCGCCGCACTACGACACCTTTGCAGAATTTCATTATGCCTATCACTACGGAGATGTGCATGTTCCGTACATCAAACAGGAGGAGCCGCTAAAGACCGAATGCCAGCATTTTCTGGATTGCATCAACCAGGGAACAACGCCGTTGACAGATGGCCGGCAAGGTCTTGAGCTGGTCCGCATATTGGAGGCGTCGTCCAAATCGCTGAAACGGGGCGGAGCCTCAGTGAATCTTTCAGGCCAGGAAATTGGCAACGGTTGGATGCCGGAGATTCCCGAACCCGCTGTCTTGCTGGCACTGAATCGTTGAGTTCAGTCCCATCCCGGCCACTGACTTCACTTCCACTCATACCCGACACGTGCGGCGGCACTCCTGCCGCGCACGACCATTCCCCCAACAACGTTTAGCAACGCCGTCAGCAGACAGACACCCGTCACTCCAACCAGCGGAATCAACAGCGTGCTCGCCAGCAGCGCGCCGAGGGATGCGCCCACGAAATCCGCCGTGTAAAGCCGTGACGCGCCCGTTGCCGCGCCGTTGAACTGCAGGCAGTTTGCCAGCGGGAACTGCGCGCCGACCAGCACGGCGAGAAACAAAGTCAGCAGCGCGATGACGGCTTGAATGACAACGAACGCGGAAACTGCGTTGCTCAGACGATTGAGTGAAAGCAGGAGCACCGGCAGCAGCAACGCAAGTGCAGCAATGGCGAACGCAAGGCGGGACAGGCGTTTTGCGGTTGGAGCGGTGGAGTGATGGAGTGATGAAGCCGGCGCATGATCAGATTTATCCCAACACTCCATTACTCCATCACTCCAAGATTTCAGAGCCTCCTTACGTCGGCTGCTACGGTTCGCTATCATCGCTCCCAATGCCAGCCCAACCATGAAAACCGTCACAATCACGCCCACCTGATGATAGACCGAGCCGCACAAAACCTGGAACGCCAGCAGCAACACGATCTCCAGTGCCGAGCCCGCGAAGCCCGACGCAAAGAGCGCGAGCGCCGGTCCGCGCAATCGTATGAGATACACGAGCAGCAACAGCAACAACACCGCCTGCAGCGCGCCGAAACTCAAGGTGAACTGGCTCATCCAATGGCGCAGGTGATAAAAGTAAAGCATCGGACTGAAATCCCGGTTCAGCGCGGCGGGTTGCGACACGGCACGCTGGATGTCCGCCATCCGGTCGGCGGTGAACATGGCATCAAGATAATGCCGGTTCACGAGCTTCGTCGGAACGCCCTGCGCTGCGATCCGCGCAGCGATGTCGCCGTGCAGCGGGCCGTTGGACGCGAGGAAGAAAACCCGGCCTCCGGGCAACACCAGAATGTTGGTGAATGATTGTTGCAATGACCGGTACGCCGACGCCAGCAGTTGTGCCAGTTCCGGGCTGACATAGTTTTCGTAACGGCCCAGCGCGAACGAAAGCGCGCCGCCATCAGCCAGCACCCGTTTGACCCCGCTGAAAAACTCGACCGTGAAAAAGCGGTTGAGCTGCGCTGTGGACGGGTCGGGCAGCGCGAGGATGACGACGTCGTAACGGTTGGTCGTCTGCCGCACGAACTGCCGCGCGTCGGTGGCGATCACATGGATGCGCGGATCGGCGAAGTGGTCCGGCAGGAAGCGGCGGCCGGTTTCGATGACGAGCGGGTCGAGTTCCACGCAGTCCACCCCGGCGACTTTGTATTTGAGAATTTCCTTCGCCACTCCGGCGGTGGCGCCTGAAACCAGCAGCACCCGCCGCGCGTCGGGCCGCTGGGCCATGGCGTAGTGCGCGGCTTCTTCCACCTGCTCGACATTCGGCGTGGACACAATGGCGATGCCGTTCTCGATGAAATTGGTCTCGCCCCCCGATTCTGTGACCACCAGCCGGCCGTAAGGCGAGTTGGCGTGGAACAGGACGTTCTGGCCGGGAAATTGGAGCGCGGTCGAGAGCGCGTCGGAGTGGGCGAGCCAGACGAAAGCGGCAATGCCCGCGACCAGTGCCAAAATGAAAATTTCCAAGCGCAAAGGTGTAGCCGCGGACGTCAGTCCGCGCACTTTGATTCCGATGAAAGTCAGCGCCGACTCACGTCGGCGGCTACGGTCCAAGGGTTCAGTTTCTGGGAGCGCTGGCGTCTCGCCGGCGAGTTTCGGTTTTGGGCTCCCAACTGGCCGGCGGAACGCCGGCGCTCCCAGGAGATTGTTTCGCCCGCCTGCCCGGCCAAGCCACGCCGCGGTTGCGAGGTTCAACAGAGCCGGCACGGCGAGCAGCGCGATGTGGTCGAGAAACCGCACCAAAACAAAACTAAACAGCGCGCCGCCGGCCACGCTGCCCAGGCTGTCGGCGACATAAACGCGGCCCGCAGCCTGGTTCGGAGTCCCGCCTTCAGGCGGCTGGGTGTTCAACATTTCCGCACCCTGCGTGCCTTCAACCACGGAACCGCCTGAAGGCGGGACTCCAAACGAGTCAGCGTTCGCGATGCGCGCCAGAATCGAGCACGCCAGCGTCAGCATGTACCCGGCGACCAGGCAAAACGGCAGCAGCAAAACCGCGGCGCTCACGACGGTTCCCGTCACGCCCACCTCTGCGCCCCGCACGAAGACCACGTTGCGCAGGGCGCGGACGGCAAACACCTGCGCCAATGGAATCACCGCGATGAAGATTTGCGCGGCGAACAACACGGCCAGGGGATTCCGGAGTTTGTCCGCCGTCCGGCCCAGCGACGTTCCCAGACCCGTGAGCAGCAGCCAGAGGCCGAGAGCGATGCCCAGCACCATTTCATTGCCCGCAAAGGCGCAGAGCAACTCACGCATCAGCGCCAACTGCGTCATCACCGAGGCCATTCCCAATCCGGCGAGCGCCCAAAGCACCGGCAGCCTGCTGCGTGGTAAAACTTTACACGGCCTGCCGCTGTCAGCATCAGCAGGCAGGCGATTCGGAGTGTCAGCGGCCATCAGACAGTCCTTTTACCTTTCCGATTCCTTGAACGCTTCGACGTGATAGATGAGGACCGACGTGCCGGGTTTGCGCCAATCCCCGGGCGCGCAACCCGCCTTTTCGGAAAGGCGATTCAGGAACTCAACCTTGTCGGGCAGTTGCTCCCAGACCTGGGGCAGAAATGTCGCGCTGCCACCGCCAAGCTTGAGCACCACGCCGTCCTTGCCGGGCTGCAATTTGGCCAGCAAATCTTCCGGTGAAGTGAACGGCAATGGTTTCGGCTCGGTCAACACGCTGATTTCGATTTTGATTTTGGCTGCTTCACCGGGCTGCACCGGCAGGAAGCGCGGGTCGTGGATGGCCGCGTTTCGCGCGTTGTCCACCACGGCCTGGTAAAGCGGTTCCTGCGGCGAAATGTGGCCGATGCAACCCCGCAACTCGCCATTTTCCGTCAACGTCACGAAACAGGCCTTGGTTTCCGATAATTGGGGCGGCATGCCTCTGGCGTTGGCCTCAAATCCCGACAAGTCCGGATTGGTCGCCACACAGGTCAGGGTCCGGCGGGCCAGATCCAGCAAAAGCTTTTGTTCCGGTGCCGCGTAGTTTTCCAGCGCGGACGCGATTACCTGCGCGGGCGCGAAGAAAGCGATGGCGCTGTAGCCAACCACACCGTGGCTCTTGTCGCCCGAGGTGTCGCCGCTGTTGCGATAATCCAGCAATCGCGCCTGCCATCCTTTCTGATGTGCCAGATTCAACAGCGTCAGAATGGGCAGTTTGCCGCAGGCCTCCTGGGACTCCATGGCCTTGATGTCCAGATTGCACATCGCCTTGACGCAACGGGTATCGAGTTCTTTGGCGTCGTCATAGGGGTGATAATGGCTCAAATCCGAACTCACCACGATCAGGGTTTTGTCGTCGAGTTGGGTCGCCACCGCCTGCGCCACCTGCGCGGGATCCACGTTGCCGAACACCACCGGCAAAATGGAAAAATTCGTCAAAACCTTTTGCAGAAACGGGACCTCGACTTCAACCGAATGTTCCCAAGTGTCCGGCGTGTCTTTGCCCGGGTCGGGCGCCGGCTTGGATGACTGCGGCCACCAGGCGGGACGTTCCACCCGACAACAAGGCTCGCTGAGGCAGGGACTGGTTTTTGCCAGCGCCCGGGCTTTGGGAGAAATTGGCACCAGCCCGAGCGGTGTTCGATAGGCATCCACCGCCGGGACCGACGCCCCGTCAAAAAGCGCGTAATGGCTCGGTCCCAGAATGATGACCGTGTCGTATCCGCGTCCGATCAGGTTTTTGAAGGCGTAGGCTGCGACCGGACCGGAAAACTCGTAGCCGGCATGGGGACAAACGATGGCTTTAAGATCTCCAACCGGGACGATGGGCGCGGCGGCAAGCAGACGGTCAATCATTTGTGACAATTCGGCGGGGTCTTTCGGATAAAACAGCCCCGCCACGGCCGGTTCCCGCACCAGTTGTTTTGCGGCGGCCTTGGGTGTTTCGACCTGCGCCAGGTGTTCATCAGCGCCGAATGTTTTTTGTTCTACCGGCGCCAACAGCACTGCCATCAGCGCTGCCGCCGCGATCGCGCCCGCCAGGATGAACCATCTGTTTCCTCGACGTTTCCAGTGGAATGAGTCTTTACGTCCGCCCTCACCTTTAATCCTCTCCCCCAGGAGAGGGAATAGCTTTCGATTGTTTCTAGGCTTGCGGATGAGCGTCCGGCCAATCCAGTCGTATAAATTTTCAAAGGAGCGGCGAACGATTCTCCCTCTCCTGGGGGAGAGGGCCGGGGCGAGGGCGGATGTCATCCTTGCATCCATGATGTCGTGGCTGCACCCAGAGATCCCGGTTTCACGCCCTGTCACCCAGTGCCCAGCCGGTTCACCACTCGCAGTTCCAGTGAGAAACAAGTTTGCCATGAAGTTCATAAACATCCTTTGATTTGCACCAAGACATTCTCCGGAATATAACAATTCCACTTAACTTTGGTACCGTTTGATATGCCCCTGGAAAAAGCGGCGGAGGGCCGCCGCACTCCGAGACGCTCTGCGCGACACGATGATTCCTGAAATCCGCGAAGCGTCTTGGACTGCGCCAGTCCTCTGGCGCTTTGCAAGAAGACGAAATGACCGCGAGATTTCCCCAAGGGCTTTTGTGCGCCAATAACAAGTCGCCCCTGCCGATCGGAACGCCGGTTTCCAGCCAGCTTTCGGACCGGCTCGCGCCAACCCGCCAGCACCAACCCACTCATGCCCCCCTTTTATCAAATCGCGGCAAACCGTTCAACCACTCAAGAAGATTCACAACACAAAGTGCAACCCAAGTTGCTGCCGATGGATGGAGCGGCAACCCGGGCGGAGTGCAGCGGTGGCGGAGTTCGGTCGCGCGTGCTGTCGATACGCCGACAACAGACATGCATCAAAAACAAGCCCCGGCCGGGTAGGTTGATCCGCCGACTGGGACTGGAATAATGAAGCTGCGTGCAGGTTGCTGGCAGGATTAACTGAAGATCAATATGACCGGCGGGAAAACCGCTGCGGGCGTTTCACCAAATGCTGCGAACAAATCCAATGGGTCAAAGTTCAACCGTGTCACCTGTGCCGGCGCTCGTTCATGGCTCATTCGCCGTGCGACCAGTTTTGCCTTCGGCGATAGGGTTCTCGCATTCATATCGCCAACGCGCACCCGGCTTCTTTGACATCCGAGATTAAAACTTTGTCATCACCAAGTTTGCCCGTCTTCGAGGACTTGATGATGGCGGTTACCGCTTGCTCCACGCTTTGGTCCACCACGACCAAATCAATTTTGATCTTCGGCAGAAAACCCACCGTGTATTCGCTGCCGCGGTAGGCCTCTATATGCCGGTTCTGCCGGCCAAATCCCTTCACTTCACAAACGGTCATCCCATCAATGCCGATCTCGCCCAACGCGTCCTGAACTTCCTCCAATTTGGAAAGTTGAATAATCGCTTCAATTTTTTTCATGCTTTTTCCACAGTGTCATTCAATCCTTCAGCTTCACTTGCGTTTGGCTGACCACACCCGGTTAGCAACGGCGATGCCAGATGGGTAATCGCCAGGCAAATACCGGCAAAGTGCCCTGTTTATAAGGGATTTTTGGGGTGTTAATAATTTGGTGTCGTTCAATAACCCCCGTCATCTCTGTTTCTTTTTGCCCAGCCGATAAGATTTTCGCCAGCGCCCCGGCAAATTTTTTGCCGGGTTTTTTTGTGCCATTGATTGTGGTGGCTGTCACTGCGTCAATAAACCGGTCTGTCGTACGCCAGCCGGTTCGCGACGAGAGCGGCGTTGGGTTCGCAGTTCGTCTGGCGGACCAAAGGTTGAGCCTGATCAACCGAAGAAACGTTGTGGCCCGATAAATGGATTTTTTCTTTACAGCCGGGCTGGTCGCGAAGTTTAATCACCGCCAATGCGCTACTCCCGGCCTATCGTTCGCCTCACCAAGAAGCCCGCCTGCCAGCCCTCGCTGTTCGCCCTGATACTATGCATCACGCCGCAATTGCTCTGCGCGCAAGCACCCAAGGTGCCGGATTGGGCGCTGCCGGGTTCCGCCACGCACAAACAGGTGCCGCCCCCGGCGGGCTTTCACCGGCCGACCGTGAATTTTGCCGCACCGATCGGCCGATTTGAGGGCCAGTCTGACATTGGCGGCCCGCTGTTGCCGGGCAGTGCCAGTTACGCCGCCGCCACCAAGCGCTACACCATCAACTCCGCCAGCTACAATATCTGGTATTTCCGCGATGAGTTCCGTTATCTCTGGAAGAAGATGTCGGGCGACGTTTCCCTCGCGGCCGACGTCACCTTTCCGAATACGAACGGTTACGGCGACCGCAAGGCCGTCCTCGTCATTCGCCAGGATCTGGATGATAATTCCAAAGAAGTCATGACCGCCTTGCACGGAGCCGGGTTGATCCATCTGGCGCTGCGACCGGAGAAGGGCGCCGACCTCAAGGAGGCCTGTCGTATCAAAGGCGAGGGCAGTCACACCGGCGACGCACCCATCCGTATTGGCATCGAAAAGCACGGCGACACCTTTACGCTTTTCGTCAGCCTGAAGGGCGAACCCCTGCACCAGGCCGGCGAACCCGCCAACCTGCACATCGACGGGCCCTTCTATGTCGGCATCGGCTTCTGCTCGCACGTGCCGGACAAGTCCGACACGACCGTGCTCTCCCATGTCGTGCTCGAAAACTCCGCCGGCCAGGTCCGCTAGCATTTGCTTCTCCAACTCCGCGTTGAAATCGCCCGCCCGCTTTGCAAAACGTGCGGCCCAACCACGGCGCTCAGGGAGTGGAAGGTTTGGACTTGGCCGCGATTTGCCAGCGCAATTCTTTTATCCGCTTTTGCGCGTCGGTGAATTGTTTGGGAGTCAGCTCCTTTCTCAGAAGATTGCGGCTCTCGGCGGCATCTGAATCGGCCTTGGCCGCCAGGCTAAACCATGCATACGCCTCCACTTTATCCTTCGCCACGCCCTGGCCATGGGCGTAGCAGTAGCCCAGATTGAATTGAGCCTCGGGGTGATCCTGCTCGGCGGCCTGGCGATACCACTTCACCGCCTCAACATTATCCTTCGCCACGCCCCGGCCATTGTCGTAGCAGCAGCCCAGATTGGATTGAGCGGGGGCGTAATTCTTCTCGGCGGCTTTGCGATACCACTTCACCGCCTTCGCTTTATCCTCCGCCACACCCTGGCCATTGGCGTAGCAGCAGCCCAGATTGAATTGAGCGGGAGCGTAATTCTGTTCGGCGGCTTTGCGATACCACTTCACCGCCTTCGCTTTATCCTTCGCCACGCCCCGGCCATCGTCGTAACAGTAGCCCAGACTGAATTGAGCCTCGGCATCTCCCTGCTCGGCGCTGGTTTTATATTCTTGAAATTTGCCGGGAACGGCGACGCCTTTCGGTGCGGCGGCTCGGGTCGATAGCAGGCCGGAGATGTAATTGAAAACGGCGCTTTGAAATCTTCTCATCGAATTGAAACCTACGCTTTGGCCATCAAGACCTGCAAGCCAAAATGCTTTTGCCGTCGCCCCATCCGTTGAGCGGTGGACTCCAGCTCAAGGGCAACCCGCCGCCGGCTGTTATCATTGAAAGCGATTCACCCTTTCATCGTGCGAAACTGGCGCAAGGCGACCAGGGGATCGATCCGGGTCAGTAAAAAATGCGCCCAGTGATTTTTCCAGCGCTGCCAGAAGGTCTGTGACTTTCGCCATCGCCGGCGCTCGATTCTCCGTGAGTGTTGCAGCAGGTGCTCAAAGATTTCCCGCGCCGCCACGGCAGCCGCTCCGTCTTCCAGACGCAACATCAGTTCGTAATTCAGATTGAGGCTGCGAATATCGAGGTTGGAAGAGCCGGCGTAAACTACCCCGTCGCTGAGAATCATTTTGGCATGCAGAATCTGCGGTTGATACTCGTAAATCTCCACGCCGGCTTTCATCAGGCGACGATACAAACTCCGGCCCGCCAGTTGCGACACCAGGATGTCGGATTGGCCGGCCAGAATCAGTTGCACGCATCCGCCGCGCCGTGCCACGCGCAGCAAATCCCGCCACAACCGCCGGGTCGGCAGAAAATACGCGCTCACGATCCGCACCTCGCGGGCTTTGGACAAATCCTGATACAATGCGGCTTGAAACGGGCTTGCCCCGCGACCGGGATGGCTCAGCAATAATTCCCCCGCCGGTTTTTGGAGCGGTTTGCGTTTGCGTTTGAAGGCGCGCAATCGCAGCAGCGGGTGGCGGCGAAAATCCGACCGCGCGAACAATTCATCGAAGGATGCCGCCAGCTCCCCGGCCAGGGCGGGATTTTCAATCCGGACGCCCACGTCGCACCAGCCGCGCGTCACGCCGTCGCCATCATATTCATCGGCCACATTGAACCCGCCAATGACCATTGTGGCGTCATCGCAAACCAGCAGCTTGCGGTGATCGCGCACCCCGAACCGCCAGAGATGGAGGGGATTGAAGCGGCGCACTTCCGCGCCGGCGGCGACGAGCGGCTTAAAAAAATCATCCGGCAACAGCCACGAACCAAGCGCATCCATCAGGATTTGGACCCGCACGCCGCGCTGCGCCGCCGCCAGCAAAGTTTCCAAAAATTGCCGCCCTACCTTTCCGTCGGAATAAATATACGTTTCCAGCCGGATGGATTTTTGCGCCGCCGCCATGGCCTCCAACATGGCCGGAAATATTTCCTGTCCTGCACAGAGCCATTGCCAGGGAAGGGACGTTGGAGCAGCCATGATTCACCGTAATTTCCCAGATTCAAACCGGCAATCAACCTTCAACTTGCAGTGGTTTCGTGGTGGAGCAGGCGAAGGGGAAGGGCGCGGGATCAAACCCGGATGAAAACGGGTGAAACGTGAAAAGGGTCGGAACATCAGCATTCAAAATCCAGAAGGGAGACATAAATCAACTCAAGGCCAGGCCTTGGGCTTCCATGAAAAATTCAAACCGCACATGGAAGGGCGGCGGAGACAAACGGCGGTCGTTCAACGCATTTCGTTACGGACGGTGAGCATGACAAAGGTCAACGCCACCACAAATGGCAGGGAAAACAGGATCGTACTCATATGGCAATTATATCACAAATCGGACAATTGCAACAACTTTGTTACATTTATGTCACTTTATTATGGCCGACAGCAACAGATAAGCAGGTGACGTGCCGGATTAATGCCGGCCGTTCGGCGGGCCGGATTTGTCACTGGGAGGAGATTGGAGTGGCGGCGCCGGCGGGCGAATCAATGGAATGTGCCTGCCTGCCCGCTCCGGACAGCCAGGTCAACACCGGCGGGACAAGGTCCGCAAAAAAATATGTCACCGACTCGTGCGTGGCCTCGGGCACCACGATCAGTTCGCTGCCGGGCGCTGCCAGCGCGCGCAAATGTTCCACGTCGGTCACCGGCGTGATTGTGTCCTCCGCCCCGGCCACAAAAAGCGCGGTGACCGGGCGCTGGGCCAGTTCAGTCGTGGTGTCGAGTTTACCGGCCGGTATCTCCAAAACGGCGGGCAGTTTTTTCAAGCCGGCCTTGATAAGTGTTTTCGGCATCCAGCCGGCGTATTCGTGGCAAAGGTTCAGGACGGCGTTGGACAATCCCGCGTAGGGCGTTATGGCCACCACCGTGCAAACCCGCGGCTCGACCGTCTTCCAGCGCAATGCCAGCGCCGCACCGTAGGATTCACCGAACGCCGCCACCGGTTCTTTCAACCGGCCATCATGCGCCAGTTGATCCAGAAGCTGGCTTAAATCGTGTGCTTCCTGGACGCCAAAATAAATCCGTTTGCCCGTGGATTTGCCATGTCCACGCAGGTCCACCAGCACACACTGCCAGCCCTCCTGCGCCAGCCGCAACGCCCAGGGCGCCATCGAAAACTGGGCCAGTCCATAGCCATGCAGCAACACCACCGTGCCGCGCGGCGCCGAGGTCCAGACATTCGGCCCGCCGGGCAGGTCGGCATGGAAGGTGAACTCAAACTGTTTCCGGCCGTGCTCCAGCCAGTTGGTCGAGGTGACTTTCAGGTGATAATCCGCCGGCTCGACAACGCGATAACACAGCCGTGCCGGCGGCGGGCCGACGTCCACAAATTGTTTGGGAAAGTTCGTGAGAAATTTTGGACTGAACGCCACCGCCACGGGCGCCCTGGGCGCGAACCACTCGGGATACGTGTTCGGCGCCTGCACCATCCGGTGGGCCATGAAGCTGCCGCAACCCGCCGTGCTCAAAGCCAGCAGGACGGGCAGCAAAAACCAGCACAACCTTTGCCGTATCACCCCGAATGCTTAACCTGTTTCCGCCCGTTTGCCAAAAAAATCTTTCCTTTCGGCGGCATTTTAATCCTAATCTTCCTCCCTGACATTGAACCAAAGGAAATCTGTATGCCATTGCTGAAACTCGAAACTACCGTCGCGCTGGCCGATGATAAAAAGAAAGCGCTGCTCGCGTCCCTTTCCAAAATCGTGGCCGGGACGATTGGCAAACCGGAACAATACGTCATGGTCGTCGTCAACCCCGCGGCCATCCTCATGTCTGGCAGGTCCGGTGACGCCGCGTTTGTGGACATCCGCAGCATCGGCGGCCTGAACAGCAACGTGAACCAGCAGCTGGCGCAGAAGGTTGGCAGTCTGTTGAAGGAATCCCTCGGCGTTCCACCGGACCGGGTTTACCTGAACTTCACCGATGTCCCCGCCGGTAACTGGGGCTGGAACGGCGACACGTTTGGGTAAAAAAGCGAAACGCGCGACGAACGCTCAAATGAGATGGGCGCTTCCGCAAAGCAGAATCCTGCTCCGAAGAACAATCCACGCCCCGGCACAAGGATCTCGAAGCCGGTATTTGGATGCGAGCTGTTCGTCGCGCATTTCAATTTATACCTCACCGCGCCCAAATTTCCAGCGCGAGTTATTCACAAGTCAGATGGCGGGTCGGCTAGGGAGGATGCCGGCAAAAAATGTTCGACGTCCTCCGCAGCGCCATCAATTAAGCCGCGTTAGGAGACGAGGCCTGCCGGGTCGTAGCGTTCGGCGCGAAGACCGGTAATGAGGCTCAAATATTTCCGGCTGGCTAATGGCACGCGTATTCCATTCGAGACTGCTCACGTCGGCTCCGGCAAATTCAGTTGTGAAACTCACGGCTTGGCGCGCAACCGCCGTTCGACGGTCGCGAGCATTTTTTCCAGTTTGTCCATTGCCTCCAGCTCGCCTTTGAGTTCGAGCAGCGGCTTGAGTTCCGCGCGGATTTGCTTCCAATCGAGCTTCCCATGCTGGCGGATCAGCACGCGCTCGACGTCACCCCAGTCCAGATTGCGCCCGGCAAAAACCTTGTGGACAATCAAATCCTCGGCGGAACAGGTGATCAATGTCACGTCATTGCGGACTTTCCACGCGCTGGCGCGGTTGATGGTGCGCTCCTCGAATGGCAACGCGCCCAGCGCAATGTCCACTTCCACGCCATCCGCGGTCTTGGCCAGCAACACCCGGCGGGTCAACGCGAATTCACGCGCGTCCGGCCGGCGCGGAGCCAGTTCGGTCAAGAGGGCGTCCACAAACTTTTCCTCTTCGCCAAATCCGGTCAGCAGCGTGATATCCATGTCCTGGGTGAATCGTGGATTGCCCCAACGCTGGACCGCCACGCCGCCGATGAAACAAAAACGCCACCCGCGGGTTTGCAGCGAGCCCTGAAGCTTTGCCGCCGCCAGCAACAGTTGTTCCAGGCCCGTCATGAGGATTTGCGTCCGTGAAAAATGGCTTGTTGTTCCACCAGCCCCATGCCGTTGAAAGGATCCGGCGGGATATCCGTGAAGCAACTCAGCGACTGGATGATTTCCCGGGCGCGTTCCTCGGTCATGGCGGCGAGTTCGTGGGCCTTGAAGATTTCCACGGCTTCCCAACGCTCGTGATAGGCCGCGCGCGCCTCGTTCAATTCCAGCGGATCGGAACTCATGCCCGGAATGATAGGCCAAATCCCCCCGCCTGTCAGCAATGCTTTCCGCCGCAGCGCTATCAATTGAATGACCGTAGGAGACGACGCCTGCCGGGGCGCAGCATTATTGCGAAGACCGGTGACAAGGCTCAACTGAACTCCCGAAGCCCGGAACGGGCGAAAGAAAATAGCCCAGGGCAAGCGAAGTGAAAACGAGCGCCGCCCTGGGTTAACGAAATAAAAATAAAATCTCCCTCGTCCCGCCCTGCGGGAAGGAGAGGGCCGGGAGGAGTCGCGTTTACCACATTACGAAATCAACTTCGCCTTCAGTTTTCAATTCAGAATCAAAGAGTGTTGTTTGAGTGAAATCTGGACAAGAATGCTTTTGACTACGCAATTTCTTGCAGGGGAAAGCAGTTTCAAGAGCTTCGATTGTGGCTTCTTTCGTAAATTTCCGAGCGTCGGTTCGCACAAACACCACAGCATTTCGCGCCAAAAGTGGCTTCGAATGTGCAAAAACATGGCCGAGCATTCCAACGTAATGCTGTTTATTCTCAAATTTACGTTTGCAGGCATCACCGCGGCTCCGCGGTTGAGGTGGGCCACCGAGCAACCATAGCCGCAGCCATTGGTCGTAAAAATAATTTGTTACGCCGTGGTATGGCGGAGAAGTAAGAAGCAGTTTGACACGGAATTCCGATGACTGGCTTTGCCAGCGGTTCAAAACAGATTGGCAATCGCCAAGGTAGATGTGTCCTGAACCCGAATCCATACGGCCTTTAGCATAACGCCATTTTACTTTTTTTAGCATGAACTCGACCGGATCACGTTCTGGGGGTTTAAGCTCGCGTTCTTTCCACCAGTCAATCGCGTATTGCGGGGACATCGCTTTTGTCTGTCGCATTTGATTTGAAAACGCACTCTCGCGTTTCCCGTGTAGGTCTATCATCAGCAACGCCATCGTCGTCCAGTCCGTTTTTTTGCGCCGCCAATCCAACAAATCGCGTGCCGCGAGGAGAAATTCTTTTGCGTCACTACAAAAACAATGGTTGAAAAAAGGTGGCAGCTTCTTTGCTGAAGTCCGATAATGTTTAGCCTTTGTGCCAAGCCATCGGATTTGTTTTTCTACATATTCGCTCTTGGCTGTTTGAAGTTTCGCTTTTCCATAAACCCATCCAACGGGATTGATTTCAATTCCCAAACCAATACGGCCTTCCGAGGCAGCGGCGAACAGCGCCGTGCCGCGTCCAGCAAACGGATCGAACACACAGTCGCCGGGTTTCGTGTGTTCCTTGACTGCTGCCGTTGCGAAACTCACCGGAAACATGGCGTAATATGGGCCGACACCCGCCCAGCGGCTTGCCGCCGTTCCGTAACGAGATTGTTGTGTCTCGGCTGTCATCGTCCGCTTTCGTGCATGAGTGCTTTCGCCAACTGTTTGAGAACTTTCTGACCCAGGTGCAAAGGAATCGAAGCCTGTGCGTGGGCACTTACTATCGGGCCTAAAGCATTTGGGAAACGCGACGTCACAAGTTTGTCAAGTAGAGCACAAACTGTCCCGAATTTCTGGAAAGCAGCAGGGTCATCCGTGCTCAAAGAATCTTGGGCAGCCGACAGAAAAGGGATGTTTGCTACAATTCGAGCGCCGCTCTTCGTTTTGTAAAAAAACTTTCTGCCAAAATATGTTTGGTCACCGTAGCGCTTCGTGCTGTCTGAAAAAATTATTCGTTGTTTGATATAGTCGTCCGTTGGCAAAAAATATGACCCGGATTGAAAGTGTGGACTTCCATCCTCGCGCCTATCAATTTCTTCAAAATGGGCGACGAAGTTTCCGGATTTCTCGATTCCGACGATGATGATGTCGTTGCCAGTTTGAGCGTGAACAAGTGCGTTCAGGCGTTGTAGTTCGTGACGTATTGCAGCACTCAACCAAGCAGGCGGGCCAAAAACTGCCAGCGGGCCATCAAGGAAAAAGGCAATGTTGCTCAAACGATCAAGCCAGTTCCGTTGCTCGAAACAACGTAACAAGTGGATGAAGAGCAGATGTTCCCACGTCGTCATCACTAATCCAAAAGCTTCGCCGTTGCTTCCTGAATCGTCGTTGAATCGTTCGTGGATGCGCAGTGCATCGGTAGGATACAACGGTTTTCTCAGTTCACAGGAACATGTTCCGACATTTTGGGTAATCGTGACATCGCGCTCGCATCCCAGATGCGTATAAGGACAAGCAATTGTGTCCGTTGGTTTATACGCAAGAAGTGCTTGATACGTCGCAAGCAGCCGCGTGTTGTCTTCTTCATCAATTATCGCGTCGTGGAGAAGTTCAAATGCAGCCTCACGAAACGAATCCTTCGCAGATGTGTGGTCGCGCGTGATGACGTTACAACCGGGCAGCGCACCGGCATCCGACGACGGTTCTTCAGTCCGACGGAAATCGATCGGGCTTACGGGCCGGGATGCATCGAGCCGATCTACTTCCGCGAGGTTCAAAACAACAGAAGCTACCGAGCAGTAACCAATTTTCGCACCGGGGTAGCCGTTCCGAACATCAACTTCTGCGTGACTGCCATCAATTGCCAACACAAGCGAGGGAAGTGCTGCATCGGCGGCGGGAGGTGTTTTGGGAACTGCTTGTTGCGCCAAAGTGGACTGATCCAAAACGCGAGACCGACGAAGGAGTTGCTGGACACGCTCTGACTCGACGATGCGTTTGAGCGGCTGGTAGTGGGCGTATTCTCCCTCGTAAGGCATAACGTTTAGCCTGCTTGAATGCTGAAACGCTCTACTTGGATCGGCACGATATACGGATTCGAAAGCGTCTTCATTCGGATGAACCCACGGTCCTGCGCGCGCAAGATGCTGTTCTCGAAATCGGCGAAGTCATAAAATTTCCGAAGCTCTCGTGTTTCATCGGTATTGTTCAAATGGCCGATGAACCAGTTCGCCGTGTTCCGAAGTATGTTCTTCTGAATAGATGACACCTCCTGTGTCGCATATACCAGGCCAATTTGATATTTTGCACCTTCTTTCGCCGTCCGAACCCAGATGTCCTTCAAGTCATCCTCTTTAGATGGGGGCAAAATGTTGTGGGCTTCCTCGACGTAGGCGAGAATCTGCGGCGGCTGCTGGCCTCGCCGGAATAAATCTTTGTTTCGGTCAAAAATCTTTTGGATCACACGATCAGCCGCAGCCTTGTTGATCTCCGCGTCACCACTGGACTGGTCAACAATGACGAGCCGACCCTGTCGCAAGTGTTCGTAAATATCATCCGCGTAATCAGAGGTCGTGCTCGGCGTGTGCCGGTCCTTGACTCTGCCAATCTGGCGAGAGCCGTTCGGGTAGGCGAACGGTTCAAGTATCTTTTTTAGGTCATCATCAGCCCACGATCCGCTGCTGCTATTTTGAACGTAATTCGCATCAAATGTGGCGAACCCTGAATCTCTGTCCTTGATGAAGTCCCTTAGAATCAGACCACATTGAGCCATTTCACCCCATGTTGGCTGGGCTTTGCTCAACATGGTCGCGCAATTTGCGTATGCCTGCGGGTCTTCTCCTTGTCCATTTCGCATCGCAGTCAGCAAGTCCGCGTTGAATAATCCACGCGTCTGTGGCGAAAGACTATTGGGCGGTGTAAAACCAGCCTTGAAAAGCAGTGCCCGGTAAAAGAGCACACGACGATTGAATCGCGTCGTTGCCGACCGGTCAGTGGGATCGGGTGCTTCCAGTTGCACGTCACGAAAATTTGAAATGAACTTTGTGGTGTCGTTTGCAAGAAACCCATCAATGATTTCTTTTCCCGTTTGTAGATTCTGGTCGAGATAGAAATTCAGTAACATAAGAATGCGACCAGGATCGTTTGGGTGAGTCGAAATCCCATAGGTGACCACATCCACACGCAAGGCTTCTTGGTGTTGCTCGGGCGCGCACCGCCAAACATTTTTGATCGCGTTTGGATTGTCACTACGAGTGGCCGCGTCTTGGACGTTCTCGTTCACATATTCGCCATTTGGGTCGAATATAAGTTGCCCGATTCGCTGGGCATCAGCGACAGCCCAGCGCAACGCGAAGATGGCTTTCAGAATAATTTTTGTGGTGTTTGATTTTCCAGTGCGCGTCATCCCAAACAACGCCGTTTTTTGTCCGAGCAAATCGGTTGGGGTGACGGAAACGGGAATGCTCGCCACGTCCTGAAAGTGCCGGTTGGTTGATGCGTAACGAACCCGACCAATCTGCACCATCGGAATTCGGACTCCTGCATAAATCATCGGGTCACGAAAATTAACGATGCGAGACAAGACTTCGCTGCGCGGCTTAAAAACTTTCAAGCCGCGGTTAGGGTAATAGTTACTGATGTCAGAACCAAAACAGAGTTGCCAATTTGGAGCAGCATCAGTTCCAGAATCAGTCATGTAAAATGTGCCAATCACCCGGCATCGCACACCAGCATAACTCAAAAGATGATGCGTGGTTGCATCCATCACAGCCCGGTCATCCCAATTAACACCCACTTCGCCACTGACACGCTGCGCGTTTTCGACGCGAACTCGTTTGGCTTCTTCGGCGTTTGGCAAGTCAGCGTGATCCATCACCCTCAACAAAATCACCGACGAATCTTCAACTCTTGCGTCAGGCGTTGTTTGTGGATTTACGCGTGAAGCGAGAAGAAAACACAACGCCGGAATTCCGCCGACCTGCTGCCGGTGAAAATCATGAATCTGAAGAATGGCGTCGTTATATCCCAGCGATACAACCTCACCAACATAAGCGTTTGCTTCAACCAAACCCCGCAATGTCTCGCCCGCGGCATGGACTGGTTCTGGCAGTGTCGGTTGTGGAAGCTGTGTCGCGATTTGAGAAATAACATTTGGCATAAAATTGTCCTCAATTCCTGAACTGCTGAATGCGGCCAGAGTATGCGGAACGATGACTTGCGACAAGCGCAGTATTTTTTGACTCTTCGCCCCCGTTTGGCGAGGAGAGGGAGAATTATTTTGTGGGATGATTTACCCAGGGCGGCTCCCGCCACGGCGGGATTGCCCTGGGCTATTATCTTTAAACCGAAAGCTTTCTGGGTTTCAGTTTGAGACTCGTTTCACACCGCCATGACTTCGGTTTCGACCGCCGGCGTCTCGTGTTCGGTGATTTTTACGCGCAGTTTCTTCAAGGCCAGCTCCTGGATCTGACGGATGCGCTCGCGCGTGACACCCAGCCGGTCGCCGATTTCTTCCAGCGTTTTTGTCCGGCCATCATCCAGCCCGAACCGCATGGCCAGAATTTTGCTTTCCCGCGGCGTGAGCGTGGCCAGAACTTCCCGGACGAGGTTCCGGTCGGTTTCCTGAATGAGCCGGTCGAACGGCGCAGCGGCGTTCGGGTCCGCCACCACTTCGGAAATCTGTTTGGGCTCGTCGGCCCCAATCGGGGCGTCGAGTGAAACGGGCGCCTTGGACGCGTCGCGATACTGCTGGATGCGGCGCGGATTGAGTCCCAGATGGTCCGCCACTTCCTGGTCCGTCGGGTCCCGGTCAAAGGCCTCCCGCAATTTCACCTCTGCCTTCCGGATGTGCGCCACCTTGTCCACCACATGCACGGGCAACCGGATGGTTTTGGACTGGTTGGCCAGTGCCCGCATGATGCATTGCTTGATCCACCACGAGGCATAGGTGGACAGCTTCGCGCCTTTGCGGGGATTGAACCGCTCGACGCCCTTCATCAGGCCGATGTTGCCCTCGTTGATGAGGTCGAGCAGCGGAAGCCCCAGACCTTCGTAGTCGCGTGCGATCTTCACCACGAGCCGCAGATTGGCCGTGATCATCTTCTCGCGCGCCTTCCGGTCGCCTTTTTTAATCCGCTTCGCGAGGGCGATTTCCTCATGCGGCGTGATCAATTTCACCTGCCCGATTTCGCGCAGATACAATTGCAATGTGTCGCCGTGTGGCACATCCGCCGGCACTGGCTGCACCGGTTCGCTTACGGTGGCTGCCGGTTTCGCGGGCAAGTCCTCGATTACCGGTGGCGGTGATGCAATTCGATATCGCAGCGGCCGACGGGAGGGGGTCAAACGGACGCGGGGCAGCTTGAGGCTGGTTATCCTCGCCCGATGGTTTCGTTTTAAAGTCGTTTTCATTTTCTCCTTTCAATTCCTTTGATTGGCCGGGGCCAATTCCTCCGGCGTGACGGTCCGGTTGAGCTTCTCCGTATGCCGGATGACCGTGAGTTGCACCGGAACACCAATCACCATCGCGACGAGGTGACGATGCAATTCATCAATGCCGGCAACCGGTTCGCCTGCGAACGCGATGATGACGTCGCCCTCGCGCAGATCGGCGCGGCCCGCGGGGCTGCCCGGCTCAAGACCCGCCACGAGAACTCCGTGGTTCACCGGCAACCGGTGGAAACGGACGACGCGCGGATGCAGGGGCACATTCTGCCCGGCCACTCCAATCCAACTGCGGCGAATGCGGCCTTCCTTGATCAACCAGGCCGCCACGAACTCGGCGGTGCTGCTTGCAATGGCAAAACAAATTCCCTGCGCCGGCAGAATGACGACCGTGTTCACCCCGATGATTTCCCCGCGCGAATTGACCAGCGGACCGCCGGAGTTGCCGGGATTCAAGGCGGCGTCGGTCTGAATGACGTTGTCAATCAGCCGCCCGGACTGCGAACGCATCGAACGGCCCAGCGCGCTGACAATGCCGGCGGTCACCGTCTGGTGAAATCCAAACGGACTCCCGATGGCAATGGCAATCTGTCCCACCCGGACGGACCGGGAATCACCCAGGCTCGCGTGAATGAGGTTCGAGGCGTTGATGCGGATGACCGCCAAATCGGTCTCCGGGTCGTCACCCACCAGGGTCGCACCGAACACGCGGCCGTCCGCCACCGCCACTTCCATGCGGCTAACGTCGTGGACCACATGGCTGTTGGTCAGAATGTAACCGTCGGGCGCTATAATAAAACCCGAACCGGTGCCGCCGGATTCCGGTCCCCGGCGCCGGTCGCGACCGTCGTGCTGAACCCGGATGTTGACTACGGTGGGGCCGACCTTACCGACGACCCCGGCGATGGTCCGGGAATAACCGTCCAGCAATTCATCGTCGCTCACCGATGATTGGGGCAGCGCATCCGCCATCAACGGGTTGCGCTCGTGGTCGAACACTCGGACGAGGCCGGTGTTCCGATAATTTTCAAATGTTTCCGGGATTTTCATATCCCTCCTTTCGGTTTAGACAATTTCAATTAACATTGGCACAAAAGGCCGTGGTAGGGCTGACCTGCTGATCAGCCGAACTTGGCGGCGCAGCAGCGCCGCCCTACCGACCCGCTCAACGCCCCAGCGCCAATATTTTTTTGATCTGCCATATCGTTCGCCCTTATTCAATTTGCGCCGACTGACGTCGGCGGCTACATAATTTTGAAAAAGCTCTAAAGCTGACGTGGTTGTCACGCCACAACGGCGAGCGCCTCCAGTTTCGAGGAAATCGCTTTCCTGCCCTGGACACCAACGCTTTTGTCCCGCAATTCGCCGCTGGCAAAATAAAGCAGCGTCGGTATGGACTGGATCTGGTACTGCGCGGCCAGATCAGGATTGGCATCCACGTTGACCTTGGCGACCTTGACGCGACCGGCCCGCTCGGTGGCAATCTCCTCCAGCACCGGGGCCAGCATTTTGCAGGGACCGCACCAATCGGCCCAAAAGTCCACCAGCACCGGCTGGCCGGATTTCAGGACCTCGGCTTCAAAATTGGTTTCATTCAGTTCGACGATTGATTTCATATCTCCTCCTCGTTTGATGGTTGTGCGCAAAAACCGTTCATGCCGCCAGGACGATGACCGGGCTGTTCTCCCGCACGGATTGCTGCCGTGCATTCCAGGCGGCCACCTCCCGGACCTTCTCCACCGCGAGGGTGGGGAAAAACAGGTGCGGATATTTCGTTTGCCAGGCCGTCGCCTCGGCCTCATTCAGGGCCAGGCGGACCAGTTGTTCCGGCGCCGAAAATACGCGGGTGGTTTCCGCAAAGATCGCCTCCTTGACCCCGGCAATCTGCGCCCGGATCTTCCGGCAGGATGCCCCGCAGGCTTTCCGGAGCAAACCCGCGTTTCCTCGATTTGCATTTGTGCTTGTCGTTTTCATCTCTTCTTACTCCTTTCACATTTTATGTAATAACTATAGTTACATATTCTCACACAAAAAAAGACTGTCAAACGGTTTTTTTGGCGGCACACGGACACGCAGCTTTGATCATGCCGATCACTCCGGCCAGGGTGGTTTTCTCCAGGTCCCGTTCCATGGCATTTTCCGCCGACGCAAAGACCTTGTTCAAAGTTTCCCGGATGCAATGGCCCACCGGGCAGGCCGTGTTGGCCTTTCGGGTGGGACTGGCAAAAGGCTCAATGGCTTCCACGGCCCGATAGACTTCGGCAAGATTGATGCGGCCCGGGGAACGGCTTAACCGGGAGCCGGCCCCGGCCCCTTTGCGGGTGTCCACCAGCCGGGCCCGCTGCAATGACAGGAGAAGCCGCCGGATGATGACCGGGTTGGTGTTGACGCTGGCGGCCAGCATGGCCGACGTGACCGGGTCGCCCTCCTTGTAAGCGAGGACGGCCAGCACATGCACGGCCATGGCAAAACGACAGCTCGTTCGCATAATTGATGATTGATTAGTAACCGCAGAGATTACATTTGTCAACCGGACTTTTTATCCAGACCGCTCCACCGCCGGTCTCCGCCACTGCGATGAATCATGCCGCGCCAAGCAGCGCGTGAACCTTGGGCATCCAATCGCTGATCGGGATTTTCTGGGGACAATGGCCTTCGCAATCGTGGCAGGCAACGCAAACACTGGCCCGCGCCGCTTCCGGGATAAAAATCCGGTACTTGAAGCGGGCGCCGGGAAAGTCTTCGTGGAGAAACGCGTCGTTGTAGTTGTCAAAAATGGCCGGGATGTTCACTCCATTGGGGCAGGGCATGCAATAGTTGCACTTCGTGCAGGGAATGGCGGCTCGCTCCCGGTACTTTTGCTGCAAATCCGCGATCACTTTCAGGTCCGCCGCCTGAAACGAATGGCTGCGAGCGTGAGCCGCCGAATCCAGGTTGGCTGTCACCTGATCCAGGTTGCTCATCCCGCTTAACACCACCGACACTTCGGGCTGGTTCCAAAGCCATTGCAACGCCCAGTCCGCCGGAGAACGCTTCCCGCTGGCGCGCTCGATCACCCGGCGGATGGACACCGGCGGCTTGGCCAGCCGGCCGCCGAGCAGTGGTTCCATAATCACGACGGCCAGGCCCTTGGCGGCGGCCAGCTTCAATCCCCGGGTGCCCGCCTGATTCTCCGTGTCCATGTAGTTGTATTGAATCTGGCAAAACGTCCAGCGATCGTAGCCATTGACGATCTTTTCGAAGCTCTCGTAATTGTCGTGGAATGAGAAGCCCAAGTGGCAAATGCGTCCGTCGCGAATCGCGGCCCCGGCCTTTTCCAGGAGCTTGAATTTCGGCACAACTTCGTTCCAGCGCTGTTTATCCATGCCGTGGAGCAGGTAAAAATCAATGTGATCGGTTTGGAGCTTGCGCAGTTGTTCGTCCAATATCCGGTCAAAATCGCCCTCCTGTTGGAGCAGCCACAATGGCGATTTGGTGGCGATTTTCACCCGGTCCCGATGGCCGTGCAGCGCCTGGCCGAGGACCGTCTCGCTGTTGCCGTCGTGATAGATGTAAGCGGTGTCGAAATAGTTCACTCCCTGCTCCAGGGCGTGGCGGATCATGCGCACGGCCTCCGCTTCGTTGATGTTGGGGCCGTTGGAATTTCCGTCCACGGTGGGCAGGCGCATACAGCCAAAGCCCAGAACCGAAGCGTTCCAATCCAGCCTGCCGAATTTTCGAAATTGCATGGCTATTGTTTCACGGGTGAAGGAATGAGGAAGCTCATTCGCGAACCAACACGGCCTTAGGGCGGCTCCCGGCGTGTTGATGGATGGCTGCGCCCAACCAGGCGATGGTCTGGCCCAGATCATTCATGTTGCGCGCCGCCTCGTCGTCCCTGGCCACGTCGCCCTTGTCCAAACCAAAGCCGAGGTTCCAGTACGTGGACCCCGGCACGATGGCGCCGGACATGAGAAACATGTGATTGATGGTGTCGAACGCGTGCGTGCCGCCGCCGCGCCGGACCGCCACCACGGCGGCCCCGATTTTTCCGCGGAACAATCCGCCGTTGGCCAGCGCCACCAGCCCGGCGCGGTCCAGCAGCGCCTTCATCTCGGCGCTCACGTCGGTGAAATAGGTCGGCGAACCCAGGATGATGGCATCGGCGGCGGCCATTTTCTCAAAACATGGATTAAAAAAATCGTCCTTCTGGCTGCACCGGGAGTTTTTCTTCTTGAAACACTCGTAACAAGCCTGGCAGCCGCGGATGGGTTTTCCGCCAAGCTGGATGAACTCGATTTCCCAGCCGGCTGCGGCCAGCGGCGCCAGCACTTTGTTCAGGAGAATTTCAGTGTTCCCGCCCTTGCGCGGACTTCCATTGATGGCAACGGCTTTCATGGCTGTAATCTGTAATCACACACGATTTTAACTTCCTGCTTTAACCGGGCCGTGTCAATGACAACCAAAGTTGAAAAAGGTTTTTGAACCGCCAAAACCTTTCAGCACTGGCAGTTTCTTCCTGCTTCACCTCTGTCATCCAGGCGGATTTGCATCAGCCGCAATTCCGTCCGCAGCCGCCAGCCGGTATGCGTCCAGAACTTCATCCCTTCCGCGTTGTTGGCGAAGATGAAGATGTTGCATTTTTGGATGCCGGCCCTGCGGAGTTTCGCCAGACAGGCATTCACGAGTTGTCGGCCCAGGCCACGACACCGGTGGCGTTTTGACACCGCCAGGTGATGCAGATAGCCGCGCCGTCCGTCGTGACCGCACAGCACGGCCCCAATGATGCGCCCATTCTTTTCCGCAACGAAACTGAAACGCGGGTTGCGTCGCAAAAACGCGGCGATGGCGCGGCGCGTGTCTGACTCGTTCAACCCCACGCCCTCGGTGCGCCGCCACAAGGCGATGACCGCGTCGAAATCTTCGATTCGGAAATGGCGCACGATGGTTTCATCAGCGCCAAGGCAGCAACAGGGTTTCCTTTTCATTCCACCGTTACGCTCTTCGCCAGGTTGCGGGGCTTGTCCACGTCGCAGCCGCGCGCGACGGCGATGTGATACGCAAACAACTGTAGCGGCACGGTGGCCAGGATCGGATAGATGGGTTCCAGCGCCTTCGGGAGGTAAATCACGTCATTAGCCACCTTCCCGATTTGTTTGTCGCCCTCGGTCGCCAGCGCGACGATCGGGCCTTTGCGTGCGCGAATCATCGCCAGGTTCGCCATCGTCTTGTCATACATCGAATCCTGCGGCACAAGGAAAACCGTCGGCGTCTGCGGGTCAATCAACGCAATCGGACCGTGCTTCATCTCCGCCGCCGAATAGCCCTCGGCATGAATGTAGGAAATTTCCTTCAGCTTGAGCGCGCCTTCGAGCGCAATCGGGAACGTGTAACCGCGGCTGAGGAAAAAGAAATTGTCGGCCTTGGCGTATTTGCGCGCGAGCTTCTTGAACGCGTTGTTTTGCGCGAGGATGGATTCGAGTTGCTTGGGCACGGCTTCGAGCGCGTGCAGAATCTCCAGCGCCCGCCGGGCGGAAAGATTTCGCATCCGGCCCAGATGCACCGCCAGCAGCGCCAGAATCGCGAGCGTGGATACGAACGCCTTGGTGGACGCCACGCCGATTTCCGGACCGGCGTGCATGTAAATGCCGCCGTCGGATTCCCGCGCAACGGTGCTGCCGACGACATTGACGATGGCGAGCGCCCGGTGGCCGCGGCGCCTGGCTTCGCGCAACGCGGCGAGCGTGTCCGCCGTCTCGCCGGACTGCGAGATGACCAGCAAGACGGTGTTTTTTTCGAGCGGCGCGTTGCGGTAACAAAATTCATGCGCGAATTCGACCTCGACCGGGATCTGCGCCAGTTCCTCAATCAAATATTCACCCACCAACGCCGCGTGCCAGCTCGTGCCGCTGGCGGCGATGACAATGCGGTCAATCGAACGCAACTCGGCGGACGTGAGATTCAGGCCGCCGAATCTGGCCGTCGCGCCCTCGTTGTCCACGCGGCCGCGCAGGGCGTTTTCCACGGTGCGCGGCTGCTCGAATATTTCCTTGAGCATGAAGTGCGCGTGTTTGCCGCGAACGGCGTCCTCCTGGCTGAATTCCAGCTTGCTCACCTGGACACTGGCGGTGTCGGTGCCCAGATTCAAAACATCAAAGCGTTCGGGCGTGATGGTCGCCACGTCGTAGTCGTTGAGGTAAACAACATTTTCAGTGTGGGCGACGATGGCGTTGGTGTCGCTGGCCAGAAAATTTTCGCCGGCGCCGATGCCGATGATGAGCGGCGACCCGCGCCGGGCGCCGACGATGGTGTCGGGCTGGTCGGCGCAAATCACTGCAATGCCGTAGGTGCCGATGACTTCGCGCAGGGCGTCACAAACCGCTTGGGTGAGGTCGTTTCCATTGGTCTTGTAGCCGCGTTTGTCAAAGCGCGGACTGTCCGCCGATTCACATCGGCGGCTACGGCATTTCTGGTAATAATCGCCAATCAGGTGCGCGAGCACTTCGGTGTCGGTGCCGGATTTGAATTTGTGGCCGGAGGCGAGCAGCTTTTGCCGGAGCGCGTCAAAGTTTTCGACGACGCCGTTGTGGACGACGGCGATCCGGCCGGATTGATCGAGGTGCGGATGGGAATTGATATCCGACGGCGGGCCGTGGGTGGCCCAGCGGGTGTGGCCGATGCCGAGATTTCCCGCGACCGGCTGGGATTTCAAGAGGCGGGCGAGGCCTTCGCCGATTTTCCCCTTTTTCTTGCGCACGAGCAGTTCGTCGCCGTCCAGCACGGCCACGCCCGCGCTGTCGTAGCCGCGATATTCCAGCCGCCGCAATCCTTCGAGCAGGATGGGCGAAACCGCCTTTTTACCGACGTATCCAATGATGCCGCACATGTGTTTGTAATTCGTTAAATGGTTAAATGGGTGTTTGGTTAAACAAGCCAGATTACGGTCACGTTGCGACCAATTACTGATTTAACCAATCACTCATTTAACGGCCTCAATATCCAGTCCGCCGCGCCGTTCAAATCGTCCACCATCACCGCCCGTTTGAGTGGTTCCGGCGATTTCTGTTCAAGTTTTGCGCCGTAACCGGTGCGGACCAGAATACTTGCCTGGACTCCGGCGTTCCAGCCGCATTCCAAATCAATCAACTTGTCGCCGATCATGAAACTTTGCGCCAAATCCACGCCGAATTCATCGCGCGCGTCGAACAAAAACTGCGGCGACGGCTTGCGGCCGCGGCTGGGCTGGCCGGGCGCCTCGGGCGCGATATAAATTTTTTCAAGGCGCACGCCGGCCCGGGCCAGTTCGCGGCGCAAATGCTCGTTCACGCGCTCCACGTCCGCAAGCGTGAAGTAGCCGCGCCCGACGCCGGACTGGTTGGAGACGATGAACAGTTTGAATCCGGCGTCCGCGAGACGCTTCAGCGCCGGCGCCACGCCGGGGAGGAAGGCCACGTCCTCGACGCGGTGCAGATAATTCCTTTCCTCAATCAGCACCCCGTCGCGGTCGAGAAAAATCGCCGGTTTCATTCCGGCAAATTGTGGTTTGATTATGGCAAGAATGGAATTGAATTCTTTCCGGTGCCAGGCATCCTGTTGCGATTGCGGTTTTACAATCAACAGAATAATTTAATGAACAAAGGCAGATTGGGAATTTTGGTTGGTGGCGGCCCGGCTCCGGGCCTCAACGGCGTCATCGCCGCCGCCACCATCGAAGGCATCAACCAGGGATACGAAGTCATCGGCTTCCGCGACGGCTTCAAATGGCTGGCGCAGGGCGAGGTGCAGTATTGCCGCCCGCTGTCCATCCGCGACGTGAAGGACATTCACATCCGGGGCGGCTCGATTCTCGGCACCGCGCGCACCAACCCGACCAAGTCCGCGGAGCAGATGAAAAATGTCTTCAGCGTCTTTGAAAAGCTCGGCATCACCGCCCTTGTGACGATTGGCGGGGACGACACGGCATTTTCCGCCAGCGTCGTGGCCAAACAAAGCAATGGAAAAATCCGCGTCGCGCACGTGCCCAAGACGATTGACAACGATTTGCCCCTGCCCGGTTCGACGCCGACGTTCGGTTATGAAACGGCGCGCCACTACGGCGTTTACATTGTGCGCAACCTGATGGAGGACGCGCGCACCACCTCGCGCTGGTATCTCATCATCAGCATGGGGCGCGCGGCCGGGCATCTTGCGCTCGGCATCGCCAAGGCCGCCGCCGCCACGCTCGCCATCATTCCGGAGGAATTCCGCAACCGGCCCGTTACCGTGGACGAGGTTTGCGACATCATCATCGGCTCCATCATCAAGCGCCGGGCCGAAGGTTCGCAATACGGCATTGCCATTCTCGCCGAAGGCCTCATCGAAGCGATGGGCGAGGAGGGACTGGTCAAGGCGCTGCCGGAAGGCCAGCTCGAACGTTTTGGCAAGGTGGTCCGCGACGAGCACGGCCATTTGCGCCTCGGCGAAATTGAATTCGGCCGCCTGATGAAGGAGCTTTTGAGCCAGCGCCTTGAAAAACTCGGCATCAAGATGACCTTCATTGACAAGGACCTCGGCTATGAGCTCCGTTGCGCCGACCCCATCCCGTTCGACGCCGAATACACGCGCGACCTGGGTTATGCCGCGGTGAAATTCCTGCTTTCCCCCGAAGCCGAAAAATACGGCGCCATCATCAGCTTCGTGGACGGCAAGATGAACCCGTTGCCGTTCGACAAAATGCTCGACCCCAAGACCGGCCGCATGCAGAACCGCAAGGTCAACGTGGACGGCGAGGCCTACGAATGCGCCTGCGCCTACATGATCCGGCTGGAACGCGAGGATTTCGAGAACCCGAAACAGCTCACCAAATGCGCCGGCGTGGTGGGACTGACGCCGGAACAATTCCGCGAACGCTTCGGCTATCTCGTTGGTTTAAAGTAAAATTTTACCAACACACCCGGCGGCGTGGAAACTTCCCCGCCGCCGTTTTTTTTGCCGGGCAAATATCGTGTGACCGTGGCGGCGCCTCGGCAGAGCGCCGCAAACTTCCGCGGGAATTTCAAATGGCGGCTTTCTCCCGAAAGCCGCTACGCCGAAGGCGGACTTGTCGCGCCCGCCGCATTCCGAATTCCGCACCGGCAACTTGTCGCGTCCCGCAAGGCGGGACGGACGGGAACTCTTTTCCTGAATCCATTTTGGGATGGACGATTGGGGCAATTGGCGGTTGAATTCCAGTAATTTGTAACCATGAGCCAGTCCAGCAATCAACCTGCGCCCCGCTATGTTGTTTGCGATTGCCAGCATTGCGACGGACACATTGAGTTTGATGCGAATGAATTTGCGGAGGAAAACAGCATCGTGCCGTGTCCACATTGCGGTTTGGAAACAAAAATCTCCATATCAATTTCACAGGCTGAAAAAGTTCCACCCAAATTGCCATCTTCTGTTACCAGCCCAAACACCGCGAGACGCGAAGGTTTTTTTTGCGGAACTTCTGAAATTCTACAGGAGCGTGTGGGCGACGAGTATCCTGTAGCCAGCGCGCCGGACTTGACTGAAGATCAAATCAGGTCAGTTGGCAAACGCCAAAATGATGATATGGCTGCCAAATTATACCATGGAGGCGACCAAGACATGGCCATGAGTCTTGATGACGCCCGGCGCTACATCGCCGACCCACGTTTCAAATTGATGAATCCTGAAACTGGCGTTCGCTTTACACCGGCCACGCTGGAGGCGTTCATAAAAGCGAAAAAACTGGAAAAGAAAGCTGAAAATAGCCAAATCAAGCTGAATGAAGCTCATATCAATAAATGTTGGAAGAAGTATAACGAGTTGAAAGACGAGTTGAGAAACGTCGCAAGTGAGCATGGTTCACAAAGGATTTCGTTAACCAAAGCTCAATGCGACGAGCCAGTTGTTCAAGAACTAATTGCCTTGTTGGTTGAAACAGAAAAGGATGGCTTTGTCGCCGATGATGCTGCGTGCAAGCTGGTTGCCTGGTTAGAGGGGAAAAATAATTCTGAAATACCAGCCTTTAACTTTCTATTAGAAACGGCAAGAGCAGTTCTGGCTTGTGGCGAACTAACAACGAGAACAATTCCAGAGATTGATATTGCGTTGGAATTGCAGTTAGCCATTGAGCGAGTATTGCCGAAACAAGTGCGGGATCCGATAAAAGCAAAACGCATTGAGGCAGTGAATCGTATGCGAGACAACGTGCCTGCCAGCAAAGGTGTGCTTGACTACATCCGCGAGCTTGGTGGAACACCGCGGTATGGGATGACTGCCTCTGAAGCCGAAGAACTCAAGGAAGAGCTATACCATCAGCCAACG
The DNA here is from genome assembly GCA_963744965.1 of uncultured Verrucomicrobiae bacterium. GTDB lineage: Bacteria > Verrucomicrobiota > Verrucomicrobiia > Limisphaerales > UBA11358 > UBA11358. Next base: position 132,834 of record CAVUVT010000010.1, read on the forward strand.
ACTAGACAGCTTGAGTATATTCGCGCTCTTGGAGCAAATCCTCCATCGAACGTTACGCGCCAAACGGCTAGCAGTTTGCTGAAAAACTCGCAGAAAGTTTGAATGGCGGCGAAGGGGATAGGTCAGAGAATCATGCGTGGAAAACCTCAAGCACAACCGGAATTTCTGACGACGATCAACCTGAACCAGCGGGTGCCTGCGGACCATCCGTTGCGCGGGATCAAGACACGAGTGGACCAGGTGTTGGCGAAACTTTCGCCGTTGTTTGATGAGTTGTATGCCGGTGAGGGACGGCCTTCGATTCCGCCGGAGCAACTGTTCAAGAGCCGGATTCTGATGGCGCTCTATTCGGTGCGCAGTGAGCGGCTGTATTGCGAGCAACTGGCCTACAATCTTCTGTGGCTTTGGTTTCTGGACCGGGAACTGGACGAAGGGAGTTTCGATCCGACGGTGTTCACCCATAATTATGACCGGTTGCTTTCGGTGGAGGCTGCGAAGCTGTTTTTCGTGGAGGTCTATGATTTGTCGCGGACCGAAGGCTGGACCAGTGACCAGCACTTTACGGCCGACGGCACGCTCATCGAAGCGTGGGCCAGTCTGAAGAGCTTTGTGCGCAAGGATGGCCAAGACGGGGCCAAAGTGGCCTCGGCCAAAGATGACGACCCTGGCAATCCGACGATCAACTTCCACGGGGAGCAGCGGCGTAATGCGACGCATCAAAGCACGACCGATCCGGAAAGCGTGCTGTATCGGAAAGCCAACGGACAGGCCAGCAAACTGTGTTTTGGGACGCAGGTGTTGATGGAAAACCGGCATGGACTGTGCGCAGCCATCACGGTGCATAATCCCATTGCCCAGGACGAGCCGACCGTAGCCCTGGCGCAGGTGGATGAACATCGGGAATTGCACGAAGCCAGGATCACGACCCTCGGGGCGGACAAAGCGTATCACCAAAAGAAATTTGTGGCCGGGTGCCGCCAGCGGGAAATCTCGCCGCATACGGCGTGCAAGGAAGGAATTGAAGTTTCGGGACTGGATGGACGCACGACCAGTTGCACCGGTTACCGTACCAGCCAACGTTTGCGCAAGCGGGTCGAAGAAATCTTTGGCTGGATGAAAATGGTAGGTGGATTGAGGCGCAGCCGCTATCGCGGAGTGGAGCGGACGCAGGCTTGGGCTTATTTCGTGGCCGGGACATACAATTTGCTGCGGATAGCCAATCTGGGAATGAGTTTGCAGGCCGGATGAAGGACGCGGTTGGTCAGTGGACTGTTCAGATCGGACGAAAGAGCCGCTCAAAGCAGTCAACCGGGACCGCCGCCGAACAAAGATTCGCGCTCCGCAGCGACCTGAAATAGAATTAACCATGATCGAAATACAGTTCAGGCAAAAATCGCTGGGTTTTTCAGCAAACTGCTAGCGAACTAATAGACAAGCTGCTACATCCAGTTGGTAACACCTACGAAGTAGCGCAAAACACGGCTCGTCTTTGTGAAAATGCTCCCAAATTCAAAAGCTTCCAGATGCAATCGAATCATTATGTAATTGTTGAACTGCAACAGGGCACAACCGAGTGGCGAGAATGGCGTCACAACGGAATTGGTGCGTCCGACGCCTCGACCATCATGGGCGAGAACCGTTTTAAGAGTGCCGCGCAGTTACTAAACGAGAAGCGTGGCCCAGCGCAAGATTACGGCCAGAACGCTGCTATGGCCCGTGGCACCGAACTTGAACCCGAGGCGCGTAGGCTTTATATCGCCAAAACTGGCAGAGACGTGTGCCCCGTCTGCCTTCAAAGCACACGTTACGACTGGCTGAGAGCGAGTCTCGACGGCTTTGCTATCAACTACGATGCAGTCGTTGAAATCAAATGCGGACAATCCGCCTATCGGACGGCTGCTCAAACTGGTTCCGTTCCCGATTACTATTATGGACAGATGCAGCACGTTTTGGCGGTCACAGGTCTTGATTCACTTGACTTTTGGTGTTACTGGCCGGGCTGTCCGTCAATACTCATTCCAGTCCCACGCAATCCTGCTTACATCGAACGCCTCTTGAATAGGGAACTGGAATTTTGGAACCTTGTTCAACAAAGGTAAGAAGCTTTTTCAATTTTAACTTCAATAGGCCCCACCGGCACGGTGTTTCATCACGGGCGATGGTTATTTGATTTCCAATTATCATGTGGTTAAGGATGCGACGAAGGTTCGTTTGCTCACGGGCGCGGGTTTGATTGACGCCAAAGTGGTTCAGGTGGATGCGGCCAATGATCTGGCGTTGCTCAAAGCCAATGCAGAAGGCGGAATGAAGAATGAAGAAACGTTCAAACCGCTGCCCATTGCCGCCAGCCGCACGGGGCTTCTGGGTGGCACGGTGGCGACGGTCGGTTTTCCCGACATCGGTTTGCAGGGGTTCGCGCCCAAGGTGCTGGCGCACGGCCACCACGGGGGAAATCGCTGGTGGGAAGTCGAACTTCGACCGGGGGATGACCCGCGCTATTTTCAAATCAGCGCGCCGGTGCAGCCGGGCAATTCAGGCGGGGCGCTGGTGGATGAGCGGGGCAACGTCATCGGCATCGTGTCGGCCAAGGTGCTGGCGCACGGCCACCGTGTGCGTCGGCGGCGCTGGCGGCAAGCGGGGTCCCGCCGAGGCGGGATGAATTACGCGGTCAAGAGCAGTCTGTTGTTGAGCTTCCTCGAATCTGTGCCCGCCCTTTCGGCCAAACTCAAATCGCCGGTCACGGCTGACCGGAAGTTTGAGGAGGTGGTGAAATCGGCGCAGAATGCGGCGGTGCTGGTGCTGGTTTATTGAGATGGTGGGGCGAGGCTACTGACGAGCCGGCTCGCGGGGACGCTCGCCCCACCAAAAACGGCGCGCACGGAGTGACGCGCCCTACCTAGTCCGGGTTGGAACAAACGATTTTCTCCAGCCTCCAATTCAATGAAGTGGCGCACAGACGAAACGCGCGCTAAACTGAATTATGTTCATCATCGGGCTTGGAGTCGCCGCCCCGCTCCAACGCTACACCCAGCGCGAAGGCTGGGATGCGCTGCAAAAATCCGCGCCGTTCGCCCGGCTCGCGCCGCGGTCGCGCGCCATTCTCAGAAAAGTGCTTTGCGGCGACAATGGCATCGCCACCCGTCACCTGGCGCTGGAACCGATTTCCGAGGTTTTCAATCTGACGCCCGACGTGCTGCACGCCCGCTTCGCCCGGCATGCACCGGCACTGGCCGCCAAGGCCGCGCAACGCGCGTTGAAGGACGCGAAATGCACACCCGGTGACATTGATGCCGTGCTCATCAGCACCTGCACGGGCTATTTGTGTCCCGGCCTCACCAGCTACGTCAGCGAACGGCTCGGTCTGCGTCCGGACGTGTTTCCGCTCGATCTCGTCGGCCAGGGCTGCGGCGCGGCACTCCCGAATCTGCGTGCCGCCGAAGCCATCCTCACCGCCGGTCGCGCCCAAAACGTTTTGTCCATCTGCGTCGAGGTCTGTAGCGCGGCGTTTTATCTCGACGACGATCCCGGCGTGCTCATCAGCGCCTGTCTGTTCGGCGATGGCGCGGGCGCGGCGGTGCTGGCGAACAAACCGCGACCGGACCGCCGGCGCGTTGAATGGAAATGGGGTTCGTCGCGCCTCGCTCCCGACAAACGGGACACGCTGCGGTTTGAACAGAAAAACGGGATGCTGCGAAACATTTTGTCGCCGCAAATCCCGCAAATCGCCGGTGATGAAGCCGCAAAACTTCTTGCCGGATCGCTCGCCGTTGCCGGCGTGAAACGCAACCGCATTGCCGGCTGGATTTTGCACACCGGCGGACGCGACGTGCTGCTCGCGTTGCGGGACAAGCTTGGTCTGACTGAATCCGACATCCGCCACAGCACCGCCGTGTTGCGCGAATTCGGCAACCTGAGCAGCCCGACCGTTTTTTTCGTGCTCGAACGCGCGTTGCGCGACACCGTGCCCGACGGCCTTTGGTGGATGTCGGCGTTTGGCGCGGGGTTCAGTTGCCACGGCGCGTTGCTGGAGGTGAAATAAATCTGTAGCCGCGCTTGTGAAAGCGCGGTGGCTTTCCGCGTTTTTACAAACGCGGCTACAAATGAAACGCATCATCGAACCGGAATTGCTCGACACGTTGCCACCCAACGACCCGCGCGCCGTCCGCTCACGCCGCGACTTGCGCCGGGTCAACGCCTGGATGCGAAACCACGCCATCATGGCCCGAGCGCTGCAAACCGGCTTGAACGACCCGGCCCCGAAACAAATCACCGAACTCGGCGCCGGTGACGGACATTTTCTGCTGCGCGTCGCGCAGCGGCTCTCATCGTTTGGAGTTCCGCCTTCAGGCGGCCCGAACCGGCTAAAGCCGGAACTCCGAACAACGGGCACGTGGAATAACGTAAAGGTCACGCTGCTCGACCGCCAGAAAATTGCGGAACCGCCAACGCTGGCCGCCTTCGCGTCGCTCGGGTGGCGCGCGGAGGCCGTGGTCGCGGACGTTTTTGACTGGCCGCAGGTTTCAGCGGCGACCAATATCGTCATCGCCAATTTGTTTCTGCACCATTTCGATGACGCACGGCTGGCCGATTTGTTTCGCATGATTGCCGGGCGGGCTCGTTGGTTCATCGCCATCGAGCCGCACCGCGCGTCTCGGCCGTTATTTTGCAGCCGACTGCTGTGGGTGATTGGTTGCAGCCGCGTGACGCGGCACGACGCGGCGGTGAGCATCCGCGCGGGGTTTTCAGACAACGAACTTTCGGCGCTGTGGCCGGCAGACGGCGGCTGGCAACTGACCGAGCGGCGCGCCGGGCCTTTCAGCCATTTGTTCGTTGCGCAACGGACTGGATAAAAATGGCAGCGATGAAAACCATTACGATTGCCGGTGGCGGACTCGCGGGGTTGACGCTTGGCATCGGCCTGCGTCAACGCGATGTGCCGGCGGTTTTGTGGGAGGCCGGGCATTATCCGCGCCATCGCGTCTGCGGCGAGTTCATCTGCGGGCGCGGCCAGGAAACGCTCGCGCGGCTGGGTCTGCGCGATTTGCTCGAACGCGCGGGCGCGGTAGGCGCAGGCACCGCGGCCTTTTCTTCGACCACGCAATCCACCGGGCCGCTACCGCTGCCGGCACCCGCCATCTGCCTTTCGCGTTTCACCCTGGACGCCACGCTCGCGGAAACATTCCGCGCACTCGGCGGTGAATTATTGGAAGGCAAACGTCGGAGCGACGAAGATACCGGCGAAGGCGTCGTTCGCGCCACGGGCCGGCGCTCGCACGCGGGCGTGAACGGTGCGCGCTGGTTTGGATTGAAAGCGCACGCGCGCAATGTTCCGCTCATGGCCGACCTCGAAATGCACGTTTCACCGCGGGGCTACGTCGGTTTATGCCGGGTTAACGGCGGCAGGGTGAACGTTTGCGGATTGTTCCGCCGGCGCGCCCGCGAAAGTGCCGGGCCGCAAAACCGGATTGAATGGATGCGCGGATCAACCGGTTCGCCCTTGCACCAGCGGCTGGCTTCGGCTGTATTCGATGAAAACTCATTTTGTGCCGTCGCCGGCCTTTCGCTCCGGCCATACCGGGCGATTACGCACACGGATTGCTGCATCGGCGACGCCATCACCATGATACCGCCCGTCACCGGCAACGGAATGTCCATGGCCTTTGAATCGGCGGAACTCGCCATCGAACCGCTGGCCGCGTGGAGTCGCGGGGAAATTTCCTGGGCCGAAACCCGGTCCCAAATCGCCCGCGGTTGCGACGCCGCGTTTGCGCGGCGGCTCGCCTGGGCCAAATGGTTGCAACGGTTCGTGCTGACGCCGCCGCTCCAAAACGCACTGGTCAGGTTGGCTGCGCGCAGCGACTGGTTCTGGCGGATGGCGTTTGAACAGACCCGATAGCCTTCAAACTCTTTCGTGTATTTCGTGTATTTCGTGGTAAAATCATTCCCAATGAAACCGCTCGCGGACTGCCGGCTTTACGCGTTCATTGACACGGCCTACTTCCATGGCCGCCCGCCGGAAGTCTTCGCGCAACAACTTTGCGATGGCGGCGCGGATTTGATCCAGCTCCGCGCCAAAAAATCCACACCGGATGAAATCCGCCACATGGCCGAGGCGATTTTGCCCGTCACGAGTCGCGCGAATGTCGGACTGGTCATCAACGACCATCCGGACATCGCGCGCGAAACCGGCGCTGAATTTTGTCATCTGGGCCAGGAGGATTTTTTCGACGCGGGTTATAAAAATGTATCGGAGTTAAAAGGCAGGGACGGCACGCCGAGCCGTCCATCTGGTTTTGGCAGGGTCGGCGCGCTCGGGGAGCACGCCCTACCAGGAGTGCGAATCGGCCTTTCGACACACTCGCCGGAGCAGGCAGAACGTGCGCTGGCGGCCGGACCGGATTACATTGCCATCGGGCCGGTTTATAGAACCGGCACAAAGCCGAAGGCGAAACCGGTGACGCTGGAATACGTCCGCTGGGCGGCGGCGAACGTGAAGATTCCGTGGTTCGCCATCGGCGGCATCAATTTGCAAAGAGTGGATGAAGTTTTGGCAGCGGGCGCAAAGCGCATTTGCGTGGTGTCCGCGATTTTGAACGCGACCGACGTGATGAAAGCCTGCTCGGAATTCCGTCACCGGCTGGCATAGGAGCGCGTTAATGAAGGAGCAGCCGACGTGAGGAGGCTCTGAACGAAAGATTATTTCCAAGGGAATTTGAGCTTCGTTACCCCGGCTGCTACGAGAGAAAACAAAGACATTTTGGGGCCGGCTTCTTCGCTGGCCGGGACAAAATCCATTTTCCTGCTCACGCTACCATGGTTTCGCCGCCCAATCGTATAACTTTTACTTGCAATTATTATTCATATAATTTATAATGTTGGAAGGAGGTGATTCGAGGATGGCGGGGAAATCCGATTGTCATGGCATAATCCGGCGGCGAACCCGGATTTTTTTCTGGCTTTCCTGTGCGGTATGGATGTGGGCTGCGTCCCCGTTGCCGGCCGGCAATTTCTATGCCGGCACCTCGCCCGCGAACGTCCCCTGGCCCGGCGGCATCGTGCCGTATGAGTTCACGAACACGCTCACCGCCGCACAAACAAACACCTACCTCAATGGCCTGCGTGAATGGGAACTGGCTGCCAACGTCAAGTTCGTTCCGCACACCAATCAGGCCAACTGGATTCTTTTCTCCTACAACACCAATTTTCTCGATTTCGTGTCGGGCGCCAGTTACAGCCCGCAATTGGTCACCGTCTCCAGCTTGAGCCGCGCGCAGGTCTGCCACGAGATGGGCCACTCGTTCGGCTTCAACCACGAAAACATCCGGCCCGACGCGACCAATTACATCGCCGTCCTGACCAACAACATTGCCGATGAGCCAAGCAACATCTATTGGTTCACTCCGGATCTCACAACCGTCACGAATGGCAATTACGATTACGAGTCGGTGATGCACCTCGGCTGGGATTTTGATTCCACCAATCCCGTCGTGGCCACGCAACAGCCCAAGCCACCCAACTTTCCCCGCTATCAATACCGCATGGGCAATTACTGTTTAAGCCCCGGCGACCGCGCGGCGCTGGCCTATCTCTACGGCCCGCCCGCCGTGCCGCTCACCAACGTCGTCACCACCACCGCCGACGTCGGCCCCGGCAGTTTGCGCGCGGCGATTTATTACGCGACCGATCATCCCGGCTCCGTCGTCCGCTTCAATATTCCCGTCACCGATCCGGGTTACAGCAACGGGGTTTACAACATTCATCTTACCGGCCAACTGCCGACTCTGGTTGCAAACGGCATGGTGATTGATGGCTCCACGCAGCCGGGCTTTGCAGGCAAGCCGCTCATCGTCGTGGATGCTTCGCAAATCCTGCCGGAAACCTTCACGTCGGACACCGTGCTGGTTTATTCGTCGGGCAATCAGTTGAAAAATATTTCCTTTTCGGGCTTCAACTGGAACGGCCTGACGCTGGAATACGCCGACGCGACGAACAACAACATCGCCGGCTGCTGGTTCGGCGTTGACCCGACCGGCACCAATCCCGCGCCGAACGCGTATCAGGGAATCCTCGTCGCCAGCGGCGCCAGCCGGAACATCATCGGCGGCACCAATGTCCTCTCCGGCAATTCGCAATACGGCATTTTCATCACCGACTCGAACACCACTGGGAATGTTGTCCTCGGCAATTTCATCGGCACTGGTGCCAGCGGCAGCAACGCGCTCGCCAACGGAGACAGCGGCGTTTTCATCGGCAACGGCGCCAGCAGCAACACCATCGGTGGCACGAGCATCGGCGCGCGGAACATCCTTTCCGGCAATTCGCAATATGGCATTTTCCTGACCAACACCACCGGCAATGTCATTTCCGGAAATTACCTCGGCGTGAATGCCACCGGCACCGCCGCACTTGGCAACGGGTTGAGCGGCGTCGCCCTTTTTGGCGGCACCCAAAATGTCATCGGCGGCACCAGCGCCGGCGCCGACAATGTTCTTTCCGGCAATGGCAATTATGGCATCGACATCGGGAATCCCGTTGCCACCGGAAATTTTGTCCAGGGCAATCTCATCGGCTTGGGCGCGGGCGGCACCAACGGCATCGCCAATGCCCTTGGCGGGGTGCTCCTTGCTGCCGGCGCGCAAAGCAACACCATCGGCGGGACGGTTGCCGGCGCGCGCAATGTCATTTCCGGCAACACCACCGCCGGAGTCTTTTTTAATGGCACCGGCACCAGTGGCAACCTCGTCGAGGGAAATTACATTGGCACCAATATCACCGGTACCAATGCCATCCCCAACACCCTCGCCGGCATCTACCTGCCATACGGCACCCCCGGCAATATCATCGGCGGCACGGTCGCCGCCGCTCGCAACGTCATTTCCGGCAACTATTATGGCGTTTATCTTGCCAGCCCGGCCACCACCGGCAACCTGGTCGAGGGAAATTACATCGGTGTGACCCCGGATGGCACGCATGCCGTGGGCAGCGCGTTCACGGGCGTCATCATCTTCGGCGGCGCTAACAACAACACCATCGGCGGCACGGCTGCCGGGGCGGGCAACCTCATTTCCGGCTTCTGGGGCTACGGTGTTTACATTTCCGACGCCGGCACCGCCGGCAATCTGGTTCAAGGCAATATCATCGGGGCCGACCTAACCGGCACCAACGCGCTCGGCAACGGATATGCGAATTTGTTGTTGCAACTTGGCGCGACCAACAATGTCATCGGTGGCACTGGCGCGGGCGCGGGCAATGTGATTGCGTTTTCCGGAGGACCCGGCGTCCTTTTGTTAAACGCCAACACCACCAACAACACCATTCGCGGCAATTCCATCTTCACCAATGGTTTTCTCGGCATTAATTTCAGCAACGCCACCGTCGCGGCCAACCACACCGGCTTTCTCGTCGGCCCGAACAACATGCAAAATTATCCCGTCATCACCAACGCCTTTGGTTACTCCGGCAGCACCATTATCCTGGGCAATTTCAACAGCCTGGCGAATCGCGGCTATTTCATTGATGTCTATCGCAATATCGCTCCAGATCCCAGCGGCTACGGCGAAGGCCAGTTCTATCTCGGCACCGTCAGCGTGAACACCGATGGTTCGGGCAACGCGTCGTTCGCCTACACCAACAGCAGTGGCAATTACGCCGGACAATACATCACCGCCACCGCCACCGCGGCAACGGGCGATACCAGCGAATTCAGCCTGGCCGTGCTGGCCACCAATCAACCCGCACCCTCCGCCCAATTCACCGGGCCGTTGACGTGGCGTGCCAACGGCTTCGTCCTCACATTGACGTTCCAGACCAATTTCACTTATCGGGTTCAAGCCACCACCAACCTGGCCGCCACCCCCATCGTGTGGACCGATCTGACCAATTACAACGCCACCAACTTCTCGCTCGTCTTCACCGACCGCACGGCCACCAACTATCGCCTGCGTTTCTACCGTGTGGTGTCACCGTAACCGGCATCCAGCGGCAAAAAACTGGCGCGGGTCCACCGCGCCAGTGGAAAAAAACAACAATTCGCTTCTGCGCCGCCGGGGTTATTGGATGGACAGGGCGATGTTGATTTGATTGATGGCCTCGTTGATGTGTTTGGTGACGCGCTTTTGGTTTTTGACTTCAGCGGCGCCCAGCACATTTTGAAGCAATCCTTGGGCTTCGCGCAGCTTGGCGTCCGACAAAGGCTGCGGCTGCTTGTCTTTGGCATCGCCGCTGAGATTCAGGCCCAGCAACTTGGCGGCGGCCTCAATCTGGTGCATGGCCCTCACGCGATGGCCTTTGTAATCGTGATCGCCGGTGGACAGAATGAGGTAAGCGTTTTGCAGCATCCCGGCTTCCGCCGAGCCGCTGAACGCCACGGTTTGGAATTGATTCTGAACGGCAACGGAGCCGCCCGATGTTTGCGTGGTTGCTGGTGTCGTGGCGCGCAGGTTCATACCGCAGGCCAGAATGGTGACAAAAACCGCAGTTTTTGCGGCGGTTTTGAGATGTTTTGTATTCATACTGCCATACTTGACGTAACGGGGGATTCTTAAGTTACATGGCAGCGGCAAAATTTATTCCGCGCAACGTTTTTGGGGTGGTGGTGCGCTCCATTTTTCTTGTCCCGCGCGGGACAAGGCCCAAGCCTGCGCAAACTTCGTCAAGGGTTGCCAGCGTTGGACGAATTGGCCAGAATCGAAAAATGAAAACTCACGCTTTCGCCATTTTCCTTTCCTTTTCTTTTCTCGCGTCGGCGATTGCCTCGCCGGACGACAAAACGATTTTCAACGTTTGCAGCTTTGGCGCCATTGGCGATGGAAGGCATCTGGACAGCCCTGCCATTGACCAGGCGATTCAAGCCGCCTCCACTGCGGGCGGCGGAACAGTTTTTGTTCCGGCGGGCACGTATCTGTGCGGCAGCATCCACCTGACCAATAACCTTCATTTGTATCTGGACGCCGGCGCCGTGATTCTCGGCGCGCCACAGGCGATGAATGTTTACGATCCGACGGAAGCTTGGCACGGTCAGGCGTATCAGGACGGCGGGCATACGTATTTTCACAACAGCCTCATCTGGGGCGAAAACCTTACGAACGTTTCCATCACCGGGCCGGGCCGGATCAACGGCGGCGGCCTGGTGCGCGACGATAAATTGCTCGACGACATGAGCGGATTTTCCAGGTGGAGCCCGACCAACCGCACGCCGCAACTGGAAACCAATTTTCCGCCCTCCCGCCTCGGCAACAAGGCCATCGCGCTCAAACTGTGCCGCAACGTGCTGCTGCGCGACATCACGATTTTCCACGGCGGCCACTTTGCCATCCTCGTCACCGGTTGCGACAACCTGACGGTGGACAACGTGACGATGGACACCGACCGCGACGGCATTGACCTTGATTGCTGCCGCAACAGCGTCGTGTCCAATTGCCGGATCAATTCGCCGCGCGACGACGGTTTGTGCCCAAAAAGCAGCTTTGCCCTGGGCCGGAACGTCATCACGGAAAACCTGACGATTGTGAACTGCCAGGTCTCCGGTTTTCAGGAAGGCACCCTGCTCGACGGCACCATGAAACCGGCGCGCGGCACGGGCCGCATCAAATTCGGCACCGAGGCCAATGGCGGTTTTCGCAACGTGACCGTCGCCAATTGCACGTTTCGCGGCTGCCACGGCCTGGCGCTGGAGGAAGTGGACGGCGGCATCATGGAAAATATCACCATCAACAACCTCACCATGATGGACGTCGTCGGGTATCCCATTTACGTCACCACCGGCAGCCGCAATCGCGGTCCCGACGTGACGGCGCCGAGCCGCGCCCGGAACATTTTCATCTCCGACGTCATTGCAACCGGCATTGAACCGATGAGTGGCATCCAGATCACCGGTATTCCCGAACAACCGATTGAAGGCGTGCGGCTGGACAACATCCGGTTGATCTTCAAGGGCGGGGGGACGAAGCAAAATGCCGCGCGGATTCCGCCGGAACTCGGCACCGGTTATCCCGAACCCGGCAAGATTGGCGTGATGCCGGCCTACGGCGTTTTTGCCCGGCACGTCCGTAACCTGGAACTGGCGAATATCAATGTGGGTTTTGACACCGAGGATTTGCGGCCCGCGATGGCTTGTTCGGACGTGAACGGATTGGAAGTGGATAATTTCAAGGCGCAGTTCGCTCCCGGTGTTGAGGCGGCTACGTTTGATGCGGTCACCAATCTCGTGATCCGAAACTCGCCGGGGCTGGATGGGATCAATTCGAAGTAAACACTCGCTTGTTTCCCTAAAGCCCGTAGGGCTGGTATCTTTGTAGAATCACAATTCAAAAACGGACAAAGCTCCGTCAGGAGCGACATCGCCGAGGAAACCGACGGAATATATCGCCCCGATGGGGCTGGATTTGATTTTGGGTTTTGGCATCTACAAAGATACCGCGCCTACGGCGCTGAACGCCCGCGCTCCTGTGCGTCATGCGTCCCCGCACATTTTCAAAAATTCTGCCTCGGTCAAGATCTTCACGCCCAATTCCTGCGCCTTGGCGAGTTTGGAACCGGCTTCAGTGCCGGCCAGCACAAAATCGGTTTTCTTGCTCACGCTGCCGGTCACTTTGCCGCCGAGCGCTTCAATTTTGGCCGTGGCTTCCTCGCGCGTCAGCGTCGGCAGCGTGCCGGTCAGCACAAACGTTTTTCCCGCAAAAATTCCCGCCGCCGCCGCGGCAATAGCGGCCTTCTCACTTGCCGGTTTGATTTTCAATTCGCGGATGCGGGCTAAAACCTTCTTCCCAGCGGGCGACGCGAAATAATCCAGCACGCTCGCCGCCGCCACCGGGCCGACTTCCTGCAATCTGGCTTTCAAACCACCCGCCTCCAATCGTGCCTCAATCGCGGCAATTTCTCCCTTGAGGACCGTATCGCGCTGCTCCCGCACGGCTTTTTCGGCTTCGTTTTTGGGCGGATTCTTACGTGAACGTGGGCTGATTTCGGCACGCTCGCTTTCCTTCGCACCGAGGTCGCGGATGTCGCGCAGAACTTCCGAGTGCGCGAGCGCTTCGAGCGACTCGTGTGTGGCGGCAAGTTGCTTGGCGGTGGCTTCGCCAACATCGGAAATCGCGAGTGCTAGAATCCAGCGCGATAGCGGTGCGGTCCGAGCACGTTGGAGAGCCTCCAAAACCTTGGTCGCGTTCTTCTCGCCAAACACGCGCGGCTCGTCGTCGGTGCCGAGATTCAGTTTGCCCAGCTGTTCAAGTTTCAGGTCAAACAGGTCGAGCGGCTCCTGCACGAGACCGCGTTCGACGAGTTTTTCAGCCACGATGTCGCCGAGCGACTCAATGTCGAGCGCCTTGCGCTGCGCGAAATACTCGACGCGCCGCGTGAGTTGCGCCGGGCACCCGGCAATGTTTTCACAGCGCCAGGCAACTTCCTCGGCGTCGCCGGCGGAAACCTTTTCTTTCGCAATGGTTCCGCCGCACGCCGGACACTTGCCTCCGACGTGCTGGAACAAATCAAATTCCTTCGCGCCGGGCGGGCGCTTGGTTTTGACCACCTCGAAAATTTCCGGGATGACCATCCCGGCCTTGCGGATGACCACGGTGTCGCCAATGCGGATGTCTTTGCGGCGGATTTCGTCCTCGTTGTGGAGCGTGGCGCGCGCAATCGTGGAGCCTTGCACGAAAACCGGTTCCAACTCGGCCACGGGCGTGAGCACACCGGTGCGCCCGACTTGGACGGTGATGGCCTTCAAAACGGTTTCCGCGGGCGTGATCCACGGCACGGGCTTGTGGACAATCGCGTAACCGGGCGCGCGGCTGCGACCGGGAATGCGCGGCCAGTCAGCGAGCGTGTTGACCTTGAGCACGATGCCGTCAATCTCGTAGGGCAATTGCCGGCGCAGGTCGCGGTCTTCGTCGTAATGCGCCACCACCTTGTCCGCGTAAATTTTCAGGACTTCCTCGATGCCGTCGCAAACCCACCACAGTTTTTGCGTTGGCAACCCGAATCGGGCGAGCGACTCAAGCATTTCGGAGTGTTTTTTGAATTCGATTCCCTCAACCGCACCGGTGGCGTAAAACACGGCGCGAATCGGGCGTTGTGCGACCAAGCGTGGATCCAATTGCTTGAGCGTGCCGGCGGTGGCATTGCGGGCGTTGGGAAATGTCTTTTCTCCCGCGTCGGCGAATTTGGCGTTAATGGCCTCGAATTCCTCAATCGCCATGTAGGCCTCGCCGCGGACTTCGAGCAACGCCGGCGGATTTTTTAGTTTCAATTCCAGTGGAATGCCCCGGACAGTCCTGAGATTGGCGGTGATGTCGTCGCCTTCCGTGCCGTCGCCGCGCGTGACACCGAGCGCGAGTTTGCCGTGACGGTAATGGACGCTGATGGACACGCCATCCACTTTCGGTTCGATGATGTACTCGACGCAGTCACGGCCCAGGTGCTTGCGGATGGTGGCGTCGAACGCACGGAGTTCGGCCAGCGTGTTTTCGTCCTGGGCGCGATTCCGTTTGTCGCGGTCCGGTTCTTCATCCTTGGTTGGATGATCGCTGGCCGCGACCTTGTCGAGCGAGAGCATCGGCAAAAGATGTTTGACGCGGGCAAATTTTTCGCTGGGCGCGCCGCCGACCCGTTGCGTGGGCGATTCGGGCGTGACGAGGCCGGGGAAATCCTTCTCGAGTTTCTGGAGTTCGCCAAAAAGCTGGTCGTATTCGTGATCGGTGATGAGTTGCCGGCCTTCGACGTAGTAAGCGCGGTCGTGGCGGCGGATTTCGTCGGCGAGTTGGGCGTGGCGTTTTTTGGCTTCGGCTTGTGTCACGCGGAAATGATGTGCGCAGGCGAGGCGAAAGAAAACCCTTTTTGGCTTGCCGTCAACCCGATTTCAACGCGGCGCGTATTTTTCGCGGGTCCTGACGCAAATCCAGCACGCGATGCACAACCACATCCTGTTTGTCAAATTGGTAGTTAAATGGCATAAGGAAATCGCTTGGATAGCAAACGATGAAAGCCAAAAACCTTCCGATGGGTTCCCGCGTAAAGCCACCAGCGAATCTATATCCGAAAGAAGTGAATCAAGAAAATAACCGCCCAACCCTTCGCTCTGCCGTTCGTAAAAATCCCGGCCATCCGCCAAATCGTTGAAGGCAGACGCGAGGATGCGAAGACTCATTTTCCGCCCTTCCGCAATTCCGCTTTTGCCTGTTCCCAGTCCAAAATCTTTTCCTCACCGCGCGCCACGCGTTCCGAAGTTTCGCGCAAGGCGTCGGCATGCCAAGCGGGAGATTCCACCTCGGCTTCGTCCCGGCTCAGGTCAGCCCATAATGCCTCCATGAGCCGCAACTTTTCCTGACGGGGCATCCGCTGAATTTCGAGCGCACTCATGGCTTAAACATGAAACGGCCCGGCCGAAAATGCAACCACTCTTTAACGGAGTTGGCGACGCTTGGCTTCCGGCAGCCTCATCACGGGAATTGTGTAACGACACGCTGATGAAAGGACAGTTTTTTATGTGGCCGCCGGCGGCCATTTTTCAGGCCGAAGCAAGCATCTTCCGCGATCTCACCCCCTCCCGAAGCCTTCAGGCCACGAGGAAACAGATGAATCCCGCGACGCAGAGGAGAAAGAAGATAATGACTGCCCCATCAATCGGGCCAAACCGGGCTTCTTCCGAGTGGTTGGCCGGGACGAGCGCAGTATTAAAAATATGGCTCTTCCTGCTCACGTTGTAAGCAATTTTAGTCATGCCTTGCAGTCGAGCATGGACCGGGCCACCGGAGATCGGCGGAGGATGAACAAAAAGATGACGCAGAAAAGGCGCGCAGGACAGGATTTGTCCTGGGATTTGACAGCAAAAAAACGCGCCGGGGCGTCCGGTGTCAAGCGGGCTGTCCCAAAAACCGGCGGAGGCGGCCCAGCATGGCGGCGGCCAGGCGCTCATAAGGCATGAGCACACGACCGTAAATCTTGATTTCGTCAATCGCCTCCAGTGCCATGCAAAAATCCAGATCATGAAACGCGCGGTCGCGTTTGACGCGCCGCAACCAGCGGGCCAGATCGGTAACTTCCTCGATTTCATCCTTTGGGCCGGGATAAAATAAAATGCGCCATTCGTCGCGGCGCAAAAATCCGTCGGCATCGCTCCGGTGCTCAAACCACGAATCACACAACAAAGCGCAGACGGACTTGCCCGGACGTTCGCCGAGCCGGTAAAAAACCACCGGTTTGCTGGACTCGGAAAAATGGTCGAAAGCGATGTCGAGCGCATCCCCGGGCGGCGGAGTGAACCGGGTTTGAAAACCGAAGTGAAAGCCGCCCGGCTCGGTGCGCGATTTTTCAACGCAAAGATTTTCCGCGAAAATCCAGATGATGTCCGTGGCGAAACCGCGTTCGGCGAGCGCCTTTTTCCAGGCGTCGAGAGCTTCCTGCAACGGGGGGCGTGTAAACGGCGCTTCCGATTTCATGCCGGGAGTCTAAACCGTTTTCCGAAACCAATCTATAAATAATTTGATGCCCGGCTCGATTTTGACCTGCGGATGATAGCCCAGCCTGGCGCGCGCCTTGGAAATGTCGGCGAACGTGACCGGCACGTCGCCGGGCGGCACCGGCCGGCGGTCAATGACGGCTTTTTTGCCGAGCGCGGCTTCGAGCAGTTCGATGAGGCGGCCCAGCTTGACAGTTTGTGATTCGCCGAGGTTGAAAATTTCAAAGCCGAAGTCCTTTTGCGTGGCGGCGATGATGCCGTCCACCGTGTCGGTGATGTAGGTATAATCGCGCGCCATGCCGCCATCGCCAAAGACCGGAACCGGTTTGCCGGCATGAATGAGCGTGGCGAATTTGCGGATGGCCAGGTCGGGCCGCTGGCGCGGGCCATAGACGGTGAACAGGCGGAGCATCGTTACGTCCATGCCGTAAACGTGATGATAAACATGGCCGAGCGACTCGCAAGCCAGCTTGCTCGCGGCATAGGGCGAAATGGCGGAAAAAATCGGGTCGCTTTCGCTGAACGGCACTTTGGAATTCACGCCATAGACCGACGACGACGAAGCGATGATGATTTTTTTTACGCGATTTTTTCGCGCCGCTTCGAGCAGGTTGACCGTGCCTTCGACGTTGACGCGCTGGTAAAGTGCCGGTTCTTCGAGGCTGGGCCGCACCCCGGCGCGGGCGGCCAGGTGGATGACCTGGTCGAACTTCACGCTGCCAAACAGGGCGTCGAGCGCGGCGCGATCGGTCAGATCGCCATGGACGAATTCAAACGGCTTGGCTCGCCCCGTGGAATAGGCCGGGCTGCCTGCCGTTGCGGGATCCTTGGCCGAGTTATTCCACGGGGCGAGCGACTGGATGTCGCGGAGGTTCCGGCGTTTGAGTTGAGGGTCGTAGAAATTATTGAGGTCATCGAACGCCCAGACGGCGTGGCCGTCGCGCAGCAGCCGTTCGCAAATGTGCGAACCAATGAACCCCGCGCCGCCGGTGACCAGAAAATTCATGGTTAAAAGTTACTAGGATCAATCCCGATTTCCTTAAGAGCTGAAAAAAACGACTGGTCAATTTTGACTTCACCGGTGGTAGAAGCTGCGGCATTCAAGCCAACCGTTCGGTAACGGACGATTTTCCCATGAATCATTTGCGTGAGGATTTGATGAGCCTTATCACCGGTTGTGGCAGTAAATGGCGACATAATCTTGGTCATGCTGGACATCATGCCCGACTGCAAGTTTGTATCTACTCCAGTGGTTTGCGGCAACGCCGGAGAAAGATAAACTGGCGTTTCATCCGGGGAAATTGTCCAAGCAGGATTTTCGTCCACGCGAATCTGAACCGTGCCTACAGGCATTCGGTAAGAACCGCCGCTTCGCACGCCGACAACAATGTTTGTCCCGTCGAGGCCGACAAGGGGATAGTATTTACCGACCGAATAAATGCCGCCTGCTCCAACAATCGTCACCATTTTCGTGACCCTGTCAGTAAATTCATCTTTGTGTGTCGAAGCGGTCCACAGGCTCATTGAAGCACAGCCGGAAAAAATTCCGACAACTAGAATAAAACAAACGAGTTTTTTCATGAGTTATTGATATTCACAAATCATTCAACACCTCGACCACCCGCCGCAGATGGTCATAATCGTAGCAGTTGAATTATCAAAATCGGCAGGATAATACTAAAGAACCGCCACACGGACAAATCTAAATCAAAAATTCGAGATACAACACCTAAATTCAAAACGACAAAAACTCGCGCTTGGAAATTCCTCCATAAATTGTAAACATACCAAGGTTTGTGCGCTATGCTTCGAATTATGTTAGTTGCGGGCGTACGGATGAGGGGGAGTCCCTTCAAAGTTGGCGGCGATATGCCAGCATTTCAGGAGGCGTAGCAGTGCAAACCACTTACCACAACATTGCGCGCTACACCGCTTGTATTTTTTGCGCAAAAGTTCGCTACGTTGATTTTAAGAATACTTGGATCATGGAGGGCAATTCTTTGTTTCCGTTCATGCACAAAGACAGAAAGCCATTCATATGGGAGAATGAGTTTAGAATTATATTGCAAAAATTTCCAGAAAAAGACGTATGCTTTGACCAACAGGATTATTATGAATGTGAGCAAGAAAATCCATTCTACGGTCAAGTGTTGCAAGTTGATTTGTCTGACTTCATTGAGAAAACAGTAATTGCGCCGGCTGCTACTGCCGGACTCAAAACACAGGTGAGGCGGTTAGCAACTGAACATGGATTGCAAGACAAGGTTGTTGAGTCGAACCTCGGTGTCAGTTTGAGCAGGTCGTGACCGTCACAACCCGTTCAGCACATCAATCAATTGCCGCAGGCGGCCGTAATCGCGACGGTTGAAGCCGAAGGCGATGCGCGCCAAGTCCAGACTGTCGCTGCCCTCAACTTCTTCCGGCGTCGGTTGGATGCGTTTGATGGGTTCACCGCTGATGATGTCGGCGAAGTCTTCGTTCATCGCGGCCAGGGCGGAATCCGTCGGCGCGTTTTTGAGCCGGATGACCAGCAAATCCTTCACGAAGCGGGTGGATTGGAAATTCCGGTAAAAGCGCGTGATGATTTTCACCGCCTCGTTGGTGTCGTCAGTGATCTGGTAAAAATTCAGGTCGTCGGGCGAAATCAACTGGTTGCGGAGCAGGTGTTCGCGGATGTTTTTATCCCACGTCTTCCAATACGTGCCGCCGGGAGGCTCCACCAGCACCAGCGGCATGAGCTGGCCCTTGCCGGTTTGCATGAGCGTGAGCGCCTCGTAACCCTCGTCGAGCGTGCCGAAGCCGCCGGGGAAAAGCACGATGGCGTCCGAGTGGCGGATGAAAATCAGCTTGCGGGTGAAAAAGTATTTGAATGTCACCAGCTTTTTGTCCTCGGCGATGACGGGGTTGGCGGCCTGTTCCCACGGCAGGCGGATGTTCACGCCGAAACTTTTCTCGGTTCCGGCGCCTTCGTGCCCGGCCTGCATGATGCCCGGGCCGGCGCCGGTGATGACCATGAAACCGGCCTTGGCGATCTTGCGCCCGAAATCCACCGCTTGCTGATATTCCGGCTGGTCCGGCTGGGTGCGCGCGGAGCCGAAAATGGTGACCTTGCGGACGCGCGCATACGGCGCGAAGAGGCGGAAGGCATAACGCAACTCGCGCAGCGCCGTCTGGATCACGCGCACGTCGCCGGTCTCCTCCACGTCGGCCAGCAGCTTGAGCGCGTTTTCGACGATGTCGGCGACCTCGTTTTCGTTGTGGCCGCCGCCTTTGAAGGCGATGAGTTCCTGGATGCGGCGTTGCAACTCCAAATCGGCGGGTTTGGCCGGTCTTTTCCCTTTAATCATGGGGCCAGAATAACTTCGTCGCGGGCAAAAGCAATGCCCGCTTTTGCGCCTGTTTTGCGCATTGACAACGGCGGCGGAAGAACCATACTACGCCCCCATTTGCGAGCCCCGCCCGTGAGCGGATTTTCTCGCCCCCGGAAAGGAAGTGAGTTGCGTTGACCGAAATACGATTAAAAAAAGGCGAACCAGTGGAACGCGCATTGCGGCGACTGAAGAAAAAAGTTGACCGCGAAGGAACCCTCAAGGTCGTGCGCAATCACCGGCATTTTGAAAAGCCGAGTGAAAAGCGGCGCCGCAAGGAAAAAGCCGCGCGCTTTTCCGCGATGTTGACTGCGCGCTACGCCGACCTGTAATTTTGTAATTTCCAAAACCGGGCGCATCCGACTACGATGTGCCCGGGCTTTTATTTTAACCGCCGCGTATGTATTCGCTTTCCACCTGCTGGAATTCCAAACGCCACACGGACGGCCGCGCCATGCTGCGCGAAATCCGCGACCTCGGCTTTGAATACGCCGAACTCAGCCACGGCATCCGGCTCGGTCTCCTGCCCGGCATCCTGGAAGCCGTGGACGCGGGCGAGATAAAAATTTCCAGCCTCCATAATTTTTGTCCGCTGCCGCTGGGCGTGAATCATGCCTCGCCGAATCTCTACGAATTTTCCGACGAGCGGCCGCGCCAGCGCGAACTGGCGCTCAAGCACACGCTCAAGACCTTTGAACTGGCCGAACGCGTCAAGGCGCCGATTGTCGTGCTGCACCTCGGCAGCATGGACTTGAAGGATTACACCGAGAAACTGACCGGAATGCTTGAACGCGACCGGGAAAGATCGCCCAAATACGAAAAACTCCGCGCCGAGGCCGCCGCCAAACGCGAAGCCCACAAGGGAAAAGCCGTTGAGCGCACTTACGAAACGTTGCGCAAAATTCTGCCCGAAGCCGAAAAGCGCGGCCTCAAGCTCGGCATTGAAAACCGGCAGGCGCTCGAGGAAATTCCGCTGGAAAGCGACTTCGAGTATTTCTTCCGCGAGTTTGACAGTCCGAACGTGGTTTATTGGCACGACACCGGCCACGCGCAAATCAAGGAAAACCTCGGTTTTCTCCACCACGCACAGCATCTGGAATCGCTCGCCGCGCGCCTGGCCGGATTTCATGTTCATGACGTGCAGTTTCCCGCGCACGATCATGCCGCGCCTGGCTCCGGCACGGTCAACTTTGCCGCGCTCAAGCCATTTGTGAAACCGGGCCACATCAAGGTCTTGGAACTCAGTCCGTCATTGCCCGTTGAAGCGGTCAAAATCGGCATCATTCACGTCAAAATATACTGGGGCAACGAGTGATTTTGAAATCCTGACTGGCGATTGGCGGACGATGTTCCGGCAAGCCAGACAGGAAACGCGGTTACAGGGACAGCCATTTCGGGTTGGCGCAAAATCTTTTGGTGTGACCGTGAAGCGCGTCAGACCGAAACCCCATGCCTGTCGCTTAACGCTTCGCGGAGCGGCTGGTTACCCTTTGCCGGCCAGTTTCCGCAGTTCCCGCTGCGCTTCGGAGTATTCGATGAAATCCTTCCGTTCCGTGGCCAGCGATTGTCTGAAACAGCTCGCGGCGGCATCGCGGTCGCCGGCCAGCAACTTCATCATACCGAGATAATACCACGCTTCGCAGAGGCCGGCCTGTTCGTTCTGGTTCTGGCCTGCTTTCGCCGACGCCAGAAGTTTTTCTTCCGGCACCTGGCCGAGCAGTGCCCCGCCAAGCTGCATTTCCCATTCGTTGGAGCCGGCCTTCCCGCGCCGGTCCAGCGCTGCGGCAAGTTCCGCCTTGGCCCCCGGCGGGTCCCCCTTTTCGGTCAAGGTGATCCAGGCAAAGAAGGCATCGTAGAGATAATCGAGCCTTGAACCGGCACGGAAGTCAGCGATGGCTCCGTCGAGATCGCCCTTGGCTCGCTTGGCCAGGCCGCGGCCTCTGTAGGCAGAGGTGTCTTTCGGATCGAGTTCGATGGCCCGATCATAGTCAGCGATGGCTCCGTCGAGATCGCCCTTGGCCTGCTTGGCAAAGCCGCGGCCTCTGTAGGCGTAAGCGTATTTCGGATCG
This sequence comes from uncultured Verrucomicrobiae bacterium, assembly GCA_963744965.1. Lineage (GTDB taxonomy): Bacteria > Verrucomicrobiota > Verrucomicrobiia > Limisphaerales > UBA11358 > UBA11358. Next base: position 154,724 of record CAVUVT010000010.1, read on the forward strand.
AATTCGAGGGCGTGGTTGTAATCGGCGATGGCTCCCTCCAGGTCGCCCTTGGCCTGCTTGGCAAAGCCGCGGCTATTGTAAGCGTAAGTGAATTTCGGATCGAGTTCGAGGGCCCGATTGAAGTCAGCGATGGCTCCGTCGAAGTCGCCTTCAGTTTGCCTGACATTGCCGCGGCCGTTGTAGGCATAAGTATATTTCGGATCGAGTTCGAGGGCCCGATTGAAGTCAGCGATGGCTCCATCCAGGTCGCCTTTGGCCTGCTTGACATTGCCGCGGCCGTTGTAGGCATAAGCGTATTTCGGATCGAGTTCAAGGGCGCGGTTGTAGTCGGCGATGGCCCCGTCCAGGTCGCCTTTGGCCTGCTTGACATTGCCGCGGTTGTTGTAGGCGTGAGGGTATTTCGGATCGAGTTCGATGGCGCGGCTGTAGTCGGCGATGGCTCCGTCGAAGTCGCCTTTGGCCTGGTTGACATTGCCGCGGTTGTTGTAGGCGATGGCTCCATCCGAGTCGCCCTTGTCTTTCCCGGCAGGTGGTTCGTTTGTCGAGCCAGTGGCGGCGTATAGTTGTTTCAACAATTGTTCGCTTATCGCGGCGTCTTCCAACTGGCACATCAGCAAGGCGATGGTGCGCGCCTTCCTGGCCATTTCGATGGCCTTGTCAAGTTGGCCATCTTCGGCATAGGCGACAGCGAGGGTTCTTACGCAAATCGGTTGCTGCTGGCCGGTCAACTCGACGGCCCGGCTGGCAAGCTGCACCGCTTCCCGGCCATTGCGCAATTCCGGCCCGGGATATGTGGCCAGGCGCCAGGCCAGATCGTTTAACGCATGAGGGTCGTTGGGATAGAGGCGGACCGCCTCGCGAAACGCTTGCAGAGCCTCGGCCAACTTGCCAGCCTGCTCCAGCTGCCGGGCAAGTTCCGTTCTCGTTTGCAGATCGGAGTTTACGGGCGGGTTGGCTTCGGAATCGTTCGGGGAATTTGCGGCCGTGGCGTCAGGCAACGGGTTCTTCGGCGAAGCGGATTCATTTTTGGGCAGGACAAATACTCCCCAAGCCACGATCAAAAGCGCGCCGGCCACCAACCAGTAACCGTTTTTCAACAGCGGGAAGCTCCGGCCGGCAGTGGTGGCCGATGACGGGTCAGCAACAAACATGGTCATGACGGTGGCGAACCAGGCCAACAGCACCGGGAGGAGATAGCGTCCGCCAGCATCATCATTGGTATAACCAATCACTTCGCTTAAACCTTGGAGGCTGACAAAACTTACAAACACTCCGCTTAACACGACCGTGGCGCCGACGAGCATCGCGAGTGTCCAGACGATGACCTGGCGCCGGGCGGGAACGGCAAACCAGAGCGCAACGGTTATCAGCAGGCAAAACCAGGCCAGACCGAGAGTCGAATGATTATACAACGACGAAAGACCATCCCATCTGCCGATCCAGTGAAGCCGTCCGCCTTCACCATTCCAGTTTGCAAAGTCGGGATTCACAAACAATCGCACAAGCTCGATTTGAAAGAGGCGGGCCCAATTTGAGAGGGTTGAAAACAGGGTGGCTGGGTGGTGCAAGACGTGGCTAATCAAACTCGATTCGTAATTCAATGTGGGTATTTGAAGGCGCAGGCAGAGAAATGGGAAAGCCGCCAGAAGACAGAATGCCACGGACCGCCAGAAGCGCGGCAATAGTTTCAATGGGGGCCGTGCCGCAGGCAACAGCAGCAGCCAACCACCCGCCAAGGCCAGAAAAATGAAGCCCTCAAACTTTGACATGGCCGCTCCGAACAAAAGTGTCAGCCCCAGCCCAAGCCGGGCGCAGTCTTTTTCGACCAGCCAGAAAGCGCATTGCACGAAGCCCAGAACGGTGAAAAAGATCATCGGCAGGGTGCTGCCTTCCCACTGGACATATTTTTGGGTAACCGGCAACAGCAACAAACCCAGGAGAACGAATGACGAGACGTTCCGCCAATTGATCCCGGCACGATTCGGGGGGGCGCCGGCGCGCACCGCCCCCGGAGCGCGGCTGGGTCGCGGACCAGCCGCAGCCGCTTCGTAAAACTGGCCGGTGGGAGCACGCCTGATGCCGCGGAGTTTTTTCACGTGCTGCGGCTGGCGCTGGACAGCCGGCCGCGCTCCAACTTTGCTGGGTTCGGGGGCAATGCGCGCCGGCGTCCGGTTGAGAGAGGCCAGCGCACCGATCAGGAACAACAGCATCCAGGCGGGCCAGAACTTGGTGACAAATTCATCCGCATGCCCGAGCGAGTCATACGTGGCTGAGTGCAGCGAGGGGACAAGGGTGGGATAATCAAGGTGTGTATGCGCCAGGCGCGGGTTGGAAAACCATTGCACCAGCTCTCTCCCGTGGTAGAGGTGTATCATCTTTGCCTTGACCATCCACCGCATCGCATCGCCATCAATAAGCCCCTGTAATCCGGCCAGACGAAAAAGAACCAGAAACACCAGCAGCCCGGCCACCAAAATCACAAGGGTTAGGGGACTCTTAACCAGTTTCCAGCCACCGCCAGCCATCTTGGCCCAAAGCGTTTTGTGCTGGTGCCAGATTTCCGCAAGGCTGCCCAGTGCGGTTACAGACAAAATCAAGCCGCGTCCCGAAAAACCGCACAGTTTGACACCCAGCGTCAGCGCCGCCACGGCCATCATGCCCAGGCCCAAACCATACGCCAGTTGTTCCACCAACGGCAGTTGCACACTCAAACCGGGGAAAAAAAAGCGAAACAGCCACAGCCCCGCCAGCGCCGTCAACAAGGGAAGCAGAAACGCGATGGCGGTGTCATGGCGGGAGTTAAACCAGGCCGGATTGGCCGGAAGTTTCAGGGGCAGGTCCCGCAGGGCGGCCATGTGAAATTGGGACCCGGCAGTACAGTCAATCCGCACATCGAATCCGTGGGCAAGAATTTCTTGATCGGACTCGCTGGTTCTTCCCAGAAATTCATTGTAGGCCATGCGGGTGGGCTGATCCACACTCACCCCGATTTCACGCGGGAAGAGATAATAAGTGATGAAATAATAATACCCCAGCTTGCTGTAGTTGGTGGGACCGGTCATGTCCGTCATGAAAACACGCGCGTTCGTTGGCAGGACCAAATCGAAATACCAGCCCGTTCCTGAGGCCGCAATATTTGCCCAGCCCCGGTCCACGACATTGGTAATGCCGGACAGGTGTTTCCCTAGAAGAAAGGATTGTGTCAGGGTCGGATACTGTCCGTTGTCCCCGCGATTGGATTGCCTGACCTGCCAGGTGATCACGATACTGGCAAAGGCCACCAGTGATGCCGCGACGAGAGCCGCCCAACGACTATTCATAGAATTCAAAACGCATGCTGATTAAAAAGGGCTTCGCGCAGACCGGAAAAGTGTAAAGAGTACTCTATTCCAGTCAAGGGTGGACCTTGGCCGTCCGCCATCAAGGGCGCATCTCAGTTTTTGAGGGGGGTGTCCGCCGTTGAAAACCTCTGTGTTTACAGCCCTTTCATTAACACCCTGCTTTAGCTGGGTGTTTTCCGGTGTCGCGGGGTCGGAACCGCTTGAGCGGTTTATCGGCACACGGGAAACCGCTCAAGCGGTTGGCGGGCCTTCCCTTGGCTGAACACCCCGCTAAAGCAGGGTGTTAATGAGATGCGGGTTCCAAGTGCATAAAAACTGAGATGCGCTCCATTTCAATGCAAATCTCTGCATCGCCTTGCATCTTGCTGCCGGTTCGGGTATAAACGAAGGCGTTGCTGGAAGGCTTGATTTTATTGGTTCTGTGGCGGATTCCGAAGTTTTAAAGCCAGCTTAGCTCAGCGGTAGAGCAACGGTTTTGTAAACCGTGGGTCGTCAGTTCAATCCTGACAGCTGGCTCCACTTTTTGTTGCTTGAGCAATCCTGGGTTTTTGCATCTGGGAATTGGCCTCACTAAAGAAAAAACTTTGCGATGCCACCAGCATCTTTCTGATCCCTTTGGGCAGAGATTGAAAATCGGGGTACGTCGTGATTATTGATTTCATAATGCACTTTTGTCCTCTTTTGACTGTTGGACGTGCTGTCCTCCAAAAAGTTCAATCAGGCCAGTTACGTTTTCGTCACAACGGCTCCCGAGTCGCCGTTCACGATCAAATGCAGTGAATAGTCAAACCAGGATCAGGCCGGGATGGCTGCCGGTGAGGCTCCGGCCGCCTTCGGGCATAACTAGATAGGTGTTTTCCGTTCCCACCATTCCCACGCCGGGGACACCCTTCTTCGGTTCGAGCGCCAGCACCATGCCGCCGGCCAGCGGTTCGTCAAAACCTTCGGCAATCACCGGCGGTTCATCAATCTGCAATCCCACCCCATGCCCGAGAAAATTCGCCCGCCGGTTGCCAAAACCCATGAAATTCTTCAGAAATTCCGGGGCGAGACTTCTCATGACATCGGCATAAATCGCCGACGGTATCGCTCCGGGTTTCAGCAGCGATGCCAGCCGGCGTTCAAGTTCCACGCAACGCCGGTGGCTCGCAATCACCTCATCCGGCAGCGGCCGGCCAAACATATAGACCATTGTTTTGTCGGTGTGATAGCCGTCCATGGCACAGCCGACGTCCACGAACACGAGGTCGCCTTTCCGGAGCTTGCGGTCGCGGCTGCCCAGTACCGGCGCGGCGGGACCAATGCCCACACACCCACCCGGCCCGTCGAAGCTGGTGGGATAGATCGAATTTTCCCCGAAACCCAGTTGCGCCACGGCAATGTCCACGTTGAACATGCCGAAGCGCACGGTTCCCTGATGTCCCTCGCGCACCAGGAGCGAATACAGTTCACAGGCAAACTCCGCCTCGCTCATGCCCTCGCGCAACATCTTCGGCACGTTTTCCTCCATGATGCGCCGGTGGATGGCACCGCACCGTTCCATGATGGCCAGTTCGTAAGGACTCTTGACCGTCCGCACCGGGCGACCGTCGCATCGAGCGACGCCACTTCTTTGCAGGTGAAATGTTTTCGGAACCGTTGAACCAGCGCGAGCGGGACCAGCTCGGTTTCGAGGTGGATGGCCTGTCGGCTGGCCGTCCCCGGCGGCACGGCGTCGCGGAAGCTTTTCATGGGGCGGATGCCGGGAAAAAGCGATTCGGCGCCAGCCCGCTCGAAACTTCGGCGCACCCAGAACACGGCTTCGCCGCCGCGGGGAACCAGCAGCAATCCGTCCTGCATCGTGCCGGTGAAATAGTATTGGTTGACCCGGCCAAAAAACGCGGCCAACTCCCAACCGGGAATCTCCGCGTCCATCCGCGCCCGGAAGCGCTTCATCCGATCGGTCAATTCTGAAAGTGGGACTTTGGTCATAATGGTCATAAGTTGGTGGCGCCATTATGCGGCTTGGCCGCCGGGGGAAAAGAAAAAGAAGGCGGGACGGGCATTCAAGGGCACAGTTTGACATTGCCCCCATGCAGTATCGCGGAAAGTGGAACGCCGATCTCCGAATCGGCACGAACAGGCGATCCACTGCGAACCTTGCCGAATCGGAGTTCGGCGCTCCGGGGACAGTGTCAAGCTGCGCCCGGCGCAGCGGGCGGCATCCGCCATCCATTTTGCCAACAAAAGCGCATCTTTTGCATCTGCTGCTTCGCCCGTATCCGGCGTCCGGCACGGGAACGGAAGATTAGGCGCCAAATTGTGAATAAAATTCCTGCCAATCTTCGGCAAGGCGCTTGACAGGAAAAATTTATTGGCTAAGTTCAAACGCAGTGGTGAGTCAACTGTCAAACTTGAAACCGAACAGTTTAAACAGACTATGGACATACATCATCCCTTCCTGAGTGAATTCCCCGAACATCGTGAAACCGCCCGGCACCTGCGCCTGAGCGACAACAAATTCCGCCAGATGTTTGAGGAATACCACCAGTTGGACGACGCCGTCTGCCGAATCGAGGAGGAAATTGAGTTTGCCACCGACCAGGAGATTGACGAATTGAAGTTCAAACGCGCCAAGCTCAAGGACGCCCTCTATTCCGCAGTCAGCCGCGCCACGGTCGCGGCGCAATAAACGTCAGGTTTTGGCCGGCTTTGGCCGGCGCCGCCGATGGTCGCTTTAATGCGATTCGGCGGCGGCTTTCCTTTTCTTCGCCTCTTCAATCACCTTTTCCGCCGCGTCACGCGGCATTTCCTCGTAATGGCTGAAATCCTCCGTATGCACGCCGCGACCTCCGGTCAACGAACGAAGAACGCTTGAGTAGTGGTAAAGGTCCTTCGCCGGCACCTGCGCCTTGATGACCTGAAACCCGCCGTCGGCCTCAATGCCCTGGATCCGGCCGCGCCGGCTCGAAAGATCGCCCATCACCTTGCCCATGCAATCATCGGGAATCTGGATTTCGACGTTGTTGATCGGCTCCAGCAGGCACGGCTTGGCGGCCTGGAACGACTCCTTGAAGGCGAAATAACCGGCAATCTGGAACGCGATGTCCTTGGAATCCACCGGATGCATCTTGCCGTCGTAAAAATCAATCTTCACGTCCGTGACACGGCAGCCGGCGATGATGCCTTCGGTACAAGCCTGGTTGACACCCTTCTCGACCGACGGCACGAACACGCGGTCCACGTTCTGGCCAACCAGCGAATTGGTGAATTCGATGCCGGAGTCGCGCGGCTTGGGTTCGATGCGCATCCAGACCTCGGCGAATTGTCCCGCGCCGCCGGTCTGTTTTTTGTGGCGGTATTTCGAATCGCCCTTGCCCCGGATCGTCTCGCGATATCGCACGCGCGGTTCGCCCAGTTCCACGTGGACGTTGTGGCGGCGGCGCAGCCGGTCGGCCACGACTTCCAGGTGCAGTTCGCCCTGGGCGGAAATGATGGTCTGATGCAGTTCCGCGTCCACGACGTAGATGAACGTGGGGTCTTCATTGTGCAACGCGGCGAGGCCGGAGGCGATTTTGTCCTCTTCGCCCTTCACCCTGGCGACCAGCGACGCGTGGATGTTCGGCTTGGGATAAACGACCTTGGGCAACCGCACGGCCTTCTTGGCATGGCACAGCGTGTTGCCGGTGTGCGTGTCCCTGAGTTTTACGGCCGCGGCAATGTCGCCGGCGCCCAGGGTGTTGACCGCCTCGCGGTTCTGGCCGTTGAGCAGGTAAATCTGCCCGATGCGTTCGTTCGTTTTGCGGTCGCTGTTGTACAAATCCATGCCGGTGGAAACCGAACCCGAATAGACGCGGAAGAACGACAGCTCGCCGAAATGCGCTTCGGACATCGTCTTGAAAATATAAAGCACCGGTTCGGGATCCTCCAAGCCGACCTCCACCTCCGCGTCGTTGGCGTTGACCGCCTTGACCTTTTTGCGGTCCACCGGCGATGAGCCGTATTTGGCGATGAAATCCATCAGGCGCGCGACGCCGATGTTGTTTTCCGCCGAAGTGCAAAACAGCGGAATCAACTGTTCCTTTTGCACCGCCGCGTGGATGCCGGCGCGAAACTCCTCCTCCGTCAAACTGCCCTTATCGAAAAACTTGTTCATCAACTCGTCGTCGGATTCGGCGATGTGCTCGATCAACTGGCGGTGCAATTCCTTGACCTGCGTTTCCAGTTCCCCGGTGGCGGGTTCCTCCTTGTATTTGCCGCTGGAATCGGCGGCGTAGGTCACGACCTCGTTGCGCAACACGTCGAGGGCACAGTTGAAACCGGGACCGGGATTCACCGGCACGCTCAACGGAAAGACGTGCCGGCCAAACCGTTCCTGCACCTGGCGCACTACCGCGTCGAAATCCACGTTCTCCTTGTCCACCGCGTTCACCACGATCATTTTCGGAATGCCGTACCGGGTCGCGTAATCCCAGACCCGGTCGGTGCCGACGCCCAGCCCGTGTTGCGCGTGGATCACCACCAGCGCGAAATCGCCGACGCGCAACGCCCCGAGGCCTTCGCTGATGAAGTCGAGATAACCGGGGGTGTCAATGAGGTTGAGCTTCTTTCCCGCCCACTCCGTGTGCAGCAGCGACGCCGAGACCGAAATCTGCCGGTTCTTTTCGCTGACGTGATAATCGGACACCGTGGAGCCGTCGGCAATGCGGCCCATGCGGTTGATGACGCCGCCGCACGCGAGCATGGCCTCGCAGAGCATCGTCTTGCCGGACGAAGCGTGGCCGACGACGGCGAAGTTACGGATGTCTGCTGGAGCGTAATTTTTCATAAAGGAATTTCTTTCAATTTGGAAACAGTGGAATCGCCATCGCCCGCGACTCAAAGGAGTGCGGCTCATTCGAAGACAAATGCAACCTGGCGAAAGCCCGTCGGGGACAGGCGGCGATGATTTGCATGTGCAATTTAATAGCCGACTGGCCACCTCCTGAAAAGCAAAGTTTGGCTTTAATGCATCAAATCCTGCCACGCGGCGCGCCGTTGCGGCTCCCCGATTTGACGGCCGGATTTCCCCGGCGAAGCCATGCTCCAGCCTCCCTTCACCGGTTTTTGGCAAAGACAGTGTATTTATTGGCTTGGATTTAAATATCCCTTGAACCAAAATCATCTTCCCAACACGCTGTGTGGCTGGGTGGCGGAATTAAATTTTTCATGGAAATGATATGAGTGTGCAACAAATTCGAGCGGCTTGGATCCAGGGCGGCGCGGCCAGGTGCGAAATTCTCCCGCCGCTGCCCTCGCGGGTGTTTCGTCTGGTGCTCCTCGGCGCGCCGGGTGTGGGCAAGGGAACCCAGGCCGAATTGCTCTGCGAACGGCTGGGCACCTGCCACCTTTCCACCGGCGACATTTTCCGCGCCGCCAAATCCCTCGCCGCCGGCGAGCGCAGCCTGGCGCTGGAAGCCGCGCTCGGCTACATGAAACGCGGCGACCTGGTTCCCGACCAGACCGTGCTCGACCTCATCCGCGAACGCATCACCTGCCTCCACTGCCGCAGCGGGTTTCTACTCGACGGATTTCCGCGCACGGTCGCGCAGGCGGAGGCCTTCGCCAAAATCCTGGCGCAGGAGCAAATTCCGCTCGACGCCGTGTTGAATTACGATTTGCCCATTGAAAAAGTGGTCGCGCGCCTGAGTGGCCGGCGCACCTGCCCGAAATGCAAGGCGGTTTTCCACGTGACCGCCCTGCCGCCGCGCGTGGAAGGCGTTTGCGATCACTGCGGGACCAAACTCCAGCAACGCGAGGACGACCGGCCCGAAGCCGTCCGTGTGCGCATGGAGGTTTATGAAAAGAGCACCAGGCCGCTGACCAATTTTTACCAGCAACGGGGCCTGCTGGTGACCATCGAGGCCGAGGGCACGCCGGAGGAGATTTACCAGCGCACCCTCACCGCGCTGGCTTCCGCCCGGGGCGGCAAGCTGCGCCACCCGTAACGGACCAACGCGGATTCACGCGGAATTCCCGCATGAATGCCGGGGATTCTTCACCCGGCACATCCCCCCTTTCAACCCACGGGCAAGGAATGTGGGCATTTTGCCAAGAGTCGTGTAGTGGCCGGTTGGCCGCGGACTTAATGTCAAGGATAAGAATTGTGGAAGCAGCCAGTCAAAAACACTTGAACGCGACCGCCGCCAGATCATTCAACGGGAACGGGAAAGAAGGCCTTGCCATTCCGGAGACGGCCTTTGGCTGCCCGCGCGATTTCCTCAACAACCGCTTTGTTTATGCGGTGATTTCGGCCCGCGCCCACGGACTGTCGCTGGGCGTGAACATGAGTCCGGACAAGCTGTGCAATTTCAACTGCCTCTATTGCGAGGTGGACCGCCGGAATCCGCCGCGCGAGGTGAAGCTGGACGTGGACGCGATGGCCGCCGAGCTTCACAAAACGCTCGCGTTCGTGCTGGCGGGAAAATTGCACGAACGTCCGTGGTGCTCCGCGCTGCCGGAGGAATTGTTCACGCTGCGCCACGTGGCCTTGAGCGGCGACGGCGAACCGACCTTGGCGCCGAACTTTGCCGAGGCCGTCGAGTCCATCGTGCATATCCGGGCGCTGGGCGAATTTCCATTCTTCAAAATCGTGCTGATTACGAATGCCACCGGGCTGGACCGGCCCCAGGTGCAGCAGGGATTGAAACACTTCACGAAATCCGATGAGGTCTGGGCGAAGCTGGATGGCGGCACGCAGGCATTTTTCAACCGGGTGGACCGGTCGGATGTGCCGCTGGAGAAGGTGCTGTCCAACATTCTGCTGGTGGCCCGCCAGCGTCCGGTGATCATCCAAAGCCTGTTCGCGGCCATCAATGGCGAAGAACCGGCGTCCGATGAAATCGAGGAATACGCGCATCGGCTCAAGGAACTGAAGGCGGCGGGCGCGAACATTCCCCTCGTGCAGATTTACTCCGCCACGCGGCCGATGTTTCACGCGGAGTGCGGGCATCTGCCGCTGAAAACCCTTTCCCACATCGCGCACACCGTGCGTCACGTCTCCGGCCTGAAGGCGGAAGTGTTTTAACCAGCCGCTCGTCCGCAGATTGCGCGGATTGACGCAGATTTCTTAACGCAACGAATTCCAACTGGTGGGGCGAGCGCCTGGCGGGCCGTAGCCTGGCGAAGGTTGATCCTCACGAGCCGTTTCTTCAACCCCGTAAACGAGCGTGGCTCTCACGGGGCTTTACGCCCTCAACTCTCAACCTGTTTTCAACTGCAAAACCCATTGCCCCAAACCGGCCGGCGACGTAATCTCGCTGCGTCACGAAACCGAAGTAATTGGAACGCCGGCCTCCGGCCCGGCACGACTGCGGTTCCGGAAATAAAACCAAAACGACCAGAACCAAAATTTAACCAAAATCATTTCGCGTAGCTTCGGCTGCGGGTCTCACTAGAAAACCGCGAATTTTCAATTGCACGAGACCGCGTCGAGCACGCGCCCAACCGGGCGCGGCTTGATGTCACTTCTCGTGCAAGGCGCTTCGCGGTGCCTCTAGTGAGGGGTGCGTTGGGTTCGCGCCCCTTCTGTTGAGGAATTTCCCGTGGTTGGTAGTTGCGCAAGCAACATATTCAACACGATGGGTGGCAACGGCTGGCGAGGTTTAACCTTTGCGCTCTGTGCATTCTCTGCGGTTAAAAATAATTCCGACCGTCGGGCCGGGCCGATTTGGAAATCGGCGCTCCAATTTGGATCAGAGACAGGCGGGAAACTATTTCAGGTTCAACCAGGCGGCCAGGGCACGGTTGATTTCCAGCATTACCGGCGGCTCAAATTTTCCAATCCGGCGGACAAACTCAACCCATTTCACCGGTTGAATGCTTTGGGCGTTGACGTAGCTTTGTTCTTTCAGCCACGGCACGCGCGGCAGTGTGGCTTCAAACGATGTGCCGGAATGTTGCGTGGTGATTTGCAGCACACTGCTGACGGCCAGACGGGCATCCGTGCGGCTCGCAATCACCAGACAATAACGCGGCTTGGCATCATAGCCAAAATCCACGAACCAAACTTCACCGGGCTGCGGGTTTGCCTTCATTCATCTCATCCCAAAGGGCCGTGCGACGGCGGGGCGTGGACAGGATTTCGTCTTCCAGCGTGTCGGCGTGGATCGGGAACGGGATGGTCCGCCGTTTGACCATTTGCTTGAACATGAGCCGGACAATCTCGCCGGGCGACGTGCCGATTTCCTTGGCAACGGCCTTGGCCTCCCTGGCCAGAGCGCGTTCCATGCGGCATTGAAATACTTCAGTCATACTTCAATTGTAATACGCTGAATATTACTGTCAAGCGAGTATCTACGGACGGAGGCTATGGCGGATATTTGCCCATGCCCACCCACGACATCATGGACAATCGCAAGGAAACGCTGGTTGACCACATCAATCGCATCCTGTCGTCCACGGAATCGGCGCGGTTTGCGACCGGTTATTTTTTCTTTTCGGGATGCGGTGCGCACAGCTTGTCCCGCCACAGCGTTCCGCGACGGCGGAAGTGACGCGCCCTACCTTTTCGCGGCTTGGCGGATTGGCGGCTTGGCGGTGAGAAAATCCGTTACGACACGGTGTAGCTCGAGATGGCGCGCATGTATTGCGCGCGCTCGAAGGCGCTGGGCGCGGGACAGTTTTTCTGGCTCAGGCTGCCCTTAAGCTGGGTGACGGATTCGTATTCGTGCTCCTCCATCCAGGCGACGAGGTCTTTTTCGATGACCTTGATGTGCCCGACGCCATGCCGGATGAGCGTGGAGCAGAGCATGGTCACGTCGGCGCCGGCCATGAGCATTTTCAGAACGTCGGACGCGCGATGGATGCCGCTGGTGGCCGCCAGACTGCATTGAAGACGGCCGCAGAGGATGGCAATCCAGCGCAACGGCACGCGCATGGCCATCGGCGTGCTCAACAGGATGTTCGGCTTTACATCAAGTGTTTCCAAATCAATGTCCGGCTGGTAAAACCGGTTGAACAGCACCAGCCCGTCCGCCCCGGCCTCGTTCAGCCGCTTGGCCATGTTGGCAAAGTTGGTGAAGAACGGGCTGAGCTTCACCGCCACTGGAATCGTGACCTCCGACTTCACGGCTTTGAGGATGTCAAAATAGGTCTGCTCGACCTCCCCGCCGGGCAGGTTCATGTTGGTGGGGATGTAATAGATGTTCAGTTCCAGCGCATCGGCGCCCGCCTGTTGAACCAGCTTGGCGTATTGCGTCCAGCCGCTGGATGACGAGCCGTTGTGCATGCCGGCGTTGATGCTGGCAATGATCGGAATGCGCACGGCTTTCTTCGCGGCGGCGATGTGTTTGAGATATTCCTCCGGACCAAGGCGGTATTCCTCCGGTTCCGGAAAATAAGTCAGCGCCTCCGGGAAGCTGAACGTGCCGCTTTCCATGTGATGGTGCAGTTCCAGGCGGTCCTGGCGCAATTGCTCCTCGAACAGGGAATACAGCACCACCGCCGACGCCCCGGCGTCTTCCATGCCTTTGATGCTGTCAATTTCCTCCGACAGCGGCGAGGCCGACGGCACCAGCGGCGTGCGCAGTTTCAAACCGAGATAAGTCGTGGTCAGGTCCATAGGCATATATTTATGATTTAAGATTTACGATTTATGATTGCGGGCCGTCCGTCGTGTGGCACTGAATATTTTAATCAACTCAACGGCTTCTGCCTGCAATTTTCCAACCCGCTTCGACGAAACCAGCGCCGCTCGTTTCGCAACTTCAATCCAAAAATCGGTTTCGTCAGATTCTTCCCAAACCGTGGTAATTTTGCTGATGAAGTCCGCGTGCGATTTCCCGCGAAGTGCGGCGCGATAATTCGACGCCACCGAGCAGCCGCTGCGCGCCCCCTGACCGGCTATCGTTCTTCCCGACGGTTTATTCGGAAGAGCGCCGGTAAATTTGAGGACCCGGATAGCGAATTGAATGGTCCTTTCTTTCAGTTCGATTGGGCTCATATTTGCTCCGGCGTTGGCCTGATGAAAAAACCATCAATCATCAATCGTCAATCATAAATAGCTCACGGTTGTTGGTCCGCCGTGGCCGCGGCCTGGGGCGACGCGGGTTTGGCCGCGCCGGCCTTGGTGTCGCGTTCGGCCAGAAATTGATAGAATTTCCAACGGCGATCGGCGTCCACTTGCGCCTCGGCAAAGAGCTTCTTCGCCTCGTCGGGTTTGCTCTTGGTGAGCATCTTGAACCGGTTTTCCGAGAGCAGATAATCCTGCAGCTTGGCCTTGGCCGCCGCGGAATCCAGTTGCAGCGGATTCTCGCCCGCCGCCGCCCGCCGCGGGTCGTAGCGATACAACAACCACTGGCCGGTTTCCACCGCGAGCTTCTGCTGGCGCGCGCCCACGCCCATGTCCACGGCGATGCCGTGTGCGATGCAATGGCTGTAGGCGATGATGAGCGACGGGCCAGGATATGATTCCGCCTCCACGAACGCGCGCAGCGTCTGCTCGTCCTTCGCGCCCATCGCCACGCTGGCCACATAAATGTTGCCGTAGGTCATCGCGATCAGGCCGAGGTCCTTCTTGCACATCGGCTTGCCGCCGGCGGCAAACTTGGCCACCGCGCCGCGCGGCGTGCTCTTGGACATCTGTCCGCCGGTGTTGGAATAAACCTCGGTGTCGAGCACGAGCACGTTCACGTTGCGCCCGCTCGCCAGCACGTGGTCCAGGCCGCCGTAGCCGATGTCGTAGGCCCAGCCGTCGCCACCCAGAATCCACACACTCTTTTTGGCCAGCGTGTCGGCAATCGGCAGCAGCAGTTTTGCCTCGGGGGCGTCCAGCTTCGCCAGCTTCTGCTTCAAGGCGGCCACGCGTTCGCGCTGTTCGTAAATTCCGGCTTCATCGGTTTGATCGGCATTGACGATGCCGCTCACGAGGTCGTCGCCCAGTTGCAGCGCGAGTTTTTTCACCAGCTCCGCGGCGAATTCCTTTTGCTTGTCAATCGAAACGCGGAAGCCAAGACCGAATTCGGCGGCGTCCTCGAAGAGTGAATTGTTCCATGTCGGGCCGCGGCCGGCCTTGTCCACACAGTAAGGCGTGGTCGGCAGGTTGCCGCCGTAAATCGAGGAGCAGCCGGTGGCGTTGGCAATCACGGCGCGGTCGCCGAAAAGCTGCGACAGCATCTTGACGTAGGGCGTTTCGCCGCAGCCCGAGCACGCGCCGCTGAACTCGAACAACGGCCGCATGAACTGCTGCTGGCGCAGTTGCGTCGTCTTGACCTTGCGCCGGTCCAGCTCGGGCAATGCGATGAAGAAATTCCAGTTGTCCCGCTCCTGCGCGCGCAAGGGCGCCTGCGGACGCATGTTGATGGCCTTGAGCTTCGCCTCAGTTTTGTTCTTCGCCGGGCAAACATCCACGCACAGCGCGCAGCCGGTGCAATCCTCGGCGGCCACCTGCAATGTGAATTTCAAGCCTTTAAAGTCGGGGACCCGGGAGTCCACGCTCTTGAACGTTCCCGGCGCGCCCTTGAGCGCCGCCGGTTCATAGACCTTCGCCCGGATCGTCGCATGCGGGCAGATGGCCACGCACTTGAGGCATTGGATGCAAACCTTTTCGTCCCACACCGGGATATCCAGCGCGAGGTTGCGCTTCTCATATTGCGCCGTGGCGGTCGGGAACGTGCCGTCCACCGGAAACGCGCTCACGGGCAGGTCGTCGCCTTCGCCGGCGGTGAGTTTGCCCAGCACGTCCTTCACGAATTGCGGCGCGTTGGACGTGACCGGCGGCAACAACCCGCCGCTGCCGTTCACGTTCTTCGGCACCGGCACTTCGTGCAGATGCTCCAGCGTGTTGTCCACGGCCTTGAGGTTCATGGCCACCACTTCCTCGCCTTTTTTGCCGTAGGTTTTCTTGATGGAATACTTGATGGACTCGATGGCCTTGTCGCGGGGCAGCACCCCGGACAACGCGAAGAAACAAACCTGCATAATGGTGTTGATGCGTCCGCCCATGCCGCTGTCGCGCGCCACCTTCGTCGCGTCAATCACGTAAAACTTCGCTTTCTTGGCGATGATCTGCTCCTGCAACGGCGTCGGCAGCTTGGACCAGATTTCGTCCTTTGGGTAAGGTGTGTTCAGCAGGAACGTGCCGCCGGAAATCAGCGGTTTCACCATGTCGAATTTCTCCAGAAACGTCGGCAGGTGGCAGGCCACGAAATTGGCGCGGCTGACCAGGTAGGTGGAGCGGATCGGCTCCGGCCCGAAACGCAGGTGCGACACCGTCATGCTGCCCGATTTCTTGGAATCATAGACGAAGTAACCCTGCGCAAAATTTTCCGTGCCTTCGCCGATGATCTTGATGGAATTTTTGTTCGCGCCCACCGTGCCGTCCGCGCCCAGGCCGTAAAACATCGCGCGAATCACATTGTCAGGTTCGGTCGAGAATTCCGGGTCCACCGGCAGGCTGGTGTGGGAAACGTCGTCGGTGATGCCGACGGTGAAATGATTTTTCGGCTGCTTCTGCTTGAGATTGTCGAACACCGCCTTGACCATCGACGGTGTAAATTCCTTTGACGACAAGCCATACCGTCCGCCGACAACCTTCGGCATCGTCTTCAACTTGCCGATCCCGTTCATCAATCCTTCCGCCAGCGCGGTGATGGCGTCCTGATACAGCGGTTCACCCGACGCGCCCGGTTCCTTGGTCCGGTCCAAAATCGCGATGGATTTCACGCTGGCCGGCAAGGCCTCGACGAACTTGCACGTGTCAAAAGGCCGGTATAAGCGCACTTTCAGCACGCCGACTTTCTCGCCCTTTTTGACGAGATAATCCACCGTTTCGTGCGCCGCTTCGCAACCGGAACCCATCAGCACAATCACGCGCTCGGCGTCCGGCGCTCCGACATAATCGAACAGCTTGTAGGCGCGACCCACCACCTTCGCAAATTGATCCATGGCATCCTGCACGATTTGCGGGCAGGCGGTGTAAAACTTGTTGCACGCCTCGCGGCCCTGGAAGAAGGCATCGGGATTTTGCGCCGTGCCGCGCAGCACCGGCCGGTCCGGCGACATCGCCCGCGCGCGGAGTCCGGCAATCAGTTTGTCGTCAATCAACGCCCGCAGGTCGTCGTCCGTCAACATTTCAATCTTCTGCACCTCGTGCGAGGTGCGGAAACCGTCGAAGAAATGCACGAAAGGAATCCGCGAACGCAGCGTGGCTGCCTGCGCGATGAGCGCAAAATCAACGGCCTCCTGCACGCTGGCCGAGCCGAGCATGCCCCAGCCGGTGGAACGGCAGGCCATGATGTCGCTGTGATCGCCGAAAATCGAAAGCGCATGGGTGGCCACGGCGCGGGCGGTGACGTGGAAGACCGCCGGTGCAAGTTCGCCCGCGATCTTGAACATGTTTGGAATCATCAGCAGCAGGCCTTGTGACGCCGTGAACGTGGTGGCGAGCGAGCCGGTCTGCAGCGCGCCATGCACGCTGCCCACGGCGCCGCCTTCGCTCTGAAACGCCACGATCGACGGGATGGTGCCCCAGAGATTCTTTCGGTTCTCGGACGCCCATTGGTCGCAAAATTCGGCCATCGGCGATGACGGTGTGATGGGATAAATGGCCATCACTTCATTCAGGCGGTAGGCGACGTTGGCGACGCCTTCGTTGGCGTCAACGGTAAGTTTGGGTCTTGTGCTCATATTGGCGAAAAATTTATCAATTTAAAAATCACTGCGACATCGAAAAGGCCGTCACGTCGGCCCGCTTATAAGAGCTTCCCCGGCGACTGACGACACTGGAATCAGTTTAAATTACCGCCGCCCGGACACCCTCACCTTTTTTGCCAAAGAAGCACCATTCGTTGCTTCTCCCACTCAAAATTCAATGTTGAATGCCCGTTCGCACGATAGCGGAGTTGAATGCTATTTCCTCCCTCAACCATCCAGCGGGCTGCGCGCGCCCAGTCCCGGCTTCTCACCACATCGTTCCGGCTCAGGGAATGGCCGCCGTGCGCTGCGGCCGTGCCGGAACCCCGTTCGTGTGACAGTCTTCGCATTTCACAAAATGAATGTTGTGCCCGCTGGCGGACGTCTTGAACGTTGTATCCATGGTTTCGACGTCGAGGCCGCAGTTGGACAATCGCGGATGGCACAGGACGCACGAGGCCCGGGCGTTCTGGTCGTGTCCGGTGTGACAGGCCACGCAACTCAATCCTTCATGCACGCCCACACAGGTGCGATCGTCGCCTGACCCCGCCTGGAACGTGTGATCGGGCGCATGGCACTGGTAACATGTCGCCTGCCGCGCATCGGGCGCGACGCGCACCGGCCGGGTGCCGTCAACGATGTCCGGCAGCGGCAACACCGCCGCCGGCAAATGCAGTTGTTCCCGGCGGTCGTAGAACGCCAGCGACGGCTGGTAAGGTATCGCATTCGTCGCCTGCTCGTTTACCGGACGCATAGCCATGGGTAAACCGTGCCGGTGTATCGCGTGGCAGGCCGAGCAGGGAATCGCCGGTTCGTCCGGATGGATCGCTGGTGGCACCAGGCGCCAGGGACCTTTCAGATCAATGGGCTGGACCAGGTCGCCGATGCCGTGCGCGAAGTACATCCCGTGGCATTGGAGACAATAATCACTCAAAATCCGATTGGTGTTGTGACCGGGATCGAGAAAGATCTGGCCGTAAGTCGCGTGGTGCGGTCCGGCGATCCAGGCGGCGTATTCCTGCTGATGACACTTGCCGCAACGGGCGTTCAGGCCGCGGCTGATGTCCTCTTGCCGGAGCAGGAGCCGTTCGGGGACCTGACCGCGGACGTGGCGCCAGAGCTGGCGCACGTTGTTGAGATGAAATCCGGCATCGGTGGAATAAATGCTGCCATGGCATTCGCGGCACTCGACGTTCCGGTGGGTGGAGTCCATCCAGCGATCGTAAGCGGGCTGGATTTCATGACAACGGATGCAGGCTTTGCCACCCGCCGCAGAGTAGTAGATGCTCCCGACCGGTATCGCCAGCAGGAGCAAAACAATGGGAATTCCCAGCAACAGCCAGAATTTTCGACGGATGCGGCCGGCTTTCATGACTTAGCCCAAACCTCTCCCTTGCCACGAGCGCTTGATGTAATCGGAGGTGCGGTACGCGTTCGCCATGATGGTCAGCACCGGGTTGAAGCCGCCGTTGGTCACGTGCACGCTGGCGTCGGCCACGAAGACATTGTCCACGTCGTGGAGTTTGCAATGCTTGTCCACCACGGAGGTCTTGGGGTCGTTGCCCATGCGGCAGGTGCCAGCCTGATGCTGGCCGGCGCTGAGCCAGGATTGCGTCTTCTGCCGCCGCGTGACCTGGATGGCGCCGGCTTCCCTGAGCCACAACCCGGCCTTGTCAGAGGCGAACTTGCAAAGCTCGATATTGTGCGGATGATCGACGCCAGAAAGCCGGGCCACGGGGATGCCCCAGAAATCCTTGACCTTCGGATCCGCCTGCACGCGTGAATCGAACACGGGCATCTCCTGCGAGGGGCCCATGATCACGATGCTGCGGCGAAACCAGGTGCGCATGTAATCCTTGTGGGCCTTGCCCCAGCGCGGAATGCCCGGCGGCGCCATGTTGGCCACCTGATAGGGCAGGCGGCAGAATTCGTTGGCCAGCAGCATCCCGCCGACCAGACCGGGATTTCCGTGGTTGAAATCGCAGATGGCAATTTCGGCGCCAGGCCCGAGGTCGTCGTAAACGTCGTGCTCGAACAGACCGAACGCGCCGCTGTAGGCGTGGCCCTGAAGATTGCGTCCGACCCAGTCAAAGCGATTGCCGAGTCCCTGGGGAAACAGCGGGCTGCGGGAGTTGAGCAGCAGGCGCGCGGATTCGATGGCGCCACCGGAGACCACCACCAGGTCGGCGGTTTGCGTCTGCCGGCGGTTGTCGGCGTCAAAATACTCGACCGCTTTCGCGCGGCCTTTGGTGTCGAGGATGATGTCGGCGGCGATGCAGTGCGTGCGCAACTCGCAGTGCCCGGAGGCGAGCGCCGTCGGGATGACGGTATTTTGCGTTCCGTTCTTGGCGTCGCATTCGCAGGCGAAGCCGCAGCACCAGCGACAGCGCATGCAGCCGGGGCGTCCGTCGTAGGGAACGCTGTTCCGCAGCATCGGGATGTGGAACGGATGCCACCCCAGCCGTTGGGCGGCGGGTTTTAAAATCTGCGTCTCGTGTGAATCCGGCAGGGGCGGCATGGGCAAGGGACGGCGGCGCGGCGCCTTGAATGGGTCGGGCGTGACATCGCCGGAGACGCCGATTTCGATTTCCGCCTTTTCGTAAAATGGTTCGAGGTCGTCGTAGGTGATCGGCCAATCCTCGAGCGTGCTCCCGGCCGGCACGCCGTAGAGGGATTTCATCCGGAAATCCTGGGCCATGTAGCGCCAGGCCATGGCACCGTAGCTGACCGTTCCGCCGCCCACACACGCGGCGTTGTTGTTGTAAGCGCCATCCGCCGGCCAGACGATCTGTTCACGACCTTCTGGGTTCACGAACACACGCGGTTCCTTTTCTTCGTCCGGACCACAACTTGGACCCAGGACCGTGGTGCGCTGATTGCGCAAATCATCCTTGCGGTCCTGGTCCGGCGTGATCCAGCGGCCGCGTTCGAGCAAAACCACGTCCAGGCCCGCTTCCGCCAGTTCCTTGGCCACCACCCCGCCGCCGGCGCCCGAGCCAATCACCACCACGTTGACATGTTTCAAGCTCACGATTAGACGGAGGGAGCGTTGGGGTTAGTGCTCCAGGGAGCGGTGAGCGGGCGTCGGCTCCGCACCGGTGCGGTGGGCAGGTTGAGCATGTGCCAGCTTATCGCGTCGCGATTGCCGCCGTGGCGCGGTCCGCCGTAAAATCCTTGAATGGTGTGGTCCACCAATCGGTCGAAAAATTCCGTAGCCGAAACCTGTTTCCAAATGTTGCCCGGCGACTGATTCGATTCGAGCTTTCGCAGCAGCTCGTCCTGCTGGTCGCCCGTCAGCTCGATAAATGGTTTGCCGAACAGAGCGAGGCTGGACTCGCGCACTCCCTGGAGACCGAGCCGATAAAGTTGCTGATAGCGATGATAGTAGCCGGCCAGCTTGCGATCGATGAATTGCACAACGCCGGCCCAGGTCGCCCCGGGATCCTCATCGGCGGGGATGATGCGTTCGCACAGGGCAACGATGGTTGCCGCTTCGGTTTCGTCGAAGAACCGCCACGACGTGACGGCCAGGACGGGCAATGGTTGGAACAACGGGGCGGCCAGGATTGTGGCGGAAGAGACGCGCAGAAAAAACCGGCGGGTCATGGGTTTGGCTGTCGAGAACGCTTTCACAGCTTCTTGATTTGCTCACGATTTCATAATCCGGTCAATCCACCCTTTTTGCCCGTCCGCCGGCCAATTAGGGTGATAACAACCAGACTGTTTTCCAGCGAATGTGGAACTCATGGATAAAAACGAGACCCGGTGTTGGACGACAATCGCTCAGGGAACAGTCACCATCAATTTTTTCGCAGTTGCTTCCACTTATTCCGGTCGCCTTGCTTGCAGCCGGGGCTTTCAGTCTTGACCCTCCGTGCCAGAGTTGTTTACTACCCCCACGGGTGCCACACAATTGGACCGCCACCCGCTGCACTTTTCAGCCGCCGTTCACAGAATTTTTTGAACTGACAACGACCAATCATATGAACCAAATCCATTCCACTGTCCTGATCCTCACGTTGGGTTGCGGCACGGTCCTGGGACAACTGGATCCGGGCAATCCGCTGTCGGGCCTTGAAAAACTTAAAAACTTCGAGACCCGGCGCGCATCGTCCACCGATCCTGACTGGCGCCATGGCAACGGAGACAGCCGGCGGATCAAACCGGGCGGCAGCCTGACGCTGGCGGAACTTGCCGGTCCCGGCGAAATCGTCCACTTCTGGTGCACGATTGCGGACCGGGAGCCGGATTATTCCCGGCTGCTCACGCTGCGCATTTATTGGGATGGCGAGACCAATGCCAGTGTGGAATGTCCGATTGGCGATTTCTTCGGCCTGGGCATGGGCGTTGACAAACCTTTCACCTCATTGCCCGTTCGCGTCAGTTCCGATGGCCGTGGCCGCAATTGTTACTGGCCGATGCCGTTTCGGAAATCGGCGCGCGTCGTCGTCGTCAACGAAGGCAATGAGCCTTGCAACGCGTTTTACTATTACATCGACTGGCAGAAACTGCCGTCTTTGCCGGCAGACAGCGCCTGTTTCCACGCGATGTACCGGCAGGAGTTTCCGTGCGTGATGGGCCGGAATTATCTGATTGCGGACATTGCGGGCCGCGGGCACTACGTGGGCACCGTGTTGAGCGTCTATCTGACGTCGCCGGGCTGGTTTGGCGAGGGCAATGATTTCTTCTACATTGACGGCGAGCAGGAGCCCAGCCTGCGCGGAACCGGGACGGAGGATTATTTTTGCGACGGCTGGGGTTTCCGCGAGCAGTCCGGCCCGTTTTACGGCACCCCGCTGTGGGAAGGCTACGACACCGGCGATCGCGGCAGCGCCTATCGCTGGCATATTCCCGACCCGGTTGCGTTCAAGAAATCGTTGCGCGTGGAAATCCAACACAAGGGCAGCCAGGTTTTTCCGGATGGAACGTCCACCGGGTTCATTGAACGCGATGACTTGTTCTCCAGCGTGGCATTCTGGTACCAAATCGAGCCGCACAAACCCTGGCCGGCATTGCCGCCCGGCCCGGAGCGATTACCTTTCCACGAACGGATACTGCTTAAAGGCCACACCACGGTGGGTACGGCGAAGCATTCCGACGACCCGATTGAAGTGCAGTCCCTGGACGGAGTAACCGATGGCAAACAATTGTGGTTCCACCCGCTCGATGACAAAGGATGGGTGGAAGTGTCGTTCGAGAGCCAGACCAACCAAACTGCCGAACTGACGGCCAAGATGGTGCATTCCTATGACTACGGCATTTATCGCGTGTTGCTCGATGGCAGGCAAATCGCCCGGTTGGACCTTTATGATCCGGAAATCGTCCCTACGGCGGAAAAACTGGGAACACACGAACTGACGGCAGGAACCCACAACCTGCGATTTGAATGCGCCGGCAAGTCGCCCAAATCAGCGGGGTATTATCTGGGCTTCGATGCGTTGGCGGTGCGCGTTCCCGTTTACAGCCGTCCGGCAAATGTTGATTTGCGAACGCTGCAAATACGCCAATGATCCGGAAAAGCACTCGATCTGCTGCGTCGCCATGACTGAATGGTGAAATCATGATCGAATGAAATTAACCAATCGGGAATTTTGAGCATGAAAAATAGCCAAATGCAGTGAAATGCCGTTGCCGGGAGCCAACCCCGCTCCAAGAAACGGACGGGCGGTGCGCGATTGGGAAGTCTTGAGCGCTGCGGACGAGAACGCGCGGGCAGGCGCGCTGCTGCATCGGGGGCGCCCGGTTGGCAATCTGAGTCCAGGCAAATGCTTGACGTTTCCATTTTCAAAGACAATCTGCACTACAACCAAGGAGTGAAAATGAATGATGAACCGTGGAGACCTAGAAAGGTAGTGATTGTTGGCGCGGGCGCCGTGGGGTCCACTTTTGCCTATGCGCTGGCCCAGAGCGGGCTGGCCGATGAGATTGCCCTGCGCGATGCCAACCACGAACTGGCCTTGGGGCAGGTTCTCGATCTGGTTCATGGCCAGGCGTTTTTCCCTCCGGTCCAGATTCGTGAAGCCCGGCCGGCGGATTACGCGGATGCCCGCCTGATTGTGATTACGGCCGGGACCAAACAACGGCCCGGCGAATCGCGTCTGGAGTTGCTTCAACGCAATGTCAAAATCATCCATGACATCATTGATGAAATCGTGCTCCATAAATCAATGGCGGTGGTTTTGATCGTCAGCAACCCGGTGGACATCCTGACGTATGTCGCCCACCAACGGTCCCGCTGGCCGCGCGGACGCATCATCGGGTCCGGCACCGTGCTGGACAGCGCGCGCTTCCGTCATTTGTTGAGCCAGCACTGCGGAGTGGACGTGCATAACATTCATGCGTACATCCTGGGTGAACACGGCGACAGTGAATTTGCCGCCTGGTCCATGACCAACATGGCCGGCATGCCCATCGAACAGTTTTGCCGCCTGTGTCTGAAATGCGACGACTGGCTGGCCGCCCGCCGCAAAGTCGCGGAGGAAGTGAGGCATTCCGCCTATCATATCATTGATTACAAGGGGGCCACCTGGTTCGCCGTCGGCCTGGCCTTGACGCGAATTGCCGCGGCCATCCTGCGCAATCAACGCGGTGTGCTCACCGTTTCAGCCGTGCTGGAAGGGGAATACGGCCTGAGCGGAGTGAGTTTGGGAGTTCCCTGCATCGTTTCCCGAAAGGGCGTTGATAAAGTTTTGGAGGTGACTTTGCCGCCCGACGAGCAGGGCGCCCTGGTGAAGTCCGCCGCCGTTTTGCGGGCCGCCATCGAGAAACTTGATTTGACCATCCCGTCATAAAGTTTGACGAGCGCTCGCCCGAAGGAGCACTGCTTTTCGGCTGCGGTTTTATCAACAGCGTGAGCACCGCGTCAGGCGAATGGAGTAAAGCGACTTGCGCGGGGTGATGAAAAGCGTTTGATGATCCTGAGCGAGCCGTTAAACCTTGGCTGAACAAATCAGGCCGGAACCAATTCCCGGACGTGATTGATGTCTTGGCGGCTCACCGGACGCAACTGTGATGCCTCCACAGTGGCCACGGCAACAGTCCTGCCGGTCAGGGTGATAAATTCCACTTCGTAGGCCACACCGCCCTTGTAGATGTGAACGATTGTGCCTACGTCACCGGCCAGCAAGCCTTCTTTGGGAAGGTTGGCCGTCAAAACCGCACAATCATGTTCTTTGAACTTCATTATTCCTCCAAAGGATAAGCGGTAATCAGCTTGGGCGATGCGGCTGCCGTTTATGAGCGAGCCGTTAAATCTTGACTGAACAAATCACGCCGCAACCAGTTCACGGGCATGGGGAATGTCGTTCATTTGAAGCGGACGCACTTGGTTGCGTTCCAACGTCAGTAAGGCAACGGTATGGCCGTCGTAGCCGACAAATTCCACCTCAAAGGCTGCTCCGTTACCATGCACCAGCACGGCGGTGCCTACGTCGCCCCGCGTCAGCCTGTGTTTGGGCAGGTCACACGTCAGAGCCACGGCATCCAGTTCTTTGATTGTGCTCATAGTTTTGGCAACGGGTGTGCGGTCACAAAACGCGGTATACCACCACCACCAGGATTAATATACCATGCGCTGCGAACATTCAAGCGCGAACCGTCAGGTGCGGTCAGTGGCCCGTCCACGACGTAACGGTGGCCATGAGCGGTTTGTTCCATTGCTGCCACCTCATTTTCGCGGGCATGACGTAGCAATGCATCGGCCAGTCGCCGCCATTCGGCTACTGTAAAACCAAAACGCAGGAAAAATGTCGCCTTGCTGCCGCCGGCGGGGTGCGCCGGATTGAGCAGATAATGCGTGACCTTCCGTTCCGGTACGGTTGCTGATTGCGCGTTTGGCAATTTCATTTGGCTGTGGTTCCTCGAATGAGATTGCCCATCCCGGTTCAAATTTCAATCGCAAATGAGATTGCTTCATCCGGCGCGCCGCCGGACAGGGTAACGGGACATCGCGCTCCACATTCCACAATCCGCAATCCGAATTCCGCAGGGGAAACGGGCGGACGGGACGGATGGAAACTCTTTTTCTGAATTCATTTTGGGATGGACGATGGGGGCAATTGGCGTTTGAATTCTTTCACTTGAAGATAAACAATTATATTCTCGAACGCCTGCGCGCTGACGCTGCCCATGCAATTGCGTTAGCTGAATGCGAAAACGCTATCCAACATTTTGGCCTCCGTGGTCGTTTGAGAGAAATCCTGATTGCCAATTTACTTGCTCCTTGGTTGCCACCATTTTGTAAGTGTGCCACCGGAATGATCGTCGAAACAAAAAACAAGCCTCGAAAGTCAACTCAAGAGGACATTCTCGTCATTGATCCATCGATTGCACCACCTATTTTGGCAAATGTCGGCGGGCCGGAAGGAATATTCCACCTCAACAGTGTCCTACTGCGCATTGAGGTTAAATCGACGCTCAACCAAAAGGGACTTTCTGATTTCATAGATGCTTCGCTGGAAATAATTAAAATGGAATTTAATAAGACGGATGACTGCAAAAGTAAGTTTGCGCATCCTGCGAGTATTCTTGTGGCGTTCAAAAGTGGCTTCTCGAGTCAAAAATGGGATTACGAATACCGCCGCTTCCGTGACATAATGAAAAAAAAGAAATGTCCGCCAGCATTGAGCGGCTTCGTGTCGGCCATTTGCGTAGTTGATAAAGGCTTTTGGTTCTTAAATGATTATGGTGGTAGGCAGCGTTCATGGGTTCGTCTCGATTCGATAATTAATGATGACCCGAATCTAATGAAAGACCGTTTGGTAAGGTTAATTGCCAAAGCTTCTACCGTTGCTTACAGGGCACACGTTGAGCGGCAAGGCCGCGATTCGACTCAAGGACTTGAAGTTGGCATTGAAAGTTTTATTCCACCCGCAACGGTTTACCAGCTTCCCGAATGAAAAGAAATTATCAGATTTGCTCGTTGTTGTTGCTTGCGGTTGTTTTTCAATTGCCAGCACAGCAAAATGAAGCAGATGGCAAACAGTTTGAAGAAACCAAAACCAAAGCTGAAAAAGGAGACGCATTTGCACAATGTGCGCTCGCTGAAATTTATGATGGCGGAAAAATAGTCCCACAGAATTATGTGGAAGCTGCAAAATGGTTTCATAAGGCTGCCGATCAGGGACTAGCAGAGGCTCAAAATAATCTCGGTCACTGCTATTCTGAAGGTGAAGGTGTAACACAAGATGCTGTCGAAGCACTAAAGTGGTTTCTCAAGGCCGCCGACCAAGGCTATGCTCGAGCCGAATGCAATCTCGGCCTGATATATCATAATGGTGTGGGCGTGTCGCGGGATTATGCCGAATCAGTTAAGTGGTATCAGAAAGCCGCAAATCAGGGTTTTGTCGAAGCCGAATTGAGGCTTGGCTTGATGTATTGCAATGGCGAGGGCGTTCCGCAGAATTATGTCGAAGCTTACAAGTGGATTATTTTAGCGGCGACTCAAGGAGACAAAAGCGTTGTTGGCCTTCGCAATACAATGGCCAACTCTCTGACGCCCGAGCAAATTGCCCAAGCACAAGAATTGGCGCGGGAATTCAAACCGCGCAAAAAAAGTTTAAACAATTCCACTTCACCTGAAAATCCAACGGCCAGCGGTTCAGGCTTTTTCATCACGGACGATGGTTATTTGATTTCAAATTATCATGTGGTCAAGGATGCGACGAAGGTTCGTTTGCTCACGAGCGCAGGTTTGATTGACGCCAAAGTGGTTCAGGTGGATGCGGCCAATGATCTGGCTTTGTTGAAGGCGGACGGGCGGTTTGCACCGCTGCCCATTGCTGCCAGTCGCACGGTGAATCTTGGTGGCACAGCGGCGACAGTCGGTTTTCCCGACATCGGTTTGCAGGGGTTCGCGCCCAAGCTGGCCAAGGGGGAAATCGCGTCGCTGTCCGGCGCGGGGGATGACCCGCGTTATTTTCAAATCAGCGTGCCGGTGCAGCCGGGCAATTCGGGCGGGGCGCTGGTGGATGACCGGGGCAACGTCATCGGCATCGTGTCGGCCAAGCTGGATGCGTCAGCGGCGCTGGCCGCGAGCGGGGCATTGCCGGAGAATGTCAATTACGCGATCAAGAGCAGCTTGCTGTTGAGCTTCCTCGAATCCGTGCCGGCGGTTTCTGCCAAACTCAAAGCGCCTATCACGGCTGACCGGAAGTTTGAAGATGTGGTGAAATCTGCCCAAGACGCCGCCGTTCTCGTTCTCGTTTATTGATGTAGTGTCGGCGCTGTGCGCCGATTCGTTCGAGCCGCAGGCTCGACGCTACAACTTCTGCGGCGGTGCTGGTGCTGGTGTATTGATTTCCGCGACGGGAGCGGTGTTTCCGTTCAGAGATTCCGCGGAGCATTTCGGAGAACCGTAACACGCCGGTTTGCGTCATCTTCGCCGCCCGGCAGCGCACGCTTCCAGCATGCGAGTTGTGGGAGCATCTCTGCTCCCGGGTTTTGTTGCGTTGCAGTTGGTCCTCGTTTTAAAACACATACTTCACCGCCAGCGAGACGAGATCGCGCGAGTATTCGCGGCCGTCGGCGTAAGCGGCACCCTCTGCGCTGGTGGACACCCGGCTGTCCACCAGATCGAGCGAGTAGTTGAATTCGGCGCTCCAGTGTTTGTCGAAGGCGTAACTGGCCGTCACACTGGGCGTGTAAATCCAGTCGTCGCGGTTCACCGGCTGCTGCCAGTCGCCGATGTAAAGCGTGAAACCCGCCCCGGCGGTGAAATGGTCGGTGAACTTGTGCCGCCAGGTGAGATCATACTTGATGTCCTGATAAACGCTCTGGCTGGAAAACGCCGGCTGCTCGAACTGCGTCCACCGCAGGTTCACCGTGTCCGCCTTTGTCGGCAGCACCGTGACGGAGGCGTCCGCGTACAGCAGCGTCCGGTACCGCTCGAAGCCGGCCGGCGTGCCAGAATCGAACTGGCGGAATTCCGGCCCGGCCAGGAAGTTCAGTTTAAGCCACTTGGCCGGTGAACCTTCCATGCCGAAGAGAATGCGGTGATAGGTGCTGTCGTACGGGCTGTCGGTGAAGGCGGTGTTGGCGGCATTCGGCCCGGTGAACTGGTCCTGTTGCCCGTAGCGATAACCCACCACGAGGAACGTGGATTTGAAGGCCTCGTAACCGACGTCCAACCCGCCGTTCACGTCCTGGCGGCTGAGGTAATTTTCGTAGTAATATTGGGAACTGGCTGTGTTCAGCCGCTGGTCGGTCAGGAAATCGTGATAATAATACGCCGCCACGGGCCGGATGAACCAGTTGTCCCAAGGCAGCGTGACGTGAAAGCTGTCGCGGAGGATGAACGCCTCGCGCCGGTCACGCAACGGAATGCCGCCGATGGCGGGCACATCGCCCGACCGGCCAAAGGTCGGACCCTGCGTGCCGCCCTCGATGTACGTCGGGGCGTTGAGCAGTTCCCAGGTGGCGTCCCCGACCTTGCCGTTGAAATTGAGCGTGGTGCGATGGGTCACGTAATCCTCGTCTTCGGCCGAGGTGTACATGGCAATCTCCGGCGCGTAACCCAGCGACAGGTTGAACCCGGAACAGGGTTTGTAATCCAGCCCGAGCCGGGGCACAACGGTGGTGAGGAACGACGACTTCAGGGCGGGCACGGGATGCAACCCCACCGCATTGGCGGCGGCGATGTTGGCCGGCAGGGGATTCTTGTCCTGGATGTAAACGTTGTTGTCCCAGGTTTCCCGGACCGTCGCCTCGGCGGAATAAGTCAGGTTCGTGGGCAGGGCCGCCATTGTTGCCGGCGCCAGCCCCAGAACCGTCAGCGCCAGCGTCCAGGGAAGTTTTGAAGATTTACTAAACTGGCTTATAAGTTGTACAATATTCGTTTTCATAATGAATCATGGCTAAAAAGGGGGGTTGACGTCGGGGGTGGTCAGGTCATCGGGTCCTCAGAATTTGGTGCTGGTACGGTGGCCCCGGCGCCGTTCTTCATCAGCGCGGCGGGGTAAGTGTGGCTTGGAGAAAAATTCATTGCCCGGTGCAGTGGCGAAAATTTTGTCGTCAATTAAAATTTATTTTTTAACCATCCCGAGCGGCAGAACGACTTTCCCGTAAAGTTCATTCAGCACTTGCGCGAGGCCGGTGTAAATCGCCGAAAAGCCGCAAACGAGTCCTTCGTAGCCGGTGAAATGTTTGAAATTTGCGCCCGCGCCGGTGTAATCGCCAAACGCCAGCAGGAAAAAAAGAATGGTGAGCGTGCCAAAGACGACTTGCAGGGCGCGATTCAGGCGCAACGTGCCGAGGAACATGACCCCGGTGAACAGTCCCCACATGGCGAGATAGGCGGCCATGGCGATTTCATCCGCCGGCGCGATCAAATTCAATTTTGGCAAAACAATCAGCGTTACCAGTGACAGCCAGAAGAAGCCGTAGGAAATGAAAGCGGTGGCGGCAAAGGTGTTGCTTTTTTTCCATTCCATGATGCCAGCGATGACTTGCGCGATGCCGCCGTAACAAATGCCCATCGCCAGAATCATGGCGTTCAGCTCGAAAAATCCGGCGTTGTGCAAATTCAGCAGCACGGTCGTCATGCCGAAACCGAGCAGGCCGAGCGGTGCGGGATTCGCGGTGGTATCTTTGATTTGAATGATGGTTGGTTCGCTCATAATGGAGGGAGTTGATTTGTTTAACGGAATGGGAGTCTGGGGAATCATCGCTGTGTCACTCATCGTTTTGTTCTTTCCAGGTTTTGTTGTTGTCAACTGTGCGACTTTGTTTGGTGTTCCATTACGGCCTGAACTTGGTTCAGTGTTCAGCCTTCAGCCTTCTTCATTCTCACTTCAGGTTACTGATTACTGACCACTGACTACTGGCTACTACTGTTTCCCTTTTACCAGCGCCTCCACGACATGCGGATCGGCTAGGGTGGACGTGTCGCCAATCTGATCCACGGCGTTCTCGGCAATCTTGCGCAGAATGCGGCGCATGATTTTGCCCGAGCGCGTCTTGGGCAGACCGAGCGCAAACTGGATTTTGTCCGGCACGGCAATCGGACCGATTTCCTTGCGGACGTGCGCCATGAGTTCCTTTTTGAGTTCCTCGCTGTCCTTGATGCCGTCCTTGAGCGTCACGAACGCATAAAGCCCCTGCCCTTTGATGTCGTGCGGCATGGGTGCCACGGCGGCCTCGGCCACTTTCGGGTGGCTCACCAGCGCGCTCTCGACTTCCGCCGTGCCGATGCGATGGCCGGAGACGTTCACCACGTCGTCAATGCGGCCCATCAACCAGTAGTCGCCGTCCTCGTCAATCCGGCAGCCATCGCCGGTGAAATAGATGTTCGGATACATCGTGAAGTAGGTTTCGATGAAGCGCTGGTGGTCGCCCCACGTGGTGCGCATCATGCCCGGCCACGGTTTCTTGATGCAGAGTTTGCCGCCTTCGTTCAGCCCCACTTCCTTGCCGTCGTCGCGCAGGATGACCGGTTCGACGCCGAAGAACGGTTTATTGGCGCTGCCGGGCTTGAGCGTGTGCGCGCCGGGCAGCGGATTGATGAGGATGCCGCCGGTCTCCGTCTGCCACCACGTGTCCACGATGGGACAACGCCCCTTGCCGATGACGCGATGATACCAAATCCATGCCTCGGGATTGATGGGTTCACCCACGGAGCCGAGGGTGCGGAGGGTGCTCATGTCGTACTTGTTCGGCCATTCTTCGCCAAGGCGGATGAGCGAGCGGATGGCAGTTGGGGCGGTGTAGAAAACGGTCACTTTGAACTTCTGCACGATTTGCCAGAAACGGCCCGCGTCCGGGAACGTCGGCACGCCTTCGAACATCAAACTGGTCGCCCCGTTGCAGAGCGGGCCATAGACGATGTAACTGTGGCCGGTGACCCAGCCGATGTCGGCGGTGCACCAGAAAATGTCGTCTTCATGCACGTCGAAAATATATTTGTGCGTCAGCGCGGCGTGCAACAGGTAGCCGGCAGTGGTGTGGACGACGCCCTTGGGTTTGCCGGTGGAGCCGGAGGTGTAA
The DNA here is from genome assembly GCA_963744965.1 of uncultured Verrucomicrobiae bacterium. Taxonomy (GTDB): domain Bacteria; phylum Verrucomicrobiota; class Verrucomicrobiia; order Limisphaerales; family UBA11358; genus UBA11358. The sequence goes on from CAVUVT010000010.1 coordinate 185,695, forward strand.
AGGATGAACAGCGGGTCCTCGGCGTTGTTGACCGCCGGGGAACAGTCGGCGTTCGCCTTGGCCGTCAGGTCGTGATACCAGACGTCGCGGTTCGCAACCATGTTGCACGGGGTGTCGTTGCGTTTGACGACGATGACCTTCTCGATGCTCGGAGTCTGCTTCAAGGCTTCATCCGCGATGCCCTTCAGCGGAATGCTCTTGCCAGAGCGCAACGAAGTGTTCGAAGTGATGAGCAGCCGGCACGCCGAATCCGTGATGCGTCCGGCCAGCGCGTCCGCACTGAATCCGCCGAAGACGATCGAGTGGATCGCCCCAATCCGGGTGCAGGCCAGCATCGTGATGGGCAGTTCGGGAATCATGGGCAGGTAAATCGAGACGCGGTCGCCCTTCTTGATGCCGAGCGATTTCAGGACGTTGGCGAACTTGCAGACTTCCTTGTGCAATTGCGCATAGGTGAGCTTGACCACGTCGTTTTCCGGCTCGCCCTGCCAGATGAGCGCGACTTTGTTGCCCTGGGTTTTGAGGTGGCGGTCGAGGCAGTTGACGCTGATGTTGAGCTGTCCGTCTTCAAACCATGTGTGCTCGATTCTTTTTGCGGCGGTGTCCCACACATATTTGCGGCCCACCGTGGGTTTCTTGAACCAGTCGAGCGTCGCGGCCTGTTCGAGCCAGAACCCGTCCGGGTCGTTGATCGAGCGGTCATACATTTTTTTGTACTGCTCGGCGTTGATGTAGGCGCGTTTGATCACTTCCGAGCTGGGCGGAAACGTCCGGTTTTCCTGCATCAGCGAACTGGTGGAAACGGTCTTGGTTGGATTTGTCATGGTAGGTCTCTTGGTTGTTTATGTTGTCTAAAATTCAGGAATTGTTCCCTCGCCCCACCCAAGCGGGGAGAGGGTGTCGCGAAGCGTCCGGGGAGGGGAATTTTGAAAATCAGCACCACCTCTCCCCGGCCCTCGCCGCATACATTTAGTTTGCTCCCGACGACCCTCACCGGGTCTGCGACCACCCTCTCCCGCTCCCGCGGGCGAGGGACATCGCTTCGCGACGGAGAGGGAGATCCGTCGGCTACCGTATGGTTTGTCAAAGAATTCCATAAAATTTCACCCGGCCCGGTCGGGTGTCGTTATTCCCTGGCCGGAGCCGGCTTGAATGCCATGAAGCCGGAAGACATTTTTGGTGATCATGTTAATGGTGGCCTGCAATTCCGGTTCAACGGCCCGGCGTTGCTCCGGCGTGACGGCCAGGGCCCGGTCCCGCAGGCCGCCCGCCCATTCAGAGCTGGCCAGCATCACGCCGCCCATGCCCAGGGCAAAATCACATTCCTCATCCCCGCCGCAACACGTCCGCCACGCCAGGGCCCAGCCGCGCACGGTGTTCTCAACGTGATACCCGCCGCCGCCCGCCACCAGCATCGGATGATTGAACCGCAACAGCCGTTCGATGACCTCCACCACCACGTTGTTGGTCATGCGCAGATGCGTCAGCGGATCGCCCGCCAGCATGTCCATTCCCAGTTCCAACACCATGACATCGGGATGAAAAAATTCCACCAGCGGGACCGCTACGCTGTCGAACGCTGTCAGAAAAGCCTCGTCATAAGTTTCGGGCGGCATCGGAACATTGACGTTATATCCCCGGCCCGGCCCTTCGCCGGTTTCATTTTCAAAACCGCCCCACGGGAAAAGCGTCCGGCCGGTTTCATGCAACGAGATCGTCATCACATCCTTGCGCTGATAAAAAGCCGCCTGCACTCCGTCGCCATGATGCGCGTCCACGTCCAGATACAGGACCCGTTTCCCGGCGTCGGCCAGTTTCATGCAGGCGAGCACCATGTCGTTCAAATAACAAAATCCCGCGGCGTGCTCCGGCATGGCGTGATGAAAACCGCCCAGCAAATTGAAGGCGATGTCCGCCCGGCCCTCCAGCAACAAGTCGGCGGCCACCAGTCCCGCGCCGCAGGCCCAGGCGCCGCATTCGAACATGTCCTTGAACACCGGCGTGTCCAAGCCGCCCAGGCCCATGTGAAAGCCTTCCACGGTCAAATCACCGCCGGCGACCCGTTGCAGTTCCTGCAGATAACGGGCGGTGTGAAATTTTTCCAGCTCGGCCAGGGAAGCCTTGCGCGGCGCAACCTCGACGCACCCGTCGCCGCCAAGCAATCCGAACGATTTCAGACGCTGGCGCGTGAGGCTGGCGCGCTGGGTTTTGAACGGGCAATCCGGCGGGTAACTCAACCCTTCGATTTCGGGCGAGTACAGAAAGGCCAGTTTGCGATCGCTCATGCGGAAAGGGTGTTGATGCCGTTGCAGACGGTGATTGAAGCAATGAAATTCGCCTCAGGGAGTTTGAGCAACTCTCTTTCTGCGCGCGTCTTTGTAGATTTGCGTTTCAAGGCCATCTCATCCTGTCCGGACTTCGGGCCTTCCTCTGAGAGGAACGCCTTTACCGGTGACCAGTTGTGATGCCATTCCGCCCGGCGGCAACTACGCCTCCGCCGACAAAATGTTCCACCGTCACTGCGCTTCTGGGTTCTGCGTTTTTAATACCCCAAGCGTGCCTTTACATCAAGGCGCAACCCTTGTCGCGTGAGGCTGAAGCCTTTTTACGCGAATTGTGGCCGGAAGCGTCTGCCCGGCGGCTGTCCAACCCCGACATGTCGGGGCCGGTCCGCACCAGTGACGCCCGCCATCAAGGGCACGCGATGCACATCTTCCGGGCCAATAGTGGAATTAAAACAAGCACTCAGTCTTAACCATTTTTGCTAATTGTTTGATTTTTTTTGGGTGAAAATACTTGTGAACGCCTATGCCAGCCCCATTTGTTCACTCCCGCCTTGTGTTTCAGGCGGTTTGCCGGATAATGTCGCGTGAATACCTTTTTGAAACCCAACTTATGAGCCCCAAAACCGCCAAACCCAGGGAGACCGCTGCTGGCCGCTGGCTCTCCTTCCGCCCCGAAATCAAGGTCCTCGATTGCACCATCCGCGACGGCGGATTGATGAACAACCATCACTTTGATGACCAGATTGTAAAAGTGGTCTATGACACCTGCGTCGCCGCGGGCATTGATTACATGGAACTTGGTTACAAGGCCTCGCGCAAAGGCATCAAGCAGGGCGAACACGGTTGCTGGAAATATTGCCAGGAGGACGACCTGCGCCGCGTCGTCGGCGACAACAAAACAGACCTCAAACTCACGGTCATGGCCGATGCCGAACGTTGTGATTATCACGAGGACATCCTGCCGAAGAAGGATTCGGTCATTGATATGATCCGCGTGGCCACCTACATCAGCCAGATTCCCACCGCGCTGGACATGGTCAAGGACGCGCACGACAAGGGTTACGAAACCACGGTCAATTTGATGGCCGCCTCGATCATCCCCGACCGCGAACTGGACGAGGGGCTGGAAATGCTCGCCAAGTCCGAAGCCAAGGCCGTTTATCTGGTGGACAGTTTCGGGGCGTTTTACAGCGAGCAGATCCGTCTGCTGGTGAAGAAATATCTTTCGCACTGCAAGCCGGCCAGCCAGGAGGTGGGCGTGCATATGCACAACAACCTCCAACTGGCCTACGCCAACACCATCGAGGGCATCGTTGGGGGCGCCAATTTTCTCGACGCCACGATGGCCGGCCTGGGCCGCGGCGCGGGCAATTGTCCGATGGAACTGCTCATCAGTTTTCTCCACAACCCGAAATACGACCTTCGTCCCGTGCTGGGCTGCGTGCAAAACCACATCGAGCCGATGCGCGCCAAGCTGCTCTGGGGTTACGACCTGCCCTACCTGTTGACCGGCATGCTCAACCAGCATCCGCGCACCGCCATCAAGTTCAAGGAAGCCGAACTCAAGGGCGAAAAGGGCGACATCCTGAAATTCCACGACATCGTCACCGATCAGGAATTGGAGTAGAGTGACGGTGACGAGTGGCGGGCGGGGAGAAGCGAGGGTTGAAAATGGAGGATGGAGAATGCTGAGTCTGCGAAGACCCGATCTATTGGGATTCAATGTTTAACCGCGCGCCGCAACACGCTTTACACGGCTATCTTCAATCTTCCATCCTCTATCCTCGCTTTTCCATCACCACTTTTCCCAATGCACATATTCGCGGTTGAACCGGGTGCGCGGCTCCTTTTCCTCACCGGCATGGCCGATGGCAATGCCGGCAATGGGGATGACCGAAGTGGGCAATTGAAGAATTTCCTTGAGCTTCCGGACGCGGGCTTCCCGCGGATGGACACCCAGCCAGCAGGCGCCCAGGCCAAGACCATGCGCGCACAGCAGCAGATTCTCGATGGCCGCCGAGCAATCCTGCAGCAGGTAACTGAGCTGGCGATCGTGCGCCGCGTCGAGATCGCCGCAAACCACGATGCCCAGCGGGGCCGTGGCCAGCATGCCGCCGTTGGGCAAGGCCGCCGCGATGGCTGACAGCGTTTCCTTTTTGCGGATGACCACGAAACGCCACGGATCTTTGGCCACCGCCGAGGGCGCCGCCATGGCCGCCTGCAGCAGTTGGGTGATGGCCGCCTCGCTGACTTCGCCGGGTGCATACACCCGGATGCTCCGCCGGTCGAAGATGAACTGAAGTTTATCGTTTGGTGTCAGGTTCATAATTTTGATTTTGCTTCGAGCATACTCCGCAGAGCCAGCTTGAAAAGCTTTCCCGTAAAGAGCGCCCGGAGGGGCGAACTCCGCGAGTCCCAAATCAGAAAAGTCAGGGCGTCGTGGAACTCCGCCCTCCGCCGAAATGAATCTTGGTAGGGCGGGCAGTCCCCTGCCCGCCGCTTGGGTGAAGGTGTTTGAACGACGGCGCGCACGGAGTGACGCGCCCTACCCATGCGCGAATTATTCGAAATCCATCTCGTAGCTGTAAACGTTGCCGCTGAGCTTGCTCTTGATCTTGCAGTTCGATTTGTTGATGACCGCCTGCATGGATTTGTTGTCCGTCAACACCTCGGCGGTGAAACCGCGGATGCCGTTGCGCCGCGCCACGCGCATCAAATGTTTCAACTGGAAGGTGCCGATGCCGTGGTTCTGCCACTGGTCACTCACCACGAACGCCACTTCGGCCAGGTTCGTCTTCGGGTCGAGATAATAACTGCCGACGGCGATGATTTCCTCGCCGTGCGCCTCGGGCAGGGTGCCGACGATGGTCACGTCGTTGCGGTGGTCAATATAGACGAAATCCTGGATCTGCTGCCGCGACACGCGCTGGGAATGGCTCATGAAGCGGTAATAAATCGTCGCCTCCGACAGTTTGTAGAACAGGTCGCGCATCCGCGGTTCGTCAGTGGGATGAATCGGGCGGAAGTTCATCTGCGTGCCGTCGTTGAGCAGGTAGGTGGTGCGCAGTTCCTTTGGCCCGACGAGAATCTTGCCCTCCAGATCGGCCATCCCGGCGGAAAGGTATTTGGCATTGATGGCGTCGCGCAGCAGGTCGGCGCGGAATTTCGGGTGGGCAATGCTGATGAGCGCCAGGGCGCGTTCCTGGATGCTTTTGCCGTGCAGATAGGCCACGCCGTATTCGGTCACGACGTAATGCACCCCCGCGCGGGTCGTTACCACGCCGGCCCCCGGGCTGAGGTGCGTCATGATGCGCGAGATGGTACCGCCCTTGGCTGTGGAGGGCAGCGCGATGATGGCCTTGCCGCCGCGGGATTTGGACGCGCCGCGGTTGAAATCCACCTGGCCGCCCACGCCGGAGAAGAACTTGGAGCCGATGGAATCGGCGCACACCTGGCCGGTAAGGTCTATTTCCAGCGCGGTGTTGATGGCCACCATCTTGTTTTGCTGGCGGATGATGAACGGATCGTTGACGTATTCCGTGGGATGAAATGAGAAGAGCGGATTGTTGTCCACGTAATCGTAAATCTTCTTCGTGCCCAGGCAGAAGCTGGCCACGATTTTGCCGCGATCAAGAGACTTGCGATTTCCGGTGATGGCGCCGCATTCAATCAGTTCGATGATGTTGTCTGTCACCATCTCGGTGTGAACGCCAAGGTCTTTCTTGTCCTTGAGGTAGCCGAACATTGCCTGGGGAATCCGACCGATGCCGAATTCGATGGTGGAACCGTCCTCAATGAGGGCGGCGATGTATTCGGCAATCTGCCGGGTTATCTCGGTCGCCTCGGCTGGCGGCACCTCTAGAATCGGCGCCGAGGACGGCACCAGCACGTCAATGTCATGCACGTGGATGAAGCAATCGCCCAGCGTGCGCGGCATGTTCGGGTTCACCTGCGCAATGACGAGCGAGGCGTTCTCGGCGGCGCTGCGGATGATGTCCACCGACACACCGAAGCTGCACATGCCGTGCGCGTCCGGCGGCGTGACGTGAATGAGGGCCACGTCGAGCGGCAACTGGCCGCTGTCGAACAGGCGCGGAATGTCTGACAAAAACACCGGCGTGTAGTCGCCCAGCCCTTCCTGGATGATGTCGCGGACGTTTTCGGCGATGAAAAAGCTGTTCACGCGGAAGTATTGCGTCATCTCCCGGTGGGCGTAGGGCGCGTCACCAAACGTGAGCAGGTGGACAATCTCGGTGTCCGGCAGTTCGGTGGCGCGTTTGCTGAGGGCGCCGACCAGTTCCAGCGGTTCGCCGGTGCCGGTGCCGATGAACACGCGCTGGCCGGGCCGGATTTTCTTCACCGCCTCGGGCGCGGTAAGGATCTGCGACTTGTAAGTCTCCTGCCAGTTGGGATCGTAGGTGATGATCTTACTCATGTGCTTTGCCCACGGTTGAAAGGGTCATGCGCGCATCGGCCACATAGGCTTGAACGCCGACCGGGCCGACGATGAACGGGTTGATGTCCAGTTCTGTAATCTGCGGGTAATCCGTGACGAGCTGGCTGATGCGTTGCAGCGCGCCGGCGATGGCTTCCAAATCCACCGGCGCCTGGCCGCGCGCGCCCTGTAGTAGCGCGTAGGAGCGGGTGCCTTTGAGCATTTGCATCGCCTCCTCTGCCGTGATGGGCGCGAGGTGGAAGGTCACGTCCTTCATCACTTCCACGAAGATGCCGCCCAGACCGAACATCAGCATCGGCCCGAACTGCGGGTCGCGGGTCATGCCCAGAATCACCTCGCGGCCGCGCTGGCCCATCTTTTCCACAAAAACCCCGCGCAGGTAGGCCTTGGGGGCGCGCTTTTGAATGCGGAGCATCATCAAATCAAAGGCGTCGCGCACCTGCTCGGCGTTGGCGAGGTTGATGCGCACGCCGCCGAAATCGGATTTGTGAATGATATCGGGCGAGGAAATTTTCAACACCACCGGATAACCGAGGCGCTCGGCGGTTTCCACCGCTTCATCGCTGGTCTGCGCCAGCTGGCCGCCGAGAATGTTGAAATCGTAGGCGCGCAGGATGTCCTTCGCCTCGACTTCGCCAATCTGCGTGGTGCCGGTGCGCTCCTGCGCGTTGATGATGCGGTCCACGCGCCGGCGATTGACCGGGAAGCGAGTGACCACGCGGGCCGGGCGGCGCTTCCACGCCGCGTAATCGCACATGGCTCGCAGCGCGGTGACCGCACGGTCCGGCGACGGATAATTCGGAATGCCCAAAGCCATCAACTTTTCCTTGGCGGCGGCTACTTCCGTGCCGCCCATGAACACCGCCAGCATCGGCTTTTTGCCCTGGTGCGCCGCACCGAGTTTCTCCGCCAGCTCCAGCGGCTTGGTCATGTTCTGCGGCGTCACGACGACCACGACGGCGTCAATCGTTTCGTCATCCTGCATTACTTCAAACGCTTTCACATAGCGGTCGGGATCGGCGTCGCCGATGACGTCAATCGGATTGCCGAACGCCCCCGCCGCCGGCATGAAGGCGCGCAGTTTCGCGTCGCTTTCCTTGCCGGGCGAAACCATTTTCAAGCCCGACGACTCCGCGGCATCCGCCGCCATGATGCCCGGGCCGCCGGCGTTGGTGATGATGGCCACGCGCTCGCCATTCGGGAGTGGCTGCATGGCAAACGCCGCCGCATAATCGAACAACGCTTCAAAATTTTCCGCCCGAATGACCCCCGCGCGCTTGAACGCCGCGCCGTAAGCCATGTCTGCGCCGGCCAGGCTGCCGGTGTGCGAAGAGGCGGCTTTGGCGCCCGCCGAGGTGATGCCGACCTTCAGAATCACGACCGGTTTGATGGAAGCGGCCTGTTCCGCAATGCGCAGGAACTTGTCGCCTTCCTTGATGCTTTCCAGATACCCGGCGATGACTTTGGTTTCCTTGTCTTCCGCGAGCGTCTGGATGAAATCCACTTCGTTGAGGTCCGCCTTGTTGCCGAAGCTGATGACCTTGCCGAGACCGAGCTTCTGTTCCGCCGCCCAGTCGAGGATGGCCACGCACAACGCGCCGGACTGGGAGATGACGGAAATTTTCCCGGGCGGCGGCACGGACGGCGCGAACGTGGCGTTCATGTGATGGTCCGTGTTGAGCACGCCCAGGCAATTCGGCCCGACCATCCGCACGCCGCCGGCGCGGCAGATTTCGACCAGCTCCTGTTCGGCCTTCGCGCCCGCGGCGCCGACTTCCTTGAAACCCGCGGTGATGACGATGACCGATTTGGCGCCCGCTTTAATCGAACTCTGGAGGGCGTCTTTCACGTATTTGCCGCCCACCATGATGATGCTGAGGTCTATGGGCGATTTGTACGCGTCGAGTGATTTGTAACATTTAAGGCCGAGAATTTCGCCGCCGTCGAGGTTGATGGGAACAATCGGCCCTTGGAAGCCGTTGTTGACGAGATTGGCCAGCACTGCATAACCCACCTTGTCCGGGTTGCGGGAAGCCCCGATCACCGCGATGGCCTTGGGATATAAAAGCGTCTCAAGCATAAATTTTGACCGCGCAAAAAAACAAAATCTACTCTTTCCGGACACGCTGCTCACCAAACCTTGTTGAAGACTTTACCAATTTTGCAGGGTTTGCCAGTGGCCGGTAAAACGCCGGCCCCAACGTTCGCCGCTCCAATCCCTTGTCCGCCACCCGCTCAACGGGCGAGCAATTGCGCGCGGTACTCCGTGGGCGACTGGCCCAGCAGCTTTTTGAAAACGCGGTTGAAGTGCGTGAGCGACTGGAACCCGACTTCAAACGCGATTTCACTCACGCGCAGGTTTGGATTCAGCAGCAGATTCTTCGCCTTCTCGATGCGGACGCGGGAAAGATAGTCGGTGAAATTGATGTTCGTGACCTTCTTGAACATTTTGCAAAAGTAAAACGTGCTCATGTTGACGGCCTTGGCCGCCCGGGCGAGCGAAAGTTCCTCGGTGTGGTGTTCGTAAATGTATTCCTTGGCGCGCTTGATGATCGGCGGCTCGGCGTTCTTTTGCTGGATGAAAATCTGGTTGCCCAGCATCGCCAGATGCTGCGCAAAAATCACGAGCAGCTTGACGACGGATTCGTGCTGCCTGGCGGTCACCACTTTTGTGGAATAGTAGGCCTTCCGGAGCACCTCCCGATCCACGTCCACGCCCCATCCCGCCACCAACCTGGCGGCCCGCTCAAACTGACGCGAGGTCGGTTTGTTGCCCAGCAGTTGTCCGGTTTGCAAATAGCCGATGAGCCGGTCGCCCAACCGCACCGGCACGGCGGTGTCGAGCAGTCCGGCCTGACAGGTGATCGTCTTCGGTTCATGGGCGGCTTTTTCGCAAAGCTGTTCCCACGCCTGCAAACAAGCGGCGCACGCGTGGCTGTTCTGCGACACCAGCGCGCAAAAGGGATTTTCGTTCCGCTTGCCGTGATGCGGCAATTGCCAGGTTTCCACCGGCTGCAACGACACCGGCAAGCCCGTCAACACGTTGAACGCGCGCTCATACTCCTGATAAATCTTCGATTCCGAGATGGCTTTGATCAGGGCGCGGTTGTTATTGCCACTGCTGCTGCCATTGCCGCCCATCGCAACGACCGAAGCCCTGGCTTTGGCGGAAGAACCCTTTCGCGCGGCGATGGCCCGTGGCATGGGTTGATGAAAGCACGGTTCGGCCAAACAATCCTTCGGGGAATGGGACAAGGTTGCTGACACCCCTTTCCCCGTCTTTACAATAGTTGTTGGCACAGCAACAAATTAAGCAAACCCCAGGCGTGCGTCAAGTGGAATGGCCCGGCCTTGATTGGCGCAGCTTGACACTGCCCCCGGAGCGCCGAACTCCGGTTCGGCAAGGTTTGCAGGAAATCGCCTGTTGGTGCCGATTCGGAGATCGGCGCTCCGCTTTCCGCGATACTGCATGGGGGCAGTGTCAAGCTGCGTCCGATTGAGACCCAAACCCCGTTCAACACTCATGCCCGCAGGCGGGCGTGAGACGATGGCGCGGGGCGGAACAAACCACCGGCTTCAAGTGAAAAAAACGCCGATGCCTTCACCAAATTTTTGCGCCGCAATGTTTCCCGATGACCGATATGAACCGGCGCAAAATTTCAAAAAATTGCGCTGGTCATGAACAACGGAATACAAACCAAGCGCCGGATTATTCCCCGCCGGGCAAGGCAGGGTGATAGTTTGACAATTTTTGCAGAGTCATCCGCACTCGTCCGTGAGAAGGTCTTATGGACGCCAGAGCGGTTTGACCGGCATCGGGGCGGTTTGCACAGGGCACAGATCTCAAATCATGAACGTCACCATCGAAAAAGACAATGGAATGCGCCAGACGGCTGTTCTTCAACCGGCCGGAGGCGGCCAGCGTTTCAGATTCCCGGAACATCAACCGGAATTGACCGCCAGCGTGGCGGTGGCGCATAATGCGGTGGCGATCAAGCTGGGAAACAGCACCATTGCCATGACCACCATGTCAGACGGATCCCCGACCGATGCCGGCATGACCGCGGGCAAGCCGCTCAAGGTTTCCGTTGCCCAGGTCCTGATTTACGAATTGCGCGTGCGCGACGCCATGACCCGGCCGCCGATAACCGCCGGGCCGTCCGATTCGCTGCGCACCATCCAGCATTTGATGAAGTCCCACCGCATCTCGGGCATGCCCATCCTCCAAGAGGGCGTCCCGGTGGGGCTGGTCAGCATCGAAGACATCATCAACGCCCTCGACCAAGGCCACATCAACGAGCCGGCGGCGCGGTGGATGACGCGGAACCTCGTCACGTTGCGCGATCATTTTTCCCTCGTGCGCGCGGTGGCGGAGTTCGACCGGCACGGCTTCGGACGTTTTCCCGTTTTGAACAGCGCCGACGAACTCGTGGGAGTCATCACCCGCGGCGACATCACCTCCTGCCTCATGCAGCATTTGGAGAAACGCGCCGAGGAAGTCGCCGCCCGCGAAGCCCTGCAGACCACGGGCCTGGCGCGCGAACCGGAGCTGGCGGAACCGGTGGTGTTGCGGGCGGAGGTGAAGGCGGGCGATTACGACAGCGCGGGCAAGGTGTCTCAGCGCATGCGCCAGATTTTGCGAATGCGCGGAGTGGACCCGGACATCCAGCGCCGCGCGGCAATCGTCGCTTACGAGGCCGAGACGAACATCATCATTCACTCCATCGGCGGCGACCTCTCGGTGGCCGTCACGCCGGGCAAGGTGGTTATTGAAGCCACGGACCGCGGGCCGGGGATCGAGAACATTGAGCTGGCCATGCAGGAAGGTTGGTCCACCGCCGGTCCGCTGGCGCGCGAGCTGGGTTTTGGCGCCGGCATGGGCCTGCCTAACATCCGGAAATGTTCCGACAAATTTGAAATTAAATCCGAAATGGGCGCCGGGACCCGGCTGTATTCCGAGGTCCTGCTGCACAAGGCGGTTCCGCCGCCGCAGGAGAAGCGCCCGTGAAAACTGTTAAACTCATGAAATTGTCGTCCGTAATGGCCACCGTGAAGGCCGAGCCGCTGACCAACGAGGCGGAGGCAGACCTGACGGGTTGCTACATCAGCGACCTGCTCAGCGACGTGCTGGCGCATGCCAGTCCTGGCATGTTGTGGGTCACCATCCAGACCCATCGCAACGTCATCTCCTGCGCCCTGACCAAGGACATCGGCACGGTGCTGTTCACCTGTGGCCGGAAGCCCGACCCGGCGGTCGTGGCCGAGGCGGACGCGGAAGGCATTGTGTTGCTGACCACGAAACAAACCACTTACGAAGCCGCCGGCAAACTTTGGGAGGCAGGATTACGATGAACCAGAAAGCCATCAGCGAGACCGCGCGCATCGCGGCCATGGACACCACCCACCCGAGCGGCGACCCGCGCTTTGCGGATCTTGACCGCACGATTGAAAGCTACAACCACGAATCAACGGCGTTGATCCAGGTGCTGCACGCGGCGCAAACGATGTTCGGTCATCTTGGCGCGGACGTACTCAAATACATTGCCGGTGCGTTGAAGCTGCCGGTGTCGCACGTTTATGGCGTGGTCACTTTTTACAACTTTTTCACCATGGTCCCGCGCGGCAAGCACCAGATCATGATCTGCCGCGGCACCGGCTGCCACGTGCGCGGCTCGGACCAGATTTTGACCGCCCTGGAAAAACAGCTTGGCGTGAAGGAAGGCGAAACCACCAAGGACGGCCGGTTCACCCTGTCCACCGCCCGGTGCATCGGCGCCTGCGCGCTGGCGCCCGCCATGTCGGTGGGCGACGACGTCTATGGCAAATTGACGGCGGACAAGATTCCACAGCTCTTCAAGACGGACCTGAAGAAATATGTTTGAAGAGCTGTCACAGCACATTCTCGACATCGCCATGAATTCGCTCTCCGCCAACGCCACCAAAGTGCGGATCAGCATCCTGGAAAGCCGGCGGCATGACCGGCTGGTGCTGCGCGTGCGCGATGACGGTTGCGGGATGGACGCGGCCCTGCTGAAGCGGGTGCTCGCGAACCGCTGGAGCAGCAAAACCAAACGGCGCAAAGCCATCGGCCTCGGCCTGGCCTTCCTGCGCCAGACCTGCGAGATGTGCGACGGCCATTTTCAAGTGCGGTCCGTCCCCGGCCGGGGCACGTCCGTGACCGCCTCGATGCGGCTCAGCCACATTGACCGGCCGCCGCTGGGGGATTTGAACGCGACGATTCTGGCATTGTGCGCGGCGGACAAAAAAACCGAGGTGCAGTTAAACTACCGCTCCGACGGGGAGAAGTTTGTCTTCGATTCCCGGGAGCTGGCCAAGAAAGGATGAGTGCATTTATGAACCTGGAACAACTGAAACAACTCAAGGAAAAGGCGCAAAAACAAATCTCGCTGCGCGAGGGCGGCAAGAAATACCGCGTCGTGGTCGGCATGAGCACCAGCGGCGTCGCCGCCGGCGCCCGCGAAGTGATGACCACGATGCTCGACGAAATCGAGAAGCAAAGCATCGGCAGTGTCGAGGTGTGTGTCACCGGCGAGATCGGCATGGTGGACGCCGAGCCGATGGTGCGCGTCGAGGAAGCCGGCGGCGAGAAGACCGTTTATGGCAAGGTCAATCTCGACGACGCCCGCAAGATCGTCACCCAGCACCTGCAGAAGGGCAAAAAGGTCCAGGAACTCGCCGTGGGCCAGACCAAGGACAAGGAGTAGCCGCCATGGCCAATTTTCGCGCGCACATATTGATTTGCACCGGGACCGGCTGCACCAGTTCGGGCAGTTTCGCCGCCCGCGACGCCCTGGTCAGGGAACTCAAAAAGGCCGGCCTGGAAAACGAAGTCAACGTCGTCGAAACCGGCTGCATGGGCCGTTGCGACCTCGGGCCTGTCGCCCTCGTTTATCCCGACGGCACGTTCTACCGGAGCGTCGTCGCCGCCGACGTGCCCAAGCTCGTCGCGGAACATTTCGTCAAAGGCCGGCCCTACGAAAAACTCATGCCGCGCGATCCGCTCACCGACAGCGTCGTCGCCACCCAGCAGGATTTTGCGTTCTTCAATTTACAGTCGCGCGTCGTGCGCAACAATTGCGGCATCATCAATCCTGAAAACATTGATGAATATGTCGCCCGCGACGGCTATGCCGCGCTCGGCAAAATTCTCACCGGGATGACGCCCGAACAGGTCATCGCCGAAATCAAGACCAGCGGTCTGCGCGGCCGCGGCGGCGCAGGTTTCCCCACCGGCGTGAAATGGGAGCTGATGGCCAAGGTCAAGCCCACGCCCAAATACGTCATTTGCAACGCCGACGAAGGCGATCCGGGCGCGTTCATGAACCGCTCGGTGATCGAGGCCGACCCGCACAGCGTGGTGGAAGGCATGATCATCGGCGCCTACGCCATGGGCGCCAACCGCGGGTTCATCTACATCCGCGCCGAATATCCGCTGGCCATCAAACGCCTGCAGATCGCCATTGACCAGGGCTACAAGCTCGGCGTGCTCGGCAAAAATATTTTCGACAAAGGCTTCGATTTCGACATCGAGCTGCGCATCGGCGCCGGTGCGTTTGTGTGCGGCGAGGAAACCGCGCTCATGCGGTCCATCGAGGGCCGCCGCGGCCAGCCCATGCCGCGTCCGCCGTTCCCGACGCAATCCGGTTTGTGGGGCAAGCCCACCAACATCAACAACGTGGAAACCTGGTCCACGGTGCCCATCATCATCCGCCGCGGCGGCGAGTGGTACGCCACCATCGGCACCGAGAAGGCCAAGGGCACGAAGGTCTTCGCGCTTGCCGGCAAGATCACCAACACCGGTCTGGCCGAGGTGCCGTTCGGCACGCCGTTGCGCGACATCATTTTTGAAATCGGCGGCGGCCCGCCGAACGGCAAGCAGTTCAAGGCCGTGCAGTCGGGCGGCCCGTCCGGCGGCGTCATCCCGGCCAATCTGCTCGACACGCCCCTGGAATACGAGGCCCTCCAGAAGCTCGGTTCCATCATGGGCTCCGGCGGCCTCGTCGTCATGGACGAGGATTCCTGCATGGTGGACGTCGCCCGGTTCTTCCTCGAATTTTGCTGCGACGAATCCTGCGGCAAATGCCCGCCGTGCCGCGTCGGCACCAAGCAGATGCTCAACCTGCTGGAAAAAATCTGCCGCGGCGAGGGGACGCTCGAGGACCTTGACCGGCTCGAAGCGCTCTGCCACGTCGTGCGCGACGCCAGCCTGTGCGGCCTGGGGCAGACCGCGCCGAACCCGGTGCTGACCACGCTCAAGCATTTCCGCCGCGAGTACGAGCAGCACATCCGCGAACACCGTTGCGCGGCCGGCGTCTGCACCGCCCTGCAGCTTTCGCCGTGCGAAAACACCTGCCCGCTCAACATGAACATCCCCGGCTACCTCCAGTTGTTGAAGGAAGACCGGCTCGAGGACGCGTTCGAGCAGGTGGTGATGGACAATCCGCTGCCCGCTTCCACCGGCCGCGTCTGCCAGCATCCGTGTGAGCTGCGCTGCCGCCGCGCGGGAGCGGACGCCTCGGTGAACATGCGCGAAACCCACCGGTACATCGCCGACACCGCCTACAACAGCGATCTCGCCAAAAAAGTTTTGAAGCGGATCCTCAAGCGCAAGCGGGCCGCCACCGGCAAGAAAATTGCCGTGGTTGGCTCCGGTCCGGCCGGTCTCAGCGGCGCGTTCTATCTCGCCTTGCTCGGCCACAAGGTCACCATTTATGACAGCGCCCCCGACGCGGGCGGCATGCTCCGTTACGCGCTGCCGGAATACCGCCTGCCCAAGCACGTGGTGGACAAGGAAGTCGCCCTCATCCGCGGCGCCGGCGTCCAGTTCAAGTTCAACGCCGCGCTCGGCAAAACGCTGAAGCTCGACGAACTGGAAAAGAAACACGACGCGGTGCTGCTGGCCATCGGCACCTGGGAGGAAACCCAGCTCGGCATCCCCGGCGAGGATTCCAAGGATCTTTATTCGTCGCTCGAATTTCTCAATGCCTCGGCGCATGGCAAGAAACCGCGCCTGGGCAAAAAGGTCGCCGTCATCGGCGGCGGCAACTCCGCTATTGATGCTGCCCGCACTTCCATGCGCCTGGGCGCGGAGGTCACCATCATTTATCGCCGCTCCCGCGAAGACATGCCGGCGATTCGCGATGAAACCGAGCAGGCGCTCGAAGAAGGCGCCCGGCTCATCACCCTGGCCGCCCCCATCCGCATCATCACCGACAAGGGGGGGCGCATAACCGGCATGGAGGTTGCCAAGACCGTGCCCTGGCAAGTTTGATTCCCGCGGCCGCCGCTCGCCGGTGGTCACCAAGGAAACCTACATCGTCCCGTGCAACACCGTCATCAAGGCCATCGGCGAAAGACCCGACAGCACGGTGACCAAGGCGCTGGGCCTCGAAACCACGTCCTGGAATTCGCTCAAGGTGAACCCGTGGACGCACCAGACGAATCACCCGAAGGTTTATGCCGTCGGCGATTATGTCACCGGCTCCGCCAACGTTTCCACGGCGATGGGCTGGGGCAAGAAGGCGGCGAAGTCAATTGACCGGGCGTTGACCGGCGAAGACCGCTTCGAGAAATTGTGGCCCCATTTTGATTACGACCAGACCATCCCGCCCGCGGGCCAGGGCGGCGGACGGAACCCGGCGCGGCTGTTGCCCGTCGAGGAACGACGCGGCACCTGGGTTGACGTGTCGCCCACCTTCACCGAGTGGCAGGCCAAGGCCGAATGTTTCCGCTGCCTGCGTTGTGACATCAAAGCCCCGGAGGCAAAGACCCACTGACTTATGGCAAAGCCATGACTGCAACCAAAAAAATCTCTCTCCACATTGATGGCCAGCTCTGCGAAACCGCCGAGGGCCGGACCATTCTGGAGGTCGCTCGCGCCAACAACATCGCCATTCCGACGCTGTGCTATCTCGAAGGTCTGACACCCTGGGGCGGCTGCCGCCTTTGCATCGTCGAAATCGAAGGCAGCCCCAAGATCGTGCCGGCCTGCACCACCCCGGCGGTCGCGGGCACCAAGGTCATCACCAAGAGCGAACGGCTCCACAACCTGCGCAAGGCCACCCTGGAACTCCTGTTCAGCGAACGCAATCACATCTGCCCCATGTGCCAGTACAACAAGGGCGATTGCGGCCTGCAACACCAGGGTTACCTCCACGGCATTGACAGCATCCGTTACCCGTACCTGTATCCCGCGCTGCCGGTGGATGTGTCCGCCCAATATTTCGGCATGGACCACAACCGTTGTATTTTATGCACGCGCTGCGTCCGCACCTGCGATGAACTCGAAGGCGCGCATACGCTCGACGTGGCCTTCCGCGGCATCCGCAACCGGGTGATCGTGGACATGAACCAGACGTATGGCGAGTCGTCCACTTGCACTGCCTGCGGCGCCTGCGTGGCGAACTGCCCGACCGGCGCGCTGTTCGACAAGGCGGCGGCCTTCCGCGGCCCATTGGCCAGTTGCCAGCAGGTGCTCACCACCTGCACCGAATGCCCCGTCGGCTGCGGCCTCAAGGTGTTCACCAGGGAAAACCGCATCGTGAACGTCTGGGGTGACCCGGATTCACCCGTCAATCGCGGCCATCTTTGCGTCAAGGGCCGTTACCAGACCTGGGCCGAACCGCGGGAACGCATTCTCACTCCCCTCGTGCGCAAAAACGGTGTGCTGCAAAAAGCCACCTGGGCCGAGGCGCTCGACACGATTCGCAAGGCCGCCAAGGCTGCCAAAAAAACCGAGAAGGCGCTGCTGGTGCTGCCGCGCCTGACCAATGAGACGGCCAAAACCATCACCGGCCTCGCCGGCAAGGTTGACCGCGTGGGCATGCACGTGGCCACCAATGAGGCCGCCCTGTGTGCCCAGCCCGAGTACACGGCCGACGCACTGACTAAGTTGCAGGATGCCGACGCCATCATCATCATCGGCGCGCAACCCGCCCGCGACAACGGCGTGCTGGCCGCCCGCATCCGCACCACCGTCCGCAAACGCGGCGCCAAGCTGCTCATCTTCCACGCCCGCAAGACCAACCTCGACCAGTTCGCGGATGTCCGTGCCAACATCGTCAGCCTGGAAAATAAACTCTGGAAACGGGTGGCGGCGACGCTGGCCAGCGTCAAACGCCCCGCCATCGTGTACGGGCCGAATGCCATGACGCCCATCGGCGTCACGGTGTTGGAACAGTTGATCAAAATTCTTGAAACCAACCGGGGCGGGCAGGGACCGTTGCTCATCGCCCTCCCGGCCGGCAGCAACAGCCTCGCGCTCGCCAGCGCCGGCCTCGAAGCCGTCGAGGAAGTTGGCCCGTGGCTGGACGCCAAACCGCTGAAGTTCCTGCACATCGTGGCCGGCGACGCATCGGACGGCGGCCTGCAGGTCATGGAAGAAACCGGGGTCCCCGCCTCGTTGCCAAAAATTGACTGTGTGGTGGTGCAGGCGGCTTACCCGTCGCATTTGACCGCCGCGGCGAAGGTGGTATTGCCCGCCGCCATCTGGTGCGAGAAATCCGGCACGATTACGAACTTTGAAGGCCGCCGGTTGACTTTGACTCCAGTGCTGCCGTTGAACGGAGAAGCCCGCGAAGACGCGGCGATTTTGGAGAGTGTGTTCGCATGAAGAAGATCACCGTCAAAAAACCGGCGAAGAAACCCGCTGTCGCGACGCCCGCGCCCGCCAAGGTGCGCGTGGCCACCATGTGGTTGAGCGGCTGCTCCGGCTGCCACATGTCGTTCCTCGACCTCGACGAACGCCTCGTGGAGCTGGTCAAGCTCGTGGACATTCTCCATAGCCCCATCGTGGATACGAAGGACATCCCGGAAGTGGATGTCGGCATCGTCGAGGGTTGCGTCAACAACAACGAGCAGGAACACGAGTTGAAAAAACTCCGCTCGCGCTGCAAGGTGCTGATCGCGCTCGGCGATTGCGCCGTCACCGGCAACATCCCCGGCCTGCGCAACCAGTTCGCTTTGAAAGACTGCCTGTTGCGCGCCTACGAACAGACCGAGAGCACCAAGATCAGTTGCATCCCCAACGACCCCGTCGTGCCGGTGCTGAACGCCAAGGCCCGCCCGCTTCAGGAATTCGTGAAGGTGGACCTTTCCATCCCCGGCTGCCCGCCGGACGCGGACACCATCTGGTACGCGCTGACGGAATTGCTGGCCGGCCGCATGCCGCAGTGGACGGAAAAGAATTTAAGGTACGACTGACATGACAACCAAGACCATCACCATCAGCCCCGTCACCCGCATCGAGGGGCACGCCAAGATCACCATCCATCTCGACAGCCGGGGGGAGGTGGACGACGCGCGTTTCCACGTCGTGGAGTTCCGCGGTTTTGAAAAGTTCTGCGAAGGCCGGCATTTCACCGAGATGCCGCAAATCACCCCGCGTACCTGTGGCATCTGCCCGGTCAGCCATCTCCTCGCCAGCGCCAAAGCCTGCGACGCCATCATCGGCCATGAAATTCCACGTCCGGCCAAAATGCTGCGCGAACTGATGCACATGGGGCAGATCATCCAGTCCCACGCGCTCAGCTTTTTCCATCTCAGCGCGCCCGACCTGCTGCTCGGGTTCGACTCCGACCCCGCCGCCCGCAACATCGTCGGTCTCATCCAGCAGAAGCCCGACATTGCCATCAAGGGCGTGCGGCTGCGCAAGTTCGGCCAGGAACTCATCAAGCTGGTCGGCGGCCGGAAGATTCACGCGGATTTTTCGGTGCCCGGCGGCGTGAACAAGACGCTCACCGTTGTCCAGCGCGACGAAATTCTCAAGGGCCTGCCCGAGGCGTTTGGACACGCGAAGTTCGCGCTCGATTTGCTCAAGGGCTACCACAAGGCCAACCTCGCGGAGGTCGAAGACTTCGCCAACTTCGATTCCAACTACATGGGCCTCGTCCAACCGGACGGAGCGCTGGAATTGTACGACGGCAGGCTGCGGTTCTGCGACGCCACCGGCAAAATGTTCCATGACCAGATTTCGCCGGACAAATACCTCGATTACATCAGCGAGGCGGTAGAGCCGTGGTCGTACATGAAGTTCCCGTTCATTTCCAAGCTCGGTTATCCGAACGGCATGTACCGCGTGGGGCCGCTCGCGCGCCTGAACGTCTGTAGCCACATCGCCACGCCGCTGGCCGACGCCGAATTGAAAGTCTGGCGCGCCAAACGGCCGGTGCAGACCAGTTCGTTCTACTATCACTGGGCGCGTCTCATCGAGGCGCTGTACGGACTCGAACGCGCGCAGCAGTTGCTGACCGACCCGGAAATCATCAGCACCGACGTGCTAGTGCCGAACCAGCCGACCCGCCGGGAAGGCGTGGGCGTAGTTGAAGCGCCGCGCGGCACGCTGATCCATCATTATTGGGTGGATGAAAACGGCCGCATCGAGAAGGCCAATTTAATTGTCGCCACCGGCCACAACAACCTGGCGATGAACCGCGGCGTGCAGGCGCTCGCGAAAAAATACGTCAAGGCGAAGAAATTGCAGGAAGGCATGCTCAACCGCGTCGAGGCGGTCATCCGCTGCTACGACCCCTGCCTGAGTTGCGCCACCCACGCCGTCGGCCAGATGCCGATGCACGTCGAACTGGTGGACGCCGGCGGCCAGGTGTTGCAAACGCTACAGCGCGACAGCACAATCTGACGGGGTAATGGAGTGGTGGAGTATTGGAGTACTGAGTTTTCAGCACTCCATCACTCCAGTACTCCAACACTCCGTTTCTTGTGAACACCCTCATCATCGGCTACGGCAACCAGAGCCGCCGCGACGACGGCGTCGCCTGGTTCGTTATCGAACAACTGGCCGCGCTGAATCTTCCCAACGTGGAACTGGAAACCGGCCAGCAGCTTGAGATCGAATCTGCGGAAACCATCAGCCGGTTCGATACTGTTATCTTCGTGGATGCTGCGATTCCTGAAGCGCCGGAACCAATCCGGCGCGACATCGTAACCCCGAACTTCCAAAGCCATGCTGTTGCTCATTATCTGACGCCGGCGGACGTTCTGTCGTTGTGCAAAACGCTCTACCAGCGGGAACCGCGTGCCGTCCTGTTCAGCATCCGCGGTCGCGACTTCAATTTCGGCACCACCCTCTCACCGGAAGTCGAACAAGCCGCTCGCGAAGTGGTGAAGCAAATTGTCGGGCTGATCCACAGCGGGGAACTTTAACCGAACTCCGAAGTTGAATTACTGTGTTGGCGGAGTGTGGCCGTGCGGCTGCAGCCAGGTGCGGCGGGCTGACGGTTGGAAAATGTTTCGCGGCTAGAACGAAGCCGGTTGCTGCGCCCGAGGACCGATGCACTCCGACATGGCCTCGTTCGCCCCGCCGCCACCGGTACAACTTCGGGGTTCGGGTTCGGTCAATTCGCGGATCGGGTTTTATTACTGCAGTATGTGAGGCGGATCAACCGTGGTGCTGAGGGTGCAAGTGATCTGAGGAATGGCGCCCACTGTGTTCATGATGTAGGAGCCGCCCGCCGGACAACTGGGAATGCTGCTGCTGGAGTTTAGCCTGAGATAAGGCGTCAGATCAGAAGTCAAGCTGGGAGCAGGGTCCCCCGTCTTTTTCCCTTTTTCCAGCGCCCATTCAGTGACTGCACCATCAATCTGATGCATGTTGTTAATGCAAGCATTCGCTTGTGATGTTGAGCGGGCCTTCACGAGGTTGGGGATGGCAATCGCCGCCAACAGGCCGATTATGGCCACCACAATCATGATTTCCACGAGTGTGAAGGCCGCCGAACCCAAGGCTTTAGTTGTCCTTTTCGCCAGCATAATGGTGTAAACCAGCAGCGATCATGCCAGAATCCGGTAACGGTACACTAGATTGTGCAAGGGTCAGACTTTGAGACAGTATCAATCAATTCCTGCACCGTCCAAGCGTGGTCTGTGAGCCTTGCGGCCTGTGCTGGCGTCTGTTTGGTCGTGGTGTGCTTCCAGCACCAGTTCCAGTAACAAACGAACAGGGCAACGGAATGGCGCAAATTTGACAGCTTTTTGCTGTAACCCAAGGTCAACCGTGTGAACCGGCGATTGAAAAGCCGGATGTTCAGGTTTTGCCGCTCAATGTGGCTGGTGCAAATCTTGTCAATATCGGGCTTGCCGAGCATTGGCGTTTTCTTGGCGAAGATGCAAACCAGCGGGCGATATTGGCGTTCGGGAAGGCTGTTCCCCGCCATTCAGGCTTCAGTCTCTTGGGTCCAGCGTTCTGGTTTCAGCCGGAGTTCTTCGGAGGATGAAATTCCATGGCGATGCGGCTTGCGATTGAATCCCTGCTTCGCCGATAATAACATAATTCTGAAAGGCGGCTGAACCGTCTGGAAGATCAAGAAATGGGAAAGATGCGACTTGATGGTTGAGAGAATTCTGGTGCGAAGGGCCCTGCTTTCACAGGTGATTCCTGGCTGCCTGCTGCTGGCGTGGTTCGCCGGCAGCGGCTGCTCCATTCATCGCTATGCGCTCAACAAGGCGTCCGATGCCGTGGCCCAAAGCGGCGACACTTACGCCAGTGATGATGATCCCGATCTCATCAAGGCCGCGGCGCCGTTCGGCCTGAAGCTCACGGAGAGTCTGCTGGCGGAGAACCCGCAGCATCTGGGTCTGCTGACTTCGGCGGCCAGCGGATTTACCGAGTATTCCTACGCCTTCGTGCAGGAGGAGGCCGACGAAGTGGAGCCGCATGATTTTGCCGCCGCCGAGGCGATGCGGTCGCGGGCACGGCATCTCTACCTGCGCGCCCAGCGATACGGCATGCGCGGGCTGGAAGTGAAGCACCCCGGCTTCGGGAAGGCTTTGCTGGCCAATCCCAAGGCGACCGTCCGCACCGCCACGAAACCGGATGTGCCGTTGCTCTATTGGACGGCGGCCGCGTGGGCTTCGGCAATTTCCATTTCCAAAGACAATCCCGAACTGGTTGGACAGATTCCGGCCATGCAAGCATTGATGGATCGGGCGCTGGAATTGGATGAGAGTTTCGACGATGGCGCGATTCACACCTTCATGATCACTTACGAGATGAGCCGTTCGGGCGCGACCGGCGATCCGGCGGCGCGCGCCCGCAAACATTTCGAACGCGCCATGGTCCTGTCCAAGGGAACCGACGCCTCGCCACTGGTCGCTTTGGCGGAGGCGGTGACCATTCAAAAACAGGATGTGAAGGAATTTGAATCACTGCTGCACCAGGCATTGGCCATCAATCCTGACGCCAATCCGGACATCCGGCTGCGGAATGCTGTGATGCAGCGCCGGGCGTGCTGGCTCCTGTCACGCCAGTCAGAATTATTTTTGGACGAATCAAAATGAATATGAAACGATTTGCAAAATTCGCATCAGCGGCACTGGTTCTGGGGTTCCTCATTCCGGTTTACCGCGCAGCGGGCGCCGAACCGGTGAAGGTGCGGATGGGGACGCTGGCGCCGAAAGGATCGTCCTACACCAAACATCTTCAAGCCATGGGCGAACAATGGCGCTCGGCGCCGGGCGGCGGGGTGCAGTTGACGATTTACGCTGATGGCACCATGGGCAGCGAAGCCGACATGGTGCGCCGCATGCGCCTGGGCCAGTTGCAGGCCGCGCTGGTGACCACCACGGGTTTGACGGAGATCGAGCCGGCGGTGGCCGGGCTGCAAACCATCCCCAAGGCCTTTCGCACGCTCGAGGAGGTGGATTACATCGGCGAGAAATTGCAGCCCATGCTCGAAAAACGCCTGGAGGCAAAAGGCTTCGTCGTGCTCTTCTGGACCGACACCGGCTTCGTCCGTTTCTTTTCCAAGCAACCGATGATAACGCCCGATGATCTTCGGAAGACCAAGCTGTTCATCTCCGCCAACCGTCACGCCGAACTGGAGATTTATCATTCGGTCGGCTGCAATGCCGTACCGCTGGAAGTCGCCGACATCCTGCCCGGCCTCCAGACGGGATTGATTGATTGCCTGTGCCTGCCGCCGACGTTTGCCCTGGCCACTCAAGTTGACTCGGCCGCCCCCAACATGCTCGACATGAACTGGGCGCCGCTCGTCGGCGCCGCCATCATCAACAAAAAAACCTGGGACAGCCTTTCGCCCGAGGCCCAGGAAGCCCTGCGCCAATCAGCCCGGGAAGCCGGCAAACTCATCAAGGCCGATGGCCGGCGCGAAAACGTGGAATCCATCGAGGCAATGCGCAAACGCGGACTGAAAATCCACACACTTACACCGGAAATCAATGCCGAATGGGATCAGGTCGTCGAACAGGCCTGGCCCCAAATCCGCGGGACAGTCGTTCCCGCCGACATTTTCGACGAGGTCATGAGCCAGTTGAAAACCTATCGTGCCGCGCGAGAAGGAGCCGGAAAGTGACCAGCGAATCGTCTCCTGCCGTTTCCCATCCGGACAAACCCGCCCGCGGGCCGGGCGGCCGCTTCCGCTGGCTTTGGCAGGCGGAGAATCTTTTGGTCGCGCTGGCCCTGGCCGCGCTGATGCTGCTGCCCCTCATCGAAATTGTCGGGCGCAAATGCTTCCATGGCGGCCTCAATGGCGGAGCGGCACTGCAACAGCATCTGGTTTTGATCATCGGCCTGCTGGGCGGCATGTTTGCCGCGCGCGACCGCCGGCTGCTCAACCTCTCCACCCTGACCAATTTTCTCACCGGCCGCTGGCAGACGTTCGCCCGCGTCTTCAGCAGCGCCTTTGCCTCGGGCATCACCGTTTTTCTCTGCCTGGCTGCCCTGCAACTGGTGCAATCGGAAAAAGCCGGTGGTAAAATTCTGGCCTACGGGATTCCGATTTGGGTCGTTCAAGGCATCATGCCGGTGGGCTTTGGCGTCATTGCGCTGCGCCTGCTGTGGCACGGGGCGGATACCTGGCGTGGACGGTTGGTCGCGTTGCTGGTGGCCGGAGGCATGATTTGGATCGGGTTTTATCCGCCACTGGTGCCCGCCCGGCTGGTGGTGCCCGGCCTGGTGGCCTTGCTGGCGGCGGTGGTGCTGGGCGCGCCCATCTTTGTCATGCTCGGCGGCGCGGCCCTGATTTTATTTTGGGGCGAAGACACGCCCATCGCCTCGATTTCGTTGACGCACTATTCAATGGTGACCAACCCCACGCTGCCGACGCTCCCGCTGTTCACGCTGGCCGGCTATTTTCTCGCTGAAGGCGGCGCCTCCAAACGGTTGATCCGGGTTTTTCAGGCGTTGTTGGGGCAATTCCGCGGCGGTCCGGCCATCGTCACCGTCCTGGCGTGCGCGTTTTTCTCCTCCTTCACCGGCGCATCGGGCGTGACCATTCTCGCGCTCGGCGGACTGCTCCTGCCGGTGCTGATGGGCGCGGGTTATTCCGAACGTTCCACCTTGGGAATGCTCACCGGCTCAGGCGGCCTGGGGCTGCTGTTCCCGCCGTCGCTCCCGCTGATTCTTTTCGCCATCGTCGCCAGTTCCAACGCCACCGGCGCCGGTGTGACCATCGAAAAAATGTTTCTCGCCGGCCTTGGGCCCGGCGTGCTGCTGGTGGGCATGGCCATCTGGCTGGGCATGCGCCTGGGACCCAAAAACATCGGCAGCCACCGCGCATTCGACCGGGGCGAGGCGGGACGCGCTCTCTGGGCGGCCAAGTGGGAATTGCTCCTGCCCATCGTCGCGCTGGTCGCGCTCTTTGGCGGATTCGCCACGCCAGTGGAAGCGGCGGCCGTCACCGCCTTTTATGCGTTTGTCATCGAGACTTTTTTTTATCGCGACTTCAAAGGGCCACGGGAAATTTCGCGCGTCATGGCCGAGTGCGGGCTGCTGGTGGGCGGCGTGCTGCTCATTCTGGGCGTGGCCCTGGGATTCACCAATTACCTGATTGACGCTGAGATTCCCAGCCGCGCAGTGGAATGGGTCACGGGGACGGTGCATTCGAAGTATGCCTTCCTCCTGGCGCTGAATCTGTGTCTGCTGGTGGTGGGCTGCGTGATGGACATGTATTCCGCGATCGTGGTGGTGGTGCCCATCATCGTGCCGCTGGGAATCGCGTACGGCATAGACCCCATTCACCTGGGAATCATTTTCCTGGCCAACATGGAACTGGGGCTGTTGACCCCGACCGCCGGCATCAACATCTTTCTTTCGTCCTATCGTTTCGGGAAACCGGTCCTGCAAGTTTCGCGCGCCGTCCTCCCGATGCAATGCGTCCTCCTCATCGGCCTGCTGTTGATCACTTATTTTCCCGCCTTGACCACGTTCCTGCCGCACTGGTTGGGACGATGACGATTGACCTGTAGCAACCACCATCCTTGGCTGCTGCATCGCCCGGCTTCCGGCCGGATAGTCTGATGTGAAAACACCGCCATGACAAGGGTTCGGCTTTTCGGCCCAAGCGGCAGGGATTCGTGCCGTTACAACTCGGTCGCAGAGAGTCCGGGGCGTGTTGCCCAAATCATTTTGGAGACGATGGAGTACGGCGGCAGCCCGCGCTCCAATCAGCGATGCCAACCGCCGCCGCGGTAGCCGCCGCGGTAGCTGCCGCGGTAACCGCCATACCAACCGCCGTGGTAATAACCACCGCGATAGCCGCCGAAGCCAAAGGCAAATGACACCGCCGGATAGTAACATCCGCCGTAATACGGATAGTACCCGCAGGCCGGATAATAATAATTGTTGTAATATTGATACGCCTGCGTGTTGGGAATCACATAGACCGTCGAGGGAGGAACATAGGCCGGCGCGGGCTGGACATAAGTCGCCGTGCTGCTGGCGGGGGGATAAGCCGGTTGCGGCGCGACCGGTGCCACCGGCCGGGGTTGGTTCAGCATGGTATTGATGACGGTGTCGGAAACGCCCTGCTGCTTCAAATAAACGATCTGGCTTGCATCCAAGCCGTAACTGCTGCCGGAATTCCGGATGTAATTGGCGATGGTGTCGTCACTCACTTTCGCCTGCGAAAGCTGGATGATTTGCGAGACGCCATAGGATAATTGGACTGTGGTGTCCCCGGCGGGGGCCGCCGTTGGGGCGACGTTTGGGATGGTGGCAACATCGGAGGAACCTTGTGCCATCACGTCTCTCGCGAAAAGACACGTCACCGTCACGGCGGCGATCATCAACAACGGCTTGGGGAGGTTTTGAGTTCTCATAAAATCAACACCTGTCAATTCAACACCGCAAACTCGCGCCAGTTCCGGGAACTGTCAACTGGGAAAACGCCGGGCTGGCCGGGTCGCACAATGCCGCGCACAATGCCGCGCTTGAAACTTCCACCCCCGGAAACTATCCTCATCTTCCGGCGGCCATAAGCGTCAAGCCATTCCCCGCCAAGCCCGGTTGGGGGGATCAAATCATGTTAAAGCCATTAACTGACAAATTTGCCGGTTTCGCCGTGGGTTTTTACGAATGGGGAACCGGTTGGGCGGGCAAATTATCCGGCTTTTTCCGGTGGGGGACGCTTTCCTCCATCCTGACCCGGCATCTGTCGAAGCGGCCCGCCCTGCTGGGGGTTGAATTGCTCGTGGCGCTGTCACTCACGGTGAATTTTTACTTCCTGGTCCGGCCCACCTGCCTGCCTTATCGCGATGGAAACGCGATATCCAGGTCCGTGTTCTGTTACCTGTCGGAACACGTCAGCCCGGAAACCAAAAAACTGGTCCAGTTGAACTGGAAGAAACGGCTGGGCGGACCCATGTTGTCCGCGTGGCTGCTGGACGTAAAATTCAAAGGCCAAAAGGAATTTGACCAGGATGGATTTCAAGACGTTTTCGGATTTTACCATGCCACATGGCTTTTCCTGTTGTTCCTGCTCCTTATTTTATATCGCCGGGATGCGCTTCTGATCATGTTGGGGGTGTTTGGCGGTTTGATGTATAACCTCACCGATTCCGCCCAACCCCCGTTTTATTATCCGTGGGACCTGCCCACGATGTTCTTTTTCACCCTGGCCTGCCTTTTGTACGACAGCCGGCGGCTGTGGTTGCTGATGGCGGTCGTGTGGCTCGGTGGAATTTTCAAGGAAACGACCCTCTGCTGCGCCTTGTTGATTTTGCTGGGCGAACATTGGCCCTTGAAAAAGCGGGTCGTGGGTTTCACGGTCACCGTGCTGGCCACCTTTGCCACAAATAAATTGCTGATGATCCTATATGACGTAAGAGCGCCCCTCCTGGCGATGAATGACGCCCCCCGCATCGCGGACATCTTTCGGAACGCCCATGTGTTTTCCAACGTCAATCTGTTGTTCAGCCTGGACTTGCGCCACGTCTTGTTTGCCAACGCCGGCAGTCTGCTGATCATGATGCTGATCCCTTGGCGCAATCGGCGGGACGTGGTTTTCAAAACTGTGATCCTGGTGTTCATCATCGGCCAGTTCTTCTGTGGAATTTTCAACGAGTTTCGCATCTGGTACGAATTGTTGCCGCTGGGATGGATGATGATTGCCGATGCCTTCCGGAAAGACGGCCGGACGGTTGAAAAAGACCCGGCCATGAACCGCCGCACCGATAGCTTCTGGAAGGGGAGTTACTGGTTGATGCTGACCGGGTTGTTGCTCCTGGCTTTGGGAGCATTGGCGATGGCAAAATTGCATCCGCCACCGCCGGAGGAAAAAAACGGGGTAAACCGGTTGTCCATCGAAGAATTGATTTCCTTGGCGCCAAAAGGCGACGTGGCGGCGCAATACAATCTCGGGCGGGCTTATGAAAATGGTTTCGGCGTCAAGCGAGACCTTGCCGAGGCAGCCAACTGGTATCAACGGGCGGCGGAACAGGGACACAGCGATGCACAGAACAGTCTGGGGATGCTCCTGGCAACGGCCCGGCAGGATTATGCCGGCGCCGCGAAATGGTTTGGACAGGCGGCCGCCCAGGGAAATCCGGACGCGCAATACAACCTCGGCGTCCTCCACCGCAACGGCCTCGGGGTCGAACAGGATTATGAAACGGCGGTCCACTGGTTCCAAAAATCCGCGCAGCAAGGCCAGGTCCAGGCCCAAAGGGACCTCGGCAGAATGTATGAGCAGGGACAGGGAGTAAAAACGGATTATCCGGAGGCTTACAAGTGGCTGAAACTGGCACAACTTCAGGGGGACGAAGAGGCGGAAAATGAATTGAAGGTCTGTGCCGCCGCCATGTCCGCCGGCCAGATTGCCGCCGCGGAAAAATTGGCGCGGAATTTCCGGCCATCGGGAAAATAGCCCGGTTTCCGCGCGTTCAGACAAACGCCTTGGGCATTATCGCGGGCGGTCCGACGCGGCGTTCGTAGTCAAGAATGATGCGAACGACTTCCTTCGGGTCATCGGTGAGTTTGAAGAGGTCAAGGTCGCCGGGGCTGATATGTCCGTGCCGCTCCTGCATTTCGATTTTCATCCAATGCACCAGTCCCTTCCAATATTCGCTGCCGAACAGGATGAGCGGGAATTCCGGGATGCGCTCGGTTTGGACAAGGGTGATGATTTCGAAAAACTCGTCGAGCGTGCCGAAGCCGCCGGGCATGTAAATGAACCCGAGGCTGTACTTGGCAAAACAGACTTTGCGCGCGAAGAAATAATGGAAGTGCAGCGGGAGGTTGACGAAGCGGTTGCCGGCCTGTTCCTGCGGCAGTTCGATGTTGAGGCCCACGGATTTGCCGCCCCCCTGCGCCGCGCCCTTGTTGGCGGCTTCCATGATGCCCGGCCCGCCCCCGGTGATGACGGCGAGCTTGTGTTTGGCGAGATCCTTGGCGATGTCGCTGGTGGCGCGATAATACTTGTCGCCGGGTTTCGTCCGCGCCGAACCGAAAATGGTCACGGCCGGGCCAACCTCGGACAAGGTCATAAATGAATCTACGAACTCGGACATGATGCGGAAGATGCGCCAGGGGTCTTCGCGCATACGAAAGGTGGTGTCGCTCATGGCCGGAGCATAGTCGCAGCACTGAAAGGAGACAAGCGCGCGGAACTTGCCGTCGAGGAGCAGAGAACACGGCTGAAATGAAAATTGAACCCCTGAACCGGGGTAACAGTTCCTGGGAGCGCTGGCGTCTCGCCGGCGAATTCCGGTTTCGGCTCACGACTGGCCGGCGGGACGCCGGCGCTCCCAGGCGGTTATGGGCAGCATCAGGGTGATGGGAAATCGCTAAAAAGCAAACAGGCCGGAGAATCGAAATTCTCCGACCTGTTGCGTTTTCGGTTCCTCAAGAGCAGCCGAGGCTGTCCCCACAATTCAGGCATTTGTAGCACGCGCCGTTGCGCACGGCGACATGTCCGCAGTTCGGACACGTGGGCGCGTCCTGCTGGAAGTGCGCGATGGAGTCGCTGAGAGATTTCACCGTGCGGGCGGGACCGGGCTTGCGATGATGGCCGCCGTTGCCGGGTTCCTTCACGTCAATCACGTCGCTGTCCTCAGCCAGCGCCAGTTCACGCACCGGACGGTTCACCCTTTTTTTTTCCTCTTCGAGCAACCCGGGAATGGCAAGTTCCGGTTGGGCGCGATTGGCGGCCGCCGCCTGACGGTAGCCGGGAATGAATTGCAACGCCATCCAGCGGAACACGTAATCGGTGATGGAGGCGGCGTTGCGAATATCGGGGTTTTTGGTGAAGCCGCTCGGTTCGAACCGCTGATGCGCGAATTTGCGGACGAGGGTTTCCAGCGGCACGCCGTATTGCAACGCCATGCTGGTGAGCGTGCCGATGCTGTCCATCAAACCGCCGATGGTCGAACCTTCCTTGGCCATCGTGATGAACAGTTCGCCGGGCTGGCCGTCGGGTTCAAAAAGACCGACGGTGAGATAACCTTCGTGGCCGGCGATGTCGAATTTGTGCGTGACCGCGGTGCGCGTGTCGGAAAGCCGGCGGCGAAGCGGCTTGCCGGCTTCGGCCCGCAGCGCAATCACTGCGGCTTCGAGTTCCTTGATGCGGGCTTCCAGCGTGGATGTGCCGTTGGCGGTCGCCTTGTCACCGCCATCATTGGTTTTTTTGGTGTTGAGCGGCTGCGAACGCTTCGAACCGTCGCGATAAATCGCCACGCATTTCAACCCCATCTTCCACGCCTGAACATAAGTGTCACGGATTTCCTCGACGGTGCTTTCATGCGGCATGTTGACGGTCTTGGAGATGGCCCCACTGATGAACGGCTGCGTGGCAGCCATCATTTTCAAGTGCGCCAGGTAATGGATGCTGCGTTTGCCGCGATACGGCTTGAACGCGCAATCGAACACCGGCAAATGCTCCGGTTTAAGACCGCTTTTTACCGTGGCGGCGTTCTGTGAGTGTCGCTGGTCGGCGGCGGTTGCAGACTCGCCACCACCATCCTCGACGTCTTCAATCGTGTCGAACTTTTCGATGTGCGCGATGATGCCTTCGATTCCCTTCGCGCCATAACCGAGACGGCGCAACGCATCGGGCACGCCGCGATTGACGATTTTCAACATGCCGCCGCCGGCGAGGAGCTTGTATTTGACGAGCGCAATGTCGGGCTCCACGCCGGTCGTGTCGCAATCCATCAGGAACGCGATGGTGCCGGTCGGGGCGAGGACGGTGACCTGCGCGTTGCGATAGCCGTGCTGGCGGCCCTTGGCGAGCGCGCCTTCCCAGGTTTTGCGCGCCTCGTCCTTCAAATAGTTGAATTCCTGGCTCGGCTGGATTTGTTCGACGGCGTCACGATGCTGTTGAATGACGCCGAGCATGGATTCGACGTTGTCCTTCGCCAGCGGCGTGGACACGTGCGCGCAACGCGCGTCGCGGTAACCCGGAAACGCGCCGAGGTTCGCGGCAATTTCCGCGCTCTGCTCGTAAGCGTGGCCGGTTATGATGGCCGTGATCGCGCCGGCGAGCGCCCGGCCTTCGTTGCTGTCATACGGCAGGCCGTAGCTCATGCACAGCGAGCCGAGATTGGCGTAACCGAGGCCGAGCGTGCGGAAGATGTGGGAATTTTCCGCGATGTCCCGGGTCGGGTAGCTGGCGTTGTCCACCAGAATTTCCTGCGCGGTGATGAAAATGCGCACGGCGGCCTTGAACCGTTCCACGTCAAATTTGCCGTCTTCGCGCTTGAACTTCATCAGGTTCAGCGATGCGAGATTGCAGGCGGTGTTGTTGATGAAAACGTATTCGCTGCACGGGTTAGTGGAGTGAATCGGCTCGGTGCCCTTGCAGGTATGCCATTTCTGGATCGCGCCGTCGTATTGCATGCCCGGGTCGCCGCAGATGTGGGTGCCTTCGGCGATTTTGTAGAGCAATTTCGCGGCATCCTTCTTTTCGAGCGGCTTGCCGCTGGTGATGGAGCGCGTCCACCATTCCTTACCGGTGAGCGCCGCCTGCATGAATTCATCGCTGGCGCGCACGGAAAGGTTTTCATTCTGATACATCACACTGCCATAGGCGTCGCCGTTGTAGGAGCCATCGTAGCCCTGCTCGATCAAGGCCCACGCCTTCTTTTCCTCCTTCTGCTTGGCGTCAATGAATTCCTCGATGTCGCCGTGCCAGTCGCGCAGCGTGTTCATTTTCGCCGCGCGCCGGGTTTTGCCGCCGGATTTCACGACATTGGCCACCTGGTCATAAACTTTCAGAAAGCTCATCGGGCCGCTGGGCCGGCCGCCGCCGCTGAGCTTTTCCCGGGCCGAGCGGATCGGCGTAAGGTCCGTGCCCGTGCCGGAGCCGTATTTGAAGAGCATCGCTTCGCTGCGGGCGAGGCGCATGATGTCCTCCATGTCGTCCTGGACCGACTGGATGAAGCAGGCGCTGCCCTGGGGATATTCGTATTGGGTGGTGGCGCGCTCGACCTGGCGCGTCTTGTGGCTGAAAAACCAGTTGCCCCGGCAGGAGTTTTTGCCGATGCCGTATTCATGGAACAGCCCGACGTTGAACCAGACCGGCGAGTTGAACGCGCCGTATTGATTCAGGCACAGCCAGGTCAGTTCCTCGTAAAAAATCTCGCCGTCCGCCTTGCTGAAATAGCCGTCCGCCGCGCCCCAATCCGCAATCGTCCGGGAAATGCGATGAATGAGCTGGCGCACCGAGGTCTCGCGCTCTGCCGTGTTGAGTTCGCCGTAAAAATACTTCGAGACGACCACCTTGGTCGCGAGCACCGACCACGGCTTGGGCACCTCGACATTTTCCTGCCTGAAAATGACCTTGCCCGCGTCATCGGTGATTTCGGCGGTGCGCCGTTCCCATTCAATCTGGTCGAACGGCTTGACCTTGGGATCGCTGAAAACGCGCTCGACGCGCGCCGGTTTTTTCGCCGCGCCGACACTGGCCTTGACATGGCGACCGGCCGCCACCGATGCGGAACGACGACTGCCTTTATGCGACGCCGGAACCGAAACTTCTTCGCGTGCGTCAATCATGAAATTTTCCTTTCGCGGCGGTCGAAATTTTATTTTGTGACAAATCACC
The DNA here is from genome assembly GCA_963744965.1 of uncultured Verrucomicrobiae bacterium. Classification (GTDB taxonomy): domain Bacteria; phylum Verrucomicrobiota; class Verrucomicrobiia; order Limisphaerales; family UBA11358; genus UBA11358. Next base: position 218,751 of record CAVUVT010000010.1, read on the forward strand.
CGACCGTCTTGACACAGAAGACCGGTCGGGAAATTGAATTTCACAGCCCGCTTTCCGAGTTTTCGCCGACCGCCCAATTCCAAGCGAAACCCCATTTAGTGGGCAACAAACGGAGAATATGCCCTACCTATTGTGGTTGCAAGAAAATTTTGAATAAAAGTTACGGGAACGATATTCCCAAATAAAATCCGGCAAATCTCGCGCGGGCATTGCACAAACGGCAACTTATTCGCCGCTGTGAACAAAAATTTCAGCGCGACTTTTTTCCGCGTGACACCGGAAATTTCCCGGAGTGTTTCCATTGCGGCAATTTGAATTTTCGTATCGGCTCGACGGTTTTCGGGCGTGGTTTGGGCACCAGCACCAGCGGACAGCCTTCGTAACCGAACGCCAGGCGCATCTGGTCTGCCAGATATTTTTTGTATTGGTCGGAAAACAATTCGTCGCGGTTGATGAACAGCAGAAACGTCGGCGGCGCCTGCCGCACCTGGGTCGCGTAAAAGAACTTCAGCCGGTGCCCCGCCGCGCTGACCGGCTGGCGCCGTTCAATGGCGTCGCGCAACGTGCGGTTCAGGATTGCCGTAGGAATTTTCTGCTGCAACTGCGCCGCGACGTAGCGCACCGCTTCGAGCAGACGTTCGAGGTTGAAACCCGACGTGGCCGACGTGAAAATCACCGGCGCGTAATCGAGGAAAAACAATTTGTCCTGCACCCACTGGCCGAATTCGCCGAGCGTGGATATTATCTTGGCCTGGCCTTCGGTCCGGTGCTTTTTAATGCGTTTCTCGATTTCCTCTTCGCGTACCTGGCGGACGGATTCCGCCACCAAATCCCACTTGTTGACAACCACGATACAGGCCTTGCGGGCTTCAACGATTTTGTCCGCAATCTTTTTGTCCTGCTCGGTAATACCGGCCTCGGCGTCCAAAACCAGCACGGCGATGTCGCAGCGCTCAATCGAGTCCACCGCGCGCTGGACGCTGAAAAACTCGATGGAATCGTCCACCCGCCGCGTTTTTCTCATGCCGGCGGTGTCAATGAGGACGTATTTTTGCCGCACCCCGTCGGTTTCCACCTCGAACGGCACGTCAATGGAATCGCGGGTCGTGCCCGGCACCGGGCTGACAATGACGCGCCCGGATTGCGTCAACGCGTTGATAATCGAGGATTTGCCGACGTTGGGCCGGCCAACGATGGCGAGTTTCAAAGCAGTTTTCAGTTTCAAGTTTTCAGTTTCAAGCGAGCCAGCATCGGATTGTTCTTCACTGAAAACTGAAGACTGAACACTTGAAACTTCCGGCGGCAACGCCGCCATCGCTGTGTCCATCAACGGTTCGATGCCTTCGCCGTGAATCGCGCTGACCGGGAAAATGTTCTCGAAGCCGAGCTGGGAAAATTCGTCCAGTCCTTTTTCCGCACGGCTCGTGTCCACCTTGTTGACCGCGACCAAAACGGGTTTGCCGCTGCGCCGCAATTTTTCCGCGACTTCGCGGTCCAGCGGCACAATTCCTTCCTGCACGTTGACGACGAGAATGATGACATTCGCGGACTCTATGGCCAGATCCACCTGTTCCATCGCCGCCTTGACAATGACATCGCCCGCCTTTTCGCGCCGCAACAAGCCGATGCCGCCGGTGTCCACGAGTGTGAAGGCACGTCCGTGCCACTCGGCTTCGGCGCTGATGCGGTCGCGCGTGACGCCCGGCTGGTCATGCACAATCGCAATTCGTTTGCCGACAATGCGGTTGAACAGCGCGGACTTGCCGACGTTGGGGCGGCCGACGATGGCGATTAAAGCGGACACGCGCCTAACATGGAGAAATTTGCGCGTCGGCGAAAGTCAAAAGCCCCCGGAAATCAGCCGCTGCTATGTCGGAAGCTTGCGCATCATGCTTTTCGCCCGCCATACCCAGACACGGTCGCGTTTGCGTTGGAACGCCGGGGCATGCACATCGTCGGCCACGACATCCTTCAATTCCGTCCGCGCCAGCTCCGGTTGGTTTTTGGCGAGGTAAAGCCCGGCCAGTTGCACCTTGGCGCGCGCGTAGGAATGTTCCGCGGTGACCTGTTGCCACATTTTGAGCGCCGCATCGGTTTCGCCGAGCGCGGCCAATGTTTCGGCCAGCGCCATCATCGTGTAGCCGTAATCGTGTTTTGGATTTTCGGCAATGACGCCTTCGAGCAACGGACGCGCCTCGGCGGCGCGATTCTGCCGGAGCAGGCATTGGCCGAGATGGGCGCGGGTGTCAATGTCCCGCGCGTCCCGTTCGAGCGCGGCGCGGTAGCAAGCTTCGGCCTTTTCGAGTTTGCCCTGTTGAAAATAGATGTCGCCGAGTTGCGAGTGGTGGTGCGCCTTGTCGAGGTGATAAATTTGCGCCTGCAATTCCTTGATGCGGCGGCGGCTGTGCGCACCGGGCAGTTCAAATCCGCGCGTGGCGGACGGCGCGGCGCGATAGACGTAAAAATAATACAACACGGAGGACAACCCCCAGCCCAGGACAATGAACAGCGCCCAAATCCATTCGCGCTGGCGGATGGCGTCAATGAGCATCCAGATTTGGAAAAGGAACACCGCCAGCCAAAACGGACTGGTCAAAAGAAAGTTCCAGCTCCCGAGGTTGGTGAGCAGCGAGGCGAACATGGCTTTGAGATTAGGCGCGCCGTCAAAACGAGGCAAACAAACTTCATGCCCGGCGGCCATGCGGAGGCGTTTGATAATGCCTCCACGCAAACGTGCCATTTCGTTTGGAGTTCCGCCTTGAGGCGGCCAAACGCGGTTGCACAGGCAGACCGCCTGAAGGCGGAACTCCGAACATGGGGCAGCGTCAGACGCACCCCCTATGGAATTGTCCGCTTGTTTTTGGCGGGGTTCGCGTATAATTATTTGGGGCGTCCAGCATGAATCCGACCCTCATCATCGTACCGACATTCAACGAGCGGGAAAATCTCGCGCGCATGGCTGAATGCCTTTTGAAACTGCCGGTGCCGGTGGACCTGCTGGTGGTGGACGGCAATTCGCCCGACGGCACGGGCAAAATCGCCGACGAACTCGCCGCGAAACATCCGCAGATTCATGTCCTGCACCAGCAGAAAAAAAACGGGCTGGGTCCCGCCTACCTTTCCGGTTTCAAATGGGCGCTGGAAAAAAATTACGAATTCATCTTCGAGATGGACTGCGATTTTTCGCACAACCCGGACGATGTGCCCCTGTTCATCGAAGCCACCAAGAATGCCGATCTCGTCCTCGGCTCGCGTTACAAGGGCGGCATTCGCGTCGTCAACTGGCCGCTCAAGCGGCTCATGTTGAGCCGCAGCGCGGGCAAATACGTGCAACTCGTCACCGGCATGCCGTTCACCGACCCGACGGGCGGTTACAAATGTTTCCGCCGCCGCGCGTTGCAGGCCATCAACCTCGACAAGGTCCAGTCCAACGGCTACAGCTTTCAGATTGAGATGACGCACAAACTCTGGCGGCAGGGATTCCGGATCGTTGAAGTCCCGATCGTTTTCACGGAACGCGCCGAGGGCCATTCCAAAATGTCCGGCCACATTGTCTGGGAAGCGCTCTGGATGGTCTGGAAGCTGTGGCTGCAAAACGGCCTGCGCCGCCGTCCGCGCAAGCGATAAGCAAACATTTGCCAAAACTGCTTCATCAGCTAAATTGACGGCCATGATTAGTCTGATCGCCGGCACCAACCGTCCGGGCAGCAACACGCGCAAAGTCGCCGCCCACCTCGAGGAATTTTACGCCGAACTTCAAGTGCCGTTGCGCGTGCTCGACCTCGCGCAACTGCCGCCGGAAATTTTTTCGCCGGGGGCCTACGCCGAAAAACCGAAATCATTCCAGCCGTTTGCGGACGCGATTTTGCAATCCGACGGGCTGCACGTGGTCACGCCCGAATACAACGGCGGCATTCCGGGCATTTTGAAGTATTTCATTGATATGCTGAAATTCCCGGAGAGTTTCAAGCGCCGGCCGGTGTGTTTCACCGGGCTGGCGGCGGGCATCTGGGGCGCGTTGCGGCCGGTGGAGCAGCTCCAGCAGATTTTCGGCTATCGCAACGCCTATCTTTATCCGGAGCGTGTTTTCCTGCCGGAGATTTACGATTTGCTCGACGACTCGGGCTGGCTCAAGGATGCCGAATTGCTTGGTCGTTTAAAAAAACAGGTCAACGGTTTCACCGATTTTGTCGAGCGCCTGAAAAATGTGAAATTGCACGGCGCCAGACCTTGAGCTAGAGTCCGCAAGCACAAAACAAAAAAGGAGATTTACCATGAAAATGAATTTGTTGAACACGCTGCTCATGGCCGGTTCCATCATCTTTTCCGCTGCGACAGCTTCCGCCACGATTCCCCAAGCCGGGGACAAGGCGCCGCTGTTCACCGGCCAGGACCAGGACGGCAAGACCGTCAAATTGAACAGCCTCGTCGGCAAAAAAATCGTGCTGCTCTATTTTTATCCCAAGGACAACACCCCGGGTTGCACAAAGGAAGCGTGCGGCTTCCGCGACCGCATGAGCGAGTTGCAAACGAACAACGTCGAGGTCATCGGGGTCAGTTTTGATTCCGCCGAGAGCCACAAACAATTCATCGCCCAATACAAATTGAATTTCCGTCTGCTGGCCGATCCCGAGGGCAAAATCGTTGATGCCTATGGCGTGCAGGTGGTGGGCCGGAAAATGGCGCGCCGGGTCAGCTTCCTCATCGGCCTGGACGGCAAAATCGTTCACGTGACCGACTCGGGCAATCCCGACCTCCATTTCAACGAAATGAAGGCCGCCATCGCCGGTTTGAAAAAGAAGTAGGTCGAACGCGGGCTTCAGAAATTGGTGGGGCGAGCGTCCTCGCGAGCCGAAGACCGGGAATTTGCGGCTCGCCGGGAGTCTCGCCTCACCAATGCGGTTGCTGCGCTAAAGTCCCATCTCGTCAAAATTGCAATCTGCGTTTAGATTTGCCGTGTGCAGTCGTGGATGAACAGCGGCATGGTCACGCGGGCGCGGGATTTTCTTCACCGCCACTGGCGGCGCGCGCTGCGCTGGCGCGAAAAACTGGTCCCCCGGGAAGAGTTCTTCCACTTGGTGCTAGCCGGGTTCGTCGGCGTCGTCGGCGGTCTGGTAAATCTGGCTTTCTATTACGGAGTTCATCTGATTCAACCGGGCGATCCGGTGGAAGTCGCTGGCCGGTTGAACGACTGGGAACGCGTTCTGGTTCCGACCCTGGGCGGTCTGGCGGCGGGACTGGTTTTGCATGGGGGCCGGCGGCTCGTCGGGCCGCAGGGTTCCACCAACCTGCTCGAAGTGGTCGTCGCCGGCGACGGCCGGCTGCCGTTCCGCACGGAACTGGTGAAAACGGGTTCGGCCATCATCAGCATCGCCACCGGCGCCTCCATCGGGCGCGAGGGCGGCATCACGCAACTGGCGGCGACGCTGTCGTCCAAGCTCGGCCAGGTCGCGAAATGGCCGCCTTACCGGCTGCGGCTGCTGGTCGGCTGCGGCGCGGCTTCCGGCATCGCGGCGGCCTACAACGCGCCGATTGCGGGCGCGGTTTTCTCGGCGCTGATCGTGCTGGGAAATTTTTCGATGAATTTGTTCGCGCCGCTGGTTTTTTCGTCGGTCATCGCGGCCATGGTGTCGCGCAGTTTTTTCGGCATTGAACCATGGTATAAAATCCCGCCATTCCCCGCCGCCACGCTGCCGCAACTGCCGTGGTTTGTGCTGCTGGGCGTGCTTTGCGGCGCGGTGGGCGCCGTGTTCCTGAAACTGCTGCGGCTCGGCGAGGGGCAGTTTCGCAAACTTAACTGGCCGGTTTATCTCCGACTGGCGTTCGCCGGTTTGCTGGTTGGCATCATTGCCATTGGATTTCCCGGCGTCTGCGGCAATGGCTATTCGGTGACGAACAGCCTCCTGCATGAGCAATTTCTGACCCGGTCGCAGCCTTTATTGTGGCTGGCCGGATTGCTGGTGGCGAAATGGGTGGCCACGGCGGCAACAGTGGGCGCAGGCACGGTGGGTGGAGTGTTTACGCCCACGTTGTTCGTCGGCGCGGCTGCTGGCGCGCTGTTCGGCACAGCGCTGCATCAACTGGGCGGTTCGGCGGCGGATGTGCCGGCGGGCGCGTTCGCGCTGGTGGGCATGGGCGCGGTGCTGGCGGCGACGACGCGGTCGCCGTTGCTGGCGATGATCATGATTTTTGAATTGTCGCTGGATTATTCGCTGGTGCCGCCGCTGATGCTGGCCTGCGTGGTTTCCATCCTGGTGGCGCGGCAATTGCACGGAGACTCGGTCTATACGGAACATCTGCGCGTCAAGGGCCTGGCGCTCGGCCAGGAAACCAGCCGTCCCGGCGCAACCATGGAACAAACCATCGGCGACCTCATGCGCGCGCCGGTAACGCCGGTGCGCGAGAACACGCCGCTCCGGGAAATCGCCGACCGTTTTTTGACCAATTCCAATAATTTTCTGCCCGTCGTGGATGCGCAGCAGCGGTTGCTCGGCATGGTGGCGTTGCAGGATTTAAAGGAATTTCTCAATGCCAACCAGGACCTCGGGGCAGTCATCGCCTACGACGTAATGCGCCCGCCGCCTCAATGCCTCACCCCCGGCCAGCGGTTGATCGAGGCGCTGCCCGCAGTGCTGGAAAGTGAATTGCGCAACGTGCCCGTCGTCAACAATCCGGCGGAAAACAAGCTGGTTGGCGCGGTTGACCGGGCGGAAGTGCTGGCGATTTTCTCCGAAGCCATCGCCGCAAAAAGCGATCCCGCGCGGTGAAAAGTCTTTTTTGGCCGCGTTCGGCTTTCTAAGCTGGCGGTGTGCCTTTCAAAACTGGCGATCAACTCACCTTGACGATTCAAGACATCGCATTCGGCGGTGAAGGCGTCGGGCGCGTGCGCCTTGGCTCCGACACGAGCGCCGGGGCTTTGGCGACACCAGCGGGCGATTTCGTCGTGTTCGTGCCGTTTGTACTCGTCGGCGAAGTCGTCGAGGTTGAAATCGTGGAGGTCAAAAAGAATTTCGCCCGCGCGAAACTTCTACGAGTCGTGCAACCGGCGCCGGAACGCGTCGAACCGGCCTGCCGGTACTTCGGCCAATGCGGCGGCTGCCAGTATCAGCACGTTGATTACGCCACGCAGCTTCGATTGAAACACAAACAGATCGCCGATTTGTTTCAGCGGATTGGCGGGTTTGAGCAGGCGCGGGTGGCGCAGGTGATTCCCTGCCCCCGGCCTTACGGCTACCGCAATCGCATCATGATTCGCAGCCAGTGGAACAAACCGGAGCAAAAGCTGAACATCGGTTTTGTGCGCTGGGACGGCGGCTTGGTTGAGGACATCGAGGAATGCAAAATTGCCGAACCGGCGCTCAACGAAGAAATCCAGCGGGTCCGCGCGCAGCCGCCGCCGAAGGGGGGAATCAAGGTCGTTTTGCGCGTGTCGCCGGAAGACTGGGACGTGCCGCCGGATTCGTTTTTCCAAAACAATTTTCCCCTGCTGCCGAAGCTCGTGGAAACCGTGCGCGGATTGCTCCGCGACAGCGGCGCGCGGCATCTGGCGGACCTGTATTGCGGCGTCGGTTTTTTCGGCATTGAACTGGCGGACGCGGTTGAATCGTTCGTCGGCGTGGAATACGACCAGCGCGCCGTCCAGGCGGCGCGGCGCAACGCGGGGGCGCGAAAAATCAGCAACGGGGGGTTCCTGGCGTCGGCGGTGGAGGCGGTTCTGCCGGAATTGCTGAAAAAGTTTTCGCCGGAACAAACGGCGGTTCTGCTCGACCCGCCGCGCAAAGGCTGTTTGCCGCAGACGTTGAAGCTGTTGTGTGAAACAAAGCCGGCGCAAGTGATTTATGTGTCGTGTCATCCGGCGACGATGGCGCGCGACTTGAACATTTTGTGCGGCCAGGGTGTCTTTGAACTGGTGTCTGTGCAGCCGTTGGATATGTTTCCACAAACGCAACACGTCGAGTGCGTGGCGGATTTGCGCGCTGGCATAAAATCTTGCCAGGACGCACGGGATGGATTCAACTGAACCGATTCAATGACAACTCAAACGCGAACCGACCCGCGGAAAAATTTTGCGCCGCGATTTTTACCCTGGCTTTTGACGGCGGCTGCGTTCGCGTTTTATTGGTTCACGTTGAACCGCTGGGTAACGCCAGCCAACCTCCAGGCGGTCGCCAAAACATCAGGCTGGACGTGGCAGCCGGAAGTGGTGGGTCCGATTTCATTTCTGGTCACCGGTCCCTTTCGCTGGTTGCCGCCGGCGCAGATTCCAATCGCGCTGAATGTGTTTTCCGCCGTGTGCGCGGCCTTGACCCTCGGCTTGCTGGCGCGGTCGGTCGCGCTGCTGCCGCGCGACCGGACGGATGAGCAACGCAAACGGGAACACAGCGATTTTTCATTTTTGACCACCGGCAGCGCGTGGCTGCCGCCGGTGCTGGCCGTGTTGGTTTGCGGTTTGCAAATGACATTTTGGCAGAACGCAACGAATTGTACGGGCGAGATGTTCGACCTGTTGCTGTTCGCGTTCGTGATTTGGTCGCTGCTGGAATACCGGCTGGATGAACGCGAAGGGCGTTTGTTTCTGGCCGCGTTTGTGTATGGCGCGGGCATGGCAAATAATTGGGCCATGGTGGGATTTTTCCCGGCCTTCGCAGCCGCGATAGTGTGGATCCGCGGCTTGAGCTTCTTCCATCTGCGATTTCTCAAAAGAATGACGTTGTGCGGGCTGTTGGGAATGGCGTTTTTACTTTTGCTGCCATTGCTGGTCGTGATTTCGGGCAAGGTGCCGGTGACTTTCTGGGAGACGCTGAAAATCGGCCTGGTTCCGCAATATAATGTGCTGAGACTGTATTTCTTCTTCTGCCTCCACCCGCCGCAATATCTCGAATCCCTGGCGTTGTTGCTGGCTTACCTGATCCCGGTGTTCTTGATGGCGATTCGCTGGAAATCAGCGTTCGGTGACCACAGCCAAATCGGCCAGACGTTGACAAGTTTCCTGTTTCATCTGGCGCACGCCACTTTTTTTATCCTTTGCGTTTGGATGGCATTTGATCCGCCGTTCAGCCCCCGGCATGTCAGTCTTGGGACGCCGTCGCCGTACTTGACGCTTTATTATCTCGGCGCATTGAGCATTGGTTATTTCAGCGGCTATTTTCTGCTCATTTTTGGCAAAGCCCCCAGCAGCCGATGGCCATTGCCAAAACCGGCGGCGGTTCTTCAATTCTTGAAGCCTTTGGTGGTCGTGGGGGTTTGGGTGTTCGCGGCGGCGGCGGCAACCGGGCTGATTTACAGAAATATGCCGCAAATCCGCGCGGCAAATGATGACACATTCCAAAAATATGCATCGTTCGTGGAGGAGAAACTGCCGCGGTCGGGCGGCGTTATATTGAGCGATGATCCGTACCATTTGTTTTTCGTGGAGGCGGCCTTGGCGCGGGACGGCCGGGCGAAAGATTTTTTGCCGCTCGACACCCACTCCCTGAACTGGCCTGCCTATCTCCGGTTCTTGCACGATAAATTCCCGCAGAAGTGGCCGGAACTGGTGTCGCCGAAAGAAGCGAGACCGATCAATCCGATTGGGCTCATCGGCGCCTTGACCATGCTGGCCAAATCCAACGAGCTTTACTACCTGCATCCGAGCTTCGGCTACTATTTCGAGCAATTCTATCAGGAGCCGCACGGCCTGGTTTACAAACTGAAACTACTGCCCGGTGACACGCTGTTGCCACCGTTGCCGGACAAAAATCAAATCGCTGAGAACCAGGCCTTCTGGGCGCGGGTGGAAACGCAGGCGTTCGCTCCCATCAAACGCGCCGTGACACCGCCCGACCCGAATGCGCCGCGCAGTTGGGGCCAGCGCCGGCTGGATAAAATTCATGCGCCCCGCGAACAAAACCAAAATGCCATCGTGGCCGGAACCTTTTACTCGCGCAGCCTGAATTTCTGGGGTGTTCAGTTGCAACGGGCCGGCGATCTGACCAATGCCGCCGCGTGTTTCATCCTGGCAGAAGAAGTCAATCCCGACAACTTCGTCGCGGAAGTCAATCTCCAGTTCAATCAAAGCCTTCGCGCCGGCAAAAGCGTGCCGCTGGACCTGTCCAAAACCTCCAGCGATCAATTTGGCAAATACCGCGATTGGAACGCAGTGCTCAACGCCAACGGGCCTTTCGATGAGCCGAGCTTTTGTTTTGTGGAGGGCATCAACCTGGCGGCGCAAAACAAATATTTTCGCCAGGCGGTCGCGCCGTTCGCGCGCGTCCGGGAACTGGCTCCGGACAATCTCGTGGCGCGGCTCTGGCTCGGCCAGATTTACGTGCTGTCGCGCCTGCCCGACCGCGCGCTCGAGGCGCTGCGCGATCCGCTCGAACAGCCGGGAAGATTTTCGCTCGCCAAAATGAATGAAACGCAACTGAACGTCACCGCCGCCGCCGCCTATCTTCAAAAAAACGACTTCGCGCGGGGAACGCAATTGCTCGAAACCGAAATCGCCCTCCATCCCGACGACACCAATCTGCTCAACGCCACCGTGCAGGCCTATCTGAACCACGGCCTGTTCACCAATGCGCTCGGCATCATTGACCACCAACTGAAACTGGCGCCCAACGACCCGGTCTGGCTTTTTAACCGGGGCAACGTTTCCATCCAGCTCAAAGCCTACGATGACGCCATTGCCGCCTTCACCCGAGTGCTTGCCACGCAAACAAACAATCCTTCGGTGCTCTTCAATCGCGCCCTGGCCTGCCTCAACAGCGGCAAGCTCGACGCCGCGCGCGCCGATTACAAAACCTTGCAGCAATCATTCACCAACTCGTTTTGGGTCGCCTGGGGCCTCGGCGAAATCGCCTGGCGCCAGCACGACACGAACGAAGCGGTCAGAAATTACAAAATTTACCTGGCCAACGCGAACACCAACACCGAAGAAGCCACCAACGTCATGCAGCGGCTCCGCGAACTCAAAGGCCATTCACCCTGACACGCGCCGATGCGCGTCACGCACATCATCACCCGGCTGGTTGTCGGCGGCGCGCAGGAAAACACCGTCGCCTCCGTGCTCGGTCTGCGCCAAAAACCCGGCGTCGAAGTCCATTTGCTCTCCGGCCCGACGACCGGCCCCGAAGGCTCGCTCGAATCTGAATTTACGGGCAGGCCGGGCGTCCTCACGCGCGTGCCCGCACTCGTCCGCCCGATTCATCCGCTGAAAGACTGGCTCGCGCTGCGGCAGCTTGAAAAAATTCTGCGCGAACAAAAGCCTGACATCGTCCACACCCACAGCGGCAAGGCGGGGATTCTCGGCCGCCTCGCGGCCCGGCGCGCCGGCGTGCCGGTGATCATCCACCACATTCACGGCCCATCCTTCGGCCCGTTTCAAGGATGGACGGCCAACCGGATTTTTACCGCCGCCGAACGTCATGCCGCCGGAGTCACCACGCATTTCGTATGCTCCGCCCAGGCCATGACGCGACTCTACCTCGCCGCGGGAATCGGACGCCCGGAAATGTTCACGCGCATTTTCAGCGGCTTCCCCGTGGAACCGTTTGTGAATGCCGCCAATGATCCCGCCCTCCGCTCTCAATTGGGACTGGCTCCAGATGCCTTTGTAATTGGGAAAATCGCCCGTCTCGCCCCGCTCAAAGGCCATGGAGATTTGTTCACCGCTTTCCAAAAGCTGTTGCCCCAAATCCCCCAGGCGCGTCTCCTCCTCGTTGGCGATGGCCGTCTGCGAACACAACTTGAAGCCCGCGCCGGCGCGCTTGGTCTGGTGGACAAGGTGATTTTCACCGGACTGGTCCCGCCCGGCGAGGTGCCGCGTCATGTCGGAATCATGGACTGCCTCGCCCACCTGTCGGCGCGTGAAGCACTCTCTCGCGCCCTGCCCCAGGCGCTGGCAGCGGGCAAACCTGTCGTTTCCTATAATTTCGACGGCGCAGACGAGATTTGTCTCGATGGCGAAACCGGCTTTTTGGTTCAACCCGGCGACACGGCCACTGTCACCCAACGGCTGCTCCAACTCGCCAATGACGCGCCGCTGCGCGAACAACTCGGCCGTCGGGGACGGCAATTCGTCCGCGAAAATTTCGCCGTCGAAAAAATGGTGGACGCCATTTACAATCTCTACCTGAAACTGGCCGCCGAAGCTGGGGTTCAAGCTTCAGCTTGTGCGCCGCGCGAGACAGGCTGAAGCCTGAACTCCAACCATGACTTTTCCATTCAATTTTTTTTGCGCCGCCTTTGCCGGCGCGTTGCTGACAACGCTGCTGGCGCTGCCGCTCTGGCGCAAATGGTGCCTGCGCATCAATCTCGTGGACGACCCCGGCCAGCGCAAAATCCACGACGCGCCGATCCCGCTGGCAGGCGGGTTCGCCGTGCTTACCGGTATTTTGCTGCCGCTCGCCGCCGGCGCGGTTTTTCTCAAACTCGGAATGGTAAAGATTTCTTTCGCGTCGTTGATTGTTCACGGCATCAATCGTCGCGCCATCGAACTCGCCGTCATCGCGTTCGGTGCGATTGCGATAACCGTGCTCGGCTGGCTCGACGATAAACATGAATTGAAGCCGCTCCCGAAGTTCATCGGCCAGTTGCTGGTCGCCGCCGCCGTCGCCCTGGCCTGCAAGCGCATCACGCTCTTCGTGCCCAGCGTCGCGTTCAGCTACGCCATTACCATTCTGTGGGTGCTCACGGTCGTCAACGCGTTCAATTTCATGGACAACATGAACGGCCTGTGCGCCGGGCTGGGCGCGATTGGCGCGTGGCAGTTTGCTGTCATCGCCGCGGGGGAGGGCGAATACCTTGTGGCGTTGATTGCGTTTCTGGCGTGCGGCGCGCTCGCCGGTTTTTTGCCATACAACTTTCCCGAGGCGCGCGCCTTTCTCGGCGACGCGGGAAGCCATCTCGTCGGTTATCTGCTCGCGGTGCTGGCGATCCTGCCGCACTTTTACTCGAAAAGGAATCCGCACCCGCTTGCCGTGCTCTCGCCACTGTTCGTGCTGGCCCTTCCACTGGCCGACCTCGCCTGGGTCGTCATCCAGCGCACGCTGGCGGGCAAACCATTTTATATCGGCGACACGAATCATCTCTCGCACCGGCTCGTCCGCACGGGGTTGAGCCGTGCCCGCGCCGTCCTGGTCATCTGGTTGGTCGCCGCCGCCGTCGGTTCCATCGCCTGGTGGCTTTGAAAAGCAGGAAACGACGCAAGGAGCCTCATGCTTCAAAATTGAAAATCGGAATTAAATTGAGACTTGTTCCCTCGATTCCTGCAAGGTCGGGATGCGGCGGGCGTTTACGGGCTGGCGGCGATCATCCGAAAGCAACTGGAGATCGAGGCGAGCCTGTTGACGATGCTCTGAGCGTCCAAAAAAGTGCAGGCAGGTTGCCACAGTGGCCGGGGCACCGGCCCGGCGTCATGGCTGGTCAAGTGCCAGCTAAATGACATTAAAACCGGGTTACTTCAAATTAGCCGGGTTCAGCGGCTTCAAGTCCTTCGGCACGAACAGTCCGTTTTTGCGGATTAGTTCACCGTCGAACCACACTTCCCCGCCGCCCCATTCGGGACGCTGGATCAGCACCATGTCCCAATGCACCGCCGAGCGGTTGCCATTGTCGCATTCCTCGTAGGCCTGGCCGGGCGTGAAGTGCAGCGAACCGGCGATTTTCTCGTCGAACAAAATGTCGCACATCGGGTTTAAAATGTAGGGATTGAACCCCAGTGAAAATTCGCCCACGTAACGCGCGCCGGCGTCGGTGTCCAGAATTTCATTCAGCCGTTTCGGGTTGTTCGCCGCTGCGTTGACCACTTTGCCGGCCTTGAATTCGAGCCGTACGTTTTCAAATTTTGTGCCTGCATAAATCGTCGGTGTGTTGAATTGAATCACGCCGTTCACGGAATTCTTCACCGGACAGGAAAACACTTCGCCGTCGGGGATGTTGCGGTCGCCCTGGCACATTTTCGCGCCGATGCCCTTGAGGCTGAAGGTGAGGTCGGTGCCGGGGCTTTTGAGCTGGACGCGGTCGGCGCGTTTCATCCGGCGTTCGAGCGGAACCATCGCGCGCGCCATTTTCGCGTAATTCATCGTGCATACTTCGAAATACAGGTTTTCAAACGCCTCGGTGCTCATGCCGGCCGCCTGCGCCATGCCCGGCGTCGGCCAGCGCAGCACGCACCAGCGCGTCCGGTTCACGCGATAATCGAGCACGGGCCGCGTGATGCGGGAGTAAAGCGACATGTGCCCGGACGGCACGTCGGAATTTTCACTGGCGTTCTCGCTGCCGCGAATGGCGATGTAAACCTGCATTTTCTTCATGCGGCACAGCTCAAGGTCGCGTGCCAGCGCGGCCTGCCGACCGGTCATTTTGAGCAGGAGTTCGCGCGAAATGCGCGTATGGCGGATTTCGACCAGCGGCGTGCCGCCGGCGGCGCGGACGGCGCGCATGAGTTCAATGGAAAATTCGTCGGGCACATCAATCAGGTCCAGCAACGCGCAGTCGCCCTTTTTGACCTGGGTGGAATAATTCACGAGCAGTTTCGCCAGTTTCTGGTAACGCAGATCGGTCATAATCCTTCAAGGCTAACCGGACAAACGGCTTTGTCCAGCGGAGTCATTGCAACTTGTTGAAATATGCGGTTATGATAAACTAATGCACATGAAGCTCGATTTTTACGCGGGGGCGGCGTTTTTGTTCCTGGCGCTGGCCGCGCGGGCGCAGACAACGGCGTTCACCTATCAAGGACAGTTGAACAGCACCAACAATGCCGTCACCGGCGCTTACGATTTCCGGTTCAGGATTTTTGACGCGAACAGCAACGTCCTGGCCGGGCCGCTGACCAACGCGCCGGTTGGCGTTACGAACGGGCTGTTCACCGTGGCGCTGGACTTCGGCGCGGGCGTCTTCAACGGCAGTTCGCGCTCGCTGGAAATCGCCGTGCGCGGCTACGGCGGCACGAATGCCTACACCGCTCTCTCGCCGTGGCAGGCGCTGACCTCCGTGCCGTATGCGATTCAGGCGATCAACGCTTCCAACGCAGTGACACTGACCGCGCCATTGCCGGGGACAAATCTGATTGGGACCATTCCCAACTCGCTGCTTTCCACCAACGTGGCGTTGCTCACCAATAATGTGATTTTTTCCGGCAGCGTGATCGCAACCAATTTCACCGGCAACGGGTTCGGTTTGTCCAACGTGCCGGCCACCAGCCTCACCGGCACCATTCCTGACGCGCGGCTGTCCGCGAACGTGGCGTTGCAAAGCAATCCCAACTTGAATTTCGCCGGCGCGGTTTCGGCCACCAACTTCACCGGGGCCGGCCACGGGCTGACCAACGTGCCGGGCGCGTTTTTCTGGGTGACGGTTTCGAATCCGAGCGCACAAATCCAGCCCAACATCGGTTATATTGTCACCAACAACACGACGCCGGTGACATTGACCCTGCCTTTGACGCCGAGCGTCGGGGATGTTTACAAAGTAGCCGCCGTGGGCGCGGGAGGGTGGATCATCGCGCAGAACACCAAACAAACAATTCTGAGCGGAAATCTTTCCGGCAGCATCGGGCAAAACTGGAATGCCGGTGGATCCAGCGCCGCCAATTGGTCAACGGTCGCGTCGTCGGCGGACGGGACGAAACTGGCCGCCGCGATCAACAGTGGTAATATCTATATTTCGACCAATGCCGGCGCGAGTTGGGTGCAACAAGCTGCGAGTGTTGGGAATGTGTATTGGTCTTCCATCGCTTCTTCCGCCGACGGGAGCAAACTTGTGGCGGCGGTTGGCTATACCATTTACAGTACGGGGCAGACTGGTTATATTTATACCAACTCCGGCGCGACGTGGGCGCACACCGGCAGCTCCGGGAATTGGTCTGGTGTGGCTTCCTCCGCCGATGGAACCAAACTTGTGGCAACCGACCACAACAATAACTTGATTGCGGTCTCATCCAATGGCGGGGTTTCATGGACTACGACGAGCTTTTCTTCGATCCTTTGGACATCGGTCGCGTCCTCTGCTGACGGCACCAAATTGGTGGCGGTGGCGAGCAGCGGCCAGATTTATACTTCAACCAACTCCGGCTCATCCTGGACGCAGCAGGTTAGCGGCAGCGTAAATTGGACTGCCGTAGCGTCTTCATCTGATGGAACCAGACTGGTTGCGACGGGGAATAGCGGCCAGATTTACGTTTCCGTCAATTCAGGTGTCACTTGGATTGCGCAAAGTTCACCCGTAACCGGCGTATTAACATCCGTCGCTTCCTCGGCCGACGGCTCGCGGCTGGCGGTTGCCTCGGGCGGTTCTGGAGCCACCGGCAACATTTATATCTCCTCCGATTTCGGTTCAACCTGGACGCAATCGGCCGGAGCGCCCACCGCTTCGTGGGCCGACATCGCGTCCTCCGCCGATGGCAGTCTGCTCGCAGCGGTGGTCTATGGCGGCTACATTTACGTTTCGTCCCAAAGCAGCACGACGACCGGCACGGCGGGTTATTTGATCGGCCCGCAGCACAGCGCCATTGAATTGATTTACGCCGGCAATAATCTGTTTCTGCCGCTGAGTCACGAAGGAGCCATCCGGGCATATTAAAAATCAGATGAACCGGGAACAATTGGACCGTTGGTGTGAGCGGAGCATTCTGGGTTTGGTGCTCGGCATCCTGGTTTTTGGCCCGTTGGCGATGGGCGCGGTGGACGCGCTGGAATTTCTCGTCATTCAAGGATTGACGGTGGCCGTGATGCTCGTGTGGGCGCTGCGATTGTGGATCAGCCCGAAACCGCAATTGCTCTGGCCGCCCCTGGGTTGGGTGGTGCTTGCGTTCGCGGCCCTGGCCGTCGGGCGTTATCTCACGGCGGACATCGAATACGTCGCCCGGCTGGAAATGATCCAGGTGTTGATGTATGCGTTCCTGTTTTTTGCCATCGTCAACAATTTGTACCGGCAGGAATCGGTGCAGATCATCAGTTTCACGCTGATTTTTCTGGCGATGGGAATTTCGTGCTTTGCCGGCTATCAATTTTTGACGCACTCGAATCGGGTCTGGGATTACGCCTCGCCTTATCCGGGCCGCGCCTCGGGCACTTATATTTCACCGAACAATTTCGCAGGTTTTCTGGAAATGCTTCTGCCGCTGGGCATGGCCTATGTCATGGTGGGGCGAATGAAGCCGGTTGTCCGGATTTTGCTCGGTTACGCGGCGCTGGTCATGCTGGCGGGAATGGCGGTGACGTTTTCGCGCGGCGGCTGGGTGGCCGTCGCCGTGGCGTTGCTGGTGCTTTTGGGAGCATTGATTTTTCACCGCAACCACCGGTTGCCCGCGCTTTTGCTTCTGGTTGTTTTGGCCGGTGGCGGAACGATTTTTGTCGCCAATTATTTTTCAAAAACGCTCAGTTACATGCGCCGCGTGGCAGGACCCGGAGAAACCGGACAACTTGACTTTACGGTCCGCCGAGACATCTGGACGGCGGCGGAACAGATGTGGCGGGATCATTTTTGGTGGGGCGTCGGGCCGGCGCATTACGACTACCGTTTCCGGGAATATCGTCCGGAAAGTGTCCAGATGAGTCCCGACCGCGCCCACAATGATTACTTGAACCTGCTGGCTGATTGGGGCACAGCGGGCGGAATCATCGTGCTTGCCGGCATGGTGACATTCGGTGCGGGATTGCGAAAAACGTGGAAATATGTCCGCCCGTCGGAAAGTGATTTTGGCCGTGGCTTGAGCAATCGTTTTGCTTTTTTCCTCGGCGCGTCCGCCGGATTGTTCGCGCTGGCGGTGCATTCAGTGGTGGACTTCAATCTGCACATTCCGGCCAATGCAATTCTCGGGGTGACGTTGCTGGCGTTGTTGAGCAGCAACCTGCGGTTTGCCACGGAGCGTCACTGGCTGGGCGCGCGCCTGCCCGTCAAAATGGCCGCCACTTTGATGCTGGTTGCAGGGATTGCCTATTTAGGCTGCCAGGCCTGGCGTCGCGGGCATGAAGCGGTCTGGCTGGCACGGGCGGAACAGTCGCCGGTTTACTCACCAACGCAGGCCGCAAATTTAAAAAAGGCGTTTGACGCCGAGTGGAAGAATTCTGAAACGGCCTACAACATCGGCGAAGCTTATCGGGTCCAAAGCTTCGACGGCGGACAAAATTACGAAGACCTGGCAAAAACGGCGATGCAATGGTATGCGTGCGGGATGAAACTCAATCCGCATGACGGCTACAATTATTTGCGTTATGGCATGTGTCTTGACTGGCTGGAGAAGCACGCTGAGGCCGGGCCGTATTTCAACCGCGCTGATGCGCTTGACGCCAACGGCTATTACACAGCGGCGAACATTGGGTGGCATTACGTTCAGGTTGGAAATTATGCCGCCGCCCGGCCGTGGCTGGAACGGTCTCTGCGGCTTCACTGGCAGCAAAATGGAGCGGCCGCCTCTTATCTGGAAATCGTCGAGGGCAAACTCGTCGAAAATGCCTCCGGCCAGAACGCCTTGCCCGCCGGTTTTTGAGCGCAAAATGGCAAGGAATTACAAGTTGACATTTGACGGTTTTTCCTTATACTGGTAACAAGTAGAAAAAAAACTGGAAGAAAATTATGAAACACGTTCAGACTTTGGTCTTTGCGGCGATTTCGGGGTTTGTCTTGATGCTGGCTGCTGATGCATTTGCCCAGTCAATCCACCCGGGCGTGGTCACCGTGGTTCGTATTGTGGGCGAAGCCAGATACTCATTGGGAGATGGCATATGGCATCCGCTGGTGGCGGGCAAAATTCTCACGCCCGGCGCCGTCCTCCAGACCGGGCACGATGCAACCGTGGACGTTATTTTGGGCAAAAAAATACTGTTGCCCCAGGCAGATCCATTGCCGGATCGAATCTCTATGGCAGAGGATCCATACGTGCGCGGCTTTGTTTCATACAAACCATCAGTGGAACAAAACGCCATTCGCCTGACGGGCGATACGGTGTTGGCCATTGATAAGCTGACCGTTTCAGACACGGGAGTGGACACCGTTAGTGACACGGAACTGGATTTGCGCCAGGGCCGCATTTACTGCAGCGTCAAAAAACTTTCCGGCGCGTCCCAATACCTTATTAAAATTCCCAACGGCATAGCTGGCGTTCGCGGCACGCTGTTCGTTATTGACGCAAACGGTTACGTGGGCGTGCTAAGAAATTCCGTGGTGCTTTCCATCATTGGCCCGGATGGCAAACCCATCACCGTGGTTGTGGGTGAAGGCAGCCAGTTTGATCCCAAAAGTGGTCTGATTGCCCCGTTGACTGCTGACTTGACTGCCGCGTTGGATCAAGTCATCACGCCGCTCCGCACGCTGTATTGGGGAGACGTTAACTTTACATTTGACAGAACCCAATGCCGCATTTCGCCAACCCAGGGGTATAACCCGCCGCCACACGGGCATCCCCATTAAGTGGTGACTGGGGTTTTGACGCGACGTAACAATAGAAACTCGGATCCTCGGAAGCTTTTCATCGAAACCAGAGCAGCCTTGAGTTGTTCTGGTTTTTTGTTTAATTGAGCGCGGTGAAGTTAAAACCTTTCAAACGCGCGCCGGTCATTCTGACCGTTTTCGTGCTCGTGTTCGTTTGCGGCGTCCGGCTCCTGCGGCTTGATTTTTTTGAGCGGCTGGAGCGCATGACCTATGACTTGCGTGCCCGGGCAGCTTTGCATTTTGCCGCGCCTGCCGCTACGAATCTCGCTTTCATCTCGGTCGAGGAGTCCAGCATCACCGCCGTCAAAAGCGGCAAGCTCGGTTATCGTTACGGCCTCTACTGGCCGCGGCAGGTTTATGGACGGCTCGTCGAAGAATTGTCCGCTCAAGGCGCCAAAACCGCTGCGTTCGACGTGCTGTTCGGCGAATTGCGCCGCGACCACCCGCCCGTACAAATGGCCGATGGCGGTTTGATGGAATCCGATGATTTCTTTGCGTTGCAAATGCGCCGTGCTGGAAACGTGCTCCTTGCGGTCGAGCCCGGCCTTGTGCCGCCCGATTTGTTTTTGACGAACGCGTACGCCCTGGGCGACATTTCAACGGAAAAGGACTCCGATGGCGTCTTGCGCAGGGTGAAGTCCTTCCGCTTTATCCGCCGCTGGCATCCGCTCATAGAAGACGCGGCGCAAAAAAACGGTCTGCATTTGAACGACATTCTGATCGAAAAGGACCGGATCGTCCTTCCCTTGGAAGACGGACAGACACTCGAGATCCCGCTTGATGGAAATGGCGAAATGGACATCAAAAGCAGGAAGGCTTTGGGGGGACAACCGACAAAAGCCAGACCGTTCGCCGATGAACGCGTCTGGCACATGGGCATTGTCCTTGCCGCGCAGGAATTGAAGCTGGATCTGGACCACGCTGATGTGGATTTGCCGCACGGGCGCATCACCTTGCGCGGGGCTAATAATGTCAAGCGGGTGATTCCGGTGGACACCGATGGTTACTTTTACATTGATTGGCGGTTGACGAAGGATGATCCGCACCTCGCGCGTGCGGCGATCGAAAGTTTGCTTTTACAGGACAGCCGGCGTCTGCTCGGCCAGACGAATGGGTTGCGCGATGATTTTCGAGGCAAACTTGTTCTCGTCGGTTCGGCGGCGCAGGGCAATGATTTGACTGACCGTGGCGCAACCCCGTTGGAAAAGGACACGCTGCTCGTCAGCAAACATTGGAACGTTGCCAACTCCGTCATCACCGGCCAATTCATCCGCCGGGCCTCGCTGCCGGCGGAAATGGCGTTGATTATTTTTCTCGGAGTGTTGACGGCCTTTCTCACCTGGCAAATGCGGGCATTTGTGGCTTCGGCGGCGGTTCTGCTGCTGTTGCTGGCCTATGTCGCCGCCGGATTTTATGCTTTTGTGGAATTTCGTTACTGGCTTCCGCTGGTATTTCCCATTGCGGGCGCGATGCTGGTCGAGCACCTGAGCCTCGTCACGTATCGCGTGGTTTTTGAGGAGCGGGAACAGCGCCGCGTCAGATCCGTTTTCTCCAAAATTGTTTCCCCGGATGTAATGAAAGAATTGCTCGATGCGGAAAAGCTTTCCCTCGGCGGGACGCGCCGCGAAGTGACCATTTTTTTTGCGGATGTGCGCGGGTTTACCTCGCTGACCGATGAAATGCAGCAGCGCGTGGCGGATTTCATCCGCGAGCACCAGCTCGAGATGGATGTGGCGGAGGCGTGCATTGAAGAATCCGCGCAGGAAACGCTCGAAACGGTAAATCTCTATCTCGCCACCGTTGCCGACGCGGTGAAAAAACACGGCGGCACGCTCGACAAATACATCGGTGACTGCGTCATGGCGTTCTGGGGCGCGCCCACGCCGAACGAAAGACACGCCTCGGATTGCGTGTGGGCCGCGATTGACGCGCAACGCGCCATCCGCGATTTGAACGAAAAACGTTCGGAGCAAAATAACGCGCGGGAAACCGAAAACCGCGCGCGCCTTTCCGCCGGGATGCCGCCCAAGCCACCGCTGCGCGCGTTGCAGCTTGGCACCGGCATCAATACCGGCCTGGCGACCGTCGGACTGATGGGCTCGGACGCGCACATTTTGAATTACACCGTTTTCGGGCGCGAAGTAAACCTCGCCAGCCGGCTGGAAAGTGTTTCCGGCAGCGGCCGCATCATCATCAGCGACACGACCTACAACCATTTGCTGCGCGAAGACCCGGCGCTGGCCTCGACCTGCATCGAAATGTTCCCGGTCACGGTCAAGGGCATTCGCGATGCCGTGCGGATTTACGAAGTGCCGTGGCAACCGCCGCCGGCAAAATGATTTCCGGTCATCGTTTTCTTCCTCGTCAATTTGGCCGTAAATGCTAAAGTGATTTTGATGCGCACGGCGATTTATC
Organism: uncultured Verrucomicrobiae bacterium; assembly: GCA_963744965.1. Taxonomy (GTDB): domain Bacteria; phylum Verrucomicrobiota; class Verrucomicrobiia; order Limisphaerales; family UBA11358; genus UBA11358. The sequence continues at coordinate 240,576 of CAVUVT010000010.1, forward strand.
CCGGCAGTTTTGATCCGCTGACCAACGGCCACCTGGACGTGATTCATCGCGCGGTCAAATTATTCGACCGTGTCGTCGTGGCGGTTGCGAAAAACGACGGCAAACAGCCGTTGTTCACGCTCGAAGAACGGTTCACGCTCGTGAAAAAGGCCGTGAAACATCTGCCGAACGTTGAAGCGGACGCCTTCGACGGCCTGCTCGTCGAATATGTCGTGAGCCGAAAAGCGCAGGCGATTGTGCGCGGACTGCGCGCGGTGTCGGATTTTGAATTTGAGTTTCAACTCGCGTTGATGAACCGCAAGCTGAACGAAAATGTCGAAACGATTTTCATGATGCCCAAGGAGACTTACACGTTTCTCAGCTCGCGCCTCGTGAAGGAAATCGCGCGGCTGGGCGGCGACGTGGCCGCGTTTGTGCCCGCGCATGTGCAGAACGCCCTGGCGAAAAAATTCGCCGGGACGAAAAGGAGTTGAACCATGCCGCTCATCGTCAATCTGCGTCAGCTCGAGGAGCGCGCCCTGGTTTTGCGCGGCGAATTGCCGTTGGCCGAACTGGATCTGGACACGCGCGACGAAATGATCGGGGTTACGCAGCCGTTGCGGCACGAGTTGGAGGTTCAATTGCTGGATCGCAGCCTGTTGATTCGCGGCTCGTTGCGGCTCGTGCTGGAGTGCCGGTGCGTCCGCTGTTTGAAACCGTTTGAACGCGAATTGGAATTGAATCCTTGGACGTGTCATTTGCCGCTCGAAGGTGAGGAACGGGTGCCGGTGGTCAACGATTGCGCGGACTTGACGCCGTATGTGCGTGAAGATATGCTGCTGGAACTTCCGCGGCATCCCTTGTGCAAGCCGGATTGTCGCGGATTGGAAAAAATAAAGACCGGCAAGGCCGGAAACCCCGGCGGCAAGGACGAATTGATTCCGTCCGCATGGGCTGAATTAGACAAATTAAAATTGTAAATTTGAATTTATGGGTGTTCCAAAACGCAAACCGTCCCACAGCCGGCAGCGCATGCGCCGCGCTTACAACAGTGTGCTGAAGTTGCCGCAACTCGGCACGTGCCCGCAATGCGCCGCGCCGTATGTGCCCCACCGGGTATGCCCGGCGTGCGGCTATTACAAAGGCCGCCAGGTATTGACCATCACGGCCGGCACTTGATTTTATGGGGTCGCGGACGTTCCGCTTTCTTCATCTATGCGAATAGCGGTGGATGTCATGGGGGGCGACCACGGTTGTGCGGTCGTCGTCGAGGGCGTCCGGCGCGCGCTGGAGGCCGACCCGAAAATCTCCACGCTTTTTCTCGTTGGCGACCAGGCGGAGATCGAGGCCGCGCTGGGAGCGACGGGCTGCCATGATTTGCGCGTTCAAATTGTTCATGCCAGCGAAGTCGTGACGATGGACGACAAACCCGTCACCGCGCTTCGCAAAAAGCGCGACAGTTCCATTGGCCGCGGCGCGGAACTGGTTCACGACGGCCAGGCCGATGCGGTGGTTTCGCTCGGCAACACCGGCGGCATTTTCGCGGCGGCCACCTTCAAACTGGGGCGCATCTCGGGCGTGGACCGCGGCTGCATTGCCACGATCATTCCGCGGCCGGAAGATGAATTTGTCCTGCTCGATGCCGGCGCGAACATCGAATGCAAACCGCTGCACCTCGCCCAATTTGCCGTGATGGGCAATGTTTATTCACGGGAAGTGCTGGGATGCAAAAAACCGCGCGTGGGCATTCTCAGCATCGGCACGGAAGACTCCAAGGGCAACGAACTGACGCTCGAAGCGTTCAAACTTTGCCGGCGGCTTGACTTGAATTTCATTGGCAATGTCGAAGGGCATGATCTGTTCAAGGATCACGTGGACGTGGTCGTGTGTGACGGCTTTGTCGGCAACATCGTTTTAAAGACGTCGGAAAGCCTGGCCGTGGCGATGTTTTCGATGCTCAAACGCGAATTGGTGCGCAATCCCAAACGGCAAATCGGCGCCTATCTCGCGAAAAACGCCTTTCAAGCCATCCGGCGACGCATGGATCCGGAGGTCTATGGCGGCGCGCCGCTGCTCGGTTTCAACGGCATGGTGTTCAAGGCGCATGGTTCGGCGCGCGAACGCGCCATCGCCAGCGCCCTGCGCGTGACGGCGGATGCCGTTCAGCATCACGTCAACGAAATCATCGCCCGCGAAATGGTGAGTGCCAATGAAAAGCTGGCCGCTGCGGAAATTTCCGTTCCGAGTTGCGCATGACCTCCAAATTTAAAAACCCGCGCGCCAGGTTTAATTTTCAAGGCCGCACCTGTTCCATCACCGGCGTTGGCTCGTATTTGCCGGTGAAAATTCTGACCAACGCCCACCTGGAAAAAATGGTGGATACGTCGGACGAATGGATTACCACGCGCACCGGCATCAAATCGCGTCGGCAGGCGGCCAAGGATGAATTCACTTCGGACATGGCGGCGCACGCGGCGCAGCGGGCGATGAAAAAGGCCGGAGTCACGGCCGACCAGATTGACCTTATCATCGTGGCCACCATCACGCCGGACATGCCGTTTCCGGCGACGGCGTGCATCGTCCAGCAAAAAATCGGCGCGCTCCGGGCGGCGGCGTTTGATCTGGAGGCGGCGTGTTCCGGCTTCATTTACGGTTTGGAAGTCGGACAGCAGTTCATCATGTCGCGCACCTATGACACCGTGCTGGTCATTGGCGCGGAAAAACTTTCTTCCATCACCGATTGGACGGATCGCAACACCTGTGTGCTGTTTGGCGACGGCGCGGGGGCGGCGGTTTTGCAAAGCCGTCCAAATTCGCACGGGCTTTTGACCGCGGTGATGGGCGCGGACGGGTCGAAAGGCAGTCTGCTCCACATGCCCGGCGGCGGCAGCCGTTGTCCGGCCTCGGCGGATTCGGTCGCGGCGAGACTTCACTTTTTGCGGATGGACGGCCGCGAGACTTTCAAAAACGCCGTCCAGGCGATGTACGAAGCGGCGCGGGAGGCGTTGCGCCGTTGTGAATTGGACATTTCTAAAATCAAATGCGTCATCCCCCATCAGGCGAACCGCCGGATCATTGACGCGGTGGGCAAACGCCTGGGTGCCGCACCGGAACAGTTGTTCATCAATCTGGACCGCTACGGCAACACGTCGGCGGCATCGGTGGCCATTGCGCTGGACGAGGCGGTTTCGTCGGGAATAATTCAGCGGGGCGATTTGATTTTGATGATGGTTTTTGGTGCCGGCCTGACCTGGGGTGCGGCGGTCATTGAATGGTGAAAACTTATTCACTGGATTGTACGAGCTAATTTGACGGCTGGATTTGCCGTGTTAGTTTAGAATGATCTTATGAGCGCCAAAAAATTTGAGATTGCTGATTCGTTCCAGCAACGAATCACCGTGGAAGGCCGGCAATCCCGTTTGCAGCTTTCCGCCGAGTCGGTCGTCATTCACAAAAGCGGCATCGAGTTTCGAAGCCCCACGCCGTTCAATCCGTGGACGGAAATGACGGTCGCGCTGCAATCCCCGCGCGATGACGGTCGCATTCAATGCAGCGGCGTGGTCATTGCCTGTTCCGGCAGCAAACACACCGGCTACCATGTTTCGCTTGTCTTCACGGGCCTGTCCAAGCAGGCGCAATCGCGCTTGTCTCTGATGGCGCACTCCGCTTTGGGCGCGGGCTAGAACGCCGGTTTTCCCAACCAGCCGTTTTTGAGTTGTTCGCAGGTTAAATTCGCGGCTTTCCCATCCGGTTGAATTCGTGTTTATTCATGTCCATTCGCGGTTTCCAAACAACCTGACAAAATGATGCCAATTCAATTGCGCGACAAGGCCCGGTGCCAATACGACATGATTGCGCTCGGCGAAATCATGCTGCGGCTTGATCCGGGCGAAGGCCGCATCCGCTGCGCCCGTGAATTCAAGGCTTGGGAAGGCGGCGGTGAATACAACGTCGCCCGCGGCCTGCGCCGGTGCTTCGGCCTGAAAACCGCCGTTTGCACCGCGTTTGCCGACAACGACGTGGGCTATCTGCTTGAAGATTTCATTTTGCAGGGTGGGGTGAACACGGAATTCATCAAGTGGTTGCCGTTCGATGGTGTCGGTCGTGTCACCCGCAACGGCCTGAATTTCACGGAACGCGGTTTTGGCGTGCGCGGGGCGGTTGGCGTTTCCGACCGCGGCCACACGGCGGCAAGTCAACTCAAGGCCGGCGACTTTGATTGGGATCACATATTCGGCAAACTCGGCGTGCGCTGGCTGCACACCGGCGGCATCTTCGCCGCGTTGAGCGACACCACGCCTCAACTGGTCCTCGAAGCGGTCAAAAAGGCCGGACAATACGGCACGATGGTCAGCTACGATTTGAATTACCGCCCCTCGCTCTGGAAAGCCATTGGCGGCCAGAAACGGGCGCAGGAAGTGAACCGGGAAATTGCCAGATACGTGGACGTGATGATTGGCAACGAAGAAGATTTCACCGCCTGCCTCGGCTTGCACGTCGAAGGCGCGGATGAAAATCTGTTGCACATTGATGTCACCGCTTTCAAAAAAATGATCGAAACGGCGGTGAAAATCTTCCCGAACTTCAAGGCGACCGCCACGACGCTCCGCACTGCAAAAACCGCGTCGGTCAATGACTGGGCGGCCATCGCATGGATGGGTGGCAGGTTTTACGAGAGCCGCAAGTATCCCGATCTCGGAATTCTCGACCGCGTCGGCGGCGGGGACAGCTTTGCCTCCGGTTTCATTTATGGTTTGATGACCACCGGCGATCCGCAAAAGGCGGTGGACTACGGCGCGGCGCACGGGGCGCTGGCCATGACGACGCCAGGTGACACGAGCATGGCTTCCAGGGAAGAAGTTGAAAAACTGATGAAGGGTGGCGGCGCACGGGTGCAGAGATAAGAAGCAGACTCAATTTATTGGGGCGCGGGCTCGTGGGTGTTTATTCCAAACTTCCGCCTCGGTCGAGGAGGAAGCAATTTCAGCCGCTTGATGTTTCATTAAAACAATTAGTTTTTCTGTTAACCAATTAACAATAAACGAATTTTTATTGAGTTTCGACGGAGATTTTCATAAAAATGAATTATCTTCCTTAAAGCGGGTATGAAAGGAACCTTTGGACCAAGAACCCGGCTGGATCAGCCAAAGAGAGAACAGGTATCTCCATGAAACTTCGACCTTTCATCACCATCGGGTTTGCAACCTGGCTGTTGTTCCTGTCAATGATGCCTGCTGCCGCAGCTCCCCGGCAGGTGATGCACGGTCATGTGCCGGCCGTGGTGGCACACTTGCAACCGACGGGCAATTTTGCGGGCACGAACCGGGTGAACCTGGCGATCGGGTTGCCATTGCGCAACCCAGAAGCACTCAGCAATCTCCTCCGGCAGATTTATGATCCGGCCAGTCCTGGTTACCGCCACTATCTGACACCGCAGCAATTCACAGAACAGTTTGGTCCGACAAAAAAGGATTATCAGGCGGTCGTTGCTTTTGCGAAGGCGAACGGCCTGACTGTAACCGGCACGGATCCCACTCGTATGTTGGTGGACGTGAGCGGGTCAGTGGCGGACATCGAGCGCGCGTTGCACGTGACGCTGCGCGTCTATCAGCATCCGATGGAGAAACGGACGTTTCATGCGCCGGATGCCGAACCGTCACTGGATCTGGCGGTTCCGATTTTGAGAATCAGTGGTTTGGATAACTACTCGCTGCCGCGTCCGCGGCTCCAGGCAACTCCGCTGGCCAATGCATCAAAGGCAATGCCGAATGCCGGTTCGGGCCCAAGCGGCACTTATATGGGGGGCGATTTCCGGGCCGCTTACGTTCCGGATTCGTCACTCAATGGTTCCGGGCAGATCGTAGGACTGCTGCAGTTTGATGGTTACACTGCCAGCGACATAACCTATTACGAAAACCAGGCGGGGCTGCCGAGCGTTACCCTGTCGAATGTATTGATTGATGGAGCCACGGGAAGCCCCAGCGGTAGTGGCGGGGAGGTGGAAGTGTCGTTGGACATCGAAATGGCGATCTCCATGGCGACAAATCTATCCGAGGTGATGGTTTACATGGCCCCCAATGGCAGCCCTTGGGAAGACCTTCTCAACCGCATGGCCAACGACAATCTGGCCAAACAACTCAGTTGTTCGTGGTATGCGCCCGGTGCGGGTGCCGACACGACGGCCGATCAAATTTTTCAGAAGATGGCGGCGCAAGGCCAGTCGTTCTTCAGTGCCTCGGGCGATTCCGACGCCTACACCGCTTGATCCCATTTCCGGGAGACACACCCTACATCACGCAAGTCGGGGGAACCACCTTGACCACAACCAGACCGGGCGGTTCGTGGGTGTCAGAAGCGGTTTGGAACTGGGGCGGCGGCATCGGCAGCGGTGGCGGGATCAGCACCCAATATCCGATTCCGAGCTGGCAAACGAACATCAACATGACGGCCAACCAGGGATCAACGACCATGCGCAACACACCGGATGTGGCGCTGACGGCAAACAACGTTTACGTCCGGGCCGACGGCCTGAACTACAATGTCGGCGGGACGAGTTGCGCGGCGCCGTTGTGGGCGGGCTTTGCCGCGCTGGTCAATCAGCAAGCTGCGGCCAGCGGGAAACCGACTGTGGGTTTTATTAATCCGGCCGTTTCCGCCCTCGGCGCGACACCGGCCTACCCCACGGCTTTCCATGATATCACGACCGGCAACAACACAAGTGGCAGCAGTCCGACCAGGTTCTACGCCGTCTCCGGCTATGACCTATGCACCGGTTGGGGCACGTCGGCGGGGCAAAATCTGATCAACGCGCTCGCGAACCCCGAGGCCTTGCTGATTACACCGGCGACGGGCTTCGCCTCCATCGGCGGAGTGGGCGGACCGTTCACCATCACTTCCCAGAGCCTGACGTTGACCAACGCCGGGACAAATTCACTGACTTGGACGCTGGCCAACACGTCGGTTTGGCTTGATGCTTCACCCGTTGGCGGCACCCTGACGCCTGGCGGAACTGCGACCACTGTGACCGTGAGTTTAAACACCACCGCCAGCAACCTGCTGGTGGGGACGTACAGCGCCACGGTGTGGCTTACGAATCTGAACAGCGGTGTCGGCCAAGACCGCCAGTTCACGCTGGCCGTGATCAGCCCGCCAACGATTACGGCCCAGCCGGCGGATCAGGCCGTGTTGGAGGGGGCGACGGCAACTTTCACCGTGGCAGCCACTGGCGGTCTGCCGTTGTCTTACCAGTGGCAGGACAATGGTACCAATCTGACCGATGGTGAGAATATTTCAGGTTCCACGAGCACCAGTCTGACGATCAATAATGTCTCTGCGGCTAATGTGGGAACTTACACGACCGTCGTGACAAATCTCGCCGGCATAGCAACCAGTTCTAACGCGCTCCTGACCATTACGCCGTCACCGCCGGTGATTATCCTGCAGCCGATGACGCAAACGGCGGTGGTAGGTGAGACGGTGACGTTTTCTGTGGCGGCCATCGGCACCACACCATTCTTCTACCAGTGGAACTTCAATGGGACGAATATTGTGGATGCGACCAATGCGATACTTCCACTTATTAACGTCCAACTGACTCAAGCAGGCGCTTATACCGTGGTCATCACCAATATCTACGGCTCTATAACCAGCTCAAACGCGGTGTTAACGGTGCTGGTGGCGCCACCTTGTGATCCTGCGCCTTCCGGCTTGGTGAGTTGGTGGCCGGCCGAAGGCAATGCCAATGACATTGTTGGCACCAACAATGGTTCTGCCACCGGCGGAATCGCCTATACCAATGGCGAAGTGGGCCAGGCCTTTGTGTTCAACACCACCAACGCGGCAGTGAAGGTTGCCGCCAGTCCGAGTCTGAACGCGGGCGCCAGCGGCGGATTTAGTGTTGAGTGTTGGATTAATCCGCCCGACCTCCAAATTCATCCCATCGTGGAATGGAACAATGGCAGCGGTTTAAGTGGCACCGGTTCCTATGGGGTTCACTTTTATATTAGCAGTTTGCTGAAAAACTCGCAGAAAGTTTGAATGGCGGCGAAGGGGATAGGTCAGAGAATCATGCGTGGAAAACCTCAAGCACAACCGGAATTTCTGACGACGATCAACCTGAACCAGCGGGTGCCTGCGGACCATCCGTTGCGCGGGATCAAGACACGAGTGGACCAGGTGTTGGCGAAACTTTCGCCGTTGTTTGATGAGTTGTATGCCGGTGAGGGACGGCCTTCGATTCCGCCGGAGCAACTGTTCAAGAGCCGGATTCTGATGGCGCTCTATTCGGTGCGCAGTGAGCGGCTGTATTGCGAGCAACTGGCCTACAATCTTCTGTGGCTTTGGTTTCTGGACCGGGAACTGGACGAAGGGAGTTTCGATCCGACGGTGTTCACCCATAATTATGACCGGTTGCTTTCGGTGGAGGCTGCGAAGCTGTTTTTCGTGGAGGTCTATGATTTGTCGCGGACCGAAGGCTGGACCAGTGACCAGCACTTTACGGCCGACGGCACGCTCATCGAAGCGTGGGCCAGTCTGAAGAGCTTTGTGCGCAAGGATGGCCAAGACGGGGCCAAAGTGGCCTCGGCCAAAGATGACGACCCTGGCAATCCGACGATCAACTTCCACGGGGAGCAGCGGCGTAATGCGACGCATCAAAGCACGACCGATCCGGAAAGCGTGCTGTATCGGAAAGCCAACGGACAGGCCAGCAAACTGTGTTTTGGGACGCAGGTGTTGATGGAAAACCGGCATGGACTGTGCGCAGCCATCACGGTGCATAATCCCATTGCCCAGGACGAGCCGACCGTAGCCCTGGCGCAGGTGGATGAACATCGGGAATTGCACGAAGCCAGGATCACGACCCTCGGGGCGGACAAAGCGTATCACCAAAAGAAATTTGTGGCCGGGTGCCGCCAGCGGGAAATCTCGCCGCATACGGCGTGCAAGGAAGGAATTGAAGTTTCGGGACTGGATGGACGCACGACCAGTTGCACCGGTTACCGTACCAGCCAACGTTTGCGCAAGCGGGTCGAAGAAATCTTTGGCTGGATGAAAATGGTAGGTGGATTGAGGCGCAGCCGCTATCGCGGAGTGGAGCGGACGCAGGCTTGGGCTTATTTCGTGGCCGGGACATACAATTTGCTGCGGATAGCCAATCTGGGAATGAGTTTGCAGGCCGGATGAAGGACGCGGTTGGTCAGTGGACTGTTCAGATCGGACGAAAGAGCCGCTCAAAGCAGTCAACCGGGACCGCCGCCGAACAAAGATTCGCGCTCCGCAGCGACCTGAAATAGAATTAACCATGATCGAAATACAGTTCAGGCAAAAATCGCTGGGTTTTTCAGCAAACTGCTAATTACGTGTTTCAACACGTCGCATTGACTTATGACAAAGCTTCCGGGGTCGCTACAATTTATTACGATGGTGAGATCGTCGCTCAACAAAATTTGGGCAGTTTTACCCCACTAACAACTTATAGCCTGTATTTGGGAAGGCGACAGGGACCGGATGCCATTCTTACTTTTGCCGGATTATTGGATGAACCTTCCATTTACAACCGCGCCCTTTCTTCCAATGAAATCACCGCCATTTACAATGCCGGCACTTCTGGCAAGTGCGCCCTGCCGCCAACCATTCTTGTCCAGCCGACCAATCAGACGGTGGCCGCAGGCGGCACGGCAACATTCAGTGTCAGTGCCAATGGCACGCAGCCATTGACGTATCAATGGAGTTTTGACGGAACAAACATTCCTGGTGCAACCAATACTTCGCTGACACTGACCAACGTCGAGTCGATTCAGGCCGGAACTTACATCGTGCAAGTGGCCAATGTCGCCGGCTTGACGACAAGTTCCAATGCGCTGCTGGCGGTGAACGCGCCGCCTGGCATTACGACACAACCCGCCAACTCCACAAATGTTGTCGGCACCACCGCATCGTTCACCGTGATCGCCACCGGTTCGACGCCATTAAATTTCCAGTGGAAGAAAAACGGGACGAATCTTATTGGGGCGGCAGGCACGAACCTCACCATTGTAAACGTGCAAACCAATGATGCAGCGGTTTATTCAGTGGCAATAACCAATGCCTTTGGCGCCATCTTGAGTTCCAATGCGGTGCTGGTGGTCAACCCATTGTTTCACTTTGTCTGGAGCCAGATTCCCTCGCCGCGATTTGTAAATACGCCTTTTGCCGTTGCCGTTCAGGCGCTTGATGCGACCAATGGTGTCGCGACGAATTTCAACAACGCGGTCGTCCTGCTTTCGACCAACGGTGTGCCGGTCAGCCCGGCAGTCTCCGGCAATTTTGTTCAAGGCAGTTGGACCGGCGCGGTCAGGGTTGCCCAAATCGCCACCAATCTCGTGTTGCAAGCCAGCGACGGCTTTGGCGGATTCGGTCTGGCCAATCCAATCAATATCGTCAATCTGCCTTCGCTGACGACAGTCAATTCGAGCAGCACTTTGTATATCTTCTGGCCGGTCAACCCGTCGGGATTCGTTATTGAAACCACAACTGGGCTTTCACCGGCCAACTGGGTTCCCATCACGACTCCTCCATTCCAGATTGGCGATCAATTTATGCTGCCAATCCAAATGTTCGGGACTAACGCCTTCTACCGTCTGTGGTTCCCCGGCCCTTAAACGTGCGGTCGGGAATCAACGAATTGATGAACGGGGCGATCTGTCAGTGTTGACCGAGCGGGAGTTGTTTTCCCCGGCAGAACAATTCCGGCGGATCAACTTGCCTTCAATTGCGTAATGAGGGTTTGTAGGGAAGCCTTGGCGTCGCCAAAGAGCATCCGGGTGTTGTCCTTGTAGAACAGGAGATTCTCAATACCGGCAAAACCCGCAGCCATCGAGCGTTTCATGACAATGACCGTTTTCGCGTGGTCGGCTTCAATGATCGGCATGCCGTAGATGGGGCTGGATTTATCCTCGCGCGCGGCGGGGTTCACCACGTCATTGGCGCCAATCACAAGGCACACGTCCACGCGGTCCATCGTGGGATTGATGGCCTCCATCTCGCAAAGCTGGTCGTAAGGCACGTTGGCCTCGGCGAGCAAAACGTTCATGTGGCCGGGCATGCGGCCGGCGACGGGATGAATGGCAAAACGCACTTCGACGCCGCGTTTGCCGAGTTCATCAGAAAGTTCGCGGACCTGGTGCTGCGCCTGCGCCACAGCCATGCCGTAGCCGGGCACGATGACAACCTGCTGGGCGTAACCGAGCAAGAGCGCGGCTTCGTCGGCCTGAATGGGTTTGACGGTTTTTCCCGCAGTGTCTCCGCCCGCCGCCGCGCCGCCACCTCCGCCGGAACCGAACGCGCCGAACAGAACGTTGGTGACCGGGCGGTTCATGGCCCGGCACATGAGCAGCGTGAGCAATGTGCCGGAGGAACCGACCAGCGTTCCGGCGACGATCATGGAAATGTTGCTGATGGTGAAGCCGTCCGCCGCGACGGCGAGGCCGGTGAACGAATTCAACAGCGAGATAACCACCGGCATGTCCGCGCCGCCGATGGGCATGACCATCGCCACGCCAAAAACGAGCGCGAGCACGAACATTACGATGAACGCCATACTATTGGTCGTCGCCCAGCCGGTCAGGTAGGCGCACAAACCGAGGATGACGATGAGAATCAGGCCATTGAGAATATTTTGGCCGGGGAACGTGTGCGGTTTCTCGAGATGCCCCTGCAGTTTAAGGAACGCGATGATGCTGCCGGAGAACGAGAGTGAACCAATCAACGTGGCAAACAGCATTGTAATGGCGAAGAACGTGGTGATGCCTTCGGGGCTGTTGGCGCGCCGCAGAAATTCCAGGCTCGCGACCAGCGCCGCCGACCCGCCACCCAGGCCGTTGAATGCCGCGACCATCTGCGGCATCGCGGTCATCTTCACCGAATACGCGCCGATGGCGCCAATGACCAAACCAATCACGATGCCGACAACCATGAGGGTGTAATTCAACGTCCAGCCTTGTTGAGCGGACGATTCGTTGCCGCTGTTGAGCAGGGGCAGCGTGGCGATGAGTGCGACCAACATGCCGAAGGCGGCCAGCAAATTGCCGTAGCGCGCAGTCTTGGGTGAACTCAGCAGCTTGATGCCGAGGATGAACAAGACTGCGACTACAATAAATACGATGGCGATAAACGAGCTCATTTTTTCTTCTTCTTGAACATTTGCAGCATCCGGTCGGTGACCATGAAGCCGCCGAACACGTTGGCCGAACCGAAAATCACCGCAATGAAGCCGAGCGCGATGGCCAGTGGACTTGCCGCGCTGGCGAGCACCAGCATGCCGCCCAGCAGGATGATGCCGTGAATGGCGTTGGTGCCGGACATCAGCGGCGTGTGCAACATCGAAGGCACCCGGGAAATCAGTTCAAACCCGAGAAAAATCGAGAGGACAAAAACAAAAAAAACCAGGATTTCGGCGCTCATAATTTTCAACTTGGTTTCGCCACGAGCTTCTCGTTGACGATTTTGCCGCCATGCGTGACAAGGCAGCCTTTGATGATTTCGTCGTCGGGCTTGAGGACGAAGTTTTTGTTCTGTTTGTCCCAAAATTCTTCGATCAGGCTTGTCAGGTTCGCGGAGTAAACCTGGCTGGCGTGCAACGGCACGCGCGCCGGCAGGTTGGCGATGCCGACAATCTTCACGCCGTTGCGGACGGTCACCTGGTCATAGACCACACCTTCGACGTTGCCGCCGGTTTCCACCGCCAGATCCACCATCACGCTGCCCGGCTTCATGGCATTGAGCATTTCGGCGGTGACCAGAATCGGCGCGCGGCGGCCAAACACCTGGGCGGCGGTGATGACCACGTCGGAATCGCCGCAGGTTTTTTTCATCGCGTCGCGCTGCTTCTGCACCTGCTCTTCGGTCAGCGCCCGGGCATAACCGTCCTTCGTCTGGCCGGTTTCGCCCAGGTCAATCTTCAAAAACTGTGCGCCCAGCGATTTGACCTGTTCCTCCACGACGGGCCGTGTGTCATAGGCGGTGACTTTCGCGCCGAGCCGTTTGGCGGTGGCGATCGCCTGCAACCCGGCCACGCCGACACCGATGATGAAAACCTTCGCCGGCAGAATCGTTCCCGCCGCCGTGGTCATCATCGGAAAAATCTTGTTGACGTAACGCGCAGCGAGAATGACCGCCTCGTAACCACCGAGGTTCGCCTGCGACGACAGCACGTCCATTTTCTGCGCGCGGGTCGTGCGGGGAATGAATTCCATGCTGATGGCGCTGACGCCGCGTTCGGCGAGCTTCTGGACCAGTTCCCTTTCGTTGAACGGATCCAGCAGGCTGGCGTGGACGACGCCGGATTTGAGTAACGCGATTTCCTCGACGGGCGGTTTGCGCAGGCGCAACACCATGTCGGCGGAACCCAGCAGGGCCTTGCGGTCGGCACTCACGGTCGCGCCAGCTTTCGTGTAGGCGTCATCGGCGAAACCCGCGCCGGCGCCGATGCCCGCTTCGACTTCCACCTGCGCGCCGAGCTTTACAAGCCTGGCGGCGCTCTCGGGTGTCAACGGCGCCCGGGTCTCGCCCGGATGCGTTTCTTTAGGAACTGAAATTTTCATTTCTCAAAAAAGGAGCATAAAAAATATCACAAGCCGGCCGGGATGAAACTCAAATGTTGCCATTTATCAAACATGAATTGGCATGCCTTGCCGGCCGGACAAATCGCTCCTTTGAATTTCAATCTTGCGATTTTACCTCTGGATGCGGGCCGAGCCGCCTTTGGCGAACGCCTTGACCTGCTCCACCGTCGCCATCGTCGTGTCGCCGGGGAAGGTCGTCAGCAGCGCGCCGTGCGCCCAGCCGAGGTTGACGGACTCCTGCGGCGATTCACCCGTCAACATGCCGTAGAACAGCCCCGACGCGAAGCCATCGCCGCCGCCCACGCGGTCATAGACATCCAATTCACAGGTGGGCGAGGTGTAAGTCTTGCCATCAATCCACGCCACGGCACCCCAACTGTGGCGATTGGTTGAGTGAACTTCACGCAGCGTCGTCGCCACCACCTTGACCTCGGGATAGTTCTTCACCACCGAATCAATCATCCCGAAGAACACGCTCGGGTCGAGCTTGCTCTTGGCGGCCACATCCGGCCCTTTCAGGCCAAGACCTTTTTGCAGGTCTTCCTCGTTGCCCACAATCACGTCCACGTGTTCGACAATGCGTTTCATGACGGACAGCGCCTTTTCCTGCCCGCCCCAAATGTCCCAGAGTTTCTGGCGGAAGTTCAGGTCGAACGACGTCACCGCGCCCGCGGCCTTGGCGGCCTTCATGGCTTCGATGATCAGTTCGCCCGTGGTTTCGGACAGCGAGGCGAAGATGCCGCCGCTGTGGAACCAGCGCACGCCCAGGCCGAAGATTTCCTTCCAGTTGAAGTCACCGGGCTTGAGCAGCGCGCCGGCTTCGTTGCAGCGGTTGTAGAACACCACCGGCGCCCGCACGCCGTGGCCCTGGTCGCTATAGACCGTCGCGTGATTCGGGCCGCGCACGCCGTCATGCTTGAATTTTTTGTAAAACGGTTTCACGCCCATCGCCCGGACGCGCTCGGCGATGAGGTCGCCGATGGGATACTCGACCAACGCGGTGGCGATGCCGGTGTTCAGGCGGAAACAGTCGGACAGGTTGGCGGCGCAGTTGAATTCACCGCCGCTGACGTGAATGCGGCATTCCGTGGCCTTGCGGAACGGGACGATGCCCGGATCAAGGCGGTGGACCAGAGCACCGATGGACAGGAAGTCCAGCGCGCCCTTTTGGGGGATGTTCAGACCTTTGTTCATGGTGTGGTGTTTAAAATTCTACAATGTGTTTGGCGATAAATTTCCCTTACAGAATTCCAGAATGCTTGCGGGGTGCAAGGTGCTTTTTGTTAAAATCTTGCAAAAGAGTTTCGTTTTTCTGCAAAAAAAACCGCAACATTGCAAACCGCAAGAGGAAAATATCTTTACAATTCACAGGCCTTTGGAGAGATTTTACGGGCTTTCAACGTGGATTAGCCAAGGTGGGTCGTCATTTCAAGACATTGCCAGGCCCGACCCGGACGGTGTAAAGTAGGTTGAATTTATGTTGTATTACGAACGCGGTTCCGTAGCCGACAAGCTGTCCCTGGACGACTTGCGCCGGGGGCTGTCCCACGCCCTCGACCGTCTTGGCCCGCGCAAGCGGGTGCTGGTCATCCCACCGGATTTCACCCGCTTTCATTCCCACGCGGGGGTGTTGACCAAACTCATCTACGATTATTATGGAGCAAATTTGACGGACGTTCTGCCGGCGCTGGGCACGCATACGCCCGTGACGCCGGCGCAGATCGCGGAGATGTTCGCCGGCGTGCCGGAGAAGCTCTTCCGCATCCATAACTGGCGCACGGGCGTCACCACCGTCGGCGAAGTGCCGGGTGAATTTGTCAAGAAAGTCTCGGGCGGCGCGGTGGATTTTCCCTGGCACGCGCAACTGGCCAATCTCATCTGGACCGGCAAACACGATTTGATTTTGTCCGTCGGCCAGGTCGTTCCGCACGAAGTCATCGGCATGGCCAATTACAACAAGAACATCTTCGTCGGCACGGGCGGCCAGGAAAGCATCAATAAAAGCCATTTCGTCGGCGCGGCCTACGGCATGGAGCGGATGATGGGACGCGCGGACACGCCGGTGCGGCGCATTCTCAACTACGCTTCCGAACATTTCACGAAGCATCTGCCGATTATTTATGTCCACACGGTGGTCGGGCGTGGCGACGACGGCAAACTGGTCGTGCGCGGCCTTTACATCAGCGATGACATTTCCGGTTTCGACAAGGGCGCGGCGCTCTCGCTCCAGGTCAATTTCGAGATGCTCGACGCGCCGCTCAAAAAAGTGGTCGTCTATCTGGATCCCGGTGAATTCAAGAGCACGTGGCTGGGCAACAAGAGCATCTACCGCACGCGCATGGCCATGGCCGACGGCGGCGAGTTGATCGTGCTTGCGCCCGGACTCAAGGAATTCGGCGAGGACAAGGAGATTGACCGGCTCATCCGCAAGTACGGCTATCGTGGCACACCCGCGACGCTGGCGGCGGTGAAGGCCAACGCCGAGTTGCAAAATAATCTCAGTGCGGCGGCGCATTTCATCCACGGCTCGTCGGAAGGCCGGTTCAACATCACGTATTGTCCCGGCCACCTCACCCGGCAGGAAATCGAGAGCGTCAACTTCAAATACGCCGATTTAAAACAAATGACCCAGCGTTATGATCCAGCCAGGCTCAAGGACGGCTGGAACACCATGTCCGACGGCGAAAAAATCTTTTACGTATCGAACCCCGCCCTCGGGCTGTGGGCATATCGGGGACGATTCAAGGACTAACCAAACCAACCAAAACAAACCAAGTACAGAGAAAGACAAGGATGAACGTTCCATTCAAGGTGAATTTGAAGGATCAGGTGGCGCTCGTGACGGGCGGCGGCGGGGTTTTATGCAGCACGATGTCGCGGGCGCTGGCGGCGTGCGGCGCAAAAATCGCCGTGGCGGATTTGAAACAGGAAGCCGCGGAAACCGTGGCGGCCCAAATCCGCCAGGAAGGCGGCAAAGCCATCAGCGTCGCGTGCAACGTGCTGGAGAAGGCCAGCCTGGACGCGGCCAACGACAAGGTGAAGAAGGAACTCGGCCCGGTGGACATCCTTATCAACGGCGCGGGCGGCAACCATCCCAAGGGCACGACCAGCCTCGAATACCTGCGCAAGGAAGACCTGGCCGGTGCGGCCAAGGAAATCATCACCTTCTACGATCTCGACCCGAAAGGCGTCGAGTTTGTGTTCAACTTGAATTTCCTGGGCACCTTGCTGCCGACCCAGGCGTTCACCCGTGAGATGGCCGGCAAGGGCAAGGGCACCGTCATCAATATTTCCTCGATGAATGCGTTCCGGCCGTTGACGAAAATCCCGGCTTACAGCGGCGCCAAGGCGGCGGTGAGCAATTTTACGCAATGGCTGGCGGTGCATTTCTCAAAAGTTGGCGTCCGCGTCAACGCCCTCGCGCCCGGCTTCTTTCTCACGGACCAGAACCGCACCCTGTTGACCAGGCCGGATGGCTCGTTGACGCCGCGCGCCAATACCATCCTTTCGCACACGCCGATGGGCAAATTCGGCACGCCGGAGGACCTGGTCGGCGCGCTGCTGTGGCTGACTTCGCCCGAGGCCTCCGGTTTTGTGACCGGGGTGGTGATCCCGATTGACGGCGGTTTCGCCGCGTTCAGCGGGGTCTAATTGCACAGAACCGAGGCAGGCAGAATGACATTCGATTGAAGCTCGAAATAATTAGTAACATAACCATGGCTTTCATTAACACCCGCCTTCAACCGGGTGTCAAAGGCGGTGGAAGGAGCGAGCCGTTTCAACGGCTTGCCATTGCGGAAAAACCGTTGAAACGGTTGGTGGCGTTCTTTGCCCGCTCACACCGGGCTGAAGCCCGGTGTTAATGAAATGGCGCTGCTCGTGCGAGATTCAATAGTTTCCCGGTCGGAAAGTTTTTGTTAAACTCCGGTGTATTTTGAATTACAAAAAAATTTTATGGAACCAAAAGCTGACATTGCACTGATCGGTCTGGCTGTAATGGGCCAGAATCTCATTCTGAACATGAACGACCACGGCTTCACCGTCGTGGCCTACAACCGCACCGTGTCCAAGGTGGACGATTTCCTCAACCACGAGGCCAAAGGCACGAAGGTCATCGGCGCGCATTCGCTGCCGGAAATGGCCGCGCTGCTCAAGCGTCCCCGCCGCGTCATGCTCATGGTCAAGGCCGGGGCCGCCGTGGACGAGTTCATCGAACATCTTCTGCCCGTGCTCGAAGCCGGCGACATCATCATTGACGGCGGCAACTCGCTGTTCGAGGACACCATCCGCCGCGTGAAATATGTCGAGAGCAAGGGTCTGCTTTACATCGGCACCGGCGTGAGCGGCGGCGAGGAAGGCGCGCGCCGCGGTCCGAGCATCATGCCCGGCGGTTCGCCCGCCGCGTGGCCGTACGTCAAACCGATTTTCCAGGCCATCGCCGCCAAGGTGGATGGCGCGCCGTGCTGCGAATGGGTGGGTGAAGGTGGCGCGGGCCATTATGTGAAGATGACCCACAACGGCATCGAATACGGCGACATGGAGCTCATTTGTGAGGCCTACAACCTGATGAAAACCGGCCTGGGTCTGACGCCGGACCAGATGCATGAAGTCTTAGCCGAATGGAACAAAGGCGAATTGAATTCCTACCTCATCGAAATCAGCCGCGACATCCTGGCCTTCAAGGACACCGACGGCCAGCCATTGGTGGAAAAAATTCTCGACACCGCCGGCCAGAAAGGCACGGGCAAATGGACGGTGGTTTCGTCCCAAGACCTGGGCATTCCGATCACGCTGATTGCCGAGGCGGTCTATTCGCGCTGCGTTTCGGCCATGAAGGAAGAGCGCGTCGCTGCGGCCAGGAAATTGAAAGGGCCCAAGCCCACCATCAAGGGCGACCACAAGAAATTCATCGAAGCTATCCGCCAGGCGCTATACGCGTCGAAAATTGTCAGCTACGCGCAGGGGTACATGCTCATGCGCGCGGCGGCGGCGGAACACAAATGGAACCTGAACTACGGCGGCATCGCGCTCATGTGGCGCGGCGGTTGCATCATCCGCAGCGTGTTCCTGGGCAAAATCAAGGAAGCCTTCGACAAAAATCCGAAGCTGTCGAACCTGCTGCTCGATCCATTCTTCAAGAAAGCCATCAAGGATTGCCAGCGGTCGTGGCGCAATGTAGTGGCCATGGCGGCAAAGAAGGGCATCCCGGTCCCGGCGTTCAGCACGGCGCTGGCGTTTTACGATGCCTACCGCAGCGAACGGCTGCCGGCGAACCTGTTGCAGGCGCAGCGCGATTATTTTGGCGCGCACACGTACGAGCGCGTGGACAAACCGCGCGGCGAATTCTTCCACACCAACTGGACCGGTCATGGTGGCACCACCGCTTCGAGCACCTACACGGTGTAACGCAAAGGTGGGGACGGCTGTCCTCAGCCGTCCGCTCACGGCGCGATGAGGACATCGCGCCCTACCAAAAAAATTCAGGCGCGGGCTTCGGCCCGCGCTTTTGTTTTCGGAGGGCGGAACTCTGTGATGCCCTAACTTCGACCGCGAACCATGCTAGAGCGTTTCAACAAAAGCTGTAGCCACATGAGGCAAACCAACCGAGGGCGTCTTGGGCGGTCACTTTGGCCAGGGCTTGGCCGATGGCGGTGATTAAGTCGGCCAGCGTCCGAGCCTCTGCTCCCCGCAGCAGGCTTTTTACTTTGCTCCACATCTTTTCTATGGGATTGAGGTCCGGCGAATAGGCTGGCAGGAAAAGCACTTGGGCTCCTGCGTTGGTGATCAGGGCCAGAGTCGGGTCACTTTTGTGGGGCGAGAGATTGTCCATGACGACGATGTCGCCAGGCCGCAGCGTGGGGACGAGCACCTGGCCCACATAGGCGTGAAAGCTCTCCGTGTCCGTGGTTCCTTCCAGAGCCATGCAAGCCGTCGAGCCATCCAACCGGATGGACGACATCATGGTGGTGGTATGCCAATGGCCGTGTGGGGCGCTGGCATGGACTCGTTCGCCCTTGGGCGCACGACCGCAGAGGCGAGTGAGATTGGTTTTGGCCCCCGATTCATCCAGGAAAATCAGCTTGGCCGGGTCCAAGCCGGCCTGCCGCTTCCGCCAGAGACGACGGGCCCGCGCAATGTCGGGGCGGTCTTGCTCGCTGGCGCGGAGTGTCTTTTTTTAGATGTCAGCCCCATTTTCCCCAGGACGACATGGATCGCCTGAAAGGAACACTTGAGTCCCATGGCCTCCCGCAACTCGTTCAAGGTGAGGTCGTTCTTTTTGGCCAACAACGAGCGCATCTGGCTTCGGTGGGTGGCGACAATCATCGGCTTGCGCCCACAGAACCGATGCCGCGGGGCAATGTCGCCGGTGCGCCGACGTTGTTGCAGGAGCTTCTTGACCATGCCGAGGGAAACCCGGAAACGGTGGGCAATCTCAGGACGAGTGCCCTCCTTGTTATCATAGGCAGCCAGGATTCGTTCTCGCAGATCCAAAGATAATGTTCGCATGACGAAACCTTACCTCCCCCACCCGATAATGGCTACACTATTTATTGAAACGCTCTAATCACGCGAAATTTTCAGCCGCAGAAGGCGCAAAGATTGAAGCGCACTTCAAGCGCTGTCCTCTGGTCGAAATTCCCAGGTTTCGTTGTGGACAGCAGCCGAAGCTACGCGAAATGATTTTGGTTAAATTTTGGTTCTGGTCGTTTTGTAATTTTCCCCGAAACCGCAGCGGGCCGATTCGGAGATCGGCGTTCCGTCGGCTTTGGTTTCGGACAGGCATGAGAGTAGAACGACCCCGGGAATTCAGTAATGCGTTTTCCGGCGGGTGAAAAACAGAAACTTGTGTTCGGCGAGTCGCCGAACACGACAGGCGAGGCGCCAGTGCTGCCCATTTGCGTTCTCTGTGTTCTCTGCGGTAAAAATTGATTTGCAGTTTCGGCGGCTTCGCGCTCCGGCGTTGAACCTGATTTGCCGCCGGGTTTACAGGTCCGTAATCGGTTCGTGCCGCGGCACCAGCGCTTTCATGATGCCCCACGCAATCAGATAACTGAAGGCGCAGATCGCAAACATGATGAGGTACGCGGTTTGCGGGGTGGGAAAGGCATCCCGCAGCCGGCCTTGAAGCAATTGTATGATCACGCCCCCGATGCCGCCGGCCATGGTGCCGATGCCGGTAACCGATGCAACGGTTTTCTTTGGAAACATGTCGGAAACGGTTGTGAAAAGATTTGCCGACCAAGCCTGATGCGCCGTGCAGCCGATACAAATCATGGTGACGGCGAGTATCGCCGCCAGGCCGTTAAAGCGGTCCACATTGCCGAAATATTGCGTCAACAAAAC
Source organism: uncultured Verrucomicrobiae bacterium (assembly GCA_963744965.1). Lineage (GTDB taxonomy): Bacteria > Verrucomicrobiota > Verrucomicrobiia > Limisphaerales > UBA11358 > UBA11358. The sequence goes on from CAVUVT010000010.1 coordinate 261,500, forward strand.
CGACAGCGGACAGACCGCGATGATGAACATCGTGGTCATGCGCGCCCGATAAACGGCCATGCCGCGTTTGATGAGGATCAGCGGAATGCTGCTGCCATAAATGCTGCCGAGAATAGCAACCCCATAAATGATAAAGGTGGGCATTCGCACTTCTCTTTCCGTCATCTTAAATTGGTCGTGCAAATAGGCAGGCAGCCAGAAAAGATAGAACCACCAAATCCCATCGGTCATGAATTTGCCCGCGATGAAGGCCCAGAGTTGGCGATAGCCGAACAGCCGCAGCCACGGAACCTTCGCTTGATCACCTGTCCCGCCGTTCGCGGCGACTTCGTCATCAATGTGGATGTAATCGCATTCAGCTTTGGAAAGCCGTGGATGTTTCGAGGGTGGATTATAAAGCCAGAACCAGAAAATCAGCCAGAGAAACCCCAACGCTCCGGTAATGATGAACGCCAGTTTCCAGCCCCGTTCCGCACCGAAATAAACCAGGCAGGTTGGGACCACGAGCGCCGCCACCATTGCCCCGGCATTTGAACCGGCGTTGAAAATCGAAGTGGCCAGCGCCCGTTCACGTTTCGGAAACCACTCGGCGACGGTTTTGATGGACGCGGGAAAGTTGCCCGCTTCGCTGACCGCAAACAGGCTGCGCACCATAATATGCATCCCCAGCAACCGCCCGGCGAAGGCGTTGAGAATTCCGAAAATGGACCAGGCGATGAGCGAGAGCGCCAATCCGAGCTTCGTGCCTATTTTATCAATGAGCCATCCGGCCAAAACCGTCGCCGCTGCGTAAACGCCTGTGAAAGTCGAGGTCAGATAGGAAAACTGCGCACTCGTCCAGCCGAAGCCGCCCTGCGTTTCCGGCCGGCAGAACAACGGCTGCAAATAGCTGATGACCTGCCGGTCCAGGTAATTGAAAGTAGTGGCGAAAAACAGGAGCGCGCAGATGACCCAACGAAAATTGCTGGAAGCCGGCGCGGCCGGGTTTGAGGAATTCATAGAGAAGCGGATTTTACCGGGAAATGAGCCGCGCTTCAAGCGTTGAAATCCGGCTTTACAAGCCGCCGGCCTTGGTGTAATGCTCCTCCATTATGTGGAAAAAATTTCTGCCAGTTCTATCGGTGTTGTTGCTGACCGGCTGCGCCGGGATGTTCACGCGCCTGACGCCGCTGCAACAAACGCGCACTGCAAGCAATCTTTATCCGGTTGAAGTTGCTTTTAATTCCCAGCAACAATCGCTGCTTTGGGAAACCATTCAACCTTACGTCCTCGCCAACGGCCAGCTTTATCCCCTGCGCCAGGTGCCGCTGGTGAAAAATCGTTGGGAAGGTTTCGTGCCGGTGCCGCCGGGGGCCAATTCCGTGGACTACCGCTTCAAATTCGACTACAAGTACAACAATTTCGGCACGCCACCCAAATCCACGAGCGCGGTTTCGCCGATTTATAGGCTGAACATCGTTGACCAATAACCGGAGGAACAGGTTACACAGTAACCAGATGAATTGGAGCGCGGACAACGGGTCCGCGCTCTTTTTTTGAAAAGGGGGTTGATTGCGGGGCGGCGCATGAAGAGCGTCTCAAAACTTGTATAGCAGTTCCAGTTAACATTGGCACAGTTTGATAAGCCCTGGGAAGCGGCGGAGGGCCGCCGCACTCCAAAACGCTGGCACGCTTGACTGCGACCACTGGTATTCGCGAAGCGTCTTGGACTGCGCCAGCCCTCTGGCGCTTTGCCAGCAGACGAAATATCCGCGAGGTTTTCACATGAGCTTTTGTGTGCCTATGACAATATGAACTGCCATAGCAGTCCCGCTTTGCGGGACAAGTCCGCTCCAATCTCATGCAAAACCCGGGAAAAGTGAGCCGACTCACGTCAGCCGCTACGATGAGAAGAGGTCTCAATGTCTTGGCCGGAGCAGGATGGCTTTTTTGTCCGTGCCGTCCACCTCGACACTGTGGGTTTCAACATCGGGATCGTCTTTAAGCGCCTGATGCACAACCCGGCGATCAAACGCCGTCATCGGCTCCAGCTCCACCGTATCGCCCCAGCGCCGGACTTTTTCGGCGGCGTCCCTGGCTTTTTTCACCAGGGCTTCACGCGCCTGGGCGCGGTAACCGCCCACGTCCACCATCACCTTGGGTGTGCTGGCGTCCTGCTGAAAGAGGAGGCGGTTGGTGATGTATTGCAGGTCGGCAAGCGTCTGTCCCTGCCGGCCGATGAGCCAGGCGTCGTCCGTCTTCACGTCGAGCAAGACCCCCTCCTCCAGTTTGTGTTCTTCGACCGTGGCGGGGAAGCCGAGGGACGCGAGAATTTTTTCCAGGGTTTCTTTCGGTTGCGCGGGCATGGGATGGTTGGGCGTTGAGGTTTTGGTTGAAAGCAGCCGGTTTAATTTGCCGTCATTTTTTCTTTTTTGACACCGGCGTCAATACCGAAACTGCGGCGGGCGAAACCGGGGCCTGATTCATTTTCGTGAGCTTCGTTTGCACGATGGTCAACACGTTGTTGACCGTCCAATACAGCGCCAGGCCGGAGGAGTAATTGTAAAGAAACACCAGAAACATCAACGGCATGTAGCGCATGATTTTCGCCTGGGCGGGGTCCATGCCCGGGGATGGCGGCTGCAAATGCGATTGCCACAACATCGCGCCGCCCATCAGCAACGGAAGCAGATTGAACGGAAAAATGGTCCCCGGAATCATGAACAACGTGTCCGGTTTCGACAAATCCGCAATCCACAGGAAGTGCGCCCCGCGCAGTTCGATTGCACTCCGAATCATCGTGAAAAAGCCGAAGAACACGGGCATTTGAATGGCCATTGGCAGACAGCCGCTCATGGGGCTGACCTTGTGCTTGCGATAAAGCTCCCACTGCTTTTGGGTGAACTTTTGCATGTCGTCCTTGTATTTTTCCTTGAGGGCCTGCATTTCCGGCGCAAGCACCTGCATCCGTTTCATCGAACGCGTGCTCGCCGCCGTCAACGGCCAGAACACCACCTTGATGATCACGGTGATCAACACAATCGTCCAGCCGTATCCCAGCCGGGTCACGTCGTGCATCCAGTTCATCGCCAGCAGCAGCGCCTTCGCGAAAAACCCCGAAAACCTTCCGAAATTCATCACCAGGTCGGCTTGGTTTTGAAATTTGTCCCCAATGCGCGCCAGCAGGCGATATTCCTTTGGTCCGGCAAAGAGGACGATTTGCCGTTCGACGGCCTGATGCGCGGCCAGGGAAGCGGCGGGATAAATGAGGGCGCTCTGGACCCCTTGCAGCGCCGGCATGCCTGGCACCGGCTCGACATTCGGGAACGGCGGCAGGCTGACCGGTCGCGCGATGATTTGCGCCGCCGGCTCATTCGTCTTCGTCATCGCCATCAGCGCGAAAAACTGGTTGTGCGCCGCCGCCCAAACCACGTTGTTCGAGCCAGCCAGATATTCCGAACGCGGCGTGCCGCGGAAGCAGCCGAATCCCGAGCCGGAAAACCATCCCACCGACCGGTCCTGGGTGGCCGCGCCATCGAACCACATCGCCCCCTCATTCAAGGAGTAGCTGGTGTCATCCGGCCCCATGGGCGTCGCCGTGCCAATGACCCATTCCTGTGCGGGCAGCGTGAGCGGTTGGTCCGAGGTGTTTTCCAGCCGCACGCTCGCGTTCACAAGGTAATTCGAGCTGAGATGGAATTCTTTCGAGAGTCGCAGGCCGTTGATGAGCGTTTTTTCCGCGCGAACGCCGTCGGCATTTGTGGTCAAAATGAAATTGCCGTCACCGACCAGGCTGGCATCGCCCAAAATCGCCAGCACCGGCGCCGGCGCGCGCAGGTTCAGCGTGGCCACGCCGTCCTTCGCCACTTTCTTTTTCCAGCGCGGGGAGACGGTTTCGGGATAATCCAGCAATTCCACCGATTTCAACCCGCCGCCGCGCGAGGTAAACGTGTAACGGGCGCGGGCATTGGTGATGACCAGCGATTCTTCCGGCGTGTTGGTGTCGAAAACGGCAACTGAAACCGGATTAGGTGTGGGCGGAATGGTGCTGGCCGTGGCCGTGGCGGTGGTCGCGCCCGAAGTCGTGTTGGTGTTCACCGGCTGCGGTTGCGGTCGTGGCGGTGGAGCATACTTCTGCTGCTCGACATACCAGAAGATGAGCAGGATGGCGCAGAGCGTGACGACGATGATTCCAGTTCGATCCATGAGAAATTAAAAGGAATGTTCCGGCGCGACCCCCGTCTCCGCCTTCCGCCTTCCGCCTTCCGCCTTGGGCGCCGGGTCATGCCCGCAGCGGCCCCACGGATGACAACGGCAGATTCGCTTCAATCCCATCCAGCCGCCGGCCCTGGCGCCGTGCGTGCGGATCGCGTCCATCGCATATTGCGAGCACGTCGGCGTGAAACGGCAACCGCCGGCCGGTCCAAATAGAAAAGTTTGCGCCGGCGAAACCGTCCAGCGATACGCGCGGATGGCAAAAATCAAAATCGCGGCGGCGGCCGGCGCCGCCGGATTTCTTTTCCGAAATCAGAGGATGCGGCCGGCCACCGAAAGCCGCCGCGCCAGTTTGGCAGACATCGCTCATTTTAATTTTTTAGCAAGCCGGCACGATTCAGCACGGCCAGAAAATCCTTTTCGACCCCGGCAAAATCGCGTCCGGCAATCGAATTGCGCGCGACCAGCACCAATTCAACCGGTTGCGACAATTCATGTTGATGCAGCCGGAAACTTTCGCGGAGCAGACGCCGGGCGCGGCTGCGCTCCACCGCGCCGCCAATTTTGCGGCTCGTGACGACGCCGAGCTTCGGCGATGCGCCGTCCGGCAGGCGATGCCAGTTGGCGATGAGACAGCCGAGCGCCAGCCGCTCGCCCTGCTGCCGCACGCGCGTGAAATCCCGGTTTTGCCCGAGCCGCAAGTGGCGGCCCAAACGCAGGCGACTGGTCCCGCTTTGCGGGAGCGACTGGCCCCGTTTTGCGGGAGCGTCTGGGGACTGGGCGGACATGAGCGGCGGTTTAAACCGGCGTCAGGCGTTTGCGGCCCACGCGGCGGCGATTGGCAAGCGTGGCTTTGCCGCTCTTGCTCGAATTGCGGTTAAGAAATCCGTGCTGCCGTTTGCGGCGGATTTTCGATGGTTGATACTGGCGTTTCATAAATTAATTCGGCTTTCTTCCGGGTGAAAAGCCGGAACGGGCGAGGATAGCCATGAAACCACTCATGTCAAGGCGGGGTTAGCACGACCGAAAAACGAACCAGTTGACGGGTGAATTATTTTTCCGCGGGACGGTATTCAAACCAGTCGAAATCCGCCGGGCAGGTGCTCTTTCGTCCGTTGCCGGTGGCATACATGCCAAAATACACGCCGGTAAAGCACATCCCGTGGTCGAAACCGATCGCTTCAACGGACAAATCCCTGGTCGGGGCGGCGCCGAGGCTCACGGGTTTGCCGCCTTTCGATTGGCAGAAAAATTCATAAGCCAAGGGCGCCGCCTTTACCGTCAAAATAACCGGCCCATCCTGAATCTCGGTATATTTGACCGGCTCAACCAATTCGCCCTTGAAAATTTTACGGAATAAGACCTGCCGTTTGCCATCCTTCAGGGTGACGGCAATATCGTAATGATGCCGGTCATTTCCACGGACGACCAGCCCGGCTTCCTCATTCTCGCCTTGGGGTTTAAACTCAACCTGCGTCGAAACCACACAATCGAAATCCTCCTGCCTTCGTCCAACAAAAGCGGGTGAATCCTGGCTGTTCATATTTGCTTGCGAACCATAAAGACGCAAAAAGCCCGGGCGTTCGGTCAAGGAGTATTCGCTGGCCACAGGATTCCTGAGATAGTTCCACTGCCAGTCGAGCGTATTGCTTTTGAAGTCATCTTTTGCGGGCGGTTTCGGCCAGGCATACGGCGGCAATTTCGGCGCGGGCATGGTCAATTCGATTGGCTTGCTTTCGTTGACCACGGGCCAGCCTTCCTGATCGAAAGCAACCGGCGCAAGGAATGTCTCCCTGCCGATATGATGAAATCTGCCATGATGAAATCTGCCGCCCTGCGGCCGAACTCCCAGACAAACCAGCCACCACCCGTCAGGCGTATCAACCAAATCTGCGTGACCGGTGGCTTGAATGGGATGATTTGTAAGCGCGCGATGCGTCAGGATGGGATTGTTCGGGTCGGACTCGAACGGCCCCCAGGGCGAATCGCTGCGGGCAACGGTCACCCGGTGGTCATAACTGGTTCCGCCTTCGGCAACCATCAAATAATATTTGCCGTTGATTTTATACAAATGAGGCCCCTCGGCCCATACCCCGCCGGCGCCGCCCCATATTTTTTTCACCGGCCCGGTGAGTTTGCCGGTTTTAATATCAATCTCTGCCTGGGCAATGTATCCGTCGCCCTGGCCTTCGTGCCGGGTGTAATACACTTTGCCGTCGTCATCGAAGAGAAGCGAAGGATCCATGCCGTTGCGATCCACCCAGACCGGTTCGGACCAGGGGCCGGCGGGATTGGTGGCGGTCACAAAAAAATTACCGCCTTTGTCCACGAGCGTCGTTATCATGTAATACGTGCCGTCGTGATAACGAAGCGTCGGCGCATAAATGCCGCCGGAAGCCCGGGCGTGGTCGAGATTCAACTGGCTTTTCCGGGTCAGGCAGTATCCAATCTGCTGCCAATGCACCAGGTCCCGGCTGTGAAAAATCGGAACCCCCGGGAAAAATTCAAACGAACTGTTGGCCAGATAATAATCGTCACCGACCCGGCAGATGCTCGGATCGGGATGAAAGCCGGGCAGGATGGGATTCTGAAACATTTTGGCAGTTTCAGCGGAATGGCCGGCCGGCAGAAAACCAATCAGGGCAAACAATGCCGCGATGGTCCATCGTGCCAACCGGCCCGCCGGTTCAAATGAACTCATTGATGAGGTTCTCCAGGAATTCCTGGCGACCGCTGACATTGACGGCCACTTCGCCCTGCTTGAGCATGTAGGCTTCGAGTTCGGTAAAATCGCTCTTGCCGGACTCGATTTTCGCGCCGAGGCCCGAATCCCACGAGGCGTAGCGTTCTTTCACAAATTCCGCCAGGCGGCCATCCTTGCGAATGGCGGCGGCGATTTTCAGGCCGCGCGCGAAGGCATCCATGCCGCCAATGTGCGCGTGGAACAAATCAATCGGCTCAAAGCTCTCGCGGCGCACCTTGGCGTCGAAATTCAGGCCGCCGGTGGTAAACCCGCCGTATTTGAGGACGGTGAGCATCACCTGCGTCGTGAGATAAATGCTGGTCGGGAACTGGTCGGTGTCCCAGCCGATCAGTTCGTCCCCGGTGTTGGCGTCAACCGAACCCAGCGCTCCCGCCGAACCCGCCACTTCCAGTTCATGCTGCATGGTATGACCGGCCAGCGTGGCGTGGTTGGTCTCGAGGTTCAGCTTCAAATCGCCCATCAGATCGTATTCACGCAGGAAATTCAGGCACGCGGCGGCGTCGGAATCGTATTGATGCTTGGTCGGTTCCTTCGGCTTCGGCTCGATGTAAAACTGGCCTTTGAAGCCGATTTTCTTTTTGTAGTCCACCGCCAGGTGCAGAAATTTGGCAAGGTGTTCCAGCTCGCGTTTCATGTTGGTGTTCCACAAGGTGGAATAACCTTCGCGCCCGCCCCAGAAAACATACCCCGCGCCGCCCAGTTCGTGGGTGACTTCCAGCGCCTTCTTCACCTGTGCGGCGGCGAAGGCAAACACGTCGGCATTGCAACTCGTGGACGCGCCGTGGACGAAGCGCGGATTGGAAAACAGGTTGGCCGTGCCCCAGAGCAACTTGATGCCGGTGCGCTGCTGTTCCGCTTTCAGGACTTTGACGACGGCGTCGAGATTTTTGTTCGTCTCGCGCAGTGTCCCGCCTTCCGGCGCGACGTCGCGGTCATGAAAAGCATAAAACGGGGCGCCGAGTTTTTCGATGAACTCGAACGCGACCCGCGCGCGGTTTTCGGCATTGGCCACCGAATCGGAGCCATCGTCCCATGGCCGGACCGCCGTGCCCACCCCGAACGGATCGGAAAGCGCGTTGCGGAACGTGTGCCAATAAACGACCGAAAAGCGCAGCTGCTCGCGCATGGTTTTGCCTTCGACGACTTCGGCGGGGTTGTAATGTTTGAAAGCCAGCGGGTTTTTGGATTTCGGTCCTTCGTATTTGATTTTTGAGATGTTTTTAAAAATAGTTTCCATGGTAAAATGAGTCCTAGTTTAGTTTGAACGAATCCTACAGTATCAAGAACGGCATTGGCAATTAAAAGACGCTCTTCCCGGGGTTGAAATTTTCATTGGTTTTCCGGCGGCAATCCAACCGGCGTTTCCCGCGAATATGCCCATTTTTGTCACATTAAAAAAAGGCCGAATAATTTACACGATTGGCGCTTTGGGGGAATGGATGAAACTATGTTTTACATGGATGATTCTCTGTTGTTGGCAGCAGGCGGTTTTTACCAAGGGTCACGGCCTGAACTGGATACGATAAAAATGGGCGGTGCAGACGCCGGGGTTTTTCCCGCGGGAGTCGTCAAAAAACGGCCAATCCGTTGAGTCATTGATTCTGACGACAAGACATTGACACGGGGCCGGGCCATCATTGACTGAATGGACGCAACCTGTGTCATGAAAAACCAACGAAACGAAGCGGGACCGCTTCCGGTCGTGATGCCAGTGCGCGACGGAACGGTGCTGCCGGAAATCAAGCCCGCCCAATTCACGATGCAGAAGGGCTGGTCGAAGCTCGACTTGGTTGTTTTCGCAAAAAAACCGCGCACGGCGAAGGGATTGGTTTGCCTGCCTGCCGACAATGTGTTGCGGGAATTGGTGCTGGACAAGCGTGGCAACGGTTTCAAACTGGCCAACGATCCGTTTGCCGGCCAGGTGGCGTGGGAAATAATAACTCCCTGAAGCCTGTTGGCGTCGGCAATAAAGAATTGCCACTCATCAACCCGGACAGAAATAAAGTGCGAAAAATCAATCTGGCCAATTTCAAAAGTGTGACCGGCGGGACGGCGCGGGAAATTAATTATCGGGTCATCCTGGACCTGATCCGCAATTACCAGCCTGTATCGCGGGCGGATTTGGCGCGGCGCTGCGGTTTGCAGCGCAGCACGGTTTCCGCGATTGTTGACCAGCTCATCGCGGATCGCTGGATCACGGAAGGGGCCCTGCGGAAGTTGCCGCGCGGCCGCCAGCCGACGTCCCTGCACCTGAACGCGGACCGGGCCGGCATCATCGGCGTTGACCTCAGGCCGGGCACAACCAGGATTGTGCTGGCCAAACTCGACACGAGCTTCATCGTCGAGACTTCCGTGCCGACGGAAGGAACCGCTTCGCGGTTCACCACACAACTGACGGCGCGGATTTCTTCTCTGATCAAATCGCGCCCGGAAATAAATTTTGAAGGCATTGGCGTGAGTCTGCCGGGCCGCGTCGATTCGCGGTCGCATAAGCTCGTGTTCGCTCCGAATCTTCCATGGCAAAACTTGGATCTGAAAAATCCACTGGAACGCGCGACCGGGCTGCCGGTCGGACTGGAAAATGCGGCGAACGCTTGCGCGCTGGCAGAAATCTGGTGCGGTCGGCACGCCGATACCGTGCGCAATTTGATCGCCGTGACCGTATCGGAAGGCATCGGCACGGGAATAATTGTGGACGGTCAGCTGATGTGTGGGGCGACCGGAATGGCCGGAGAATTCGGGCATGTCTCACTCGAAGAAAACGGACGGCGCTGTAATTGCGGCAATTCCGGTTGCTGGGAAGTGTTTGCCTCCAACGCGGCGGCGGTCGGATATTACGCGGAACTTGCTTCCACAAATCGCAAGCGAGACCGGCAATTCTCAAAAATCTCCTTTGCCGATCTGCTCGCGCTCGCCGCACAGGGGGACGCCAGAGCCGGTTGCGCGCTGGACCGCATGGCGCATTATCTGGGTGCAGGCCTGGCCATGTTGGTGAGCAGTCTTTCACCTGACCTAATCACGGTGGTCGGCAAAGTCACAGCGGCTTGGGATCGGGTCGGACCGATCATCAACGACGTGGTGAAGCGCCGCTGTCCGGCACTGGCGACGCCCCGGATCCTGCCGACGGATCCGGCCACGGAACCGCGCTTGCGGGGAGCGGTCGTGCTCATGCTGCAAAAGCATTTTTGCGCGCCCTATCTCTTTTGAATGGATTCAAAGCCGAAATTCAAAAAACGAACACTGTGAACAAACCACTCCGGCAATTTTAACCGGCTCAAATGAAAGCCCGACCCTGTCTGTTTTTGATTTTCTGTCTGTTGCCGTTGTTTACGGCCGGGCCGGTCCTTGCCCAATATCAATATCCGTTTCAAGACCCGAACCTGCCGGAGGAAGTGCGCGTCACCAACATTGTTTCGCTGATGACGCTGGAGGAGAAGGTGGCGTTTCTCAGCTCGCGTCCCGGCGTGCCGCGCCTCGGTATCAAGCCCATGGGCCATGTGGAAGGACTCCACGGCGTGGCCCAGGGCGGCCCCAGCAATTGGGCGCCGCATCCTCCCTATCCCACCACCATTTTTCCCCAGGCCATCGGCCTGGCCGAGACTTGGGACACGGACATGCTTCGTCAAGCCGGCGCGGTGGAGGGCTATGAGGCGCGTTACCTGTATCAGAGCACCAACTACCACCGCGGCAGTCTGATCGTCCGCGCGCCCAACGCCGACCTGGGCCGTGACCCGCGCTGGGGCCGGACCGAGGAGTGTTACGGCGAAGATCCGTTCTTTAACGGTACGATGGCCGTGGCTTTCATCAAAGGGCTTCAGGGCGACAATCCGAAATACTGGCAGGCGGCGTCGCTGTTGAAACATTTCTTTGCCAACAGCAACGAAAACGGCCGTGATGGTTCTTCGTCTGATTTCGACGAGGCATTGTTCCGCGAATATTATTCGGTTCCGTTCCGCATGGGTTTTGAAACAGGCGGGGCGCGGTGTTTCATGGCTTCGTACAACGCGTGGAACGGAATCCCCTGCACCGTTCAGCCGGTCATCAAAAACGTGGCGATCAGGGAATGGGGCGTGGACGGAATCATCTGCACCGACGGCGGGGCGATGCCGCATCTGATCACCGGCCATCATTATTACGCCGCGACGAACGAGGCGGTGGCCGGTTGCGTGAAGGCGGGCATCAACCAGTTTCTGGACCGGGTTTTTCGCGATGGAGCAGCGAGCGCGTTGACGAATAATCTCCTGACCGAAGCCGACATTGATCCGGTCATCAAAGGCACGCTCCGCGTCTTCATCCGGCTCGGTCTGCTGGACCCGGCGACGAACAATCCCTATGCCGGCATCGGCGCCGCCTCCGAACCCAAACCGTGGAACACGCCCGAACAGCAGGCTGTCGCGCGGTTGGTGACGCAAAAATCCATTGTGCTCCTGAAAAATTCCGGAAACCTGCTTCCGCTTGACCGGAAGAAGCTCAAGTCCATCGCCGTCATTGGTCCGCGCGCGAACGAAGTGTTGCTCGACTGGTACAGCGGCACGCCGCCTTACACCGTCACGCCACTGCAAGGCATCAAGGACAAGGTTGGCCCCGGCGTCACGGTGAATTTCGCCACCAACAACGCCGACGGTGAGGCGGTCAAAATCGCCCGGGCATCCGACGTGGCGATTGTATGTGTGGGCAATCATCCCACGGGTGACGTCAACGTCACCAACTGGGGCAAGGTCGCCCTGCCCAGCTACGGCCGGGAAGCCGTGGACCGGAAATCCATCACGCTGGAGGACGAGAAGCTGATCAAACAAATTTACCGCGCAAATTCAAATACCATCGTCGTGTTAATCTCCAGTTTTCCGTACGCCATCAATTGGACCCAGAAACACGTTCCGGCAATTGTTCATCTGACGCATTGCAGCCAGGAGGAAGGCAACGCGCTGGCGGACGTGTTGTTCGGCGATTACAACCCGGCGGGCCGGCTGGTGGAAACCTGGCCCGAATCGCTCCACCAATTGCCGCGGATGATGGATTACAACATCCGCGATGGCCGGACTTACATGTACTTCAAACACCAGCCGCTTTATCCGTTCGGCTATGGCCTGAGTTACACCACATTTGATTATTCCGATTTGAAGACCAGCGCGCCGGCACTCGCAAGGGACGGCGCGATTACCGTGAGTGTGAATGTGAAAAACACCGGCAATCGCGCGGGCGAAGGAGTGGTTCAGCTTTACGTCAAGCACCTGAAGCCGGCCTTGGAACATCCGATCCAGGAACTCCGCGGATTCCAGCGGGTCGCATTTCAACCCGGCGAGCAGAAAACGGTGGAAATCCCCCTGACGGCAAAATCGCTGGCTTATTGGGATGAAGACAAACATGATTGGACCCTCGAGGGCGGGACCATTGAAGTCCGCGTCGGCGGCTCTTCCGCCGACGAACGTTTGAAAACCACCGTCACGATTGAGTAATTGACCTATGAAAACAGTCTTTAAATTTCATGGCGTCATCGGGTTGGTCATGCTGGTTCTGGTGTGCTCCGCACCGGCGCAATCCCCGGCTTCCCAACCACCGCCGTCAGAACTCTATCTTTGGCGCAATGTGGTCATGGGCGGTGGCGGGTTCGTCACCGGCATCATTTTTCACCCCCGTCAAAAAGGATTGATGTATGCGCGCACCGACGTGGGTGGCGCTTACCGCTGGGACGAGTCCGTCCAACGATGGCTTCCTCTCACCGATTGGATAGGCATGGCCGATGTCAATTTCACCGGCATTGACAGTCTTGCCGTGGATCCCAACGATCCACAACGTGTTTACCTGGCCGCCGGCACCTATAGTGGCTGGGCCAACGGGGCCGTCCTTTGTTCGGATGACCAAGGGCGGACCTTCCGGCGAACCGACATGCCCCTCAGAATGGGCGGCAACGAGTCCGGTCGTTTCAATGGTGAACGGCTCGCCGTGGACCCCAATCAAGGCGTCATCCTTTTCTTCGGCTCGCGGCGGGACGGATTGTGGAAGAGCGCTGACCGGGGCGCGACGTGGCAGAAAGTTGAAGGTTTTCCCAATATCATTACCACCAACCGAACACCGTCGACGACTGCCGGCACGACCACCAATTCCCGTCTGCGTTTCGGCGGGTTCGGCCAGCAGGCGGTGGGCATCGTGAGCGTGGTGTTTGACCCCGCCAGTGGCAAGCCCGGCAGTCCGACCCCTACGCTTTATGCGGCGGCGGCCACGACCGGAACCAATCTTTTTTGCACCACTGATGGCGGCGTCACCTGGCTGGCCGTCTCGAACCAGCCGGTGGGATTGCGTCCCAACCACCTCGTGCGGGCGCCGGACGGGATGTTCTATCTGAGCTACGGCAAGGAGCCCGGCCCGAATACGATGACGGATGGCGCAATCTGGAAATTCAACCCGAAAGGCGGCGTCTGGACGGACATCACTCCGGTCCACCCGAAGGATTCCGATCAACCTTTCGGCTACGGCTGCGTCGCGGTGGACGCGCAACATCCGTCCACGATCATGGCCACGACGTTCTGCCACTGGAAACCGCACGATGAAATTGTCCGCAGCACGAACGGCGGCGCGAGCTGGACGCAGTTATGGACCGACGACACCAAATGGGACCACTCCAGCGCGCCTTATACCGCCACCCGCACACCCCATTGGATGGGCACCATCGTGATCAACCCGTTTAATTCGGACCAGGTGCTGTTCACCACCGGCTACGGCATCTGGTGCTGCACCAATGCGACCGCCGCCGACGCGGGCAAACCAACCCAATGGGTGTTCCTCGACCAGGGGTTGGAAGAAACCGTGCCGCTGGCTTTGATCAGTCCGCCCGCCGGCGCCCATTTGATCAGCGGCGTGGGCGACATTGACGGGTTCCGCCATGACACCATGGATGTTTCACCGGTGGAAGGGACCTTCGCCGGGCCGCGATTGTCGAGCACACGAGACCTGGCGTTTGCCGCCAGCAAACCCGAAGTGATGGTCCGCATCGGCAACGGCGGCAGAGACCTATCGGCACACGCCATCCTCTCCGAAGACGGCGGCAGAACCTGGGAAGCCCTCGCGAGCGATCCCCCGGGCGAGAGTGGTGGACAAGGCAGGATTGTCTTGAGCGCCGACGGCAGGACCATTGTTTGGGCATTGCAGCGCGGTTCGGCCAGCTTTACGACGAGCCGTGGAGCAACCTGGACCAACTGCGAGGGACTTTCCTCCGGGATCAGTGTCGTTGCCGATCCGGTCAATGCTAAATGTTTCTATGCGTTCGACGAGCAGACTGGCAAGCTGATGGCCAGCACGAATTCGGCCGTAACGTTTGAACCGACGGCAGCGGTGCTCCCCGGTTCGCAGGGTGCCGGTCGCGGCGGTGGCGTGTTGGCTGCCACTCCGGGTCGGCCGGGAGATCTGTGGGTTGGCTCCCGCGGGATCGGCCTTTATCACTCCACTGACGGTGGAGCCTCTTTCACCAGGCTGAACAAGGTCGGCGGGGTGGACGCGCTCGGCTTCGGAAAGGCAGCGCCTGGGAAAACTTTCCCCGCGCTCTATCTGCTGGGAAACATCGAACAACTTCACGCCTATTACCGTTCCGATGACGACGGCCAGACTTGGGTGCGCATCAACGACGACCAGCATCAATTCGGCGTTCCCAACCGCCCGATCATCATCGGCGATCCGCGCATTTATGGCCGGGTTTACCTGACCACCGGCGGCCGTGGCGTCATCTACGGAGACCCGGCTCCCAACTCAAAATAAACCATGAAACATTCTCATTCTCCGGCCTGCATTCTGTCGGCGCTTATCCTCTCCCTGGCCCTGTTGTTCCCTGATGTTGGTCGGGCCGGCAACTACACCAACTTCGACGTCGCCATCTACATCCCCGTCGGCGTCGTGCAGCGTTTCGAAAACCTCGAAAACCTGACCAACGACTGGAACCGGATCAACCGCCAGTTGAAGGTGGACAAGGTGTACATCGAAGCACAACGGAACCGCACCCTGGCGACGGATGAAGAATTGGAAACGGTCAAGAAGTTCTTTGTGGACCGCGGCGTCAAAGTGGCCGGCGGCATGGCGCTGTCGGCCGGCGGCTCCGGCCAGTTCCGCTCGTTCTGCTACACCGACCCCGCCGACCGCCAGTTCGTCAAATCTGCCGCCGAACTGGCCGCGCGGCATTTCGATGAAATCATCCAGGACGATTTCTTCTTCGTCACCACCAAGAACGATTCGGACATCGCCGCCAAGGGCACGAACAGTTGGACGCAATTCCGGCTGAAGTTGATGGATGACGCCGCGGAAAATCTCATCATCAAACCGGCCCGCACCGTGAACCCGAAGGTCAAACTCATCATCAAATTCCCCAACTGGTACGAACATTTCCAGGGCTTGGGCTATGACCTCGACCGGGAACCGAAACTGTTCGACGGCATTTACACCGGCACCGAAACCCGCGACCCGGTCATGACCGACCAGCATTTGCAGCAATACGAAAGCTACCTCATCATCCGTTACTTCGAGAACATCGCCCCGGGCCGCAACGGCGGTGGCTGGGTGGACACCTACAGCATCCGGTACATCGACCGCTACGCCGAGCAGCTTTGGGACACGATGTTCGCCAAAGCGCGGCAGATGATGTTGTTCGAATGGTCGGCAATGAGCCGCCCCATACACCCCGGCGAACGCGAGCTTTGGCAGGATTTGCACACCAGCTTCGATTACAACCAGTGGTTTCAGGTATGGACGAACAATCCCCCCGCCGGGTTGCCTGAACCCACCATCGCCCGCGTCGCCGGCTATGCCCTGGAACAGGTGGACCCGTTCCTTGGCCGGCTCGGCAGCCCCATCGGCATCGCCAGCTACAAACCGTATCAATCCACCGGCGAGGATTTCCTGCACAATTATTTCGGGATGATTGGCATTCCGATTGAGTTGTACCCGGAATTCCCGACCAACGTGGACCTGGTCCTGTTGACGGAATCCGCGAAGTCCGACCCCGACATTGTCGCCAAAATCAAAGGCCAGTTGACCGCCGGTAAATCGGTGGTCATCACCTCCGGCCTGCTGCACGCGCTCCAGCACCAGGGCATCGAAGACATCGTCGAGGCGCGGTACACCGATCACAAGGTGCTTGCGCATGAATATTCCGGCGGCTTCGGTTCCGGCGGCGGCTCGGAACTCGACGGCGGGAAGAACGAGAACATTCTCTTCCCCGAAATCTTCTTCTTCACCAACGATGCCTGGCCGGTTGTCCGCCTCCTCGCCAACGGCAACGGCTATCCGCTCCTGCTGATGGACCGCTATTCCAAGGGCATCCTGTACGTCTGGACCATGCCGGAAAATTTCAGCGACCTTTACCTGCTGCCACCAGGCGTCACGAGCGCCATCAAGAATTATGTGATGCGCGGTTTTCCCATCCGGCTGGATGGCCCCAGTCAGGTTGCTCTGTTCGCCTATGACAACCACACATTCATCGTGGAATCGTATTTGCCCACCGAGACCGACGTGAAGGTTTCACTGACCGGAGATTTCACCCGCTTGAAAAACCTGGTGACCGGCGAAGAGATTAACGGTCAGACGCCGATTCCGGGTCTGGGCCGCTGGCGGAACACCGAGGAAAGCCGCGTGTCCTTTAATGTTCATCTTCTGCCGCATAGCTACGCCGTCTTCGCCGCGGAGAAATAAGTCGCTCTCAGGAGCTGACTTGTTTTACCGCCAAAACGCCAAGGCGCGGAGCGTCTTGGAAAACGCCGACTCTTTCATCGTAATGCGGAGAATATGTACGCTCGCCACTCTCGGACAATTTGGCGCATAACAATCATCTTCCAGCTTGTCCCACAGAGGAGCTCAACGGCTTTTATGCACGGATGATCGGCCTTTCGCGTTATTCCAAGAAGTGCAAGATTTTTGACGTCCTCCGCCCCTATTTGCTTGCCTGTTGGCCACGAATCCCATTCGTCATGATGCTTAAAGTAGTTAGCTGCGGAGTTGATAAGCTGGATGCGTGTCACCATCCCGTTGACTTTGGCTAAATCGTGGTTATAGCACTGACGCTTGGTCAATGCAGTTTTCCCGCAGCTCCGTCTGATTTGGTTCAAGTCTGACACCGTTCCAGTCGCGTACGTCTGAAAAGCCACAAGGCCAAGTCCGAGTAGTGGCTCTGCGTCGTCTAGTGCGTCTCCACCGTCGTACCATTCCGGATTACCTATCCGCGCGTCGATCGCGGCTAGGCCCGCGTCAATACCGACAACGACGTATTCTAGCGTGTCGATTCGCCAATCAACTTCTCGGATATGCATATAAGTTCAGTTGTTATAATTTGAATCATACCGCTTTACGCCGCGCTTGTCAGGCAGTGGAAATCAATTAATCTGGCGACATGAAAGCGAATCAATTGGCGCATCCATTTTTGTGCACGTTTTTGATTCTGGCGCTGCAAGGGTCCGGGCAGGGAATGGACGCAACGTCTGCTGAAAGAACGCCGAGTGTGGTAACAACCAATAATTCCACGGACAATGGCAACGACGCGATCAGAACATTCAATGAAACCAAAGTCCGCGCGGAACACGGTGACGCGAAAGCTCAATGTCAACTGGGCTTCTGTTACAACAATGGCGACTGTGTGGTAAAAGATGAAGTGGAGGCGGTGAAGTGGTTTCGCAAGGCCGCCGAGCAGAATCTCGCCCAGGCTCAATACAATCTGGGCGCCTGTTACGACAATGGCGATGGCGTGGCAAAGGATGAAGTAGAGGCGGTGAAGTGGTTTCGCAAAGCCGCTAACAGTTTGCTGAAAAACTCGCAGAAAGTTTGAATGGCGGCGAAGGGGATAGGTCAGAGAATCATGCGTGGAAAACCTCAAGCACAACCGGAATTTCTGACGACGATCAACCTGAACCAGCGGGTGCCTGCGGACCATCCGTTGCGCGGGATCAAGACACGAGTGGACCAGGTGTTGGCGAAACTTTCGCCGTTGTTTGATGAGTTGTATGCCGGTGAGGGACGGCCTTCGATTCCGCCGGAGCAACTGTTCAAGAGCCGGATTCTGATGGCGCTCTATTCGGTGCGCAGTGAGCGGCTGTATTGCGAGCAACTGGCCTACAATCTTCTGTGGCTTTGGTTTCTGGACCGGGAACTGGACGAAGGGAGTTTCGATCCGACGGTGTTCACCCATAATTATGACCGGTTGCTTTCGGTGGAGGCTGCGAAGCTGTTTTTCGTGGAGGTCTATGATTTGTCGCGGACCGAAGGCTGGACCAGTGACCAGCACTTTACGGCCGACGGCACGCTCATCGAAGCGTGGGCCAGTCTGAAGAGCTTTGTGCGCAAGGATGGCCAAGACGGGGCCAAAGTGGCCTCGGCCAAAGATGACGACCCTGGCAATCCGACGATCAACTTCCACGGGGAGCAGCGGCGTAATGCGACGCATCAAAGCACGACCGATCCGGAAAGCGTGCTGTATCGGAAAGCCAACGGACAGGCCAGCAAACTGTGTTTTGGGACGCAGGTGTTGATGGAAAACCGGCATGGACTGTGCGCAGCCATCACGGTGCATAATCCCATTGCCCAGGACGAGCCGACCGTAGCCCTGGCGCAGGTGGATGAACATCGGGAATTGCACGAAGCCAGGATCACGACCCTCGGGGCGGACAAAGCGTATCACCAAAAGAAATTTGTGGCCGGGTGCCGCCAGCGGGAAATCTCGCCGCATACGGCGTGCAAGGAAGGAATTGAAGTTTCGGGACTGGATGGACGCACGACCAGTTGCACCGGTTACCGTACCAGCCAACGTTTGCGCAAGCGGGTCGAAGAAATCTTTGGCTGGATGAAAATGGTAGGTGGATTGAGGCGCAGCCGCTATCGCGGAGTGGAGCGGACGCAGGCTTGGGCTTATTTCGTGGCCGGGACATACAATTTGCTGCGGATAGCCAATCTGGGAATGAGTTTGCAGGCCGGATGAAGGACGCGGTTGGTCAGTGGACTGTTCAGATCGGACGAAAGAGCCGCTCAAAGCAGTCAACCGGGACCGCCGCCGAACAAAGATTCGCGCTCCGCAGCGACCTGAAATAGAATTAACCATGATCGAAATACAGTTCAGGCAAAAATCGCTGGGTTTTTCAGCAAACTGCTAACGGACCATGAACCGCTTTGATTGGTTCGCGTTATCTCAAGCCTCCGGTGTTACCGGAGGTCGCCGACCTACAAATTGGCAACGAGGGAGAACTTTTACAATTTTAACGAACAAGAATCGTAATATGGAAAACCACAGTCGAAATCTGATCCGTTTAGTCTTGGTTGGTATATTCTTGTTCGCGTCTGGTTTGTTGACACAGGCGGAAAATCCGCCGCCTTCATTTCAGGCTGGCGGCTGGTCATCCATCGGCGCGATGCCCGCTCCGATTTGGGACGGGCGTTTTTTAGTTTTTCAAGGAAAGCAGGGGACATTGGCCATCACGCCTTTGTCAGACGAAGTCGTCCGTGTTCGTTTTACAACCGCAAAATCGTTCGGACGTGATTATTCTTATGCCGTGGTTGATCACGATCTGGAGGCGGTGGCAGCGAAAGTTGAAATTGGCTCCAACATCACGACGCTGGCAACGGCCTCGCTCCGGGTCATCGTCCAGCAAGCACCACTACGGATTTCCTTTGCCAATTCCGCCGGTGAAATTCTGGATGCTGATGACCCTGAAAGCGGAATTGCCATGGCGGGAGACCAGTTCCGCGTTGCCAAGCGTCTGTTGGATGACGAGCATGTTTACGGTTTCGGCGAAAAAAATGGCCGGCTTGACAAGCGTGGCTGGCAGCTTGGCGGCTACAATTACGTCATGTGGAACACGGATACCTACATGCACGATTCCAGCACCGATCCTATGTATGTTTCGGTGCCGTTTTACTTAGTGATGCGCCACGGTCAGGCACACGGTATTTTTCTCGACAGCACCTGGCGGAGTTTTTTTGACATTGGCCGGGAAGAACCGAACCTTTTGACTTTCGGCGCGTATGGCGGCGACCTGGATTATTATTTCATCAACGGGCCGGACCCGAAAAAGGTGATTGAGCGTTACACTGCGCTGACCGGTCGAATGCCGCTGCCGCCCCTCTGGTCGCTGGGCTATCAGCAGTGCCGGTGGAGTTACTATCCCGAATCCCGCGTGCGTCTGCTGGCCGACACGTTTCGCCAGAAGAAAGTCCCCGCCGACGGCATCTGGCTCGACATTCATTACATGCAAGACTACAAGCCGTTCACCTGGAACCGCGACCGTTTTCCGAACCCGAAGAAATTGATTTCGGATTTGCGCGCGCAAGGATTTCATCTCGTAACAATTCTCGACGGGCATCCGCCGGCATTGAAAGGCTATGCGCCGTATGATTCCGGGATGGCCGGCAATGATTTTGTGAAATCGCCGGACGGAAAGGTTTATGAAGGACCGGTCTGGCCGTCGCAGGCGGGACAACATCTGCTCAGTGTCTTCCCGGATTTCAGCCGGCCTGCCACGCGCGAATGGTGGGGTTCGCAATATAAAAGCCTGCTCGACGCCGGTGTCGCCGGCATCTGGAACGACATGGACGAACCGTCCGTCTTCGACACACCGAACGGGACGATGCCGGATGATGTCATATTCAACAATGACGGCCAGCCGACGACGAGCCGCGAAGTTCATAATGTTTACGGTCAACTGATGACCCGTTCCACCTTCGAAGGTTTGAGCCGCCTGCAGCCGGACAGGCGCGCGTTCGTGCTGACGCGCTCCAGTTTTGCCGGTGGCCAGCGCTACGCCGCGGTCTGGACCGGCGACGCCACGGCGGATTGGTCCTCGCTACGGCAGTCCGTTTCCACGTTGCTTGGCCTGGGCGTTTCCGGTTTTCCATTCGTCGGCAGCGACATCGGCGGTTTCGTGCGGATGCCATCGGCGGAACTATGCACGCGCTGGTTGCAAGTTGGAGTCTTTTATCCGTTCATGCGGATGCACACGGAAATCGCCACGCCGGACAAGGAACCGTGGTCGTTTGGCTGGCGTTATGAAGCCATCAACAAGCGCGCCATCGAATTGCGTTATGAACTGCTGCCGTACATTTACAACGTAATGCAGCAAGCCAGCGACACCGGCGTGCCGGTCATGCGCCCGTTGGTTCTGGAGTTTCCCGGCGACGAACACGCCGCCGCGATTGACGACGAATTCATGTTTGGTTCCGACCTGCTGGTCGCGCCGGTGTTGTGGGAAGGCGCCGACAGCCGCGACGTTTATCTTCCGGCCGGCGATTGGTTCGATTACTGGACCGGCAAGCGTTATGCGGGTAATTCAACCATTTCCATTCCAGTGGTGCTGGATTCGATTCCAATGTTCGTGCGCGGCGGGGGATTTATTTTCCGGCAGCCGGTGGTGCAGAACACCGGTCAAATGCCTGGCAACCCTTTGCAAGTCTTGATCGTGCCGGCGGCGCAGTCCGAATCATCACTTTACGAGGACGACGGCGAAAGTGTCGCTTATCGCAAAGGCGATTTTATGAAGCGTCAGTTTCATCAAAGCCGCGACGCGAACGAGGTCGTTGTCGAAATCTCCGCGCCGGAAGGCTCGTTTCACCCGGATACACGCGATTTGATTCTGGAAACCTGGGACGACCAAGAACCTCGCGCCGTATCAGTCCGGTATTGCAGTGACACGGGGAATGGCAATTCATTGCCCCGTCTAAAACCTTCCGCATTGGCAAAATCGCAGTGCGGATGGACGTACGCAAATGGTCTCATAACTGTGAAAAACAATGACTCTTTTGAGAAAATGCGTTTTGTTATCCAACATTAAAGAAGCGTCATTTCGTTCATCTTAAGGTGTTCTCTCAAAGCCTATCCATGCGCGCGATCCTACGTAGCCAATTCCCCGGAGCCGGGCGGTGGGTCAATTTGGAGCGCAGAAAGGTGACAGGGCGAGCAAGAGATTGACGCGCCGACCGGCGACATACAATGGAAGCCGGATTCGCGCGCAACATGGTGGATGCCGCAGTAAACTTCTTCCGACCTTCAATGTCAGATTTCAACGATGCCATACATAGTGGCCGATCAATAGGGCGATACCACAGGCTGCCAACGTGCCCACAACATACCAGTGGATGCCGCGAAGATTGATGGCATCGTCCAATTTTTGGCAGACTTTTTCAAATCGCTGCCGTTCCCGTGCCAAATCATCTTGGGATTGATTCCATTCGGCAGCGGCACATTGCAGGTTTTTCTGAATGCTTTTGGCCACGTCATTCGCGTCAACCAGCCGATTGCTGACGAACAACGCATCACGTTTCACGGTTTCCGCGTGTTTGAGAACGATGTCTTTCAGTTCGCCATGCTTTATGTCCACCATGCCCGCGAAATCACTTGTGAGCGCGGCGGTTTGTTTTATGTATTCGGCCAGATGTTGTTCCAGCCATTTTCGGCTGTCGGCGATGGCGCGCGGGATACTGGCTGCCACCCGCAACTGTGCGCGGGTTAGCAATGAGAACTGCGCCGGAAAGCTATCCTCTGGCCCCGTGCCCCACTCATGTTGTAATCGGTGAACCCGATCCACTTCCTCCTTCGTCATGTCACGGCAAAGTATCGCCAAATCGTCTTTATCCGAATTCATAACCTCATTCGCCCAAATTGAGCATTGGCTGTTTGGAGCGAGCCGGTTTCGCCGCTGGTTCGGTCTGCGGTTCAACCTCCGGCATCTGTTCCGATGGCACCAGCAAATCGGCAATCAGGTCGTATTGCCGGAACATCTGCTGCATCGCCCATTGCATTTCACCGGCCAGCATCAATTCAAGATGCGGTGTGCCGGGCGTGGCCGCTTCCGCGAAGCTCAATTTGCGTCCCGCTTTGGCCTCGGCGCGTTTGATGGCCAGCAAGGTGATGGAAGTCACCACCGGCAATGTGATCTCCCTGGCTCCAAATCTTTTCAATTCCGCCTCGATGTTGGATTTCTTAAACAAGTTCGTCCGTACCTTGGCCGGGTTGTGGACGATGACGTAATCCACGCGGTCGCCCGCGAAATAAAACAGTTCGAGCAGATTGTTCATACTCTCGGTGTCTTCACTTGGAAACAGGAAGAACGTAAAGCGGATGCCTTCGGTGGCGAGTGACGAAAAGATTTGCAATGAATCCAATGCTTGAACGATGAGGCCATCGGCCTGCGCCCGGCAATCAATGACATGAACCGGCGCGTCGCTGCGCGGCACATTGCGGAATAAACCAAGCAAGGCGGATTTACTGTCATCATCGTTGCCCAAAATGTCGGACTGCACCTGTTCGGGATGACGGTCGGCAAAGGAATGATGCCGGTCATCGAGGTCAGAACCATTCCAGGCGATGTTGTGGTAATCCAGCCATGCGGTTCTAAATTCAGCCTCGAAACTTTTGCCGAGACTGCCTTTGGATTGGGGATTGATGTGGATGCGTTTGATGATGCTGTTATTCATGTGAATTCTTGGTCGGTGTTAATTTTTGAGATGTTTGGACGATTGAAAGAGGTTTGTGGCGGCAACGGCGATTGCCGGGATTGCAGCCGGCTGGCCGCTACGGTAGTGTGGGCGGGTTGGGCTTCGGATTTATTTTCCACGTTTTCCCAATTCGATTTTACGGCGCGTTTCAATTTGCGCCGGTAAAAAAGATATGGGGCATAGACCGTAACGCGGATGCCTTTTTCAGTGAACAGCAATTCAGTAATTTGCTTCCATGTCTTGCGGCGTTGGCGCAGCTCGCGGATGAATCCAAAGTGTGGCTCTAGGATGCTGCGGAATGGTTTTCCGCCATCTTTCCGTCGTGCCGTTTCGGTCATCACAGGACAGGATAGCCCGGTGGCGGAAAACCGTGGTAGGGAGCAGGTGAAAGTTAAAGTGAGATGAAATTACGCTGTATAAGCGACAAGAAGCGACAATTCCGAGCGACAAAAGGCGACAAGTTCATTGTCGCTTTTTGTCGCTTCGCTTCGCGAAGCTTCTTTACCTAACGATTTCGTTAGGAGATGGTGTCTCGAAAAAATCAAGGCTTTCAAGTTTCAGAAAGCCGTCAGAATCGCGTTCGGCTGAACGTATCGAAATGTGATGACGGATGCCTTCTGGATGTGTTCCGACTGGAACCGGCGATGGATTTGATTGGACGCACTGAGCCCCCGTTTCTGAAACCGGAGCGGAATGGAACGGCTGTGAAATGGAGCGGGGTTTTAGAAATGGATGCTGAGTGCGTTACCGTATAGGTTCAATTGAGAGGCGCTTGTCTGTCCGGTTGCCGAATATCTGGAGGCAAGCCGGACAGTCTAAGCGCCGGATTTAACAGTCGCCGGTTGGTGACGAATTGGCCTTAAACGAATCCGGTTTGAGCGAAAAGTCCAAAAGGGACGGCAAAATAAGTTTCGCAACGTTGGGCGGCGTTGTGATAACCCGTTGTTCCCCGTCCAAATTTTGTGAAAACGTGGTTGTCCCATCCGAATCTGTTTTGACCTCGGTGCTGCGACTGTATCGTCTGTTCATCACGAATCCCTGTCTGAGTAATAATGTTTTGTTCATTTGACCAAACCTCGACCGGACAAACAATTTTGTCAATGCACGGGTATGTTGCCCATAAATTGAAGTGTGGCAGTGTCTTTTGCGTGCAGGAGAATGATTCTGGATGGACTTATAACGCTTCTGGTGCGGCGACGAACCTGCGGGCACAAAAGTTACATCCGCGTAGCTTTCCGCCTAAAAACTACATTTGTGTAGGAAATTTCCGGTTCAGATTTTCTCCAGTTCCGTTCGTCTCGGTTTTTCTCGCGCTATAAGACGTTGATTTCACAAGGTTTATTCGCGCTTGCAAAAGATTTCCCCAAAACTTTTTTTATTGGTATTGCGCTTGCAAAGGGAACAGTCGCGCCGGACGGAAGTATTTGCCGGACTAAAAACAAACCAACGGATAATATGAAAAAAATTGAAGCTATAATCCCGCTTTCCAAATTGAATGAAGTCCAAGAAGCCTTGGGGGAGATCGGCATTGATGAGATGACCGCTTGTAAAGTAAAGGGATTTAGCCGGCAGTACAGGCATACGGAAATCTACCGCGGCAGCGAATACACGATGGATTTTCTGCCGAAGATTAGAATTGATCTGGTGGTGGGGGACCAAAACGCGGAGCAAGCGGTGAATGCCATCAGCAAGTCTGCGAGGACGGGCAGAATTGGTGATGGCAAAGTTTTTATTACGGACATCAAAGAAGCCGTTTGCATCCGCACAGAGGAAAAAGAGGAGGTCGCCGTTTAGAACCAAAACCAACGCCTAGCTTCAACCAATAGCAGAAATAACAACTCGGCAAAAAGTTTGCCGTTGCCAAACGTGTGTGGCTTGGTTCAGCCAGACGCAACACTGTGGAAAAAGTATGAAAAAAATTGAAGCCATTCTCAAGCCTTTTAAGCTCGAGGAAGTCAAAGATGCGCTCGCCGAAATTGGCATCGAAGGGATGACGGTGAGCGAGGTCAAAGGTTTCGGCCGGCAGAAGGGCCACACCGAAATCTATCGTGGCAGCGAATACAGCATGGACTTCCTCCCCAAAATAAAAATCGAACTCGTTGTGCCGGACGACCGTGCCGACAACGCCATTGCAGCCTTGGTCCACAGTGCCAAGACTGGAAAAATCGGCGATGGGAAGATTTTCGTCACATCAATAGAACACGCGGTCCGCATCCGCACGGAAGAAACCGGAAACCAAGCGATATGATCAACGGCGTAGAAGCCAAATAAACAAGAAACAGTTAAACGAACCAACCAATATGGCAAACGGACCTGATGGTGCTGGTGGCGGGAACAAACCCACCACCAAAGCAACCCTGGGATTAACCGAGCTCACCATCAACGCCATGGCCTTGATTGCGCCGGGCGCATTTCTCTGGCTGACGTTCCAAGAGCAATGCCTCTACGGCGCGCCGATGGCCGGCTGCGCGATGTGGGTCGGCTTGCTGGCTACGCACCTGGTTGCCTAATTCGCTGGTCATTATCACCTTGATCAGCAACTTCGGCACGTTCCTGCTTTACATGACAACTTGCATTGTGGCCATCCGTACGAATTCTTCATGTACTACGACGTGTAACACACACTCTGGAGGAACTGGGGACAACGGCGCGGGCCAAAAAACCCCGCGCCGTTTTTGTTTTCCGGGGCATAGTTTGACACCAAGGTAGGGCGGGCTGCCGCGCCACCCTAATTTGAGATTGAATGGGATTGAACGTGGGCTGTTTTATGAACCAGTTGTAGTGATGCGAAATGATATGTGATTGGAACTGCTCAGGATGATGAAATTTCACCAACGCAATATTTGTCCAAGTTGTGGCAAACGATGGATAGCGGCGGTTTCGCGCCTGTGGTTGGTTGGCACTGTGGATGCAGCAAAGGAAAGTTTGTGAACTCATTCGTAAATGAAAGTCAGCGCGGGTGTGTCGGACTTGAAGAGGGGGCATGCAGTCTGGCGGCAGAAAAGGGTTGCCGGGTGGTGGATGAATTGAATCTGCTTCTAAACATATCCTACACGCTGGAAAGCAGCCTTGAACTGCGTGAAGTCATCCGTCCGGTCCTCCTCAAAATGGAGGAGGTAATGGGACTTCAATGCGGCACGATTACCATCCTCGACCGCAAAAGTGGCAGTTTTTCCGCTTCCGAGGCTGTTGGCTTGCCGCGCCATCTCTCTAAAGAAGAATACCTGAAGTATTATCGTCCATTGATTGACGACGTGATCCGCACTGGCCAGGCCGTAGTGGTGCCGGATGTTTCGGCGGAACCATCGCTCAAACGGGAAAGTGCGGAGGGGGCTGTGGAAAAGATGGCGCTCATTTGCGTGCCGGTGAAATTCGGCGAGGAAGTTGTGGGTTGTCTGAGTGCGGAACGTCCGAGCCGGGCGGAGGTCAGCCTGGCTGCCGATCGGCGGCTGCTCTCGCTTGTGGCCAACGTCATCGCTCAAAGCGTGCATTTCCACAGTGTTACCGAGGAACGCCTGAACGCGCTTCGTACGGAAAACGAACGGTTGCAGGTGCAGCTTCAGACGAGTCTCCGCCCGCCGAACATGATCGGCAATTCCAACGCGATGCGCTCGGTTTACATGCACATTGAGCAGGTGGCCGGCAGCACCACCACGGTGCTCATCCGCGGCGAATCCGGCGTAGGCAAGGAACTCGTCGCCCGTGCGCTCCACGACCAGAGTCCGCGCAAGGGCAAGGCCTTTGTGAAGTTCAACTGCGCCGCGCTGCCCGAATCCATCATCGAAAGCGAACTGTTCGGCCACGAACGGGGCGCGTTCACCGGCGCGGTTTCCATGCGCAAAGGCCGGTTCGAGATTGCCGATGGCGGCACGATTTTTCTCGATGAAATCGGTGACCTCTCGCCGGCCACGCAAGTCAAACTGTTGCGGGTCTTGCAGGAAAAGGAATTTGAGCGCGTCGGCAGCCAGACACCCATTCGATGCAACGTCCGCATCATCACCGCCACCAGCCGCAATCTCGAAGAGATGATCGAGCAGGAAAAGTTCCGTGCGGACCTGTATTATCGGCTCAACGTTTTTCCGATTTATGTGCCGCCGTTGCGCGAACGGAAATCGGACATCCTCCTGCTGGCCGATCATTTTGTGGAAAAGTTCAGCAAAAACAGCGGCAAAAATGTGCGGCGTGTTTCCACTGCGGCGATTGACCTGCTGGCCAGCTACCATTGGCCCGGCAATGTGCGCGAACTGGAGAATTGCATCGAACGCGCCGTCCTGCTGTGCCCGGACAAGGCCATTGAGGCCCACCACCTGCCGCCCACGTTGCAGAAGAAGGATTCGTCCGAAAAAAACTCCGGTGGCACATTGGAATCCGCCATGGCCGCGCTCGAATATGAAATGGTCGTTGCCGAACTCAAAGCCAGCGATGGCAACATGGCCGCCGCCGCGCGCAATCTTGGCCTGACCGAACGCCAGATCGGCCTGCGGGTGAAGCGCTTCGGCATTGATTTCAAACGCTTTCGGCGCGGCGACGAATCTGTGGCCGCAAAAGATACATCCGTGTAGCTTCCCCGCTGCGTTCCCACCCGAACGTAGCCTTTCCTGAAATTGCCCGCCTCTGGCTTGGTGGAAGTGGGATATATTTTCGCCTTTGTTTTCAACGGTTCCTTCGGCTTTTCCAGATTGAGTTCATCATCGTTCCATCGTTGGCATCTGGCCTGCAAGGGGAGTTATCAAGCCGGTGGCAGAACCCGCTGGCAGAAAAAAACGAACAACAAATTTGATTATGAGAAAAGTGGCAATTTACGGCAAAGGCGGCATCGGCAAATCCACCACCACCCAAAACACCGTGGCCGGCCTGGCCGAGATGGGCAAGAAGGTTATGGTCGTCGGCTGCGATCCCAAGGCCGACTCCACGCGACTGCTGCTCGGCGGTCTGTCGCAACGCAGCGTGCTCGACACGCTCCGCGAGGAGGGCGAGGACGTGGAGCTGGCGGACATCCGCAATGGCGGTTTCTGCAATACCCTGTGCGTGGAATCCGGTGGCCCGGAGCCCGGCGTCGGTTGCGCCGGTCGCGGTATCATCACCTCCATCAACATGCTCGAACAGCTCGGTGCGTATGACGCCAGCGAAAATCTCGATTACGTGTTTTACGACGTGCTGGGCGACGTCGTTTGCGGCGGGTTCGCCATGCCGATCCGCGATGGCAAGGCTGAGGAGATTTACATCGTCTGCTCCGGCGAGATGATGGCCATGTATGCGGCGAACAACATTTGCAAGGGCATCCTGAAGTTCGCCACGAGCGGCAAGGTCCGGCTCGGCGGCCTGATCTGCAACAGCCGCAAGGTGGACAACGAAAAGGAAATGATCGAACAGTTCGCCATCAAGCTCGGCACGCAAATGATCCATTTCGTCCCGCGCGACAATGACGTTCAACGCGCCGAGATCAACCGCAAGACGGTCATCGAATGGAACCCGCAATGCGGCCAAGCCGATGAATATCGCAATCTGGCCAAAGCCATTGACGGGAACACGATGTTCGTCATCCCGAAACCGCTCCCCATGCCGGAGCTTGAAAAACTCCTCATGGAATTTGGACTGTACAATTGACGCGACTCTCAACCATCAACTCTCAACACTCAACCGACTAATGCCCACAATGATTCAATCCGTCGTGCGACCGGAAAAAGTCCACGAAGTCATGAAAGCCCTGCTCGACGCCGGTTTCCCGGCCGTCACGAAGATGGATGTCTTCGGGCGCGGCAAACAACGCGGCCTCAAGGTCGGCGAGATCACCTACGATGAATTGCCGAAGGAACAATTGCTGGTGGTAATCCCGGACGGCGACAAGGATTTGGTGGTTGAAACCATTTTGAAATCCGCGCGCACCGGGACCAAGGGCGCGTTCGGCGACGGGAAGATTTTCATCTCGAAAGTCGAGGAGACCTGGACGGTGAGCAGCGGCACGAAAGACGCCTGAACATGAAACAAGTCATCGCCATCATCCGCATGAACATGATGAACGCCACCAAGCAGGCGCTCATTGAGGCAGGTTTTCCTGCGTTCACCGTCCACCGGGTGCTTGGCCGCGGCAAGGGCAACGTGGATTTTCGCGTCATCCATGGCGCGGAAGCCGGCGCGCCGGAAGCCATCGCCCGCCTCAAGGATGACGGTCCCATGCTCATCCCCAAACGCCTGATGAACCTCGTTGTGCCGGATGAGACGGTTCCGAAGCTGATCGAGACCATCATCAAAATCAACCGCACCGGCAATCGCGGCGACGGAAAGATAATCGTGCTGCCCATCGAGAACGCCGTGCGCGTCCGCACCAACGAACGTGGTGCCGCCGCACTCGCGTAAAAACGAAACGCATCAACCCATTCATTTATGAGCGAAACCGGAGTTCAAATTCCCGTGGCAGGCCCTCCCGATCCCAATGTGGTCAAGGAGGAGATGCTCAAGATTTATCCGCCGAAGACGCGGAAAAAACGCACTAAACAAATCTTCGCCAACGATCCCGACGCTCCGCCGGAGATCGCCGCCAACACGCGCACCATTCCTGGCATCATCTCGCAACGAGGTTGCACCTATGCTGGCTGCCGTGGTGTGGTCATGGGGCCGATTTACGATCTGCTCCAAATCACCCACGGCCCGGTCGGATGCGGTTTTTATGCCTGGATGTCGCGCCGCAACCTCGCGCGCCCGAAATCCGGCGAAACTAATTACATGCACTACTGCATGAACACCGACATGCAGGAGGACCAGATCATCTTCGGCGGCGAGAAAAAGCTGATACAGGCGATCAGGGAGGCCTACGCGATTTTTAAGCCCAAGGCCATCGCCATTCTCGCCACCTGCCCGGTCGGCCTCATTGGTGATGACATCCACACGGTCGCCCGCCAGATGAAGGAGGAACTGGGGATCAATGTCATGGCGTTCAGTTGCGAAGGTTACAAGGGCGTCAGCCAGTCCGCCGGCCATCACATCGCCAACAACGGCGTGTTCAAAAACATCATTGGGCTTGATGACAAACCCGATGAAGCCGAGTTCACGATGAACATCCTCGGTGAATACAACATCGGCGGCGACGCCTGGGAAATTGACGCGCTGCTCCGCAAATGCGGCATTCACGTCACTTCCACGTTGAGCGGCGATGTCAGCTACGAACAGGTGAAAAAGTCGCATACCGTCATGCTCAACGGCGTCATGTGCCACCGCTCCATCAACTACATCGCCGACATGATGGAGAAAAAATTCGGCATCCCGTGGATCAAGGTGAATTTCCTCGGCGCCGAGGCCGCGAAGAAAACTTTGCGCAAGATTGCGAAATTCTTCGACAGCAAAAAACTCACCGACCGCGTCGAGGAAGTCATCGCGCAGGAAATGCTGGCGCTCAAGCCGGTGCAGGACGAAATCCGCGCCCGGTGCCAGGGCAAAACCGCCGCGCTGTTCGTCGGCGGCTCGCGGGCGCATCATTATCAGGATTTGTTCCGCGACATCGGCATGGAAACGGTTTCCGCCGGATACGAGTTCGCTCACCGCGACGATTACGAGGGTCGGCGCGTGCTGCCGACCATCAAGGTGGATGCCGACAGCCGCAACATCGAGGAACTTCACGTCGAACCCGATCCGGCGCGCTTCAAGCCCACCCGGACGCCGGAACAAATGGCGGCGCTGACCGCCGGCGGTTTCACCTTCCGCGATTACGAGGGCATGATGGCCGAAATGAAGAAGCAGACACTTATCATTGACGACATCAGTCATCACGAGATCGAGAAGCTCATCGAAATTTACAAGCCGGACATCATCGGCTCGGGCATCAAGGATAAGTTCGTCATCGAAAAGATGGGCGTGCCGTGCAAGCAACTGCACAGCTACGACTACAGCGGGCCGTACGCGGCCTTCACCGGCGCGGCGAATTTCTACCGCGAAGTGGACCGTATGGTGAACACCAAAATCTGGAAGTTCGTCACGCCACCATGGGAAAACGAACCGCAACTTTCCGCCAGCCTGGTTCATCCCTCGCGCGTCAGCGGCGCGAAGAAAAACGGTGAAGCCAAAGCCTGGCGGCGCAACGCCATACCGGTGGGGGAAGACAATCCGGGCTGAAACAAAAACTTTTGACGGAATTTTTTATGCTCAACGGAACCACTGCTGAAATCAAACCGCGCGAGGCGCTGCGAATCAATCCGGCCAAAACCTGCCAGCCCATCGGCGCGATGTATGCCGCGCTGGGCATTCACGGCTGCATGCCGCACAGCCACGGCTCGCAAGGTTGTTGCGCCTATCATCGCAGTCATCTGACCCGCCATTTCAAGGAGCCGGTCATCGCCACGACCAGTTCCTTCACCGAAGGCGCGTCCGTGTTCGGCGGCTTGGCCAACCTGAATCAGGCGTTGTCCAACATTTTCACGATTTACAACCCTGAAATCGTGGCGGTCCATACCACCTGCTTGTCCGAAGTCATCGGTGACGACATCCCGATGATGATCAAAAAATCCACCGAAGACGGCACGATTCCCAAGGGCAAAGTCGTCATCCACGCCAACACGCCGAGCTTCGTCGGTTCGCACGTCACTGGTTTCGCGAACATGACCACGGCGATGGTCCGTTATCTTGCGGAAAAAAACGGCCACCGGATGTTTCAACTCAACCTCATTCCAGGTTTCGTTGACCCCGCCGACATCCGCGAACTCAAACGCATCGTCGCCGAAATGGGCGTCAAAGCCGTTGTGTTTCCTGACACCAGTGGTGTGCTGGATTTGCCACAGGACGGGCGTTACCGGATGTTCCCGCACGGCGGCACGACGATTGAAGAACTGAAATCCACCGGTGACAGCAGTTGCACCATCGCTCTCGGCCATTTCACGTCGCATCCGGCGGCGACGGAACTCGACGAGAAATGCGGCGTGGGTTGCGCATTCCTGGAACTGCCCATCGGCCTCACGGAAACCGACCGGTTCATCCATGCGCTCCGCAATTACGGCGGCGTGGATGTGCCCGCGACCATCGGCGACGAACGCGGCCGTCTGCTCGACGCCATGAGCGACATGCACCAATACTTCCACAAGAAACGCGTGGCCATCGCAGGCGATCCCGACCACGTCATAGCGCTCACGCAATTCCTATCGGATTTGGACATGAAGCCCGCCTACGTCATCACCGGTTCTCCCGGAAACCATTTTGAGAACCGCGTCCATGAAATTCTCAAAGACCAAGCCCCCGACGCCGTGGTGAAGCAGAACTCCGACCTGTTCGCGCTTCATCAATGGATCAAGAACAAGCCCGTGAATCTCATCATCGGCAACACCTATTGCAAGTACATTGCCCGGGAGGAGAAGATTCCGTTTGTGCGCTTCGGTTTCCCGGTGCTGGATCGCATGGGCCACCGCTATTTTCCCTGCGTTGGTTACATGGGCGCGTTGCGGCTCATGGAAAAAATGACCGACGCCATGCTCGACCACAAGGACCGTGAATGCGCCGACGAATACTTTGAACTGATCCAATGAACACGAAGCTGGCCAGCCCACTGTCAGCAACCAGTCTTGTTGGTTTCACCATCCGCCCCGCGTGCGAGAGCGACGTGCGGGATTTGATGAGGATGATCCGCGAGTTGGCGCAGTTTGAAACCCTCGAACACAAACTCGAAGCCACGGAAGCATCGCTTCGTGAATGGCTCTTCAGCGGACATCCCGCGGCGGCCGCGCTGATCGCCACCGTTGACGGGATGCGCGCCGGCTATGCCGTCTATTTTTACACCTTTTCCTCTTTTGCGGGGCGGCCCGGTATTTTCCTGGAGGACATCTATGTCCGCCCGCCATTTCGGAGACGCGGATTGGGGAGCGCGTTGCTCAAAGCGGTTGCCAGCATCGGTGCAGAGCGCGACTGTGGCCGTTTCGAGTGGATTGCACTGCGCTGGAACCAAACCGCATTGAAATTCTACCAAAGCCTCGGTGCCCGTGTGCTGGATGACTGGGTCATGCTCCGAATGGAATCAACCGGCAATCGCAAACTCGCGGAAGTTGCATTTCCGTCATGATTGAACTCCTTCCAGAACGTCAACCGCAGGTTGTGCGCAAGACCGATGGTGTGCCAATCGCCGACATGGCGTGCGGCAAGGCCAGCACCGCCGGCTCCGTCAGCCAGCGTGCCTGCGTGTTCTGCGGTTCGCGCGTGGTGCTGTATCCCATCGCCGACGCACTGCACATCGTCCACGGGCCGATTGGTTGCGCAGCTTACACCTGGGACATCCGCGGCGCGCTGTCGAGCGGATCGCAACTGCACCGCAACAGCTTTTCCACCGACCTGCAGGAAATGGACGTGATCTTCGGCGGCGAGAAAAAGCTCGAAGCCGCGCTGTTGGAACTTATCGCACATCACCAGCCCAAAGCCGCGTTCATCTACTCGACCTGCATCGTCGGACTCATCGGCGATGATGTGAGCGCCGTCTGCAAACGGGTCTCCGAAAAGACCGGCATCCCCGTTCTCGGCGTTCATTCCGAAGGTTTCAAAGGCACGAAGAAGGATGGCTACCGCGCCGCGTGCGAGGCGGTTTACCAGCTCGTCGGCACGGGCGACATCTCCGGCATCAGTCCGCATAGCATCAACATTCTCGGCGACTTCAACCTCGCCGGTGAGACCTGGATTATTCGCGAATACTACAAACGCATGGGCATTGAGGTGGTCTCCTGCGTTACCGGTGATGCGCGCGTCGAGGACATCCGCCGCTGCCACGGCGCGAAACTGAACCTCGTTCAATGCTCCGGCTCGATGACGCATCTGGCAAAAATGATGGAGCATGACTACGGCATCCCGTTCAAGCGCGTTTCCTACTTTGGCATCGAGGACATGAGCGCCGCGCTTTACGAGGCCGCGAAATTTTTCGGCGATGATCCGGCCATCATGCAGCGCGCGCAGCAATTGGTGCGCGAAGAAATCGCCGCCATCTATCCCGAACTCCAACGCTACAAGCAAAAGCTCATCGGCAAACGCGCGGCAATCTACGTCGGCGGCGCATTCAAGGCGTTTTCACTCATCCGCATTCTGCGGTTGCTTGGCATGGAAGCCGCGGTGGTGGGTTCGCAGACCGGCGACGCGGAGGATTATCGCCAGCTCCAGGAGATTTCCGATCCGGGCACGATCATCGTGGACGACTCGAACCCGCTCGAACTGGCGAAATTCTGCCTGGAGAAAGACGTGGACCTGTTCATCGGCGGCGTGAAGGAGCGGCCCATCGCCTACAAGCTCGGCATCGGTTTTTGCGATCACAACCACGAGCGCAAGGAACCGCTGGCCGGTTTCGTTGGCATGTTGAACTTCGCGAAGGAAGTTTATGCCAGTGTCGCCAGCCCCGTCTGGCAGTTTGCGCCCAGACGAGCCAATCGTGGAAAGGAGGCCGTCTGCGCATGAACGCCATCACCGAACCTCGTAGCTGCCGACAAGAGGAGGCTCCAACTTCAAAATCGAAAATGAATTTCGCCGGTGACGTGGAGTTGCAATCCAAGCATTTCACCTCCACGCGCAATGCCTGCAAACTATGCACGCCATTGGGTGCGTGCCTCGTCTTTCGCGGTGTGGAAGGTTGCATCCCGTTTCTGCACGGTTCACAGGGCTGCTCGACTTACATCCGCCGCTACCTCATCAGTCATTTTCGCGAACCGATGGACATTGCGTCATCGAATTTCCATGAGGAAAGCGCGATTTTCGGCGGCAGCAGCAATTTCCAGCAGGGCGTGCTAAATGTGCTGCGCCAATACCAGCCGCAACTCATCGGCGCGGCGACGACTTGCCTGGCCGAAACCATCGGTGAAGACATGCCGCGGCTATTGCATGATCTGAAGGAAAAGCATGGCGACCGTATCACTGCGCCCATCGTGACGGTGTCCACCGCCAGCTATCGCGGCACACACATGGACGGTTTTCACGCCGCAGTGAAGGCGCTGGTGGAGCAACTTGGCCAGCCAGGTGAAAAAAATGGTGCGGTGAATCTTTTCCCCGGCATGGTTTCCGCCGCTGACTTGCGGCATTTGAAGGAAATCCTCGCCGACTTCGGGTTGAATTACACGCTGCTGCCGGACTACTCCGAAACGATGGACGGAGAGACGTGGTCGCAATACGAAAAGCTCCAATCCGGCGGCACGCCGTTGGCTGCCATCGCCGCAACCGGTTCGGCAGAAGCCACGATTGAATTTGGTCGCACGCTTGCCAGTACAGAAACCGCCGGCACGGCGCTCCAAAAGAGATTCAACGTCGCGCGCCATTTGCTTGGACTGCCCATCGGCATCCGTGAATCAAACATTTTTTTCGCCCTGCTCGCCAAATTGAGCGGACATGAAATACCGGTCAAATACCAGCGCGAACGTGGCCGGCTGGTGGACAGCTTGATTGACGGCCACAAATACGTTTTTGAAAAACGCGCCATCGTCTACGGCGAGGAAGATTTGGTCATCGGCCTTGCGGCCTTCCTTTGCGAGATCGGTGTGACGCCAGTGTTGTGCGCCAGCGGGGGCCACAGCAAACATTTTGAAAAGGCGTTGCGCGAAACCACGCCGTCGCTGCCTGCCGAATCGCTGGTGAAGGAGCGCTTCGATTTTGCCGAAATCGCTGAACTCGCGCCGTCGCTCAAGCCTGATTTTCTGATTGGCAGCAGCAAGGGCTACCGCACGGCGCGCGAATTGAAAGTGCCGCTCATCCGCGTGGGCTTTCCGATCCATGACCGCATCGGCGGCCAGCGGGTGCTGCACTTGGGCTATCGCGGCGCGCAGGAACTTTACGACCGCATCGTCAATGTGCTGCTCGAAGTAAAACAGGAAACCTCAAAGGTCGGTTACGCCTACCTGTGAACGCGACCAAGATTGATTTCAGCAACCATCCCTGTTTCAGCAAGGATGCGCATAAGAAATATGGCCGCATTCATCTGCCGGTCGCGCCGCGTTGCAACATCCAGTGCAATTTTTGCAATCGCAAATACGATTGCCTGAATGAAAGCCGCCCCGGCGTGACCAGCACCGTGCTGACGCCGCAACAGGCCCTTGCCTACCTGAGCGACGTGGTGACGAAGCGGCCCGAAATTTCCGTCATGGGCATTGCCGGGCCGGGCGACCCGTTTGCCAATCCCCAAGAAACGATGGAAACGTTGCGGCTGGTTCGGCGGAAATTTCCGAAAATGATTTTATGCGTGGCCACGAACGGCCTCGGAGTCGTGCCTTACGTTGACGAGATCGCCGATTTGAAGGTGAGCCACATTACGATCACCATCAATGCGGTGGATCCGGTGATCGGCGGCAAGATTTACGCCTGGGTGCGCGACGGCAAACGTCCGTTGCGTGGCGAGGAGGCGGCGGCGGTGCTGGGAGCGAAACAAATCGAGGCACTCGTCCGGCTCAAGGCGCGCGGCATCACCGTCAAGGTCAACACCATCATCATGCCGGGCATCAACGACGATCACATTCCGGACATTGCCAAAAAAGTTTCCGGCCTGGGCGCCGACATCATGAACCTCATGCCGCTCGTGCCCGTGAAAGGCGCGGTGTTCGAGGATGTGCCGCCACCGGACACAATGACCATCGCGCGGCTGCGCCTGCAATGCGGACAACTATTACCGCAGATGACGCACTGTGCCCGTTGCCGTGCCGACGCCGTGGGCTACGTCGGCGAGAGCGTGACCACCGATCAAATTGCCGCGCTGCAACACTACGCCAACCTGAGCTTGAACCCCGCCGAAGATGCCGCGCGCCCTTACGTCGCTGTGGCCACGCTCGAAGGCGCGTTGGTCAACCAGCATCTTGGGGAGGCCGATCGTCTGGCGATTTACGAGGCGAACGCCGCTCTGCCCGGCACGTTCCGGTTGGTCGAAATCCGCCGCACGCCGGATGAAGGCGGCGGCGAAGCGCGCTGGGCAACGCTGGCGGATTCGTTGAAAGACTGCCGCGCGATTCTCGTCAACGCCGCCGGCCCGACACCACAAAAGGCGCTCACCGTACACGGACTAAAAGTCATTGAGATGGAAGGGCTGATTGAGGAAGGGCTGAAAGCCTTGTTCGCCAATCAGCCGATTCCGGCCTCGATGAAACGCCGTTTCACCGGCTGCGGCGCGGGCATTTCGTGCAAAGGAACCGGAACCGGCTGCGGCTGATTTTACCTTCAACCCTTAACTCTCAACTCTCAACCAAAACATGAGCAAACCCAATCATCACATATTTGTCTGCGGCAGCTTTCGTCCCACCGGGGCGCAGGGCGTTTGCCACAAAAAGGAATCCTCACACCTGCTCCAGCACCTTACCACCGAGGTGCAGGACCGCGGTCTCGACGACGTCATGGTGTCCAGCACCGGCTGCATGAACATCTGCGACAGCGGGCCGGTGATGGTTGTTTATCCCGAAAACATCTGGTATAAACAGGCGACCATCGAAACTGCCGAGGCGGTCCTCGACAGCCTGGAGGAAAAAACCGGGCTGCCGCCGGCGACATTGTTTGCCTGAACATGAACCGGATTCACCTCATCGACACCACGCTGCGCGACGGCGAACAGGCTGCCGGCGTGGCATTTTCACGGGCGGAGAAAAAAGACATCGCTATCGCGCTGGCCCGCGCCGGTGTGCCGGAAATCGAAATCGGCATCCCGGCGATGGGGCGGAGCGAGGTTGACGACATCAATACTGTGTCCGACCTGGGCTTGGCCTTGCGCCTGACCACTTGGTGCCGGGCGAAACGCCTGGACCTTCTGGCCGCCGCCCGTTGCCGTGTCCACGGAGCGCATTTTTCACTACCGGTGTCGGAAATTCATCTGCGCGCCTGGAAGAAGGATCACGATTGGGTTTTCCGGACGATGACGGAACTGGCCGCCGAGTTTCGCGACGCATTCCGATTCCTTTCCGTCGGGGCGCAGGATGCTTCACGCGCCGACCGCGTGTTTTTGATCGAATTTGCGCTCGCCGCCCGGGAGGCCGGGCTGGCGCGCCTGCGCATCGCGGACACCGTTGGCATTTTGAATCCGTTGCAGACCTGCGATCTCATCGGCGCCTTGCGCGCAGCCGTGCCGGAGTTGAACCTGGAATTTCACGGGCACAACGACCTGGGCATGGCGACGGCCAACACCATCGTCGCGCTCGCTTCCGGCGCGGATGCCGCGAGCGTCACGGTCAACGGCCTGGGCGAACGCGCCGGCAACGCTTCGCTCGAAGAGGTGGTGATGGCAGTGCGACTGACCTTGAAACAGGATTGCGGCGTGGACACGCGCCAGCTCGGCGGGTTGAGTGAATTGGTGGCGCGCGCCTCCTGCCGGCCGCTTGATCCGGACAAGCCGGTGGTGGGCGAATCGGTGTTTCGACACGAGTCGGGCATTCATTGCAGCGGGCTGCTGGCCAACCACGAAACCTACGAGCCGTTCGCCGCCGGGGAAGTCGGCCACGCTCCCACAACCATGCAACTGGGCCGCCATTCGGGCGGCAGTCTGCTCCGGCACAAGCTGCAAAAGCTGAACCTGGACCTGCCGGCCGAATTGCAGGTCGAATTGCTGGAGGAAATACGGCACATCGCCATCAGCCGTAAAGTTCCCGTCACCGACAACGAACTTAAAAGTCTGGTGGCCAATTTGAAGAAAAACCATGGCCTTCCTGATTTATAAAAAAACCACCGGCGGCAAAAACGTTCACTACGAAAAAATCAAACCGCTCAAGTTCAGCGGGCGCGACGGCCTCATCGCGCGGCACGTTCAGACGTTGAGTGATGCCGAAACGCAGAGTTGGAAACTCGACGCGGCCGCGTTGCTGAAGCTCGCCGGGATCACGCCGGCCCGCGACACGCTCGCGATTTTGTTCGATATCACGGCCCGTGACGCCAAGAGCGTTTGTCTTTACGAACTCGTGCGGATTCACGGCAGTTGCCGTGCCACCTCCACGCAACTGGCGTTGGATTTTTCCGTGGTGATAGACCGGGAAATTGACGGCAACGCGGCGGTATACGCCGGGAAATTCATAATTACACCGCCAGCCCAACCCAAATTGCTCGGCGAAATGCTCGCGCTCACCGGCGGTCCTGGCGGTGGCGACTGGAAGTGGGACGCAACGTCGTTGCAACTCGGCGCGACAGTCGTTCACGCACAGCCCGGCCCACCGACCACGCGGCAATGAAATGACTGCCGGCTGATTTCCCATGTGCGTTGAAGCTGCTCCCAAATCCGGCTGCCGGAAAAGTTCCTGTGGCTGCGGCGGTCACGGTCGCCGTGCCGTGCTGCCTAACGCGCGTGCCATCCTCGACTTGAAATTCGGCGAGGAGGCCGCGTCGGAATGCGGTTGCAGCGGTCGCACCTGCCCGCGCCATTACCTTGCGTGGAGCGGCTTTGTGCTCGGTGGATTCCTGGTGTTGCACCTTACTGTCAACCTGCTCGGTCTATGGCCGGAGCGGTTTCAATCGGCGGTGAACCGCATTCACGGCTTGGGCATGGCGTTGCCGGTCTTGGAAATCGGTCTGATTTTCATTCCCTTGACACTTCATGTCGCGCTTGGCCTGCGGACGCTGGGGCGCGAAAAATTAAAATTCGGCGTGGAGAAGCATCATCATGGCAGCGACCTGCGCCAGTGGCTGCAACGCGTCAGCGCCCTGATTCTGTTGGTGTTCATCGCTTTCCACATCGTCACGCTACACCGCTGGTTCGGTGGGCGGTTCGATCCGCACAACGCCTTCAACTCGGCGTCGCAGGCCATCTGGCAGTTCTGGCACGGACTGCCCGCCGGACATCCGGGCAACCTGCTCTTCGCGGAGTTTTACCTGCTCGGCATTGTCGCGGCGGTGTATCATCTAACCAACGGTATCGCCACCGGTTCGGAAGTTTTGGGCTTTACCACCACACCCGCCGCGCAACAACGGCTCTGGCGCATCTGCCTCGTCGCCGCGCCCGCTTTGCTGCTCGTCGGCTTGGCCGTGTGGCATGCGTTTGCGGTGTGGTGAAGCAGATTTGCGCGCCACCAACAAAGTCACATCGGCGTAGCTTTCGGGTTAAAAACTTCATTCAGGTAGGATTTTCCCGGCTGGATTTTTTCATCTGAAAAATTCCAATCACGCTAAACCCTTTGTTTCACAAGGAGTTTGTCCGCCTTGTTTAAAAATTTAACAGCTTGGCATCGCAGTTGCAAAAGCATTTCCGTCCGGTGGCGTTTTTATTTGCCTCGGAGCGACATGATAATAGCCATGAACGACAGAATCATATCGTCCAACCCGGTGCTGGCACGGCGGCTGGCGCGCAAATGGTCGCAGGCGGAACTGGCGGCATGCGCCGGCATTTCGCGCGCGGCGGTCAGCGCCATCGAGGGCGAACGCCTCTCGCCGTCGGTTGCGACGGCCCTGGCGTTGGCGGCGGTATTCGAGTGTTCGGTCGAGGAATTGTTCGGTCGTGTGACAACGCCCGTTACGACCGGGCCTGACTGGGCGTGGCTGCCGCGCACCGAAACGTGCCGCTACTGGGAAGCCAGTGTAAATTCACGGCGGCGGCTGTATCCGGTCGAGGCGGTGACTTTGAATCCGACCCCACATGACGGTGTCTGGCAAAACGGCGTGTTGCGCGAGAGCGGTCTGGCGGCGGCGGAAACGACGCTGGTGATGGCGTGCTGCGATCCGGCGGCGGGTTTGCTGGCGGCAGAATACGCGCGGGCCTCCGGTTTCCGATTGCTGGCATTTCCGCGCGGCGGGCGCGCTGCGCTGGAATTGCTGCGGCAACGGCTGGTTCATGTCGCGGGACTGCATTACTCCACAGATGAATCGCCGCAACGCAACACCGAGACTGTGCATGCGCATTTCGGCGGCGATTGCCGGCTGCTCCGCGTGGCGAAATGGGAATCTGGCATCGCGCTGGCGGCGGACGACCGTTCGCGTTCGGCGGAATCCGTGGCGCGGCGTTCGTTGCGCTGGGCAGCGCGTGAATCCGGTTCGGCGGCGCGCGAATGCCTGGATGAACTGCTCGGCAAACGGCATTTCGCGGGGCGCGAGGTTAATGGACACGCGGCGGTGGCCGAGGCCGTGCGCGCGGGCTGGGCGGAGGCGGGCGTTTGCGTGCGCTTCAGCGCGGACGAAGCCGGATTAAATTTCCTGCCGGTGCGCACGGAGACTTTGGATTTGTGTTTTCCCGCCGCGTTCCAACACGACCCACGCATTCAGGCGCTCGTGCGATTGCTGCGCGGACGCGCCTGCCGCCGCCTCATCAGCGAACTGCCCGGTTATAATGCGCGGGAAACGGGAGAAATTCTGGCCTTATGATTTCATCACAAATCATTTCACCAACAGAAATACGGCTGTTTGAAATCGGTCGCATTCACTCGCCGTTCAAGCAGGCGACTGGCACGCCCATCCAGCCGTGTCGGGCCGGCAACTCGCCGGGCTACGTCACCTTGTGCCCGGACTTTGCTGACGGATTGGAAGACCTGGCCGGCTTCGACCGTATCTGGCTGATTTATTGGTTTCACCGGGCGGCGGCGGCCAAGATGAGCGTGGTGCCTTACCGCGACACCATGGAACGCGGCTTGTTTGCCACGCGCGTTCCGGCTCGCCCCAATGCGCTCGGAATGTCGTGCGTGCGGTTGCTGAACATTGAAGGCTGCATCCTGCGTCTAGCCGAAGTGGATATTTTGGACGACTCGCCGCTGCTCGACATCAAGCCCTACGTTCCGCAATACGACAATTATCCGGTGCAACGCTGCGGCTGGCTGGACACAGTGCCGGACAAACTGGTCGTCGCGGATGACCGGTTTGAACGCAAAGATTTTCCAACCCTGACCTGAACTTTTTCCGGGACAAACAAACTGAAAACGTAAAACTACTTTGAAACATTACCCAACACTCAACCTAATATTGAAATCAACCATTCCCCTCGCGGCGGCAACCATGTTGGCCGTGGCCGCGTCGGCCCAGACTCCGACTGGCGAAAGTTCTTCCACCAGCAACGACACCGGTGGGAACAGTGGTGCGCAAACCAGTGGCATCTCTGCGACTGGAAGCGGTGACACATCATCATCAAACCCGGTGGCGGATTATTTCAGCAATTGGTTTGCGCGGGTGTCGAAAACCCAGGCAGAGCAGCCGCATTGGGTCACGCCGCTGGTGACCGTCACGCCCCGATTGGAGGAGGAGCTTCGCTATGACCAGATGTGGGAATCGGATCACGACGGGCATAGCTTGACCAGTTACGGGGGCGGCAAGGGATTGGAGCTTATTCCCGCCGAACGCATCGAACTCATCATCGGGGTGCCGGCTTGGCAAACGGAAAATACCAAGCCGACCCAAAACGGATGGGCCGATGAGAGTTTCCTGGTCAAATACCGGTTGCTTTCCGCCAATGAACAAAACGGCAATTATATCCTGACGGCTTTCATGGGTTTGACCGTGCCGAACGGAAGCACGGACTTCACATCACATCACTACACCTATAGTCCAACCCTCGCCTTCGGCAAAGGGTGGGGAGGTTTTGATTTCCAGAGCACTTTGGGTGTTTCCGTACCCGACAATGGCGCGGCGCGAACGGGAGCCGGAACGCCGGTTTTGTCCAACACCGCGATCCAGTATCATGTGATGAAATATTTCTGGCCGGAAGTGGAAGCCAACTACACTTCCTGGCCGAATGGCGAACATGACGGGCTAAACCAGCTTTTTCTTACCCCGGGCCTGGTCATTGGGCGGATTCCCATCGCCGGGCGGTTGGGACTGACCGCGGGCGTAGGCTATCAGATCGCGGTTACTGACGAACATCCAAACTATCGTAACAACTTGGTTTTGTCCGTGCGACTTCCATTCTGACGTTGAAGCTGGCCACCATTTTCCCGACTCAAATAAACAAACTGAAAAAATACAATGAAACCTTACTCCTTACTCAAACGAACGAACTGGACAATCCTTGGCCTGTGCCTGCTATGGCATCGGCGTCAACATGCGACCTTCCAGCCATGATGGGCAAGATGTATTCCGAAGGGATGAAAGTTCTCGTCAAAGATGACCCCATCATGCGGCGTCCGTACATCGTCATGGAAGCCAACCCGGCCAAATTCCCGCAGGCCAATTATACCGGGGCATGCGCCTTGTCTGATTTTCTGCTTTCACCCAAGGTCCAGAATTTCCTTCTAAATTTTAACCGTCAGCCAACTGGAAATCATCCGTTGTTTTTCCCCGTGAACACCACTCAACTTTGACTTAACATCCATGTTTAAATGAAACGTCTCTTTGCTTCGCTCCTCAACAGCACGGCTCTTTTCTGCTGTGTCCAAACCGCCAGCCACGCCGCACAAGTCACCGTGTTCGCCGCCGCGAGCCTGACGGATTCGCTCAAGGAAATCGCTGCAACCTACGAAAAGCAGTCCGGCGACAAAGTTGTCTTCAACTTCGCCGCGTCCGGCACGCTCGCGCGACAGATTGAGGAAGGGGCGCCTGCCGACATCTTTTTTTCTGCCGATGAGGCCAAAGCCGATGCGCTGGAAAAAAAGGGATTGCTTGTGCAGGGAACACGCAAAAGTCTGCTGGGCAATTCGCTCGTCATCGTCACCCCGCCGGACAGCGCGGCAATCCAGTCGCCCGCCGATTTGACCAATGCCGCCGTCAAGCGCGTCGCGCTCGGCGACCCCAAGATTGTTCCCGCCGGAACTTACGCGAAAGCTTATCTCGAAAAATCCGGGTTGTGGCCGGGCGTTGAGCCGAAAATCGTTCCCTGCGAAAATGTCCGCGCCGTGCTCGCCGCCGTGGAATCCGGCAATGTGGATGCCGGGGTGGTTTATAAAACGGATGCGGCGATTTCCAAAAAGGGGAAAGTGGCTTTTGAGGTGCCGGTTGCCAATGGACCGAAGATTTCCTATCCGGTGGCCCTGGTCGCAAATACTCCGCAACCGGAGGCTGCGAAAACATTTTTAGGTTATCTAGCAGGCAACGAAGCAGGCGCGGTATTCACCCGCCACGGGTTTATCGTTTTACCCGCCGCCGGCAAATGATAAGTTCGTGCGCCGACCATTGGCCGGTGGAACCAAAAGGAAAATTATGAAACTTAGCGCCCGCAATATTCTCAAAGGCAAAATAAAAAACCTAACGCGCGGTCCCATCAGCAGCCTCGTTGTTTTGGGAATCGCTCCCGGAGTTGAAATTGTTTCGACAATTACGGCG
This sequence comes from uncultured Verrucomicrobiae bacterium, assembly GCA_963744965.1. GTDB lineage: Bacteria > Verrucomicrobiota > Verrucomicrobiia > Limisphaerales > UBA11358 > UBA11358. The sequence goes on from CAVUVT010000010.1 coordinate 306,033, forward strand.
GAAAGCGCCGCTGCCTTGAAACTGAAAAAGGGACAGACGGCTTACGCGGTCATCAAAGCCTCCAGCGTGATGGTCGGTGTGGATGAATAATCCCGCTGGCAGCCACCGCCGAATGTCATGACCCCCGCCGAATGGCAGATCGTCACGTTCACGGCGGGCATGGCCGTGTTGAGCACGGCGTTGATTCTGGTGCCGGGCGTCGCGCTGGCGTGGTGCTTGGCGCGGCTTCGCTGGCGCGGCAAGGCGCTGGTGGAAACGGTCGTCGCCCTGCCGCTCGTCCTGCCACCGGTGGTCACCGGGCTGGTCTTGCTGAAACTGTTTGGCCGGCGTGGTCCCATCGGCCACTGGCTTTACTCGGAATTCCATCTCGACATTGTGTTCACCTGGCGTGCCGTGGCGCTGGCGCTGGCAGTGATGTCATTTCCGTTGCTCGTGCGCACGGTGCGTGCTGCCATCGAGGAGGTGAATCCTGCGTTGGAACAAATCGCCCGCACGCTGGGAGCGGGTGAATGGCGCGTGTTCTTCACCATCACGCTGCCACTGGCGAAACGCGGATTGCTGGCGGGAACATTGCTGGCGTTCGCACGCGCGTTGGGCGAATTCGGCGCAACCATCATGGTGGCCGGCAACATTCCCGGTGTCACCACCACGTTGTCCACCGATATTTACCAGCTCGTGCAACTGGGCGAAGACAACCATGCCTGGACGCTGGCGGGCATTTCGCTGGCGCTGGCGTTTGCGGCAGTGTGGAGCAGCGAGCGGTTGCAACGCAGGAGTAAAACATGACGCCCGGCATCCAGGCCAACTTCACGAAACGCTTTGCCAGCGGTCCGGTGATTCGCGCGGAAAATTTGCACGCCGGCACAAACGGCGTCACTGTGCTGTTCGGCCCGTCAGGTTCGGGTAAAACGACACTGCTTCGCTGCCTCGCCGGATTGGAGCAGCCTGAAGAAGGGAATATCCAATTTGACGGTGAAGTGTGGTTCGACTCCGACTTAAAAAAGATTGTTCCGGCGCGAAAACGAAACATAGGATTTGTGCCGCAGGATTACGCGCTGTTTCCCCATCTCCCCGTCGAGGCAAACATCGGTTACGGATTGCACGGACAAAGCACCACCGAAAAAAAATCACGCGTCAGTGAAATCATGCGCTGGCTCGGGCTGGATGGACTCGAAACCCGCCTGCCGCACGAACTTTCCGGCGGCCAGCAGCAACGCATCGCGCTCGCTCGCGCCGTGGGACGGCGTCCACGTTTACTGTTGCTCGACGAACCGCTTTCCGCGCTCGACACGCCAACGCGTCAGCGATTGCGGGGTGAGTTGCGTTCGCAGCTTTTGCAGTTGGGCATTCCTGCCATTTTGGTGACGCATGACCGGTATGAGGCCGCAGCCTTGGGCGACCAACTCGTCGTGCTCGATCAGGGGCACATGCTCCAGATCGGACCGGTCGCGGACGTGATCAATCATCCAGCCAATCTGGCGGTGGCGGCGATTGTCGGAACCGAAACCGTCTTGCTCGGACACCTCACCCGTGTGTCAGATGGACTGGTAACCGTGAACGTGAACGGATTTGAACTAACCACACTGGCCGAAGACCTGCCTCCCGCCGCGGACGCAGTACATCTCTGCATCCGCGCTGAGGACGTGATCCTGATCCAGAACGGCGGTGCGCCGGCTAGCGCGCGCAACCGCCTGTCCGGGACGGTACTCGCGCTCGCATCGGAAGGGCCGATGATGCGGATCGAACTAGATTGCGGTTTTCCATTGAAAGCGTTGCTAACCCGCCAGGCTTGCGATGAACTGGCTTTGAAGGCAGGCGCTTCTGTGGTTGCCTTGATCAAGGCTCCCCACATCCACTTAATTCCACGTTGAGCTGCGACTCGACGTGACAAGAGCAGCAGCACGGCGAGTTTGCGGACCGCATAGGTTCCCCTTTCAAGGCGCTTTGTCTGGTCGGTAGCCAGGCAGGCAGGCAAGCCGGCCAGTCAAAGCGCCGGGAGATTGGTTCAATCCAGCAATCGCCTTTGAGGGCGGGTCAATGTGCCCAGCCAGACGCGCGGGGTTTGCATGGCAATACCGAATGGCTTCTCCAACACCGTCAAATCCCGGTCGCGCGCAATGACTGTGCGTGCTTCTGCTGCCAGTGCTGCCTCAATGAATTTGTCATCCTTGGGGTCACGGCACACTTTTTCTTCAAACAACATCGGCGTAACCCACAAGGCCGACGTTCGCAAGGTATCCAGCCACGGCCTGATTTCCGTTGTGAACTGTTGATCCTGCTTCACCCGTTCCAGCACCGTCTCGTATTCAGCAAGGATTTCCTCGCTCATCACGGGCACCAGGATGCCATGCAGCCAGGCTTTCAGGCACAGGTGCGGCTCGTGACGCCAGAAGACGCCCGCGACAAAAACGCCGGTGTCAATGACGGCGGTCTTCATCGCGCACTTGGCGCAACGCCTGATTCACAATGGTTGCCGCCTGACGGGGCGAATGCCTGCCGACTGGTGTTTGTTTCAGAAGTTTCGCGATGGCCTGTTTTCCGGGTGCCTTCACCGGACGGATCAACAAGCCATCCTTGCCCAGGTCGAACACGTTCAACGGACCGCCGCGCTCCAATCCTTCCCGGCGGCACCAGTCCAGCGGGAAAATCGTCTGGCGTTTCTCGGTCAAGGTCATGGTCGTTGTTTTCATGGTAATAATTCATTACCCGAAAAACGCCATTTGTCAAGGGTTTTGAGGGATTTCGGATATATCATTTTGTGCAATCTTTGCACAAAGCAAGCGGAGCTTTATGCCAGACTCTCCAATTGCAGATGAAAAATAAGAAACATCGTAGAGCGACAATGCAAGTGGTGACGGTGATACACCACATCGCGGGCAATTCCGATTAAATTACGGCATGAATAAATCCATGTTCATATTTTTGATTCCACTGGCCGCCGCTGGCGAACATTTGAGAACGCATTTTGCGTGTCTGGCACATCTTTGCAGGTTCGCCTGCGGATAAAATGGCAAAACGACAAATGAAAGAAATTGAAGATTGTTCGGAAAAAGAACAAAGCCTTTTGAAAAACAGGTAAAATAGCGCCTTATGTTTACCGCCGTTGCGCAAAAAAATCTGGGCGATGCCGAGAGTTACTTTGACGAACACTTGTCGCAGAATGATTACTACGCGGCGGGTGAAATCCGTCCCGGCCAGTGGATCGGCGCGGGCGCGGAACGCTTGGGATTAAAGAGCGAAGTCACGCGCGAACAATTTCATGCGCTGTGCGAAAATCAAAATCCTGAAACCGGCGAACGGCTGACGCAGCGGCAACTGAAGGAGGGCCAGCGGCGGGTGTTTTATGATTTCACCTGCTCGGCACCAAAATCGGTTTCGGTGCTGGCGGTGACGTTGGATGATGAACGGTTGGTGACAGCGCACGAGGAGGCAACGCACCTTGCGTTCCGCGAACTTGAAACCTTCGCTGCCACGCGAGTCAGAAAGCAGGGCAATCAAAAAGACCGGATTACCGGCAATCTCGCCGCCGCCGCGTTCACCCACACGAGCAGTCGCGCGCTCGACCCGCAGTTGCACACGCATTTCACGGTGTTCAACGCCACGTTTGATGAACGGGAACGCTGTTGGAAGGCGCTGGAGGCCCGTGGCATGTATGACGCCATCCGTTTGACAAAAATGAATCCGTCGCGGTGGTCGCCATCGCCAGTGATTCACTCAAGGTTCAACGCGCCGATGGTTCGGAAGATGTTTTCCCATTGGGTGCAGGTTCCGCCCGCTTTGATGTGGGGGAGAAACGGAAACTGAAAGTCGCTGCCGGTGACAAGCTGTTGTTGCAATCGAACTGGCAGAAGAAATTCGTCAACGGCGAATTGGTGGAAGTGAAGGCCATTCAAGGCGACTCCGTTTTGCTGGCTGATGGCCGGGTGATTCCTGCCGATTATCGCACGTTCACTCACGGCTACGCCGTCACGTCGCACGCCGCCCAAGGCAAGACCGTCGATGAAGTTTTGGTCGTCGCATCGTCGCGTTCGCTGCCCGCCGTCAGTCAGGAACAGTTTTACGTCAGCATTTCGCGCGGACGCGAGCGTTGTCAGGTTTTCACTGACGATAGCGATTTGCTCCGTTCGCACGTCACTCATTCCAGCGCACGCCTGGCGGCGGTTGAAGCCGTGTCAGCCCGGCATCAACGCGACTTCATCCAAACCATTTTGCAGCGGGGTAATCGTTTCCTGAAACAGTTCCGCCAGCGCATCGCACTTTTAACCCAAAGGAGCAGCCATGAAATCCAGCCAACTGAACCCCAGCGACAGTCCACCCGCCATATCAGCGTCTAGCCCGCGCGATAATCCCTGCCTCGGCACCGATACCACCATCGCCGCGCTCGCCGTGTTTGCCGACGATGGCATCAGCTATCTGCTGCCATACGCGCAGTTTTTGTATGCCGAAAAATTTTTCAATCCGGCATTGGAAAAGGAGCCGGACCCCCCGCCGGAAAAGATGCTGATTCACTTTGCACGGGCCGATGTGGTTGTTCTAGGCAGCGGTCTCAGGTTCCTGGAACGGGCGATTCAGAAATATGAATTGAAATTTGTGAAGTCGGCGGACCGCCGTTACGCCGCCACGTTAAAAACCCATGTTGCCGCCGTCACCATTACTTTTACCAAGGAAACCGTACGAATCCCGATTCACCATTGAAAATACAGTCGCTGGAGAAATTCCCTGTCACCATGACCAAAGAGATGGTTGCCGAGGCGCTGGGCATTGCCAGGCATATCATTCCACCACTAACACGGGCGGGCTTGATCAAACCGCTGGGGCGTCCACAGCGTTATTGCGTGAAACATTATTCCCGTGACCTGCTCGCCCGAAATTTTGCGGATGTGGACTGGCTCGACAAGGTGATAGCGGCCATTCATCGGCACTGGCGCAACAAGAACGCGCGGAAGCGGGCAAAGCAAGCCGGGCAGAAGCGGCAAATGCCGGATGCTGTCGAACGCTTTGTCCTTGATGGCCGTCTGCCAGCGGTCTTGGGTCTGGTCTTTTTTGAGCTTCACCATCTCGTCCATGACAAACTGCCAGTCGCGGGTGGCAATCTGCGGGTCGCTCGCGGCCAGATACGCGCGGGCGATTTGCAGGTTCACGGCGGGCTGCTGCTGCGCTTCGCCGCGCGAATGGAACAGCCGCAGCGCCGTGGCGCGGTCAGTGGTGTGCAAGCTGTCCTGCTTGCCCGTCACGTCGTCGTGAACGTAATACCGGCCGCCTTTTTTTCTTTTATAGAGTCTGTATCGTTGTCTCATAACTGTGTTGGCAGTGATGAGGTTACGACAGTTGATCTCGACTCCGGTAGGGAACAGGTGGGAGTTACGCAGAGCAGGCCAGAGTTAAACTTTGCTGGCACTTCCGCTGGCACTCGTCTGTGGAAGTTAACCAAACCCTACAGTTCCAACTGGTTAGGTTTGGAGGCGAGGGTCGGAATCGGCCATTTATCCCCGCGTTTGCAGTTCAAATATAGCTGATTTCATTGGCTATTCAAGCTAATTCGGCTTAATCCAACCATACCGTTTTTAACTCGTTTGGTGTCCGTTTTGGTGTCCGTTGGTGTCCGCAAAATGAGAACATTCATGCGCGTTGCATCGCGGATTTGCCGGAATGATCTGATTCGCCCGGCGAAGAAGATTGCCCCGTGTTTTCCGATTTACGGGCGTTCTTGAATTTCCAATGTTCACTCACCGCATCGGTGACACGGGCCAGCCATTTTATGTCGTGCTTCAGTTCCTGAAGGGTGTCGTAAGCAAAAAACTTCGTGGCGTTATCCGCCGGATGCCCTAACGGTTTGAGCAATCCGTTGGAAACCAAAATCGGGATGTCGTGCATGGCGCATCGCAAAATCCACGCCGCTTCATCCGCCGTGACGCGCGCCGGCTTCTCCCTCAAGTTCAAAAATTTTTCGCGTTCCTGATCCATACCTCAAATGCCGATGCCGCGCGACTGGCGCACGGACTGCGTGTGCGCCTGTTTAATTACTTCCGTGCCTTCGGCAACGCTGTCGCATCGCTCTGAAAGGGCGCGAATGACTTTGCCCGGATGGTCGTCAGGAAATTGCTCCCATACGATTTTCTGCGCTTTGACTTCCGCGTTACGCGCCATGAACCGCAGCGTGTGCCGCATCTGCGCCATGTATTCGGTCGCCACTTCGCGGGCGCCATTTCCTTTCAGCAAAATCTCGGTGTCACCGTGGGCTTGCGTGTAGGGAGAAGCCTCAAGCCGCTGAATCACCGCCCATTCGTCACCATCCGCCTTGCGGCAAAGCAAAATTTCAGTTCGGAAAAGTTTAAGCAACTGCGCGTGCGCGTTCCATTTGCCTTCCGGCGTCGTGAAGGTGGCAAAAGTCTTTGGCACGGGTCGTTCCCATTGGACGTGTTCCAACCGGCTCAACGCCTCGCGCACGGGTCTCATGGTTGCAAGATCACCCTCAATCGTCTGGAAAGCGGCGGTGTAGGCGGCCAGTTGTCCGTCCGTCAGTCGTGCCTCGCTGCCCGGCACTTCGTGTAGTGGATTTCCTTCGCGCTCCTCCATACCGTTAATCCTTTTTCAAAAGTCGGTTCAATTCCTCGTTGGCAATGACAAATTCGCCCGACGGGGACAGTCCAGCCTTCACACGCTCGCGTTGAATGAGCGTGCAAAGTGCATAAGCGTCAAGGCCAAGCCTGCGGGCGGCTTTCGGAATTGAAATTGAATCCGCCTCGCTCAACCTGCCGGTCAAAATAGCGTCTGGCTCGCTGTCCATAATCCAATCAAATAGCCCAAAATTTTCGTTTGTCCAGTGATAAAAAGCAGCGTCACTTTCCCGCGCGCTGTTCCTAAAAGCAAGGGCTTGGCGGCGGCGAAAAAGTCAAGGTGGAGCGCAGAGGGCACAGGGCGAGCAATACCTTGACTTTTTCGCCGCCGCCATATAATTGCCCGCAGCAACAGCGCGCGACTCGATTTCCAGTTTGGGACAAGATGGAATTCTTTAGTTTGCCTGCTTAACATCTGTCATCTGTCTAATTTGCATTGAGCCTCGACACGTTTCGCACCTTTACCAGTCAGACTTGAATCAAGTGAGTTCAAAAAAGAATCAGGGGGTCTAAATTCAAGTCGGCCAACATCCGCATCCAAAGCAATAAAATAAATTGGTGCTTTTGTTTCTAAATCAATCGCCGGGCCTGTCCAGAAATGAATGGACTCTACGCCAGCGCGGAACGAACCGCATGGATAATCCTTCTTTGCAAGATTATTTCCAATGTTGTGTGCGTATATGACATCAGTATTTGTTGGCTTCAACTTTTCAAGCCAAGCAGAATTTGGCAATTCGGCAACTTGATAGATGAGATTTGTTGAGTGAGGTTTGCAGAACGCCTTTGCGCCTGATGCAAGCAAAATTCTCTCTACTTCCATTCCAAGCTTCCTGCGTTTTGTCCACGGAAATGACCAGCCGTAAATTGTAGCAGAACCATTTTTTCCGATAGCAACTCTGACTTTGGTGTTTGATTGTTCTACACTACCGCCAGCCGTTGACTGATGGACAATGAAGCCCATCCGTTGCATAGGCAACCACCAACAATCTGATAATTGTTTGGGCCATGAATAAACAACAAATCCAAACATAGATTTTTTAATTTTAGGTTTAATAGCCCCAACCTCTTAAAAACGCGGTGCCTGCTGCGGTGATGCAAGTCCAGGCTGGTAGGCCGGTGGCGGTCACTGCCGTCGGGAATAGAATCGGAACACCTGTAACGGTAAAATAGGAACCTGCTGCTGTTTCGGAAGCAAAAGCAGTGCTAACCGTCATATTGCCAAAGCTACTTCCAACAGCATTTACCCAAACATCTCCAACCCCATAGGCAACATGAAAAGGCACGCCTTCTCCTACAGCAACGCTCATCGTCGGTAATCCCGCCGCGCCCCAAAGTCCTACGCCACCCGCCAATGTTGCTGCACCGCTTGAAACGCCGAAAGCAGTTTCAATATACGGCGTAGCTGCCGGGTTATTCGGTGTTGCCGTCGAATACATTGTGTTGTAAATCTGATCCCACTGACTTTGTGACCACTGGCCGGTAAAAGCGTCATACAACCCAAGTCCCATTGATTGGCCGATGCTCGAAACGGTGTTGTTCAGCCCGTTGCCAAACCAAGTCCAAGTCGAATCGCCCGTTGTTCCCGCATTCAATCCAAACGGGTCAAGATAGCTGACCGGATTTCCATTGAACGCTGCATACATATTCAAACCACCTTTGAACCCGGTCGGGTCAGGGTTTAGGAACCGGCACAGATAAGGGTTGTAGTAACGTGCCTGCATATAAAGCAGGCCGTTCGGGTCGGTTTGGACGCCATACCGTCCATTGAACAAGAAAGGCGTGTCGTTGGTGCCAGCACGGTAGGTGGTTAGCCCATAGGCCGAGTATTCAATCCGGTCGGTGACAAGGCCATTGTCGGCTGAAAGGGCAATCGTGCTGCCGCGAAAATCATAATGATAAGTCAGCGTGTTGGTAGCTGTTGCAGTCTCCGTCACCTGATACAGCAAGCCGGGGCCGTAAATGTAATAATTCGTCACGCCATTTTTAATTCGCAAGAGGACTTGCGGCAGCTTGGTGTTGGGATTCACGACAAAAATCGTGGTGTTTGTTCCGTAGGTCTGCCCGATGCGATTATTCATGGCGTCGTAAGCATTGGTGGCTCCGCCAGCGTTCAAGAGCCGGTTGCGGGCATCGTATGCGTAAGAAACAAGTGTGCTGTTGGTCATTGGCGCGTTAGTCAAATTTCCATCCGCATCGGAATATACGCTCTGGCTGTTGACGGTCAATAGCCGGTTGTCGTCGTCATACGTCATGTTTCGCGTCGGCACCGTGGTCGAATGAGGCAGCGGTGCGGCAAATTCCCAAGCCATGTTGCCGGAATTCGTCCAGTTATATTTGAAAATGGCAATGGGCAGACTGTTGGACATCTGCTCATAAATGTTGGTGGCCTGCCCCGCCGCATCGTAAGAAATCGTGCGGTAAGAACCATTGGGGCGTGTAATGCTTGTGATGTGACTGTTCAAATCATAAGTCATTGCGGATTTTCTTCCGGCCCAATCCGTCACGTTCGTCATCCGGTTCAAGCTGTCGTAAGCGTAATAAACATTTTTGCCGCCCGGATAAATCAGGTTCGTCACGTTGCCGTTGGCATCGTAACGGTATTGACCCATATTTCCCAAATAAACTTCACAAGCAGGAGTTAGTGGCATACAATAAAGCCGCATAAACAAAGGCTTTCATCTATGTCCAACCAACGAAAAACCGAGAATCCAACGGGTGCAGGCATAAAACCGGGTCTGCGGATGGCTTTTGATAGTCGGTTGAAGCTGGAGTTTCACGGTTCCAAGATCACGTCTGATGCCGGGTTGCTGGCCTATCGGGAACTGGATGCGGCACTGGGTCTAACCGATCTGGGTGAAAATCTGTTGAGTGATGGTCGGACGGGTAAGAACACGCAACACTCGATGGTAGCGCAGATGCGGCAGTCCATCTTCAGCCGGTTGGCAGGTTACGAAGACACCAATGATGCCGAACGGCTCTCCGTTGATCCTACCATGCGGCAGATTGTTGGTGGGCGAGCCACGGAACACACTGCAGCGTCCACCAGCCAGATGGGACGGTTCGAGACCGAGGTATTGACCCAACCGGGCAACTTGAAGGCGTTGACGAAGCTATCAGGAAAATGGATTGACCGGCTACGGGAACGCCAGCCGATGCGGGAACTCATTTTGGACATGGATAGTTCCGTGAGCGAGACCTATGGCGAGCAGGAAGGAACCGCGTTCAACGGCCATTTCGGCTGCACCTGCTACCATCCGCTGTTTTGCTTCAATCAGTTTGGCGATGTGGAGCAGTCCCTGCTGCGAGATGGCAACGTGCATAGCGCCAAGGATTGGCGGGCGGTGCTGGAACCGGTGGTGGCGCGGTATCAGGGTAAAAATATTCCACGCAAATTTCGGGCGGATGCCGCCTTTGCCAACCCGGAGCTCTATGAATATTTGGAAGCCGAGGGATTCGAGTATGCCATCCGTCTGCCGGCCAATGATGCGTTGCAGCGGGACATCGAACCACTGCTGATCCGACCGGTGGGGCGTCCCTCGAACGCGCCGGTGGTCTGGTATGCCGGTTTTTTGTATCAGGCCAAGAGTTGGAATCAGGCCCGGCGCGTGGTGGCAAAGGTGGAGTGGCACAATGGCGAACTTTTTCCTCGGGTCGGATTTATCGTGACCAATCTAACCCGACCAGCCAAACGGGTGGTGCGGTTCTATAATCAACGGGGCACGGCGGAGCAGTGGATCAAGGAAGGCAAGAACGCCGTCAAATGGACGAGGCTATCTTGTCACGACTTTGTGGACAATCAGGTGCGGCTGCACCTGTTCGTGCTGGCCTACAATTTGGGCAACTTCCTGCGTCAGGCGGTGCTGCCCCAAGCGGTGCGTCACTGGACGTTGACGACGTTGCGGGAGAAACTGATCAAGATCGGGGCGAAGGTGGTTCGCCATTCCCGGAAGATCATCTTCCAGATGGCGGAAGTGGCGGTGCCGAGAGAGTTGTTCCAGACGATTTTGGAACGGATTGGACGGCTGAGATCACCAGCTGCAGCAACCGGATGAGGAAAAGTGGAAGGAATCACATGAAAACCACGGCAACAACGGAGGCGGTGTCTTCACCTCCAGAAGAAAAATGGCATTTGAGCCAACAATGGCGTCAAAACACCTTCCGCGCCGGACAAAAACCAAGGTCAGACTGGAAAAATGACTTGCAAACTTATGAAGAAGGCAGAAAATCACGAAAACCACCCACGCCGTTCGTGGGCATTAAACCATATGGGAAATCCCAGATTGAATCAGGTTGCCGTAAATATCTTTGTAACTGGAAGCGCGGTTGTAAGCATCATACGTCCACGAATTCGTCTGGCTGTTTTCGGTTGCGCTCGTCCGGTTGCCGTTGGCATCAAAACCATAAAGCGTGGTCGCAACATTATCCGTGCGATTGGTCAAGCGTCCCTTGGCATCGTAATAAAGGGATGTGGGCTGATTGGCTTGGTCGTTGATCGAACTGACTAATCCCTGATGATTGAAGGAAAGTGAAGTCGAGTAGCCTCGCGGTGTGATCGTGTTGGTCAGCCGGTTCGCACCATCAAACTGGAACTGCCATTTTTTACCGTTGCGATTGGTGAGCGTAATTTGGTTGCCAGCGGCATCGTAAGCGCGGGTTGACAAATGGCCTGCGCCATCGGTCAGTTGCAACATACTGCCCCGCGCGTCCCAAGTCTGGCCGGTCACTTCCTGGGCTGCATTGGTGGCAGCCAGTTTACGCCCATCCGCGTCGTAACCGAAGGTGGTCGTTCGCAACACCGGGTCAGTCTGCGAAACCAGCCGTCCAGCAACATCGTTGGTGTAGAGGGTCGGATTTTGCAACGGATCAACTGTCTTAACCAATAAATCACGGTTGTCATAGGCATTGGTGATAACCGGCACACCTTGGGGCGTGGATGGCATGGTCGTGGCGAGCAGATTGCGAGTGACGCTCCAAGTCTTGGTTGTGGCGTTGCCGCGTGCATCAGTGTTGCCGGAAACATTGCCCACGGCATCAAAACTGACTTTTACCGTCAAGTTCGTCGGGGCGACAGTATTGGTCATTTCCCGGCGATTATTGTAGGCGAATGTCGTTACATTTCCGTTGGCATCGGTGTGGCTCGTTGGGTCGCCCTGCAAGTTATTGACAAAACCTTCACCACCAAGACTGTTCGGATAAGTGATGTGGGTCAACTGGCCGTAAATATCATATGTGTCATAAACCGTCATGCCGCCCGAATCGGTGCGCGAGTGAAGCGTGCCGTCACCATTATAGGCGTAATTGACAAAATCACCTGCGCCATTGGTCTGGCCGGTAATGGAAAACTGATTATTATAGCCGAAGGTGGTCGGGTTGCCGCGTCCGTCCACGGAGCGAATCAAATTATTTTGATTGTCATAGACGAATAGGTTGGTGAAACCAAGCGCGTCAATCGAGCTTGTGACGTTGTGGTTTCCGTCGTAAAAAAACTGATTGGTTTCATTCAACGGTGAAATGTTCATCACGACGTGGCCTTGTCCATCGTAAAATGTCTGCGTGAGATTGCCGAGAGTGTCCCGCAAGCTGGTAACATGGGATTGATTATCATACGAAAATAACTGCTGGCTGCCAACCGGGTCTTGTTCAATGCTCTGCCAGCCAGACCAGAAGATTTTCCAAGCCTTGTTGGTGTCGCCCTGGGTGTATTGCGTCGTCACATGGCCGAGTGCATCGTAGAGATTGCTGATGACAAGCCTGCTGGCGGCATCAATCGTGGCGGTGATTAGATGATTGGTGCCGTAAGTGTAGGTGGTGGTTTTGCCTTCGGCATCCATGAATGAGGTAAGATCGCCGGACGTATAGCCATAGGATATGGAACGCGCGGGGCTGCTGTTGTCAGTTACAGAAGTCAACTGGCTTCCGGTATAGCCGAACGTGAGCGTGCGGTTCTTTTTCCAATCGGTGACGGTGCTGACCAAATTGCTGGTATTGTAGGTCAACGTCACTGACTGGCTGTATTGGTCAACAATGTTGGTCAGGCGTCCAAGGGCATCGAACTGGAACGTGTTGCCGTGACGCATGGAAAGACTGTAAGCCGAACCATTTTGGGCGAGCGTCATGGTGCAATCCGCAGGCGGGGTGAATGTGCCGTCTGGCTGTTTGACAAATTGAACCGTGTCCTTGCCCATGATGACCGACACGCCATTTTTGTTAAGCTGGTCAATGCCCCACTTGGCAATCAAGGCGGAAACCATCCAGTTTTTCGGGTCAGGAACGGAGCTATTATAGAAGTTTGCCGCCGCACAAGTGGCGGCAATCATGGGAGCCATTTGTTGCGGCGTAGTGCCGCCCAAAGCGGCTTGTGGCGCTGGTGTATTGAAGGCATTCACGGAATAATTATGAACCCAACCACCCGCCATGCCCGCCGGATTGCTGAAACGCCGGGTGCCGTTGTAATAACGCGAAACCGTCATTCCGCGCGGCTCGGCCTGTCCCACGGAAAGATCGGTGTGTTCAACTTGAAACGTGCCATCGGCCATGTCCACCGGATCGGCCCCGACAGGGCTGAAAGCAAAAGGTTGGGTGAGGGTGAAAGCGTTTTGTTGGGAATCACCGGATTGGGCGGTGGTGGAACTGCTGGCGGTCGCATTGGGGTCAGCCCCATAACCGCCGTGATAGCCGCCGGAAATAATCATTCCTGTAACATTGGTCAGGGGCAGTCCAGCGCCCCTAAACCGCGTAATATAACCATAACCTGCCCAGCCAGTCGTCCCGACTACATGGTTGGAGCCGTTTTGCGGTAGCATTACATAATAGCCTTGGGTGATGTAATTGCCAATAGTTGTCAGCGTGCCAGAGTCATAGGTGTTGGCAGTCAAATGGTTTTTTACATTGTAGGCCGTTGTCCAATTCGTGCTGCTCGCCAGAAAAACCGCCTGCCCGTTGGTATTGGCAATTTGCAGCATCTTGATGGTGGAAGCGGCCTGCATGTTGGTGGGTTGAAATTGCTCAATCACTCCATGTTCCAACGCGCTGGCGAAATACTGGTTCAAATCAATGTGCGCGGATTCGTGATTCATGCTGACGGTATCCAAGCCCGAATTGGCAAAATCAGCACCAAAATTTTGAACATCAATGTAATAACCATGACCAGCCTCCTGCGCCATGCGGCCAAAACGCGCCGAGTATTCCGGGAGTATTCCTAATTGTCCCGCCAACAGTTGCTCCGCCGATGCCGTCTGCAACATCCAATTCAGGGCCATGACGTTCAATGTCTCGCTGACCACCTGCCGCGACGTGTCCGGCAATCCCTGCAAGCGATAATTGTCCAATTCATTTTGCCGCTGCTGCAACCAGCCCCAATCCGGCTCAAACGCATAAGTCAGAACGTAGGTCGCGTTGGTGGCTTGGCAAAGATTGGTGATGAGTTGATCGCCAAGGCCGGTGTCCACCAGCACATTGCTGGTGTCATTCCAGGTTCCAAACGGCTGGTTGATGGCAAACACCACATTGGTCGTGCCCGAACCGCTGGTGGTGTGCTGTAATAAATTGCTGTCTTCCAGCCAGAGTTGCGCCAGTCCGGTGTTGGTGAACGTCAACGACAATCGTTGCCCTTGCAGTTGCGGCATGAACATTTGGTAGTTCGTCCCGGCAAATGTAATCTTCAAGGATGTCATCATGTTCGTCGGCTCATACGTCCAGAAAATTTCCGGGTCTATCGGGTAGAGGTCGTCATTAAAGGGAAAATTCGCGTCAATCTGGCTTATATTGGTATAGGTGGAAGGCACGATTTGCCAGCCGCCCATGATTTGCTGCACGCTCGCGTTGGGCGCGTTGCTTTGCAGGTAGTTCAGGAGATTGGTCGTGTAGCCGGTCAATGTGCTGCGAATGCTGGCCTCGTTCAAGTTGGTGACGTAATTTCCGGTATCCGTCCCGCTGGCGGCAGTCATCAGGCTGTTGCTGCTGAATCCCATTGCATTGGCCAGATTGATTCCGGCCACCGGCTCGCTGACTTTGAACGACGGGTCGAGCCAGTAGGTATTCCCCCCGGTGGTCAGTGAAACCCAAACGTGCTGGAATAAATACAGGTTGGTGTAGCCGGTAAAATTGCCGGTTTCGGGAAAACCGCGTGAACCGAATAGACCGTCCAAGTATTGCATTGTGCTTGTCCAGTTCGTGTTGACCAAGGTTAATTGAAACCAGTGTTGCAAATCCATGTCTGCGCCGGAAAAATCATTATAGGCCGGGCCAATCCATTGAAATTCGTAGCCGGTATTGTTGTAGCCGGCGGCATTCAAAAGGGCGGTGAGCAAGGCGGACTGGTCAAAGTCGTTGCCGCTCTTTTCGAGCAGCGTCAGTTGCGCGCCCTTCTTGGAGCCGAAATAATGCACATAGCGGATGTGGTCGTGGACATAGTTAAAAATCTTCGCCGGGTCGTTTTGCAAGCCCTGCGCCAGCGCCTGAATCTGCGGGGTGACGGCCTCGGCAACGGGCGCGGCGGGCTGACCTGACTGGCTCCTGCCGCTGAACGGCTGCATGACCACCACTGACGCGAACAGTCCCAAAATCAAAAATTTCATTGTTTTCATTATATTGTTCCTCGCTTGATTATTGTGAAACCGATTGCACGTTGCCTTCGTTGTCCGTGGTGATGCTTCCGCTCCTGACGCCGGAAACTCCATTCAACCAGTCTGCCGTGGTATAGCCGTAATTGGAGCGTGATGACGGCTGCGTGCCGAGGCTTGACAGCGGATTAAGCCCAAGCAACACTGCCCAGCCGTCCGGTATTCCGTCGCCATCCGTGTCGGCGACGTTCGGGTTTGTGTGTGACACCAGATTTTCATAGGCGTCTGTAAGCCCGTCTCCATCAGTGTCTTGCGGAGTGCCTAGAATCAAGAAAACATTCTGGCTGGCGATGGGCAGGGTGTAGGTATTTCCAGAATTTCCTTGTCCCATCCAATACCAGACGCCGTTGGTAAGGGGCGCTGTCAAGGCTGCGGTAGCGAATACATCATAGAAATAGCCCGCCAACCCTCCCTGTATTGTGAACGTCACATAATTGGTGCCGTTGATTACCGTTGTTGACGTGACGTTGGTGAACCAGACCACATTGGCATTGGTGCTGTAATTTGGCGTCACCGATCCATCCCATTGAAGATAGCCCGCGCCGGTGATTACGTCGGGTGTCGCGGTCGTGGATGGGCTGGATGGTGCAGAAATAATGTTTGCCATCGCCGTGTTCCAAGGGCTGATGATGTAAGGGGTGTATTCCCAACTAAAGATGGTTTCAACGTCGTTGGAATTG
Source organism: uncultured Verrucomicrobiae bacterium (assembly GCA_963744965.1). Taxonomy (GTDB): domain Bacteria; phylum Verrucomicrobiota; class Verrucomicrobiia; order Limisphaerales; family UBA11358; genus UBA11358. The sequence continues at coordinate 321,951 of CAVUVT010000010.1, forward strand.
AGCGGATAATTGTAGGTCGCCACGGTATTGAACATTCCGTTCGCTTGATAGAGTCCCGTTTCATCCGCGCCAATGAAGAATCCGTTGGTGAGAACATCGGGGCCGGGATAAATCGTCACGCCGGGGCCGTTGGTTGCCAGCACGCCGTCCAGATACAAGGCCGTGTTCGTCGGCGAATACGTCAGCGCAACGAAATGGAAATAGTTGGTCGTCCAAGAAATCGGGGCGGAAAGATAGGTCGTGAGGCTGCTTGACAGGTCATTGGTCTGCGCGGAGAAATAAAAGCCGAATCGCCGTGCTGAACGTCAAGTCACAAACGCCGTATTTCGTCACGCAACCCAGTTCCATCACGCTGCTTTATGATTCGAATGCAACTCTGATTGGCCAGGCCGCCGGGAGCCAGCCAATTCATTGCGAATTATTCATTTTATCTTTCTGCATTTACAAATTTAAACGGGGTGCCGGAACTCTGGCCGGCACCCCGCAACCGCCTGCCGCAAGGCAACCCAAAGCCCTACGGCAAGATTTTTGTCAGCCGTTTGCGCTTAGGGATAGCGCAACTGGAAGAACACATTGTGCTTCGTCGAATCCACCGTGATGCTTTCGTTGGTGACCGACGCCGATCCCAGCACCGGGAACCAGCTTCCGGTGGCCGTCAACCCGACCGCGTTGGTGTAGAGCTGCCAGCCTTGATGATCCGGTGCCCAGGTGAAGTTCAACGTCTTGCTGCCAGCACTGCCAGCGACACTGGCCGCAAAATTGGCCGTTGCCGGATTGGTGTTGACGCCTGTCATCATCACCAGATTGATGTGACCTGCGCCGTCGTTCACGATTGAACCAACATTGTTTTGCGCCACATCGAACACCGGCGTGGCGTTGAACGCCCCGCTGATGGTCCCGCAGGTGAACAGTGTGTTCGTGCCCAAGCCCAAGGCCGTGCCGGCGGCGATGTGAATCACGCTGCCGTTGGGCGTCAAGGTGCCGGTCACCGCGACGTTGTTGCTGGCGCCGTTGGCGGTCACGACAAAGTTGTTGGTTGAAGCGGCGTTCAACGTGAGGTTGTTGGTGAACGTCAGCGTGCCGACCCCGTTGATGCCCGGGACAAGATAGCCGCCGGCATTAACCGTCGTTGCGCCACCAATGCTCCCAACGCCACCCAGGGCGCCAGAAGCCACCGTCACGGCGCTGCCCGCAGCCAGAGAGCCGTTGACCAGCAGCGTGCCGTTGCTCACGATGGTCTGGCCGGCATAGGTGTTGGCTCCCGACAATACCATGGTGCCGTTGCCGTCGAGGATGATGCCCGTATCGTGCATGCTAGTGCCGTTGATCAAAGTGCCCGTGACATTCAGGTCAACGCCGCTGGCGGTTCCGCCGTTGGTGACGCTGAAGATTGTCCCGCCTGCCTGGGTCGGAATCATGTCCAAGGCGCTCATGGTGGAGGTGTTGGTGCCACCGTTGACCACCACGCCACCATCCAAGTTCCAAGTTCCCCATTGTGGTTGGGCACCGGTTCCGCCGTTGGCGAGCGTGCCACCGTTCAGCGTCAACAACCCGAAGATGTGCGCGGACGAGCCCGCGCCGCCATCGACGGTGTCGGAGCCGGTGAGAACGCCACCGGCATTAATCGTCACCGGCACGCTGCCGACGACGAAATTCCCACCAGCCAGGCTGTTGTCATTCATAAGGACAACCGAAGCGCCATTGTTGATGATCAGGCCGCTGCTGGCAGCGATACCGTAGGAGTTGCCGACATTCGCGAAGTTCAGTTGGAGTTCGCCGCCGTCAACGATGGTCGGTCCGGTGTAGGTCATCAGGGAACCCGCTCCCGAACCCAAGGTCAGCACGCCTCCGTTCGTCGCGTTGACTGTCATTCCGCCCGTGCCGGAGATGGCTCCGGAAAGAACCTGGCTGGCCGAACTGCTGTAAGCAAATGTCCCGTTGTCCACAATCGCCGCCGCATACGCCCCGGCGTTCAACTGGCCTGCGCCACTCACATTCAGGACGCCGGCGCTGACCGTCGTGGCTCCGGTGTAGGTGTTCGCGCCAGAAAGTGTCAGCGCGCCGCCGCCGGTTTTGGTGAAACCATAACTGCCGGACAGCGGCGTGGAAATGGTCGCGGTGTTTTGATTCACCGCAATCACCGGCACATTGCCACCGCCGGCGTCGAGCGTCAACGTGTTGGCACCGGCCAACGTCCAGGATTGCGAGCCGGTTGTGGTGCCGAATTTCAATCCGCCAATGGTGCGGGCGCTGTCGAGCGTCACGGTGCGGCTGGCGGTGATGGTGATGGTGCTGAAATCCGCGATGAAACCGGTGCCATTGGCGACAATGCCGCCGCTCCAGTTGTTGTTCGTGCCCCAGTAGCCGCTGGCGTTGGTGGTCCAAATGCCGCCGGAAACGGGCGACGCGCTGCTGTAAAGCGCGGAAATCTGCGCCGGCGTCATGGCGTAATCGGCGATTTCCACCTCGTCCAAATTGCCGTTGAACAATGGATCGGCGGCGAACTGGCTTTTACCGAGGTAATTTTTGATTGGGCTGAAACTGGCGGGCGTAATTGAAAAGCTCGTGGACGAGGCGACCTGCGCGCCGTTGACGTAAAGTATCACGACATTATTGCTGAGCGTGACCGCAACGTGCTGCCAGGAACCGGAGGCCAGCGCACCGGAGCGTTCCAAAACTTGCTCGCCACTGCCGCTGTCGATGACGAAACGCAGCCCGCTGCCCGAACTTGGCGTGAGGAACATATATTGGCTCGGCGTGCCGCCTTGACTTGTGCTGGGGTTGCCGAAATCGAAAATGCGCTGCCAGTTGTTGCCGCCATTCCAATAAACCCACGCGGCGAACGTGAATGCGCCGCCTTCGGCGATGTTCGCGGGAAGCTGGACGTAGCTGTTCGCGCCGTCCAGGACAATTGACTGCGCCTGGCTGATGTGTCCGGTTGAGTAATTTGGCGCGCCGATGGCCATGCCATTGTTGTAATAGCCGGAGGTGTCCCAGGTGTTCGTGGCAAAGAGAAATTCCGCAATCCCGCGCGTGCCGTTGTCCGGCATGGCTTGCGAATAGCCGATGGCGGAAACGAGATTAGAATAAGTCGTGCCGGCGGGCGTGACGGTGTTGCTGCTGGTCACCAAAGAACGCGTGTCCTCGACCCAGTTGTAAAGCGCGTAGCGTTCCACGAACGGCGTGGATTCCAACATCTGCGTCATCGCCTGTATGTCCGCCTGTTGCTGTGCGTAGGTCGGCGCGGCATACGGACTACCGTCCGTCCAGTTCGCGCCGTTGTTCCATTCCGTGACCCAAATTGGCAGATGCGTGTTGTTCCAAATATTCAGCAGGAAATTATACATTTGCGACGCGCAAGCTGATGGATTGGAAGGGTCGGCCGATTGATAATAATGCTGCGCCACGAAATCCACACGCAAACCGGGGGCGTTGTCCTCATTGGCCTGTGACGTCGCTATGTCTGTCATAAACGGCAAGAGCCAACTGGAAACCCCGCCGTCCGTGCAGGCCGGAGAACCCACACGCAGCCCGGTGCCGAGCAAATCCGGCCATGACCAAAAGGCGTCGCCAACCGCAATATTTGCCTGTGCTGTGTTGTCTGGCTCATTGTAGCCGAGCACGGTATTGATGCCCAGTGATTGCCAATTTTGATTCATGCCGGGCCAATACCGAAGCTGGTGGATGGCGACGTATTCCAAATCGCGCGAGGAACTGGAATCAATGTTCCAGTCATACCACCAGTTCACGTTGAGGTCGGAATAAGGCGGATTTCCGGCGATGCCTTTCTTGCTCGTCCAGCGCCACGGCGTGACGTAAATGAACTGCACCTGATTGGCCAGCGTCGCCGGCAAAACGCCGATTTCCAGATCGCCGTCCTGCGCGACATAGCATTTGCTGTAATTCGCGCCGTTGGCCGATTGCGCCAAAACCGCTTGGTAGCCGCGCTTCAATTTGAACGAGCTGATGTTGGTGTAGGCTGTGCCCGTGTAGTAAGTCCACTGGCTGTAGGACGTCGCGGCGCCGGTGAATTCCGCGCCGGTGAAAACGGTCAGCGGCTGGAAGGTCGAGGCTTGCGGAATCACCACCGCGCCGTTCTGGCCGTATTGCACCACGCGCACATTGCTGTCAGCCACGGCACTCGCGCCGCTCACGCGCATCTGGCCGAGATATGTGGACGCCACGACGGATGGCTTGACATTCGGCAGAAACAGCCAGGCATCAATGGAATTCAAATTGATGGTGCAGCCGGAAAGCGGCGTGGCGGCATTCGTCACCCACAGCTCGCAGCGCCCGCTCATGTTCACCGTGGTGCTTGTGAGTGAAGCGTATTTCTGGACGCCGTTGGTGAGCGTCAAAGTTTGAGCGTTCGCCACCAGCGACAAACTCGCCACGGACGCAAGCACCAATTGTTTCAGCAGTCTCAATTTCATAGTAAAATTTTTGCAAAACCAACCAGCCGGCAAAATGCGCTGCGGCGAGCGGTTTCTTGGCTTCGAATCGCGGCGGCAAATTTTAAGCACAGGCAAATCGCCCCCTGCCGCCTGACGCACATGAAAACGGCGGCACAGACAATCATAACATGGCTTCATCACACTATAACGCGATTCTCGGCATAAATCCCCGCCAATTATCCACTGAATTCGGACCAACCAGGCCGGCCGGCACAGGCAACGAAATGATTCGGTGAAATTTCACGCATTACCTTGCCCGCAGCGAAATTTTGAAGACGTTGGCGAAATCGTTCGGGATTGTTTTCGGCTGCGAAATATCCAGAGCATCGTCGGCCTGCTGCCATTTCAATGTTTCTCTGCTGCCGAAGAGTTGGATTTCGGAAATTTGTTTGTCGAGCAGTTTTGCATTTTTTCCGAGCGATGCGATGCTCACGCCATTGGTTGGCGCGCCCAGCACGATGGCATAAAGCATTTGACCGTCCTTGCTCTGCGTGAAGCGCACGTCTTCGGACGTGAACGGTTTGCCTTTGCCCTCGTTGAAACCTTGTGCGCTCAATGCCGCGCCCGCGGAGGCCGGGCCTTCGCCAAACACTTTCCACGGGCGTGTGCCAAAAATACATTCCTTGTTCACTTCCATCCAGTCGCCGATGCCCTGCACGACTTTCAATTCCTTCTCGTCAATCGTCCCGTCGCCCCGCACGGGGACGTTCAGCAGCAGATTCCCGTTCTTGCTGACTACATTCACGAGCGTTTGGATCACCGTCTTGGTGGACTTGTAGCCATTGCGATTGTAAAGGCCGCGGTCATAGTGCCAGTCACCAAGGCAGGTGTCCGTCTGCCACGGCTGGAGTTGAATCTCGTTGGCCGAACCGCGCTCAATGTCCCACACCATGCATTGCTGCTGCTCGGGCGTGAGGATTTTTCCGAAGAGCACGCCGTCGTCGCCATGCAGCTTTTCGTTCGTGTTGTAAAAATCTGCTGCGATTTTCAATCCCGCATCGCTGACGGGCCAGAGCGGCAGCGCGGTGTCATCGAAGTAAATCAGGTCGGGATGATATTTTTTGATAAGGTCGGCGGTGCGATTGTAGAACTTTTCGCAGTAGGCTTGGTCTGGAATTGAAATGCCGTTGCCCCAATTCCATTGTGAATGGATCTTCCCGGGATTCCGATAGTCCTTCGTCGGTGGATGTTTCTGCGCATACAAATCCTGCGGGTCGAGGCCGTCCCACCATTTGCCCGCACCGTCGGCTTTCGTCAGTTTGCCGTCGTAATCCTGGGCCGGTTCATACCAGCTCCACGCGTGCGCGGCGTGGACACTGACGCCGAACTTCAATCCATTTTCGCGCGCTGCTTTCGCCCAGCCGCCGATCAAATCTTTCTTCGGACCGATGGCAACCGAGTTCCACGGTTGATAGGTGGAATCCCACAAATCAAAGTTGTCGTGGTGGTTGGCCAGCGCGAAAAAGTATTGCGCCCCGGCGCGCTTGTAGAGCACCATCAATTTGTCAGGATTCCAGTTTTGGGCCTTCCACTCGTGAATCACGTCCTTGAAACCGAAATCCTTGGGGGAACCATAATGCGCCAGGTGGAATTTATATTGCGCACTGCCGGGCTGATACATGCCGCGCGCATACCAATCGCCGTCCTCGGGCTGGCATTGCGGCCCCCAGTGCGCCCAAATGCCAAACTTGGCGTCGCGAAACCATTCCGGCACCTGGTATTGCTTGAGCGATTCCCACGTCGGCTGAAATTTACCCTCGGCCATTGGTTCGGCGTTCACGGTGGCTGTAACTTGCAGCAGCACGCAGCCATGCGGCGGCAATTCGGCGGTGAAATTTGGCTGCGCGCTCAAAACTTTGTGCGTCCACAAATCGCGGACGTTTGGCGGAACGACAAAACCATGATCCCGCCATGAAACATTCGCCGCCAATGGATTCGCAGTCCGGTTGAAAATGCCGACGGCCAACGCGCCGCTGGCGAGTTGCCTTGTCCAAATTTCCGGCGACGCGCCCGTCGCGCTGACACGGTGCGCTGGTTGCCCCAGCGGGTCTTGGTTGATGGCGATCACTTCATCATTGATGAGCAGCGCGAGCGTGGCCTTGTCGAGATCAGTCATATTCGCGCCCAACAGCAGCGGCGACGGCGCGAGCGCCCAGAGCGACATCAGCGTGCGCTGCTCATCTGGCGTGAAGCGCGTTTGACGCTCCTTGCCGGCGATGGTGCATTTGATGCCGAGATGGCCAAACGGAATCATGTCCGCATCCGGCCAATGCCCCGGGCCGCCTTTGCCTTGCCAGGCCGCCACCAAGTCAAACGCATGGTTCAAATCTTTCCAGCGATCCCAAAAGTCGCCGGAGATGCGCCACATGTTCGCGTTGGCGGCAATGTGCGCCGCGTGCGACACGTCCGTCGGCCCCGGTGACGTGCTGAAAACAATTGAGCGACCGCACTTGTCAATCGCCTTGCGGATCATCTCAATTTCGCCCGCGCTGTAAGGCACGGAAAGATCATCCACCTTGATGAAGTCCAAGCCCCACGCTGCGTAAAGCCGGAACATGGAATCATACCAGGCCTGCCCGGCGGCGGTGGCGCGCACGCCAAACATGTCCGGGCACCAACCGCAAATGCTGTTGGTGTTGGCCGCATCGGCAGCCGTGAACGTGCATCCTTCAATCGGCGTCCGGACAAACACCGCCTGGCGCGGAATGCCGCGCATCATGTGGAAACCGAATTTCAAGCCCAGCGCGTGAATCTTGTCCGCGAGCGGCTTGAAACCTTTGCCGCCGATGGCCGACGGAAAGCGATTCGTCGCCGGCAGCATCCGGCCAAATTCATCGGCAAACAATTTTGCGCCGTTGCGTTCCTTGTTGAAATCCCGGTCGTCAAATGAGGAAACGCTGTCATACCAGCGCGCGTCAATCACCACGTATTGCCAGCCGTGGGCGCGCAGGAGTTTTTTCATGGCGGCGGCATTGGCCAGCGTTTCGGCCTCGGTGATGCTGGTGCCCCAGGCATCGTAACTGTTCCAGCCCATCGGCGGCGTCATGGCGACGCGCGTGCCGGTGACGAGTTTGATTTTGGTTTCGGCTTTGCCGACAGAATTTTTGGCGAGCACGGAGAAGGTAAATTCACCTGAAGTCTTGAGGGAGCCGGTGACCAAGCCGCGCTTTGAATCCAGCGACAAGCCGGCGGGCAAATCCTTCGCCGAGTAACGAATCGGCTGTTCACCGCCAGCGACAACTGAAAACACCAAGGGCGCGCCTGGTTCAATCTCGCGCAGTTGCGCCGAGTAATTTGCCGTGCCGGATGCCGCCAATGTTGCGTTGGTGACATCGGCAAGATTCACGCCGTTGGCCTGCCAACGATAAAAGACAGGAATGCCAGTCGTCACCTCGACAAAACCTTGCGGCGCGTCCGGTGCCGGTTCAGCGGGGACCGCCGGCGGGCCGAGCCGGGCAGCCAACGGTGTGACGCCCAAATCGCCGACGACCGCCGTGGTGGTTTTGCCAGCATCATGCGACGACGTGGCGATGCCCAGATACATCACGGCGTTGGTGAACGCGCCGTCGCCTTCCTTCGCACCGTCAAATTGGTAGATCGGCGTCCAGTTCGTTCCATTGGCGCTCATGAAATCGGCAAAAACATTGCCGTGACGCGTGAGCCGCACCCAGGAATTGCTGCCGAACGCCGGGATGAGCGTGCCGTTGTCCAAGGCGTTGTCGCCGGCACGCGTCCGGTAAATGGTTTGCGACGTGTTGTTGGCGTTCACCGGCACCATCATGTGACGGCTGCCGGCAGTGAGCGCATCGCGCACCATCAAACCGGTGCGGGCGAATCCCCCGCCGTCGGCGTCTTCCACGGAAAGCACGCGCAGCCGGAAATCAAAATCATTCGTCACCGCGAAGTAGTTGAAAACAAAACTGTCTGCGGCTTGCCAGATGTCCGCGCCGCCCGCGACGATGGTGGCTGTGTTGCCGACGCTGGTGAACGAATGCGGCTGGCCGGTGTTGAAGTCGTGAGTCTGGAGCGTGGGCGCGGTTTGGGCGTGCAAACCAAGCGGCAACAATACAGCCAGCAGCGGGGCTAACGTGGATTTCATCGGGTGCATAAATTCTA
>CAVUVT010000011.1:0-417351 GCA_963744965.1 uncultured Verrucomicrobiae bacterium
GAGACAGGACGAAAGTCTGGATTCTCTCTTTTGGCTAGAGTCGGCGGAAGCCGGTTCGATGATGCCCCTTAATCCCATAATGGGTCAGGCAAATGCCTGCATAGCGAAAGCGCCCCTCAATTGAGGCTTTATCTGGCGAGAGTTGACTACCGGTTTGCAGTCGGCTTGATGACCCCCACCTCCCAATGGCATGGCTTTGCCATGCTTTGGGAGGTCGGTTTTGAATCCCGATGTGCCGAAAAGTTGTGATGAATTCATCACAACTCTCAGGCCGGGTTTTGCTTAAAGTTGAAGTAAAAACAAAAGGACAATTATGGAAATTACAAATGGCGCGCTGGATCAAGAGGCCCCGACGATCAAGCAATGCGCGTTCGCCCTGGGGCTTCACGAGTTCAGCCTGTTCTCGCGCATCCAGGCCGGTGACATCACCCCCACAAGGCTGCGGTCGGGCATCATGGCCATTCCCGTCAGTGAACTGGAACGGCTCTCAAAACTGCCAATTCATTCGCTGGTCATGCCGCAGGAAAAACCGGCGGCGGTTTTGCCTGACAGTCGATTGGGTATTAAAAGGGAACATTATTTTTGCACTTGGATGATACGGGATGGTGAACAGCAGGAATACGTTGTGCCGGGTGATTTTCGCCATTACACCGAAACTGAAGTCAAAGGCTACCGCGTCGCCTTCAGCGCCATCGCCGACGAATTTGAATCACTGACTGGATTAAAGAAACAATTGGAAAAACCTGCCGCGCCTTCGCCTGAAAAGGAAATTTGCACTTCCCAGCTTGGCGTCTGGCAGGTGCGTTCAACGCTGTTGAATCTCGGCCAGAGCGACATTTTGCTTTGCCAGCAGCAAAACGAATTCGCGGTGATTGAACGATTCCGGGATGAATCGCCCTACGCCAAGGCCAACGGCAACGCGGAGATTACGTTGGAGGGAAATGATGCCCGCCAGTTGGCGGCGGCTTTTAATGCCAATACGAAACACACGCTCGAATTCATGGCCAGCAACCAGGTCGCCACGGCGCAGAAGGTGATTTGGGAGCAATTTCCCGATCATCGTCCCGGCCATCTGGTGGCGGCGATTTCGGAGCGTTGCCGGCTGGCGGTCACGAATGAGGAAACGATTTCGCAGACGCGCAAGCTGAACCAATCCACCGGCGGGGGAATGAGAATTTAAGGAGGTCACATGAACCCGGACATGGAACGTTTTTTGAATTTGAAGACTCATCCCGAACGGCTGACGGCGGAAGAGGCGGCGTGGATGCTCGGTTTTTCCGCCCACGAAATTCCCATCCTGATCGTCAAGAATTTGTTGAAACCGCTCGGACATCCGGCGCACAACGGCCCGAAACACTTTTTGACGGCCGCATTGAAAGATTTGGAGCGTGACGAGAAGTGGCACAGCAAGGCCGCTGATGCGGTCATGGAATACTGGCGTTACAAAAATGGCCGGAAGCCGGACTCGACGGACACCCGGCAGTCGTCGCGCCTGCAAACCCAAAATGCCGGTGCGTAAGACTGGTCTGGAAAACAGGCGCGGGCGGAGAATCATCCGCCCGCGCCTTGCCGCTCACACGGCAGCGGCCATTGCCGGTGTTTCGACACGCAAGCCGGTGAACTTCGCCCGTTGCCGTTCGTATTCGCCCAGCGACGGCAGTTCCACCTTGGCTTTGCGCGAATAGGCGCGGTGGACGGCCTTGCTGTTTTGCCCCAAATGTTCCATTGCAAAGCGTTCGGGATAACCGGCGGTCTTCGCCCGTTCCGCCCACGCATAACGGTAGCTGTGCAGCGTCACGCCTTTGATTTTGAGGCCGACACAGCGTTGCTTGAACTCGGTGGCACGGTCGCCCGCGCGGACGCTCCGCAGATATGGAAACAATGGGCCGTTCCCCGGTAGGTCCCGCAGGATTTCCGCCACGTCTTCATCAAAGCGCATGATGGCAATCGAGCCGGTCTTCTTGCGGGCATAGCTGATGACGTGGTTTTCCCAATCCACATTCTCCGCCTCAAGAAACGCAAGGTCGGATTGTGACGCGCCCAAGTGCCACGCCAGTTGGTAGAACGCCTTGCGTTCGGGATTCAGTTCGCGGGCAACGATGGCCTGATGTTCCGCCAGGGTGATGCCGCGCTTTTCCTTGAACTTGATGGCGGGCCAGCGTTTCTTGGGCAGCACCGGCCACGGCAGCCAGTTCATGTCGAGGGCGAAGTTGTGAACCCGGCGCAGATAAATGTTGGTGGACACCGAGCCGGCCTCCAGGACTTGTAGAAAATGCTCGGCCTGGGTTTCCAGCACGACCAGATTGCGGATGGAATCGAACGCCGTGTCCTTGATGGCGGTCAGCCAGCGATTATGCGTTTCGCCGGTTTTGAGTTTGGGGATTTCGTCCATGACGTGCTGCCATGTCCGGGTGGCGCCGGTGGGGTCGCCCGCCTTCCAATAGACGCGAGCCAAATGCAAGCTGAACGCCGGGGCGTCTTCGTTTTCGTTCTTGGCCGCGACGAGACGAAAGGCTTCATCCTTGTCGCGGGTCTTGAGGGTTGCCTGTTTGCCGGTCTGGTGGTCTTCGTAGTAGAAGACGCCCCAAGGGCGGAGGAATACGCTGTAACGTTGTTTCATGTTCTCTTTCATGGTTATGAACATGAACCAACTCGAACTGACTCCGTTAGCGAGTAGTGGCCCGGTTCGTTTCGGATTGTAGCCGGGTTGTCCGGCTACTGAAACTTTCACTGAAACTCGGCCTTTATTTCGCCATTTTCCTCACAAATCCCAACAAAAGGACTGGAGGCGAGGGTCGGAATCGAACGCATCCCGCCTTCCACAAGCCACTCGAAATCAACGGTCTAAATCATCACCGTTGCAACGAAAATAAAGGTGTTTCTGCGTTATGTCAAGCATAACTTTAGCCGACTCCAGCCGACTATTCTTAACCCCATTTTACTCTCAACCAACGAGGTTTGCTGGCAAATCTGCTGGCAAATTTTGCCAACTTATTACAACCGGTTGTGGCGCGGGCTGCCACCTGCTGTCGGCATATAATTCTGTTTGGCCGCGTAAATCCAACCGCGCCGGGACACCCACTGAACGAAGGGAGGCAACATAGACGATTTCAAATCCGGTCTTAATCGATTATTTCTGTTAAACTAATAACTAGGCGCCTAAGAAATCACATATCCAAAAATTTGCGCAATTTATCCCATATTTGCGCAAAATGGTGGTTGGCGCGCATGGTTTGTGGTCATATTCTACAAGCATGTTAGTCTATGGCTCTCGTCCTAAATCGACCGGGCTCTGGTAGAAAATAAAGTCAATCAACAACTAGGAAAACCTAATCGAAATAAAAGTTATGAAAATTATGAACAAGATTCAAAAATGCGGAATAGGGTACGCCTTGCTGCTCCTTAGCTTTGCCGCAGGGGCTAGCGCTCAGACTGCCCTTTGGACAGCAGACTTCGCAAATGCCAGCAGCACCTGGAGCATCGTTGCCGACCCGAGCGGCGGGTCCACCATTAGCACCGTCAACGGCAACCAAGGGCAGTTCTATGTTGACGGTGCCGATACGATGGCGGCGTTTATCCCCAACTCGGGCTTGTCAATTGATGCACCGTTTGTTCCTGCGAACAGCGCCAACTACGTCTTGGATTACACCGTGAGCGTATGGTGGTCCGACAGTTACGATATTGTAATAGATGAGTTTGATTCTAGCGGAAATTACATCAATACGATCGGTGGTGTCGTCCCGCAAACAGGCAATCCCGGCTGGAACAATAATCCTCCCGCCGGTCCCAACCCGGCGACCGCGTACACCGTATCGCTGGGTGGATTTACCTACGATGCTGATGCGGCTTACATTTTGCCCAAGGTTGATGTCTACACGGGAGCCGGTGGGCAGACGGTCACTTTCAGCGAAATGGACATCTCCACCATCACGGCGGTGCCTGAACCTTGCACTTTCTCAATGATTCTGGCTGGTGTTGGCGGACTATTGTTGATGCGTCGGCGCCGCGCACGTTGAGGAGCACTTAGCAAAGTGCCGAATACCTCGCGCTTACCAATTAAAGAAAGATTCGGGGAAGGCAGCCACCGTCAAAGACGGTGGCTGTTTTTTTGCGTGCGCCCGGCAGGGCGCACTGACTTGTTGGTTAAAGTCCAATGCAGGTCCGGCAAGGGGAACTGCTATTGGCGTTCGATAGTTATGCGTTACGCGCCTCTGGTGGTGAGAGGGTAGTTCGGGAGTAGTGAATTTCACGAAACCCTGTTCGATTCCGACCCTGGCCTCCAAGATTGATTCCAACCAATAGAATAAATGTGTTTGTGAGTTTTCGACGGTTTCAAAATGCTTCACTGCTAACGCCCACTGCTAACAAATTCAAACGTGTTCAAAGTTGCCATTGCTGTTCATCTGTAGACGCGTGGCAATCTGGCTTGGCGAATCTGCAATCATATATCCAAAAATTTGCGCAATTTATCCCACATTTGCGCGAAATGGTGGTTGGCGTGCATGGCTTGTGGTCATAATCTGTAGAATCCGAATGATGTACGGCCAGTTCGATAATATTTTCTTAACGACGTGTAGCGGGTGATTATGATTAAATCCATTTGTCCATGGATGAAACTGATTGTAACTCTGCTAGGCTTGATATTTGCAGGAAGTTCAATCAGTGCCGAACGCGCTTCAATTATCATTGTGTATTCCGCTCCGGCAGGCTCGTTTATTGACGGCTGTCCGGGGCACTCGATCAACGGGGTGACATTTGAAAACTCCATCATTAACTGCAAGCGTATTAAAGACGCGAGGCGGGGAAAAATCAGCATTGGCGAGAACGTCAGCGGCAAGAAGTTTGAATAACTAAAACACCAACCAAACCGCGTTATCAGACTTTTTATGGGTCATATTAATTTGTCCACCGTTGATTTTATCGTCATGGCCGTTTATCTGGCGGCTATAGTCGGTTGGGGGTTTTGGCACGGTTCCCGTTCGAGTACGGAGGGTTATTTTCTCGGTGGAAGGGGGATGCCATGGGTGATTGTCGGGCTTTCAATGTTTTCAACCTTGGTTTCCAGTTCCGCGCTGGTAGGGTGGGCGGGGGATGCCTATAGCACCGGGATTTCGGTGTTCAACTACGGATTGTCAGGCGCAGTTATTCCAATTGTATTCTTTTTGGTTTTTTTCCTTCCGTTTTATCTACGGAATAAAATTTACACGCTTCCCGAATTTCTCGAAGGCCGTTTTGATGTCCGCAGCCGCACTTATCTGTCGGTATTGACGGTGGTTGGTTATACCTTTGCCGATTTGTCAGTGACCTTGTACGCCGGCGCGTTAATGCTTCATCTGGTTTTTCCCGGAATCAGTTTTAATGCCATTATTTGGGGGCTGGCGTTGTTGGGCGCATCTTACACAATTGTGGGCGGATTGTCTGCGGTGATGTGGGTGGAACTGGTACAGGCCTTTGTACTCATGGGCGGTTCGGCGGTTTTGACCTACACCGCCTTTTCCAAGGCGGGCGGATGGAGCGCGGTTATGCATGCGGTGGCACCGGGTCATCTAAGTTTGATTCGACCGCCGGATGATCCTTCCGTGCCGTGGCCGACGCTGTTCATCAGCCTGCCATTACTGGGATTTTATTACTGGGGCTTGAGCCAGGCGATGGTGCAACGCACTTTGAGCGCACGCAACACCGATCACGGCCGATGGGGAAATCTTTTTGCCGGCGGATTGAATTTTGTGGTTTTTTTTCTGATGGTACTGCCGGGGATTGCCGGGCGGGTGTTGTATCCCCACTTGGGAAAAGGCGACCAGATTTATCCCAAGCTGGTTTTTGAGATGCTGCCCTCTGGCTTGAAGGGCTTGGTGCTGATTGGGTTCATCGCCGCCATGACCTCGGTGCTGACTTCGACCCTGAATTCCGTGCAGACATTGGTCACGATGGACATTCTTAACAAGCTGCGGCCGGGCATGAGCAACCGGCGGCAGGTGGTAGCGGGCAGCATTTCGGGATTGGTGATCATTACCATTGCGGCGCTCTGGTCACCGCAGATTCAAAAATTTGACTCGATTGTAAAATATTTTCAGCAACTGCTTTCTTATATGTGTCCGCCGGTGGTGGCGGTCTTTTTGTGCGGTCTGTTCTGGAGACGAGCCACGGCGTCAGGAGCGTTCGCGGGTTTGATTTCAGGCTTGGTCATCGCTTGCAGTCTGCTTTTCGGCATAAAGCAAACGCCGTTGGCCGGCTGGAACTTTCTTTATGTCGCGCCGGTGGTTTTTACCGTCTCGCTTGGCATCATTATGCTCGTAAGTCTGGTTACGGCCCCGCCAACAGCACACAAGGTCAAGACTTATGTGTGGAATCCTCAGGTGTTCAGGGATGAATCACGCGAACTGGCTGGCGTGCCATGGTTCAAAAATTATCGCGTTTTGGCCATCCTGCTGCTGGTTGTCACGGGCGTGTTCATTTTCATCTGGCGTTGACATTTTAATACCATGAAACTCGAAAAATATTCCGGCAATCCCATTCTCTCGCCGAATCCCAGGCGACCTTGGGAGAATCTCGTTGTTTGCAATCCCGGCGTCATCTATGACAAAGGTACGTTCCATATGCTTTATCGCGCGGCGGGTGATGACCCGGAGCACGTCATCCGTTTCGGGCTCGCGACGAGCAAGGATGGGTTTAACTTCAAACGGGCACAGGCAGCCCCTATCCTCTCGCCCAGCTTGGACGGCGAGGATGCGGGCTGTATTGAAGATCCGCGCATTGTGAAGTCCAATGGCCATTTCCTCATCACCTACGCGTATCGCCCTTATTTTCCACAGAAGTATTGGCTCGCGCCCAACAACTCCGCTTTCAATCCGCGCGACAAAAATCAACCCAAGGCTTTCGGCGAAAATCTCACGTCTTCCGGGCTGCTCATGTCAGAAGACCTAAAAACTTTCCGGCGGCTTGGACGCATCACCGATCCGACCCTCGACGATCGCGATGTAATTCTTTTTCCCGAAAAAATCAACGGGAAATTTGCGCTGCTCCGTCGCCCGATGCAGTGGGTCGGATCGAGATATGGCACAAAATATCCCGCCATTTGGATTTGTTTTGGTGACGATCCGCTCAAATGGGGGAAGGATTATCTGCTGGCCAAAGGCAAGTTCCATTGGGAACGAAAAATCGGCGGTTCGGCTCCGCCGCTCAAGCACAAAAAGGGCTGGTTTGTAATTTATCACGGCGTGGACGCCAAGGGTGTTTACCACGCTGGTGCGATGGTGCTCGACCTAAATGACCCGCGCAAGGTCATTGGACGCACCCCGGAGCCGATCCTGTCGCCCGAAGCCGATTATGAGTGGCAAGGACTGTATCCCCACGGTGCCGTATTCCCCACAGCGAACGTCGTAGTGGACAGCAAATTGTTCGTGTACTACGGGTGCGCTGACAAATATGTTGGCGTTGCCAACGCCGATTTTGACGAACTCGTTAATTACATTCTTAAGTTCAAGCCACGATCTCAAAAATGAACATCCTTTAGGCTGTCAGTGTAAGCGACATTCTTTTTTGTGTGACAACTACACAGGCATCTCCATCAGTTGTCATAGCGGACACAACGAACGTGGCCTTGCCTTGATTTGGTTGGTGGGCAGTGTTGCAGCGGAGCATGAGATGTGATTGTTGCGTTATATTTAACAAGCCCACGGGGGATTTGAAGCTGAAGGGGCTTTGAGGAAGTGCTTTCATATGTGGTTGCGTTAAGAAAATCATTATGAACAAACTTGTGAATCTCATCGGAAATAAAACAATCTTCGTAGCGGTGTTAACCACATTTGTCTCATACTTTGCGCATTGGGCTGATGCATCGGGAGTACAAACTTTGAGTCTCAATGGACAATGGCAGGTCGCACTCGCCGGTGGCAACGAATGGCTGCCCGCGAAAGTTCCCGGCTGTATCCATACCGATCTGCTGACGGCGGGCAGGATTCCCGATCCGTTCTATCGCGACAACGAGCGGGCAGTTCAATGGGTCGGCGAAACGAACTGGACTTACCGGCGCACGTTTGAAGTGTCTGCCGCCGATCTGGCGCATGACCGGGTGCTTTTGAGGTGCGAGGGGCTTGACACCTTCGCCACGGTGCGGGTGAACGGTCATGAACTGGGGCGCACGGACAACATGTTTCGGACGCTGGGAGTTTAACGCCAAGTCGGTGCTTCAGGCCGGGACGAACGCAATTGAGATTTCGTTTGAATCGGTGCTGCCCTATATGCAAAAGCATAACGCGGAACGCCTGCTCTATGAGTGGGCCAGCCCCCACGTGACCAAAGGCCGGGCGTGGGTGCGCAAGGAGCCCTGCAACTTTGGCTGGGATTGGGGGCCGGTTCTCATCACCTGCGGTATCTGGAAAAACATCGAATTGGTGACCTTCGACGAAGCGCGGCTGGCGGACGTCGCCATTCTTCAGGACTACTCCAACAAGAAAACCGTCAAGCTCGCCGTCCAAATTGCGGCGGAAACGACACGGCCCTCAGCCCTGCAAGCGTTGGTCGTCGTTACGCAAGATCATAAGAACATCACGCAGTCCAGCGTCAGTCTGACTAACGGCCAAGCCACGGCGCATTTGATCATCACCGACCCGCAACTTTGGTGGCCGGCCGGCATGGGCAAACAACCACTCTATGAAGTGCGAGTGGATTTGCTCGGCTCCGACTTCGAAGTGCTGGATAGCTCCGTGAAGCGTATTGGCCTGCGCACTATTGAATTGTTGCCGGCGGACAAAACCCATTCCCTCCGCTTTGCTGTGAATGGTGTGCCTTTTTTGCCAAGGGCGCAAACTGGATTCCCGCCGATCCGTTCGCCAACCGCGTGACGCCGGAAAAATTGCGGCATTACGTCGCGGATGCCGTCGCGGTGAACATGAACATGCTGCGTTTCTGGGGTGGCGGTTATTATGAGGAGGACGCGCTTTATGATGCCTGCGATGAATTGGGCATTCTGGTCTGGTCGGATTGCGAGTTTGCCTGTTCCGCCTATCCTGCGTTCGACGGCGCATTCACGGAGAATGTGCGTCAGGAAATCCGGGACAATGTGCGCCGGCTCCGGCATCACCCCTGCATCGCCGTCTGGTGTGGCAACAATGAAGTCTCCCTTATGACCAAGCCCAAATGGTCGGACGAAGGCATGGGCAAAACCGACTACGACAAGCTGTTCCGCAGGCTGATCGGCGGCGAGATCAAAGCCCTCGCTCCACAGGCGCTTTATGTGCCCGGCAGTCCCGAAATGGGCGATTCCCATTATTGGGAGGTTTGGCATGGCGACAAAACATTTGAAGCCTATCGCACCGTGAACGGCTTCATCAGCGAGTTTGGTTTCCAATCCTTTCCCGAACCCAAAACCGTTGATTCTTACACGACCAACGAAGACCGGGCCTCATTGCGCACCCCCATCATGGAATGGCATCAACGTTCCTCCGGCAACGGCAACCAAAAAATCAGTGACATGATGGAACACTATTTTCAACCCGCCAAGGATTTCGGCAGCGCGCTCTGGTTGAGCCAAATCACGCAAGGCTATGGCGTAAAGATCGGCGTGGAATTCTGGCGGCTAAACATGCCCAAATCCATGGGTTGCCTCTATTGGCAGTATGACGACTGCTGGCCCGTGGCGAGCTGGTCGTCCGTGGATTACTCCGGTCGTTGGAAGGCGCTTCATTACATGGCCCGCCGTTTTTACGCGCCGGTGCTCGTTTCAGGGCTGGAAAACACCGCCAGCCAATCCGTAGCCATTTACGTCACCAGCGATCTCCTCAATTCCAGCCGTGGCCGTCTAACAGTTTGCTGAAAAACTCGCAGAAAGTTTGAATGGCGGCGAAGGGGATAGGTCAGAGAATCATGCGTGGAAAACCTCAAGCACAACCGGAATTTCTGACGACGATCAACCTGAACCAGCGGGTGCCTGCGGACCATCCGTTGCGCGGGATCAAGACACGAGTGGACCAGGTGTTGGCGAAACTTTCGCCGTTGTTTGATGAGTTGTATGCCGGTGAGGGACGGCCTTCGATTCCGCCGGAGCAACTGTTCAAGAGCCGGATTCTGATGGCGCTCTATTCGGTGCGCAGTGAGCGGCTGTATTGCGAGCAACTGGCCTACAATCTTCTGTGGCTTTGGTTTCTGGACCGGGAACTGGACGAAGGGAGTTTCGATCCGACGGTGTTCACCCATAATTATGACCGGTTGCTTTCGGTGGAGGCTGCGAAGCTGTTTTTCGTGGAGGTCTATGATTTGTCGCGGACCGAAGGCTGGACCAGTGACCAGCACTTTACGGCCGACGGCACGCTCATCGAAGCGTGGGCCAGTCTGAAGAGCTTTGTGCGCAAGGATGGCCAAGACGGGGCCAAAGTGGCCTCGGCCAAAGATGACGACCCTGGCAATCCGACGATCAACTTCCACGGGGAGCAGCGGCGTAATGCGACGCATCAAAGCACGACCGATCCGGAAAGCGTGCTGTATCGGAAAGCCAACGGACAGGCCAGCAAACTGTGTTTTGGGACGCAGGTGTTGATGGAAAACCGGCATGGACTGTGCGCAGCCATCACGGTGCATAATCCCATTGCCCAGGACGAGCCGACCGTAGCCCTGGCGCAGGTGGATGAACATCGGGAATTGCACGAAGCCAGGATCACGACCCTCGGGGCGGACAAAGCGTATCACCAAAAGAAATTTGTGGCCGGGTGCCGCCAGCGGGAAATCTCGCCGCATACGGCGTGCAAGGAAGGAATTGAAGTTTCGGGACTGGATGGACGCACGACCAGTTGCACCGGTTACCGTACCAGCCAACGTTTGCGCAAGCGGGTCGAAGAAATCTTTGGCTGGATGAAAATGGTAGGTGGATTGAGGCGCAGCCGCTATCGCGGAGTGGAGCGGACGCAGGCTTGGGCTTATTTCGTGGCCGGGACATACAATTTGCTGCGGATAGCCAATCTGGGAATGAGTTTGCAGGCCGGATGAAGGACGCGGTTGGTCAGTGGACTGTTCAGATCGGACGAAAGAGCCGCTCAAAGCAGTCAACCGGGACCGCCGCCGAACAAAGATTCGCGCTCCGCAGCGACCTGAAATAGAATTAACCATGATCGAAATACAGTTCAGGCAAAAATCGCTGGGTTTTTCAGCAAACTGCTAAGCAGAATTATGCCAGTGCTCAATACAATTTGGGCATCTGCTACGCCAACGGCGATGGCGTGGCAAAGGATGAAGTGGAAGCGGTGAAGTGGTTTCGCAGAGCCGCCGAGCAGAATCTCGCCCAGGCTCAATACAATCTTGGCGTCTGCTACCGCGATGGCGACGGTGTGGCAAAAGATGAGGCAGAGGTGGTGAAGTGGTTTCGGAAAGCCGCTGAACAGAATTACACAGACGCTCAATGCAATCTGGGCTTCTGCTACGCCCATGGCGATGGCGTGACAAAGGATGAGGTAGAGGCGGTGAAGTGGTATCGTAAAGCTGCCGAGCAGAATGACGCCGGCGCGCAAAACAATCTGGGCTTCTGCTACGCCGAAGGCCAAGGCGTGACGAAGGATGAAGTGGAGGGTTACAAATGGTTTTTGCTGGCGGCGGGGCAAGGCTTTGACCCTGCTAAGGAAAACGTGGCCGCATCGGAGAGCCGGTTGACGCGCGAGCAAATTGCAGAGGGTCAAAAGCTGGCGCGTAATTTTAAGCCGAGCCAAGCATCGGAGGTGAACGCACCCAGTTCAGGCAATGAAACTGCTGATTCAAATCCGACAGCCACCGGTACGGGCTTCTTTATCACCGACGATGGTTATTTGATTTCCAATTATCATGTCGTCGAGGATGCGGCAAAGGTGCGTTTGCTCACGAGCGCGGGCGTCATTAATGCCAGGGTGGTAAAGGTTGATCCGGCAAATGATCTGGCTTTGTTGAAAGCCAAAGGAAAGTTTACGCCGTTGCCGGTGGTGGCGAGCCGAGGCGTGAAGCTATAGCAATTAACAATAACATTGGGACATATTGGCGATAAACAGGAAGGGGTTGGCGGCCGTGGCGAGGTCTTTGCGCAGGCGGGTCTTGAGTGCGGCCCAGAGATGTTCGATGGGGTTGAGGTCGGGGGAGTAAGTTGGCAGGAACAGCAACTGGCAGCCGGCCGCCTCCACCAACTTCTGCGTGGTCGGCGACTGATGAAACCGGGCGTTATCCAGCACAATCACGCTGCCCGGGGGCAATACAGGCAGCAGCACCTGTTCAAAATAAACCTCCACCACCTCGGTGTTGCAATGGCCTTGAAACACCAACGG
The DNA here is from genome assembly GCA_963744965.1 of uncultured Verrucomicrobiae bacterium. GTDB lineage: Bacteria > Verrucomicrobiota > Verrucomicrobiia > Limisphaerales > UBA11358 > UBA11358. The sequence continues at coordinate 12,276 of CAVUVT010000011.1, forward strand.
CGCGACCAGCTTGTTGTGCTGGGAGGCCGCAATAATGCTGGTGCGCTCCCGCCGTTTGCCGGCCACCGCCTGATAAATCCGCTCGCCCCGGGGCGAGCGGCCATACTCACGATACAGGCGGTGATCCACGCCGCATTCGTCCAGGTAAAAGACGGTTCGGTCGTCGAGCTTTTCCAGTTCGCGCCGGAAGAGCCACCGCTGCACCTCGTTGCGCTCGCGGTATTTTATGAGTTTTTTTTAGAGTGAAACCCAACTGCCCCAGCCGCACCCAGATCGCCTGATGGCTGATGCCAAACACCTTTTGGAGTTCCTTGAGGGTGGCATCGGGATGTTGTTTGACCTGGGCCTGGAGTTTCTGCGGGTCGAGTTTGCGCCAGTGTCCCCAGCTGGTTTTCGGGGCCAACGCGCCGGTTTTGGCGGCGTCCAGATACCGATAAACGGAACTCCGGGCCAAGTCGAACCGCCGGGCGGCCTCGGCTTTGGAGCCGCCCGATTTGATGAAGTTCACCACCCGTTCCCGCAAGTCCAGCGCATATGCTTTCATGCCCTCAAGCCTATCACACTATGTCCCAATGTCAATGTGAAATGCTATAGGCGGCACGGTGGCCACGGTGGGTTTTCCCAACATCGGTTTGCAAGGGTTCGCGCCCAAGCTGGCCAAGGGAGAAATCGCGTCGTTGTCCGGCGCGGCGGATGATGCTCGGTATTTCCAGATCAGCGTGCCGGTGCAGCCGGGCAATTCCGGCGGCGCGCTGGTGGATGAGCATGGCAATGTGGTTGGCGTGGTGTCGGCCAAGCTGGATGCGTCGGTGGCGCTGGCGGCGAGCGGGGCGTTGCCGGAGAATGTAAATTACGCGGTCAAGAGCAGTTTTCTATTGAGCTTCCTCGAATCCGTCCCGGAAGTTTCCGCCAAGCTGAAAGAGCCGGTCACGTCTGATCGAAAGTTTGAAGACGTGGTCAAATCCGCCCAAGACGCCGCCGTCCTCGTCCTCGTTTATTGAGTAGCAGCGGACGTGAGTCCGCTCATTATTCCCGTTTGAAGTCAGAGCCGACTAACGTCGGCTGCTACGAAACCGAGGACGATTTAAAATTGAATCACCTGCCGGGCGCCATTATAGGAAACAACTTTATCCGGGTTGCCCGTGGTTTCCACTCCGGTTCCATGGTCTTTGCCCACGATGACGATGTTGAAACTGCGTTCCTTCAGCATGCCGGGAAAGGAGCCTTTTCGGTCATCAATGGTGAGCCGGCGGTTGGCGTCGTCCCAGTGAAAAGCAATGGTGGCATGAATGCCCTTTTCATAATTGTAATTGTCGTTCTCGTCTTCGTACAAAGTGAAACTTCCGTCGGCACCGGGATAGATGCGCAACTCGATGGGATCCGCCGGTTTTTCAGCCGCGTATTGAATGAAAGGTCCCATCGGGATGATCGAGCCTGCCCTGACCAAAAGCGGAATCTTGTCAATAGGCGCATCCGCAACAATCGTTTGGCCGCCAGGAAGAGTCTGTCCGGTCCAGAAGTCCACCCATTGATTCCCGGCGGGCAGATAGACCGAACGGGTTTGCGGTCTGGGTTCGACAACCTTTTCCCGGGCAAAAATCTCCGGAGTTTTCCAGAAAAGTTGTGCCCGGAAAGCGCCCAAGGCGGAATTGGCGGTCTCAAAGGCAAAGTCGTATTCCTTGCCAGCCTGTAGTTCCACGGGGACAGTATAGGCCTCCACGGAGGTGTAATTGTTAGGCAGTTCCTTGCCGTCCAGAAAGACCCGTTTCGGCCCGAAACTTTTCATGTGGAAGCGATACGGCCCGGTTTCAGTCGGAATCAGCCGGCCTTCCCAGCGCATGGAAAATTTGGGGCTGGTAATATAATCAGGCCAGCCGGTGTACCAGAAAAGATTGATGTTGGATTCCACCTGTTCATGACAGAGTGTTTTGAATTCCGCATCACTATAGTACCGGGCAGCCAGGCCCGGCTGGCCGTCTTTCGTCTTAAAGTGGTCAGGCGTTATCAGAACGCTGTTCTCCGGCGGCCGATGGAGCATGTACTCCGTTACCGGACAAACCATGATGGCCGGGCCAAACATGAACTGGTCGTCAATCGCATAGGTTTTCTTGTCCGATGCAAAATCCATGGGCAGGCCGCGCATGATCGTATAGCCATCGTCGGTGACCCGCCAGGCAAGCGAATAGATGTAGGGCAGCAGGCGATAGCGCAGGTTGTCAAATTTCACGAGGACATTGGTGAACTCGCCGAACTCCCAGATTTCTCGCGGCGTTTCCGAACCGTGGGCGCGAAAAATTGGGGAAAAGGCGCCCAGTTGAAACATGCGCGTATAAAATTCCTGATAGGCAGGGTCCTTGCCGCCGTTCGAGAAAACGCCCTCATACGCTCCGATGACAAAAGCGCCGATGTCAAACGTCCAGTACGGAATCCCGGCCATGCAATGATTTACGCCGGCCGGGATTTGTTTTTTATAAACATCCCAGTTCGCGCCGATGTCGCCTGACCACGTGGTGGCGGCGGCCCGTTGCTGACCGGCAAAGGTTGAGCGGGTGAGGATATAGACGCGCTTCTGATCGGTTTCTTCGCGCTGATGTTTATAAACCGCTTCGGTCACAAGCAGCGAATAAGGATTGAGATACCGGGCGAAGGAACCGAGGTGATTGTTCTCCACCCTTTTCATCTCATATTCTTCGCCTTCCTTGGTCAGGGCGTTGACGATGTCCGGCTCGGTCGAGTCCATCCACCATCCGTCAATCCCCTTGGAAAACAAGCCTTTGCTCACGTATTGCCAATACAAGTCGTTTGCCGCCGGATTATAGACATCGTAATACCGGAAACCGGCCCAGCCGACCGGTGAGTAAAGGTAACCCCGCTTTTCCATGTCCTGGTAGATTGCCGTGGCCAGCCAGCCCCTCCCAGATGGAAATGATGAGGTGAAAGTTTTGCTGGTGAAGAATATCAACCATTCCTTTCGGATCGGGATAGGTGATTGGATCAAAGAACATGCTGCTCCAATTGGTCATGCCGCCCCAGTAGTTCCAGTCTTGGACGAGGCCATCAATGGGAATCTGGCGCTTGCGGTATTCCTGCGCGATGCCCAGAAGCTCGTTGCGGGTGGCGTAATGTTCCTTGCTTTGCCAATAGCCATAAGCCCATTTGCCATACATCGGGGCCTGCCCCGTCAGCTCCCGGTATCCGGCGATGGCACCGTCCATGTTTTTGCCGCCGATGAAATAGTAGTCCAGGTTGTCGGCCACCTCGGACCAGAGCGACATGTGGTCCGGGTCGTCGGCAAAAATGGTTTTGGAATAATTGTCCCAAAGAATCCCATAGCCCAGGGTTGAAATCAGAAATGGCGTGACGGCCTCGGTGTTGGCCTGCACCAGTTTGACGGTATGTCCGCGATAATTCATATACCCGGATTGATGCTGGCCGAGGCCGTAAATGCCTTCATCCGGCGTCAGTTTGAAATTTTGTCGGACACTGAAAGCGTTGGTCTCGTGCGCGATGCTGACCGGAGTGATGGCGGCTTGGCCTTGTTCCTTCAAAATGATCTGGTTGTCGCTGGCGAGATATTGAATGGCGCCATCGCTTTTGGACAACTGCACTGTGATTTTCCCGGAAGCGAGGATGATGGTTGCGGCATTCTCCTGAAAATGGATGTCCAAAGCCGGCAGGTTCGTTTGAATCACGACCAGGCTCGATTTTTCGGACGTTCCGCCGGGCAGCCACTTGACGACACGAACTATGTCGTCGGCATAGAACTGCACCTTCACATTCAGCGCGGCGGTGTTCAGTTGAACCCCGTTTTGTATGCGCTGGGTCTGGGGTGTTTGGACTTGGGGCGGCGGTGGGTTCACCGAGGCTTCTTTCGGCACCGATGATTTCGTCTGGCAGGATGCCAATAGAAGGCCCAGGCCCAGGAGCGACAATCGAACCGTCGCCTTCGGGGGGAACGAAGACATTTTTTTCATTTTGTAATTCCTTCCCTCGCGGGCTTGCGGCTAACCCTCGAGCACAGCTTCGACTTGGATGGGTTTTGACTGCGGCGGACGCACGGGCAGGACGTTGCCCGCGATTTCCCTCCCATTCACCAGCAGCTTTTTCACCCCGCGCTGTTTGCCCTTCGGGTTCTTCACCTCGATGACATAGGTGTTGCCGCGGAAACGGCGCGTGACAGTGAAGCCCTTCCATTTCGCCGGAATCACCGGGTCCACCCGCAGGCCGTCGTAGTCGGTCCGGATGCCCAGTATCCATTGGGTGATGGTGAAGTAGGTCCAGGCGGCGGTGCCGGTGAGCCAGGAATTCTTCGCCTCGCCGTGCGTCGGCGCGTCCTTGCCCGCAATCATCTGCGCGAAAACGTACGGTTCGCAGCGATGCAGGTCGCCGATTTTCTCGCGCGCCGAAGGGTTGATGCGGGTGTAATAGTCGAAGGCGCGGTTGCCGTTGCCAACCATGGTTTCGGAAATGATGATCCACGGGTTGTTGTGGCAGAAGATGCCGGCGTTTTCCTTGTAGCCCGGCGGATACGAGGAAATTTCGCCCATTTCAATGTAATACTTCGTGAAGGCCGGCTGCTGGAGCACGATGCCGTGCTTCGTGGCGAGGTGCTTGTTCACTGAATCCAGCGCCTGTTTCGCCTTGCCGTCCTTCAGGCCGATGCCGGCCATGACGCACATGCCCTGCGATTCGATGAAAATTTTCCCTTCGTCGCAGACTTTTGAACCGATGGGCTTGCTGAAATCATCGTAGGCACGCACAAACCATTCACCATCCCAACCATGTTGGTAGATGACCTTCTCCATCCTGGCGGCTTCGGCCAGGCAACGGTCGGCTTCCTTGTTCTGACGGCGTTTCTTCGCGATGGCCGCCAGTTCCTTTCCGGCCATGACAAACAGGCCGGCGATGAAAACCGACTCGGCGACTTTGCCCTCCTTGTTCGTCGTGGTCTGGAACGATTGACCCGGCGTGTCGGAGAAACAATTCAGGTTCAGGCAATCGTTCCAATCGGCGCGGCCGATGAGCGGCAGGCCGTGCGGACCGATGCGTTCGAGCGTGTAATTGAAACTGCGGCGCAGGTGCTCGTAAAGCGGCTGTTCCGAGCCGGGTTCGTTCTCGAATTGCACCGGTTCGTCGAGGATGCTCCAATCGCCGGTTTCCTTGAGGTAGGCCGCAACGCCCAGGATGAGCCAGTGCGGGTCGTCATTGAAGCCGCTGCCGATGTCGTTGTTCCCGCGTTTGGTGAGCGGCTGGTATTGATGGAATGCGCCGCCGGATTTGAGCTGTGTCGCCGACAGGTCGAGGATGCGTTCGCGGGCGCGGGCCGGGACCATTTGGACAAAGCCAAGCAGGTCCTGGTTCGAATCGCGGAAGCCGAGGCCGCGGCCGATGCCGGATTCATAGAACGACGCCGAGCGCGACATGTTGAACGTGGCCATGCACTGGTAGGCGTTCCAGATGTTGACCATGCGGTTGGCGTGGATGTCGGGCGACTGCGCCTGGTAGATGCCCAGCACGTCGTCCCAATACCGCCGGAGTTTCTCGAACGCCGCTGCGACATTTTTGCCGTCGAGATATTTCGCGATGACGGGCTTGACGGTCTTTTTGTTGATGGTTTGGGAGTCCGGCGGGTCGAATTTTTTGTCCACCGGATTTTCGTGGTAGCCGAGGACGAAGATGATTTCCTTCGTTTCGCCGGGCTTCAAATTTACTTTGACGTGATGCGAGCCGTGCGGCGCCCAGCCGTGCGCGACCGAGTTGAAGGATTGGCCGCGCTCCACGGTCGCCGGGCTGTCCCAACTGCGATACGCGCCGAGGAATGTGTCGCGTTGCGTATCGAAGCCGGCGAGTTTTTCCGAGCAGGCGAAATACGCGAAGTGGTTGCGGCGTTCGCGATATTCAGTCTTGTGGTAAATGACCCCGTCCACGACCTCGACCTGGCCGGTGCTGAAGTTGCGCTGGAAGTTGGTGGCGTCGTCCTGCGCATCCCAGAGACAGAACTCGATGCTGGAAAAAAGCGAAAGCTTCGCGGGTTTGTTGCGCCGGTTCGTCACCTGGCATTTCCAGATTTCCAGCGTTTCGCCGAGCGGCACAAAATAAGTGGTTTGCGCCTCGATCTTGCCGCAGCTCGAACTGATGGTGGTATAGCCCATGCCGTGGCGGCATTCGTATTGGTCCAGCCTGGTGCGCGTCGGCTGCCAGGACGGCGACCAGAATTTGCCGGTGTCGTTGTCGCGAAGGTAGAGGTAGCGCCCGCCGACATCGAACGGTGCGTTGTTGTAGCGGTACCGGGTGAGGCGGCGCAGGCGGGCGTCGCGGTAAAAAGAGTAGCCGCCCGCGGTGTTCGAGATGATGCCGAAGTACGCCTCGCAGCCGAGGTAATTGATCCAGGGCAACGGGGTGTTGGGTTGGGTGATGACGTATTCCCGTTTGTTGTCGTCGAAATGTCCGTATTGCATAGACAATAATTTTTAACCAGAGTTTATCGAGTGGTTGAAGCAGCGGCACCCGGCTGGCTCTGCGGTTCAGGCGCGGCGTCTGGTGTGGGCGCCGGCAGCCGGTCGTACCAGGTTTTTTTCAGGATCAAGCAGGTGGCTGCGAGCACGACGAGCGTGATGGCGGCATTTTGGAAATGGCGCGTCACAAGGAGCATGGCGAGCACGATGAAACAGGTTTGCCAGATGGTGCCAATCACGATATTGAACATGTCGCGGAAGAAATCCTTGTTCCGCTGAAAGCCGGGGTCTTCTTTGACAACCTGTGCATGGACCGGCCCCCAGAAACCCCAAGGCCGCACCCGGCGGTAAAAATCCTTCAGGACTTCCTCCTCTTCCGGCTTGGTCAGGAATGTTCCAAGCAGGGCGGCCACGAGTGAAACCACCAGTATAATCGGGAACTTGTTTATATCATGGATGTCGGGGAGCACTTTGGGATGAGCCATGACAACTGCGCTGGTGATTCCGATGGCCATGCCCCAGAAATAACCCCAGCCATTGAATCGCCACCAATACCACTTAAGGACATTCGAGACGACATAGCCGCCCCACAGACCCGACACGATCCACGTCACGATCGAATTGATGGACTGGGTGAATATGCCGAAGGTAAGCCCGACCACCACCACGCCGAAGGAAGCCAGATAACTCAACCACACATAGCGTTTTTGAGGGGCGTTGGGATTGATGTACCGCTTGTAAATATCGTTGACGAGATAGGCCGGCGCCGCATTGACCGTCGCCGCAAAATTCGACATGAACGCGGCCAACAACCCCGCCATGAGCAGGCCGAGGATGCCGACCGGAACGAACTTCGCCAAGGCCAGCGGGAGGATTTTTTCAAGGTCCAGTTTGTCACCCATCGCCGCCAAGTCCGGAGTGTAGAAAGCCAGGGCCAAAACCGTCAGGCCGGTAATCATCATGTAACGGGGGAAAAACAGCACCACATTGACCGTCGAACTCATCAGCGCCGCCTCCCGGGGCCCCTTCGTCGCGAGCACGCGCTGCATGTCGTAGTTCGGCGCCGGACCGGCGGCGCTGATGAGTATTCCTTTGAAGAGCATCATCATAAAGAAAATCCCGAAGAGCGAATAGCCATCCGAGGCGATCCGGTTGTTGATTTCGGGAATGGAAGTCCAGTTCAAGCCGAGGTTCCAGCCGAAGAACAGGTCGTGCCAGCCGGAGGGCACCACCTTGTCGAGCATGTCCGGAGTGACCTTGATCATGGCGATGATCCCGATGGCGATGGAGGCAATCGTGAGGATACAGAACTGGACGACCTCGGTGAAGACCACGCTGAACATGCCACCTTTGACCACGTAGAACGTGGTGATGCCCATCAGGATCCACGCGTAGGTATCATCCGAAAGGTGCCCGGGCAGGAACTCGCCCGCGAATTTGCCGATGCCTTTGGCCGCGTAGGCCAGGAAGCCGATCACACTCACCAGCGCAAAGACCACGACGATGATATGCGAGGCCGTTGCGCCCGGCCCCTTGCCAAACCGGGTCTGAATCCATTCCGCTCCCGTCATCACGTTGGACCGCCGCAACCAGATGGACATGTAAACCATCAGGAAAATCTGGTTGAACACCGGCCAAATCCACGGCAACCAAACCCCTTTCATGCCATACGCCACGGTGACATAAACCAGCCACATGGTTCCCGAGATGTCGAACATGCCCGATGCATTCGAAACGCCCAGCATGTACCACGGCAGTTGGTTCCCGCCCAGGAAGTAATGCTTCATGCTCTGGGACGCCCGTTTCGACACCCAAAAACCGACGAAGATGGTGGCGATCAGATACAGGACGATGATGCCAATGTCGATCCAGTGGAGTTGCATAGAGTTGACCAATGATGTTTATTCTGGTGTTAACAGGCAATCATGTTTTTCCGCGGCCACCACGCCGGAACACAAAAATCATGTCCCGCCCGGGTTCAAAGAACAAATTAGACCAATCCGGAGACCATGGCTTGTCGGTGAAATAGATGACACGACGGCCAGCCATACGGGCTTGCTTCCGCGCCGGGAAATCGCTTGAGTATTAAATGATGATGCGCATTTCCTGTCTGATTTTTGGCTTGAGACATCGAACATCCAACGTCGAAAATCCCACATTCAACGAATGGCCAGCCGATGGTCCGCTGGCTGTTCGGTCCCGCTTTGCGGGATTGGTGGTTGGATGTTTCCTGGCTTTTATACTGACGTTTTCCGTCCAGGCCGCCGGCGAATCCACTCCGATTCGCCTCAACACGGTTGGTTACCTCCCCGGCGCGGAGAAACAGGCGACCATTGCCGCACCGGGCACGAATTTTACCGTCATCCGTCTTTCCGACAACTCAACGGTCCTCACCGGCAGGGTCACTGGCCCGGTTTTGAATCCGGACACACAGGAGCAGCTTTACACGGCAGATTTTTCGAAGCTCAAACAACCCGGCAACTATCAACTCGACGTGCCGGGTGTGGGCCGCTCCGCGCCATTCCGCATCGCACCGGACGTTTACCGCGAACCGTACTACATCGTCATGCGCGGATTTTATTTGTGGCGTTGCGGCACCGCCGTCAGCGCGACGTATCACGGCGAAACCTTCGCCCACGCAGCCTGCCACACCAACGATGCATGGCTGGATTATGTCGGCGGCGGCCACACCAACAAGAACGGCACGAAAGGCTGGCACGATGCGGGCGATTACAACAAATACACCGTCAACGCCGGCATCACAATCGGTTCCCTGTTCCGGGCCTGGGAGGATTTCGGCCCGCAACTCAAGGCGGTCCGCCTTGACCTCCCGGAATCCGGCGGTCCACTGCCGGATTTTCTGGCGGAACTGAAATGGGAGCTGGATTGGGTGCTGGCCATGCAGGCGCCGGACGGCTCGGTTTATCACAAACTCACCACGCTAAGGTTCGGGCGTTTTATTCTGCCGGAATTCGAAACGGCGGAGCGTTATTTCACTCCCTGGGGCAGCGAGGCGACCGCCGATTTTGTGGCGATGACCGCGCAAGCCGCCCGGATTTACAGACCCTACGACCCGGCTTATGCTGATCGTTGCTTGCAAGCCGCCCAACGGAGCTATCAATTCCTGAAAGCCCACCCGGAATATCATCGGGCCGACATGACCGGTTTCAGGACCGGCAGCTATGAAGTCAACCGGTCCAATCTCCGGCAGAATGGCATGCCGCAAAACCGTCTGTGGGCGGCGGCCGAACTTTGGGAAACCACCGGCTCACCCGACGCCTTGCTCGACTTGGAAGCCCGCATCAACGCGACCCACGGCCAGGTGGACACCAATTTTGATTGGGACGAAACGAAAAATCTGGGACTCATCACTTATCTGTTTTCCCGGCGACCGGGCCGCGACCCGGCTTTGGTGCAACTCGTCCGCAGCAATTTGCTGGCGGTGGCGGACGACATTGTGCAAACCGCCAGCCATGACGGCTATGCCCGTCCGCTGGGGTCGCTTTACTACTGGGGTTGCAACGGCGGGGTGGCGCGGCAGACGCTCCTGCTCATGGCCGCCGACCGCCTGTCGCCCGGTAAAGGCGGTTATCGCGCCACGTGCCTCGACGCCTTGAACCATTTGTTCGGCCGCAACGGCTACGGCCGGTCATTCGTCACCGGCCTCGGCTTTCGTCCGCCGCTGCATCCGCACGACCGCCGCTCCAGTGGCAACAACGTGGCGGACCCGTGGCCCGGTTATCTCGTCGGCGGACCGCATCCGGGGGCAGGTGACTGGCATGATGAACAATCCGACCCCTCGACCAACGAAATCGCCATCAACTGGAATGCGGCGTTGGTCTATGCCCTGGCCGCCTGCCTCCAAAACCCGGAGTAAAAACCGATCAGCCATCCTGCGGAGAGCCGCTGTGCCGCGGCGGCCGCTTCTTGGATTCGATGTTCGGAGTTCGCCTGTCCTCCGTAGCAGCGTTGCGAAGGATGGAATGTTGAATGTTCGATGTTTTTCCCCCACCCGCGCAACACACCTCGCGCCGCCTGCCGCGTGGCGCGGCTTTACGCGGCCTTTGCCGAGGGGGAAATGAGGTGATAAATCGTCGGACCGCCTGTGCCCGGTCGCGTCGTGACGAGCCTCCTTTCAGTCAATTGCGCCAGCGCGTGCGCCACAATGCCCGGCGTGGTTTGCAGGTGTTTTTCCAATGTCAACCATTGGACAATGCCCTCCAGTGTGTCCTCCGCCGAGGGATGTTTGGTCAGGTAACCCAGGATTTCAGAAGCCACGTCGCCTTCCGGCCGGCCTGGGGTTGCTTTTGCAGACGCTTTGTCTTTCATAGTTCACTTGGCATGGCTTGATCCAAAACGAACCGGAAGTCCAGCGGAAACGCGCCATGAACTTTAACCGCCAGGACGCAAAGGGCACGAAGAAAACGGGAAACTTCCATTAACCGCGAAAGACAAGATCCCAAATCCCGGACGTCAGACCCTGGACCCGGGCTGATACAACCAGCCGATGGGCAATTGAGTCATTTCATGCTGGTGCTGTGCTGGAAAAGCCAGGCCCTGTCGCGGTCGTGGAAGGCATGGAAAGGCGCGCCGACTTTTTCAATGAACTCGAACGCCACGCGCGCTGTTCTTGGCCACCAAGTTCGAATCATCGTCTTAGGGACGGATGGCGGTGCCGTCGCCGAAGGGGACGAAGCCCATATCCCGAAATCTGTGCCAGTGATGTGGCCCGTTACCAAGAACGGCCACGCTGTCTTTAAGGGTCCGGGTTGGGATCTGCCGGCGGGGCTTGTTCCAAACGGCTTTTTGCCCGGCTGGAAACGACAAAAAAAAGACCGCTGCGTTTCGGCAGCGGTCTTCAATTTAAAGCTAAACTCAGTTTATGCCTTTTGACGGCGACGAATCAATATGCCACCCGCCAAAACGCCCAACCCCATCAAGGCCATTGAAGAAGGTTCAGGAACCGGAGCGATTGTGACAGCCAAGCTGCCATCGCGAATACCACCATTGATCGCACCCATGTTGCCGTTGCTAAACTGGTTCATCCTGTAAAATTGACCGTTGCCCGCAAGCTGGCCATCGCGTACCCATTGCGACGCGGTTGCGGTCGTAGGATCAATTTGAAACGCATAGAGTTCTCCGGCGTTCAGGGTGACTGCATCCGCGCCTGAGAAAGTTATTTCCGCAACATTTGCAGCACCACCAGCATGAGCGTTATAGGTAAATGAGGCGCCTGATGGAAGCAAATCTGTTAGACTGCCCGGAGTATAGGTGGCTGATGTGGCCGGATATCCAGAGGCCGGATACACCCCCAAGTCATAAATCTCAATGTCGTAAGTTTGCACACCTCCCGCCAGAACTAGTTGGACACTTTGCAATGTGCCGCCCGTGCTGAGATCAAAAGTTTGGGCCAACGCACCATAACCGCCTGCACCATTAGCAGGTGAACCGCTGTTAGCGAAATTACCTTCCGCAGTGGTAAAAGTAGCGGCTGTGGCCATCACAAATGTTGGTGAGCCAAGCCAAACGGTTCCCAAGCCGTCAGTTTCCGATATTTGAGCTTGAACTGACGTGGCCAATGCTAATGCGGATAATATTGCGAAAGTTTTGAGATGGTTTTTCATACGGTTTTATACTTTAGTTTTATGTTCTGACGTTTTCGGGCTGACTTTGAGATTACTTTATCACCACTCTCAATTTTATGGAATGGACAAAACTATGATTATCATGGAGGATTCTCCACCGGCAAAATGGCACTTTCGCATTGTAAACATTGGAGAATTTGGCGATTTGCTGGTTCTTGGGCCAGGCTGGGTGCGGTAAAATGTATGGGGCAGATATTGAATATTGAACAATTTTAGGGTGAAACGATCTGATAAAACCGTTGCGGCAGATTGGTGGCTGAACCATCCGTAAAGGTCGCCGCACCGGTCGCTCCAAACATGTCGTTTGTCAGTATCGTCCACTGACTCACTGGCAGCGTCAAATCGCCAGTGGCCAGCACTTTGTAGCTTTGCCCGGCCTGGGCGCTGAAACTCAATTGCCAACCCCCGGCTCCCGCCGATATTCCCGGACTCGCAAAGGCCGGCGTCACCAAGGGCAGAATGCCCAGGGCCGTCACGTTCCCCGCCGCCTGCACAAACGTGTAATTGCCGTTGTTCGCCGTCAACCCGGAGCCGTTGATGGCGTAGCTGCCCACACTGCTCGACGAGGTTGCCGGCGTCATGAAGGCCAACATCCCCGTCGTCGCATTGGCCTGCGTGTCGGTTCCCACAAATCCGCCCACCGAACCGCTCAGACCCGGCACCGCCGACCCGTAAATCATGTTCGTCTTGTTCGCCGCGTAGGCCAGCGTCGCCGCAGTGATCGTCCCGTTCGCGCTGGGGACAAACGAATAGTTGTAGTTGTTCCCGCTGTTGCCGTCGGCGACCGAACCGGAAGGTGTCAGCGTCTTGCTGGTGCCCTGGTTCTTGGTGTCGTAGGTTTCCACGAAACTGGCCGTGTCGCCCGACTGCACGGCGCCCGGGGTTATCGTCGGGGTTGCCGCCGCGCCGGTCGTCCCGTCGTAGGTCTTGCTGTTCGCCGCCGCAGTCACGGTGATGTTGGTCTGGTTGATCGTGCCCACCGCAGCGGCGGCCGAGGTGCTCGACAAAGTGTAGTTGGTCGCGGACGCGCCTGAAATCGCCAGACCCGTCACGGTCACCGTCTTGCCACTGCCCTGGTTCCGGGTGTCGTAAGCCCCGCTCGTCGGATTATTCAGCGTTACCGCGTCACCGCTCACCACGCCGGACAGAGGAGTGTAGTTGCCCGCCGTCAGCGTGGCGGCCGTTGTTCCATCGTAGGTCTTGCTCACCGTTCCAGTTAATCCCGCCGTCAGCGTTGCCTGGCTCACGGTTTGTGACAAAGCGGGTGAATTGGTGCTGCCAGCATAGACGGTGTCCCCGCCATAACCGGCGGTGATGGAATGGGTGGTGGCGGAGAGTTGAGCGGCGCCGGTGGAATAAGCAGCCTGGCCGCTGCCATTTAATGTGCCCGTGCCCAACTGGGTCCCTCCATCACGGAAGGTAATGGTTTCCCCGCTGATTCCTCCAACCGCCACACCATTGGTCTGAACCGTGGCGGTAAAGGTTACCGGATTACCGTAGGTCGAAGGATTACTGCTGGCGGTCAAACCAACGGTGGTCGTTACCAGCCCCGGGTTGGAGGCGTTTTGTCCGACGAAAGTCACGACACTCAAAGCCGGCAACGTGTAGCTAAACGAGGAGCCACTCACGACAACGGGCGTCTGGCTGGCCAGCGAGAGATTGCTTGTCGTCATCCACGGCGTCACCGATGTGGCGCTGAAGTTGGTCAGATTGAAGGTTTGATTGATGGACGAGGTGTTGGTGTTGATGGCCACGATGGCAAAGTTGCCGTAGTTGGTATCATTGTAGGCGCTGATCAGAGCGTGGCCGGTATTGCTCGCGCCGATGCGATAATAATTTGGGCGCACAAACCGGCTGAATTGACCCAAAGCATACATGCGCTTGGCGGGATTGCCGGATGTGTCAGTAAGGCCTTCATTGTCGGAGTTGCCGGAGATGAGCCACCAGTAGTGCCAGGCATTGGCTTGCGCCACGGTTAGAAACAAATGAATTCTTTGGGCCCAATACACGGCGTTGGTGATGCTCCCGTCGAAGGCATCGCCGGTGGAAACCTCCGTTTCCCAAAGGGCTTTTCCATAATTGGTTAACGCAGCGGGTGGGGTGGTTGATCCCGTCTGGAAATTGGGTCCATCATAGTTGTGGTCGGCGATGATGCTCACGTCAACGGCGACATTCGTATCATTCATGGCGGTGGTATAGTACGTGGTCTGCCAGTGTTCGTCCTCCGGAAGCATGATCCTGGTCGAAACCACATTGCTGGCCACCAAGGCATTGTAAACGTTGGTGGTGAAATCATGAAATTGTTGCGCCGTCCACAGGCAGGAGGCGTAAGTGGTTGACACATCAGGTTCATTTTGGATGGAGATGGCATAGATATTAATGCTGTAGGTATTCTTCATGGTGGCCACATAGCCGGCCAGTTGACGCGCATAGAGCTGGTTGGTGTAGCCGCCTCCGATGCCAACGTAACTCCCGCCATTCAGAGAGTTCGTATTCTTCCAAACGGCGGGCGGGCTCCACGGAGTGCTCCACACCCTGGCGCCACGGGCTTTGGCCAACTGCATAAGGCCCAATTCGCTTGTACTTGCATAGGCCACTCCATTGGAAGTTGTCGCGGGTTGGATTTGGTTGCGCAATAAGGAGAGGCCAATGCCAGTGTTGGTTGAAAAAAACATGTCAGCTTGCGCCGAAGTCCACGTTCTGCCCGAGAAAGCCGAGGACGCGCCAAAGCCGTCTATCCGTTGGTACACGTTGGTCCAGTTCACGGTGCAGGTTTGCGCCCGGCCCGACAGGGCTGACACCGCCAGCGCCAGCAAACCAACCGACAATGTTCGAATTTTCAAGCACATCTTCATTTTGAGAACTTTTTATGTGACCAGCCGTCAACTGAAATTTTCAACTGCAGCACAATCTCGTGTTCCGGGTTTGGTAAAAGCCTTCCCGATTCTCTTTGGCATTGTATAATTTAACTCATTTCCCAACTTGTGACAAATTCTAACAACATCATGGGCCAATCTGGATGCGGTAGAAGCGGATGGGATAGGTGTTGAAATTGGTATCCACCAGCGTGACCGGGATGCCCGGTGAATTGCTCGTAAGCAGAAACTGCCAGCTCATCAGATTGGTTGAGGCCCACAACGTGTAATCCGGTCCCAAGGCACCGGTCGCCACCAGGCTCACCCGCCCGCCCGACACATTGATCGAACTCACCACCGGCTGGACCAGCGGATTGACGGTGACATTGAAATTGTTCGTCGCACTCAGGTTCCCGCTATCCACCACTTGCACCGTGACCAAGTTGGTCGTGTTGGCCTGACTCACCAGCGGGCGCCAGGTGAAGACAGCGTTGGTGTTATTCAGCGGTTCCAGGGTTGCATTGTTCGGGGCGCTGAGGAGGTTGAAGGTCAGGGTTGGGGTCGGTTGGTTGGTGTCAGTCGCCATATTGGTGACAACGAGGGTGACTCCCGCATTGATTATTTGGTTGGCAACCGGCGCCAGGATCGGTGGCGTGTTGATTTGCGGCTGGCCGACGAAGGTCACCACACTCAAGGCCGGCAGCGGATAGCTGAAAGACAAATTGGTGAAGCTGACAGCAGGCTGGCTGGCCAGCGAAAGATTGCTGGAAGTAATCCAAGGAGTCACGGAGCCAACCGCCGGGAAGTTGGCCAGATTAAAGGTCTGCGTCACGGCAGTGAAGGCGGAATTGATGGCGACGATGGCAAAGTTGCTGTAGGTGGGGTCTTTGTAGGCGCTGATCGAGGTGAAAGCGTTGTTGGACACCCCGATCCGGTAATAGCCCGGGCGGACAAACCGGCTGTATTGGCCAAGCATAAACATGCGCGGGGTCGGATTTGCGTTGGTGTCCATCAAACTTTCGTTGCCGGTGCTGTTGCCGGACATAAGCCACCAGTAATGCCAGGCGTTCACTTGGGCCACGGTCAGGAACAAATGAATCCGTCCGGCATAATAAATGCCATTGTTAATGCTGCTGTCGCTGCCGGAAAGGAGGGAAACCTCCGTTTCCCAGAGCGCCTTGCCGTAACTGTTTTTCGTCAACGTCGCCGGTCCGTCGGCGCCATCATAATTGTGGTCGGCGATAATGCCCACCAGGTTTGACGTGCTGTCGCTCATGGCGGTGACGGCAAGATTGGAGTAGTCCTGCCAGTTCTGGCTTTCGGGGAGCATAATTTTGGTGGAACCCACGCCAGCGTTCGTCAACGCGTTGAAAAGGTTGGTGGTAAAATCATGAATCTGCTGCGCATTCCAATTGCACGATTCGTAGCTGGTCACTTGCGCGTCCGGTTCGTTTTGAATGGAGATGGCGTAAAGGTTGATGTTGTAATTGGTCTTCAAGCTGACCACATAGTTGGCGAGCTGGCTGGCGTAAGCCTGATTGGTGGCGCTGCCCCCAAGAAAGCCGCCACCGTCCGCTTCCGCGGGATTCTTGAACCCGGACGCAGGAGTCCAAGGCGTGCTCCAGACCCTGGCGCCGCGGGCCTGGGCCATTTGCATGATGTTGGTTTCCACCGTGGTTGGGATTGCGGTTGCGGAAGTTGAACCGGCGGGAACAATGCGGTTGCGCAACAACGACAGGCCGATGCCGTTGTTGGTGGAAACGATGGTCTTGTTGTTGTTGGTATAAAC
Source organism: uncultured Verrucomicrobiae bacterium (assembly GCA_963744965.1). Classification (GTDB taxonomy): domain Bacteria; phylum Verrucomicrobiota; class Verrucomicrobiia; order Limisphaerales; family UBA11358; genus UBA11358. The sequence goes on from CAVUVT010000011.1 coordinate 29,020, forward strand.
AATACCATTGTTCGTCGAGAAAAACATGTCGGCCTGAATGGAGTTCCAGGTGCTCTGCCAGGCTGACGACGCGCCAAAGCCATCTATCCTTTGGCACACGTTGGTCCAGTTCACCACGCAGTTGGTGCTGGGATTCGCGCCGACAAACTGGATGTTGTCCACCCACAGAGTCGAAGTGCCGACTAATCCCGGGCTGTAATACGGCCCGTAAATGTGGATCAACACGTCATTGATGCTCTGCAGGTTGGTGTACGTCACCGTATCAATGGGGATGCTGATGTGAACCCAATTGGTGTCGGTCGCAACGATGTCGATACCGTAGTTCTGGCCTCCAAAATAAGCCTGGCCGGAGGAAGCGGTGCTGGTGCCGAATTGCAGGTGGCCGAAGATGGCCACACCGCCATTGGTAACCATGGCGGAGCCGGGGCCAAAGCGGACATCGCACTGAAAATTCGTGTACTGTAATCCGTTCAAAGGCGGGGTTATGCCATTCAGCCCATCGTAAACCTCGAATTGACTGGTGCCGTTCGTGCCGGTGAAGCTGGCGGTGATTTTCATGGAGCCGGAGCTTGAATTGGTGTTGGCGTCGCTGGTGGAATCCCAGACCAGGGATTGAAACGCACTGCCGAACCAGTTGCCCCAGACGTTTCCGATCTGGCCGCCAGAATAACTGTTCCCGCCGGTTCCGGCCGGGTTGAACTGGTCAACGATGTAGGTCGTGGTTTGGGCCTGGCTTGACAGGCCGAACACGGCCAGCAAGAGCGACGCAACCAAACCCTTCAGAACAGAAGCGCTTTCCGCGCCTTTCCGGATGACGATTGTTGTTTTCAAGTTATGCAAGATATCATCGCACAAGGATGGTAAAAAAAGGGCGCCAGTTTCCCGGCGCCCCTTTGTTGTTTCAACCCCAGCCAAATCAATTCGCCAATGGTGGATTGAAGAGCAGGAAGAATGCGTTCGGAGTAGGCACTCCACCCGGCAACCCATCCACCGTTGGCAGGCAATTCGCAGGCAACAGCACCCAGGTATTGTTGCCTTGCTGCCCTTCGGTGGGAGCGTAGTAGCCATTGTAATACCACGGCAACATCCATCCGTTAGGGGCGTTGAGGGTTACGCTGGCAAGCACATTCGTGGCCGTTCCCAGATCATAATTGACGGCGGGAAGCGTCCAACTCACCCAGTATGGCGTGTTGGTGGTCACAAGTTGCACGCAGGTATTTAGCGCGACAGTGAGCGTGTTGATGTTCCAAAGCCCACTGTTGAAACTCGTATCTGTCGTGAAGTTGTCATTTTCATTGACTCCAGCAACGCCAGAAACCGAGATCGAAGCCCAGTCCTCGTATTGTCCGATGCCGGCGCTCGTGTTGGGCTGTAATCCAAAATAAGCGACCAGCGGATTGGCGAAGTCGGTCGCGACGGTCCCATTCGTAATGGTGAAGGCCCCCTGCATACCGCCCGGCGCGGTCACCGTGCCCTGCGAGGCGCTGTTGAATGTAAGTGTCCAAGTGCCGACGGCGGTTGAGTTGGTTAACACGACTTGTATCTGATTCGGATTGGCATTTGCCAGATTGGTCTTCCACTCGATGCTGGCGGTGGCGCCGCCAGTGCCGTAAGGCTGGATATTGAGCCAGAATGCGTTGGTCGCCTGAAATTCAATATACTCGTTGACCGAGCCGCTGACGTTGCCCATGTTGGCTTGGCCGGAGGTATTCACCGGCACGAGGAAGATCATGGTCTGGTTGATGTTGGCCGGATAGTCCAGAAGCGTGAACGAATAACTCTTCGGATAAGACCCGCCGATCCAGGACTGACTTTGGTCAATCGTGGCCAGTTCCACCCGATCATAAGTGTTGGCGGTTGATCCGGCGAACATCCGCAGGCCGGGAACGGCTTTTTGGATGCTCAGAACCGGGGGCGGCGGCAGGGTAAACGTGGCCGGCCCCACAAACTTGACGTTATCCACCCAGAGTATATTCGTCCCATTCAAAGGGTGGCTGCTATACCAGCCACCATCAATTTTGAAGACGACGTCATTGATGGTAAACAGATTGGGGTCGCTGGCCAAGCTGAGCGGAATGGTCTCATGCACCCAATTGGTGGTGCCGACGGGAATTTCAACAGAAGTCCAGAAGTCCCCTGGACCAGTGCCATTGACCGACATGCCGATTTGCAAATGGCCGTAGTTGGTTACAAAAGTGCCGCTGTTGACGGTGGTCGCCGAACTGGGGTCAAACCGCAAATCGCACTGGAAGCTCGCGATGCCGTTTGAATAACAGCTCAATGGCGGCTTGATCCCATAAAATCCGTCGAAAACGGCATACTGTCCCCCGCTGTTGAAATTCGCGGTGATTTTCAAGGAGCCGGAATTTGGACTATTGCCATTGGCGTCGCTGGTGGAATTCCACTCGTTGGTCACCCACGCAGTGCCGTATCCGTTCCAATTCGTCCAGACATAGATTAATCCACCGGTGGAATAGTTGTTCGTGCCCACATACAGGTTGGTCGCTCCGTATCCAAAGGAATTGAATTGGTCTATGATGTAATTGGTTGACGCCACCAAATTGGTGTTCATGGTCAGGGCGACATTGGTGGAATACCCGTAAAGCGCGATGGCCCAAGTATGTTGGGAACTGCCGTAAAAACCCGATGACGAGCCGGTGATTCGTGTGTGAGTGTATCTTGAATCGGGGCTGGCCATCAATTCACCGCCGGCATCTTGAGGTGCTGCCGAACATTTCTGCGCAAAGAAAGAGGATGAACCTGACGGGAACCAGACTTCAATCGCGTAAGTGTGACCCTGACCCAACACAATTTGGTCCTGGCTGGCGGGGCCGTTTTGCAAGCCAAAATAATCCTGCTGTTCCGCCCCGGACAAATATTGATTGGTAAAACTCAAACCGCTGCCTCCACCCAAAAGATCGCCATTGGCGGTGAAACCGTAGGTTGCTCCAGACCCGGTTAACCAGGTGCCATTGTTTGACGACAGGTTGGTGGTAACGTCAAAAATGTGCAGGGTGTAGGCATGGAGGGCGTCAGCCCCCGAAAACAACAACGAGATTCCAGTCAAGACATAGTTCGTATTGGCTACGACCGTTGAAATACCGTTGGTCCCGGCAAAGTTGGTGACGGTGATTGTTTCAGCCAGCACGCTCGCAGGCGCGCCGACAGCGACAGCCTGCTGTGATACACCGGAGAAATTTCCTGAGACGCTTATATTTGCGCTTGAGTAGAAAGGGCTGTGTCCACCGGGGTCTGTGGCCCAAGTCGTACCGCCACTGGGGTAAGCTGTCGGGATTTGCGCTGCAAGATCGGCTCGCGCCGTTCCGCATAGCGTGATAGACGCCATTCCGGCAAGGATGCCGGCCGTTAATGATTTAATGATTGTTTTCATGGTGGTGGGGATCAATGGCTGCATTTTTTAGTTTGGGTTTTTAATGCTGTAACAAATTATTATATCCACGGGCGAACAATTTACCATGCACAAAACTATGTTTCGCATGGAGAATTCTATGATTGATTCATGGTTTTTCTTTTATTCAATTGGCCGGGGTTATGCCCGGCCTAAAAAACATTTTCAATAAAAGTAACTGCTCTGGTTGCTGAACTGCCAGGCAATGGTGGCGGCGTTGTGGGTTTCCACATGATTATCGGCAAAACCGCAATTAATCGAAGACAGATAGCCATTGTAAAAATGAGCTTCGGTGGTCGGCCCATAGGTGCTTGTACCTTCAATATTGGGGATGGCGCCAGGATCGGTTACACCCAAGCCGGTTTCCGCCAGATCAGTGATGATGGGTTGCAGAGTCACAGTTAAATCACTTGTCTTTAGCGGCCAAGGAGGGGTATTGGGCGGTGCGGTTGATGTTCCGAGGTTCGGCGTAGGAAATAGAGCAGGTGAACCATTAACACTGAAACCACCGCCAATGTTTTGTCGTGGCACCCACCAATCGTGTAAAAGTTTTGCATACCCTCCATCCGAGCGCCCGCCGGGCTTGGTGGATGTGAACCACTGATTAATATCTTGAATGGAAATAATGTAACGATGAGAGGGAACACCATTGACATAAAACCAGTTGTTGGCGGTGTCCACATCCGCCTGTCTGACCGGGCAAAAAAACATCGCCACCGTAAATCCGAAAGGCCCCATATTGGTGACAAAATTGGTGGAGACGTCAGTCGGATTCCCGCCGCAATTGTTAGGACTAAAAGAGGGCATGCTGCCTATCGGATCATCCGAGGCATACACATTGGCCATTTGCACCCACTGCTTGTAGTTGGATGTGCAACTGATGACTTTGGAGCGGAATTTCGCCTTGGCCAGCGCCGGCATCAGAATCGCCGCCAAAATGGCGATGATGGCAATGACCACCAGCAGTTCAATCAGAGTGAACCCGCCGGACGGGAGCTTTTTCTTTTTTGATGTGTCACACATTGGAAATTTCATCATAAAATTCGCTTGGACGCTTGAATCACCATTCTCCGTTTTTGCAACCAGATTTTCCCACGGAACTGATGCCTGTCCGGCCCTTGGCGCCGCCCGGAGCTGGTGCCGGTGTGCATTCCAAGCCTTTGTTGGATTCGCGGGGATGAGAAAAGCGCAAAGTAATCCTGGCCCCGCTGTTCCGGACCTCCTCCTTGACCCCGTTTTTCAGCAACCGATACTCGCTGGGCGCAACGTGGATGACGGATTTGAAAATGCGGGAAAAGTAGAAGGGATCATCGTAGCCGAGCATGGCGGCTACTTCCTTCACGCTCAACATCGTTTCGTCCAGCAAGCGACAGGCCTCCTGCATGCGCAGGCGGATGAAGCAGTCAATGGGCGCGCAGCCGGTTTGCCGTTTGAACAGCGCGAAGAAGTGCGATGGGGAAATATTTGCGCGGGCGGCGAGCGTGGCCACCTGGAGCGGTTCGTCCAGATGCTGCGTCATGTAGGCAATGCTTTGCTCAATCTTCCGAACCGCTTCCGATTCGCAAGCTTCCACCCGATAACCGGCACTGTTTTGCGGGACCGGTTTCGGCGGTTCGATTTCGGCGGTTTTCATTGGTACTTCGGTGACAAAAGTTAGTTCGCCGCACGAACAATATGGATCATCACAACCATTTCAATTTTGTTAATGGGTTTCATGCGATCAGGGGTGCGCCGAAATGCTTCTGTAGAACCAGGGCAACGGTGCCCCGCAACCGGGGTTGCACTTCCGGGTTGGTGGGCAAAATCCGGGTGGTGGCATGGGTGAACGACCGGCGTTTGACGGCCTCGGCCACGACCGGTCCAACCTTGTCCCAAACCCGCGTTACTTCTCCCACCACTACCAACACATCCGGGGCCAGTCCCGTCACCAGCATGGCGATGCCGTCGCCCAAGTGATGGGCCATTCGATCCAAGGCTTTGCAGGCCCGGACGTCATTCTGTTCCACCAGCCGCAAAACATCTCCAAACAGCAGCTTGGTCATGCCGCTCTTGGAGCCTACCCCGCCTTTGTGGACGGAAGCCGACTCGGTGTAATAGCGGACGGCGGCGGCATTGGATGCCAGCACCTCCCAGCATCCGCTGTTGCCACACCGGCATTGGGGACCGTCGGGCATCTGGGTCACATGGCCAAATTCCCCGGCCACCCCCGTTGAACCCCGCACCAACTGGCCGTTCAGAATAATCCCCGTGCCGATTCCTTCCGAAACCGTGACGGCAATCAGATTATTCACCCCTTTTGAGGATTGCCCAAACCAGAACTCGGAAAGCGCGCAGGCGTTGGCGGCGTTTTCTAGTTCCACTGGAAGTCCGGTGGCATCTTGCAGGCGGGACTTCAAGTCGTATTCCGGCCATCCCAAGTTGGGAGCGAAGACCAGACGTTGTGACAGCAAATTCTTCCGGCCCGGCAGGCTGACACCAATGCCCTCAAACGAATTTTGGGGGTACGCTTGCATCAAATCCTTGATCCGGTGGGTTAACCGGGCGATGAATTTGTCCGGATCACTTTCCGTGGGTATCGACATCTGGGCCAAAAACTGGCTGCCCAGGTTGGATGCCGCCAGAGTGGAAATAGCCGGTTGAATATCCACACCGATCACCCCGCCGCGTTCGGTATTCAGATGCAGAAAAGTCGGCTTGCGTCCGCGGGGCAAATTTCCGACCGCCCCCTCCTTCAACCAGCGTTCCTCAATCAGCCGCTCGGTGATCGCCGACACGGTGCTGCGCTGCAATCCCGAGTAACGCGTCAGATCAGCCCGGGACACGGGTTGATGTTTGCGCACCAGATTCAACATGATGCGGCTGTTGATGTCGCGGACCGTTCCATTGGTCGCCACCTGAAAATTGTTCAAATCAATTTTGCGCACAAGACGCCTTCAAGACATCGTTCAACAGGATTAGTTTATCCGCCAAACTTTATCCGTTCCTGGCTGCGTGTCAAGGATAAAGTTCGGGGTGCGAACAAATCATTTAATATCAACCTTTCAACGGGATAAATTCAATACTTACGCCGCCATCCAAGGCAACACCACACCCCTGACAAGGCGCGCGGCAGGCAAGCAAAGATGTGTCGCAGCCAAGCCCATGTTGTCCGCCCCGCCGGATACAGTTCATCGGCGTGCGGCCAGAATTTTCCGGGGCGTTCCGGGGCGCTGGCCAGCGCTTTAAGCATCATGTCGGACTCAATCCAGCCCGGCGCGATGAAGTTTACGCGCACACCATGCGGTGAAACTTCAGTCGCGAGCGTGCGTACCATCCCGAGACAAGCTGATTTTGCTCCGCGGCAAGCCACCAGGAATGGAATCCCGCAGCACGAAGTCATCGAAGCAGGGAACAAAATGTTGCCGTGTTCCTGAACACAGGCGAAGGACTGTCGCGTTCACCAGGGCTTGTGATTCCCGGTAATTCCCGGCCAGTTGTCCGTGCGGAATGGGACTGCCGGCAACCCCGCCCCATTGTAAAGAGTCGCCGCCGGGTTGGCTTGCCAGGCATAGCGGGCGGCCTGAGGATCCGAGACCATTGGCGATGACACGACCACTGAATCTCCTTCCACTTTGGCATTGGCCCAATGCCATTGGCGGTCTTTGCCGGCAACGGCGAACTCTTCCAGCTTGTCCCCTTTTACAACCAGACCGCCATCGGTATGGCTGAAATGAAGTTTAAGCGCACCTGGAAGATGCTCAACCGAAGTGAAAGTCGGCCCGGCATCGGAAATTTTTTTGCCGTATTCCTGCGCCAGGGCACACAAGGCCAGCCGCTCCCCGACCACTTTTTTATCCTTCGGATGAATGTTATCGGGATCGCCGGTATCAATGGTCACGGCCAGGCCGGAATTTTTTACATTCCGGGCCGTCAAAGCCTGGGCTTCGCGCAGTTCAGCCCAAGTGTCGTCTCCCGGCTGGTCGCGGCGATGCATGAAGGCGGGCAGGCTGACGATATAAAATGGGAAGTCGCCCTGGCCGAAAAGTTTTCGCCAGTCGCCGATCATCGCCGGAAGCAGGGTTTGATATTGATGCGCCCGTTCGGCGTTTGCTTCGCCCTGGTACCAGATGGCGCCGGTTATGGCCAGCGGAGCCACCGGCTGAATCATGCCTTCGTAAAGAATGGCCGGCATCGTCGGATAATTCTCGAACGTCAAGGGCAGGGGATGCGGCGGGCGGGCATCCACGCTTAACCTGCCCTTCCATTCGCCAGCGAGCGGAATCACGGATTGGTCGCCCAGGACGAGGCGCAAGGCATCCGGTTTGGACAGAAATCCACCCTGTGGTTTGAGCTTGAAGACCCGCACGGCAAGGACGTTCCGGCCGGGTTTCAGCACGCCGTTCTTGATCACATACAGCCGGGGATTTTCCACCCAGGAGCTGGCGCCGACCCACTGGCCGTTGAGGTAGGCGGTATCCATCTTTTCAATCGAACCGAGGCAAAGGGTGGCCTGGCCCGCGGGCAACGGATCCGGCAGGGTGAACTCTTTGCGAAACCAACAGAGGCTTGGCACATCCGCCACGCCCAACTCCGGAAAACCGCCGGGAATCTGGACCGTCTTCCAACCGGAATCATCCAGTTCGGCCGCCGCCCAGGAATTGCTCTGCGATCCCACGTCATATTCATCCAGCCAATGCATGAGGAAACTGCCGTATTCCGGTCCGCCTTTGGCGTGCAACCTTTCGATTTCCGACAGCAGCGGGTCAAAATCCTTCAGCTGATGAAGTGTTTCCGGGCTCATCCAGCTTTCAGCCGGGGTGCCGCCCCAGCAATCTTGAATCAAACCGATGGGCACATGAAGTTCGTCCTGCAAATTTTGCCCGAAGAAATAAGCGACCGCCGAAAAGCCCCCGCCTTCGGCAACGGTTTGCGGCGAACAAATTTTCCATGAACCTTGCAGGACGGCCGTGGGGGAATACGAAACATGTTGCTGAACCTTGAAGAGCCGGATTTCCGGATGGTTCGCCGACTTGATTTCGTCGTCACCATTTCGTGTCCGGCCCAAGCCAAGTTCCATGTTGGATTGGCCGCCGCACAGCCAAACATCACCCACCAATACTTCATGCAATACCACGTTTTGATCCGGCCCGGTAATTTTAACCGTGTAAGGACCTCCCGGCGGCGGGACCTTGACCTCTGCCTGCCAGCGGCCATCCGGTCCCGCTACGACCGTCGCCGTCTGGCCGGCCATTTCCACCCGAATTGCCTGGCCGGGCTTTGCCCATCCCCAAAACCGGTTTGCCTTGCCACGTTGGAGAACCATGTTGTCGCCAAACATCGGGCTGACGAAGGGTAGGGACGCATTGTTGGTCTCAGCCGCCCCAAGCGTCAATCGGTCACCGGTCGCGGCCAGCAACGCCATGCAGGCAAAAATAAAAATGCGGCAGTGTTTGAGTCGCATAAGTCAATTGGTGAATTATCGCGTCAGAAAAAACAATTTTTTAGGAGAATTGTCCATGCAAATCATAATATTGTCCATTCCGCGGCAAATGAGCATGCAGTTTAGTGGACGCTTTGGAAGCAACGGGAGAGAAAGTGAGTGAATGATATGACCAACCTTCAGATCGCCAGGAACCGGCTGATGAAACAGTCGCTCGCCGTAAAAACCGGCATCGCAACGCTCGCTGTATCCGCTGGTTGCGTTCTTTTCGCCGGACCACCGCAGCTTCCCCCGAATTCCGGGGCCTTCGCCACCGGCCAATACCGCAATCTGTTCGTCGAAGCCGGACATTTCCCCGGGGAAGTGACCAATAAAATCAATGCCGCCTTCCAACAACTGTTCCACGGTAACCCGGGGACGCAGGCGGTTTATTTTCCCGCTGGAACCAATGTCAACGGCGCGCTCGCCTATGTCACGGACATCGCCCACCACGATGTGCGTACCGAAGGCATGTCTTACGGCATGATGATCGCGGTGCAAATGAACCGGAAGGCCGAGTTCGATGCGATCTGGAATTGGGCGAAAACTTACATGTACCACGACTCGCCCGTTCATCCTTCCTACGGCTTTTTCTCATGGTCATTAAAAACCAATGCCATTCCCAACAGCGAATTTGTTGCGCCGGACGGCGAGGAGTATTTTGTAATGGCGCTATACTTTGCGGCCAATCGCTGGGGCAGCGGCACGGGGATTTACAATTACAAGGCTGAAGCCGACCGGTTGCTGACCAACCTGCGGCACCGGGCGGAGATTACCGGTCCGGTTTTCATGGCCCGGAGAAACACCAACTCGAGCCTGACGGTGACCGCCGGACCGCTCTTCAATGCGGAGCACAAAATGGTTCGTTTTTCCCCGAGCAGTGAAAGGCCGGACCACACGGACCCTTCCTATCATTTGCCCGCTTTTTATGAATTGTGGGCGCGCTGGGGACCGCCGGCGGACCGGGATTTTTGGACGGCGGCCGCCACGGCCAGCCGTGATTTCTTTCAACGCGCGACCCATCCAGCCACGGGACTCGCGCCGGACTATGCCAATTTCGACGGGACACCGCACGCCAGTTCCTGGAACACGAACACGGTGGATTTTAGGTTCGACGCGTGGCGCACCGCCATGAACTGGTCGGTGGATTGGTCCTGGTGGCGCAAGGATGCCCGGGAAAGACAGTTGAGCGACCGGCTTCAGGCATTTTTCGAGGCCAAAGGTTTTTCCACCTATGGCAGCCAATTCACGCTGGAGGGCAGTCAACTTGCCGCCGAACACTCAACCGGTTTGATGGCGATGAACGCCGTCGCAAGTCTGGCGGCAACCAATCCGCGTGCCAGACAGTTTGTCGAAGCGCTCTGGGATGCTCCTATTCCGTCGGGACAGCATCGTTATTACGATGGACTGTTGTATTTGATGGCGCTGCTGCATTGCAGCGGGGAATTCCGCATCTGGTCTCCGGAATGAAAAACGCAACCGGAGGCCAAAGGCCGCTGAAACAGTTGTGACGGACACTTGAACTTGAACAGGGTCCCCCGAATTACCGGGACACCACCGGCGGGGTCACCGGCTTCAAGTTGCTGCCCGTAATTTTCAACGTGCAGGTCAGATCGCTCAATTTGGACGGCGGTAAAGTCACCATTAATCCTTCGGTGGTCTGCTCGAATTGCAACTTGTGCTTGTATCCCAGAAGCTCCACGCTTTTGATTTTATTCATGCCCGCGTCGCCGGCCCGGGCGAGGGATTTGATGGTCAGTTGGCCGCCGTCCGGCCAGCCAAGCGCGATGGCATAAAGGGTTTTGCCCTTCGTGGTGAAACGAATGTCCTTGGCAGTGTATTGAAAATTTTCCTTGAACGCGCCGCCCTTCACCTGCGTCGGGCCTTCGCCAAAAATCAACCACGGACGCGTGCCGTAAATCGCCTCGCCGTTCACTGCCGTCCAGCCGGCCAGCTCGTGCAGCATGGTTTCAACTTCCGGGTCCAGCGAACCATCCGGGCGCAGGACGACGTTGAGGAGCAGATTGCCGTTCTTGCTGACGATGTCCACCAGCATGTGGACCGTCCAGCTCAACGGCTGGTATTTCCAATGGCGGTTGTAAAACCAGTCGCCGATCGAAGTGTCCGTCTGCCACGGATACGGATTGATGCCGCCATTGACCCCGCGTTCAAAGTCCTGTACCCAGCGACCATCGGAAGGTTGTTTGCAATTGTAAACGGCCGTCAGCTTGCCGTCATTGTGCTTGATACTGTCGTTGTATAAATCGGCGATCAGGCTCAAACCCACTTCATTGCCAAATGGCACCCCACCGTCGCTGTAAAGCAGGTCGGGGTGATAATGGTCCACCAGTTCCTTGATTTCGTTGAACCATTGCTGCTGCCAGCGGGGGTTTTTGCTGTACCAACCGGTGTCGCCGGGCTCGGCGGGGAAATGGTAGAGGTCCCAGTAATTTGAGTTGGCTCCGTCGTACGGCACTCCGGCGAACGGACCGGTGTGGTCGGACTTGTGGCTGTCCTGAAACCAGGTGAAACTCGCGCCGAGATGTTCGGAAACCCCGAAGGGCAGCCCTTGTTTCTTCGCGGCCTTCTGCCAGACCCCCACCACGTCACGGTGCGGTCCGTAGTTGACAGCATTCCACTTGTGCAACTGGGAATTCCAGAGGAAAAAATCATCGTGATGGGTGCCCATGCTGACGAAATATCTCGCGCCGGCTTTCTTGTAGAGCGCCATCAGTTTCTCCGGCTCCCATTTCCCGGCTTTCCAAAGCGGAATGATGTCCTTCCAGCCATTCGTGGACGGATGGCCATAGCGCGCCAGGTGATCCAGGTAATCGGGTGAGCCTTGCTGATACATTTTGCGCGCATACCAATCGCCCTCCATGGGCACGGCCTGAGGCCCCCAATGCGCCCAAATGCCAAACTTCGCGTCGCGGAACCATTCGGGACAGGAATAATTTGTCAGCGATTCCATTGTGGGCTGGAACGGACCAGGCGTGATCGGCAGTTCCGCGGCTTGATCGCCAACAGCCATAAACCACGCGGGCAGCGTTGCCAGAAACAAGAGTCCATTTTTTATTTTCATAAGGATCAACCGGGACGGCAGCGAGCCTGCCAGATTGGGATGAGGCTGGCACGCCGATTTTTCAAGCAACCAGGAGCAGCCTTCAACCTTGCCGGCCGGCACTTTGGCATCGCAAATCGTTGAAGCTGTCACTAAAATCTTTTGGAACAATGAATTTGAACCAAATCTTTCCGCTGGCCGGCTTGGGCCTTTTTATTTTTATCCCCAACGGTTTTGCCCTCGGCCAGGCCCAATATGTGGAGAAGGCTGGTGGTCCGGGCAGTTTCCCGATTGTTCAGCCGGGCGGCCCGGCGAAAATTTATGTGGATACAAATGATTTTGCGGGGGTCACCCGCGCCGCCGCCGATCTGCAATCAGACATAGCCCGTGTCACCGGTCTTACCCCAACCATCACTCACAACGAAAAAGATCTCGGGGGAAATGCCATTATCATCGGCACGATTGGAAAAAGCCGGATCATGGACCGTCTAATCGCCGACCACAAAATTGACGCCTCGCCGATTACCGGCAAATGGGAATCGTTTTTCATCCAGGTCGTGCCTGAACCTTTGCCCGGCGTTGCCAGCGGACTGGTCATCGCCGGCAGCGACAAGCGGGGAACCATCTATGGTATCTACGATCTGTCCGGGGGAATAGGCGTGTCCCCATGGTATTGGTGGGCTGACGTCACGCCCGAACACAAGGACGCGCTCTTTGTAAAGGCGGGCAAATATGTGCAAGGGCCGCCCGCAGTCAAATACCGTGGCATCTTTCTGAACGACGAAGCGCCGGATTTGAGCAATTGGATTTACAGCAAATACGGCACGGTCGCTGTCAGCACCAACCCGCCCGTCCCGCCAGGCGTGGCCAATTACAACCACCAGTTTTACATCAGGTTGTTCGAGTTGATCCTGCGGCTGAAGGGCAACTATCTCTGGCCAGCCATGTGGAACAATGCCTTCAATGAAGACGATCCGGAAAATCCACGGCTCGCGGATGAATACGGCATCGTCATGGGCACCTCGCATCAGGAGCCGATGCTGCGGGCACAAAAGGAATGGGACCGGCGGTATCAAAAGACATTGGGAAGTTGGAACTATGCCAAAAATCCGGACGTCCTTGAAAACTTCTGGCGCGAAGGCATCCGGCGAAACAAGGACTACGAAAGCCTCATTACCATCGGTTTGCGCGGCGCGAATGATACCGAGATGGCCCCCGGAGGCCCGGAGGCAAACATGGCGTTGCTGGAAAAAATCGTGGACGTTCAGCGGAAAATCATCGCCGAAGAAGTCAATCCCGACGTCACGAAAGTGCCGCAGCTTTGGTGTCTTTACAAGGAAGTGCAGGATTTTTACAACGCGGGCATGCGCGTCCCGGATGATGTGACGCTGCTGTGGGCCGAGGATAATTGGGGCAACGTCCGCCGTCTGCCCACCGCCGAAGAGCGCAAGCGGGCCGGCGGCGCAGGGGTTTATTATCACTTCGACTACCACGGCGGGCCGCGAAGCTACCAGTGGCTCAACACCAGCCCGATTCCCAAGATCTGGGACCAGATGTCGCTCGCGAAACAATATGGCGCCGACCGTATCTGGATCGTAAATGTGGGCCACTTCAAGGGTTACGAGTTTCCCCTCGAATATTTCATGAACCTGGCTTGGGACACGGACCGGTGGGGCAACACGAACTTTGACGAATTCACCCGGTTGTGGGCAGAGCGGGAATTCGGGCCGGCGTCCGCCAAAGACATCGCCGACATCATCACCAAGTACACCAGATACAACGGCCGCCGCAAACCCGAGTTGCTTGAGCCAAACACCTATAGCCTGGTCAATTATCAGGAAGCGGAAAATGTGGTGGCGGACTTCAAAGCCATCGCCGCCAAAGCGGAAAAGATTTACAGCCAGTTGCCGGACGCCAAACGGGATGCATTTTACGAATTGGTGTTGTTCCCCACCAAGGCCAGCGCACTGGTGAATGAATTGTACCTTGCCGCCGCAATGAACGCGTTGTACGTCCGCCAGGGCCGGGCCAGCGCCAACGGCATGGCGGCGGAAACCCGGGCGCTCTTCCAGGCAGACACGAATTTGATGAATTATTTCAACCAGACGTTTGCCCATGGCAAATGGAACCATTTCATGGATCAGTCACATATCGGTTACACGACCTGGCGGGACCCGCCCCAAAACAACCTGGACGCCATCAAACTTGCCGAGATTGAAGTGCCGGGTGCGGCGGCAATGGGCATCGCCGTGCAGGGTTCCGAAGCTGCCTGGCCCGGCGATCCGGGCGATGCGATACTGCCGAAGTTCGATGTGTTCAACCGGCAACGCCATTACATTGACGTGTTTAACAAGGGAAAGACGCCTTTTGAATTCACCGCCACTGCCAGCGATCCTTGGATTGTGCTCGACGAAACCAAAGGAACGGTCGAAAAAGACAGACGCCTGTGGATCAGCGTGGATTGGAATAAGGCCTCGAAGGACATGACCAGCGGCACGGTAACACTCGCCGGAGCTGGTACGAATGTTACTGTAAAAGTAAATGCCTTCAATCCAACGGAGGTAACGCGCGATTCCCTGCAAGGCTTCATGGAGGGTGATGGCTTTGTTTCCATCGAGGCGGAACACTACACAAGAAAAATTGACGCCGGCACCAACCGCTGGATCAAGATTGACGATTATGGCCGCACCTTGTCCGGCATGAGGACCGAGGCGCCCGTGGACGCACCCAGCGCCATACCAGGAAAAGATTCCCCCCGCCTCGAATACCAGATGTATTTGTTCAGCACCGGGAAAGTTGATGTTGCCGCCATCCTGGCCCCAACCTTGAATTTTGTTCCGGGCCGCGGACTTTGCTATGCAGTGTCATTTGATGATCAGGCGCCGCAGGTGGTGACGCTGGTTCCGCAAAAATACAGCGCCCAGAACGGAAACCGCAACTGGGAGAAATCCGTGGAAGACAACGCGCGCTACGGCCACACGACGCACCCATTGACGAAATCCGGTTATCACACGCTGAAATTCTGGATGGTTGACCCCGGCATCGTGTTGCAGAAACTGGTTGTGGACCTTGGCGGAGTGAAGCCCAGCTATCTCGGTCCGCCTGAGAGTTATTGCAATGGCAGGGAACAAAACCGCCCGGCGAAAACAAACTGACCGGTTGTTTCGCTGAATGGCCGTTTGCAGGGCAGGAAACTTTCATGCTTATCCCTTTTCTTCGGAAAGAATCGGGTTCTTCGCGTCTTTTCATGGTCGCTTTCTTTCGTGTGTTTCGTGTGTTTCCCGGTTAAAATTGTCCCGTGAACCTGCTCTTCATCGGCGACATCGTGGGACAACCGGGCCGGCGCGCGGTTGCGGAACTGCTTCCCAAACTACGGCAACAACATGCGCCCGATTTCGTCATCGCCAACGGCGAAAACTCCGCCGGCGGCTCCGGTATCACGCCCAAGACCGCCGGGGAAATCTTCTCCGCCGGCGTGGACGTTATCACCAGCGGCGATCATTTGTGGGACCAGAAGGAAGTCATGGAACTGCTCCAGAACGAAAAACGCTTTCTGCGCCCGCTGAATTATCCGCCCGGCACCCCCGGCCAGGGCAGCGCCATATTTGAAGTCCAAAGTCTAAAGTCCAAAGTCCAAAGTCCGATTTCGATTGCGGTATTGAACGCGCAGGGCCGCACGTTCATGCCGCCGCTGGAAAATCCGTTTCTCCTCGCGCTCGACGAAGTAAAACGCCTCCGCCAGCAGACCAAAATCATCTTCGTGGATTTTCATGCCGAGGCGACCTCGGAAAAAATCGCGTTCGCGCGGATGCTGGACGGCCAGGTGAGCGCGGTGGTGGGCACGCATACGCACGTGCAGACGGCGGACGAACAGATTTTCCCCGGCGGCACGGCGTATTTGAGTGACGCCGGCTTCACCGGTCCGCACGAAAGCGTGCTCGGCCGCGAAATCGAGCCGGTCCTCAAACGTTTTCTCACCAACATGCCCCAGCGATTTGAAGTGGCGAAAGATCGCGTGCGGTTACACGGCGCACTCATTGAAATTGATGACGCCACCGGCAAGGCGGTGGAAATCCAGCGCGTGTCGGAACCGGTTTGAAATTCGCCAGGCCAACGGCGCGCAAACATCATACCTTCCGCAAGGTTATGATTCTTAAAAGAATCAGCTGATGAACGCCGCGTGAACGGCTTTCATCGCGGCTTCGCCCTTGGCCAGGTCAATCACGACGGAGATTTTGATTTCGCTGGTGGAAATCATATCAATGTTCACGCCTTCCTTCGCCAGCGTTTCAAACAGTTTTCCGGCCACGCCGGTGTGACTTTTCATGCCGACGCCGACGATGGACAGCTTGCCGATTTTCTCAGCGGTGATCACCTCGCGCAGGCCGAGTTCCTTCTTCAGGCCATCAATGACCTTCTGCGCCTTGAGCAAATCCGGCTTGTCCGCCGTGAACGATATGTCCGTCTGGGGCGTGCCGGTGCCGTGGCTGATGTTTTGCACAATCATGTCCACGTTGACGGTCGCGTCGCCGAGCGCCTTGAAGACGCGCGCCGCCACGCCGGGCTTGTCGGGCACGCCGACGAGCGTGATTTTGGCCTGGTTTTTGTCGAGCGAGACGCCGCGCACGACGACGCCTTCCATGCTTTTGGTTTCTTCTTTCACAATGGTTCCGGGGTTGTCGTTCAAACTGGAGCGGACTTCAAAGACCACTCCGAATTTTTTGGCAAATTCAACCGAGCGGCTCTGCATCACCTTCGCGCCGAGGCTCGCCAGTTCGAGCATTTCGTCGTAGGAAATTTCCGGCAGCTTCTTCGCGGTCGGCACGATGCGCGGGTCGGCGGTATAGACGCCGTCCACGTCCGTGTAAATCTGGCAGAGATCAGCCTTGAGCGCGGCGGCGAGCGCAATGGCCGTCAAATCCGAACCGCCGCGGCCCAGTGTCGTGATCTGGCCTTCCGGCGTCTCGCCTTGGAAACCGGCCACGATTACGACGTTGCCCGATTTTAGAAGCTCGTGGACTTTTTTCGGCGTGATGTTGTGGATCCGGGCCTTGGTGTGGACCACGTCGGTGACGATGCCCGCCTGCGGGCCGGTGAGCGATACCGCCGGCACGTTCAACGCGTGCAACGCAATGGCCGTGAGCGCGATGGTCTGCTGTTCGCCCGTGGCGAGCAGCACGTCCATTTCACGTTCACTGGGCAGCGGCATGATTTCCTTGGCCAGTTTGATCAAATTATCCGTCACGCCGCTCATCGCGGACACGACTACGACGACCTGGTCGCCTTGGGCGCGGTATTTGGCCACGCGCGCCGCGACATTTTTGATGCGCTCCGGGTTGCCCACCGAAGTGCCGCCGTATTTTTGAACAATTAGAGCCATGTTGAATTTTCGAGAACAGCAGAATAGTCAGATGCCCGGCGTTTGAAAAGTGCGGAATTGGAATTCAATGTCCGCGCAGGAACTTTTGCACTTCGTCGTGATTGCCGGCCATCACAAACAACAGGCAATCGGCTCGATTTTGAAAAACCAGCCGGATGTCCAGCCCCACCCGGATTTCAAAAAAGTTCCCCGTCAGCTTGCGAATACCCAAACCCTGATGACAGTGCGGATGGCCGAAATCCCGCTCCAGATGTTGCAACGCTAGGCCGATTTTCCCACGAGTCTCTTTGGGATAATCCCGGACGCGCGCGCGGAACGGCCCGCTTAAATCCAGCGGTTTCAATCAGCCAGATCCTTTTCCAGATTGCCGGAGAAACGTTTGATTTTCCCGCGCTTACGCTCCGCTGAAATGTGTTGTTCCATCCGCTTCTCAAAACGCACCAGTTCCGCCGGCGTCGCGCCGTATTCGCGCCAGGCGTAATCATCGGATGACACTGTCACAGGTCGCAATGCCACGATCTGGTCGCCGGACACGATGCCGATGTCCTCGCCCCGCTTGGCTTTTTCGAGCAATGCGGAAAGGTTGGCGCGGGCTTTGGTAATGGTTAGCGTCGTCATATCGTCCTTATAAAGCCCTTAACGCGGCTTGTCAATTATTAAAAGCAATCTGGTATTGCGGTGTAGCGGCGTCTCGGCAGAACGCCGCCGTTTTGAAGTTTGCGGCGGTCTGCCGACGCGCCGCTACGGGTGATTACTCAAAATTCTCGACGCGAATCATCACCGGCTTGCCTTTGATGACCGGCAGCCGGCTGATTTTTTTCAAGGCGCCGTTGACCGCGCCGTTGGTCGCGTAATGCAGCATGAAAATCAGCGGCACGCTTTTGCCCTCGTGGCCTTCCGGCTGGATGACGGACGAGATGCCAATCTTCGCCGCGCCGAAAATGGCGGAGATTTTGGCCAGCACACCCGGCTGGTCCACGACGTTGAGCCGGAGAAAATACTGCGAGACGGCGTCCGCGATCGGCACGACCGCGCCGGCACATTCATGCGGCACAAACGGCGGCACACGCTGTTTGCTGCCGGACTTTAAATCGAGCGCCGCGTCCGCCAGATCGCTCAACACCGCGCTGGCCGTGGCGTCCTTGCCCGCGCCGCGACCGTAAAACAGCGTGTCGCCGACGATGTCGCCGCGCACAAACACGGCATTGAACACGTGATTCACGCTGGCGAGCACATGTGCGTTCGGCACCAGCGTCGGATAAACCGAAACCTGCACTCTGCATTTACGATTTCCGATATTCGATTTACGAGCCGGTTTGTTTTTGGCCGCGTCAATCGTCAATCGTAAATCGTCAATTTGTTTGATAATTCCAAGGAGCTTGATTGTGTAACCGAGCTCACTTGCAAATTTAATGTCCAATGCGGAAACATGCCGGATGCCTTCGACGTGGATTTTCTTCGGGCTCACCCAGAAGCCGTGCGCGAGCGACGCCAGGATGCCGATCTTGTGCGCGGCATCGTGGCCGTCAATGTCCAGGTCCGGCGGCGTCTCGGCGTAACCATGCTTTTGCGCGTCGGCGAGCACATCGGTGAAGTCCGCGCCTTCCAGTTTCATCCGGGTGAGGATGTAATTGCAGGTGCCGTTGACGATGCCGTAGAGCGCGTTGATGCGGTTGCCGACAAACCCTTCGCGCAGCGATTTGATGATGGGAATGCCGCCGCAAACGCTCGCCTCATAATAAAGATTCGTGCCGTATTTCTTGGCCGCGGCAAACAGTTCCTCGCCGTGCGCGGACAGCAATGCCTTGTTGGCCGTGACGACCGGTTTGCCGAGCTTGAGCGCGGCCAGCACCATTGTCCGGGCGATGGTCGTGCCGCCGACGAGTTCGGTGACGATGTCCACTTGCGGGTCGGCGATGACGCCTTGCCAGTCGGTGGTCATGAGCGAACGCGGGATGGGATAAGGCCGCGGCTCGTTGAAAGCCTTCACGGCCACCTTGCGGACGGCGACTTTCACGCCGATGCGCGAGGCCATGAGGCCGCCGTTGAGCTGGAGCGCGTGAAACACGCCGCTGCCCACAGTGCCGCCGCCAATCATGCCAAGGTTCACCTGTCGCATAGGAACCATAAGATTGCCGCGAAATGGAGCAGGGGACAATTCAATTTTGGAGGCGGAAACACCTTGACGCGAATTTCACGAATTTACACGAATTACTTTGGGAAGAACGGCATGTTGCTTGTCGCGTCGAAGCGCAGCGAAGACGGAAACCACGAAATACACGAAGCACACGAAATCTTTGCCACAAAAAGGCGCAAGAGGCACAAGAGAAACCTATCTTAACCACGGATGAACACGGATGGACACCGATTCAAACCACAGAGACCGCAAAAGGCAATGTGCATCACACTTGTCACCAGCCCGTAACTTGACTTGGCATGAACACTGTTCAGCGTGGCCCGCCAAATCCGCCACAGGGTTCTGCTTCATTCTGGCTTTCGCCCTTGTCTCATGCCAAACTCCCGTTGTGAATCGGCGCTGTTTCCCAGACGTCCGCAAATTGGTGACATCCTTTCTGGGTGTCTGGTTTTTGTTTTTGCTCGTCGGTTGTGAAAACCTTCCCGAAAACAGCTCGGACATCCCTGCACCGCCTCATGCTGCTTCAGCCACAACCAATTCAACCGCCGGAATCCAGACTCAAATCTCTCTGTCTACCTACGGCTTGCCGCCGGTCCCGATGACTGAATTGTCGGGAAAGTACTGCCAGAGAATTGCCGAAACAGTTCAGTGGCGATGGAACGTCGGCGCGTACAAAATGAAATTCGCCCCGACCAATACCGGCCAGGCCAGAATTCAGTTTCATCTCAATTCAAACGGGTCGGTCAGCGATTTGAAGATATTGACGAACACCGCCGGGGATCGCATCGGACAACTCTGTCAGCAGGCCATTTCCGGCGAGAAAATGTTTGAGTCGTGGCCAACGCAGATTTGCGCGACGCACTACGCCGGTTATTTCACCTTTCGCGCCTTGTTCGGGTTTCGCTATGAAACTAACAGCCTGAAAGCAATGGAATCCGCGATGGCGGCCGTCTTGTTGTCGGGAATGGACCCGACGAATCTGTCCCGAAGCATCGCGACCAATTTTGAAACGGACCCGGTCTGGCTCATGACGGGCATGAGCCAGATGCGCACCAACTTTTTTTCTGAGGCGATCACCAATTTCACCAAAACCATTGAGTGGGACCCCGAAGATGCCTGGGCTTTTAGCGGGCGCGGTTTTTGCCGGTACCGTCTTAAGGATTTCGACGGTGCCCTGGCCGACCTGACCCGCGCCATTGAACTGGACCCTTGGAATTCAGGCGCGTGGAACTCTCGCGGCATGGTCCGACTGCATTTCAAAGACTATCATGATGCGCTGGCCGACTGCTCCAAGGCCATCAAATTCTATCCCGATTTCGCGCGCGCCTATGAAACCCGTGCCTATGCCAAAAAACGTCTGCAAGACTTCGATGGGGCCACGCTGGACATCACCCGCTGCCTTGACCTCGACCCGACCAACGCCGCGGCCTTTTTAGTCCGCAGTCAGATCCGTTTCTGCCTTCAGGATAACACCAATGCCATGATTGACTGCAACCGATCCATCGAGATCAATCCCAGATACGCCCTGGGATACGCCTTGCGCGGCTGCCTGCAACTAGAACAGTCGGAACCGTCTGCCGCGCTTGAAAGTTTCAACGACGCACTGAGAATGGATGCGTCGCTGGATTATTCACGATTTCACATCTGGGTTCTTCGTTCCAAGGCGAGCGGGATGGAAACGGCCACGAAAGAGCTGGAACACCATTTTCAGTCCCGAACCAAAACTCAAGACACGGAATGGCCGTACAACATAGAGGCGTTTTTGGTGGGCTCGATGTCCGAGCAGGATTTTTTGGCCGCGGCAGGCGGCCCGGCCCGGACGCCGGGAGAACATGCGGATCATCTTTGTGAAGCCAACTATTATGCCGGAATGAAACACTTGCTGGCTGGGGACAAGGAGGGTGCCGCAAACCTTTTTCAAAAGTCCACGGCGACGGGAGTACAGGATTTTGTAGAGTATAAAAGAGCCCGAGCCGAGCTGGACGCGCTGAAAGGTCCGGCATCAAAATGAAAACCTGCACCCTGGCAGATAGTTATCAGGGCTGAACAAAACAGAAAAGGGTTCATTCCGGCGTGACGGGACCTGGTTGAAGTACCGCCCCGTCACAATTCACCGGCCAAGCTTTCGTGTATTTGGTGTATTTCGTGGTTTCAATCCGTGTTCATCCGCGTCCCTCCGTGGTTGGAGGTTTTGTTCTGAATACCAGCAGCGCGCCGAGGGAAAATAAGACCGCGCTGTAACCGAATGCCACGCTGGTGCCCTTCGCCGTCCATAACGCGCCGACGATGATACTCGACAGGAAATCGCCGACACCGTTTACGGTGGCCAGCACGCCGAACGCCATGCCGTGATGTTTCTCGTCCACCAGTTCCGCGCAGAACGAGTCTTCAAGCGTTTCCCCAATCGCCACGTGCATGCCGCTGAGAATGAAAATAATGCCGAGCAGCCAGATGGTCATCGGCGCGGCCACAATCAACGCCGCCATTATCGCCGCCAGTGCGTAACCGGCCGCCAGCACGTACTGTTTTTCGAAACGGTCCGCCAATCCGCCCGCCACGTAGGCGAATCCGGCGTAGTAAACGTTTCGCAGCACGTAAAATCCGACGGCGACGCTGGCGGCCACAGCCGGGCCCAGCGTCGGCGTGAGCTTTTGGGTTGCCAGCAGGATCAACAGTGTGGGTGCGAAGTCGCCCGCGCCGAAAATTCCGACGGCCACAAGAAATTTCCGGTAAGGCTGCGGCAGCAAACGCAGCCGTTCGCCGAACGAAATGTGCGCCACGGGTTTGCGCTCTTTTTCCCGGACTAAAAACGCAATGACTCCGGCGGCGCAAGTACCGGGAATGAGCGTCAGTAGGAAAATGTGGCGGTAATTGTGGCGCAGCGCAGCGAACAAAACAAAAGCCGTGGCCGGGCCGACGATTGCGCCGACGGTGTCCATCATCCGTTCAAAGCCGAAGGCGCGACCGTAGGTTTCCTTCGTGACAGCGGCGGCGAGCAATGCCTTGCGCACGGGCGTGCGCACGCCGCGTCCCAGCCACGCGAGTGACCGTGAAATCAGGATGTGCCACGCCGCCGTTGCCAGTCCGAAAGACGCCGTGCCGAGTGCGGTGACGAGGTAACCAACCACGGCGATGGGTTTGCGGCGCTGGAATTTGTCCGTGTAAAAGCCGGACGCCATCTTGGCGAAGCTGGACAGGCCGTCGGCGACACCTTCAATCACGCCCAGCCAGGCGGCCGCCGCGCCCATGGAGGCGAGGAATGCGGGCAGGATGGTGGTGGCGATTTCGTGCGACCAGTCGCTGAGCAGCGACGCCAGCCCGATGCCGAGCACAGTGCGATTGAGCCAGCGAGGCGGTTGTTTTTCTGTCGCCGGAACGTTCACAAATCCATTGAACAACAAAGGAACGAAGCAACAAAGAAAAACTGGCGTAGCGGCTTCCCGGCAGGGAGCCGCACTTTTTAATCTGACGGAGAGATGCGGCGCTCTACCGAGGCGCCGCTACGAAATGAACGGCTGATCGAATGGAAAAATTCCGGGCCGAAGGTGAATTGCCAGGCGATGTAGCACTGAAAATCCGTCGGGCCGTCAATCGAACGGCCGGCGGAGAAGAGCAGATGCTGATGTTCGGTGAAATCAATGACCGTGCCGACATTGAACGCGGTGCCGCTGTTGGGAAAATCAGTTTCCAGAAGTGATTGATGATAGACCTCCGCGCCGATGAGCACGTTGGGCAGGACCTGCTTTTGCAGTACGCCTCCCACAAAGTTCCAGTTTTGATTGCCGGAGAAGGAATTGATGCCGTAACCGCCGCCGCCGTAAACTGTCCAGGATCCCCAGCTTTTTTGCAGCCACACCGGGAGGAATGTCTGCAAATGACCGTTGCCGAGATTGTCCCGGGCGCTGCCGGTCGGCACTTCAAACAAGGGAAAAATTCCGACCTGGGGCAGGTAATTCGTTTCCTGAATAAATCGGAATTTCACGCCCAGCTCGGTGTCGCCATAACCATAATGCGCGCTCCCGGCAGGAGGCACATCGTAAGCCAGCGGCGCAATGAGATGAAGTTGCACATCGGGAACAACGCCGTAGTTCAACTCGAAATGCGGCGCGGTGCCCGACCAGTCACCGCCCATTTTGGCATCCTGGGAAGCAATGTAGAATTCCCAGTGCTGATAATCCACCGGCTCGGGATCGTCGGTGACAAACGGCGGGCCGGCACGGAGTCCCAACGTTGAAAAGGCCAACAGTCCGATGCCGAGGACGGTGCGGTTGAGCCAGCGGACTTTCATAATGCGATAAATCGTAACAAGGTTGAATCGGAGCGGCGAGTTATACGAGTCCCCGACTTTCCGGTATAATGGGGATGCGCGGAGTTCGCCCCTCCGAACCGTTTTTAGCAACCGCCCATCATTCGGTCTTCAACTGCGACCGGGCGGCTTCAAGTTCCCGAATGGCCTCGCGCAGTTGCGGTTCGTTCGAGTTGGTTTGTGCGAGCATTTGCTCCAGCGTGGCCAGTTCGTCCCGGGCGTATCGCTCGGTCTGGGCACGCAATTCCTCAATGGCCACGCTGATGCGGTTGCGCCAGTCGGCGGCCAGCCGGGAAAGATTTTTCTCCACCTCATAACGCGCCCGGCGGGACAGGCGGCGTTCCACCAAAGGCCGGGCCAGCGTCATCGGAATCAAGTAACCGAGCAGGTCCAGCGGCACGTCAAAAGCCACACCGACCGACACGGGCGGCGCGGAAGGCTCGCATACTTCCAGGTTGAACTCATGCGGCGTAAGGGAAAGTCCCAAGGCGGTTTTCACGTGCGCCGCCAACCGGTCCTGGAACGCGCGCAGCGATCGCGCGAGATGCTGACGCACTTTGGCGAGCGGCTCGCAAAACATGGCGCGTTGCGTGTGCGAGGTCCGGCTGATTTCGCGGTTCAGAAAGTCATGCAAACAATGGCCGTAAGCCTCGATGAACGCCGGCAGACGCAATTGCCATCGGGCAAACTGCATTTGCAATTCCACCGTTACTTTTCCCTGCAAATCCCGTTTGGCCGGTTGCAGCCGGTCAAGCGACCAGTCCAGCGCCTGCGCTGACCATTGATTGGCCATCACGCGCAATTCCTCACGCAACGAATCGAAGTGGCGGCGTTCTTCGGCCAGTTTCTCACGCAACGCCTGCCGGGAGGATTCAGCCTGCGTGGCGGCGGCCAGCGCAATTTGCAAATAATTGAGCGTCTGGCTGATTAGGGAGAGGAACTTGTGCCGGGCAATCTGGCTGGTGGCTTCGGCCTGATGTTGCAACAAGGGCTGGAACAATTCTTTCAGCAGTATCGGCTTCAACCCCGCCAACTCCGGCTTGATGGAGTAGAAGAACACAGGTAACTCAAAAGCGTCATTCTTTTCGGCAGACTTCGTAGCAGCCGACGTGAGGAGGCTCTGACTGATTTCGGATTTTGAAGTTTGAGCCTCCTCACGTCGGCTGCTACGGTTCAATTGTTGGCGGACGAATGCCAGCACTTCCACCCGCTGCGCTTCGGTGAGCAAATCCGCCTTGGTCAGCAGCAGAACAATCTTTGGAGTGTGCCGCCGGAGTTCATCGAGCAGAGCCAGGTCGCGTTCCGAGAGCGGCGCATCGGAACTGACCGCTACGATCGCCGCGCCTACGTTCGGCAGCCAGTTCAGCACGACCTCGGTGTTGTGCGCGAACGCGCTGCCGAGGCCCGGCGTGTCCACGAATTGCAGCGGCGCGAACGGTTTCAACTCCGGCAACTCCACTTCCACCGCGGCGACCTGTTTCCGGTTCTCAGGATTTTCGTTCTCGCCGACGAAAAGCCCGATGTCACTGACCGGGACCGTCTCGACGCGCCCGTCCAAAAACCGAACTTCAGTTCGTTTGCCTGGCCTGTAGCGCAGGCGCGTGATGACTGCCGTTAATGGAACGACGCCAATAGGCAACACGGCCTGCCCCGTGAGATGATTTAGAAACGAACTTTTGCCTGCCTTGAACCGGCCAAACACAGCCACGTCAATCCCATCGTGCGCGTGAAACTGGTTGCAGCACGCGGCGATTTGCTGGCGGAGGTTCGCGAACTTGAAATCTTCCGCGAGGGCGCTGATGCGATGAAGGAGGAATTCAAAGTCAGCCATGAGACGGTTGCTTTCCGGTCGCGCCTGGATGAATCAACCGCTGCAAAACCTGCCGCACGGCGGATTCAAGTTTGGGAATTTCACGTTCGAGGTATTCGGCGGTGGCGGGCGCGACTGCGCCGTAACCGCTCAAGCCGGCATCGGCGCGGCAGCCGTAAAGATTGATGCCGTCCAGTTCCAGCCCGGCCACGTGCGTCCAGCGCACCGGTTCGGTGAGCGCGCCCAGACCAAGCTCATCGGCCATCCGCCGCAACCGGGCTTCGGTCTCACGAAGCGCCGGCAGCAGCGCTGTCGCTTCGTTCGCGTCGAACGGGTCGTTGTAATGCGTGAGCCGCAGTTCGCAAGGGCCGCCTTCGAGCTGTTCGCGCAGTTCGTGCAGATGTTTTTCCAGGATGGCAAATGTGACCGTAAGCCGGCGTTGCTGCGGCTCGTTCAAAGGCAATGGAACTTCAGTGCTCATGGTCAAATCGCATGGGTTCTGCCGGATGCCGGCAATAACTGGATGCGCCGGTCGAGGTCGAGCAGGCGCAAATCAAATTTCTTGTGCGGATCGTAATGGCCGGTGGCGAGGCCTGCGATCAATTCGCAAAGAACTCCTGGATTGCCAGCGCAAAGATGATGCAACCGTTCAACCGTGTCTGCCATGCTGGGAGGGACGACGCCCAGCCGGACGGCTGTTTCAATCAACTCGCGTGTCTCCGCCGGGTGAAAAGGTTTGATCTCGACCTTCTCGAAGCGGACCAGCAAAGGCCAGATGTGGCCGATGTCCCACGGATGCTCCGAACGAGCGCACAACCACACCGGCACGCGCTCACTGACATTTTCGATGAATGAGCTGAGTTTCGAAGTTGTCCAGCCTGCCCCGTCAAAGACCACGGCACGCTTCGTTCCTTTGAGCAACTTCAACAGGCGATTCTTGCGCTGGACAATGTGGAGATCGCCGGCTCCCAAATCCAATTCGCGCTCCAACGCTTCGCAAATCCCACTCAGGCGCTCTGACGCCGGGCAAACGCGCAAGTTGAGCGATTCACGCAAACGCGTGACGAGCGCCGACTTACCGATGCCTTCCGCGCCGACAATGAGAACGTGTTTGCGTTGCTCGTGCAGTCGCTGAAGCTGCGCCACTTCCTTTCTCCGACCGGCAAAAGGAAGCGCGAGCTTGCGCGGTTCGTTTGAATTTGTCGTTTGCATGACTCGCTACCGTTTTAAAACCACCGATTCGGTAGGAGTCATCAGTCCCGATGCGGCGGGACGGTTTTTATGCAGGGAGGCAAACTCCATTGCCGGGTTGCCGCGCGAGTCGAGAATTTCCTGTGCTTGGATGTTTTGTATTTTGCTCATTTTGTGTTGTTGTTTTAACCACGGATAACGCAGATATACGCAGATTAAAATAAAATCATCTGCGTCCATCTGCGAAATCCGCGGTTTTCATCATTTCAAAAAAAGGCTCAACAGCAGCGTCACCAGCAACGCCAGCAACACATAAGCGGTGTAGGCATTGATGCGGCCGTGATGCATCACGGCCAGACTGCGGGACAATCCCAACATCACATTTTTCGCCGGCTGCACCGCCAGGCGATCCACAATATGCACCGCCACCCGCTCGCGCCGGATGGCCGTGCGGAAGTGCTGCGCCACGGTTTCACGCGTGTCCAAAATTGTCGTGGGCCGAAATACGGCTTCGAAAATCACGCGCACCGGATTGGAAAATCCCGTCGCCGTGTAAGTCATCTCCGGCAACAACCGCCGCACTCCGCCGTCCCACCGCAGCCGCCGCTCCACTTTCCGGCTGCGCGTCAGCCACAAGCGGATGACAACGTAAGTCAGCAGCAGCAAAACAATCAACGCGACGAACGTGTAGGAAGTGGACATGGCGAAGACGACCGGATTTTCCGTGCCGCCGCGATGCAACACGACCAGACCGCGTCCGGGCAGAACGCTTTGTCCGACTTGCGCGCCCAGATTATGAAAATCCTCCACAAACGCGGGAGGCAAAGTGTTGTGCGCCGGATTTGAGGCGAAGAACGGCGGCACAAGCGCGTCGGCGGCCGAAGATTGGATTGGTGGATTGGTGGATTGTTGGATGGTTGGATTAGCGACGGTCGCGGCTTGTGCATTCATCCGATTATCCATCAATCCATTCATCCTGGCCATCGTGGGTTGCAGTTGCAAGTCCAGCGCCGGAATGACATAAGTGGGCAGCACGCCAAGCACCAGGCAGAGCACAGCCAGAAAAATCATCGGCACAATGGAAGTGCCGCGCGCTTCAACGGCTTTGGCCGCTTCTTCCGAGCGAGACATGCCCAGAAAGCCCATCGCAAACGCTTTGACGAAACACGTCACGGCCAGCGCCGCCGTAAGTGCCAGCCCCGCGCCGCAAAGCACAAAAACCAGTTTCACCAGCGTTGACGGCAGTTCCGATGAACGCAGCATGGTTTGCAACGTGAGCCATTCGCTGACAAATCCGTTGAAAGGCGGCAAAGCCGAAATTGCCAGCGCGCCGACCAGAAAAGTTCCCGCCGTCCACGGCATCGTGCGAATCAGTCCGCCGAGCTTGTTCAAATCGCGGGTGCCGGCACGGTCGTCCACCGTTCCCGCGCCAAGAAACAGCAGCGATTTATAGACCGAATGGTTGATCATGTGATAAAAGGCCGTGATGAACGCAATGCCCGCCAGTGCGGGTTTTCCGTAAGTGGTAAAAATCATTCCCGCGCCGAGGCCGACGGTCACGATGCCGATGTTTTCAATCGAACTGTGGGCGAGCATGGCTTTGAGGTCGTTTTCGGTGGTCGCGTAAAGAATTCCGACCAGCGCGGAAACTGTCCCGACGACGAGCACGACCACGCCCGCGCCGATGGTGTTCACCGGCAGGAGGTCGAGATTCACCCGGACGATGCCGTAAATTCCCAGATTCAAGATGGTGCCGGACAAAATCGCCGAGACATTTGCGGGCGCGGCTGGATGCGCGCGCGGCAGCCAGGTGTTGACCGGCACGAGTCCCGCCTTGACGCCGAAGCCGAAAAACGTGAGCAGGAAAATGGTCCAGCGGGTGGCACTGCCGAAATTTGCGCCCGCCGTCTTGAAGGCGGAAAAGTCCAGCGAACCGGCCTTCACGCCAAAGAACAGGAAAACCAAAACGACCGCCATGAATCCCGCTTCGCCCATCACCAGCATGAGATAACCCGCGCGGCTGGTCTCGTCGCGCCGGTGCTCGAAATTGACGAGCAAATAACTCAAAATGGACATCGCTTCCCACGCCAGCAGAAAGGTCAGGGCGTCGTTCGCAATCAGGATGAGAACGATGGCGGCAAACAAAAGCAGATACCACGCATTGAGCGCCTTCAGGCTGTAATGTCCGGCATACCGCTTCAGATAGCCTGCCGAATAAACTGAACTGGCCAGCACCACCAACGCCGCCACGGCCAGAAAAAGAGCGGACAGACGGTCGAGCGAAACCGCCAGCGTTCCCCACCCGCGAATGGTCCAGAGTTCGGCCTGGAAAATTTGGCCCGACCACAGGACATTGCCGCTGGCCCACAACGCCAGCAGCGCCGCCAGCGAACCGGCCCAGGCCAGCAGCGCGGGATTGCGCCGGTCGGGGACAACAATTCCCGCCAGCGCGCCGGCAAAGCACAGCGCGAAAATCAATTCCAGCAACAGTCCATTCGCGCCCATAAATCTTTTTCACCGCCGCAACAATTCCGGCGGAAACCGGACTTGTCACGACGTTTGGAACAATAAAAACACGACCAGCACGACCAGCAACGTCAACAGCGCATAGGCGGCGTATGCGTTGAACCGTCCGTGGTGCATCCGCGCCAGATGACCAGCGAACCACATCACCGCCGTTCTGACCGGATGAAAAACCAATTTGTCCACCAGATGCACGCGCTCTTTTTCGCGGATGATGGCCGTGCGAAAATGCTCGGCCACGGTCTCGCGTGTGTCCTCCACCGTCGTCGGGCGAAACACCGCGTCAAAAATCACCCGCACGGGATTGGAAAAACCCGTCGCGGTGTAAGTCATCTCCGGCAGCAAGTTTCGCACGCCGCCGTCCCACCGCAGCCGCCGCGCCAGTTTGCGATCCCGCGTCAGCCACAGGCGGAGGACAACGTAAGTCAGCAACAACAAAACAATTAACGCGACGAACGAATAGGAAGTGGACATGGCAAAGACGACCGGATTTTCCGTTCCGCCGCGATGGAGCACGACGAGGCCGCGTCCTGGCAAAACACTTTGCCCGACTTGCGCGCCCAAATTGTGAAAGTCTTCCACGAACGCTGGCGGCAAAGTGTCGTGGGCCGGATTGGAAGCAAAGAACGGCGGCACGAGCGCATCGGCGGCACTTGCCCCGGCCAGCGGATTGGTCGCGGTGTCCAGCGCCGGAATCACATACGATGGCAGCACTCCGAACGCGAGGCACAGCGCGGCGAGAATGGCCATTGGCGCGAGCGTGCCGGATTTGGCTTCACTGACTTTTTGATTTTCATTCAGCCGCCTCATTCCTAAAAAGCTCATCGCAAAAACTTTCACAAAACACGTCACGGCCAGCGCCGCTGTCAATGCCAGTCCTGCGCCGCACAGGGCGAAAACCATTTTTGCGCCGGTCGAGGACAATTCCGCCGAACGCAACATGGTTTGCAACGTAAGCCATTCGCTGACGAAGCCGTTGAACGGCGGCAGCGCAGCGATTGACAGCGTACCGATGAGAAAGCCGAGCGTGGTCAGCGGCATCCACTTGTTCAAGCCGCCGAGCTGGTCCATGTCGCGCGTGCCGGTTTGCGCTTCCACCGCGCCGACTCCGAAAAACAGCAGCGTTTTGTAGAGCGAATGATTGATCAAATGATACAACGCTGCGACGAAGGCGATGGCCGCCAGCGCCGGATGATTTGTTGCGACGAAAACCATTCCCGCGCCAAAGCCGGCGACGATGATGCCGACGTTTTCAATTGAACTGTGCGCCAGCATGATCTTGAGGTCGTTGTCCGTGGTTGCATAAAGAATTCCGAGCAATGCGGAAATCGTTCCGACAACCAGCACGAGCAGGCCTGGCCCGGCGTGCGTGGCCGGCATGAGGTCGGCATTCACGCGCAAAATCCCATAAAGGCCGAGATTCAACGTCGCGCCCGCCAGCACCGGCACGAACGCGCGCGGCGCGGCGACATAGGCGCGCGGCAGCCAGAAATTCACCGGCACGAGTCCGGCCTTCACCCCGAAACCAAAAAACGAAAGCAGAAAAACCGCCCATGGCACGCCCGCGCCCAAACCCGGAGCCGCCGATTTGATGGCGCCGAAATCCAATGATCCGGCGCCAACCGCGAGCAGGAGAAAACCCAGCGCCGCTGCGAGCGTTCCGGCTTCGCCCATCGCCAGCAGCAAATAACCGGACGAGGATGGTGAATGGAGGATAGAGGATGGAGCGGCGCGATTTCCGTTTCTATCTTCCATCTTCCATCTTCCATTCTCGCCGCAGACAATCAGCAGGTAGCAAAGAATGGACATGACTTCCCACGCGAGCAGGAACAGCACGACATCGCCGGCCAGGAAAATCAAGGCGATGGACGCATAAAGTCCGAACATCATCACGGTGAATGCCCGTCCGTGGGATTTGGGAACCATTGAACCGTTGCGGTTCAATTCGCCGCCCGCGAAAATTGATGCTGGAAAAAACACCAAGCCGGTGACGAAAATGAACACAGCCGAAAGTGAATCAATTTTTAGTGTGAGCGTCGCCGCCAATCCCGGCAATGTCCACAGCGGTTCGCTGAATGTTTTCCCGGCGAGCAATGCGTTTGCGCCTGACAGCACCAAGGCGATCGCTCCGAGGCAACCCAGCCACGCCAGCACGTTTCCCTGCCGCGACGCTGGCGCAGCGAGCGACAGCAAAATGCCCACACCACACAGCACCAAAAAAATCAGAATGAGCGTTGGCGTATCCATTTATGCTCGCACCGCAGTGTTTTCAAATGCCGACGAAGCTGGTGCTTTGCGTCCGACTGCCACCAGCAGGCCGTGCAAAATCGCCAGTGGCGGCGGCGGATTTCCGGGCACTTCCACGTCCACCGGCAGCACGTCTGCCACGCCTTTGGCGCAGACAAAACTTTCGGCAAACACGCCGCCGGACAACGCGCAGGCGCCAACGGCCACGACCCGCTTGGGCGTGGGCATGGCGTCATAAACTTTTTTCAGCGCGAACTTCATGTGATCCGTCACCGGGCCAACAACCAGCAGCACGTCGGCATGGCGCGGCGTGGGCGTGATGAAAAATCCCAGCCGGTGCATGTTGTAATACGGATTGTTGAGTTGCTTGACCTCGTTGAGGCACGCGCCGCAATCGCCCGCGTCCACGACGCAGATGTGAATAGAACGCTCGAACGGTTGCCCGAATTCATGCTGTCCGTCGCGGACAGCTCCCCACTCGTAGGTTGGCTGCCAGCCAGCCGGCTGCTCCACACCGCGAACGCAGCGGTAACAATGAATGCAGCGGCGAATGTCCGCCATCACCTTGCCGTTGGCCTGGCTGAATACACCGGTCGGGCAACGCTCAATCAATGAGGCAATCTGGTTTGTGGAATAATCGCCGCCGACCGGCAGGCCGGGCGACACGCCCGCAGCCGCTTCCGGTTTTGCCGGATAGGCGGTCGTTTTAATTCCCGTCCGAATTCCATTGATGACCCATTGGCTCATGCGATTTAAGATTTAAGATTGACGATTGACGATTTCAGACACGAATTTTTCCTCTCATTAACACCCGGCTTCAGCCGGGTGATTTGCGGAAAGTAAGATGAAAACGGTTTCAACCGTTTTCCGAGGGCAAACAGACACCGGGCGGTTTTTAAGCCGTTGAAACGGCTTGATGAATTCTCTCGCGACAACACCGGGCTGAAGCCCGGTGTTAATGAAAAAGCGCAGAATGAAACGCAGATTCCAATTTTCATTCGTGAAAATTCGTGTAATTCGTGTCTCATGGTTTTATTCGTTTTAATTTGTGTCTTCATCGGTCGTTTTCCGCCACGGACAAATCGAACGTGGAGAGCATGATCGGAAAATCCTGGAACGCGAATTTCTCGACGGCGAGATGGAAGCCGTGCCAGTTGGCAAACGACGGCGGGACAATTCGATAACGCGCGACCCGTCCATCGTCAGCCACACGCACCCAATGAAATGCGCCGCCGCGCGGGGCTTCGACCCAGCCCAACGCCGCACCCGCGCGAAGTTGAAGCGGTTCGCGGACGCTGCCATTTTGCAATTCGGCAACGGCTTGTTCCATGATGCGAACTGATTGCCTCGCTTCGTCGAACAAAATACGCAACCGCGCATAGCCATCGCCTTCCTGTTCGCTGGGCACGTCGAAATTAAATTTTTCGTAGCCGGAATAAGGTTGCGCCTTTCGCAAATCGCGGACAATTCCCGATGCTCGCGCAACCGGACCGAGCAGCCCGTAAACCATCGCGCTCCGCTGCGCGACGACACCGACTTCTTCGAGACGATCCAGAAAACTGCTGGAAACGCGCAGGTGCTTTTCGAGTCCATTCAGTTGTTTTAAAGCGTGTTGCGATTGTTCGAGCGCCTTGGCACAGGCGTCGTCCGTCAAATCACACAGCAATCCGCCGATTGCGAGCAGGCCAAACAAATAACGATGGCCGGTAAGTTCGCCGGAAATCCGCAATAAATCCTCTTCCAAAATTCCGGCTTGGCTGTTGGCGACAACGAGCGCGGTGGATTCGCAGATTTCCTGAATCGCGCCGGCGTGCTGGCGCAGGCGTTCGAGTTCCGCCAGAAACACACGCAAGGTTTTTGCGCGTGACGGAATTTTTGCGTCGCAAACCGTTTCGACTGCCTGGCAAAAAGCGAGCCCATGAGCAAAAGCGGTCGTCGCTGCGAAACGTTCCGCCAGCAACAAAACTTCATCCATTGTTTTGCCTTCAGCGAGCTTTTCAATCGCACGCCATTTGTAAAACAGGCGCGGCGTCGAGCGGATGACGTCTTCGCCAACGGTTTCGAGCAGGAAATGAACGGATTCGGTCACACCGGAAAATTTCGGGCCGATGGGCATCACGAACGCGCCGGGTTCCTGAACGACACGGTGCGGCCGCCAATCCGCATCCGGTTTGCGGTGGAGCATTGCGGCACGCGCGTCGAAATGGCGGCGCATTGGCTCGACGTTTTCCTGCCAGGCGTCGTCGTGCAGAATAAAATCACCGAGGCGCGGATGGCCTTCAAAAGTCAGGCCGAACAAATCTTCGGCCTCGCGCTCGTGCCAGTCCGCCGCGTGAACGAATTTGACGATGCTCGGAAAGGTTTTTTCGGCGAGCGGTGCGGTTGAGATGACGTGAACCCAGCCGGCATCATGCTCAGCGTAGAAAACATAGCGCAACTGCCATTCGCCCGCGCCTTCTTCGACAATCAATCCGGCGAAACTGAAATTCCATTCGAGAAAAAGGCGTCCGCACAATTCCGGCAATGCGGCGCGAACGCAGGTCACTTCGCAGATAGAACCGGAATCGAACTGGCATTGCACTTGGCCGGGCCAGCGTTGGTCAATCTCTTCTTTTAGTGCGTTGCGATTCATGGCGATTCGTTTCTCATTTTGTCAAGGCGGCTGCGGCTTGCGTCAGCAGATCGTGCAGCGGCTGGGGGGTGTAAAAGCCAAGCACCAGCACCGGCACCGCGGCCAGAATCAGCGCCAGCCGGCAACTAAAGGGAATTGGATTGATGGATTGGTGGATTGGTGGATTGATGGTTTCCGCCCCATTCATCCCTTCCTCGCCGGGCGCGCCAAAAACCATGCGGTTGACGTGCAGCATGATTCCGAAAAAGGCGATGACGATGAAAATGGCGAGCAGACCCGTTGCCACATATTCTTTTTGTGTCAAACCTGCTTTGAGGATTGAAAATTCACTCAAGAAAACCGCGAACGGCGGCGCGCCGGCGATGGCCAGTCCGCCGAAAACCAGCGCGACGCCAGCGACGGGAGATTTGCGGATAAGTCCGCGCACGGCGGCAATTTCGCGCGTCCCCACCGCCATCAATGTGGCTCCGGCGGCGAAGAAACAAAATGATTTTGTCACGCAATGGCTGACAATTTGTTGCATCGCGCCGTAACCGGCGGCTGATGCGCCCAGTCCGACCGCCGTTAGAATAATGCCCATGTGTTCGACGGTGGAGAAGGCGAACATGCGCTTGTAATCACGCACTTGCAGCAACAAAAACGCCGCCGTGCCTACCGAAATCAAGCCGAGGACGAGCGCCCACGTTTCGGCATGAGAATTGGGTGAAGCTTGCATCACCGGAAACAGCCGCAGAATCACATAAAGGATGGCCGACGTTTCGATGCCCGAAAGCAGCGCGCACACAGGTGAGGGCGCTTGACTGTGGGCGTCCGGCAACCAGGTGTGCATGGGGACGAGGCCGACTTTCGTTCCAAGTCCAATCAGAATCAGCAGGAATGCCGTTTGCAACAACACCGGCGGCATCGAAGGCGCGGCGGTAATCAGTCCATCCCATGTGTAAACACCGTCGCTGCCCGATGCCTGCATCGCCGCGAACAAAACCAGAAAGCCGAACAGCGCCATGCCCGCGCCCATGAGCGAGAGCACGACGTATTTCCACGCGGCTTCCAACGCTTCACGGGTGTTTTCAAACGAGACCAGCAACGCAGAGCAGAGCGTTGTCAATTCGACGACAATCCAAACCAGCGTCGGTTCGGCGAGCACCGGAATGGCCAGCATGGAAAAAACGAACAGGTTGTAATTCGCATAATAGAGTCGCAGCTTCCACGGCTTCAAATTTTCATGCGCCATGTAACCAACGGAGAAAATTGCCGCCGTGGCTCCGACAAACGCAATCAAGAGCAGGATCAATGCGCTCAATCCGTCCACTGCAATCCATTTGAGCATGCCGACTTTCAATGCCGCCGTGATGGAATTGCCCGATGAGGTCAGCCATGCCACTCGCAAAGCCAAAAGCAGAACGGCCACGGAAGACACGACCGTCACGCCTGCCGCCCATTGCTTTTTGAACGGGATGCAGACAAGCGCCGTGGCAACCAACGGAAGGAGCAAAATAATTATGATGCTCATTTTACCGCCTCCTTCGCCATCGGCCCGGACGCCTCTTTCAAATTTGCGAGTTCACCCACCGCGGTTGTGCCGACGTGTTTTTGAACGGCGCGAATCAGCACGCCGCTGATGAACACAATGATCAAACCGTCCGTGGCGATGGCCAGTTCCACCAGCAGCGGCAGGTTGCGCGAAATGGAAATGCCGGCCAGGAACGCGCCGTTTTCCATCACCAGCAGCCCGATGAGCAGCGGCAACGCCTCGCGCCGCACGGTAAGTGTGAACGCGCCCAGCAACAGCCCGGCGATGCCAATCGGCACGTTCGGACCGCGAAATTCCGGCGCGACGGCGTTCAATAACGGCTGCCCCAGGAAATAAGACAGAATCGCCAGCGCCAAAGCGATGAGCAACGCGGTCGGAATGTTCAACACCTGGTCAATTTCGCGGCGCGTGTAAATTTCCGCAGAGGCCGTCTTGCGCAGCAGCCACGGAACAATGATCGGTTTGCTGATCATGTTCACAATCGCCACGCCGTAAAGATGCCCGGAACCGTAGCGCAATCCCAGCAGCACGGCGGACGCGGCGAGCAACAACGACTGCACGATGAACAAATTCAGGCAGCCGCGCGCCTGCCGCATCGCCACAATGCCGAACGCCGTGAGCAGAAACAATCCGGCGGCCAGCGCGTTCAGATTCTCCAATAATTGATTCATCTCGCTCATAAGACGCGAATTGCACAAACGAGCGCGTTTTCTTTGACACGAATTTCACGAATTAACACGAAGGTGAGAAGACAATTCATTTTAACTCCATGACGAGAATCGTCCTGCACGCACGGCAACACTTTCATTCGTGTAAATTCGTGAAATTTGCGTCTCATAAAACCACCCGTTTCCATTCCAAAGAAGCGCCGCCGAAATTGACCAGTAATCCCAGGCGGAGTTTTGCGGCGGCCAGATAATTCAGAACCTGTTTGACGTGGGCATCGGTCAGTTTTTCAACCGCCTTGGCTTCAAAAAGGATTTTATCCCAAACGACAAAATCGGCGCGGTAATGATGCGGTAAAATGACGCCCTTGTAAGCCACCTCGTAATGTCTTTCCCGAGAAAAAGGAATTTTCGCGCGACTCAATTCGACGACCAAGGCATCTTGGTAAATAACTTCATCATGCCCTTTGCCAAGTTCGCGGTGGATTTCCATGCAAAAGCCCACAAGCTGATAAGCTTCTTCTTTGTAAAGCAGTTCGCTCATTTTGTTTTTATTCGTGTTAATTCGTGAAATTCGTGTCTCAAGGCAAAAAGACCCGCGTGATCATCGCCGCCACCGACGTGATGAACGCCGCGCCCAAAAACTCCGTGATGCGGAAAAGCCGCAGTTTGGACAGCGACGATTCGATGACGACCAGCACCAGCAAAAAACAGAAAATTTTGAACAGCACGAGCGGAATGGCCAGCAACACCGCGCCGAGGGTTTGTCCGCCCGCTAGACCCCACGGTGTCACCAGCACGTTGAGGAAAATGCACAGGAGCACAAAGAATTTCATCTGGCCGCCCCATTTCATCAGCGCAAAGCCGCGCCCGGAGTATTCGAGCGACTTGGATTCATCAATCATCGCCAGTTCGAAATGTCCCGTCGGATTGTCCACCGGAATGCGCCCGCCTTCGGCCAGGATCAACATGAGAAACGCCAGCATCAGCAGCACATGCGCCGGCGTGAAAAAATTCGCCAGCGGGGTTACCCATTTTTCCTGGACGATGTAGGGAATCGTTGAGCCGACCACAAATGAAACGGTGAAAAATACAATCATGAACACCGGTTCAGCCAGAAATCCCACCATGCGCGTGCGGCTCGCGCCCATGGGTCCGTAGGGATTGGCCGTGTCCACCGCCGCGAGCGTGGCGAAGAAACCGCCCAGCGCCAGAATGAATCCGCCGCCAATCATATCCCCCATGAACGCGAAAAAGAGCGGATAATTCGTCAACACCGGGATCAGCAGGGCGACAAAGATCGGCGTGACAAAAACGATGTAAGGCGTGAACCGGAAAATCCACGAGCTGTCTTCCGACACGATTTCATCCTTGTGAAACAGCTTCCATAAATCTCGATACGGCTGGAAAATGCTCGGCCCGCGTTTGGACTGCACCATTTCCTTGAGCCGGCTCAAAACGCCGGACGCCAGCGGCGCGAAGGCCATAACCGTCAACACTTGAATCAAGTTGAATAGAATGTGATTGAACATGGTCAACTTTGAGGTTCAGTCGCGCCGATGGTGTTATCTTCATCGGCCCGGTAATCAATGATGCGAACCTTTTCGAGCGTGACGAGGCCGCCACCGATTGCCACCCAAAGATACGTCAGCATAAAAAAACTCCTGCCCATGTCCGCCAATGCAACGGACATCGGTAGGAGTCATTAGCGCTGAAACAGTCAGGCGGTTTTCCCATGCGGGAAGGGCAAACTCCATTGCCGGGGAAACTAATAGCGGGTTGGCCGTGAATTTGCAACCGGAAATCGGTTTTGGCCGGCAGGGTTTTGATTCATAGTTTACCATTGCAGGCCGGCAATTGGACAAACCCGCTTTTCCGTTCGATCTTTTCCCAAAACCGGCCAACAAAGGCACCGGCCGTTGTCAAAACGAATTGACCGCAATGGTTTGGTGCTTTAGCCTTGCTTTGAAAGTCGAAGGTCAACCATCAGATAAATTTAATCCGCTGAATTTATGGTGCGGCTGCGTATTGAAGGAAGGACGTACGGCTTGCGGGAGATCCTGCTTAAACCGGGATTGAACCGGGTGGGACGGATCGCGGACAACGATTTTCAAATCAACGACGATTCCATTTCCAGCCATCATTGCCAGATTGAACTGAAAGACGGCGTCATCACCGTGTTGGATCTGAACTCCACCAACGGGACGTTTCTCGACGGACAACCCATTCAACAGGCGGTGCTTCATCCCGGCCACGTCTTGTGTCTGGGAACGGTGCCCATGGTTTGTCAGGTTGACCCCGTCACGGAACCGGCGGACACTCCTCCCGGATCGCCTTCGGGCGCGGGCGTGTCCCCATCGGCGGCAAATCCCGTCGGCATTGCGGTTGCCGTCAACACCGACGTATGCAGCCAGCATCCCCAAGCTGCCGCCAAATGGTGTTGTGTCACCTGCGGCGGCGCGTTCTGCACGGCTTGTGTGAGAACCACCCGGGTGGGCGAACGGTTTTTTCGCGCGTGCCCCAAGTGCGGCGGCAGTTGTGTGAGCGTTGCCGAATACACGCGCCTTACGACCCCGGTCCCCACCCCTAATTTCCTTGCCCGTTGGCGGGAGGCATTTTCCCATCCGCTCAAGAAGTTTTGGAAATAGCTTGCTGGCTTTGTCTCATCATGAGTGTCGGCTGCCGTTGAGATGCGGTTGCTGGGGCGGCGCCACTTCGCCAACAAATCCGAGCTGGCATGGTTTGAGTGAAGTGAGGCGCGCCACCCTATTCAGCCCGGCGATTTGGCAACCGCAAAGCCGGTTTACATTGCTGGCGGTGCGACCGGCAACGGCGGCAATCCCGGCGATTGTGGGGCCGGTGATGGGGGCGGGAACACGTCATATTCCGGCCCGAATTGCGCCAGGAAATAAAGTGGATACGCCCGTTTGAATACCAGCACCGGCAACAGCAACACCGTGCCCAGGTACGGCAGCAGCATCAAACAACCGGCGCAGCAGCAGGTCACGAGCACTGCCATCACAACCAACACGCCAATCGCCATGCCGAGGACGATTTGGAACAGGACATACAGCACGAAGAGCCAGAAGCGGGCGGCAAGCAGGCCGTAAAATTCCCTCCACGCCGCCAGGCATTTGGACCGGCGCAACAGCATGACGGGCACGACGAAGTCCACCGTGAATTTTTTGATGATGGCAAAGAAGATCGCCACCAGGAAAAGCGCCAGTCCGAGTCCGATGGCCGTCATTATGCCGGCCAGGTCCGCTTCGCCGTGGTAAATCATTTTCAGAATCATCACGGCGATGATTCCCAGCAGCGGCAGTTTCAGGACCATCCCTGCCAATGCCAGCACGAGCCGGAACCGGAACAGGCTGTTGGCCTCGGACGCAAATTTGTTCCACGGTTCGGTGACTTCCGCCCGGTTCAACGCCACGCAGTGGAGGAACATGAACTTACCCCGGCTGTTAAGCCATAAAAAGAGCAACCCCAGTCCCAAAATAACGACGATCAGGAAGGCGGCCAGCGGGATGATCCAGTCCAGATTGTTCAACAGATAATCCCGGGCCTGATCGAGGGCGTGGTGGAAATCTGTCCCGTTCCGGTGCGAATGGTTGCCGAAGTTGTAGTTGCCGCCGCCGCCGGAACCGCCGCCCGTCTCGCCGAGATAAGCCAGCCATGCGCAAAAGCCGATGACAAACCATTTGCCGAGGTCGAACGGCTGGAACAGCATCCGCTTCACATGTTCCAGCGCCGGGCTGATGGGCTCGACCACGCTGATTTCCCGGGACGGTGTTGTCATGGGTTGAATCGGGTTCACTGGCAAAGAACTTTATTCCGCGCCCGGCGGGCGGGGAAGTATATTTTGGGACGGAAATTGTAACGCGGCGCGCGGCTGGTCCCAAGCCGCAGCACGTCCGGAAGCAACCTCCAGTCTGGGAAATGTTTACGAATCGTTTTGCGCGGAGATGGCACCTGCGAATTGAGACGACTCGCACTTCGGCGTGCAATTCATTGTCGCCGAAGGGCATTTTTTGCTTGGCAGCCCGAAACAGAGTTGGGTAGGGTGATACTACTATCAGAAAAAGAAACTTTGTGCAGGTGAATCAGAATAAACTTATGAAAATCCGGGCATTTTTTCCGCCAATCCTGGGCTGCGGGATGATCACAGCCGTTGTGTTGCTTTCGTCATTTTCCCGGTTGGGCGCGGTTCCGGGTGACGAACATTGGGACGCGCAATTTGGTGGGCCGGGGGTGAGCAACACGGTCAATTATGTTTATGGGGTCGCGGTGAACAACGGGATGGTCTATGTCGCCGGCTATTCGTCAGCCGGCAGGACCAACGCTCCGTTATATCTGTGGGACGGCAAACAATGGTCTGTTCCCGCCGTGTTTTCCGGTCCTAGCATCATGCAGGTCAACGATCTTTTGTTTGTGGGCAACACGCTTTACGCCGCCGGGAATTTTACCAATGTCAACGGGGTGGCCGCCTACGGTCTGGCCAAATGGGACGGCACGAGCTGGAGCAGCATAGGCTTTTCCGGCGTCGCCTATGCTTTGGCGACGGACGGCAACAATCTTTACGTGGGCGGCAATTTCACCAATGCCAATGGCGTGACCGTCACCAACATCGGCTATTGGGATGGAAGTGCCTGGCATGCGCTGGGGGCCGGCGTGGGTTCGCTCAGTGGCTATGGGGTGCGGGCGGTTGCGGCTAAAAACGGTTTGGTGTATGTCGGCGGACTTTTTACCAACTCCGGTTCCCAGTTCATCACCAATCTGGCGGTTTGGAACGGCAGCACCTGGTCCGCGGTCGGCGGTGGGGTCAATTCCCTGGTGTATACGCTGGCTTTCAACAACAACGATCTCTATGTCGGCGGATATTCCACCCTGGCCGGGACCACCCCGGTGAGCGGCATTGCCAAATGGGACGGGACGAACTGGACGGCTCTGGGCAGCGGCCTGACTGGCGGCAGCGCGGTGGCGTTCAGCATTGCCAGTTTCAATGGCATGGTCTGCGTTGCGGGCGCCTTCGGCAACGCCGGCGGGATCAGCGCCACCAACTTCGCAACCTGGAACGGTTCATCGTGGTCGGCCGCCGGCAATCTGAGTTCTGCAGCATATCGCGCCGTGGCCAGTGGCGGGAAACTTTATGTCGGCGGCACTTTCGCCGCTGCCGGCGGGGTGTGGGTGAATGATATTGCCTCGTGGGATGGAACCCGATGGAGCGCCTTCGGCACTCCCGGCCGGGTGAATGGCGTTCAATCCACAATAACCGCACTGGCCAGCGATGGGACCAATTGGTATGCCGGCGGCTATTTCACCTACGCCGGCCAGACCAATGCCAGTTACATCGCCCGTTTTGACGGGAAAAACTGGCAGCCGCTGGGGCCCGGCTTAAATGGGCGTGTTACCGCAATTGCGGTCACCAACAATCTGGTTTATGCGGGCGGTTATTTCACCGCCACCACCGACGGCACATCGTTGCATTTCATCGGATGCTGGGACGGCACGAACTGGAATTCCCTGGGCGGCGGCCAAGGTCTGGTTTATGCGCTGGCCGTGGATCCCAATGGACTTTACGCGGCCGGTACGGCCTACGATGGCACCACCAATTACGGTTCGCCGTTTTTCACCCGGTGGGACGGCACAAACTGGAATTGGGTGCTCAATTTCAACCCCACCAACACTTTTTTTGCCATTCCGCTCAGTGACCCGATCGGCTATAACTCCATAGCCATCCAGGGCACCAATATCTATCTGGGGGGCAACATCCCGGGTTTCACCCAGATCGACCCCGATGTTCTGCCTTGGGTCGGGACGAATTGCCTGAACATTCTTCGTTTCGACGGCACTTACGCGTGGATCATGGGCACCGGCCTCAATGGCATTCCTGCGGCCCTCACGGTTTTGGGCAACAATCTTTTTGCCGCCGGTGCTTTTACCAGTGCCAACGGCATCACCGCCAACCAGATTGCGAAATGGGACGGCGCCAACTGGTCGAGCGTCGGCGGCAGCGTCGTCGGCACCGGCACCGTGCTGGCTTTGGCGACGCTGGGCAACAATCTCTATGCCGGCGGCACGTTCACCAACATCGGCGGGGTGACAGCCGCCCGGATTGCGAAATGGGACGGCACCAACTGGTCGGCCTTGGGCAGCGGCGCCTCCGGATCGGTTTCTGCCCTGGCGGCTTG
This sequence comes from uncultured Verrucomicrobiae bacterium, assembly GCA_963744965.1. Taxonomy (GTDB): domain Bacteria; phylum Verrucomicrobiota; class Verrucomicrobiia; order Limisphaerales; family UBA11358; genus UBA11358. The sequence goes on from CAVUVT010000011.1 coordinate 71,561, forward strand.
GGGTTCAGACGTGTATGCCGGAGGCAGTTTTCGCCAGACCGGCGATAAATTTGCCTACGACATTGGGCGTTGGAATGGCCAATTGAATTTTAGCACTCCGCAACTGGCCAACCCGGCCTGGCTGACCAACCAACAATTTCAGGTTCGCTTGATGGGTATTCTCGGCCTGACCAACATCATCCAAGCCACCACCAACTTCACTTCCTGGGTACCCATAGTGACCAACACCACCGGGATTTACGATTTCGCCGACTCGAACAGCGCCGCCTATCCCCGCCGGTTTTATCGCGCGCTGCTGGGTCCATGACGGCTTTTATCCTTACCTTTACTTCCGGTTAAAACTGCAAAGAGCTGCAACGCCTTCTTGACTCACCGTGCGCAACTTTTAATATGTTCGCTTCGGATTTTGAAGTTTGAAAATTTAAAAATAAATTATGAGCAAAATTGTTGATATCCAGGCGCGCGAAATCCTCGACTCGCGCGGGAACCCCACGGTGGAAGTTGATGTAACGTTGTGCTGCGGCGCGTTCGGGCGCGCAGCCGTGCCCTCCGGCGCGAGCACCGGCGAACACGAAGCCATCGAACTCCGCGACGGTGACAAAAAACGTTTCGGCGGCAAGGGCGTGCAGAAGGCCGTCAAGAACGTCACCGGCGTCATTGCGCCCAAACTCATCGGCCTCGACCCGTACGATCAACTGACGGTGGACGCCACGATGCTCAAGCTCGACGGCACGGAAACGAAGTCGAAGCTCGGCGCGAATGCCATTCTCGCGGTTTCGCTCGCGAATGCCAAGGCCGCCGCCGCCGGGCTGAACCAGCCGTTGTTCCGTTACCTCGGCGGGCCGAACGCGAAAGTCCTGCCCGTGCCGATGTCCAATGTCATCAACGGCGGCGCGCATTCGGACGCGCCGATTGATTTCCAGGAATTCATGATCATGCCGCTGGGCTTTTCCAACTTCAGCGAAGCCTTGCGCGCCAATGTGGAAACGTTTCACGCGCTGAAATCCGTTTTGAAAAAGAAAGGCTGCAGCACCGCCGTCGGCGATGAAGGCGGGTTTGCGCCCAAACTCAAAAGCGTGGAAGACGCGCTGGAGACCATCATTCAGGCCATCAAGGACGCGGGCTACAAACCGGGCAAGGACATCTATCTCACGCTCGATCCGGCGGCGTCCGAGTTTTACAGCGGCAACGCCAAATACACCTTCAAGAAGAGCACCGGCGAAACTGTGACTGGCGACGACCTCGTGAGCTTTTACACCAAACTCGTGGCGAAGTACCCGATTGTCTCCATCGAAGACGGCTGCGGCGAAAGCGATTGGGTGACGTGGAAAAAACTCACCGACAAGCTCGGCGGCAGAATTCAACTCGTCGGCGATGACAATTTTGTGACCAACCCGAAATTCTTGCGCAAGGGAATTGACATGGGCGTGGCCAATTCGATTCTCGTGAAGGTGAACCAGATTGGTTCGCTCACCGAAACTCTGGATTGCGTCGAGCTGGCCAAGACCCACGCCTACACCGCCGTCATCTCGCATCGCTCCGGCGAGACCGAGGACGCGACCATCGCGGACATCGCGGTGGCGACGAATTGCGGCCAGATCAAGACTGGTTCCTTGAGCCGCTCGGATCGGTTGGCGAAATACAACCAGCTCCTGCGCATCGAACAATTGCTCGGCAAGAACGCTGTTTACGCCGGCACCAGCGCATTGCCAAAAGGGCGGTAATCAAACCCGCAGGTCCGGTTCATGAGAGAATGCCCTCCACATGACGGACAACCACCCGCGACTGGACTGGACGTTTCGTCTGATTCCGCGGCTGCCGCAACGGGCGGGCCGCGGATTTTTTTTTGTATCTGGGTGGCCGCGCTGGCGGTGGTGGTGGCGGTGCTGCTGCACGAATCATTATTCGGCGGGAAAGGTCTGGTGCCGGCGGATGGGGTGTTCAGTTTTCCTCCGTGGCAGGAAACGAAGCCGCCTTCCAACTATCTGCTGGTGGATCAATACACTGTTTTTGCGCCGCAGCACGAGTTCATGCACCGGCAGTTGTTGCAGGGGAACTTTCCGCTGTGGAATCCCTGCCTGGATTGTGGGGTGCCCAATCTGGGTTCAATGCAGGGCGCGCTGTTGTTTCCAATCAATCTGCTGTTCCTGCCCCTGGATCCGTTCTACGCGAGTGGGGTGGCGGCGTTTTTGAAACTGTTTCTGGCGGGGTGGTTCACCATGCTCTACCTGCGCCAGTTGGGGGCATCCAACAGCGGCGCGTTCCTTTCGGGGTTGGTGTTCAGTTTGTGCGGTTTCATGATCGTCTGGCTGGGGCATCCGCATGTGAACTGCGCGATGTGGCTGCCGCTGCTGCTGTATTTGGTCGAGAAATCCTTCAAAGACAGCCGCAGCGGTGCGCCGGGCAAGGCGGGTCTGCCGGCAGTGCGGGCATGGATTGGTTTCGCCGCCGCTTTCGCCTGCCTGTTGCTGGGTGGACATCCGCCGACGGCGGTACAAGTCATCATCCTTGTCGGCATTTATTTCCTGTTCCGCTTGATCGGACAGCGAACGGATCAGCCGTTCCCGCGGATGGGACTGTGTTTGTGCGCCATCGTCCTGGGTTTTCTGCTGGGCGCGCCCCAGCTATTGCCGTTTCTGGAATATTACCGCCATAGCTCGCTTGATATTTCTTCGCATGTTTCTCATCGAACAGCGATTCAACTGCTTCCCAACACGCTGATCTTTTACCTGTTTCCTCACTTGTCCGGGAGTCCGGCCGAAGGTTTCGAGGAGACGATGCTTCGATTGGGGATCGGGAAATTGCTGCCTAATTTCAACGAACGGACGGGGTATGTCGGGATTCTGCCCCTGCTGTTTGCGCTGTATGCGGTGGTCGGCCGGCGTTGCCGGATGACGGTATTTTACGCATCGGTGACGCTGGTTTCCCTGCTGGCCATTTATGGCGTGCCGCCGCTGCCGGCCATTCTGGGAGCGGTGCCGGTGCTGCGCGACATCAACCCGACACGTCTGCTGATGGTGGTGGGCTTCGGTCTGGCGGTGTTGGCGGGATTGGGCTGGGACAAATTTCATCGGAGTGAAGATCGCCGTCTGAGGTTTTGGGTGGTGGCGGGATTCTGGACAGCCATTGGTGTGGTGTTGCTATGGTGTTGGCACTTGATGGGGCCGAGATGGAATCAATTGGATGCGGCCCATCGAACCTTTCTTCAGCCGCAGTTTCTCATGCTGGCGGGGAGCTTCGTGGCATCGGTCGCCCTGCTCCTGCGGTTTATCAAGCGGCAACACTGGTTGTGTCCCGCCATCGGCCTGGGATGGGTGACGGTGGATTTGCTGGTATTTGGGATGGGATACAACCCCGCAATTCCGCGTGACCGTTATTATCCCAGCACGCCGGCCATTGAATGGCTCAAACAAGACCCCGCAAGTTTCAGGGTTTGGGGGGAGAAGTCAGTGCTGGTTCCCAACACGGCCGAGATATTTGGCCTGAGGGATGCCCGCGGATGTGATTTCATGACCGTGCGGCGCTATGAAGAGCTGATTAGCGGCAAGGCCGGCGATTTCTTTTTCTACAGTCTGGCTCCCTCCTTGCCGGAGGCGTTTCAACTTTTGAATGTGAAATATGTTCTGATTTTCAGATCACCCGCACCGGATCCCGGCTTGTTCGAGCTGGCCTATTCCAACGAAATCACCATCTACCGCTACCGGGCATTCCGTGAACGGGCCATGGTCGTGTATGACTACCGGGTTGACCATTCCCCGGCTTCCATTCTTGACAGCGTCCGCTCCGGCACATTTGATCCGGAGCGTGTTCTCCTGCTGGAAGAGGAGCCGGACAAGGGCAAAGCCCTAGCGGAAAGCCAGACCTTGGCGACTCCCACAAATTCATCCGTGCGGATTGTTTCTGACCGGCCCGACGAGGTAAGCGTCGAAGCGTTCCTGCCCCGGCCGGGATTTCTGCTTCTGCTCGACACTTGGTTCCCGGGTTGGTCGGCCACGGCGAATGGCCGGCCGGCAAGAATTTACCGGGCCGATTACAATTTCAGGGCGGTCTCGCTGCCGGCCGGAAAATCAGTGGTACGGTTTACTTATCAACCCAACAGTTTTCGCACCGGCGTGGTACTCTCGGCAATGGGTTTGTTGGTGTTGGGTGTGGCTTGGTTCTGGTCCAGAAAAAAGCCGTCACCTGCCGGGACCGATCCCCAAAATGCAAACAGCCCACCCACCGCGTTGTCAAAGGGATGGTAAGAACGGAGCGCCGAACTCCGATCCGGCGCCAATCCGCCACACCTTGAAACCCGCCGATTTGGAAATCGGCGCTCCAATATCAAACTTGGAAGCCAGGCAACCGGCTTCCGGATTTTCCTTTGTCCGGAGTGGAGGACTTCAGGATTTAACCTCCGCCATCTGGACATGCGGAACGCAGACCAAGTTCAGCCGCCTTGGTTCGCTATTTCACCTTCACCACGGCAAAGCTCGCCGGGGGCAGGACGACGCGCCAGCCGCCGGCGTCGCGGCGGAACGCGGTCGCTTCGCCCGCCAGCGGCTGCATCTCTTTTGCCTCAACGCTGTGGGGCAGGGCGGCTTCGCACGGCGTTTCTGCCGGATTGAGCGCGACGAGAATTTCCTCGCCTTCCTTCGCGCGGCGGAAGACGAACGGCCAGTTCTTCTCCGGGACAAGCACACTTTCAAACGCGCCGCTGGCTCCGAGCGCGGGGTGCGCTTGGCGTAATGCGATCAGCGTGCGCATGGTGTTGAGGCTTGATGACGGATCGGCCAGTTGCGCGGCGACGTTCGGCCGGTCGGCGGCGGAATCAACCGGCAGATAGAGTTTTTCCGCCGGTGCGGTGGAAAAGCCGGCGTTGGTGGAGGCGTCCCATTGCATGGGCGTGCGGGCGCCGGTGCGTCCGTAGCCGCCCTCTTTGGACGGCAGACCGTTGAGCGAGCGCATGCCGATTTCGTCTCCGTAGTAAATGAACGGCACGCCGGGCATCATCAGCAGAAATGCCATCGCCACGTTCACCTCACGTGCATTGCGGCCATTGCCGAGGCGCGGCACCGTGTCGTGATTGCCGCTGGGAATGGCGATGTACCCTTTGCCTTTCGTCGCCGCGAGGAGCGGCTCGAACTCATCGAGAAACACCTTGATGCTGGTCTGGCCGCTGCGATCAAAGATTGGCTTGGCATTGCCCTCGGCGCGAAACAGTGCCTTGTAGCCAGGCTTGGCGAATGGCAAAAGGAAATCCATGTGGAAACCATTGGGAATCGCGACTTGCGGTTGCGACCATTCCGAGACCAGCGCACAGTCGGGATACTCGCGGTCCATCCACTGCCGGAACTCGTGCCAGAGCGCGGCGGTGGCCTTGCCATCCGGGTCGTTCTTCACGAGCGACCCGGCCATGTCCACGCGGAAGCCGCTCGCGCCGAGGTCGAACCAGAAACGCATGATGTTCTTGACTTCCTCACGCACGGCGCGCGGGCCGGGCGCGTCCACCGGTTGTTGCCAGGGCGCCTTGGGATCAGGCTTGGCGTAGCCGTAGTTGAGGGCCGGCTGGAAATGGAAAAAGTTGGGGATGTAGTTGGCGTCGCGCTCGGCGCCGCCGACGACCACCTGTTGCCCGGGCGCGGACCAGGTCCACACGCTGTCGGTCCAGATATACCAGTCGGTGTAGCGGTTGCGCTCATGCCGCTGTGACGCTTGGAACCACGGGTGCTGGTCGGAAGTGTGGCCGGCGACGAGGTCGAGCATCACGCGGATGCCGAGCTGGCGCGCCTCGGCGAACAGCGCGCGCAGGTCGTCGTTGGAACCGTAGCGCGGTGCGACCTTGTAGAAATCAGAGATGTCGTAGCCGGCATCACGGAAGGGCGACTCGAAACAAGGATTCAACCAGATGCCGGTGATGCCGAGGTCGTGCAGATAAGGCAGTTTTTCCATGATGCCGCGCAGGTCGCCGATGCCGTCGCCATTCGAGTCGCGGAACGACTGCGGATATATTTCGTAGAAGACCGCATGATCGAGCCAGGCAGGCATGTTGGTTGAAGCTTCGCCGCCCCGGGCCAGAGGGGCAAGCGCGGTCATCGTGGCGACGAGCACCGCCGCCCGGCGGGATGGAGTGTTATGATTCATGGCCGGTAACGTTTGATTGGCGGAAATCTTGGCGAAAAACGGAAGGCGAACACAAGCGGCAACTTGTGCCGGCGTTTGAATAATTTTCGCTTTCTTTCTTCCGGTTTTTACGCTATTCTTAAATACAGTGATGTACCGAAGTCGTTGTTTAAGCGCCAACCGTTTTTCCCGCGGTTGGTTTCAACATTTCCCTGGGAATACCATTAAAAATTTGTCGTCCCGCTGGTGGCTGGCCTTGGGAAGCATGGCGCTTCTCGCCGTGGCCTCACCGGTTTTGGCCAGCGATGACATGCTCATTTATTCGGGTTATACCAATGTCCTTTACGGCACGATGAATTACAACAATGGGTGGCAAAATTGGGGCTGGGTGCCGAATTATGTCACCAACAATCCCAGCTTTAACGGCACCAACTCCATTGTGTTCGCCGCCAGCGGTACTTATCAGGCGTTGTACCTGGAACATGATCCGATTGATACGACTATATATACCAATCTGACGCTTTGGTTGAACGGCGGTTCCGTGGGTGGACAAACGGTTGGTGTCCAGGCTGAAGAAGGTTCAGCCGGGGGAACCCGGATATCTGTGACGGCCCCGACCAATAGCTGGCAACAATTTACGTTCTCCCTGGCTTCGCTGGGTGTGGCTAATATAACCAATCTGACCGGTATTCAGATTTGGAATAATAACACGTTGCAGTCCAATTTTTATATTGGTGGCATCACGCTGGTAGCCGCCCCCGCGCCCGCAGTCGTTCATGTCAGCGTCATCGCCACGAACCCGGTGCGTACGGTGGACCCGCGGGTGTTCGGCATCAACACCGCGGTCTGGGACGGCGATTTTGACACTCCGCAGACGGCGGGTTTGCTTCAGGAAATGGGTGCTACCATTTTACGTTTTCCAGGTGGTTCACTTTCAGACCAATATAACTGGTCAACTGACACGACACTGACGAATACCTGGCAATGGGGAACGAGCCTGGGCAATTTCATCCACGTGATTACCAACCTGAACGGGCAGGCGATGATCACGTTGAACTATGGCACGGGCTTCACGAATGAAGCGGCGGCGTGGGTGGCGTATGTTAATGCCTCGGGGCTAAACACACAGTCCTTGGGCGTGGATGCCATGGGCACCAATTGGCACACGGCGGGATATTGGGCCATATTGCGTTCGGTCGCCCCACTCGGGACGGACGACGGTAGAAACTTCCTCCGCATCTCGCGGCCGGCGCCGCTGGGTTTCAAGTATTGGGAGGTTGGCAACGAGGTTTTTGGCAGTTGGGAAGAAGACATCAATACCAACTTGGCATATTTCGGTCAGGAAGTCGCGAACGATCCGTGGACCTATGCCATGCGGTTCAGGGATTACTATAACGCGATGAAGGCGGTGGATCCGACCATTAAAATTGGCGCCGTGGTCGTGCCGGATGAGGTTTCCTATGCCAACAACACGAACCATCCGGCGGTCAATCCGGTCACCGGCACGACCAACTATGGTTGGACGGCGGTCATGCTCAACACGATGCGGACCAACGGCGTGACGCCGGATTTTCTGATCGAACACAACTACGCGCCCGGCGATGGCGACACCTATAATCTGCTTTGGACCAAGTCGTGGGTGAGCGATGCGGTGAATTTGCGCCGGATCGTTAATGATTATCTGGGCAGCAACGTTGCCACCAACATTGAGTTGGTGGATACCGAGTTTGGCCCGGAAGCCGACAAACAGTGGATCAGCCTGGTGGGCGGGTTGTTCGCGGCTGACGCCATCGGGAAAATCCTGCAGACAGAATTCAATGCGCTCCTCTGGTGGGATCTGCGCAACGGCCAGGCGGTTGTGACGGATTCGGACAACGCCTTGTATGGCTGGCGCACCAACAGTTCCGGCGTGATTCTCACCGACGAGGGCATTGTGAATGGCAATGCTTTGCCGCCCAACTCCAACTTCTACCCGAGCTATTACTGCATGAAGCTGATGCAATACTTCGCCCGGGGCGGCGATACGGTGGTTACGGTGACCAACGATTATGAGCTTCTCGGCACCTACGCCGTGCGTCGCACGAACGGATCGCTGACCATGCTGGTGGTGAATAAAAGTTCCTTCGCCAGTCTCAGCGCGGCCATCAATCTGGCCGGTTACGTGCCGTTCTCGAATGCGACCGTCTATTCGTATGGCATTCCACAGGATAACGCGGCGCACACCGGCATCGGGTCACTGGACATTGCCCAGACAAATTCTCCGGTCGCCGGCGCGAGCTTCAACTATACTTTCGCGCCCTATTCGGCCACGGTGCTCAGTCTCACGCCGACAGCGCCAGCCCTCGTGGTACCGGCGCCGCCGCCACCGCCGCCCAGCCGGTTTGTCTTCCAGCTTCAGGGCTTGGCGGGAGTGCCGTACGTAATCCAGATGTCCACCAATTTGACCTCGCCGAATTGGATTGCGGTTTCCACCAATACACCGGCAAGCGGCGCGCTCAACCTCACCAACGCCATTTCATCCGCTGCCCAATTCTATCGTGCGGTCTGGCGACCGTAGCGGCCGGAGAGTTGCGCCCGCCAGTTTGCGCGGCGGAACTTGCGCCGTGGAGGCGGCGAGATTCGTGTTGGCGGCGGTGACTGGGATTTTTGCCGGCGAGGAAATTGTCCGCGCCGTTTTCCCGTGACTGCGGATGGGGCGCAAATTTCCGCCGGCGGTGGCGGATTCGACAGGAACTGCTTCAGCGTGTCGCACAAACTGGTGACAGCCCTTTGAAGTCTTCCAGGCTTCGATTCCTGGTTTTTGAGTTATAATTGAACGACGTTATGCATCACAATTGTCGTTCGGCTATCGGTTGTTTTTTCTGCGTTGAACCCCGGAATACGCCTTGGAATACACTTGGGAATTTAATCGTTCGTTCGTGGTTCGTTCTGGGCGGTGCGGCATTTCTAGCCTTGGCCTCACCGGTTTTGGCGAGCGATGACATGCTCATTTACAGCCAAATGCTGAACAATGGGTGGCAGGATTGGGGATGGGTGCCACATTATGCTACCAATAATCCGACCTTTAATGGCACCAACTCCATGGTCTTCGCCGCCAGCGGTACTTATCAGGCGTGGTATCTGGAGCATGATCCGATTGATACGACCATATATGCCAATCTGACGTTCTGGTTAAACGGCGGTCCCAAAGGCGGACAAACGGTTGGCGTCCAGGCGGAAGCGGGCACAAATTGGCAAACCCAGATACAGGTGAAGGCCCCAACCAATAGCTGGCAACAATTCACTTTCTCCCTGGCTTCCTTGGGCGTGGGCAATGTGACCAATCTGCAAGCGATTGAGATTTGGAATGGTGGCACCTTGCAGTCCAATTTTTATATTGGTGGTATCACGCTGACAGCCGCAACCCCGCCCGCCACCGTCCATGTGAGCGTCAACGCCACGAACCCGGTGCGTACGGTGGACGCCCGGGTGTTTGGCATCAACACCGCGGCCTGGGATGGTTATCTCAACACCCCCAGTACCATCTCCGTTCTGACGAACATGAACAATCAGGCCTTGCGCTGGCCGGGCGGCAGTTGGGGCGACATATATTTCATGACCAATGCCTATGGTCCGGACACGACAAATTTCATCTACGTGGCCACCAACACCCACGCGCAGGTCTATTTCATCGTCAATTACGGCAGCGGCAGCACAAATCAGGCGGCAGACTGGGTGCGGTTTTGCAACATCACCAACAAATGCTCATTTAAATACTGGGAGGTGGGCAACGAGATTTATGGAGACTGGGAAGAAGACATCAATACCAACCTGGCGTACTTCGGCCAGGAAGCCGCGCACGATCCGTGGACCTATGCGATGCGGTTCAAGGATTACTATAGCGCGATGAAGGCGGTGGACCCGACCATAAAGATTGGCGCCGTTGCGGTGCCGGACGAGGTTTCCTATGCCAACAACACGAACCATCCGGCGGTCAATCCGGTCACCGGCACGACGAACTATGGTTGGACGGCGGTCATGCTCAACACGATGCGGACCAACGGCGCGACGCCGGATTTTCTGATCGAACACAACTACGCGCCCGGCGATGGCGATACCTATAATCTGCTTTGGACCAAGTCGTGGGTGAGCGATGCGGCGAATTTGCGCCGGATCGTTAATGACTATCTGGGCAGCAACGTTGCCACCAACATTGAACTGGTGGATACAGAGTTTGGCCCGGAAGCCGACAAACAGTGGATCAGCCTGGTGGGCGGGTTGTTCGTGGCCGACGCCATCGGGAAAATCCTGCAGACGGAATTCAACGCGCTCCTCTGGTGGGATCTGCGCAATGGTCAGAGCACTGTGGCGAATTCGGACAATGCCTTGTATGGTTGGCGCACCAACCGTTCCGGCAGCATTCTCACCGACAAGGGCTGTCTCACTGGCAATGTCGCGCCACCCAACGCCAACTGCTACCCGAGTTACTACTGCATGAAGCTGATGCAATACTTCGCCCGGGGCGGCGATACCGTGGTTACGGTGACTAATGATTATGAGCTTCTCGGCACCTACGCCGTGCGTCGCACGAACGGGTCTTTGACCATGCTGGTGGTCAATAAAAGCTCCTACGCCAGCCTCAGCGCGGCCATCAATCTGGCCGGTTATGTGCCGTTCTCGAATGCGACCGTCTATTCGTATGGCATTCCACAGGACAACGCGGCGCGTACTGGGGTTGGGTTGCTGGACATTGCCCAGACAAATTCCCCGGTCGCCGGCGCGAGCTTCAACTATACTTTCGCGCCCTATTCGGCCACGGTGCTCAGTCTCACGCCGACAGCGCCAGCCCTCGTGGTACCGGCGACGCCGCCACCGCCACCCAGCCAATTCGTCTTCCAGCTTCAGGGCCTGGCGGGTGTACCGTACGTGATTCAGATGTCCACCAATTTGACCACGCCGAATTGGATTGCGGTTTCCACCAATACACCGGCAAGTGGCACGCTCAACCTCACCAACGCCATGTCGTCAGGCAAACAGTTCTATCGCGCGGTCTGGCATCCGTAAACACCTCCGAAGACAGCAACAACGGAGCTTCCAGGTTCACTTCGGCGCGAATCTGTCAGACTTTGAAACCAAATGGTTTGAAATCCAGCGTTCCAATTCAAAGCCGGAAGCCAGGCAACTGGCTTCCGGGGTTTTTTGGCCGTGTCGTTAAAATAAAGGACATCGTCTCGTCGATTTTCGGTTTCTATTCCTGTTAATTGAGGTATATTGGTCCGATAATATGCTTCAAAGTCGTTGTTTAAGTGCCGACCGCTTTCCGCGCGGTTGGTTTCAACATTTCCTTGGGAATATCCTGGATAATTTGTCGGCCCGCCGGTGGTTAACCGTGGGAAGCCTGGCCCTTTTCGCTCTGGCCTCAACGGTTTTGGCCAATGACGACCAGCTGGTTTACAGCGAGATGCTCAATAACGGCTGGGCAAATTGGGGTTACGGCTCCACCCTCGATTTCAACAACTCCACTCCGGTCCACTCCGGCAACTATTCCATTAGTGCCACCATGCCCGCCTGGAGCAGAATCTGGTTCATTCATGACCCGATTGACACCACCCTCTACACTAACTTCACGTTCTGGGTGAATGGCGGGCCGAGCGGTGGCCAGTATTTGCAGGTGGCCGCCAGCACCAACGGCGTTGACGGGACATGGATCAACATCGGTCCGCTCCAGACCAACGCCTGGCAGCAAGTTACCATATCGCTCGCCGCCCTAGGCGTGGCCAACCAGACGAATCTGAACTACCTCTGGATCAACAACTGGAGCGGCACCGCCCAGCCGGTTTTCTATCTCGACGACGTCTCATTGACCGCCAAAACGCCGCCCACCATCGTCCAGGTGAACGTCAACGCCACGAACTGGGTTCGCACAGTTGACGCAAAAGTTTTCGGCCTCAACCAGGTCGCTTGGGACGGCAGTTTGGACACGCCGACGACCGTCAGTATCTTGAACGACCTCGGCAACCCTTGCTTGCGCTGGCCCGGCGGCAGTTGGGGCGATGTTTATCATTGGACCAACGAAGCGTGGATGACCGGGGCTACATCGGCGCGCAACTGGGGTTCTTTTTCGACCAACTTTATCCATGTCGCCGCCAACACCGGCGCGCAGGCTTTCATCATCGTCAATTACGGCAGCAGCACGCCGGAGGAGGCGGCGTGGGGCGTGCGGATGTTCAATGTAACCAATCATTGTAATTTCAAATATTGGGAAGTCGGCAACGAAGTCGGCGGCAGTTGGGAGGAGGACATCAACACGAACCCGCCCTGGATGCCCCACGATCCGTGGACTTATGCCATGCGCTTCACGGATTACTACAACCAGATGAAAGCCGTGGACCCGACCATCAAAATCGGTGCCGTGGCCGATATTACCGAAGACGGGACGGCTAATTACACCAATCATCCGGTCGTCAACCCGGTCACTGGCGTGACCCATAACGGCTGGACGCCGGTCATGCTGACCTACATGCGCAGCAATGGCATTACGCCCGATTTTCTGATCGAGCACAAATATGCGCCGAGCGACGGCGACACCTGTGGCTTGCTCTATTTCAAGACGTGGGCATCGGATGCCGCCGGTTTGCGCCAGATGGTCACGGACTATCTCGGCAGCGCCGGCACGAACGTCACTTTGGAATCCACTGAAACCGGCACCGGCGGCGACCGCCAGCCCGTGAGCCTGGTCGGCGGGCTTATGTACGCCGACGACGTCGGACAGATCATGCAGACGGAGTTTAATTCACGGCTTTGGTTTGACATGCGGAACGGACAGAGTGCCATCACCGATTCCGACAATGCGCTCTATGGCTGGCGGACTAATTCAAGCGGATCCTTTATAACTGACGGAGGCATCGTCTTTAATTTGGGTGTGCCTGGCAATCGTTACCCAACATATTATGTCGCCAAGCTGCTGCCCTATTTTGCCCGGGGCGGCGATACGGTGGTTACGGTGACCAACGATTATGAGCTTCTCGGCACCTACGCCGTGCGTCGTACGAACGGATCGCTGACCATGCTGGTGGTGAATAAAAGTTCCTTCGCCAGTCTCAGCGCGGCCATCAATCTGGCCGGTTACGTGCCGTTCTCGAATGCGACTGTTTATTCGTATGGCATTCCGCAGGATAACGCGGCGCGTACTGGGGTTGGGTTGCTGGACATTGCCCAGACAAATTCCCCGGTCGCCGGCGCGAGCTTCAACTATACTTTCGCGCCCTATTCGGCCACGGTGCTCAGTCTCACGCCGACAGCGCCAGCCCTCGTGGTACCGGCGACGCCGCCACCGCCACCCAGCCAATTCGTCTTCCAGCTTCAGGGCCTGGCGGGTGTACCGTACGTGATTCAGATGTCCACCAATTTGACCACGCCGAATTGGATTGCGGTTTCCACCAATACACCGGCAAGTGGCACGCTCAACCTCACCAACGCCATGTCGTCAGGCAAACAGTTCTATCGCGCGGTCTGGCACCCGTAAATGCCGCAATTTCGATTTTTGGGGTGTTTAAGTTGACGTTTCAACTCGTAGGGACTTAACAGGCCGGTTCAAAAATGCCTTCGCTCGTAGCAGCCGAGGTAACGAGGCTCTAAATTAAATTTACGACATACGATTTACGATTCCTTCTGCAATCCATTCACATCGCGTAAATCGTATATCGTAAATCGAAAATAATGAGCCTCCTCACGTCGGCTGCTACTTCTTTAACGAGCCGCCAAGGCAGGCTTGCATGAAGGGTTGCTGCTTCAACCAGGCAAGCAACTCATCGGCCATGATGCGATCATCAGCCACGCGCGGATGGGTATGGGTCCAGTGTGCAAACACGAAGTGGCTGATGGCCGGGTCGGCCGCTTCGAGTTGCGTTACGGCAGATTCCCAAGCCTGGCGCAAGGGTTCGCTTTGCGCGCCGCCAAACATGCCGCCGCGCAGGAGCACGATATGAGCGGCCGGATACGTTGTGCGAATGGCGCGAATGAGAGCGATATAGCCGTCGGTGTAACCTGCGGGAAATGGTTGTCCATGGGCCCGCGGATAGGAATCATCGTTTTCACCGAAATTCACAAAGACGACTTGTGGCACCCATTGCGTCAGGCTGGCGCGCGGCGATGCGGGATTGGGATAAGTCTTGTCCCAGACCTCGCCGGCCTTCTTGTCAACCCAGCCGGTGGCAATGCCCATGCCGCTGACGGCAATGTTGCGATAATCAGCCGAAAACGCGTTCGCTGTCAGAGCGGCGTAACTGAGGGCGGCATTGTGTGTGCGACGGTTTTCCCACTGGTCGGTGTCACCGTCTTCATTGCACGCGCCGACCATGATGGAATCGCCGAAGAATTCCATCCGGAGTTGGTAAACCGGCGCTGGCGGGGCCCAGGCCTTCCCACCTGCTGCCAACTCAACACCGCGAAAATGCGCTGTGCCGGCGTCCGCTTCGCTGCGCTTGAAGAGCATCAGGTGGTGACGACCGGGGCCAAAGCCGGCCAGCGTCGCGGGCGTGGCCGGTTTTCCTTCCCGGACTTCGACGACCGTGTTCGAGCCGTCCACCTCCGCGTTGAAAAAACACTGGCCATTGGCGTTGTCAAAGATCAGGCCAAGCGCGTCACCCTCGAAATCGAGGCTGATCCGGCTGGCCTGCCAGACGATCACCGGCGCATTCGAATCGGAAAGGTCGAACCGGCCTTCGTAACGGAAGCGGGCATCCGCCGCGGAAATTTGCAGCGTCAGACGGTTGGTTTGCAGTACCGGCGTGACCGGTTGGACATTCTGCATCGCGGATGGATTGTGCCTGACGGTGCAGGAACCAAGCGTCAGCGACGCAAGAACGAGACCGAGGTGGCGGGCATTGGTGATTTTCATCTGCTTGAATGAATTAATACCCCTGTTTCAACAGCCAGTAAACCGCGAACATCAGCGCGATACAAACCAGTGACATCAGCAACGCGCTGCTGATGAAAAAGGATGCGGCTGTCATCGCCGCGCCGCCGACAAACGGTATCGTGGCCCGCTGGCGCCAGCCATAAATCAGGTAACCACTGGCAATCGCGCCCCAAATGCACGACGCCCAGAGATAATGTTCATTGAGTAAATCCACGCTCCGTCATTATGCCGGAACCTGCCGTCGCTGGCCAGAAATTGGTGGATGGCCCGCCCGGCTTTGCCGCAAAGAACGGGTTGTTTTCGGCAAGCGACATGCTAAATTTACGTTCGTGAGCCGATTCTTCAAGCCCAACCTTAATTTCCGCGGCCGCATGGCGCGCGGTGTCATCGGCACGCTGTGTCTCGTTGCCGGGATTGTCATTGCCGGCGACTATTCGTTGTGGGGGCTGATTTTTGTGGTGGCGGGACTGTTTGCTATTTTTGAAGCTGTGACACGCTGGTGTCTCGTGCGCGCGTGTGGTGTCAGAACCAGGTTCTAAGGCGTAAAATTCATTTCCCTCGCGGGGGACTCACTTATGCTGGAGGCAAATGATTCCCTGGCTTGAGTCGTTGGCTGATGCCTTGTTCGCCTTGTTGGGAGCAGGGATTGGATTTTGGTTTTCGCGGCTGAAACAACCTTACTGGACGATTGGCTATTTCATTCCACTTTCGTTGATTCTTCTCTACGGCTTTGCCATTCATAAACCCGCGACGTGGTTTGTTCCGCCGATTTCGTGGTTGATGCTGGGCCGCAGAAAATTCGCCGGCATTGGTTTTGTTGCCACAATGGTTTTAACAACACCACTGTCCCGGTTGCCGCGAAGGCGGGATCGCGCTGTAATATGTGCGCTGATGGCGGCGATTGTTTTTGGCATATCCGTTTGGCCTTTTCTCGCACCGGCGTTCAACCAAAATTATCTTGCCCGGCTTCAGACAAAGATTGATCCCGATGGAATCTGCCGGCAAAGCGCCAGTTACACCTGCGGGCCCGCCGCCGCCGTGACTGCCCTGCGTAAACTCGGATTTCCAGCGGAAGAAGGTCAAATTGCGATTCTGTCCCATACCACTGCCGTCACCGGCACACCGCCGGACATTCTTGCCCAAGTTCTGCAGGAACGGTATGGCAAGGACGGGTTGATCGCTGAATATCACGTATTCAAGGATGTTTCTGAATTGAAAAATGCCGGGCTTGTCCTGGCGGTCATCAAGTTCACTTTCATGGTTGACCACTATGTTGCCGTCCTTGATGTCACCGATTCTGAGGTCGTCGTCGGGGATCCTCGGGATGGATTGGACAGAATATCCTACGATGAATTTTGACAGAAATGGCGGTTCGAGGGGGTCGTCCTTCGGCGCGCACAATGAATTGTGTATAATTCATTTCCCTCGCGCCCGATTTCCCTATCCTTGGCGCGCATGAATTTATTGCCGTTTGGAAAATTGCCCGCCCACAAAGCCCGGACCTTTGTCCCGCAAACCCTTGACCTCGGCGACTGGCCGCAAATCGCGCCGCTGTTCGACCGGTTGGAAACCCGCGCCGCGCAATGCCAGTCCACCGCCGATCTCGAACGCTGGCTGCTCGACTGGAGCGAACTCACCGCCGCGCTGGACGAGGAATCGTCCCGCCGTTACATCGCCATGACCTGCCACACCGACAATGCCGAGGCGGAAAAGGCCTACCTGCATTTTGTCGAAAACGTCGAGCCGCAACTCAAGCCGCGCCAGTTCGCGCTCGAAAAAATCTATACCCGCCGGAGGGGCGAGTTCCACGAGCCCCCAACTTCATCGGCAAAGGGAAAAAATATAGGGACTCGCGAAGCTCGTCCCTCCGAAAACAGGTATTTTGTCTTTGACCGCGACGTGAAAAATCATGTCGAGCTGTTCCGGCCGGAAAACGTGGCGCTCGAAACCGAGGACGCCAAGCTCTGTCAGCAATACCAGAAATTGACCGGCTCGCTCACGGTGAACTTTCGCGGCGAGGAAAAGACGCTCGTCCAGATGGGCCGCTACCTGGAAGAACCCGACCGCGCGCTGCGCCAGGAAGCCTGGGAACTGGTGGCCAGACGGCGTTTGCAGGAGGTGGACAATTTCGACGAAATTTTCGACCGGCTCATCGAACTCCGCCAGCAAACCGCCCGGAGCGCCGGGTTCAAAAATTACCGCGATTACGCCTTCCGCCGGCTCGGCCGGTTCGATTACACGCCGGAAGATTGCACGCATTTTCACGACGCGGTCGCCCGGGAAGTCATGCCTGCCGTGCGCGAATTCCAGGCCGAGCGCCGCCGGCAGCTTGGCCTCGACAAATTGCATCCGGGCCATCTGCGGCCGTGGGACCTGGCGGTGGACCCGCAGAATCGGCCGCCGTTGAAACCGTTCACCGGGGTGGACGAAATGGTTGTGCGCACGCAGAAAATTTTCGACCGGCTCGATGGCGAACTGGCGGGTGGTTTCCGGCAGATGCAGGACCTGCGCCTGCTCGACCTGGACAATCGCAAAGGCAAGGCGCCGGGCGGCTATCAGCAGACGCTGGCCGAGGCGCGCGTGCCGTTCATTTTCATGAATGCGGTCGGCCAGCAGCGCGACGTGGAGACGATTTTACACGAGGCGGGTCATGCGTTTCATGCGCTGGCCGCGCGCGACGAGGATTTGCACGCCTACCGCAACAGCCCGCCCATCGAATTCTGCGAGGTCGCCTCGATGAGCATGGAACTGCTCGGCAACGAATTCATCGAGGAATTTTATTCCGCCGCCGACGCGAACCGCGCGCGGCGGGTCCATTTGGAAGGGGTCATCGGGGTTTTCCCGTGGATTGCCACGGTGGATGCGTTCCAGCACTGGATTTACACCCATCCCGGCCACAGCCGCGCCGAGCGCGCCACCGCGTGGCTGGAATTGATGGATCGTTTTGGCGGGGACGTGGATTGGAGCGGATACGAATTGGCGCGGGCCAATCTCTGGCACCGGCAGCTACACATATTCACCCACCCGTTTTACTACATCGAATACGGCATCGCGCAACTCGGCGCGCTGCAGGTCTGGGCAAATTCAAAACGCGACAAGGCGAAGGCGCTAAACAATTACAAGAAATCGCTGGTGCTGGGCGGCTCGCGACCATTGCCGGAATTGTTTGAGGCAGCAGGCTGTAAATTTCAATTTGATGCCGCAGCCATCAGGCCGCTGATTCAACTGGCGCAGGAAGAATTGAACAAACTTTAAGCGGGCAACCCGCTGGCGCGGCTCGTCACCCTCTCCTCGCCAAACGGGGAGAGAGACGGGGTGAGGAGCTTGAATTTTTTCCTAACAAAAAGTCGGCAGCATCGTTTGCAGCCTGTCCGTTTTCATGCGGGAATCCGCGTTTTTACAAACGCGGCTACACCTCAATCCCGTAGGCCTTGATTTTGTTATAGAGGGTCTGGCGGCCGATGCCGAGGCGTTTGGCGGTTTCGAGCTTGTTCCCGCCGGTTTCCTTGAGCGTCTGGATGATGGTGTTGCGTTTCACCCCTTCGAGCAGGGTGAAACTCGTGTCCGTTCCTTCGCTGGGATCAGCCTTGGCACTGGCGATGGAAAGATCGGCGGCACTCACCTTGTCGCCTTCGCTGAAGAGGACCGCGCGTTCTATTGCATTCTGAAGCTGGGTCATGTTGCCCGGCCAGTCGAACACGGTCAGACGGTCAGCGGCCGCCTCAGTGAAGCCGTGCATGACACGGTTGGCCTGCGCAGCGAAGCGTTTCAGAAAATAACTGGCCAGCGGCATGATGTCCTCGCGCCGGTCGCGCAGCGCCGGGAGGTTCAGCCTGATAGCGCTGATCCGGTAATAAAGATCTTCCAGCAGCGCGCCCTTTTTGATGGCCTCCTCCGGTTTGCAATTCGTCACGGAGATTATCCGGGACTTGAGGGCGCCGCCGCTGTCTTCCGTGGCGGGCTTGCCCTCCAGTTTATCCAACAGGCGTAGCAGTGTGCCTTGCGTGCAAGCCGGCAACTCGCAAATATCGCGCAGAAGCAAGGTCCCGCCCTGGGTGTCCCGGTAAACATCTTCCAACTGTTCTGGCTCCAGCGAGGAGCAGCTGATTTTCGATATGTTGGACCGGGGACGCCCGCTGCGGATGTGGATCAGATCCGCGATCAGTTCCTTTCCGGTGCCACTCTCACCGGTCAGCAGAATCGCCATTTCAGTGGAGGCAACCCGCTCGACGATGCGGATCACTTTCTGCATCGCCCCGCTACGAAGTATGGCCGAGCAATCAAACGAATCAGTGTTCACACTTCGATGCCGTACGCCTTGATTTTATTATAGAGGGTCTGGCGGCCGATGCCGAGGCGTTTGGCGGTTTCGAGTTTGTTCCCGCCGGTTTCCTTGAGGGTCTGGATGATGGCGTTGCGTTCAACGCCTTCGAGCAGTGTGAAACTTGTGTCGGTGCCGTCGGTTGACCCGACCTTGGCGTTGGTGACGGAAAGATCAGCCACGTCCACTTCGTTGCTTTCGTTCAGGAGAACGGCACGCTGGACTTCATTTTGCAATTGGCGAACGTTGCCCGGCCAGTCAAAAGCGGTGAGCCGGTCAACCGCTGCCGGCGTGAAGCCCGAAATAACGTGATTGGCCTGCGCGGCGAAGCGTTTCAAAAATGAGTTCGCCAGCGGCATGATGTCTTCGCGGCGTTCGCGCAGCGGCGGCAGGTGAACCGAAATGGCGCTGATGCGGTAATACAGATCCTCGCGCAATTTGCCCTCTTTGAGGGCGTCTTCCGGCTTGCGGTTGGTGGAGGCGATGACGCGGCAGTTGGTCTTGTAGCTGGTCTTGCCGCCGACCGGACGGACTTCGTTGTCCTGCAGGACGCGCAGCAGCTTGCTTTGTGTGTCAATGGGCATCTCGGAGATTTCATCGAGCAGCAGCGTGCCGCCTTCCGACTGGCGGAAAAGCCCTTCGCGGTCGGTGTGCGCGCCGGTGAACGCGCCCTTGACCGAACCGAACAGTTCGCTTTCGATCAATTCGCGAGGCAGGGCGGCGCAATTGATTTTGATGATTTTGTTTTTGCTGCGCGGACTGAGCGTGTGGAGGAGGTCGGCAATGACTTCCTTGCCGGTACCGCTCTCGCCGGTGATGAGCACGGTGACGTCGCTGGGGGCGATGCGTTCTATGGTGCGCACGACCTCCTGCATGGCGGCGCTGCGGAAAATCGGCGACGCCGTGCCGCTCATGGTTTCCAGCGCGCGCCGGAGCGTGCTGTTTTCCTGGTTTTGCTCCTTGCGTTCGATGGCGCACTTGACGTCAGCCATCAGCTTTTCGTTTTCAAACGGCTTGGAGAGAAAATTGTAGGCGCCGCCGCGTCCGGCTTCGACGGCCATGCTGATGGTGCCGTGTCCGGTGAGCACGATGACCTCGGTATCGGGCCAGCGCTTTTTGATTTGCGGCAGCAATTCCAGGCCGTCGGCATCCGGCAATTTCACGTCGAGCAGCACGACGTCGGGCGGTGGCTGGGCAAAGGCCTTTTGCAGGCCCGCGCCATTGACTGCCTGGGCGACTTCGTATTGATCTTCGAGCACCGAGGTGAGTAAATTCCGCAAATCCGCCTCGTCGTCCACGATGAGAATTTTGGCTTTCATGTTTAACGTCTCCGCCTGCATGCTTCAACAAACCGGCGAAAAATCGCCCGGTGTTCAGCATATCGTTCACTCAATCTTTCCGGATGAAATTGCACACTCAACAAAAACGGCATTGCCCGCGCCGCGTCCGGTTTCAATTCCATCGCTTCCACTATTCCATCCCGTGTTCGCGCCACCGCCATTAACGGATCCGCCGGTTTCAAGACGGCCTGATGATGCGAACTGTTCACACCCAAAACCCGCTTCCCCACCATCTTGGCCAGTAACGAACCCGATGTCAATGGCACTTCATGCACTAATTCGCCCGCTTTGTCCATGCGCCAATGGTTCAGCGCGCCGGGCATCTGGCGGCGAATGTCCGCGATCAACCGGCCGCCCAGCGCAATGTTCAACATTTGATGCCCGCGGCAGATTGCCAGAAGCGGTTTATGCTGGCGAAAAATTTCGTCAATTAAAATCAGTTCGCGCAAATCACGCCCGCCGCCATCGGGCGTCAGGCCGACGGTTTGGCGGACGGCCCGCGCAAGGTTTTTGTCATAAAGATCGGGGTTGATGTCGTCACCGCCGGTCAACATCACACCATCCGCGCGGCGAACGGCCTCAGCAAGCATCTGCCGGTCAACCGTCGTGGGCGTGGTGGCGGGGATGCCACCGGCCTCGATCACGGCGTTTTCGTATTTGACCGACAGGCTGACGGAAAGGTCGTGAAATTCAACACCCCGTTTTTCAATGCTTGGTGAAACAATGATTAAAGGCGGTCTGGCCATCGCGTGCAATGTACGGGGACAGGATTGTTTTGTCAGGAGAAAACGAATGTCAGTCTTTGCAACCTGTTGTCATCAGTCTGGTTGCAACCATTTCAAAAATCTGGCCTGATTTAAGCTTGAGGGGTGGTATGAGAGCGGATGTGGGCAGAATAAATCGAAGTGGCTTCTATAATTTAACCAACACCGTAGCCCCCATAAATCATGCATTGAAGGCCGAATTTGACGCCATTGGTTCAGTGATTGTCGTTGGCCTGTTCCTCGGAATCGTATCTTTGGTGCGATTTGTTTTGGTTTGGGTGCAGTGATTGTGGGACGGTGGCGTGCCAATTTGAGGCAGGCGCCCGGGAAACAACCCGGGTATTTCGGCGCAGTTCAATTTTCACTTCAGGAAAGTGCTTGCAAAACAACAATCTCGCCGGCTTACGTTTGGCCAGTATAACTAATAAATAAAATGAGAGAAAGTTATGGTCAAAATGCAAGGCAAAAACCTGTCGAAACCCGATGAACTGCGCGCGTTCGACAAGGGCAAGCTCGAACTCATCGCACTCGGCGGCGTCACGTTTGGTCGCGCCACACTCCAGCCGGGCTGGAAATGGTCAACGTCGCTCAAGGCGCTGATGAAAACCAAAAGTTGTGAGGCTCCGCACCTGCAATATCACGTTTCGGGATGGATTGCCGTTTTGATGGACGACGGCAGCCAAGCGGAGTTCGGGCCGGGGGAAGTGTCACTGATCCCGCCGGGCCACGACGCGTGGGTTGTGGGCAGTGAACCGGTCGTGGCGATTGATATTACGGGCATGGTCGAATACGCCAGGCCGCACGCGCGCTGATTTTTTGCCCCGGCGGCAACCGTTCATTTTTGCAGCAGCGCCGAGGCGCACCACAACACGGGTGCCTGGCCGTGCAGATCACCGACGGCACGCGGACGGTTTAAATAGTATGCGGTTTCCTGGCTTTGGCCTGTGCCGACGCAAATTTCGCGGATGTTGCCATCCGCATCAACATAGCCACACAAGCCAATCCAGCCTTTGCGCGCGCACGCGCCGTATTCCTTCGCGTCCAGCCAGCCGTGCCGGACGCCGACAACCATCGCGCAGGTGAACATGCCGGTGCAGGAACTTTCCGGCCAGGCCCGGTCGTCGTCTATCAATTGTCGCCACATGCCCGAAGGTGATTGATAACGCCGCAATCCGGCCATCATTTTACGGTAGCCGTCCATCAACCGCGCATATTTCGGGTGGTCCGGCGGAAGCGAACTGAGCACTTCGGCGAGCGCAACCGCGAACCAGCCGTTGCCCCGGCCCCAAAAATGCGGAACTTCCGGGCCGTGATAAAACAGGCCGTTGGCTTTTTGCAATTTGTCGAGGTAGGCGGCGAGTTGGGCCGCGGCCCGGTCGGCGTATTTCGGGTCTTTGGTCGCGCGATAGGCTTGGATTTGCAGGCTGCCGACCATGAACGCATCATCCACCCACCAGCGGGTTTCGCGCGTGAGGCCGTCGGGCAACGGGTCTTCCCATTGCTGGTCGGCGAGATCACGTCCAGGGTTGAGGTAACGCGTGTCGCCCGTCTCCAGGTAGATTTCCAGCGGAACAATGCCCAAGACGCGGAAATCCACATGGCGATTGGTGGAAACCAGTTTTTTACCTTCCGCCGTCAAAATCACCGAGTAACGCCCGGCGAGTTTCTGCAACAATTCCCTGTCGCCCACCGTCCCCGCGAAACGCAGCGCGCCGAACGCGGCGCAGGCTTCGGGATAAACAATGCAACCAGCCTTGTTGGTCAGATAATCACGCTGGAGAAAATTCCGCGCCACCTTTTCGCCGACGATTTTGGGATCGGCATTTGTCGGCCAGTTCTGGAAAACGCCGGCCGCGTTTTCCCCGGCGTCGGTTTTGCCCTCATCCGAGACGCAGCCTCCGGTCAGGATTGCGCCGAGAGACAATGCCATTGCCAGCCGAAAATGTGTGTACATGGTGTGTCTTTAATCCAAAATGCCCCGGTTCGTCCAGCCGGCGGCGCGCTAAATTTTCGCCTCGGGAAACCGTTCGCGGATCCGGCGCCGCAGACGCTCCTCGTCGGCGGGTTGATAACGCCGCCGGGTGATGAGCCGTTGTACCGCGTCAAGCAATTCCAGCCAGTCCTCCAGCGGCGGCTCGGGTACGGACTGCCATTGATCAAAACGCCTTTCGCGCTGAAAAAAAAGCCATTCGCGGCTCACGCGGCGGGCATAAACCTGCAGCTTCACACCGTCGTCGGTCACCCGTTTCCAACTGATTTCAGCTTTCGGCATTTGTTCAGTCCAAAGTCCACAGTTCCGGGTCCACCGTCGGGAATCTGGTCGTCACACGATGCAACGACTGCGGACGGCGGACTCCAGACTCTCGACTCATGATGGCAAATCCACACCCGTCACGGCCATGGCGGCAATGCCTTCCTCGCGTCCGATGAAACCCATCTTTTCGTTTGTGGTGGCTTTCACGCCGATTTGTTTTTCGGAAACACCGAGCGCGGCGGCGATGCGCTTCTTCATTTCGCCAATGTGCGGATAAAGCTTGGGCTCCTGGGCGATGATGGTCGCGTCCACGTTCACGATTTTGCCTTTGCGCTTCGCAACCTGCCGGGCGGCTTCTTCAAGAAATACCTTGCTGGGCGCGCCTTTCCAGTGCGAGTCCGTGTTCGGGAAGAAGCGGCCGATGTCCGGCTCGCCGAGCGCGCCGAGGACCGCGTCGCAAATCGCGTGCATGAGCGCGTCGGCGTCCGAATGGCCGTCCAAGCCCCTGGCGTGCGGAATCTCGACGCCGCCGAGGATGAGTTTGCGTCCCGCAACCAATTGATGAACGTCGTAACCAATGCCAACGTGGATCATGGCCAGACGGTAAGAATTTTATGCGCGTGAACCAAGCAATATCATGTTGAAACTCCGACTCCAGGCCGGATTGCCGCCCAGCGGTATGTAGAGGTAATCACGAAACCACGTTGACAGGGAAATATGCCATCGCCGCCAGAAATCCCTGATGGACTGTGCGGTGTACGGAAAGTGGAAGTTCTCCATAAAAGTAAAGCCGCACATTTTACCCATCCCGATCGCCATGTCCGAGTAACCCGAGAAGTCGAAATAAATCTGCAGTGTGTAACAAACCAGTCCCAACCAGGCACAGGGTGTGGAAAGTTCGCCCGGCGGAAGTGAGAAAATTTGGTCTGCCGGGACAGCGAGCGTGTTGGCAACAAGGACTTTTTTGGCCAAACCAACTGCGAAACGGCGAATGCCGTCGGCAAAAACATCCAGGCTGATCGTGCGTTGCAGCAATTGCGGCCCGATGGAGCTCCAACGCAGGATTGGGCAGGCGATCAATTGCGGGAAAAAGAAAATATACAGCGCTACATTCTTCGGGTCGGTCGCCGGCCTCCATTTGCGGCGATACACATCGACCACGTAGGACAGCGCGTGAAAGGTGAAAAAGGAGATGCCGATGGGGAGGGGAATGGCCGGGGCGTGAAGCGGGGCAATGCCCGCAAGATTGAGCACCGAATTGAGCAGGCCGACGGCGAAATTGGCGTATTTAAAAAATGCCAGTGTGCCGACGTTAAATAACACTGCGAGTGCGGTTATGAGCTTGCGACGGGTTGTTCTTTCGCAGCGATCCAGCCAATGGCCGAAACCGTAATTGATCAGCGTGGATGCCAGCAGAAGGAGAATGAAATCAATTTGACCCCACGCATAAAACACGAGGCTCATCAAGAGCAGCCAGAAATTTCTGGCCTTTGTGCCCGGCAACAACAAATTAACCGTCAGCACAATTGGAAAAAATAAAAACAGGAATATTGGCGAACTAAAAATCATCAGGCAGGCACACGACTATCAGCCACCGAAGGGGTATTTCAATAAATATTCCCAAAATTATCCCGCCGGCAGCGTGAAGAAAAACGTCGCGCCTTTGCCGGGTTCGCTTTTCACCCAGACCTTGCCGCCGTGGTTTTGCACGATGTGTTTGACGATGGACAAACCCAGCCCCGTGCCGCCCTGCTCGCGCGAGCGCGCCTTGTCCACGCGGTAAAACCGTTCGAATATGCGATCGAGTGATTCGGGTGGAATGCCCGGCCCGTCGTCCTGCACAAAAATTTCAAGCTTGTCCACGTCGGTCTGGCGTCCGCCGATGATGACCGTGCCTTCCACGCGGCCATATTTGATGGCGTTGTCCACGAGATTGGCGAAGACTTGTTCGAGCCGGTTCGCGTCCGCCAGCGCGGTGAGTTCGGACAAATCGTTGACGAGTTTCACGCCCTTGGCGTCGGTGCGCGTTTTGAGGTCGGCCAGAACTTTTTCAGCGAGCGGACGCAGCGGGACCGGCTGCAAGCTCAATTTGATCCGCCCGGACTCCAGCGCGGAAATGGCGAGCAAATCCTGAATGAGCAGGTCGAGCCGGCTGGTGTTGCGCTCGATGATTTTGAGAAAGCGCTCGGCGACTTCGGGGTCGTTGCGCGCGCCGTCGAGCAGCGTTTCGACGTAACCTTTGATGAGCGAGAGCGGCGTGCGCAACTCGTGGCTGACGTTGGCGACAAATTCCTCGCGCGTGCGCTCGAGTTGCTTGAGCTGGGTCAAATCGTGAAAAACGAGAATCGTGCCTTCGCGCTCGCCGGCGGAGTTGGAAATAGCGGCGGCGTTGACCTGCAACCAGCGTTCACTCAACTCCGGCAGCTTCAGTTCGTAATCAAAAACCTGGCCGTCGCTTTCGACGCGCTCGACCAGCGCGGCGAGTTCATGTACGCGCAGGGCTTCCATGATGGTTTTGCCGCGCAACTCAATTTTCAGGCCGAAAAGATTTTTGAACGCGCGGTTGGCAAGGTAAATCCGGCGGTTGCGGTCGAGCAACAGCAAGCCCTCCAACATGCTGTTGAACAGGACCTGTTGCTGGGCCTTGGCGTCAATCGTCGTTTGCTGGTGCCGCCGTTGAAGCTCCTCCATTTCGGCCTGCACCTGCCGCCGCTGGCGAAGGAATTTATGCCGCCACCGGAAGTGAACTGCCACCACGGCCACCAGCGCGAGGATGAAAAGGACGGGCCACACAAAATTTATTTAGCCACAGATGAAACACGGATGAAACACAGATTTTTCCAAAAAGAAACCCGCTCGAAGAAATTTTTTCATCCGTGTTTTTTCCGTGTTCAATCCGTGGCTGATTATTCCACAAACCGGTAGCCGACGCCGCGGACGGTGTCCAGATGCTTCGCCGCCGGACCGAGCTTTTCGCGGAGGCGGCGCATGTGCGTGTCCACCGTGCGCGTGTCAATCAGGCTGTCGTATTCCCACACATCCCGAAGCAAGGCGTCCCGGGATTGCACGCGCCCGGAGCGTTGCGCGAGGGTGGCGAGCAGCTTGAATTCGGTCGCGGTCAATTCAAACGGCCTGCCCTTCCAGTTGGCCAGATGCCGCGGCACGTCAATCAACAGGTCGCCGAACCGCATCTGGTCGCGCGGTTTCTCCCCGGGTTCGCCCCGCGAAAGGATTTTTTTGATGCGGAGCAGGAGTTCGCGCGGGCTGAACGGCTTGGTCAGGTAATCATCCGCGCCCAGCTCCAGGCCGAGCACCCGGTCAATCTCGGCGGCCTTGGCCGTGAGCATGATGATGGGAATCCTGGCGGTGGCCGGGTCGAGCCGCAGGGTCTTGCAAATTTCAAAGCCGTCCATTTCCGGCAGCATAACGTCGAGCACCACCAAATCCGGCGTTTGCCCCCGGACCTTTTTCAGCGCCTCCGCGCCATCCGCCGCCGTCATCACCGCATAGCCGGCCTGCTTGAGATTGAACTCCACGAGTTCAACCGCTTCCGGTTCATCGTCCACCACCAATATCCGCGGCTTCACCTTTGGTTGCATATCACGCGCGTCATCGTCACACAATTTCGGTTGTGTGACAACCCTGTGACGATTGGGTGACGAACCGGGCGGCCGGCTTTCCGGTGGAGGCAAAATTGCCTTCCGCAACACCTTGAAACAGCGAAGGTCGCCGTTTTCCGCTTTCGCCCCCGCTTGAAATTTTGCTAGGTTCGCCCCATGTCACTTCCGGTCATCAACATCGCCCAAATGCGCGAATGGGAAAGTGCCACGTGGGAAACCGGCCAGACCGAGGCCGAGGTCATCCGTCGCGTGGGCGCCAGAATCGCGCAACGCGCGTTGCAACTCACGCGGCCCGGCGACGCGATTTTGATTCTCGCCGGCAAGGGCCACAACGGCGACGACGCCCGCGCCGCGCGGGAATTTTTGACCGGGCACCGCGTCGAAACCCTCGACGTCGCTGCGCCCGAAAGCGGGTTGCCGGACCTTGAACAAGCGCTGTCGCAAAAACCAGCGCTGGTCATTGACGGCTTGTTCGGCATCGGGCTTGACCGGCCGCTGACCGACGATTGGAATAAATTCATCGAGACTATCAACCGGTCGGGAATTCCCGTTTTGGCGGTGGACGTGCCCTCCGGCTTGAATGCCGACACCGGCGACCCCGCGTCGCCGGGCGTTGCGGTGGCAGCGGCGGTCACGTTGACCATCGGCGCGCCGAAGACCGGTTTGCTCGCGCCCAACGCGTGGCCGTTTGTCGGCCGGCTCGAAGTCGCGGACGACGTCGGCCTGATTCCGTGTCCGCATACGAGTGAGTTGAATTGGACGTTACCGGAGGATTTCATGAATTTTCCTCCGCGCCGATCCGCGGCCGGTCACAAGGGTACATTTGGGCATTTGGGAATCATTGCGGGCAGCTTTGGCTTTCACGGTGCGGCGGTTTTGGCCGCGCGCGCCGCCCAACGCGCGCAGCCCGGCCTGATCACTGTTTTTACCCAGGAATCCGTTTATCATGTGGTGGCGTCGCAACTACAGGCGGCCATGGTGAACTTGTGGACGCCTGACCTGAAATTGCCCGACACGGTGAGCGCCTTTCTGGTTGGTCCCGGTCTGGCGGCGCCCGGTTTGTTTGATGCCATGTCGCACACCATCCGGCGGCTGTGGCGGGACTCGCTTTTGCCGATCGTTGTGGACGCCAGCACCCTGGATTGGCTGCCGATGGGGCCGTCGGCAAAAAACGCCATTCGCATCGTCACACCGCATCCCGGTGAAGCGGCGCGGTTGCTGAGTTCGACCAAGCAGCAAGTCCAGGCGAACCGTCCGCAAGCGGTGCGCGAAATCTCGCGGCGTTACGGCAATTGCTGGGTGGTGTTGAAGGGGCACCAGACGCTCGTGGGCCGGAACGGCGGGGAAATTTTTGTGAATCCGTCCGGCAATCCGCATCTGGCGCAGGGCGGCAGCGGCGACGTGCTGGCGGGTTACCTCGCGGGATTGCTCGCCCAGCGGCCGTTGCAGGCCGACGTCGGCAAATTAATTCGTTTTGCCGTCTGGCAGCACGGCGCGGCGGCGGATGCGCTGCAAGCGAGCCGCGCAAACTGGGTCATCGCAGATTTGATTGACGGCCTCGGCGCCGCGCGCTGAATCAACAGGCACGGCACGATTGCACCTCTTTCGTTACGCGAAACCATTTTGAAGCCGGGAGGCGAGCGGAGCCAAATTAGCGGCGGGTTGACTCGTGCGGCGGACATTGGGCAGGGAGCCGCCAACGAATTTGAATCGAGCCACACACGCCAATCCGCCGCTCGTTTTGATCTCGCTCCCCGGCGCAAAGCCACCCGGCTGGCCCCCTGCCAACCCGGGCCGTTTTCCCCAAAAATGGCAAACAAATGGCAATAATAGTCAAGCCCATGCCGGGGTTCCCAATTAACCTTTGAGCAGGAAGATGTGCGACCTGTGCCGGTTGGCAACGGCGCCGGCAGCGCGGACCCGTCGTGACCTCGGCCGGGTCGGCCTGCTCAATTGGTTTTTTAGCCAAGAATTGAAATACGTTTTATGAACCAACGAGCTTTGAAAACGTACGTTTTTTATTGCTCAAACAATCTGGCCGCCGACCAGTTTGCCAGCCTTTGCCACGGCCTGCAGGGCGACACCATCAAGACCATTAGCCTGCCCTGTTCCGGCAAGGTGGACGTTCCTTATTTGATCAAGGCTTTCGAAACCGGCGCGGACGGCGTGGCGATTGTGACCTGCCAGAAGAACGAGTGCCGCCACTTCGAGGGCAACCTCCGGGCGCACAAACGCGCCGAGGCCGTCGAATCATTGCTGGAGGAAATCGGCCTGCCCGCGGGACGGATGGCGGTTTTTGAGTGCGGACAAAAGGACGCCGACCGGGTCCTCGACGAAATCAAACAATTCATTGACCGGGTGAGAAATCTGCCCCCATCACCCGCCCGCAGCGATGCCGTAAACAAACAGGAGAGCACGGTTGCATGAAACCAGACAGCAAACTCGCAAAAAAAATTGAGTCGGGAGTATTTATTGTCACCGCCGAATGTTCGCCAGGTGCCACCGCGACCGGAGCCACCACCGAGGCGGCCTTGAAATTCCTCGACGGCAAACTGTCGGCCGTCAACTTTCCCGACAACTCACATGGCGTGGCAATCTCATCGGTGGCCGCGGCGGTGACAGCCATAAAACTGGGAGCCGAACCGATCCTCCAGATGGTCACCCGCGACCGGAACCGCATCGCCCTGCAGTCCGATTTGCTGGGCGCCGCGAGTCTGGGAATCAAGAATGTGCTTTGTATGACCGGTTATCATCAGATGCTCATCGGCTGTCCGGAATCCGCCAACGTTTTCGATGTGGATTCCTCCCAATTCATTGATTTGGCCACCCGGATGTCTGAAAACGGCGTCCTGGCCGATGGGACAAAAATTGACGGTCAATTATCGATGCTGGTCGGGGCGGTGGCGAATCCGTTTCTGCGACCGCTGGATCTCAACCTGTTCCGGCTCGGCATAAAAATTGAAGCCGGCGCAAGATTTATTCAAACCCATGCGGTATTTGACCTCGGGGTCTTCAGCCAATGGCTCGATGCCGCCCGCAAGGAGGGGCTTACCAAAAAGGCGGCGATTTTGGCCGGTGTTTTTCCCCTGAGCAGCGCGGCGGAAGCCGAAAGGCTCCGTGACCATTACGCCGAATTTCGCATTCCGGACAACATCATTGACCGGTTGAAAAAAGCGGGCGATGACGCGGCGCAGAAAAAAGAGGGCATCGCCATCTGCGTCGAAACCATCAAGCAGCTCAAGGCGCTCGAGGGTTTGCGCGGGATCCACATTCTTTCGGGCGGCAAGGAAGCATCCGTGCCGGAGATTCTGGCCGCCGCCGGACTGTAATAATTATCGGAAGAGACCATGCCGGAAAAATATCACATCAAAACCCAGCCGGTTCCACCGCGGCTCCCGCGCATCGGCAAACATGGCGTGGTGGATTGGCGCGAAGACTGCGCCCGGTGCCATAACTGCGTAAAAAAAGCCTGTGTCTATGACCGCTACCGGCAGGAGTTGGATTACATCCGCAATCTCAGCGAGGTGGATGCGCTGTTTTTTGAGTGCATGGGCTGTTTTTCCTGCGTGCAGAATTGCACGAAGAACATCCTGTGCCTTTCCATCAATCCCGCCTACGAAAAACTCGGGAACCAATACTGGAAACCCGACATCATCAAAACCACGTGGCTTCAGGCTGAGACCGCGAAAATCCCGGTTTCCGGCGCGGGCTATCGCGGGCCGTTTTCCGGTTTTGGTTTTGATTCCATGTGGACGGACATGTCGGAAATCGTCCGCCCCACCCGCGACGGCATTCATGGGCGTGAATACATCAGCACGTCGGTTGATCTCGGCCGGAAGCCTTCGTACCTGTCGCTGAACGGAACCCAATCGCTCGCCAATCTGCCGCCGCTGGTTTCGATTCCGCTGCCGCTGATCATTGATTTGACTTCGTCGGCGCACACCCTGCCGAAGCTGGACGCGGCCATCGAACAGACCGCCGCCGACACCGGCTTGATCGCCATCATGGATTCGCGTTACCGGCCCGCTGACGAGGCGAACCTGGAGAACATCGCGTTTTACCTGAGCCCGGACAGTCCGCCGGTGCCGGATGCGATGTTGAAAAAGACCCGGCTGGTGGAAATTACCGACAGCCCGGCGGTGGCGGACCGCATCAAGGCCATCAAAAAAATCAATCCGGAAATCGTGGTCGCCATCCGCGTGGAACTGACCACGGCGGGCATCGGGCGCGCCATCGAACTGGCTGGACAAGGCGAGGTCGAAATGATTCACGTCGTGGCCGACGCCAACGGCAACGAATTGACGGCGCAAAAGCCGCGGTTCTTGAAGGACATGATCCGGCAGATCCATACCACGCTCATCGAGAAGGGTGTCCGGGATGAAATCACGCTCATGGCCGGCGGCGGCATCGCGCTGCCCGAACACATGGCCAAGGCCATCATCTGCGGCGCCGACCTGATTACCATCAACCTGCCGCTGCTGGTCGCGCTGGAATGTCATCTCTGTGACAGTTGCCAGCCCGGCACGCCATGCCCGGCCCGGCTGGAGGAAATCGATTCCCAATATGCCGTGGGCCGGATGACCAATTTGATCGCCGCATGGCACGACCAGTTGATCGAGTTGATGGGTGCCATGGGCATGCGCGAGGCGCGCCGCCTGCGCGGCGATGTCGGTCGCGCCATGTTCTTCGAGAATCTCGAGGAGGAAACCTTCGGCAAACTTTTCGGCGCCAGAAAGGCTGGATTATGAACAGCATCTTGCCCGAAAATACGCTGAAGACGCGCGTGCCGCAGGAGAAAGTGGACCGGGTCATCAAACCCGCGCCGTCCCGCTATCGCAATGAGATCGCCAAATATATCGTCCATCGCAGCCTGGACTGCGAGCGCTGCGGCAAGTGCTTGGAGGTCTGCACCCACGGCGTCCATCTGCGGAAGCCCGGTTTTGAATATTTCGGCGAGCCCAACCATCACCTGTGCATCGGACCCTCCTGCGCCAACAACGGACACTATTGCGTGGCCCATTGCCCCAAACAGGCGTTGCAAATCCGGGAAAATCCCATGTATCGCGCGCTCGGTGATTTTCGCTGGTCGCCGGATTTGGTTTTGGCGACGTGGAAAATGGCCGAAACCGGCGAGGCGCCTTCTGAAGAATACGATTACAATTATGAGTGCGGCGATTCCGGCGGCGGCTTCGACAAGCTCCGGTTCAAATTCCCCAAACAACCGCCGGTAAAAATTGACGCGGACCAGATTGACACCAGCATCTCGCTGAACAAGCGCAATGATGGCAGGCCCAAGGTCAAAATTGATGTCCCCTGGTATGGGGGTGGCATGTCGTTCGGCTCGGTCAGCAACGTGACTCAATTGTCAAAGGCCCGCGCGGCCGTGGCATGGAACACATTCACCTGCACCGGCGAGGGCGGTTACATGGAACGCATGCGGCCGTATGACGACCACATGATTACGCAGGTTGCCACGGGCCTTTTCGGCGTGCGCGAGGAAACCATCCAGCGTGTGCCGATCGTGGAATTCAAATATGCCCAGGGTGCCAAGCCCGGTCTGGGCGGCCACCTGTTGGGCGATAAAAACACCCCGGCCGTGGCCAGAATGCGCGAGACCGTCCTCGGCATATCGCTGTTTTCACCGTTCCCGTTTCATAGCGTCTATTCCATCGAAGACCACGCCAAGCATATTGACTGGGTCAAGCACGTGAACCGGCGTGCCTTGATTTCAACGAAGGTTTCCACCCCCACGGACGTGGACATGGTCGCCGTGGGCAGCTATTCCGCTGGCACGCACATCGTCCACATTGACGGCGGCTATGGCGGGACCGGTGCGGCACCGGACATCGCCAAAAAAAACATCGCCATGCCCATCGAATACGCCATCGGCAAGGTGCATAATTTTCTCACGGACGAAGGCGTTCGCGACAAGGTCACGCTGATTGCCAGCGGCGGCATCCGCTCGGCCTACGACATCGCCAAGGCCATCGCGCTCGGCGCGGACGGCGTGGTCGTCGGAACCGCCGAACTGGTCGCGTTGGGATGCGTGCGGTGCAGCCTGTGCGCGAGCGGACGGGGTTGTCCGCGCGGCATTGCCACCACCGACCCCGAGCTTTGCGGAAAAATGGATTTGGACTGGGGCACCCAGCGGCTGATCAACCTTTACAGCGCTTGGCGCAAGACGCTGGTCGGAATTTTGCAGCGCCTCGGCTTGCGCAGCGTCGCCGAATTGCGCGGGCGCACCGACCTTTTGATGCATTTGGATTATACCAACGACGTGCCGGCAAAAAAATGAACAGTGAATTGATCAAACGGCTGGCCGGTTCCAGAAAACGGCTGGCGGAAAGCCTCAATTACAATTCGCTTCTGAAAAAGGAGGCGGAGGAAGGCGGTTGCGGCGTGGTCGGTTTCTGCTGCAGCGAGCCGGTCGCCGGCCGGCATATTTACGAACCGTCGCGCCAGATGCACAACCGCGGCAACGGCAAGGGCGGCGGCATCGCCGCCGTCGGGCTTGTTCCGGAACAGCTTGGCGTCAGCCGTGAGGTGCTCGACAGCCATATTCTGCTGCACGTGGCGTTCATCGACACCAAGGTGCGTCCGGAAATCGAGGCGCAGTTCATCAAGCCTTTCTTCGACATCGCCGCGTCCGCACAACTCGACAAGGTCGCTGACTGGAAATCCGTGCCGGGCCTTGAGGTCTTGCCGCCCGATGTCTGCCGCTATTTCGTCCGCGTCAAACCGCTGGTGCTCGATGAGTTCATTGAGAAGAACCATCTGGAACAACTTGACCGCAGCGAGGCCGAGGATGAATTCGTCAGCCAGAACAGCTTCAATCTCAACCAGAAATATTACGCGTCGCTGGGCGAAAAACGGGCCTTCGTGCTTTCACAGGGTCGGGACATCATGATTCTCAAGGTGGTCGGCTATGCCGAAGCCATCGTCAAATATTACAAGATCGAGGAACTGTGCGCCCACGAGTGGATTGCCCATCAGCGGTTCCCCACCAAGGGCCGCGTCTGGCATCCCGGCGGCGCCCATCCGTTTGCGGCCATCGACATGGCGCTGGTGCATAACGGCGACTTCGCCAATTACCATTCGGTGACCGAATATCTCAAGCAACGCCACATTTATCCGCAGTTCCTCACCGACACGGAGGTTTCCGCGCTGTTGTTCGACCTGCTCACCCGCACCTATCATTATCCGCTGGAACACATCATCGAAGCGCTGGCGCCCACCACGGAACTGGACTTCGACCGGCTCGAACCGGAGAAGCAGAAGATTTATCGCGCCATCCAGGCCACCCACATCCACGGCTCGCCCGACGGCCCGTGGTTTTTCATCATCGCTCGCAATTTGTTCCGGCAACGGCAATTCCAGTTGATGGGCATCACCGACACCGCGATGCTCCGGCCCCAGGTGTTTGCCTTCTGCGACGGCGAAGTCCAGGTGGGCCTGATTGGTTCGGAAAAACAGGCCATCGACGCCACGCTCCTGAGTCTCTCGAAGGATGATAAACGCATCTGCCCCGTGGCGGACCGCTACTGGAACGCGCGCGGCGGCAGCCACGACGACGGCGGCGCGTTCATTTTCAACCTGCAAAAAAATCCGGCCGGCAAAATCCGGATTGCCTGCACGGACAAA
The DNA here is from genome assembly GCA_963744965.1 of uncultured Verrucomicrobiae bacterium. Lineage (GTDB taxonomy): Bacteria > Verrucomicrobiota > Verrucomicrobiia > Limisphaerales > UBA11358 > UBA11358. The sequence continues at coordinate 106,502 of CAVUVT010000011.1, forward strand.
TTCGGCAAACCGGTCCCGATGCCCGGCGGCACCGAGTCATGCGACTTTTCAAAAGATATAGCCGCAGACGTCAGTCCGCGCATTCTAAACGAAAATACAGATCAGCGCCGACTGACGTCGGCGGCTGCTTTCGAATGGATGCGCGGCCAGCTTCCGAAATGGACCTACGACCAATTCCGCGCCGCTTGCCGGCAGTTGGTTGACGCGGCTAAAGACCCCGCCCGGACCGCCACGGTCATCGAAGCCCTCACACTGCTCAACGACCGGCGCTATTCAACCGGCTCGAAGAAACGCAGCCATGTCCTGCATGTCCTGCACACTGAATTGAACCGGTTGCTCGGCAGCCTTCCCAACATCGGTTCCAAGGATTCCGTCAAGAGCGCGTTCCGGCTCATTGATTTCGCGACGCGCGGTAATCTGCGGGCGCCGCAGGAAGGTGAAACCACGTTGGTCATCGACGCCGCGAATTTTGCGCCGGAAGGCAGCAACTGCGACGCGGAACTGCTGGTGGACGCCTTCATGAAGGGCTGGCGGCATTTCATCAGCTTCAATTGCATCGGCCAGCGATACATCGGCTGCGGCCTCGGCCCGGAAACCGCCGATGTGACCATCGAGGTTTATGGCAGCAGCGGCGATTATCTGGGTTCCGGCATTGACGGCCTGACCATCACCGTTCACGGCAACGCCCAGGACCAGTTGGGCCAGATTACCAAAGAGGGGAAAATGGTCGTCCATGGCGACGTGGGCCAAACGTTCCTGTATGGCGCAAAAGGCGGCGTGGTCTATGTGCTGGGCAACGCGGCCGGAAGACCGCTCATCAATTCCGTCGGCAAACCCCGCGTGGTCATCAATGGCACCTGCCTCGACTTTCTGGCCGAATCCTTCATGGCCGGCGACCCCAATCGCGGCGGCGGTTTCGTCATCTTGAACGGCGTCAAATTCGACGATGAAGGAAAACTGGTTCCCTTGCCCGAGCCGTATCCGGGCAGCAACCTCTTCTCGCTGGCCTCGGGCGGCGCGATTTTTGTCCGCGACCCCGGCAAAACGATGGTCGATCAGCAGTTGAACGGCGGCAAGTTCGCCAAGCTGACCGACGACGATTGGGAATTGATTCTGCCGTACCTGGAAGAAAATCAGAAACTTTTCGGAATCACTGTCGAGCAGCTTTTGACCGTGAACGGCAAACGGTTCAAGCCGTGCCAGGTCTATCGCAAGGTCATTCCCGGCAACATCAAAGCCATCGCCGCGGAAGACACTGACGATGTCATGGCTGGCGAACTGGTTGAAGCCGAGGCTGAGGCCGAGTTGGCCGCCAAATAGCGGGAGAAAATCACGTGATAACCATCAAAAATAAAAAGAATGGCGCGGGCCTGAAGAGCGCCGTCGAAGAGTTATCCGGTGTGGACATCAGCGTCTGTTTCCAATGCAAGAAATGCTCCAGCGGTTGTCCGGTGGCCAAACTCACTAAATCCCGGCCTTCGGAAATCATGCGGCAATTGCATCTGGGCGCCGGCAATGAACTGCTGGAAAACGATCTCGTCTGGATGTGCGCCTCGTGCGAGACCTGTTCCGCCCGCTGCCCGATGGGCATTGACGTGGCGGCGGTCATTGACGCGTTGCGCAAACTGGCCTTGGCCCGGGGGGCTTCGAAACAGAAAGGCAATGTGCCGCTGTTCAACCGCGCCTTTTTGAAAACGGTCGAGACCTTCGGCCGCTCCTACGAAATCGGCATGATCACCGCCTATAAAATCGGCACGGGTAAGTTCATGAACGACACGGAAAAATTCCCGGCCATGCTGAAGAAGGGGAAAATCGCCTTGCTGCCGCCCCGGGGCGGCGACCGGAAGACCGTGAAACGCATTTTCCGGAAAATGAAGGAAAGCAAAGGGGCCAAAGCATGAGATACGCCTATTATCCTGGATGCTCGGCTGAATCCACGGCCCGCGACATGCACCAGTCCACTTTGGCGGTTGCCAAGGCACTGGGAATTGATCTGGTTGAACCCAAAGGCTGGACCTGCTGCGGCGCCACCGCCGGACACCAGACCGACCGCTTGCTGGCCGTATCCCTGCCCGCCGCCAACCTCTCCAAGGTCCAGGACATGAAACTGGACATGCTCGTCAATTGCGCCGCCTGCTACAGCCGGATGAAAGTGGCCAACCACGAAATTTCATCCCACGCCAACATCCGCCAGGGCGTCCGCGATGCGCTGGACCGCGATTACGACGGCTCGGTCAAGGTCCGGCACCTGCTTGAGGTGCTGCTCGAAGACGTCGGTCTGCCGGCCATCAAGCGGGCCGTCACACGTCCGTTGAACGGTCTCAAGGTGGCCTGTTACTACGGCTGCCTGCTGGTCCGTCCGCCGAAAATTTTAAAGTTCGATGACCCGGAAAATCCGACATCGCTCGACCGGCTGGTCACCGCGATGGGCGGCACGAGCCTGGAATGGCCGTCCAAGGTCGAATGTTGCGGCGGCGGCCTGTCGCTGTCGCGCACGGATGTGGTGGTCGAGCTCTCGGGGTCAATCATCGACATGGCCGCCAGCGTGGGCGCCGATTGCATCGCCGTCAGTTGCCCCATGTGCCAGGTCAATCTCGATTTGCGGCAGCAGGACATCAACAAGCAGACCGGGAAGAATTATCAAATCCCGATTGTCTATATCACCCAGTTGCTCGGCCTTTGCCTCGGCATCGGCCCCGGCGACCTCGGGTTCGACAAGCTGATGGTCCCGGCCACCAACGTTTTGAAAAAGGTTAAATGAACGCGCATAAAATTGTGACGGTGCAATTTGTTTCGGGGAGCACACGCGCCCCCGCGTGTTCCGACCGGCGCCCTCGCCGGTCGAAAGAGTATGTCGTGGCGTCACAGAACGGCCGGTGGTTTAAACACTTTGATGTGGTTGGCGGGGCGCCAACCACGGCACGCGGGGGCGCGTGCGATCCCCATTATTTGTCATGAGTAAATTCGACGGCAAAAAAATTGGCGCGGTGCTGGTGCAAGGCGGCGGCATCGCCGGCGTCCAGGCCTCCCTCGACCTCGCCAACAGCGGCTTCAAGGTCTATCTCGTCGAACGCGACGGCGCCATCGGCGGCATGATGGCACATCTGGACAAGACGTTTCCGACCGGCGACTGCGCCACCTGCATCGTCTCGCCCAAACTCGTCGAATGCGCCCGGAACCTGAACATCGAAATTATGACCCTTTCGGAAGTGACCGGTCTGGAAGGTCAACCCGGGAATTTCACCGCCACGGTCAAACGGCATCCGCGTTATGTCATCGAGGACAAATGCACCGGTTGCAGCGAATGCACGCAGGTCTGTCCCGTGGACATTCCGGACGAATTCAACCGCTGCCTCGGCACCCGCAAGGGCATCGCCAAACTTTACGCCCAGGCCACCCCGAATATTTTCGGTATTCTCAAGAACGGTCATTCGCCCTGCAAAATGACGTGCCCGGCCCGCGTCAACGTCCAGGGCTACGTCCAGCTCATCAAGCAAAAGGAATATCTCAAGGCGGTCGCGCTCATCCGCCAGCGCAATCCCCTCTCGGCCATCTGCGGCCGCGTCTGCACGCATCCCTGCGAGTCCGAATGCACGCGGGGCAAGGCCGACGACGCCATTGCCATCCGCCTGCTGAAACGGTTCGCGTCGGACAAGGAAATGGAATTGCTGGCGGCGGGCAAACTCACTTTGCCGGAGGAAAAAACTCCCGCGCCGGACGCCAAAAAGGTGGCCGTCATCGGCGGCGGCCCTGCCGGTCTCACCGCGGCCAACGATCTTGCCGAGGCCGGATTCGCCGTCACCGTCTATGAGGCCATGAGCGCCGCGGGCGGCATGTTGCGCTACGGCATTCCCGGATATCGCCTGCCCAAGAAGGTGCTCGACCACGAAATCGAAATCATCCGCCGCAAGGGCGTCACGTTCGTCTATAATTGCCGCATCGGCCGTAATGTCACCATCGAAACGCTCCGGTCGGTTTATTCCGCGGTGTTCATTTCCGCCGGCGCCCAGAAGAGCCGCAAACTCCGGATTGAAGGCGAGGACGCCATTGGCGTGATGCATGGCATCGAATTTCTCCGGGAAGCCGGCTCGGCCAACAAACCCGTCGTGAAGGACCGCGTGCTGGTCATCGGCGGCGGCAACGTGGCGGTGGACGTGGCCCGCACCGCCGTGCGCCTCGGCGCCAAACATGTCGAGCTGATTTCCCTCGAACAGCGGAAGGAGATGCCCGCGTACAAGGAGGAAATCCAAGCGACCCTCGACGAACACATCAAGATTCGCAACGGCTGGGGTCCCAAACGCATCCTCTACAACGGCTCCGTCACCGGCATCGAGCTGAAACGTTGCACCCGCGTCTTCGACGACCAGAAACGGTTCAATCCCACCTTCGACGAAAAGGACCTGGCCACCGTCGAGGCCGACCAGATCATCGTCGCCATCGGCCAGGCGGTGAATGAAGAACTGGTCAGCCACCTCAAGGTCCAAAACGAGCGGGGCTGTTTCAAGGCCGACAAGGTTACCGGCCAGACTTCCGTGCCCGGCATCTTTGCCGGGGGCGACAACGCCTCGGGACCCGCGTCCGTCATTGACGCCGTCGCCGCCGGCAAACGGGCCGCCGAATCCATCGAACGTTATTTGAAGGGCAAGGATTTGTTGGGCGGCCGTTTTGAGGATTCCCTCCGTCCGCTTCCCTCGGCGTTCCTGCCCACGCTCGACAAGCTTGAGAAAAAATCCCGGCCCCAGGTCGAGGAACTGGCGCCGGTCAATCGCCTGAACAATTTCGACGAGGTTGAAAAAGGGCTCACCGAGGAGCAGGCGCTCGCCGAGGCCGCGCGTTGCCTGAATTGCGCGCTGTGTTCGGAATGCAACCGTTGCGTCGAAACCTGCAAGCAGCACGCCATTGACCACGCCATGCGCGAGCAGACGGTCAAGCTCGAGGTGGGTTCGGTCATCCTGACCCCGGGTTTCAAGGAGTTCGAGGCCCGGCGCAAGGGCGAATTCGGCTACGGTCGCTACGACAACGTCGTCACCAGCGTCCAATTTGAACGGATGCTTTCCGCCGCCGGCCCGTTCGAAGGCCATGTCATCCGCCTGTCCGACGGCCGCGAGGCCAGACGCATCGGCTGGATTCAATGCGTCGGTTCGCGCGATTCGTCGTGCAACAACGAATATTGTTCCTCGATTTGCTGCATGATGGCCACGAAACAGGCGCTCGTCGCCGGCGACCACGTCCACGGGCTCGATGCGACGATTTTCTACATGGACATCCGCGCCCACGGCAAGGATTTCGACCAGTACTACGAACGCGCCCGGGCGCAGAAACATATCCATTATCTCAAGAGCATTCCGTCCCGGATTGTCCAGGTGCCCGGCAGCAAGGACCTGCGCGTTTCGTTCATCGACGAAAACAGCAAGGTGCAACAACAGGATTTCGACCTCATCGTCCTGTCCGTGGGCATGGAACCGGCGAACGGCCTCGCGGAACTGGCCTCCCGTCTGGACATCAAGCTCAACCAATTCGGTTTCTGCGACACCGACCGGCTCCTGCCGCTGTCCACCTCCCGTCCCGGCGTGTTCGTCGGCGGCGCGGCGGCGGAACCCAAGGACATTCCCGAGACCGTCACCCAGGCCAGCGCCGCGGCATCCATGGCCATGGAACTGCTCGCGCCGGCGCGCAACACGCTCATCACCAAAAAGAGTTATCCCACCGAGCATGACGTTGCCGATGAAGCCCCGCGGCTGGGCGTCTTTGTCTGCCACTGCGGCATGAACATCGCCTCGGTCGTGGACGTCGAGTCGGTGGTCAAACGCATCGAGTCGGAGCCGAACGTGGTTTTGGCGACCCACACCATGTTCACCTGCGCCGATACCAGCCTGTCCAACATCAAGGACATGATCCATCAACACCGGCTCAACCGCATCGTGGTCGCCTCCTGCACCCCGCGCACACACGAGCCGTTGTTCCGCGAAACTTTGCGCGAAGCCGGCCTGAATCCGCACCTGTTCGAAATGGCCAACATCCGCGACCAATGCTCGTGGGTGCATTCCGGAGCGCCGCAGTCCGCCACCGACAAGGCGGTTGACCTCGTCAAAATGGCCATCGCTCGCGCCCGCACGCTGTCGCCGCTGGAAGGCGGAACGCTGCAGGTGGACCAGACCGGCATCGTCATCGGCGGCGGATTGAGTGGCATGACCGCCGCTCTCGCGCTGGCCGACCAAGGATTCAACGTCCATCTGTTGGAAAAGAGCGACCGCTTGGGCGGGACGCTCCACGACATTCATAACACTTTCGAGCATGATGACATCGCCGTCTTCACCCGCGGCCTTATTGACCGGGTCCAGAAACATCCGCACATCAAGTCCTACCTGGAAGCCGAAATCACCGGCATCAAGGGTCACATCGGCAAGTTTCACGTGACGCTCGCCAAGGGCGGCGCGAGCTTTGAAGTTGCCGGCGGCGCCATCATCGTGGCCACGGGCGCGCAGGCGGCCAAAACCACCGACTTTTTATACGGCAACTCCGACCGCGTCCTGACCCAGGTGGAACTGGAACAACGTTTGCACGACAAGACCTGGCTCGCCCCGTGGAGTAATGAGGACAACAAACCCGCCAAGCCAGGTGTAGCAGACTACTCAACGGGGCAAGCGAAGGGACAAAACATCGTCATGATCCAGTGCGTCGGCTCGCGCAACGAAAAGCATCCCTATTGCAGCCGCATCTGCTGCTCGATGGCCGTCAAAAACGCATTGGACATCAAGAAACTGGACCCCGATGCAAATGTCTATGTGCTTTACCGCGATATCCGGACCTACGGCTTCCGGGAAATTTACTATCAGCAGGCGCGCGAAGCCGGGGTGGTCTTCATCCGTTATTCGCCCGACGCGCCGCCGCAGGTGACCGACAACAACGGCCTGGTCGTCACGCTCAAAAGCCCCGACCTGCCCGATACGCTCGCGATCGAGGCCGACAACGTCGTGCTCAGCACCGGCGTGGAAGTGGATTTGAAGAACAACAAGCGCGTCTCGGATATGCTCAAGGTGCCGCTCAACGCCGACGGTTTCTACGTGGAAGCCCACATGAAACTGCGGCCGGTGGATTTTGCGACCGAGGGCGTTTTTCTGTGCGGCCTGGCGCATTCGCCGAAGTTCATTGACGAAAACATCTCGCAGGCGCGCGCCGCCGCCGCGCGGGCGGCCACGGTGTTGTCCAAAACGCAGCTCGATGTCAGCGCCCAGGTGTCGTACGTGGACCAGCAGAAGTGCATCTCGTGCATGACGTGCGTGACGGTTTGTCCGTACACGGCGCCCTTCTGCAATAAGGACGGCAAAGGGCAGATCGAAGCCGCCAAGTGCATGGGCTGCGGCATCTGCGCCGCCGAATGTCCGGCCCGCGCCATCCAGTTGCATCATTTCGAGACCGACCAGTTCGAGGTGATGATCAAGCAATTGTTCCCCAGTGAAAACGGGGGCAACGGCAACGGCTCGGCCAAACCCCGGCAAGGCATCCGGTTGATGGGAGCGATTTAGGAATGAGTGTTCATATTAATTTTGAAATTGGGGAGCGCGACCGTCCCGGTCGCTCCAGTCGGCATCTCGCCGGCTGGTCTTCGCGGATGAACGACGAACCAAACAGTTCTTTCAAGTCGCGGCAGAAAGTTTGCGGCCTGAGACCGCAAACCACGGGCGAGCCGCCCGCGCTCCCAGAGAATAAGTCCGGTTTTCCCATCCGTGTTCATCTGTGTTCATCTGTGGCTAAACGTTTTTAACCCATGAAAACCGAAGTATTTGAACCCAAAATATTGGCCTTTTGCTGCCACTATTGCGCCTATTCGTCGGCAGACCTGGCGGGGGTCATGCGCATCCAGTATCCGCCCAACGTGCGCATCATCCGCACCCCCTGCACCGGCCGGCTGGAGACCGAATACTTCATGAAGGCCCTGGAAAACGGCGCGGACGGCGTGCTCGTGGCCGGCTGCCTCGAAGGCGGCTGCCATTTCGTGGAAGGCAACCTCTGCGCCAAACGCCGGGTCAATTACACCCGCGACCTGCTCGAAGAAATCGGCATCGAAAGCGAACGTCTCCGCATGGTCAACATTTCCGCCGCCATGGCGCGGCCATTGGCGGACACGATAACCGACATGGTGGAAACGATACGCAAACTGGGCCCCAGTCCATTGCGGAATGCGGAGTGCGGAGTGCGGAGTGCGGAACTCCGAACTTCGAACTCCGAACTCCGAACTCCGAGGCCCGAAACAACTGCAAAAAGCGAAAATGGCAAAAACCTACAGGCCGCAGGCTCTCACACGGCACAATAATTTATGATCGTCGCACAAAGAAAAAACATACCCGAACTGCTGGACATCGTCGAAAAACACCGGAAGGTGCTCCTGCTCGGCTGCGGCACCTGCGTGACCGTCTGTCTGGCCGGCGGCCAGCGCGAAGTTGGCATCATCGCCTCCGCCCTGCGCATGGCGGCCAAATTGAAGGGCCGCCCGCTGGAAGTCGAGGAACTCACCATCGAACGCCAGTGCGACAACGTCTTCCTGGAACAAGCCGCCGACGCCATCAAGCGCAACGACGCCGTACTGTCGGTCGGCTGCGGTGCCGGCGTGCAGGCCATCGCCGAGCGTTTCGCCAGCAAACCAGTCTATGCGGGGCTTAACACCGCTTTCATCGGCATCCTGGAAGAACGGGGCGTCTGGACGGAAAAATGCGCGGCCTGCGGCGAATGCGTGCTGCATCTCTACGGCGGCATCTGCCCCATCACCCGGTGCGCCAAGAAAATGATGAACGGCCCTTGCAGCGGTTCCCGAGAGGACCGATGCGAAGTCAGTCCCGACCGCCCGTGCGCCTGGCAATTGATATACAAGCGCCTGAAAGAAATCGGCCAGCTCGACCGCTTAAAAGAGCTCAAAAAGCCCAAGAACTGGCGCTCCAGTCTCTCCGGTGGAAGTCGCAAAATCATCCGCGAAGATCATCGCGTGTGAGTTGAATACCGGCTCGTTTGCACGTAGTACCGCTTTAGCAGTTTGCTGAAAAACTCGCAGAAAGTTTGAATGGCGGCGAAGGGGATAGGTCAGAGAATCATGCGTGGAAAACCTCAAGCACAACCGGAATTTCTGACGACGATCAACCTGAACCAGCGGGTGCCTGCGGACCATCCGTTGCGCGGGATCAAGACACGAGTGGACCAGGTGTTGGCGAAACTTTCGCCGTTGTTTGATGAGTTGTATGCCGGTGAGGGACGGCCTTCGATTCCGCCGGAGCAACTGTTCAAGAGCCGGATTCTGATGGCGCTCTATTCGGTGCGCAGTGAGCGGCTGTATTGCGAGCAACTGGCCTACAATCTTCTGTGGCTTTGGTTTCTGGACCGGGAACTGGACGAAGGGAGTTTCGATCCGACGGTGTTCACCCATAATTATGACCGGTTGCTTTCGGTGGAGGCTGCGAAGCTGTTTTTCGTGGAGGTCTATGATTTGTCGCGGACCGAAGGCTGGACCAGTGACCAGCACTTTACGGCCGACGGCACGCTCATCGAAGCGTGGGCCAGTCTGAAGAGCTTTGTGCGCAAGGATGGCCAAGACCGGGGCCAAAGTGGCCTCGGCCAAAGATGACGACCCTGGCAATCCGACGATCAACTTCCACGGGGAGCAGCGGCGTAATGCGACGCATCAAAGCACGACCGATCCGGAAAGCGTGCTGTATCGGAAAGCCAACGGACAGGCCAGCAAACTGTGTTTTGGGACGCAGGTGTTGATGGAAAACCGGCATGGACTGTGCGCAGCCATCACGGTGCATAATCCCATTGCCCAGGACGAGCCGACCGTAGCCCTGGCGCAGGTGGATGAACATCGGGAATTGCACGAAGCCAGGATCACGACCCTCGGGGCGGACAAAGCGTATCACCAAAAGAAATTTGTGGCCGGGTGCCGCCAGCGGGAAATCTCGCCGCATACGGCGTGCAAGGAAGGAATTGAAGTTTCGGGACTGGATGGACGCACGACCAGTTGCACCGGTTACCGTACCAGCCAACGTTTGCGCAAGCGGGTCGAAGAAATCTTTGGCTGGATGAAAATGGTAGGTGGATTGAGGCGCAGCCGCTATCGCGGAGTGGAGCGGACGCAGGCTTGGGCTTATTTCGTGGCCGGGACATACAATTTGCTGCGGATAGCCAATCTGGGAATGAGTTTGCAGGCCGGATGAAGGACGCGGTTGGTCAGTGGACTGTTCAGATCGGACGAAAGAGCCGCTCAAAGCAGTCAACCGGGACCGCCGCCGAACAAAGATTCGCGCTCCGCAGCGACCTGAAATAGAATTAACCATGATCGAAATACAGTTCAGGCAAAAATCGCTGGGTTTTTCAGCAAACTGTTAGGCTGCCTGCCACGTGGCAAAGCTTTACGTGGCCGCAAAATCGTCCGTGAGGATCACCGCGTTTAAATGAGCAGTCGCGGATCAAACGTAAATGGCTCAGGCTTACCGATGGTGATTTTTTTGAAGTCCGGATGCGCCGGGTTGAACAGATAGTTGGGTTCTCCAGAAATGATCACGCTCGGCAACGCGAGCACCGCCGACCGCGCTGCTCGTACCCAAGCATCGCCAATCGCCTTGGTTGATGCTGGCGGCGGCTCGGTCTGCCAGCCAGGAGGAAGGACTTTGGCAGGAACGATTTCAACCAGCGCATCGTGGAACTTGATGCGGATGGCGATATATTTGAAAAGGACTGGCGGATTCAGATGAACCAAGCTTTCAAGCGCTGCCAAGGATTTGGTGCTGCTTGTGTAAACGATTGCCACACCGCGCGAGTTCCAACGTCCTCCATAATCAGCTGCGCCTTTACCGGAAAACGCCGTTGAGGCATGCTTCTGCTTTACGATGCGCCAGGCCTGCAGCATCAGGAATAAACCCCATGTTCAATGCGACCGAGCAAATCCTCGACTTCGCGTGCGCCCACTTCCGTCTCGGCATAGTCTAAAGGCATAGCGCCACCCAACCCGACTTGCGGAGAATTCAACCACTTACGGGCATTCTCGTTGGATTCCATAACTTCGACTGCCTTGCCCATCAGCCGAGCGAAGCGCACAATACGGTCGGATTCGGTCGAGCCGAGTCTTCCGCCTGATCTTCGGCGGTGGAGGGTGGCTTTCGAAAGGCCAAGCATGGCTCCAAGCCTTTCCATCGGAACATCAAGACTGACCTGCAAATCTTTTAATTCCTGAACAGGTAGCCCGGCTCGAACCGCATGAATCAGTTTGGAAGGAAAATATTTCTCAGACTTGTTATTTCTAATCAAGTTACGCACACATTGAATGTGTTCACCGCCAGTGGATTCCTTCAACCTCAATTTCACCACATCACCACCCTTGATTTGGACAAATATGGTTTTCTCTTTCTTTGAAGAAGGGGGCGCGCCGTACTTAACTGTTCTGATGCTGCGCAACTCGCTGACTTTGCCATAGCGCATTGCCGGACCAAATGGTTTCATCCTTCGCCTTTTTTTCAAAGTAGTACTCATTTGAGGTTTTAATTAGTCTCATTTGAAGCCAATGTCAACCCAGATTTTCATTCCGGGATTTTTCTCAGATTGAATTCGGAATTCTACGTTGCGGCACTTTTCACCCGCGAAATTCAATCGACCCAAAAATCTCCGTCGCGGCAGATGCCTGTATAGAAGCGCCAGCAGAACCAAACTACGACGACGGAATAAATTACTGTAACTGCGTATCCGATTTTTTCGTAGTTGTCGGATTCAGCGACCAAACCCATTATCAAGTGGGCCCTTCCGAGTCCGTCTATAATCGTAAAATACGCACCGGTGAGACCCAGCAACTTGAGCAAATGACGTTTCAATTTTTTGGGCATAATACTCCTATTGGTTTCTGTTGTTGCTAGGGCCAGTGCGGTGGTTTGGTAACGCTCCGCTCCGCACGAGCCTGGTCTCCCCAACCTTTTGTCCAATTACACGAACACTCCGGCTTACGTGGTTTGTCAGCTGGCACGACACCGAGCAAAGGCATCCCCAAATCGAACTGAAATCTTTGGTGTGGCATCGTGGAAGCTCCGGTAATCCACCCCTCCGCGTAACCAGCTTGGATGGCACCAATTGCTGTGGTCATGTATCCAACGGTCAACTCTCTCGGCGGCTTGTCGCCCCAGTATTGCGCTCCATCAATGCCTCGCTTGACCGCTTCGGCGGCAGCCTGCGCACGTTGCTCGCGTTCGGCATCTGTCATCAATTCATAGGCGAGCGCTTTCTGATCAATCCGGCCCAGGCACCACGGACAAGGTTCATCGGCTGTGTAACGGGCAATTTCACCCACCTGCTCCGTGAGCTTGCCATTTGTGGCTCGCATCAGAACGGCAACATCAAGACAAGGAAGCAAATAGTGGCTCGCAAAATCTCCAAGTGCGGCTCGGCTGTGTTGGCTATCGGTGCAACCGAGCACCAAATCGCATAACAGAAGCTGGTCGAGCACATTTTCATCCAGAACATTTCCACGGATGGTTTTTATCTCGGCCTTTGGATTTATCCCCAAAACCAACCGGCGCAAAATTTCAACCTTCGGCGGTTTTGTTTTCAAATCGCGCCAAGTGCTGCCATGCATCCGCTCAAGATTTGAAAGCGCGAATGCTTCGGGATCAACCAGGACAAACCGGCGCACTCCGGCGCGTGCAAGCACATGAACCGCAGGCGAGCCGGCGCCGCTACACCCAATCACGCCGATGCATGAATTAGGGAGCCGTGCTGTGCGTTCGCCGACAAGTTCTGTTAACCGTGCCGTGCATTCCCTTGAAGAGGAGTCGTCCGTTTTGCCGGCACCAACAAGTTCAGAAACCTCACGCTCAAGTTCTTCGCCAACAGTGAGCCATTCGACCACCGGCATTTGTTTGCCGTTGACCCATGCCTCACCACCAAACGCAAAGCGGCCATCAGCGGATAAGGCGACGCGCAAGCTCACGTACGGACGACCAGCGCCGTAAGTGACGAATTCGCTGGAGAAATAACCATCCATGTCTTTGTCCAGCCAACTTGCAGATGTCCGACAATCTTCCGGATGCGAATGGATGACTCCCATTCCGAGTTTGGTTTTGGCAAGGGCCAGTTGAGCGCGCAAAATGTAACCGGCATTGAATTCAACGATTCCGCTGTCTTCCTTCAAATCACCCGGACGCGGTTCCATCGCGTCAACGAAACTGACGTGAATCCCCCACGCCGTCAGCCGGTAGCCGAACCGGAAGAAGCAGCCCCATTCGCAGTGTGGATACCGCTTGAACAGGAGCTTTTGCAGCTTCTCCCGGTCGGCCGCCATTATCCGAAACAGGCAAACTTTTTTGTTGTTAAACAACTTCATCGGATTGCATCAACCGTTTGCGCGGTGAATCCAGCAGAGGATTTCGTCGTAGTATGTGTGCAATCCATGTTTATCCTTGTTCCAAGGGGGAGCACCGCCGCCGTTGTGCGGGTGATAACTGACCGATTGCCAGCGCCGCCCGTCCGCCACAACGAGGCCTTGTGGCGAACCTGCGACGCGACCCAACAGCGGCGAGCCTTCCGGCAAATGAGCGCCGTCAAGCGGCTGCCCAGGATAACCTCCCGGAACAATGACCAGCACATCGGTCATCTGAAGGTGCCGGTAACCCGGACGTGTCGGCACGTCACGATAAATCACTGCCGGGAACGGTTGCTGGATGAAATCCACCCGGCAACCACCCTGCTTGAGCTTGTCCAACTCGCGTTCAATGCGAGTCGGCTCGACGAAGCCGCCAGCTACATTGTTGCGGACGACACGAAATTCATCATTGTTCTCAATGCAAATTTCCTTGTCCAAGGGCACCGGCTCCGGTTCGCCCTTCCTCAACAATTTGAACACTTCAGTATTGCGCGGATTGTCGCTGACAAGCGCGGCGATTTGCAGGCCGGTCATGTGATGTTTCACGCCTTCGGCTTCCGTGAAACGTTTGTTGTTCACGATGATGGCGAGTTGCGTGTGCTGGCGGCGCGTGTAAAACACCGGCCCCTTGTCGAATGGCGCGGCTTCTTCAAGGCCGATTGGCTGGTCATGCGGCGATTCGTAATCGCGGAACAGATTTACATCATCTTTGAAACCAAACAATTCGCGGATAGTTTTGCCGGTCTGATGCGGGTTTATTGTGACTTCTGGCCGGTCATCCACGAACAGGGCAAGTTTCGGTGGCGCCTGGCAGTGTCCACGCGGCTTTACGTCGCAAGCCGGCATCGCATAGAAAACGTTGCCTTTTGCGAGGTCAACGAGTTCTCCATCAGTCAACACCGTATCATCCGGCGAGTCGTAATCCCGAACCAACACGGAGCCGGGAGCAACCTCGGCTTGTGCCTTGATAACGGCAGCCGTCACCAGTTGCCGCGGCATCGGAATGGGTTCGTCATCGACCAGTGCAGCCCACTTTGGCGCGGGGCCACAATTCTGCGCATGTTCCGCCAAACCCGTAGTTTGGCCCGTCACTTTTGATTCGTTTGACATATTTATTATTGGTGGCCAGGGTTTAATGGCCTATAAGACGCAACTCGCCTTTCAGCGCAGATTTAGAGCAAAATAAAAAATATTTCATTTTTTTTGATCCAAAGAAGCCCCATGATTCGAGGTTCATAGAGAGGCGCGATGAAAACGCACATGTAGAAAGGCCTTTCATGTGAAAACCGAGGTAGAAGAAGAAATAAAAACTGGGTTGAAGGGAAATGAAGAGAAGCAGCTTGAAGCTGTTTGTAAAGCATATGACCGCTTTGCAGCTCCATTAGCGGCTTACATCCGCGAAAGTGTGGCACCCACACTGGATATCATACTTGATCATTGAATGGCTTAAATCGAACGGGTTTTTAGCCAGCATCAAACCGAAACGAGAAATTGGGTTTCATGCCGTCAAAGCGGATCACGAACTGGCTGTTTGTTAAAAGTTGAAAGGCGAAAAGGTCAGTTGACGGCGGTGTGGAATTGGTTTGCGTTGCCGGGGTGAAAAATGGGCGGGACGCGGAGGAATCTGCGTTCATTCCGCCGTCGCCAAGGCTATGGCGGACAGGCTGCGCCATCTGCGGATGTTGGATGGTTGAGGGAATGGCTCGCGTGTACGCTCGCCCCACCAGTTGGAATTCTTTGCGTCTCCGCGTCTTTGCGTGAGATGCAGCTTACGGCAGGTCCGTGTGGCCCATCAGATAGCGGTCACACTCGCGAGCGGCGCCCCGGCCCTCGTTGAACGCCCACACGACGAGGCTCTGGCCGCGACGGCAGTCGCCGCAGGCAAATACGCCTTTGAGGTTCGTCGCGTATTCTTCGAACTCGGCCTTCACGTTCGTGCGCGGGTCGCGTTCCAGCTTGAGCGCGTCGAGCAAGGGCTGTTCCGGTCCGAGAAAGCCCATCGCCAGCAGCACCAGTTGCGCGGGCAGAATCTTTTCCGTGCCGGGCACATTTTTCGGAATATACTGGCCCTTGTCGTTTTTCTCCCACTTCACCTGCACGGTGTGAACGGCCTTGACCTGGCCGTTCGCATTGCCTTCGAATTTCGTGGCGGTGGTGAGATAGATGCGCGGATCGGCGCCGAATTTCGCAGCGGCCTCCTCCTGGCCGTAGTCCAGGCGATACACCTTCGGCCATTCGGGCCACGGATTGTCCGCGGCGCGGTCCTCCGGCGGCGCGGACAAAATTTCAAACTGCACCAGGCTCCTGCAATCATGGCGCATCGCGGTGCCAACGCAATCCGTCCCGGTGTCGCCACCGCCGATGACGATGACGTCCTTGCCGGCGGCGGAAATAAAACTGCCGTTCTTTTTGCCGTCGAGAACGCTTTTCGTGTTGGCGGTGAGAAATTCCATTGCGAAGTGAACGCCCTTGAGCTGGCGGCCTTCAACCGGCAGATCGCGCGGCTTGGTGGCGCCGGTCGCAAGAATCACTGCGTCAAATTCCTTCAAAAGTTTTTCCGCCGGATAATTTCCGCCCACGTCGGTGTTGCAGACGAATTTGATGCCTTCGGCTTCGATCTGCTTGATGCGGCGCAGGACGACCTGTTCCTTGTCGAGCTTCATGTTCGGAATGCCGTACATGAGCAATCCGCCGGGCCGGTCGGCGCGCTCGAAAACGGTGACGGTGTGGCCAACCTTGTTCAGTTGCGCGGCGGCGCACAGGCCGGCCGGTCCGGAGCCAACCACAACCACCTTTTTGCCGGTGCGCTGCTTGGGCGGGGCGGCGGTGACCCAGCCTTCGTCCCAGCCGCGGTCAATGATGGCGCACTCGATGTTTTTGATGGTGACGGGCGGGGTGTTGATGCCGAGCACGCACGAGCCTTCGCACGGCGCGGGGCAGACGCGGCCGGTGAATTCGGGAAAATTGTTTGTCTTGTGGAGCCGTTCGAGCGCCTCCTTCCAGAGGCCGCGATAGATGAGGTCGTTCCATTCCGGGATGAGGTTATGGATGGGGCAGCCGCTGGCCATGCCGCTGAGGAGCACGCCGGTGTGGCAGAAGGGCGTGCCGCAATCCATGCAGCGCGCGCCCTGTTTGCGCAGGGCGGCTTCGGACAGGTGCAGGTGAAATTCCTTCCAATCCGCAATGCGCCCGGCCGGCGGACGGTCCGCCGGCAGCTCGCGCAGATACTCGATGAATCCAGTGGGTTTGCCCAAATTATGCTCCTGTCAGGTTGATGGTTTTCATTTCTTCCGCAGATTGCGCCGATTCACGCAGATTAAAAACAAGACGTTTGTATTCCAAACTTGGCGCACCAAAATTCAACAACAATCCCCGATGCAGGCCGGTGGTTTTCAACTCGTTGATCAACTGTGCCTCATCCGCTCCGGTCAATTGAGCGATGGCTTTCAGTTCAACCATGACTGATTCAAAGCAAACAAAATCAGCGCGATATGAGCACGCCAGACGCTGACCTTTGTATTCCACCGGCAGTGAAACTTCTCGTTGGAACGGAATTCCCCGCGCCGTCATTTCAAGAGCCAAGGCTTCCTGATAAATGGCTTCAAGAAATCCATGACCTAACTGACGATGCACTTCCATTGCCGCACCGATTATTGCATAAGTTTCCGGGTCTTTGTTCATTTATTATTTATCCGCAGATCTCACAGATTTACGCAGATAAAACAAAACAATTTATTTTCCCATTAAGAGCCACCGGTGACGATTCTATGGCTTTGCTGACTTCCAAGTTTCATTTCTTTTCAAAAATCTGCGTCAATCTGCGCAATCTGCGGAGGAATCAGCCGCCGCCGACGCGGGCGACGTCGCGGACGTTTTCCTCAAACGCGGCCATGATGGCCTGGTCGCCGGTCAGGCCCTGTTCCTTCACCTTCTTCATGGATTCGAGCACGCGCTGGTAATCCTTCGGCATCACCTTGACGAACTTCGGCACGAGTTTCCGCCAGTCCGCCAGCACTTTCGCCGCGCGGTTGCTCTTGGTGTAAGCCTGGTGCCGCTGAATTAATTTCCAGATCATCTCGATTTCGTCGGCGTCCTTCAGTTTTTCCAGCCCGACCATTTCCTGGTTGCAATGCGCCGGGAAATCGCCGGCTTCGTCGAGCACGTAGGCGATGCCGCCGCTCATGCCGGCGGCAAAGTTGCGTCCGGTCCGGCCCAGCACAATCACGCGTCCGCCGGTCATGTATTCGCAACCATGATCGCCGATGGCTTCGACGACCGCATTGACGCCGCTGTTGCGGACGCAGAAACGTTCGCCGGCCATGCCGCGCACGAACGCCTCGCCGCTGGTGGCCCCGTAGAAGGCCACGTTGCCGATGATGATGTTTTCCCCGGCGACAAAGGTCGAACCGGCCGGCGGATAGACGATGATTTTGCCGCCGCTAAGGCCCTTGCCGAGGTAATCGTTCGCGTCACCCTCGAGTTCGAGCATCATGCCCCGGGGAATGAACGCGCCGAAGCTCTGGCCCGCGCTGCCGGTGAACTTGAGATGGATGGTGTCCTCCGGCAGGCCGGTCGGTCCCCATTTCCTGGTGATCTCGCTGCCGACGATGGTGCCGACGACACGATGGACGTTGCGGATGGGCAGGTCGGCGTGAACGCGCTCGCTGCGTTCGATGGCCGGCTCGCAGATGTCAAGCAACCGGGTCACGTCGAGCGAATTTTTAATGCCATGATCCTGGTCAATCTGCCGGTAGCGGATGATTTCCGGCTCAACCTCCGGCTGTTGCAAGATGCTCGTGAAGTCGAGGCCCTTCGCCTTCCAATGTTCAATCGCCTTCCGCGGGGCCAGCTTGTCCGTGCGGCCGATCATTTCGTTGATGGTCCGAAAACCGAGCCGGGCCATGATCTCGCGCAATTCGGTGGCGATGAACCGCATGAAATTGACCACGTGGTCGGGGCTGCCCGAGAAGAGTTTGCGGAGCTGCGGGTCCTGGGTGGCCACGCCCACGGGGCAGGTGTTCAGATGGCACACGCGCATCATGAGGCAGCCCAGCGCGACGAGCGGTGCGGTGGCAAAACCAAATTCCTCCGCGCCGAGCAACGCGGCGATGGCCACGTCGCGGCCCGTTTTGAGCTGGCCGTCGGTTTCCACATAAATGCGGCTGCGGAGATTATTGAGCACGAGCGTCTGGTGGGTCTCAGCCAGGCCGAGTTCCCACGGAATGCCCGAATGCTTGATGGAAGAGAGGGGCGACGCACCGGTGCCGCCGTCGTAACCGCTGATGAGCACCACGTCGGCGTGCGCCTTGGCGACACCGGCAGCGACGGTGCCCACGCCGACCTCCGCGACCAGCTTCACGCTCACCCGCGCGTTGCGGTTCGCGTTCTTCAGGTCGTGAATCAACTGGGCGAGGTCTTCGATGGAATAAATGTCATGGTGCGGCGGCGGCGAAATCAGGCCGACGCCCGGCGTGGTCAGCCGCGTTTTGGCGATCCACGGATAAACCTTGCGGCCGGGCAGTTCGCCGCCCTCGCCCGGCTTCGCGCCCTGGGCCATTTTGATCTGCAGTTCCTTCGCGTTGACGAGGTAATGGCTTGTCACGCCGAACCGACCGGAGGCCACCTGTTTGATGGCGCTGTTCTTCGAGTCGCCGCGCTCGTTCGTCCAGGTGTAACGCTCGGGGTCTTCGCCGCCTTCGCCGGTGTTGCTCTTGCCGCCGAGGCGGTTCATGGCAATGGCGAGCGCCTCGTGCGTTTCCTGGCTGATGGAGCCGTAGCTCATCGCGCCGGTCTTGAACCGTTTCACAATTTCCTCGACCGGCTCGACCTCCTCGATGGGCACGGGTTTTTCGGCCCAGTCGAATTCGAGCAGGCCGCGGAGTGTGCAGAGATTTTGCGCCTGGTTGTTGATCAGGGCGGTATATTCCTTGAACCGCTCGTAATTGCCGAGGCGGCAGGCGAGCTGTAGCTTGTGGATGGACTGTGGGTTGAACAGGTGGAATTCACCATCGTCGCGCCATTGATACTGGCCGCCGGCGTCAAGGGCTGCGTTGTCAACCGGGCGATCGGGAAACGCCTGGCGATGGCGCGCCAGCGCCTCTTTGGCCAGCACGTCCAAGCCGACGCCTTCGATGCGCGACACCGTCCAGGTGAAGTACCGGTCAATGACATTGTGGTTCAGGCCGATGGCCTCAAAAATCTGCGCGCCGCGATAGCTCTGGATGGTGGAGATGCCCATCTTGGCCATGGTTTTCACCACGCCTTTGACCACCGCCTTGATGTATTTCTTGACGGCGGTCTTGTGGTCCATGCCCACGAGCAATCCCTCGTGGATCAAGTCGTCGAGCGAGTCGTACGCGAGATAGGGATTGATGGCGCTGCAACCGTAACCGATGAGCAGCGCAAAATGATGAACTTCGCGCGGCTCGCCCGATTCGAGCACCAGCCCGACGCGCGTGCGCGTGCCCTGCCGGATTAAATGATGATGCAGGCCCGCCACGGCGAGCATCGCGGGAATCGGCGCATTTTCAGCGCTGATGCCGCGGTCGGAAAGAATGATGATGTTCGAGTCTCCGGCAATTGCCTTGTCAGCGGCGGCGAACAATTCTTCCAGTGCAGCTTCAAGATTTTTTTCGGGAGCACACGCGCCCCGCGTGTTTTTTTCCGCGCCCTCGCGGAAAACACCGGGGGCGTTCAAAGGTTCAAACGAATTTGCGAGGGTGGACGTCTCCGATGCCGAACGCGAGGCGCGTTCGGCTGCACCCGAGGCGGGTGCGCTCCCCGCCTTGAACAGAATCGGTAGCGTGACCGGCTTGAAGCCGGGCCGGTCCACATGCCGGAGCTTTTCCAATTGCTCGTTGGTGAGGATGGGATGCTCCAGCCTGATCATGCGGCAGCTCTTGGGGGTTGGCTCAAGCAGGTTGCCCTCCGAGCCGACCATCGTTTCCGTGGAGGTGATGATTTCCTCGCGGATGGGATCGATCGGCGGGTTGGTGACCTGTGCGAAAAGCTGTTTGAAATAGTTGTAGAGCAGTTGCGGCTTGTTCGAGAGCACCGCGAGCGGTGTGTCGGTGCCCATCGAGCCGAGCGGCTGCACGCTGTCGTTGGCCATGGGCCCGAGAATGAACCGCAGGTCCTCGAACGTGTAGCCGAACGCCTGCTGGCGTTGGAGCACGCTCCGGTGATCCGGTTCGTGAACGTGCGGCGGCTCGGGCAGATTTTCCAGCAGCACGTGGTTCCGGTCGAGCCAGACCCGATACGGATGCTCCGTGGCCACCTTATTTTTCAACTCCTCGTCCGCCACGATGCGGCCCTGCCCGGTGTCAATCAGGAACATCCGGCCGGGCTGCAGGCGGCCTTTCTGGACAATGGTTTCCGGCGGCAGGTCGAGCACGCCGACTTCGCTGGCCATGATGACGCGGCCGTCCTTCGTCACGTAGTAACGCGAAGGGCGCAGGCCGTTGCGGTCCAGGCAGGCGCCGATGCGCACGCCGTCGGTGAACGCGATGGAGGCGGGGCCGTCCCACGGTTCCTGCAGGCAGGAATGGTATTCGTAGAACGCCCGTTTTTCCGCGTTCATGTTCTCGTGATTTTCCCACGGCTCGGGAATCATCATCATCACGGCGTGCGGAAGGGAGCGGCCGGTGAGCGCGAGAAACTCCAGCGCATTGTCGAACATGGCCGAATCGCTGCCGTCCTCGTTGATGACCGGCAGCAGTTTCTTGAGGTCGTCACCGAACAAATCGGACGCGAACAGCGACTGGCGGGCATGCATCCAGTTGATGTTGCCGCGCAGGGTGTTGATTTCGCCGTTGTGCGCCACGTAGCGGTAGGGATGCGCGCGTTCCCAAGTGGGAAACGTGTTCGTGCTGAAGCGCGAATGCACGAGGCACAGCGCGCTGGCCAGCGACGCATCCGTGAGGTCGGGGTAGTACCGTTCCACCTGGTCCGGCGTCAGCATGCCTTTATAAATCATCGTTCTGGCGGACAGGCTGCAGACGTAAAATTTGTCACCGCCCCGAAGGCCCGAGGCGCGGATGCCCCGCTCCGCCAGTTTGCGGATGACGTAAAGCTTGCGCTCGAACGCCAGGTCGTCGGTCAAACCGTCGGGGCGCGCGATGAACACCTGGCGCACGATGGGTTCGGACGCGATCGCGGTCTGGCCCAGCGAACTGTGTTCGGTGGGCACGGTCCGCCAGCCCAGCAATTGCAGACCTTCCGTGGCAACAATATCCTCAAAAAGCACCTCGCACTTGTAACGCTCCCCGGGATGAGGCGGCAGAAAAACCATGCCGACGCCGTATTCGCCCGGTCCGGGCAGGGCGATCTTCATTTCATGGCAGGCTTCCTCCAGAAACGCGTGGGGCACCTGCATCAGAATGCCCGCGCCGTCGCCGGTGTTTGCCTCGGAACCGCACGCGCCGCGGTGCTGGAGGTTGCGCAACACCTGGAGCGCCTGCTGGATGATGGCGTGCGATTTTTTGCCCTTGATGTTGACCACAAAGCCCACGCCGCACGCGTCATGCTCGAAGCGCGGGTCATAAAGTCCCTGTTTCGGCGGCACGCCGGCTTGTGCCCGCGCCCGGTGATTGAATGGCTGCATCGTTTTGCTCGTCATTTCCTGGCGAATCGCCTCGCCTTTAGTTCTCTTATCTTTGACATAAATTTTACTGTTTCGCAATAAATGTTTTTAAAAAGCACCGGAATTGAACCATTCTCAACCGGTTTGCGTCAGCGGGATATGGTCGCCTGCCGAAAAAACATTCTGTCACCTTTTTATGTCAGCGTAAATAAATGAGTGAAGCCATGAACGGGTCGAGCGGCTTTTACAGACTCAGGACTTGTAGTATATTGGCGCCCTTGTGAATTCGCAAAAGCGTCAGCGCGTGGTCGTCGGCATGAGCGGGGGAGTGGACTCCTCCGCCACGGCGGCGCTTTTGCTCGGGCAGGGCTACGAGGTCATCGGCATCACGCTCAAGCTCTGGCCGCAGGATTGCGTGAACCGCGCCGAGGACAAATGTTGTGGCCCGCAGGCCGTCACCGACGCCCGCGCGGTCTGCCACAAGCTCGACATCCCGTATTACCTGATTGACGAGGCGGCGGAATTCCAGAAACACGTCATCAGTTACTTTGCCGACGAATACAAGGCCGGCCGCACGCCGAATCCCTGTGTGCTGTGCAATCAGAATTTGAAGTTTGGGCGGCTGATCGATCGCGCGGACCAGCTCGGCGCGCAATTCATCGCCACCGGCCATTTTGCCAGAGTTGAGCGCGTCGAAAACACTTCTGAACTCCGTGGCAGCGGACGTGAGTCCGCTCCATCTTTATCTCCCGAAAGTCGGAGCCGACTCACGTCGGCTGCCACGGGCCGCTATCTGCTCAAGCGCGGACGCGATTTGAAGAAGGACCAGAGTTATTTCCTGTTTTCGCTGCGGCAGGACCAGCTTGCGCGTGCCCTGTTCCCGCTCGGGGAAAAGACCAAGAGCGACACCCGCGCAGTCGCGCGGCATTGCGAACTCAAGACCGCCGACAAGGAGGAGAGCATGGAAATCTGCTTCGTGCCGGACAACGACTACGGAAAATTTCTCCAAGAGGCAAACCTTGTGCAAAAGCATCGCGGCGAGATTGTGGATTTGCACGGGCGCGTCCTCGGCCATCACGCCGGCATCGAATTTTACACTATCGGCCAGCGCAAAGGCTTGGGAATTTCGTCGCTGAGGCCGCTCTATGTCATTGAACTCGATGCGCAGAATAATCGTGTCATCGTGGGCGACGATTCAGCACTCGACCGCGATGAGTTCACCGTGGAGCGTTGCAACTGGATTCCGTTCGACAAATTGACGGCGCCAATCGAAGTCACGGCTAAGATTCGTTACAACCATCTTGGCACGGCGGCGACCGTGACGCCGCTGGGCGCGGGCCGGGCAAAAGTAAAATTGCAGGAACCGCAGCGCGCCATCACGCCCGGCCAGGCGGCGGTGTTTTATCAGGACGATCTGGTGGTGGGCGGCGGATGGATTATGCGCTGACTTGAACGCAGCGATTTGACAGCCTGCACCAGCCGGTGCATTGTTCCCATCATGAAAATACTTGTTCTCCTGGCCGTGGTCCTGATCTTTCAGGTCATTCCCGCCTGTGCCGCGGGATCCATTTACGACATCCCGCTCAAGGACCTTGACGGCAAAGACACCTCGCTGAGGTCATATCAGGGCAAAGTCATGCTCATTGTCAACGTCGCATCGAAATGCGGATTCACTCCGCAATACACCGCGTTGGAGGCGCT
Source organism: uncultured Verrucomicrobiae bacterium (assembly GCA_963744965.1). Classification (GTDB taxonomy): domain Bacteria; phylum Verrucomicrobiota; class Verrucomicrobiia; order Limisphaerales; family UBA11358; genus UBA11358. Next base: position 130,174 of record CAVUVT010000011.1, read on the forward strand.
CTACCAGAAATACAAGGACCGGGGCCTGGTCGTGCTCGGTTTTCCCTGCAACCAGTTTGGCGGACAGGAACCCGGCACGGACGCGGACATCAAACAGTTCTGCTCCTCCAAATACACGGTGACCTTCCCGATGTTCGACAAAATCGAAGTTAACGGGGCCAGCCGTCATTCGCTTTACGTGATGCTGGCGGGCAAGGAATCGCCGGTTGCCGGGGACATTGGATGGAATTTCACCAAGTTCCTCGTTGGCAAGGACGGTAAAATCCTGAAGCGGTTTGAGTCGAGGGTGAAGCCTGATTCACCGGAAGTGATTCAAGCCATCGAAACGGCGCTGGCGGCGAAATAGAACCAACGCCTGGCAGGCGGCGATGTTTTATCAGGACGATCTGGTGGCCGGGGGGGATTAAGCGATGACAGGCATTATGGAACACTTGCCGACGGCCGGTTGGTCAAATACCGGCGAAAATCATTTGTTCCCCCGCGTCTTGGTCGAAGTTCTTCGGGGTGCAGTTCCGGGACAAAATTTGTTTTGTTTTCGTTCCACCATTTTTCCCATTCAGCGGTTTGTTCTTCCGTGAAATGCTGGCCGGTGAGCGCGCGCAGCGTGTGGGCGGCTTTCAACCGCACGATCCCAACCGGGTCTTTCAGCAGTGGCAATGTGAGTTCAATGGACTGTTTTTCCGCGTTTTTATAAAGGACATTAAGGCCGATCATTCGAGCGAGTGGTTCGGAGTTTTGAAGCAAGGGAATGGCTTCTTCATCGGAAAGATCATATTTCAGATTCCCCCCTCTGCTATCTGCTTTTCGAAATTGCAAGAGCGTTATGCTAATGACTTCCCGGTCGGGCACGTTGAATAATTGTAGCAATTCGGCGCGCGTCATCGGCACTTGAAGATGCCAGAGCATTTTCATGCCGGAAGCGCGGATGTTGAGGTCTTTGTCTTTGAGCATTTCCTTGAACACAGGGATGAATTCCCCAAGTTGACATGGAATTGCGGCAGGCGACCCAAGCCCAAAGCAGCGGCGTGGCGAACATTTGCGTCTTCATCACGCAACATGGGAACCAGCGCTTCGGCAAATCTTGGATTCCAGCTTGATTGGTCAGTGAGCACGTTGACGGCCTTCGTTCTGACCTTTGGTTCCGAATCCTTTAGCCAGAAAATCGCCGCTTCCTTCACTCGCGGATCAGAGAATTGCGTTTGATTGTCTAAAGCCGAAGCGGCATTGATTCGGGCAACGGGAGTTGAGCCGTGTAGCACTGCAATCAAAGCCGGAACAGCGTCTGCGCCAAGTAACCCGTTCCTGCCTTCCCCAATGGGTGTTAGTAGAAGAATCCGAAGGGTGGGGTCAGGCCGGTGTAGTCTCCCACCACTTTCGCATCGTAGGGCGAATACAATCCATTCTGCGTTGTGAAAAGGTCATAGCCGGCGTTGTTCCCAAACGGGTACGGATCCACCGGCCCACCCGCCAGCGGGAGTCCATAACTGGCGACGATGTCCCCGGCCATGTTGACCCGGATGACGCGGTTGTTGAACTGGTCACTGATCAACGTGTCGCCGTTTTTGAGCCGGATCGCCCGGGTCGGCAATGGCGATGGGACGCTGTTCGTATCGGTGTTGGTGAAGTATTCCCAGACCACGACGTCGTTGGCATCCACTTCGACGGCGCGGGAGTTGCCGGAATCGGTCAGCAGCGTGTCCCCGTTTTTGAGGCGGCTGGCGAACGCGCAAGTATTAACCTTGCCGCCGGCAGTGAACGTCCTGACGATTTGATCGCCGCGCGTAACTTCGATTGCCCGGTTGTTGCCCTGGTCGGCGATCAGGATGCGGCCGTTTTCGAGCAGCTCGGCGGAGTTCGGGCCATTAAGCTGGTCTGCCTCGTTGGTGTTCGAACCCGGGTACTGCCAGACGATTTGTTTCTTGAGATTCACCTCGATGATCCGGTTGTTGGCCTGGTCGGTAATGAGTACGTGGGCGTCCGGGAGCCACGTGCATTGCACCGGAGTATTCAGCTGGTTGGGACCCGAACCGGCTACTCCGAACTGGCCATATTGCCAGACAATTTTGCCTTTGGGATCCACCAGGATGACGCGGTCGTCGGGAACGCCGTCGGGGGCCTGCGGGATCACGCTGGCGGGTGTGCCGGTGCCGGCCATCAGGGTGAATTCCCCGACACGCTGGGCGTCGTTGACGCCGATGATGGACTGGGCCGAAAAGTCGTTCGGCCCCAGCCCGAACGACCAGACGATATTGCCGTTCGGGTCAGCCTCGATAACGCGATTGTTGAATTGATCGGCAATCAGGATATTGCCCCGTTCGTTGAAGTTGTGGTTGAACTCCATGTCCTTTGCCGAAAGAGAGCCGGCCAGGGCCAGAACGCCGACGGCGGTGAGAACGGCGCAGAAAGAGGATCCGTCCGATTTGTTAAGGTGGTTGTGCAGCTTAATCATAGTACATTCTCCGTATTTTATTGATTTGTTTGAATCAGTCCTTTCGTTACAAGAAATGAGAGGACTGACTTGCCGGAAGGTTCCCGCAAAGTGGTTTCTGAGGTTCCGGAGGTCTGCCGGTTTCCCTTGGCCAAATTATCAGCAGCGCCGCCAATGCGCTTTTGGCTCGTGCAATTTGCAAATATGACTGCTCTTTTTCAAGACAACCCCTGTCTTGAAGGTTTTTCGTCAGAACCGGATGGAAGGCCGCTAATTCAGGCATGGCGGTTGGAAATAATCGCCCCTGCCTGGTTTCCGCGCTGGAAGCGTCGCTTTCTGTATTAATTCAGGAGTTCCCATTGTCCAAAAGTTTGTCACCCGTTTCCAAAAATTTCATGCGCGTCCGTTGTAAGGTTGGCAAGCCTTATGCGTAAAGAACCGCTGTGATGTACCAAGTGGAAGCAGTTGTTCGGTCGAGACGTGCCATTTTAGGTTCTTTTTTCTTCTGCGTCCTGTTTGCAGTGATGCAGCTTTCCGCCTTCGCAACCGGGAGTGTCACGTTGGCGTGGAATGCAAGTACTGATCCCAGCGTAGTGGGTTACAACGTTTATTACGGAGGAGCCAGCGGGGCCTACACCAACGAGATTTGTGCTGGCAATGCGACAAATGTAACCGTATCCGGGCTGGTCCAGGGAACCACCTACTATTTTGCGGCGACAACATTTTCCGCTTCGGGCCTGGAAAGTCCGTTCTCAAGCGAAGCATCCTATCTGGTCCCCCCGAAAGTTCCCGCGACAAACCAGCCGCCGACATTGAATGCGATCACCAACCTGACCATCAACGAAAACGCCGGGTTGCAAACTGTCAGTTTATCCGGCATCACTTCCGGCGCGACCAACGAAAATCTGACACTTACTATCACCGCAGTTTCCAGCAACACCGGATTGATTCCCAATCCGACGGTCAATTACACCAACGCGAACACCACCGGCAAATTGACTTTCGCGCCGGTGACCAACGCCAATGGCACGGCCACCATCACCGTCACCGTTAATGATGGCGGCACGAGCAATAACATCGTCACGCAAACCTTTACGGTCACGGTCATCGCCGTGAACCAGCTGCCGACGTTGAACGCCATCAGCAACCTGACCATCAACGAAAACGCCGGGCTGCAGACGGTGAACTTGTCCGGCATCACCTCCGGCGCGGCCAACGAAATCCAGACACTGACCGTCACTGCGTTTTCCAGCAACACCAATTTGATTCCCAATCCGACGGTCAATTACACCAACGCGAACACCACCGGCAAATTGACTTTCGCACCGGTGACCAACGCCAATGGCACGGCCACCATCACCGTCACCGTTAATGATGGCGGCACGAGCAATAACATCGTCACCCAAACCTTTACGGTCACGGTCATCGCCGTGAACCAGCTGCCGACGTTGAACGCCATCACCAACCTGACCATCAACGAAAACGCCGGGCTGCAGACGGTGAACCTGTGCGGCATCACCTCCTGCGCGGCCAATGAAAGTCAGGTGCTGACCATTACTGCGGCTTCCAGCAACTCGGGTTTGATTCCCAATCCGACGGTCAATTACACCAATGCGAACACCACCGGCACTTTGACTTTCACACCGACGGTCAATGGCAATGGAATGGCCATTATCAAAGTCACCGTCAATAACGGTGGGACGAGCAACAATATTATCACGCGTACCTTTACGGTCACGGTCAACGCCGTGAACCAACCGCCGACGTTGAATCCCCTCAATAACCTGATCGTCTATGAAGACGCCAAGCCGCAAAAGGTGGATTTGTCCGGCATCACTTCCGGCGCGGCCAACGAAAAGCAGAAGCTCAAGATCACCGCGGTTTCCGACAACCCGGGTCTGATTCACAATCCCAAGATCAGTTATACCAGTCCGCATACCAACGGCCTGTTGACCTTCACTCCGGTGGTCAAAATGACTGGAACCGCCGCCATTACGGTTACGGTCAACGATGGTGGAGCGAGCAACAACCTCGTCGCCCAAACCTTCTCGGTGACGGTTATTGCCCCCCCGCTGCCGGCGTTCGATGCGATCAACGACCTTACCCTCAGTGAGAATGCCGCACGGCAAACCAATGTGGTGACCGGCATCTCCTGCGTTGCCACCAATGAAAATCCAAAACTCAAACTGATCGTAAAGTCGAGTAATCCGTCACTGCTTCACAATCCCAGTGTCAAGTATCATAACCCGGACACCACGGCGGCATTGATCTTCGAGCCGGTAGCCAAAAAGACCGGGATCACCACCATTACTGTAACGCTCGAAGATGGCGCGAGAAAGATCAACAACGCCTTCACCCGGACCTTTACGATCACCGTCCTCAGCAACAGCGTCGTCACACCTTCGGTCGCAATCCCGACGGTGACTGGTTCCATTAATACCGCCCCGGCCGATCTAACCGCTGAGCCGGTACCGGTCACTTTGACATCCCAGGGTTATGCCAATGGCCAGTTTGTCCTGACCGTTGCGGGTCCGCCGGGTTATCGGCCAGCCATATCGGGGGCCACATCCACTTATGTGATTGAAGCTTCCACTGACCTGATGAATTGGGTTCCGGTGGCGACCAACACACTGCCGTTCACCTTTGTAGATCCCGATGCCAGCCAGTTCAACCAGCGTTTCTACCGCTCGGTTTACGTGCCGTAATTCGCGGTTCAATTCATTTCGTTGCTTGCGCCCTCACCGGGACATTCTGGCGGCATAACTGGTGCTGGCGTTTTCCAATCCGGCTGTCAGTCTGCCGCGCCATTGTGAATAAGTGGCATCTTGCGGCGTTGCCTGCTGCCGGGTAGTTTACGGCTTCTCTTTTGGAAATTCAAAGAGTAACCGGCATTGAGTTGGATGGGAAATGCTGGTTTGTTTTTTTATGAGTTATTTTCGGCGGCATTATAGTCTTTGTCTTCTGGTTGCGCTGTTGAAGTTGCCGGCCTTTGCGACCGATGTGACGCTGACGTGGGCTCCCAGCATGGATCCGACGATTGCGGGTTACAACCTCTATTTCGGTGGCGTGAGCGGCTTCTACACCAACGAGATTTGTGCTGGCGATGTGACAAATGTAACCATATCCGGGCTGGTCCAGGGAACCACCTACTATTTTGCGGCGACAACATATTCCGCTTCGGGCCTGGAAAGTCCGTTCTCAAGCGAAGCATCCTATCTGGTCCCCTCGAATGTTCCCATGACAATTCAGCCGCCGACGTTGAATGCCATCACCAACCTGACCATCAACGAAAACGCCGGGCTGCAAACTGTCGGTTTATCCGGCATCACTTCCGGCGCGGCCAACGAGAATCAGACATTCGCTGTCACCGCAGTGTCCAGCAACACCGGCTTGATTCCCAACCCGACGGTCAATTACACCAATGCGAACACCACCGGCACTTTGACTTTTGCGCCGGCAACCAACGCCAACGGCACAGCCACCATCACCGTCGTCGTCAACAACGGCGGGACGAGCAACAACATCGTCAGGCGGACCTTCACCGTCACGGTCAAAGCTGTGAACCAACCGCCGACGTTGAACGCCCTCGGCAACCTTGTCGTCAATGAGAACGTCAGCGCGCAAACGGTGAATTTGTCCGGCATCAGCTCCGGCGCGGCCAATGAAAAGCAGAAACTGACCGTCACCGCAATTTCCAGCAACACCACATTGATTCCCAAGCCGGCGCTCAAATATGCCAGCCCGAACACCACGGGTTCCCTGACCTTCAAGCCGGCGCACAACAAAACCGGGACGGCCGTAATTACCGTTACGGTCAACGATGGTGGAAAGAGCAACAATATCGTGATCCGCACGTTCACCGTGACGGTCATCGGGCGGCCCATACTGGGTTGTCAATTGACCAACCAGGTCGCCTTGGTCGGCCAGGCCAATACCTTTGCCATAAGAGCCACCGGCCAGGGAACTTTGAAATACCAATGGAAATTCAATGGCACCAATCTGCCTTCAGCGGTCGGTTCGGCGTTGATGCTGAGAAACATCACCACCAATCAATCCGGCATCTATTCGGTGACGGTGACCGACCAGGACGGTTCAACCAATAGCACCGCCGCCTTGACTGTCTTTGCCACGGCGGCAGCCACCCTGGCATCAACAGTTCAGGCCCACGGCCAGTATGCTTTGATTGTTGCGGGCGTGCCGGGGTGTAATTATGTAGTTCAAGCATCCACCGACATGATTAATTGGGTTCCGGTACAGACCAATACCGCTCCGTTTACATTTGTGGATCCCCACGCGAGCCAGTTCAGCCGGCGATTCTACCGCTCGGTTTATGCTCCCTAGGTTGACGGAATGATCCGAGTCCCGCCTTTGAAACCGATGACCATCTTCTTGATTGGGCACAGCTTGACATCACCCGGTTTGGGCTGATCCGCAGGCTTGCCCTGCCATCTGCGTTTTGATTCCGATTAAGTCAAAAATGACGCTTGCCTCAACGCCTGTCGCCACGTATAGTTCGCGCTCTTTTGTAAATAAGATTTATGCGACGACCCAAAGGCATCAAAACGAAAAAGTCCGTGTCCAAGCGGTTCAAGATCACTGGCACTGGCAAGGTCCTGTTCCACCACGCCGGCAACCGCCACCTGGCCCAGACCAAGAATCCCAAGCGCCGCCGCCGTCTTCGTGGCGCAACCACGGTGGACGCCACCGATGCGTATCGCATCACGCAAAATCTGCCGTTCAGCCACTAATTTTCCAGCCCCGGACCCAAGATCCTAGACGCCAGACCCCATTTTATTTATGCGAGTTACCAACGCCGCCGCCTCCCGCAAACGCCGCAAACGGATGGTCACAGCCGCCAAAGGCTTCCGAATGCGCCGCTCCAAACTTTACCGCTACGCGTCCGACGCCGTTGACCACGGCCGGCAATACGCCTATCGCGACCGCCGCGTCAAGAAACGCACCTTCCGTTATCTCTGGCAGGTGCGCATCAACGCCGCCGCCCGCGCCGCCGGCCTTACTTACAGCCGGTTTATCGAAGGTCTCAAGGCCGCCAAGTGCGCCCTCGACCGCAAGGTGCTCGCCGACATCGCTGCCCAGGACAATGCCGCGTTTGGTGAACTCGTCAAAATCGCCAAAAACGCGCTGGCCGCCAAGGGCGTGAAAGGCTAAAAGTTTCAAGTTTTCAGTTTCAAGTTTTCCGACGGGCGGCCGGCAATGGTCCGCCCGTTTTGCTTTTTGCTGAAAACTGAAAACTTGAAACTTGAAACTCGAAGCTCAACACTCTCTCAAATGTCCCTGCTCAATGAAATTGAACCTTTGAAACAAGCCGCGCTGGCGGAACTGAAAGCCGCTCCCGACCTCGCCGCGCTCGAACAAACCAAGGGCGCCTGGCTCGGCGCCAATGGCAAATTCACCGCGCTGATGAAACAACTCGGCACACTCTCGAAAGAGGAAAAGCCCGCCGCCGGCAAACTCATCAACACCGCCAAGGTCGAACTCGAAGCCGCGCTCGCCGAACGCCGCGCCGAACTCGAACTCAAGGCCGCGCTGCCCAAGGAACCAACCGATTTCACCCTGCCCGGACGCCGTCGCGCGCTCGGCAAACTCCATCCGCTCACGCAGGTGACCGAAGACATCGTCCGCAGCTTCCGCAAAATCGGCTTTGTCGTCGCCGACGGCCCGGAGATTGAGGATGAGTACCATTGCTTCGACGCGCTCAACACGCCCGCCGACCACCCCGCCCGCGATACGCAGGATACGTTTTATTTGAGTCCCTCGCCCGCGGGGGCGGGCGAGGGTGGCGCGACAGCGCCGGGTGAGGGTCGTGGGGAAAAGCCATTGTTGCTCCGCACTCACACCAGTTCAGTCCAAATCCGCGTCATGAAATCGCAGCCGCCACCCGTCCGCATCATCGTGCCGGGCCGCGTTTATCGCCGCGATAATGCCGACGCCACGCACAATCCCACCTTCCAGCAAATCGAAGGGCTTTACGTGGACAAGGGCGTCACCGTCGGCGACCTCAAAGGCACGGTCGAATTCGTCTTCAGGGAACTGCTCGGTGACGAAACGAAAATCCGTTTCCGGCCGCACTATTTCAGCTACACCGAGCCGAGCTTCGAGATTGATTTCAGCAATGCGCTCGTGAAGAAGCTGGGCAAGGACTGGCTGGAAATCGCCGGTTGCGGCATGGTGCATCCGCAGGTGTTTGAGAATGTCGGGTATGATCCTGAAATCTGGACCGGCTGGGCGTTCGGCTTCGGCATCGAACGCATCGCCATGATTCGATATGGCATCAACGACATCCGCCTCTTTTACGAAAACGACGTCCGGTTTTTGAAACAATTTTGATGGCGAAGAGTTTTAAGGTGCCAACTTGGAACCTTAAAGAATTGGCAAAACTAGCTCCGTTAGGAGCGAAATATTTGTAGCAACCAAAACAAAAATGGAAAAAGCTCCGTCAGGAGCGACATCGAAAACGAATGAACAACGGCTCATATCATGGCCCGTCTCCGTTTGGAGTTCCGCCTTCAGGCGGTTCGGATGGGCAACCGCTTTCGGCCGCCTAAAGGCGGAACTCCAAACCAAATTCCGCAACTAAATCTATGAAAACTCCATTGAATCGCCTCTCGTTGTTTGCCGGCCTGGCCGCAGCAATGTTGCTCGCGGCGGGTTGTCATTCTCCCAAACAAACCTGCTGCCCGATGTCGGCAAAGACTTGCCCGATGTCGGGAATGGCTTGCACCACCAATGCCGCGGTGGCCCCGCCCACCAAGGAATCGCAGGCGGCGATGACGCCGCAATCGGCGCTGGCCGAATTGAAGGCGGGCAATGCCCGTTTTGTGGCCGGCCACCCGCTGAAGCGCAATCAACCAGCAGACGTCAAGGCCACCGCCTCCGGCCAGTATCCCTTTGCCGTGGTCCTGAGCTGTCTGGACTCGCGCCAGCCCATCGAAATCGTTCTGGACCAGGGCATCGGCGACATTTTCAGCGCGCGCGTCGCCGGCAACGTGCTGAATGACGACATCCTCGGCAGCATGGAATTTGCCTGCAAGGTTTCGGGTACAAAATTGATTGCCGTCATCGGCCATTCCAATTGCGGCGCCATCAAAGGCGCCGTGGATGGCGTGGAACTGGGCAATCTCACCGGCCTGCTTGGCAAGATTCAGCCCGCCATGAACCAGGTGCCCGCCGACGTCCAGCCGCGCAACTCAAAAAATCCGGAGTTTGTGGACAAGGTATCCGAGGCAAACGTGCGGCTGGTCATGCAACAAATCCGCGAACGCAGCCCCATCCTGCGCGAGATGCTCGATAAAGGGCAGATCGGTCTGGTCGGCGGCATGTATGACCTCTCCACCGGCGAAGTTCATTTTTATGACAAATAAACCGGAGCAAATCAAACACCCGTCAGCCGACAAAAGCCCGGAACGGCTCAAGCGTTTAAACGCATTGAACGAGCGGCTTCATGGCAAGTTCAAAAACTTCATGACGCAGGAAGATTTGAGAAAAATGCGTGAGGATGACAAATGGAAAGTGATTCACCAAATGCAAGGCCGATGAAAGCTCGCGTTAATATGCAAACGAAGTAAAATCATCGCGCATGGCTTCGATAACAAAATACCCAGAGCCGAAAGAAGATGATGGCGTTCTTCTGCGCCTGCGCGAGGACTACGCGCAAGCTGTGCTTGATTTGTTCGACGAAAATGTCGAAGCCAAGGAGGTTTACCCAAATCTTCGGGTTGTCGGCCACACGTCCAATTTTCTCAACAACATGCGCCTGCCAATTCACCGGTGGTTTCGCTACAGCGCGGGCTTTTCAGCGGAGTGGGTAAAATGGTTGCTGGCCGAACGTGACGGCGGTGAACTTCGGGTGCTTGACCCGTTTCTCGGTTCGGGAACGACTTGTCTGGCGTGCGATGAAATGAGTGTTCCGTCCTTTGGCATCGAAGCTCATCCGTTCGTGTATCGAGTTGCACAAGCCAAGCTGAGTTACGCCACCGACCCAGAGCGATTGATTTCCAAAGCAGAGAGAGCCTTCGGGTTTGCACGGAACGCGACAGCACAGACGAAGCACTACCCGGAAATTATCGGAAAGTGTTACGGGCTTGAGACGCTGGATTATTTGGACCGCTTCCGTCAGGCCGTCGAGGTCGAGCAGGACGGCTCGCCCGAAGCTGGATTACTCTGGATGGCGCTCGTGTCATCGTTGCGCGCCGTCTCTGAAGCAGGCACAGCGCCGTGGCAATACGTATTGCCGGGCCGCCGCAAGACCGTACCGCCGTCGCCCGAAGTCACGTTGCATAAGGCGGTGCAGATGATTGTTGCCGATATTCGTTTCATGGCGCGCCGAGCCAAACCGCTGGCGAAGTTGCGCGTGGATGATGCGCGCAAGTGTGCAACCGTGCCGGATGGCTGGGCCACGCTGGTTATCACATCGCCGCCTTATGCGAACAACTACGACTACGCTGACGCCACGCGATTGGAGATGACGTTCATGGGCGAGATTAGTGGCTGGGGTGATCTTCAAGAAACGGTGAGACGGCATCTGGTGCGCGCCTGTTCCCAGCATGTCCCGCCAAATTCGGTGAATCTCGACGAGATTTTGGAATCACCAGAGCTTACATCCATCCGTGATGAGATCGTTCCGGTTTGCCGGGAACTTTCGTCTATCCGATTGGAACGCGGCGGCAAGAAAACTTACAACAACATGATCGCTTGCTACTTCCTCGACATGGCGCAGACGTGGAATTCGCTCCGCCGGGTTTGTGCTTCACCTTCGGAAGTTTGTTTCGTAATCGGCGATTCCGCGCCCTATGGCGTTTATGTGCCGGTCATTGAGTGGTTCGGCAAGCTGGCACTGGCCGCCGGGTTTGAATCTTGGTCATTTAAGAAGCTCCGCGACCGAAACATTAAATGGAAGAACCGTAAACATCGCGTGCCGCTCTGCGAGGGCCATCTGTGGGTTCGTGGATAACAAAACATCGTCATGGCTGAATCACTCGCTCATAAATGGGGACAATGTATCGGAGATGCTTTGGAAATATTTGTCCGCAACATCCTCGGCAAAGTTGCGCAGAGGCACGGACTCTATCTCGACTACAAGCGCCCGCGCAAAACCAGAGGCGGTCAAGGCAAAGTGACATGGCAGGACGGTTACGGCAATAAGCATGACCTCGACTACGTTTTGGAACGTGGCGGCACGGAGGACACACTAGGCGTCCCAATCGCTTTCATCGAATCAGCGTGGCGGCGGTATACCAAGCACTCAAAGAACAAGGTTCAGGAGATTGAAGCGGCGATAATGCCGATTGCATTGACCTTCTCACGTCATCAACCATTCTGCGGTGCGGTGCTGGCTGGCGAGTTCACTAGCAATGCACTCCACCAACTGGAATCCAAAGGCTTTGGGGTCCTGCACATTCCCTACGATTCAATTCTAGCCGCGTTCCGTGAACTCGGCATTGACGCTTCATCGGAAGACGGTGTAGGCGGCACAACCGAGGAGCAGTTTCAGGAGAAGATCGCGAAATGGGAATCACAACCGCAACCTCAAGCGACCAACCAACTGTTGGCGAAACTTCACGACCTTCATCAGCGTGAGATTGCAAATTTCAAGCAGCGTCTCGAAGCCGCACTTACCCGTCAGGTGGTTTCAGTTCGATTGACTGTCCTTCGAGGTCATTCTGTCGAGTGTTCGGACATTGATAGCGCAATCGCCTATTTGATTGAGGAAGAGAAGTCGTATCGATTGCGTGAAGACGGTGAGCAGCGTGAGGCATTTGAAGTTCAAATTCGATTCAACACCGGCGCGAAGATCGACGCGACTTTCCCCAAGCGAGCCGAAGCTATTGCTTTCCTCAGAGGGTTCGCATGAAAAGGCAATTTTTTCCCGCATTACAAAATGAAAGTCACCCTTAACTGGCTCAAACAATACGTTGATTTCGACTGGTCGCCCGAACAACTGACCGAGCGGCTCACCATGCTTGGCCTCGAAGTCGAAGGCGTCCACAAAACCGGCGGCGAGTTCGACGGCATCGTCGTCGCCCAAATCCTCACGCGCGACCCCGTGCCCGGCTCGGACAAGCTTTCCGTCTGCAAGGTCAACGACGGCAAGGGCGAGCGCGTCATCATTTGCGGCGCGCAGAACCACAAGCCCGGCGACATGGTGCCGCTCATCCTGCCGAATTTTGCGTTGCCGCTAAAGCCGGGCGACAAGGAACCGTTTGTCATCAAGGAACGAAAAGTTTTCGGCATCACCAGCCACGGCATGATGTGCTCGTACCAGGAACTCGGCCTTGACCCGGAAAAAATCGGGCTTAAACGCGAGGAAGGCCTGCTCATCCTCCCGCCGGACGCCAAAATCGGCCAGCCGTTCGCCGAATATCTCGGCCGCACCGGTGGCGACTTGGTGTTCGATCTCGAAATTACGCCGAACCGGCCGGATTGGAACAGCGTCATCGGCATCGCCCGCGAAATCGCGGCGGTAACGGGCAACAAGTTAAAAATGCCAAGTGTTCAGTGTTCAGTTTCAAGTGTTCAGTCTGAAAAACTGAAAACTGAAAACTTGAAACTTGAAACTTCCACACTGGTCTCCGTTCGCCTCGATGATCCTGATCTGTGCCCGCGTTACACCGCCCGCGTCGTCAAGGGCGTGAAGATCGGGCCCAGCCCGGATTGGCTTCGCTCGATGCTGGAAAAAGTCGGCATCCGCAGCATCAACAACGTCGTGGACGTGACGAATTACGTAATGCTCGAAATCGGCCAGCCGTTGCACGCGTTTGATTATCATCTTATTTCCCGTAGCCGCGTTTGTGAAAACGCGGATGGTTCAAAGAATCCGCCGTCTGACGACGGCGGCTACAAGCCAACGATTGTCGTCCGCCGTGCGAAGGCCGGCGAGGAGTTCATCACGCTCGACGGCCAGAAACACAAGCTTAACACGGAGAACCTTCTCATCGCCGACGAAGAAAAAGGCATCGCGCTGGCCGGCGTCATGGGCGGGCAGAATTCCGAGATCAAGGACAACACCGTGGACGTGCTCATCGAGAGCGCCTATTTCTCGCCCACGAACATCCGCCGCACGAGCAAGACGCTGGGACTGCGCACCGACGCCAGCTATCGTTTCGAACGCGGCGCGGACATTGACATCAACGACTGGGCGAGCGCCCGTTGCGCACAATTGATTCTGGAAACCGCCGGCGGCCAGCTCGCCGAAGGCATCGTGGACGCCTATCCGAAACCGGTCGAGCCGAAGCAAATCACGCTGCGGCATCACAAGGTGAACGAGTTGCTCGGCATCAAGCTTCGGCCGGAAGAAATTGAGTTTTACCTCGGCCAGCTTGGCCTCAAAATTGTCAACCGCAAGGCCCGGCCCGTCGGTGCCACCGCCGCGCCGGAACCGGTCACTTTCCGCATCCCGACTTTCCGCGTGGATTTGAAGCGCGAGGCGGATTTGAGCGAGGAAGTCGCCCGGCTGTACGGTGTGGACAAGATTCCGTCCACTCCACCACGCGGCGCGATTGGCACGAATGCGTTTGACGCGACGCACGACGTTCTGGCGGAAGCACGCCGGATTTTGAGCGGGCTGGGATTGAATGAAGCGCAGGGACAAACTCTCATCTCAAATGCAGAATGCAGAATGCAGAATGCGGAATTGGCGGCGCTGGCGAATCCGCTGAGTTCGGATATGGACGTTTTGCGACCGAGTTTGTTGCCCGGCCTGATTCATTCCCTGCGGCACAATGTCAGCCGCAAAAATTACGACGTGGCGCTGTTTGAAGTCGGACGGGTGTTCAACGTGGCACAGGCGTCCTCGCCTGTGAAAACACAGACCGGAGGTCTGTGCCACAAGGAAGAACGCCGCGTGGCCATTGCGCTCACGGGGCAACGCGCCCTGCCTTTTTGGAGTGGCGACGAACGCGACGCGAAATTTGACGCAGCCGATTTGAAAGGTGTGCTGGAGGAATTTTTCGACCAATTCGGTTTGCGCGGAATGACGTTTGTGCGCCAGACGGAAAGCACCGCGCTCTTTCTTGAGTCGGCCATGATTCAACTCGGCAGGCAAACGCTCGGCGAGTTCGGCCAGTTGTCGCCCGTGCTGGCCAAGAAATACGATTTGCGCGACGCCGTGCTGCTGGCGGAATTGAATCTGGATTTGCTGCTGGCGCGGCGGAATCCGGCCAAGTCATTCAAGCCATTGCCCGCGTTTCCCGCCATCCGCCGGGACGTGGCGATGATTGTGTCCGAAGCCACGACGCACGACGCCGTTTTGCAGGTGGTGAAGCAGACCAAGCCGGCGAACCTGGAAGCCGTGGAATTGTTCGACGTGTTCCGCGGCAAAAACGTTCCCGAAGGCCAAAAAAGCCTGGCCTACGCCTTCACCTACCGCGCCGCGGACAAAACGCTGACCGACGCCGAAGCGAACGCCGTACACACGAAAATCGTGGAAGCGTTCAAGACGCAGTTGAAGGCGGCCGTGCGTGAATAGCTCAACGAATATCACCTTGCTCGGCCCGGCCCGCTTCGCCTCGCCGATTCAACATTCGGTCAGTGACGAGGCGCGCATCCCGTTGCACATTGTGCAGACGCCCGGCGTCACTCCCCCGGAGGAACTTCTTTTCGAGATGGCCGGGCCGCGCGAAAAACTTTTCTTCGATCCCCAACTCACCCGTGCCGGCATTGTCACTTGTGGCGGACTTTGTCCCGGCATGAACACCGTCATCCGCTCCGCCTTCCTGGAAATGCACCATATTTATGGCGTGAAGCAAGTGCTGGGCTTCCGCGACGGTTATCAGGGGCTTGATCCGGCGAGCGGATTGGAGCCAACCGTGCTCAACCCCGACCTCGTGGACGACATTCACAAGGAAGGCGGCACCGTTCTCGGCACATCGCGCGGCCCGGTGGACATCAGCCGGGCGGTGGACAATCTCATCAAACGCGGCGTGAACATCCTGTTCGTCGTTGGCGGCGACGGCACGCAACGCGGTGGGCATAAGCTTTTTCGGGAGGCGCAAAAGCGCGGTCACGCGCTGGCGGTCGTGGGTATTCCGAAGACCGTTGACAACGATGTGCCTTATGTTTCGCGCACTTTCGGCTACCAGACTGCGGTGCAGGAGGCGACCCGGGCCATTACCTGCGCCCACACGGAGGTTCACAGCGTGCAGAACGGCATCGCCCTGGTAAAATTGATGGGACGGCACGCCGGGTTCATCGCCACCGCCGCCACGGTATCCAGCCAGGAGGTGAACTTCTGTCTGATCCCGGAAATCCCGTTCAAACTGGAAGGCGATGGCGGATTTCTCAACGCGCTGAAGAAACGCACCTTGAAACGGGCACACGCGGTCATCGTGGTGGCTGAAGGCGCCGGACAGGACCTGCTGGAAAACAAAGGCGAGGAACGTGACGTATCGGGGAACGTCAAACTCAGGGACATCGGTTTGTTCCTCCGCGAAAAGATTGAGTCTTACTTCCGGGCGGAAAAAATTCCCGTGGTGATGCGTTACCTGGAGCCGAGCTACATCATCCGGAGCGTGCCCGCCGGTGCGGAAGACGCGATCCTGTGCGACCAATATGCCCGCCATGCCGTGCATGCCGCGATGGCGGGCAAGACCGGGCTGGTGATTGGGTTGTTGCACGACCAGTTCATCCATGTGCCCATTGAAATGCTGGCGAACCAGCAAAAACGGGTGGACCCCAACGGCTCCATCTGGCACGCAGTGCTGGCGACCACCGGACAACCCGCACGGTTTAAGTAATCCCACGGCACTTTGCCTTGCTTATTCCGTCTGGACGAACGGCGGAATCGGGCAATCCAGCGTGTCGGCGACGGCGCGGAGCAGTTCGGCTTCGGTTTCCGTCATCACGCCATCGGCGCCGACAGTATGAATGCAGGCTTCGATCAGGTTCTTTTTGATGGTCGGCACGGCCAGCGTGAGACGGTTGAGCGCGGCGTCAATCTTGTCCACGCCGCATTGGTCGCGCGGCAGCAGCGTCAGATCGCCGCCGTTGGGCGCGCGCAGATACGGCGCCCCGGTGGCAAAGGCTTTTTGGATTTCGGCGGCATCGCTGCTGCCAACGTTGGCCAGCGCGGACAGCACGACGGCGCAATCCGGCACGAGCGGCTTGAGCGTGTAGTATTGGGCGGCCGGCGGACGCGCCCCGCTGAACTGCAGCGTGAGACGGCGCAGAACGATTTTTTGCACGACGAATTCAAACAGTTCAATTTTTCCGTCGCTTTCGATGAGCCATTGGAGCGTCTGCGAAAACTGCGCGAACTGGTCGGCGGTCAAATGCCGCAGGGCGCCCAACGCGAGATTGATGATCGGTAAATGCACGTGCGTCGCGGCAGTCGAAACATCGGGAAACAAGGCAATGGTTTTTTCCTGAATTGCCGGCTCAACGCGCTTGGCCAGTTCGGCGATCTGTGTCGTGCGCGTTGTTTCATCCGGACTGAGCAGCATCGCGTAAATCAGTGCCACGGCGTCGAGTGGTACGCGGGCGGCGGCGGTCACACTGTCGGGCAACGAATCGCGCAATCGCTCGGCGTATTTCAAATGCAGCGGCGTGGGATTGCCGAGATTCGGCAGGACGGAATGCGACCGGATGACCGGCGGTTTTTCGGCGCTGCCACCGGCGATGATGGCGCCGCCCAGCACGGTCTTGAAAAAGTCGGGCATCGGCTTGGGCGTGGGTTCCAATTCGGAAATGGCGGCGCGTTTGACGACTTCAATTTGTTTTTCATCTAGCGGCGAAAAGATGCCGTCCCAAGTTGGGTCAATAGCGTGGATGCGGTCGGGAATTGGCGGATGAGTGGCCATGAGGCCGAAGAAGGGTTCGCCCAAACCGTTGCCGAAAAACATGTGACAAAGGTCGGGAGCGTGCTCGGATTCGAGGCGCGAACCGTAGCTGTAGCGGCCGATTTTCTGGAGCGCGCCGGAAAGACCGCCGGGATTGCGCGTGAATTGCACGGACGAGGCGTCGGCCAGAAACTCGCGCTGCCGGCTGACGGCGGCCTGGATCAAACGGCCAAAGAGCACGCCGACCGAACCGATGATCAAAAGCAACACGCCGAAAAAAAACGGCAACGCATTGCCCCGGCTGTCGCGGCTGCGCACGCTCAACAGAATCCGGCCGATGGTGGCAATGCAAAGAATGCCAAAGAGAATCCCGATGAGCCGGAGATTCAGCCGCATGTCGCTGTTCAAAATGTGGCTGAACTCATGACCGATGACGCCCTGCAACTGGTCACGCGACAGCAACTGAATGCAACCGCGGGTGACACCGATGGCGGCGTCTCCGGTGGTGTGGCCGGCGGCAAAAGCGTTGATGCCCTGTTCCCGGTCGAGCACATAGACCCGCGGCACGGGCACGCCGGAGGCGATGGCCATTTCCTCGACCACATTGAGCAGCTTGCGTTCATCCGGGTCGTTGGTGTTGGGATTCACAGGCCGTCCGCCCATCAAGGTAGCCACCGAATCGCCGCCACCGGACAGTTCATTGGTTTTGTAGACGCTGGCGATGAAAATGACCGCCAGCGTGCCGAGCGTGGCGCCGAGAAATGCCCGGGAATCCCACAGGGTCCACTGTTGAACCGGCCCGCCGTGGCGATTGTGATACGCGCCGGTATAAAAGAAACCCAACAACACGACGAAATAAATCATCGCAATGATCAAGACGACCGCGACGGCAAAATAAAAGACGAGCAGCTTCGTTTTGCGTCTGGTCTTGTCCTGTTGGGCAAAGAAATCCATGGGTTCGTTAAATGAGTTGAGCCGTTAAACCGTTAAATTGGCTACCGATAGCCGGCGTCCTCATTTAGCTCATTTAACTCGTTTAACCATTCAACTGCTTCACGCGAACGACACTTTGGGCGCGTCCTTTTGTTCCGGCTTGTCAACGACAAACAATTCCGCCGGGCCGAAGTTGAACATGCCGGCAACGAGATTGCTCGGAAACACTTCGCGGTCGGTGTTGTAAATCATGACGGAGTCGTTGTAAGCCTGCCGCGCGAACGAGATTTTATTTTCCGTGGAGGTCAGTTCCTCGGTGAGCTGCATCATGTTCTGGTTGGCCTTCAAATCGGGGTATTGTTCGGAAACCATCATCAGGCGGCTCAACGTGCCGGCGAGGCCGCTTTCGGCGGAGACGAGGCTTTTCATGGTACTGGCATCGCCCGGATTGGCAGCGGCGGCCTGCGAGGCGGCGTAGGCGATGTTGCGCGCCTTGGTGACATTCTCCAGCGTCTCGCGTTCGTGCTTGATATAGCCCTTGGCAATCTCGACCAGGTTCGGAATCAGGTCGTAGCGGCGCTTGAGCTGCACGTCAATTTGCGCGTAGGCGTTTTTGTAGCGGTTGCGCATTGTGACGAGTTTGTTGTAAACGCCGATGACAAAAGCGATGAGTCCCAGCGCGCAAACCAGCAGCACCAAGGCGATAATCAGTCCAATTCCAATAGCCATAAATATCCTTTGTTGAATTTGCCAAACAATTAGGCCAAAGCCGGTTGCCCGGCAATGATAATTTGCCCGTTATTTTGGAATCGGGTTTCTGGGAGCGCCGGCGTCTCGCCGGCAAGTGGTTCAGTCTGCCGCAAGACGCCAAGCCGGCGAGACGCCGGCGCTCCCAAGAGGAGAAAACAATCCTTCACGGCTCGACGAACACCGGCATCCCCACCCAAACCAGCTTGCTCAAATATTCCGCGTCCCAATTCGCCAGACGAAAACAGCCGTGCGATTCCGTGCGCCCGACCTGCTCCGGGTTCGGCGTGCCGTGAATGCCGTAACGTGGCTTGTCCAGGCCGATCCACGCCACGCCCACCGGATTGTTCGGGCCGGGTGGCAAAATCAATTCGTGCCCGATGGCCTGCGCTTCCGGCGACTCGGGGAAAACGACCGGATCAAATGTGTAATTCGGATTGGGAGCGATGGCTTTTACCTTCAATTCTCCAATCGGCCGATTTTCAAAACTCGCGCCGATGCTGCACGGAAAGTGCGCGAGCAGGTTCGTTTCCGCGTCGAAGGCCTCCAAAAACTTGTCCGCCAGATGAATGACGGCGAACGCCGCTTGGTTCGACACCGCGGGATAATCCACGTCGGGCACCCGCAAGACCGTCCCCGCCGCAATGTTCGTCCAGTTGACATTCAGGTTCAGCCGCCGGATCAATTCAGGATGCGAATGATATTTTTCCGCGACGAGTTCGAGTTCGGTTTCGTATTCCAGCGCCGTTTGCTGCGACTTGGCGAGCCACGTTTTGCCGAGCGGCTGCAACCGCTCAAGATCGTTGATCGTGACCATATAAGTCGTCACCAGCGGCGCATTAAGCATGAGCCGGGCGCGCGTGTCCGCGTTGAGCGTGCCGGTCACCGGCAAATGCTGGGTCTCCTGAAAAACGGAAATGGCCCGGCGCGTTTGCGAGCCGAGCGCGGCGTCAATTGACCCTGATGAAATCACCCGGCGCGCCAGGGCCACCTGCGCTTCAAACACGTCATGCACCGGCCGCGGAAAATCAGCCGACGATTCGGGGGCCACGACAAACGGCCGCAGGCGCGGCGCCACGGCCTTTACCGGCGCACGGACGACTTTGGCCGGATGCTCGTGACGCCACCAAAACCATGCTCCGACCGCGAGCACAGCCAGCGCCAACAGCCAGCGCCCGCCGCCGCGCCTTTTGCGATGCGGGCGTGACGGCGAAGACTGGGAATTGCGGCGCACGCGGAGATTAAGCCACAAGCCGGACGGCGACCCAAGATTGAATTCAACGATGGTGACCGGTTGGAGTTCCGCCTTCAGACGGCTGGAAGCGGTGTTTGGCCGCACCGCGTAAACGCGGAACTCCGGACGCGGATGGTGAAGATACGCCCAGCCTCAGTGCAGATTCAGGACCACGTCGCCAATCAATTTCGCGGCGTCATCAAAATTGACCAAACCGGTGTTGATGATCAGGTGGTAAAGCAGCGGATAATTGATGTCGATGTTGAAATACTTTTTTGTATAACGTTCGCGGCCGCGGTCTTCTTTCCGGCAGAACTTGCGCGCCTGGTCGGCGGTCAGGTTGAACTGGCTGTATTTCTCGTGGGCATATTCGACGCGTTTTTCGAACGGAGCCACCAGGCGGACGTGCAAAACATGCGGCAGTTTGGCCGTGGTCGCGGTGCTGCCGCGGCCGATGAGAATCACATTGCCCAGGCTGGCCAGCCGGAGAACCGTCTCGGTGGTTTGAAGGACAATCGTCTCCACCGACGGACGCACGTCGAACAACTCCGCCAGAATGTCATCGATTCTCGAAATGGTGTCCTCGGGCAGCAACCGGGCCAGGCGGATCGGCAGATTGTGATCCTCGAGAACCTTGTCCATGAGATTTTGGTCGAACACCGTCCACGGCGGGGCGCCTTTGGGCGAGCGGGACTGCAGGTATTCGGCGAGTTTCCCGGCGACGGCAAGCGCGCCACAACCCGCCTGCCGGGATATGGTCACGGCACGGCGCACGCTGCCCTCACCATGAATTCCGGACTTCCCGCCGTCCTGTAGCTGGCTGTTGATGAAGGATAGACAATGTTCAAGACCAGCGCTCTCGATCATAATAACCTCCGGCATCATCCAAACGTTGGCACGACTGGTTTCAACGGTGCCAAAACGATTTGATGATGATTAACCATTAGTCTCGTGCTTACGGTTTGGCAAGCATTTCGTGGCAGGCGCGCAAGACCGGGTCCGGCAGGGCCGACGGCGCAACCGGTTCCAAAGCGGTGTCCCCCGAATGCTTTCGGGGTTGCCACCGCAGTCCAAAATGCTGGCGCTTTTCCGGCGACGATCGAATTTCGCGAAGCGTCCTGGAGTGCGCCAGCCCTCTGGCGCTTTTTTAGACGGGCGGAGAGGTTGGAATGGTGGATTTTCTCTGTGCGGACGAAAAGCGGTGCTGAAGTCACCGCAGTCAAGACGCTCCGCGAGTTCTGAAGCGTAGCGGCTTTCGGGAGAAAGCCGCCATCTAAAAAATGAGGAGAGAAATGCGGCGCTCTGCCGAGACGCCGCTATTCTTCTTTAACAAAAGAAAACGAAGATTTGTTGCTGTTTCAAAAACCGACCGAATCAATTGCAAATTCACTTCAGCAGCATCGCCGGTGGAAGCCAAGCGACAAACTGCCATCATTATTTTGAAAATTCGGACTAGATGGCCCGCGCAAATCGCTTGGCTTCGTTCAAAAGGGTATTCTTTTTTTTCGTGTGCTTCAAAGATGTTTGAGGCAATGACAGCCATGCAGCCCGTTTCTTTGAAGAGGTCAAAAGCTATGGCGGTAAATTTCCCGCGGCTTTTCAACGCGGCGAGTTGCTCTGGAGATACTTCGATTCGGCGAGGCATCACAGTTGCGACTGTAGTTTCCATTTCTTTTAGTTTACCCACCCAATCCCGCATTCCCAAGCGCCCGTTCAATCCGATGCATCACCTTTTCTTTGCCCAACACTTCGAGCAGGTGATACAGGCTCGGCCCGGCGGGTTTGCCGGTCACGGCCAGGCGGCAGGGATGCACCAGCATGCCGGCTTTCACGCCCAATGCTTTGGCGGTTTCCTTGAGCGCGGCTTCCAGCGCCCCGGCGTTGAACATAGGCGCGGCGGCAAAGGCATCCCGGAGTTTCTCCAAACGCGGTTTGTTCTCGGGCACGAAATCTTTTTTCGCGGCTTCGGCATCATATTCAATTTTGTCGGTGAAATAGAATCCGGCGTAGGCGGGCAGCTCGCTGAACAGCTTGAACTTGCCCTTGCACGTGTCGAGCGCGGCTTTGACGTAGGGCAGGGGAAAGGCATTCGTGTTCACCCCCGCCTTGGCGAAGGCGTGGACAGCCAGCTCATAAAAACGGTCGTCGCCGAGTTCGCGGGCGTATTCGCCCTGCAACCAGAGCAGCTTTTCGTAATCGAACCGCGCGTTGTGCCGGAGAATTTGCGGCAAATCAAAGCGCTCAACGACCTCGTCGCGCGTCAGTTTTTCGCGGTTGTCCTTGGGCGACCAGCCGAGCAGGCAAAGATAATTCACCACGGCTTCGGGCAAAAAGCCTTCATCCAGGTAACTCGTCAGCGACGCGCCCCGGTCACGTTTGCTCATCTTTGAGCCGTCGCCGTTCAGGATGAGCGGGATGTGCGCGTAATGCGGCGGCTTCACGCCGAACGCCTGGAAGAGAGCGATGTGCTTGGCGGTGTTGCTCAGGTGATCCTCGCCGCGGATGACGTGCGTGACATCCATTTCCAAATCGTCAATGACGTTGACGAGATGAAATACCGGCTGGCCGTCCGAACGTAAAATGACGAAATCGGGGTCCGCTTCCTCGCGGTCGGTGAGTTTGCGGACGACTTCACCGACGACGAGGTCGTGAATGGTGATGGGCTCGCGCTGCATTTTGAATTTGACCGCGCCTTCATGTTCGTAGGCGAGGCCGCGCGACAACAGTGCCTCGACACGACGCTGGTAATTTTCCTTCCGCTGGCTTTGGAAATAGGGGCCGAAATTGCCCTTGCCCGGGCCGGTGGCGTCGCCGGTGAGCGGGCCTTCGTCCCAATCCAGGCCGAGCCAGCGCAGGCCGTTAAGGATGACGTCCACGGCCTCCTGCGTGTTGCGCGCGGCGTCGGTGTCCTCGATGCGGAGGATGAACGTGCCGCCGGTATGGCGGGCATAAAGCCAGTTAAAGAGCGCGGTGCGCGCGCCGCCGATGTGCAAATAACCGGTCGGCGACGGAGCGAATCGGACACGAGGTTTCATGGCGTCCATTTAACCACGGACCTGTCCTCCGAAGCAATCCTGCGAAGGATGGATGAACACGGATTGACACGGATAAAATATTTGGTCGGAAACAAAAATTGCCGGTGGTGCCGGTCCTGGGAGCGCTGCTGTCCCGGCAGCGAGTGAATGGGGAAAAGCTTCGCGACGAAACCCGCCGGCGAGACGCCAGAGCTCCCAGGTCAACGCGTTTGGTCCAAATGCTGCAAAACCTCGCAGAGCGCGGCCAGCCGCGGCATGGGCACACCGGCCTTTTGCGCCCGGCGCAGTGGTTCGAGGAACAGGCTTTCCAGTTCCAACGGCCGGCCCAATTCGAAATCCAAAAGCGTGGACGCCTTGTAAGCGCCCATCGTCCGCGTGCGTTCGATTTGATTTTCGGCAAAGGCAATCGGAATTTCAAAGCCCAATGCGCCGGCGGCGGCGATGACTTCCAGCATCAATTCGCGCAGCAATTCTTTCCAACGCGAGTCGGCGAGCAGTTTGTCGGTGGTGAGAACCGGGCCGGGAGCGTGGCGGGTGGCGGGTGGCGGGTGACGGGCGATCAATGCCTCATAGCCGGCGGCGCCGGCGACGCCGAGGCCGTTGAAGGGAATGTTCCAGACCAGCTTTTCCCATTGCGCCTGCGCCAGGTTGTCGGTGACTTTGCACGGCACGCCGGGCATCCTGAAACAGCGCGGCCAGTTTTTGCGTGCGCGGCCCGGCCCGGCGCTGAAACTCGCCGAGCATGATCGGCCCGTATTTCAGGTGATGGATGACGCCGGGTGCGAGGCGATTGAGGCAGACAAAACAAAGGCCGTTGAGAACCTGCTCCGGCGGGAAGAGCCGCGCCAATTGTTCCGTGTTGCCCAAACCGTTTTGCAGCGTGATGACGGCAGTTTGAGGCCCGACCAATGGAGGCAGCAATTTCGAGAATTGATCGTTGGCGGTTGTCTTCAATCCGATCAGCAGCACATCGCTCAAACCGATGGCCTCCGGTGTCTTGGCGCATTGCGGGTGGATGGTGAAGTCGCCGGCGGGACTGCGGACGGTCACGCCGCTCTGCCGCACGGCGTCGTAATCGGAGCGAAGCAGGAAATGAACGGCCTGCCCGGCATGACCGAGCTTGGCGCCGTAGTAGCTTCCCACGGCCCCGCAACCGACAACGGCGATTTTCATGGGAAATGGAGTGTTGGGATATTGGAGTAATGGAGTGTTGGAAGGCGATTACCGCATCATTCCATCACCCCATCACTCCGGCCCGCCAACAAAAAAAAGCGCCCTGAAAATCCAGAGCGCTCTTGAAAGTGGGTAAAATTACTTGCCGCCGAGGATGGCGTCTTTCGCCGCTTTGGCGACGCGGAACTTCACGACCCGCTTGGCCGGAATCTGGATGGCCTCGCCGGTCTTGGGGTTGCGGCCCATGCGGGCGGCGCGGTTTTTCAGCACGAGCTTGCCGATGCCGGGCAGGGTGAAGGTGTCCTTCGCGTGCTTGTAGGCCAGGGCGGCGATGTGTTCGAGAATTTCCACCGCTTGCTTCTTGGAGATTTCAGCCTTCTCAGCAATTGCGGCGGCGAGTTGGGATTTCGAGAGTGCGTTTGCCATATCGGTGTCCTTGATGGTTGTTGTTTTACGGTTTTTGGTTAAAAAGTCATTTGACTTGGATAGAATTAAAGAAGTTCACCCGTGTTGTGCAAGCAAAAAAAACATAAAAATAAGGCCTTTCTTTTCATCACCTGAGACCCGGACTTGACTTCCCGGAACATTTTCACACCATCCGCCAGTGCCGCTCTTCACCATTCAAAGCGAGTTTCACTATGAAGTCGTCCGCAAAATCTTTGAGGGCGGCATGGGGATTGTCTATGAAGCCGAGCAGAAAGGCGCGCGCAACTTCGTCAAACGCGTCGCCATCAAGATCATCCGCTCCCATTACGCGAGCCAGAAGATGTTCATCGAGAATTTCATCGGCGAAGCCAAACTTGTCGCCGATTTGATCCACACGAACATCGTCCAAACCTACCACCTCGGCGAAACCAACGGCGTTTATTTCATCGCCATGGAATTGCTTCGCGGCGTGAATCTGGAGCAATTCACCCGCCAACTGACCGATAAACGGCGCGTGTTGCCGAAGGAACTTGCCGTGTTCATCACCAGCCGGGTCGCGCGCGGCCTGGCCTACGCGCATGCCAAAACCGACAAGGACGGCAAGCCGTTGGGCATCGTTCACCGCGACGTGAGTTTCAAAAACATCATGATCGCCTTTGAGGGCGACGTGAAACTGACCGATTTCGGGGTCGCCAAGGCGCGCGGCTTTCTGACCGATCAGGAAGGCGAGGTCATCGCCGGCAAGGCCGATTACATGAGTCCCGAACAGGCCGATTTTCAAGTCACCGACAAGCGTTCCGACCTTTTTTCCGCCGGGGTCGTGCTGGCGCATCTGTTGCTGGGGCGGAATTTGTTCAAAGGCGAAAACTCCGAGGAATCGCGCAGCCGCATCCTGAACCAGCCGATTCCTGATTTTTGCGCGCTCGACCCGCGCATTGACGACAAACTCAACGACATCCTGCATCACTGTCTCGCGCGGGATTTGACCCGCCGTTATGCGACCGCCGACCAGTTGATGTATGACCTCGAATACTACATCTACCATGGCGGCTACGGCCCGACCAACGAGACGCTCGGCAAATTCATCCGCGAACTGTTCGGCCAGACCGCCCCTCATCAGGCCGAGGAAACGCACGTTAAAACCATCATCCTCGAAGAAACCGCGCGGCTCAACGAACGCGCCAAGAAATGAAACACGCTTCCGCCCGAACCATCAAACTTGGGCTGATTCAAACCGCCTGTTCCGCCGACCCGGACGAGAATTTGGAAAAAACGCTGGCGCTCGCCAGCCGCGCGGCCCGGCGCGGCGCGCAAATCATCTGCACGCAGGAATTGTTCCGCTCGCAGTATTTTTGCCAGAAAGAAGATCACAAAAATTTCAAGCTGGCCGAACCGGTTCCCGGCCCCACCACCGATGCTTTCTGCAAACTGGCGAAGAAACACAAAGTCGTCGTCATTGCGTCGCTCTTCGAGAAACGCGCCGCCGGGGTTTATCACAACACCGCCGCGATCATTGACGCGAACGGCTCGCTGCTGGGCCGCTACCGGAAGATGCACATTCCCGACGACCCGCTTTACTACGAAAAATTTTATTTCACGCCCGGCGACCTCGGATTCCAAGCCTGGCCGACGCGTTACGGCAGGATCGGCGTGCTGATATGCTGGGACCAGTGGTATCCGGAAGCCGCGCGGCTCACCGCCTTGCAAGGCGCGCAAATCCTGTTTTACCCGACTGCCATCGGCTGGCATCCCCGCGAAAAGAAAAAACTCGGCGAACGCCAGCACAGCTCGTGGGAAATCATCCAGCGCAGCCACGCCATCGCCAATGGCTGCTACGTCGCCGTTGCCAATCGCATCGGGCATGAAAAACTCGCGGGCCGGGGCATTGAATTTTGGGGCCAGAGTTTCGTGGCCGGGACCTCCGGCGAAATCCTCGCCAAAGCCGGCTCGGCCAAAGAGGAAATCTTGATTGTGCCCGTTGACCTTGCCGCCGTGGACGACACGCGCACGCACTGGCCGTTCCTGCGCGACCGGCGGATTGATGCTTACGGAAATCTGACCAAACGGTTGGTGGATTGAGCCCTTATAATCGTAGCAGCCGACGTGAGGAGGCTCATTATTTTCGATTTACGATATACGATTTACGTCATGCAATGGTTTCTGGAAGGCTCGTAAATCATAAATCCCAGGCGTAAATCCAGTCAGAGCCTCGTTACCTCGGCTGCTACAGTTACGCATCAAGGCCGGTCATACGCTTCCATTCCCGGTGCGTTCCAATCTTCCTCCCAGGCGGCCAGCTTGCCGCGCATTTCAGCGGATTCGTGGAGCGTCAACGGCGCGGCCGGTTCCTGGGCCGGATGCCGGGCCAATTGCTCAATGATTTCCAATACCGCCGTCTGCGCGGACTCCGGAAGCGATTGCGCCTTGTGAAAGATTTTTTCAGCCGTGCTCACAGTGGCAACTTAAACCAAAGCCATCCTGCCGGCAAGAGCCGCTTGCGGCATGTGTTCATTGATGATTGCGCAATTAGAAGGTATTCAGCCCATTCCAGTGGCTTTGTACAGTGCCGGGTAATTCCAAATTTGTAGGTAGTTAACCCTTTTGTTTTGGTTCCTGATTTTTGGAAGAGAACTGCAATGGCAACACAGCGCTTGCCGGTCGCTGGTCAACTCGAAATGCCAGACACAGACCTCGTCTGGCAATTTCAAAAGCGTACCGGATTGGCCATTGTTCACGTTCAAATATTGAATCACCCCGGCCAAACAGCTTGAAAGAAGAAGATTACGCTTCGGGTCAAAACGCACGCAGTAAGCTAAAGGCCGCGAATTTGGATCATTCTCGTCATCCCTGGGCGCATCAACGGAATAAACCGGGGCAGGCGCATCTTTCTCTGCCAACAGAAGTTCTCTCCAATCAAATACCCGCATTCCGTTGCTTGCAATAAACAATTGTTCGCCAGTCGGACTGAACTGCACGTCAAAAAGATTCTCCTTGGTTTCAAATGACACAAAGCGGGCTTTTTCCATCATGGAATTTATTTTCTGTCGGGCTTCCGGACTTAATTTGTCCACCGCTTTGGGATTTTGCAGGATCGCAGCGTGCAGTTCCGGCCCAATATTCAGATGCTTCCGAATTTTTTCATTTTCCAGAAACGTTGTTAAGGCGGTTTGAATCATCGTTGCTTCAGAACCTTTTTGAAAAAGATCCAGCTTTTCCATCCTTCGATTTACCCAAAGCTTTTTGACGACTTGGGCTTTCTCCAAATCAACGATTGCAAGTTCCTGTTGAAAAGCGACGGCGGCGAATTTGCCAGACGGATGGATCGCTGCTTTTCTGGCGCCGCCGAGACCCTTGACGGTGATGACCGGGCGTTTCTCGGCCATCGAACTGACGACAAATTCGCCTCCACCCAAGCCGTAAACCCATTGTTCATCCTGACTAAATGACACCGAATCAACAGCACACGTATGGGCCATTTCAAAAGCCAATTCCTTGCGTTGCCAGTCCCAGACGCGCATTTTCCAATCACCAAAGGCGAAACCGCCGACCAGCCACTTTGCGGATGGACTCATGCAAAAAACGTAAGCCGTCCAGTTGGTCTTCAGCCCGACCGGTTGAAGGGGAACATTCCAAGGCGGTTGAATGGTAAAAAAATCCGTCGCATGCTCCTGGTCGTCAACCAGCTTGGTAAAGTGACACGATTGCCACACGAGCAGGAGTCCATTTGTGGCAGGATCAGTTCCCCACGCGATTGAAATCGGCAGGCCGGGCCCTTTCTGACTGGGCGGTTTTATTTCAGCCAGGAGAATGCCTTCCTTTTGCAAACGCTTTTTCTCGGCGGCAATCTGGGCTTTGGCGGCTCGCTTCGCCGCCTTTTCGGCGCTCAAGTCTGGTATGTGAACGAATTGCTTCCAGCCTATGATCTCGTCGCGCTCGCCAGCCTGAAGATATTCATAACTGCTTAAGGCATTTTGCAGGCCAAGCAATTCGACAAACTGCGCCATGCGCTCGTGCTCAAAAATAAATTCATTTTTCTCGTCGGTAATCAGAAGAGCTTTTAGTTTCACCAATGACTCCGGTTTGGGCAGCAGGTCTTTAAAAAGTTCGGGCCGGCCCCGGCATTGTTGCTTATCCTCATCCGAGACTTTTTCGAAATAATCGGGGCAGGAATTGTATTGGTCGATCAACTTCCCATCCCGATAAAAAAAATAGCCAAAAATATCATCGTCATGGACGATCAGATGAAAAATATCATTGGGAAGGCTCTTTGAGATTTCAACGGAGATTTGATCGCTTTGTCCACTGTTGTTGGGGAAAACACTGATCCAGCCGTTGAGCACCGGGCCGAGTAGGAATCTACAATCGGCTACTTTTGCTACATCGCCGAGTGCCTTGTGAACCACGCCAGAGTTTTCAGTTCTGATATGAATTGATCCAAAGAATGCGCCCATCGGATGCCAGTTTGCGACGGCGTGGCATCGGCGTCAATGCCGTGTTACTTGCTTGTGCCTGACTCTCAAGTGGCAGCTTTCAGCATCTGCAAACAAATGGTTTCTCTTCTCGTTTGGATCACCGGCGCAAACGGGCTGATTGAAAATTATCTTGTCCAGACTGCGCTGCACAACTTCATGGCTCGGCGATTCCCAAGTCCCGGCAGATTTTCTTGGCGAGCAATTTGTTGATTTCCGTATGCCTCGGCACGGCGGAGCGGCGGTTGGCTGAGAGATTGCCCCACCAAGAATGGTTACTGCCTTCGCGGATGAGAACACAACCCTGCGTGGTCAGATGCCGGATTAGCTCCCGCCGTTTCACACGAGGATGGAAGCTTCTTCGTAATCGTGGTTTGCGGCGGAGCGGGCATCTTCCCGGTTGAACTCCAACGCTTCTTTCAAAGCCGAACGCAGATTCTTCAACAGTTCGGCGCGGGTTTTGCCCTGCGAATTCACGCCGGGAATTTCTTCTACCCAGCCGATCCACCAGCCTTCGTCCTGTTTGACGACCGCGGTAAAGTTGCGTTTCATGGTTGGAATCTAGCCAAACACGCGAACATTTGCAAACGGGTTTGCGAACGGTAAAATCCGCTGCATGAAACTCGCCTGGATCACCGGCGCCAACGGGCTGATTGGAAATTATCTCGTCCAGACCGCACCGCGATTTGCCCCGCACTGGCGCGTGCGCGCGTTGACGCGCGACCAGCTTGATTTGCTCGATTTTGACGCCGTTCGCCGCGAGTTTCAAAAAGACAAACCGCAACTTATCGTTCATTGTGCCGCCGTCAGCACTTTGGCCGCTGCGCAGTCAAATCCCGATTTGGCGCGGCGCGTAAATGTGGGCGTAACGGAGCTTCTGGCCGGACTCGCGGCGGACATTCCGTTTGTTTTCTTTTCCACAGATTTGGTTTTCAACGGGCGCAAGGGAAATTACGTCGAGACCGACGCCCCGAATCCACTGCACCTTTACGGCGAGACCAAAGCCGCCGCCGAGGAAATAGTCCTGAAAAACCCGGGGCACACCGTCGTGCGCACATCGCTCAACGGGGGCGTGTCGCGCGCGGGCAATCGCGGTTTCAACGAACAATTGCGGCTCGCATGGCAGGCGGGGCAGGGAGTGAATCTGTTCATCGACGAATTTCGCTGCCCGATTTTTGCCGGCGAAACGTCGCGCGCGGTTTGGGAACTGGTGAATCAGAGACGCGCCGGGCTTTTTCACGTCGCGGGCGCGGAAAAACTTTCGCGCTGGCAAATCGGCCGACTCGTCGCGGACCGCTGGCCGCAGCTCAATCCGAAAATCACAACCGGTTCGGCAAAAAATTTTCCCGGCCCGCCGCGCGCGCTGGACACGTCACTGGACATTTCCAAGGTGCAAAAAGTTTTATCAGTGCCGCTACCCGGTTTGGGCGAATGGCTGGCCGCCAATCCGGCCGGGCCGTTCTGATTATTTTGTCTCCAACTCCAGAACCGTGATTGAATATGGCGGAAATACCCGGATGAAGTCGGCGCCCAATCCGTCCGCCTTTTCCGAAACGGGAATGATTTTTTGAGGCTCCTGGATTGAATTTGTGTCTTCGGGGTGGTCGGCTTTCATGACGACCGCCTGTCCTTTGGCAGCGACGGCGGCAACTCCGTTGATTTGAATTTTGACCGGCTGCGGCGCGCCGAGGCAATTCACGACCTTCAAAATAATTTTCCCGGTCCGGCTGTCGCGCGTGGCGTCGAAGAATAATTTGGGGATGGGATTGGCGGGGATGTCCCGTGAATCCGTGGCCAGAATCTCGTCGCCGTGATGGTTGCTGAACATTTTTTGCGCGTAGTAGCTGGGGCTGCCATAACTGTTCAGGGCGTCGTAGCCGATCAAGTCGGGCCGCCACTGGCGGCCGCCCGGGTTCACGTTCACCAGCAGCGGCGCGTAGCATTGCATGACGATGAGGTCGGAGTTGCGCTCCAGCGCCGTCATCCACGCCGCATCACCCAGCGCGGCCTTGAAGCTGGGCGTCGGCGCGAGCTTCTCGGATTTTTTGTTCCACGGCTGGATGTCCTCGTAAGCCGCCCACTCGCCGACGAAAATCTTCGGGCCGTTCCGGTCATACTTATCAAACCGGTCGGGTGCCTGCCGTTCAAAATCATTCGCCGAGCTGTAATAATGTTCGTCGAGCACGTCGGGTTTCCGGCTGTGAACGCGCTTCTTTTCGGGCTGCTCGTTCCCGACGGTCGAGATGCACTGAAGCTGCGGGTACTTTGCCTTGATGGCATCATAAAACTGGGTGAAGCGGCCGTCGTAGGAACCCGATTCATCAAACGCATCTTCGTTGCCGATTTCGACGTAGCGCAGCTTGAACGGCGCGGGATGGCCGTCGCGCGCGCGCTGTGCGCCCCAGGTCGTGTTCGTGTCGCCGGTGACATATTCAATCTCGTCGAGCGCGTCCTGGACGTAAGGTTCGAGGTCGGAGCCGGGCTTGACGTAATCGTGTTTCAGTGTGTAGCCGGCAAAGACGGCCAGCACCGGCTCCATGTTCAAATCCTCGCACCAGCCGAGAAATTCCGGCAGGCCGAAACCGTCCGTGGACCAGTAGCCCCACGGGCTGCGGTGGCCGGGCCGCTGCTCCAGCGGGCCGACGGTCTTCTTCCAGTCGAAGTGCTCCTTGAGATTGTCGCCCTCCAGATAATTGCCGCCGGGGAAGCGGAGAAATTTCGGCTGCTCGTCCGCGAGCAGTTGCGACAGGTCCACGCGGTCGCCGTTCACGCGGTCTTTGTAGGTTGGCGGAAACAGCGAGACTTGCTGGAACCAAATTGTGCCGGGTACGGTCGTGGTGATGGTGAAAACATTGTCTTTAGACGGCTTAACATTTTTCGTTTTCAACGTGACTTCATGTTTCTGCCAGTCGCCGGTGGATCGATCAATCTGCGGGATGGTTGCGCTGGCGAAAACCGCCTTGCCATCCGCGCTTTGAATGCTCAATGTCAACGGGCCGGAAAACTTCCCGTCTGACTTCGCGTAAAAGGATGCGCGATAAGTCGTCTTGGGCTTCACGGGTATTCCCCAATAACCGCCGTTCGCGATGCCCGCCGGCGATTTTTTTGTCGCCATGCTCGCGTCCAGTTTCAAGCTCACATTCAACGCCGCGTTGAGCGGCTGGTTGGCGTCGAGCGAAATGACCGCGCCGCCGATGGCATCCCAGAAAATGGCCTTCGCCGGGTTCGCCTTGAAAGTGCGGTTGCGGATCAGCTCGCCATAAAGCCCGCCCTCGTAGGAATAATTGATTTCTTCCGTCATCAAACCGTAGAGCGTCTCGCTGACGTGTCCCATGACCTGATCTGCCTTGATTTGCAGGACCGGAATGGGATTGGTCGTCTGCGCCGGCAGCAAATTCGCGGCGGTGCCGGTGATTGCCAGACCGAGAAGGGTGGATTTGAAAGGTAGAATCATCCGCGCCGGAAATTTGATTGGATCCATGAAATAATTATTGGATTTGGCTCCGGCAGAAGTCCATATCTATTTCTGATGCGGCCTGAAAAGAAATCTTTGTTCCCTGGCCGCTTCGTAGTTTATTTCCCGCCGTGAATACGCAACCTGCCAATGCCGGTCAAAAATATCGCGGCCGGCTCGCGCCGTCGCCGACGGGGCTTTTGCATCTCGGCCATGCGCGCACGTTTTGGGTGGCGCAGCAGCGCGCCCAGGCGAGCGGCGGCACGCTGATTTTGCGGAACGAGGACATTGACTCCACGCGTTTCCGGCTGGAGTTCGTCCCGCAAATGATTGAAGACCTGCGCTGGTTCGGTTTTGAATGGCAGGAAGGGCCGGATTGCGGCGGGCCTTTCGGACCCTATTCGCAAAGTGAACGGCGGCCGTTCTACGCTGCTGCGCTGGAAAAACTCCGGGCCGGCGGATTCGTTTATCCCTGCACCTGTTCGCGCAAGGACATCCGCGATGCCGCCAGCGCGCCCAACGCCGGCGATGATGAAGGCCCCATCTATCCCGGCACCTGCCGGAACAAAAGTGACGAGTGGCGGGTGGCGAGTGACGTGAATGCTGCACCGACCCCCTCGTCACCCGCCGCCCGTCACCCGTCACGTCCGGCGAATTGGCGTTTCCGTGTTCCCGATGGCGAAACCATTTCCTTCACCGATGGAAATTTTGGCGAACAAAAATTCGTCGCCGGAAAGGATTTTGGCGACTTCGTGGTGTGGCGGCACGACGACGTGCCGGCGTATCAACTGGCGTGTGTGGTGGACGACGCGGCAATGCAGATAACCGAGGTGGTGCGCGGGGCGGATTTGCTGTTGAGCACGGCGCGGCAGATTTTGCTATACCGGGCGCTGGGTTTGACGCCGCCGGCGTTTTATCACTGCGCGCTGATGCTGGACGAAAATGGGAAACGGCTGGCCAAGCGTCACGACTCGCTGAGTTTGCGGGCACTCCGCGAGCAGGGGAAAACGCCGGAAGAACTGCGGCAGTTTTGATGCGGCTTCGGAGCGCGGCTGTTCCTGGGAACGAAGAACAGACACACGGACAAGGTTGCACGGGCTGGTTGTGCCGGCTTGTTGCGCCAAAATGCGATGAGGGTGGACGTCTCGCCTGCTGGCGGTCTCCGCGAGAAGTACCGAATACAAAACCCGCTTGCTCAAATCCGATTTTCCGGCTAATTTATCCTGCATGAGCACGGTTGAACTCGCTGTCAGAAAAGTCAAAAAACTGTCGGCGCCTGAGGCCAGGGAATTGTTGGGCTGGCTGACTGCGCGGCAGTCGAATGGAACTTCTTTGAAAGCGTCATCCCGGACAGCGCGGCGCAAAACCACCGTCCGCCGTTCCATGCAAAAGCTCAAGGCGTGGCAGGACTCGGTTCGTTTCACCACCGATTGGCAGCCGCCGCGGATGCCGGATGACCTTGTCAAACCCGTTCGTCTGTGAACTTCGTGCTCGACACGAACGCGGTCAGCGAGACGGAGAAACCGCGACCCAATCCCGGCTTCATGGCTTGGCACGACGCCCAAGACCCGGCCCATCTTTTCATCACCACGGTTACGCTGGCCGAAGTGTGGCATGGCTTTCACTGTCTGCCGCCGAACCATCCAGACTATAACCGCATCAAGAGATTTGCCACCGATCTGCCCCGGAAATATCGTGTGCTGAACTTTGACACCCGTTCAGCGGCGATTTGGGGAGAACTGACTGCCCGCGCGAACGGGCCGCTGCCCCTGCGCGATTCACTTATTGCCGCCATCGTCCGCGCCCGCGGCTGTCGCATCGTCACGCGCGACACCGCGCCCTTCGAACGCATGGGCTGCAAAGTCCTCAATCCGTGGAAATGACCCTGGCTACACGCTAATCGCGCCGATTTTGATGCGGCTTTGGAGTGTGATCTGTCGCGTCGAAGCGACTTGCCTCGTCAAAGTGAAACGACGACGGGAGCATAGACGGAAATTGACGCTGACAAATATCCCGCGCAAAATCGCGGCATGGCGAAAAAGGCTGCTGCTCAAAACGGTAGGGCTGACCTGCCGGTCAGCCAGGACGCGCGGCAGCGCGTCTGCGACTGGCACGCTAGCCACTACGTCAAAGTCATGCTCGACCAGATTTTCGGCGAAAATAATTTCTTTGTGAACAATTATCTGCGAGTGTAGATCACAGAAATGATGGCCAATCTTTTCAACGAAAAAATTAAGATAGCCGACACGTTTTCAGAAGATGAACGGCTTGTTGCCATCTGCGATGATGCCTTGGCTTGTGCAAAATCTCTCCCGACAAATTTCTTTTCGCTGATTGTTACGTCGCCGCCATACAACTTGGGCAAGGAGTATGAGCAACGGTCATCTCTGCGAAATTATCTAGATCAACAGAAACCGCTGATTAAAGAACTGATTCGCACGCTGAAACACAACGGCAGTCTTTGCTGGCAAGTGGGCAACTACGTCGAAGAGGGTGAGGTTTTTCCGTTGGATATTTATTACTACGACCTTTTCAAAAACGAAGGTTTGCAACTTCGCAACCGAATCATCTGGCATTTTGAACACGGACTGCATTGCAGCCTACGTTTTTCTGGTCGTTACGAAACACTGCTTTGGTTTAGCAAATCGGACGATTATATTTTCCGCCTCGACCCCGTGCGCGTTCCGGCGAAGTATCCCGGCAAACTTCATTTCAAAGGTGAAAAGCGCGGCCAGCCTTCGGGTAATCCTCTCGGCAAGAATCCATCGGATGTGTGGTCAATTGTTGCCCAAGATTGGGAACGAGAAATTTGGGAGATTCCAAACGTAAAAGCGAATCACCCAGAAAAAACAGATCATCCGTGTCAATATCCTGTCGAGTTGGTGGAACGATGTATTCTGGCGCTCACGAATGAGGATGATTGGATTTACGATCCGTTTTGCGGCGTCGGCTCGGCGATGATTGCCGCCGCCAAACACAAACGCCGTGCAATTGGCTGTGATCGGGATGAAAAGTATCTGAAAACTGCTCGCGACCGACTTCACAAGTTGGCGGACGGGACGCTCAAGCTGCGTCCATTGGGCAAGCCGGTGTTTGTGCCAACAGGCCGCGAGAAGGTTGCTCAACGCCCCGTAGCATGGGATGACGAAAAAGTTTTGTTATGAAAATCGCAGGGGAATTCTCCTTTAACAATGGCGCAACTTATCTCGCCAAGAAACATCAAAAACTGTTGGATGAAGTTTACGGCGTCATTTCCCGCGTGGATGCTGCGCCCTGCAAGACCAAGACCAGCAAGGAAAAAACCATGCCGGGCAAGATGCTTTTCAGCCCGTTCGCCCTGAATCGTGCTTTCAAAGCTGAATTCAAACCGCTGAGTTGGGCGAATTGCAAAGTGCCCTGCCAATACCCGACTGAATTTTACAAACCCGGTTACAAGGCCAAGCCGCTTTCCAAAGGTGCATTTCGCGACATGGATTTTGTGAAGAATGAACTCGGTGTCGAGGTTCAGTTCGGCAAATACGCCTTCATGGTCTATAACGTCTGCGCCAAGATGACGATTTTCCACAAACTTGGCCACATTAACGCCGGGATTGAGATCGTTCCCATCAAACGTTTTGCCGACCAAATGTCCACCGGTGTTTCCTATTTCGAGCAGTTTGTCTGGGATTTGCAGCATCGTGGGGTGTCCGACATTGACATTCCCGTTCTCATCATTGGAATCGACGCTTGATTAGAACGCTAAAGGAGGCCCTCGGTATAAACTGGAAAGTAAGGATAAATCTCGCTGTATATCCTCACGTCATCGGCTGACATTTCAAATTCATTAGGCCGCCAAGACTTGCGGCATGGCATCGCGGCGTCAAGGTGCAGTCGTTCTTGGCGGAGTGACGAAACTTGGCTGCCGGAAGGGAGCGGCAACCTGGGCGGAGGTGTTCGAGCAAGGTTTTTTCCAAGTGACGAGTGGGAGAGCCGGGCAAAATTCGTGTGGGAATTCTCCAAAAATGGCTTGTGATTTTCTGCCATTTCGGCAGTGTCTTTAAGCTTCCGACCGAAACTGCGGGAGAACAAAGCGGGCGAGTTCGGCGGATGGATTTGCTGAGGTAAGATGCAATCACTCAGACTCATAATTGCCAGCGCTTTTTTTATCTGCGCCCCGCTCGCCGTCCTGAACGCGGCACCGGGTGAAGCTGCTGCTTCTGCCACCAAGCCCGCCGCTGTGGCGGCATCCGGTGCGTTGCCGGCCGCTCCCGCGGAACAGGGCATTCCTCAGAGCGCCCAATCCCTCGGTCGTAAAGGCGGTTTTGTCACCAATTCCATGCTGGTGACGTGGATTGTGGCGGTGGGCGTGATCTTGTTTGCCCGGTTCGCCACCCGGAAAATTCAGGAAGTACCCAGCGGCGCGCAGAATTTCTGGGAATGGGTGGTGGAGGGACTTTACGGTTTTCTCGAAAGCATCATCGGACCGGGACTGGTGAGGAAGACGTTCTGGTTTTTCGCGACGATTTTCATTTTCATCCTGGCGACGAACTGGTTCGGGCTGATTCCCGGTGTGGGCACGATTGGCTGGGGACATCAAGGTGAACACGGTTTTGAAGTGGTGCGACCGCTGCTGCGCGGTGGCAATGCCGACCTTAACATGACATTCGCGATGGCCATGATATTCTTCACTTGCTGGACGGTGTGGGCGCTCCAATTCAGTGGCGTCAAAGGCTCCTTCCTGCACATTTTTGGCCCCAAAGGCGACAGCACCGGCGTCATCAAGTATTTGATGATCGTGGTGTTCTTCGCCGTCGGTTTTCTGGAGTTGCTCTCGATTGCGTTCCGGCCGATTTCGTTGAGCTTCCGTCTTTACGGCAATATGTTCGCGGGGGAGAACCTGCTGGAAGCCATGTCGAACATGATTCAGCATCCCGCCTGGGCAAAAATCGTTTTTGGCGCATTGCTGCCGGTGCCGTTTTATTTCATGGAACTGCTGGTGGGCTTTATTCAAGCAGTGGTCTTCATGCTCCTGACCGCCGTGTTCACGGCGTTGATCTGCACGCATGAGGAGGAAGCCGGCGAAGGTCACCATTAAACAACAGACAATTTCAGCGGCTTGACCGTGTTCAATCGCGGGAGCCGTTGAGCAACGAAAGGAAAAAATATGTTAACGCCAATGTTGGCAGAGATGAGCGGCAGCATTCACGTCGGTCTGGCCGGCCTCGGTTCGGCCATCGGCGTGGGACTGGTCGGCATGAAGGCTTCCGAGGCGGTGGGACGCAATCCCGGCGCTTTCGGCAAGGTCATTGTGCTGGCCGTGCTCGGCATGGCTCTGTCCGAAGCCATTGTGTTCTACGCCATCTTCCTTGTTCACTAAGGAAACGGCGCGGAGCCGGATCGGCTCCGCGCCGCACATTTTAACCGACCGGATTTATGAACCAGTTTATTTTGTTGGCAAGCATAGGCAGTGACCTGACCCAGACCGCCCGGGATACGGCGGAGAAATTTGGGTTGGACGCCCCGCATTTCATCGCCCAGTGCATCAGCTTTCTGATCGTCGCTGCGCTGCTGTACAAATTTGCCTACCAGCCGATTCTGACCGTCCTCGAAGAGCGTCGTCAGCGGATTGCGGAAGGGCTGGAGAACGCGGAAAAAATCAAGGCGGAACTGGCCCGGACCGAAGCCGCCCGCCGGAAAATCCTCGACCAGACCAATGACCTGGCCAACCAGTTGATTGAGGAGGCGCGAATCGCCGCCGCGCGCGTGCGCGAACAGGAAACCCAAAAAGCCATTGCCGCCGCGGAACAAATCTTGATTCGGGCGCGCGAGGCCGCCGCGCTGGAGCACGAGCAGATGCTCGCCGGGTTGAAGCGTGAAGTGGGCCGGCTGGTCGTACAAACGACTGCGACGGTCACCGGCAAAATTCTGACGCCGGACGATCAGCGGCGGCTCGCCGAGGAAACGGAGAAGCAATTGACGGCATCATAATAGGTAGGGCGCGCTCTCCGTAGCGCGCCGCGGCGGTGTGGGGACACACCGCCCTACCAAGAGATGAAATGAAAATATCCAAACGGGCACAAAGCGACGCGCGGCAACTGTTCCACAGTTGCCAGGTCAACGGTTTGCTGGACGAGAACCGCGTCCGGCAGGCGGTCACGCTCGTGCTGGCACAGAAGCCGCGCCGTTACATCGAAATTCTATCGCGCCTGCACCGGCTGGTGAAACTGGATCTGGAGCGCCGCACCGCGCGCGTCGAGAGCGCGGCGATCCTGCCCGACGATTTGCAAACGGACGTGGCCAGCCGGATCAAAAAAATTTACGGCGAGGGCGTGAGCCTGACGTTCGACCGAAATCCGGCGTTGATCGGCGGATTGCGCGTCAAGGTCGGCAGCGACGTTTATGACGGCAGCATTCAGGCGCGTTTGAAGGCGTTGGCGGAGAGTTTTTGACTCATTTAACCGGTCACTTGTTTAACTTGTTTAACCGCCAAATGAACGAGTGGTTAAGAGTGGTTAAATCGGTAATTGGTTAAATGAGCGAGCGATGAATTTGAAAATTTATGAGCAATCTACTGCAGGAAATTGAAACCCAAATCACGGGCGCCAAGGCCGCGACGGCCAAACAAAACGTCGGCGTGGTCCGCGAAATCGGCGACGGTGTGGCGAAGATTGAGGGCCTGACCGACGCGATGCTCAACGAGATGCTCGATTTCGGCAACGGCATCACCGGCCTGGCGTTGAACCTCGAAGAGACCGAGGTCGGCGCGATCATTCTCGGCGATTACACGGGAATCAAGGAAGGTTACGAAGTCCGCACGACCGGCAAGCTGTTGCAGGTGCCGGTCGGCAAAGGCCTGCTTGGCCGCGTCGTCAATGCCCTTGGCCAGCCGCTGGACGGCAAAGGTCCAATCAAGAGTGACACCGCGTATCCGGTCGAAAAAATCGCGCCGGGCATCATCAAACGCAAATCCGTCAGCCAGCCGGTGCAGACGGGCATCATGGCGATTGACGCGATGATTCCGATTGGCCGCGGCCAGCGTGAATTAATCATCGGCGACCGTTCAACGGGCAAGACGACCATCGGCATCGACACCATCATCAACAACGCGCGGCTCAACCTGGCCGCGCAGCAGGCCGGAGACGCAAGTTATCGTCCGCTGTATTGCATTTACGTTGCCATCGGCCAGAAACAGTCGAACGTCGCGCGCGTCATCGGCGTTTTGGACGAAGCCGGCGCCATGCCTTATACGATTGTCGTCGTGGCCGCCGCGTCGGATTCGGCGACCAACCAGTATCTCGCGCCGTTCGCGGGCGCGGCGATGGGCGAATGGTTCATGGACAACGGCATGGATGCGCTGATTATTTTCGACGATTTGTCCAAGCACGCGGTGGCGTATCGCCAGGTTTCACTCGTGCTCAAGCGTCCGTCGGGCCGCGAGGCATATCCGGGCGACGTGTTTTATCTGCACAGCCGCCTGCTCGAACGCAGCGCGCGCGTGGCCGAACAATACGGCAACGGCTCGCTCACGGCGCTGCCCATCATCGAAACCCAGGCGGGTGACGTTTCGGCTTACATCCCCACGAACGTGATTTCCATCACCGATGGCCAAATTTATCTGGAGACGGATTTGTTTTATCAGGGCATCCGCCCGGCAATTTCGGTGGGCTTGTCCGTGTCGCGCGTCGGTTCGGCGGCGCAGGTCAAGGCGATGAAACAGGTCGCCGGCCGCATCAAGGGCGATCTGGCCCAGTTTCGCGAACTGGCGGCGTTTGCCCAATTTGGTTCCGACCTCGACGCCAAGACGCAGGCACAACTTGAGCGCGGCAAACGCATTGTCGAGTTGTTCAACCAGATTCAATACAACCCGCTGCCGGCGGAAGTGCAGGTCGTGGTTTTGTGGGCGGGGCAGAATGGATTTGTGGACGACGTGCCGGTGGCCAAAATCAAGGACTTCCAGCACAAGCTCACGGATTTCATGACGACCCGGAAGCCGGAATTATTGGCACGCATCGTGAAGGAAAAAGAATTGAAGGATGCCACCGTCAGCGATTTGAAGGCGGCGGTGACGGAGTTCAAGCAGACGTATCACTGATTCATGCCCACCACCCGCGACATTCGCCGACGCATCAAGTCGGTCAAGAACACCGCCCAAATCACGAAGGCGATGCAGATGGTGGCGGCGGCCAAAATGCGCAAGGCCCAGCAGGCCGCGCTGGCCGGCCGGCCTTATGCGGCGTTGATGAGTGAAGTGCTGGCCGAAACGACCGCGCGCGCGGGGGATTTCAAGCATCCGCTCATGGAAACCCGCGACGTGCGGCGGCGGGCGGTCATCCTGGTGAGCACGGACCGCGGTTTGTGTGGCGCGCTCAACAGCAATTTGTTTCGCGAAGCGGTGAAATTCGACCGGGACACGACCCTTTACGTCACGGCGGGACGCAAGGCGTCGCAATTCATCGCGCGCACGAAACGGCCGCTGGCGGCGGAGTTCACTTACAAGGACACGCCGCTATTCGGCGAGGCG
This sequence comes from uncultured Verrucomicrobiae bacterium, assembly GCA_963744965.1. GTDB lineage: Bacteria > Verrucomicrobiota > Verrucomicrobiia > Limisphaerales > UBA11358 > UBA11358. The sequence continues at coordinate 171,365 of CAVUVT010000011.1, forward strand.
CGGGCCATTTCCAAATTCGCGCAGGACTTGTTCATCAAGCGCGAAGCGGACGCGGTGGACATTTTGTTCACCAACTACATTTCGACGTTGGTCCAGCGGCCGGAAATCATCCCGTTTTTGCCGGTGGGAAAAATCCAGACGGTCACCGCCGGCATCCACGGCCACGCGGCGGCAGGGGAATTGCCGGCGGGCGGCGACGTGCCTTATTTGTTTGAGCCGGATGAGGAGACGGTGCTGGGCGAATTGCTGCCGCACAGTTTGAATTTCAAGATTTACCAGATTTTGCTCGAGGCCCGGGCCAGCGAGCACAGCGCGCGCATGGTGGCGATGAAAAACGCCACCGACAACGCGCAGCAACTCATCAAGGACCTGACGCTGCAATACAACAAGCTGCGCCAGTCGAACATCACGAAGGAATTGTTGGAAATCGCCACCGCGCAAATGGCAGTGGGCTAATCAATCAATCGCATGAACAAAGGCAAAATCGTTCAAGTCATCGGACCGGTCGTGGACGTGGAATTTCCCGATCCGCTCCCCGCCATTTACAACGCGGTGGCCGTCGAATTCGACGTGCCCGGCCAGGGCCGCGCGAAACGGATCCTCGAAGTTGAACAGCACCTCGGCGATAACTGGGTGCGCTGCGTTTGCATGGGCTCGACCGAGGGCATGAAGCGCGGTTACGAAGTCACCGACACCGGCAAACCGATTTCCATGCCGGTGGGCGACGGCGTGCTGGGCCGCGTTTTCAACGTCGTCGGCGATCTGGTGGACGAGCGCGGGCCGGTCAACGCCGACAAGTATTACCCGATTCATCGCCCCGCGCCGGCGCTGGTGGATCAGTCCACTTCGCCGCAGGTGCTCGTCACCGGCATCAAGGTCATTGACCTCTTCTGCCCGTTCTTGAAAGGCGGCAAGGTCGGCGCCTTTGGCGGCGCGGGCGTCGGCAAAACCGTCGTCATCATGGAATTGATCAACAACATCGCCAAGCTGCATGGCGGCGTGTCCGTGTTCGCGGGCGTGGGCGAACGCTCGCGCGAAGGCAACGACCTTTACACGGAAATGTCCGAAGCCGGCGTCATCAACCAGAAAGACCTCGGCAAATCCAAAATCGCGCTGGTCTATGGCCAGATGAACGAGCCGCCCGGCGCGCGTTTGCGGGTCGCATTGTCCGCACTCGCCGTCACGGAATATTTTCGCGACGAAAAAAACCAGGATGTGCTGCTGTTCATTGACAACATCTTCCGGTTTTCGCAGGCCGGTTCTGAGGTTTCCGCGCTCCTGGGCCGCACGCCGAGCGCCGTCGGTTATCAGCCGACGCTCGCCGCCGAAATGGGCGATTTGCAGGAACGCATCACCTCGACCAAGAAAGGTTCCATCACCTCGTTTCAGGCCGTGTATGTGCCGGCCGACGACCTGACCGACCCCGCGCCGGCGACGACGTTTGCGCATCTGGACGCGACGATTGTATTGGAGCGTGCGATTGCCGAACTCGGCATTTATCCCGCCGTGGATCCGCTGGCCTCGACGAGCCGCGCGCTGACGCCGGAAATTGTGGGGCAGGAACACTACGAAGTCGCCCGCGGCGTGCAGAAGGTTTTGCAGCGCTACAAGGATTTGCAGGACATCATCGCGATCCTCGGCATGGACGAGCTTTCGCCCGATGACAAGCTCACAGTTTACCGCGCGCGCAAGATTCAACGTTTCCTCAGCCAGCCGTTCTCGGTGGCGGAAGTGTTCACCGGCCGCCCGGGCCGGCAGGTGCCGGTGGCCGAAACCGTGCGCGGGTTCAAGGAAATTCTGGATGGCAAACACGACGACGTGCCGGAACAAAACTTTTACATGAAAGGCGGCATCGAAGAGGTTGAAAAAAGTTGACGGATGCTATTCACGCCTTATGTGACGCGGGTGGTGCGTGAAACGTGATGCGTGAAACATGAATTGAAAATGGCTGCGACTCTGAAATTGGAAATTGTCACGCCGGAGGCAAAAATTTACTCCGACGACGTGGACATGGTCACGCTGACCGGCGCTGAAGGCGAGATGGGCATCATGCCGAATCACGTCCCGCTGATGACGCAACTGTGCGCGGGCGAAATCGTCGCGCAAAAGGGGCAGGACACAATCTTCCTCGCCGTCGGCGATGGCTTCGCGCAGGTGACCGGCGATCGCGTGGCGATTCTTACCGACATGGCGATTCGCGCCGAAAACATTGACGAGGCGAAGGCCGAGGAAGCCCGCCTGCGCGCCGAAGCGCGATTGGCCGAAAAAATCACCGACGAGGAAGCCGCGCACATTCAGGCCGCGCTGGTTCACGCCACCACCCAGCTCAAGGTCAAACGCCAACGGCGGAAGTAAACGCCAGCTCCGTCAGGAGCGGAATCTTTGTAGTTTTGGCAAAATTATCATCAAGCCCCGGCGGGGCGGCATCGTTATGTCGCTCCTGACGGAGCTTTTATTTTTGGATCCGGCTTGGCTACAAAAATTTCACCCCTGACGGGGTTATAGAGCGGCGCGCCAAATCACCGCGCTCCGTTCTAGCTTTCCACCACGCTGATTTCGACCGGTTCGACGTTGACGCCCAGTTTCTCCAGCCACGCGATGGCGGCCTTGACTTCATCGCGCTTGCCGTCCAATTCCAGACACACGACGCCGATTTCATCGGTTACGCTGGCCTGCCGGATGTTGGTGACGACTTCAAACTTGTGGCCGAGCTTCCAGATGAGCGGTTCCTTGATGAGCTTGGGCGGGAACATCAGCCACAGGCGGCGCTGCGTGGGCGTGGTGGATTTGGTGACGGAAAGTTTCTTTTTCGTTTTGGCCATAGGAATTAAAAAGGTTTGTTTTTTAGTGTTGGTGGGGCGAGCGTCCTCGCGAGCCGGCTCGTCAGTAGCCTCGCCCCACCTGTTAATCTTATCCTCCGGCAATCGCCGGGATGATGCTGATTTCATCGCCGTCTTTCAACGGCGTTTCGCGGTTTTTCAGGAAGCGGATGTCTTCCTCGTTCACGTAAACATTCACGAAACGGCGCACCTCGCCCTTGTCATCCACGAGCCGTTCCTGGATGCCGGGGAAGCGCGTCTGCAATTCGACAATCGCCTCGCCGACGGTGGCGGCGTTGACTTCGACCAGCTCCTCGTTGTTGGTCAGCTTGCGGAGCGGCGTGGGGATGCGGACTTTTTTTGGCATAAATTAAAATTCAATTTTTGGAACTATTTTGGCGTTAAATTTCCCCAGGACGAAATTACTTCACCGGATGCAATATTTATTAATTTAGCACCCAATAAATCAACGGGAACATCTTGGGCCATATCGACCCAAGGCCCAAAATCATCCGAATGCTTGTATTCAATGAACTGTTGGGCATTCGTCAGACTATTTACCTCGATCTTTAATAGCACCCGCAAATTCCCCGATTCAAAAAGTTCCTTGGCGCGAGAACCACTTATGGGGGCAACAAGTTTTATCCCGTTAGCGTATGTTAATTCGGCAGGCAACGGGTTTTGTATCGTGAGTTCAAAATTATCAACGACTTTTGCTTCGTTGATTTCACCGTTCATTGCCCGAACGGTGTAAACCGTTAAACGGTAAGCAGGGGTCTGTCCCCCAGTTACAAATAACGGATGTGTTATGAATGCTTGGCAGACTTTACTCTCTGCATCGTATTCCAAAGAAACTGCGTTTGTATCAACAGCAATCCAAATGGGGCTAGCAGGCGGAGAAATTGTTTGAATACGCGATAAAAATTCATTCGTTGATTCAAACTCAGTTTTTTTAAGGGCATCCCAGGGAATTCCTTTGAAAAAATAAAATGCCGAAATCACGCCGTTCAATTCTGTGCTAGTTGTCACCGGCTGAACAGGCAAGGCCAGAACATTAGTTGGTGTGGCGATGCCGTCGTTTTTACTCACTGATGCTGACGGCTTACAGCCGCACAACAGCGAGGCGACGATAACGGCGACAGTTATTTTTATTTGCGCTTTCACGCATTCACTTTTTCTTCATGTGCCAGCAGGGCTTCGAACTCGCGCAGGCTGGGCTTGATTTCGCGCGGCTTGCCCACGTGACCGGCCACGGCGTCGAGCGTCTTCAAGCCGTTGCCGGTGATACAGAGGACCGCGGAATCATTCCGCGGAATTTTACCCGACGCAATGAGTTTCTGCGCCACGCCCACGGTCACGCCGCCCGCCGTCTCGGCAAAAATGCCTTCCGTCTCCGCCAACAGCTTGATGGCGTCGCGGATTTCGTCGTCGGTCACGTCGTCCGCCGCCGCGCCGGTGTCCTTAATCACCTTGAGCGCGTAGAAACCATCCGCCGGCGTGCCGATGGCCAGCGACTTGGCAATCGTGTCCGGCTTGACCGGCCTGAAGAAGTCCAAGCCCGCCTTTTGCGCGGTGGAAATTGGCGAGCAACCCGTCGCCTGCGCGCCGTGAATGGCCGTTTCGCTTTCCGAAACCAGACCTAGCTTGATTAGTTCCTGATAACCTTTCTGGATTTTTGTCAGCAACGAACCGGACGCCATCGGCACAACCGTGTGCCGCGGCAGCCGCCACCCGAGTTGCTCGGCGATTTCATACGCCATGCTCTTGGAACCCTCGGCGTAATACGGCCTCATGTTCACGTTCACAAACGCCCAGCCGAACTTGCCCGCGATCTCGGCGCAAAGCCGGTTCACCTCGTCGTAATGCCCTTTGATGCCGATGACGTGCGCGCCATAGACGAGCGAATTGACGATTTTGCCCTGCTCCAAATCCGACGGGATGAACACGTAGGATTTCAATCCGGCAGACGCGGCATTGGCGGCGACGGAATTGGCCAGATTGCCGGTCGAGGCGCAGGCAACAGTGTCGAAACCCAATTCCTGCGCCCGGCTCAACGCCACGCTCACCACGCGGTCTTTGAATGACAGGGTGGGGTAGTTGACCGTGTCGTTTTTGATCCACAATTCGCGGATGCCGAGTTTTTTGGCGAGCCGGTCGGCCTTGACGAGCGGGGTGAAACCGACTTGCAAGCCCACGGTCGGGTCGTTGGCCACGGGCAAAAGTTCGCGGTAACGCCACATCGTCTGGGGACGCGACTGGATGGCCGCCTTGGTCAGCGACTTCTTGATGCGGTCGTAATCATAAACCACTTCGAGCGGGCCAAAGTCGAACTCGCACACGTGCGTCGCGGTGAGCGGATATTCCCGCCCGCATTCGCGGCACTTGAGCGCCTTCATGAAACCGTGATGTTCACTCATAAAATTTTTCCTCTTTACCCCGTAGCAGCCGACATCAGCCGGCTCATTATTTATCCAGTCAGAGCGGACTGACGTCCGCTGCTACGAACGTTTTTGGGCAAACAAAAAGCCCCGACTCATGGATGAGAAGGGGCTGACAAAGCTTACGTGCTCTTCTCATTTTCCCCCGACTTATGTCGGGGCTGGATTTGGCACCTGGACATTGAAGTTACACTTCAACCGGTTGCCGTGGCGTCATCGGGCCAGTCCCTCAGCCACTCTTCATGAGTCCGTCAAATCAACGGATGCGGATAAGCTGATTCAATGGCAACATTCTGTCAACTGATTTTTCAATGCAGAAAATCAGTTGACGAAATCACCTTCCAGTCGTATAAGAGCACAGTAGTTTGATAAAAAGTTTGAAGTAGTAGTTAGTGGCACAAAGCAAACCATGGTTCCTCACCAATTAGTTGTGCCACAAGAGAGATTGTGTGCTTTATATTGTGGTTTTTTCTTTACTTTAACCGGCAATTTTGGTTGCCTAACGCAATTCAAGATCATGTATCTTAAAAATCTTACAGTTCTGGGGTTTAAGTCCTTCGCGGACAAAACCGCGTTGAATTTCCAACCCGGTGTCACCGCTATCGTCGGCCCCAACGGCTGCGGCAAATCCAACGTCTCCGATGCCATCCGCTGGGTGCTCGGCGAACAATCCGCCAAGGCTTTGCGCGGCGGCGAAATGGCCGACGTGATTTTCACCGGCACCGACGGACGCAGGCCGATGGGCATGGCCGAGGTGTCGCTGACGCTGGGCGACATGGACGAAGACCACCTGCGCGCGGCGGGGGTCGAGATGGCTTACAATGAGGTCACCGTCACGCGGCGGATTTTCCGCGACGGCAACAGCGAGTATTTCGTCAACCGCACCTCCTGCCGGCTCAAGGACATCCAGCAACTGTTCATGGGCACGGGCGTGGGCCGCACCAGCTACAGCATCCTGGCACAGGGCCATATCACGCAGATTCTTTCGAGCAAACCCGAAGACCGCCGCCTCATTTTTGAGGAAGCCGCCGGCATCACTAAATATAAGAGCCAGAAAAAGGAAGCGCTCCGCAAACTGGAATACACCGACCAAAATCTTTTGCGCATCGCCGATCTCATCCGCGAAGTGAAGCGGCAGATCGGGTCGCTCCAGCGCCAGGCCGGCAAGGCGCGCCGCTACAAGCAAATTTCCCAGGAACTCCAGCACCTCGACACGCAGCTTGCGCGCCATCAATTCGACGTGCTGCAGGCCGGGATCACTGAAAAACAGGCCGCCGCCGAAAAACTGCGTGGTGAGATTGAAACCGGCTCCGCCGATGTTTTGCGTTGTGAAGACGAAATCAAGCAGCTCCGCGAACGGTTTTCGGAACTGGAACACGAAGTGGCCGAAAAACAGCAGCGCGGTCTGGAATTGAAGGGCGAGGCGGACCGGCACGAAAGCCGTATCCAGTTCAACGAGGAACGCCTGCGCGAACTCGCATCACAAAACACCAAGGCGCTGGCGGAAATCACCCAGGCTGAGGAACGTTGCCACGCCGCGTCCGCCGAATTGAAGGCGGTGATGGAGCGGCTGACCGCCTCGGAAAACGCGCTCCTGCAACATCGCCTGACGCTGGAGCAGAAACGGTGGGCGTTGAACACGGTTGAGGAAGACCTGCGCCAGCGGCAGGAAGCGTTGCGCCAGGCGCAGTCCGAAGCATTCGCCGCGGCGCAGGATTTGACGCGGATTCGCAACGAAATCACCGCGCTCGATCTGCAAAAGCAGGGCAACAGCATCCGGCTCGAAAAACTGTCCGCCGAAAAAGTGCAACTGGAAGAGGAACGCACCCGGCTCGAAGCGCGCCTGCAGGAATTCACCGCGAGCGTCGAAATAGAGAAACTGAACGCGCAGACCAAGCGCGGCTCGGTCGAGCAGCGGCAAAACCGGTTGCGCGAACTCCAGGTGGAATTGCAGGCATCGTCCGCCGAGCAGGATCAATTTTTGCAGGCGCAGGCCGAGAAGCGTTCGCGCCTGAACGTGCTTGAGCAGCTCGAAGGGTCGCACGAAGGTTTCAGCGCGGGCACCCAGGCCGCCTTGCGCCAGTCACGCAAGGTCATCGGCTCGCTCGCCGACCGCATTCGCGTGCCGGATTCGTATGTCGTCGCCATCGAGAACGCGCTCGGCCACCATCTGCAACTGGTTTTGACCGAGCAGCCGGAATCCGCACAGCAGATCATCGCCGACCTCAGCGCCAACAAGGTCGGGCGGGCCAGCGTTGCCGCGCTGTCAATCGAATATACCAACGACAAGCAAATGTTTTTTGAGGGCGAATTGGCGCCGGGCAGCGGTCTGGATGCAATTCAAAACGGGTTGCAAAAGGGCCAGGTCATTCATGCTTTGAGCGTGGTCCAGGGCGAGCCGTCGGTGGAAAAACTCCTGAAGGCGTTGCTGGGCCGCACCTTCATTGCGTCCGATCTGGCCACGGCCACGGCCCAGATTCAAAACGGCCACGCGGGCTGCGATTTTGTCACGTTGACCGGCGATTTGCTCAGCCGGCACGGCATTTACACGGGCGGTTACTTGAACGGCAACGGCAATCCCAAGGCGCCGGCTTCGATCTTGGGACGCAAAAACCAGATCAACGAACTGCAAGGTGAGTTGACGGAAGTCCAGACCCGCGTGGCCCAGATGAGCCGCAAACGCGGCGCGCTGCTGGGCGAGCAGACCGAATTGCAGGCCAGCTTGCAGCAGGCGCAGACGGAATTGCGCGAGCAGGAAGTCGCCATCGCCACGCGCGAAGGCGAGTTCAACGCGTTGCAGAATTCAAACCGGCTGCTGCACCAGAAAATCGAGACGGTCGTTTTTGAAGTTCAGAGCCTCGCCGCGCAGGAGCAGGAAGGTTCGCAAAAGCGCGGCGCGCTGGCGGCCCGGTTGAACGAGCTGGAAACCCGCGAACGCGCCGGGCAGGAACAAGTCGCCGCGCTCACGGCCGAACTGGAGAATCTGCGCCGGCAACGTGACACCGCCCATGCCACGCTCACCGAAAGCAAGGTCGCGCTCGCGGCGGAGGAACAGCTTCTGGCGTCGTTCCGCCAGCAACAGCAATCCTTGGAGCAACGCATTTGCGAGTTGACCCAGATGCTCGAACAGCGCCGCAACGAAGTGTCATCCTTTATTGGCCGCAAAGAGCAGGCGGAGTCGGAGATACAGGATTCACGGTCGCAAATCGGGCGTTTGCAGCACGAGCGCGAGCAGGTGAACACGCAAACTGCCGAATTGCTGGCGCGGAAACAATCGCAGGAAGGCGACGTCGTTGCGCGCGAGGAAAACTTGAGCGGACGGCGGCGGCAGTTGACCCAGTTGCAGGAACAGCGCGGCGCCCTGGACGTTGAGCTGGCGCAGAAAAACATGTCCGTCCAGAACCTGCGCGAACGGATCCAGCAGAAATATCACGTCAATCTCGACGACGTGCGCGGCGAGTGCATCACCATCACGTTTGCCGACGAAGGTGCGGCGAAGGTGCATGTGATGACGCCGGAAGAAATGGCCGCTGTGGGCGCGGCCACGGATTGGAACGCCGTCGCGCAGCAGATTGAAGCCTTGCAAAAACGGCTCGACGAAATCGGCCCGGTGAATCTCGTGGCCATCGAGGAATACGAGGAAACCGAGCAGCGTTATCAATTTCTGACCAAGCAGAACGATGATCTGGTCCAGGCCCGGGCGCAACTGCTGGAAGTCATCAACCGCATCAACGTGCAGACGCGGCAGATGTTTGCCGAGACGTTTGAAAAGATCCGCGAGAATTTCCGCACCATGTTCACCGAGGTCTTCGGCGGCGGCAGGGCGGACCTGATTTTATCGGATCAAAACGACGTGCTCGAGAGCGGCATCGAAATCATGGCGCGGCCCCCGGGCAAACAACTGCAAAGCATCTCGCTGCTGTCCGGCGGGGAGCAGACGATGGTGGCGGTGGCGCTGCTGTTCTCAATTTATCAGGTCCGGCCCAGTCCGTTCTGTGTGCTGGATGAATTGGACGCGGCGCTGGACGAGGCGAACATCAACCGGTTTGTCCATTTGTTGCAGCGTTTCCTGATGCACTCACAGTTTGTCATCATCACCCACAACAAACGCACCATCGGCATGGCCGACGTGCTTTACGGCGTGACGATGGAGGAACGCGGCATCAGCAAGATTGTCAGCATGAAATTTCACAAGGGTGGAGAAACCGCGCCGCTGGCGGAAACCGGCGAGCCAGCCTCCGAAATGGCGATGGCGAAATAAATTCTTGATTCGCCATCTTTAACACTGATCTCGTCGCAAGTATTTTGACAGGCTCACGGGGATTTCTTACGCTCAACACATGGCCAATGGCCTTACAACACCGGCTGGCGTATCAGGATTAGATGCTGATCAGCTAGCTATTCTGCTCGGTGTCAAGGGACACTGTGAGCGATTACTTGATCATACCCCGCGTTTTAAATATTTCACTCTCCACGGTAGTGCGCACTTAAATAGTCTTTTCAAGATTCTTGAACTGTTGCAAAAAGGAGGAATTAATCTTGGTAAAGACCAGTTGTTCGTGCTTGCCATTGCGGTCGATTCCAACTACGAATTGCGGCAGCCTGAAGATTTCGATCTTTGTATTGCCATCACCAGTGTTTTGCGTCACTTCCAAAGCGAAGCATCTGAGCGGCACATTCAATTTAAACGCGATTTTCCAGATCGTCCAGTTTTTGTCTGGGGTGAAAAATCTGCAGTCATGCAGGCCGTCGGTCAGTTAATTTCAAACGCAATTAAATACAGTTTCGGAGGGAATAATGTAACAGTTTCAGTTTCTGAACGACGTGACGACATTCTTATCCAAGTTTCCGAAAAAGGCATCCCGCTTCCAGATGATCCCGAGTTAAAACAGATTTGGGATTTTGGTTTTCGCGGTAAAAGTGCAAAAGATCGGCATGTGAATGGAAGTGGGATTGGTTTGTATTCGGTCAAGAAAATCGTCACTGCGCACCATGGTTGGGTTGATGCAAGTCATCAAAATGGTATCACTAACTTTTTTATTCATTTACCAACAAAAGCTATGTTAAAGAAAGACCTTGGCGTGCTGCTATGAAACTGTTAGAAAGTACCAATGCGGTGGACAGGCGGTGCAGGTATTCGCGGCGCGGGATTTCAATTGCGCCCAGCGGTTTGGTGGCCGGTGTTTACCAGTCTGATTCCATCCGTGGAACCGGCAGATGAGATGAACCACGAAATACACGAAGCACACGAAAAAAGAGCTGGAACCAATCATTTTATGCGGTAACAGACTTCACCCGGCGGTTGAACCAGCGGTGCCCGACATTGCCTTATCATTTCGTGTCTTTGGTGTATTTCGTGGTTTCAACTGCTTTTACGGCAGGAACAAATCGGCGGACACGCTGAAACGTTTTGCCAGCGTGCGGACGTGCGCCAGCGTCAACTGCCGTTCGCCGCGCAGAATCATCGCACCCAGGTTGCGGCTGGTGCCCAAAATGCGGGACAAATCCGCCGCGCTCATTCCGTTTTCTGCCAACAGGTATTTGAGCGTGTCCAGGCCGCTGATTTTCGGCCAGCGGATTTTTTTGCTTTTGTCGTATTCGTCCACAAATTCCGTCAGCACGTCGAGGTAATCCAGTTGCTCCGCGTTGAGCCGGGTGAAGACAGCGAGCGCGTTCATCATGGCCGTGGCTTCCTCGTCTTGCGCGTCGTCGTGAATGGGCCGGGGCAGATACAGCTCACACAATTCGCGGTAGGTCTTGGGAATGTCCGCGTTACTGGCAAAACGCCGGGTTTGATGCGTCAGTGTTTTCATATTCTTTTCTTTTGTTCAGTTTCAGTGGCTTCGTATTACATCACTTCCCATAAGCTCCGAAGCCGGAGCTTGTCCCGGTATTACAATTCAGTTTTCCATCGGTCTTTGTCGTATTCCGCGTGCGTCAGGAAGCGAAGCAGGAACACCTTGCCGGTGTTGTAATGTATGGCGCAAACCAGCCGATAGGTGTTGCCGCATACGTTAAACACCACGACCGGATTGCCACTGGCCACACGCACCTGATCCGCCGAACGAAAGCACCGGCGCAAGTCGGCAAAATGCCGGAATTGCTCCTGCCGCATGATTCGCCGCCAGACAGCCAACCCCGTTACGGCTTGCGGGTGACTGACGGCAAAAGCGGCCAAGGTGCTTTCCTTAATTATCCGCACGCATACAATTTGTGTTCGTGGCGCAGATTTGTCAAATACAAAGAAATACTATTTGAGGATTATGGAGCGCCGGCTTCCAGCACGGCTGGATGGTGAAACAAACCCCAACGAAGCCTGGCCGGAGGCAGACCGCTCCGGGGGCGATGAAGCTATTAGAAGGAACACTTCATTGCCACTGCGGCGGACAGGCATTGCAGGTATTCACGGCGCGGGATTTCGATGGCGCCCGGCGGGCTGGCTGCTTTGAGAGGGCAGGGGAATTAGCCTTGTTTTTCGATGATCTTCTTCAGTTGGCCGGCATAATGATTCAAGTGATCAACCATGCCCTGCCATTTCTCCGCCTTGAAGGCGGACTGTCCCCAATCATTTATGGAAGCGAAAGTGACGCCGGGCCGGCTCTTGAAACTGGCGGACTCGTCTCTGCCCAGGTTTAGATCCAGGAAAAAATAGATTTCGTTCAACAGGTCAATGGATTCTATATCTTCCTCGTTTTTAAGACTTTTATCGTATTCCAACAATGTCATCTTTTTTATCGCGAGGACACGCTCTTCCAGTTGAACCAGATAAGCTTCCAAGGAGCCTCTGATTTTATGTTTTTGGCTGGCGGCTTCAGCCGGCTTTTCTTTGTGATCAGCAACCGTTTTTAAAAGCGCGTCCGCTTGTTGAAGCTGGGCGATGAGATTTTGTTTTTCGGCTTGGTGTGCTTTTTGTTGCGCTTCATGGCTGCGGAACGGAAGCCAAAGAAAACACCATCCCAATAAAACGATGACTGCAATTATTTCGCAACCATCAGCCAGTTTATAATTGGCAATAATACCTTTGATTGGGCCATGAAAATTGACCAGCTTGCACACCACGCAACCGGCCACAAGCATAACCATGACAATCAAGGCGCTTATGTCGAATCCTCCCTTTGCGGTTTCAAAGTTTCCGCACCAATAACGCCAGAATCGTTTGATTGCCGACATGAACCTGAAGCATCCTCGAACGCATGGGATTAGTAAAGCTCCTTATTACTTGACGCCACCGTTACAATTATTGACTTTTCCTGTCAAAAACCTTAATTCCATTCCCATGAGCATACTATTAAGCAGTCTATCCGTTCAACAATTACGCAAAGCAGCCACACTCAAGGAGAAAATCCAATCGCTGGAAAAAGAACTTGGCCAGCTATTGGGTTCTTCAACCAAACCTGCCGCTCAGGCGGCTCCGAAGAAGAAATTTAAGATGAGCAAAGCGGCCCGAGCCAGGATTAGTGCTGGCGCCAAGGCCAGATGGGCGAAACTGAAAGGACAAAAGCCATCAGTGAAACCAGCCAGGAAAGCCAGAGGGAAAATGAGTGCCGCGGCCAAAGCCAAACTCTCCGCCAGGATGAAAATGATCTGGGCAAGGAGAAAAACCCGGAAATCCAAATAATTCCAGTTTCACTGGACAATTGATGCAATGGGTGGGGCGGTGCTGCTGCGTCGCCGACGGAGACCAACGGCGCTGGTTTCCCGGAAATGACTAGGGGGAAGAAGCGGCTTCCAGATCGTGAAGCTTTGGTCCCACGACATCGCCGAGGTGGTTGCCCGCGGTGTATAAAACAATGGCAAAGCCGGCCAGGACGATCAGCATGATGATGGATGCCCAAAAGTGGCGCGTTTCAAAACGCTTCAACGAACGCGCGAAGGCGATCAACCCAAACAACGCGGTCACCACAATCACCGCATCCACGCTCGCCCGTTGCCAGTAACTGCCGCCCAGGTGCAGCCACATCCCGAATTCATCGAACGTGAGACCCATCGCCACGCCATACAGCAGCGCCGTAATTTCTGCCGCGCGTCCGATGGGCAGGCGGAAGACGCTGTAACCGCACACGGCAGCCATCAGGAAAATGCCGTAATTCAAGTGATGAACATGGGTGCCGTGCAGGAAGAAATACAGGTTCGGCATCTTCCCGGCCATGATCAGGAACACAAACACCCGCGCCAGGACAAACGTCACAATGAAGCCGAACAAAGCCCGACGCGCCAGCCGGTGCGCCGTCTCCCGATGCATGATGGATTCAGTGTTCACGGGCATTTAATCATCAATTGGCCCGGGTTTGTTTGTAATACCACTGGAGTTGCTCCCGGGAAGTGCCTTCATCCACATTCTCCGCCGCCACCAGTTCGCCGCCCCGGGCCGGCGGCAACACTTCCTTTAATTTCCATTCATTGTCCAGCCGTCCGAAGGTCCAGAATTCCACAAACGGCGCGACGTCCGCGTCCTGGCTGATCAGCAGATTGTTCCGGCGGACGGCCCTTTGGGCATGGGCGCTGATCCGGACGGTAAATTCGTCCTTGGAGTTGTCCGAGAAATTCCGCACCAGAATCAACTCCGCCTTGCGGACACAGAGATTGCGGAACTCCAACTGCGTTCCCTGCGCTCCCAAACTTGCGAGTTCCCCTTGCAGGTTGGTCGCCACGTCGGGAAATAATTCAGCGGTTGGGATGGCCGCGGGATCGCCCTTTTCACGCGCCAGTGTGACATCCAGAAAGACCTGCCGGGCGCGTTCCAGCATCGCCTGGCGGTTCCAGAGCTTGTCCGTCTGGACCAGGAAATTCAGCAGGCGCTCGATCCGCGTGGCCTTGTCCAGCGTCTCTTTTTCCAGCCACGGTCCCGCCGGGCCTTCCTTGCCGGCCGTCTCGTCATAAACCTGGTTCAGCCCCACGTCGGTGAATTGCTCAAAAAAGTTTTCCTCTTTCAACGCGTCGGACTCGCGGGATTGGTCAATCTCGCGAAGCAGCCATGCGCTGCCCTGACGATGGAACGTCCAGAATTCCTGGAACCGCGCCGGCGCCTGGTCGCCCCGCAAAAAATCCCCGGTGCGATCGTCCACGTAATGGTCGCGGGCAGTGGCGGTGATGAGCGCCGTAAACTCGCGGTCGTTCTCCTTTTGCGGATAGCGGACATTCACGATATCCACGTGCTCGACATTCAAGTTTGAAATCATGTTGATCTCGTGATTGGCAATCAGGCCGCTGATTTGCGAGCAATGTTCCGCGTAAAGATCCGGCATCAGCAGCGGTTTCATCGGATCGTATTGCCTCGCCTGCCAGCATTTCTGCAATTCCAGGAATGTGGATTTGGCTTGGGCTTCCAATTTATCGGGTGCCATCGTCTGGTCCACCCGCGCCAGAAATTCGAGCAGCTTGCGCGTCTTGCCCGCTTTGCGTTCGATGTCAAAACGGCTATAGACATAGTCCAAATCTTCATCTTCCGCCTGTTTGTTCTGCGCCGCTTTCGCAATCAGGAAAATGACAATAAATGCCCCAATAAATATAAATAGAATTGTGGGGTCACCCGAGCCTCCTCCTGAATAACCACCGCCGTGGAAACCGCCGCCACCGAAACCGCCGCCCCCGCCGCCGCCTTTGTTATGCACGGCAATGCCATTGGCGAAGTAGGTGTTCGGATGGTCCGTTTGCAAATTATAGACGCGTGTTGGAGCCGAGACCGTCTCCAGGCTGGTAATCACCTGTTCGCGCAGAGCACCGTTGACCACGGCAAAAATCCGGTCGCCGACCTTCAAGGCCTCCAGCGTTTTGAAAGTCCCGTTGCCGACGTAGAACGGATGCTCGCGCGTCACGCGCAAAGTTGTCTCCGCGGTGCCCACGACGACGTATTCGTCCACCTCGTGAATAATCACCCGGCGAACGGTCGTGTGAACAATTTCCCCGGTTGTGGTAAACGCCATCAACTCCTCCCCGGGCCGGATTTCGCTGATGGGCGATGACGTGCCATCGGCGCGCAAGACGGGTGTGTCCGGCAGGAAACAGCCCTTGTTGTGCATGACGATGTCATTGGCCAGGTAGGTTCCTCCCGGCATGACCAGCAGGTTGAAGGCAGGATGCACCGCTTTCACGCGGGTGATGGCGGCGATTTGAACCGTCCTGAACTGATTTGTTTCGCGCAGGTAAAGCGTGTCACCGGGCCGAAGGTTGGCGGCCACCCGGAAAACTCCAGGGTCAATTTGCAGGGGATGTTCTTCTGTCACCCGCAATATTCTCCCGGCGGCGGCAATCTCCACGTATTCAGCGGGATCAACTTCAATGGTGGCCTGAATTATCGCCGGTTGAAGTTCTCCGTCCACCACCGCCCAAACGGCGTCGCCACGCGCCAATTGTTCGATGGGGACCGGCCCCGCCGGTGTGGCGATCAGCGTGCCCTCTTCCAGACAACCACCGCCGCCGCGGCCCCAGGCAATCGAGGCCACCAGCAAGAGGCACAGAAAAATAAAAATTCCCCGCATTTTCATGCGAACATTCTCCAGCGTTGTGCCGGGCATGGCCATTACAATGAGGCGCGAAATTTACCAGGACCGCCGGTGCCTGGCCCGTCAATGCAAGGCGGCGATGATGCCGCCCAGGACGGCGGCGGCGACGACGATGCTGATCCCGATGATGCTCGCGCCGACGACCCGGCCAAAGTAATTGGCCACCGCCACGTTGCCGCGCGCAATTTCCTTGTCCTCATCAATGTTGGGCGTCAGGCGCTCGATCAAACGGGGCAGGAAAACGGATGCCGCCAATATCAGCGCAATGCCGATGATACCGCCGAGAGCCGAGAACACCACGGCCCAAGCCATATTGTATGCCACTTCATTCATAATAATTCCTTTTTGGTTGGAGTTGCAGAGCGATAAATCCTGCCGGTGATTTTGTTTTGAAAGAAATTGCCCAATCCGATTTGGCAACAACTCAATTGCATGCCGCGCATTTAACCCCAGCCGCATATAAAAACAAGTGGAATGCGCGCCCGCCAAAATGGAGACGGGTTTTCCTGCCGGAACATCGGGGTCAAACTCGCCGGCCCCAACCGCACCAGATGCGGCCAAAGTGGTTGTTGACGCTGCCGGCGGCATAGGCACCATTCGTGGCCTGGTAAAACTGTTTTGGGTGAATATGATTGGCCAAATTAAAGATCGGGCTGCCGGAACCTTCGCCGGTATTTTTTTAAATGACTTGATCAAGGAATGGGGAACCATGACCCGCCTGCAAGTTGACTCGAAAAACAAAACCATCACTTGTGAACTGGATTTAAAAGGCGAGCCTGCTCCGCTGAAGATCAATGGTTTGAACTACCAATTGGTGGAGGAGGAAGGTGAAACGTTTTTTGAAATAACCGGGATTGATACATCCCGGGAATGGATCACCGTTGTGTGTGATAAATACCTGAAGCATCGACGGATCAAATTGCCGCCCTTGGCCAAATTCGCCTTATAACGGGAACAACGGCCATGTTCACCGGCGCAGCGTCGGTGTCAGGGGTGCGTCTGACAAACCGGCTTTGCTCACCGCTTTAAATCCCGCTGGCTTGCCGGGTCGTAGCCCGAAGGGCGAAGACTGGTGCCGGTGGTGAGACTCGAACTCACACGACTTTTTACGGTCCCAGGATTTTAAGTCCTGTGCGTCTGCCATTTCGCCACACCGGCGGCTCTGCCAAAACGCTAGTCCCGATTTGGAGTGAATGAAAGCGCGAATTGGCATCCGGCTTGGCCTTCAATTCAGCAAGACAGATGACAAACACGGGAACTCGAACGGGGAATCGCCAGCGTCAGGATTTGGGGCGGCGCACAGTCTTTTGGTGTATCCGGCTTTGACTTTACAGCGCCACGCCAAACCTTTATCAATGTTTGATGCAGCGCTACCAGTGGCTCCTGTTCGATGCCGACGGCACGCTTTTTGACTACGACCGGGCGGAAAGCATCGCGCTGGGGGAGGTTTTCCGGTTGATACGAGTAACATTTGATCCCGGCTATCTGGCCGCGTATCGGCGCATCAACCAGGCGTTATGGCAAGCTGCGGAAAAGGGTGAGCTTGCGCTGAGTCTCCTCAAAGTGCGCCGCTTCGAACTGCTGCTTCAAACCATCGGGGTTGCATACCCGCCCGCCGCGTTCAGCGCCAGTTATCTCGATTGTCTGGCCGCCTGCCCGGAACTGGTTGAGGGTGCCGCTGAAGTGCTACAGGCGTTGCAAGGGCAATACCGCATGGCCATTTTGACCAACGGCTTGCAGGCGGTCCAGCGGGAAAGGCTCGCACGGTCCGCTATCCGCCAACACTTTGCTGAGATCATTATTTCGGAAGAAATCGGTGTTTCCAAACCAGCCAGAGAGTTTTTCGATACCGCATTGGCACGATTGGGACATCCATCGCGGCGAGAAGTGCTCATGATTGGTGATGGCTGGGCCTCCGACATCCTCGGCGCAATCCAGTATGGGCTGGATGCCTGCTGGTATAATCCCGGACACAAGCCGCGTCCGGCTGGGTACAGGATCACCCGCGAGATTGCCTCCTTGCGCGAGCTGATTGAATGGCTGGGATAGTGGCACAGAAGCATGGGACTTTCGTCCTGAGGCGTGTTTTTGGAGTTCAACGATTTACAAAAACTGTTCGTGCTGCTTTCATGGCACGGCAGAGCGACCCAATGTTGACCGGAAGAAAGCAAGTTTTACTCAATGTTTACAATGTATTTGTGAATATGTTGAGCGAGGGCAAGAAACGATACGAAATGGCCATTTTTCAAATTTTAAGTCTTGGCCGCCATCGTGAGTTACTTGCTGTTTCCTTTGCTCGCCGTGCAATTCAAGCTGGAGGCAACAAAAGCCGCAGGCCTCGCCAGCGGGACCACCTTCTTCTTCCGTGTATTGGCAATCCAGTTCAACTGGAAGTCGTCCTCCCCCTGGCAGGAGCCGCCAGCCCTTGCTCCGTCCAACAAACCTGGACAATCTGCACCCGCAAAACCACCAGACGATTGAACCCGGGTTCTATCTCAACGCAGTCAAGTTCCACCGCAGTGTCCTTTGACAATATGTATAATATGTCGCACCATCCCAAAATCCGCGCCGCGCTGGCGCCTTTCCCTATGAATTCAGAACACCGAACAAATTCTGCGGGGCCGCGATCGCCGGCACCGGACAAAGTTCCCCGCCGCTTTCGTATGTCCCCAACCTTGCTGGCGTTGCTCACCGTTGGCACGGTGATCACCACCAGCCCATGCAACAAAGCCGGACCGGCGCCGGCCCCGCCGAACGTTGAAGTCGTGGCCGTGGAACAGAAGGATGTGCCCATCTATCGCGAATGGGCCGGCACCTGGGAAGGCGATGTCAACGCCACCATCTCCGCGCAGGGGAGTGGCTATTTGCTCCGGCAGGATTACATCGAGGGCCAGCCGGTGAAGAAGGGCGATCTACCCTTCGAGATTGACGACCGCACTTATCAGGCCGGGCTGGACCAGGCGCTGGCCAAACTGGGCAAATCGGAATTGGACGTGCAGCGCTGCACGCCGCCGGCGAAGACCCAGGCCATCAGCCAGCAGGAGCCGGACGACGCCATCCAGGCCAATCTCGCCAACCAGGCCGCCGTTGACGCCGCCCGGCTGAATGTTCAATTCTGCAAAATCCTCTCACCTGTGGATGGGGTGGCCGGCCTGGCGATGTCGCTCGGCGGCTGAAACCGTTGTTGAAAACTGTTTCGTCAATCCCGTTATGAAAACAAAAGAAATCATCAAAAAAGCCTGCAAGCTCGCGAAGCCGTTCCGCGTCACCGACGGCAAAAAATTCCGGCTCAAGGACATTGACCCCGGCGAGCTGCTCGGGTTCACCACCGAAGACAAACCGCGGGCCAGGAAGGTGCTCGCCATGAGCGTTCAGGCACTCGCTGAACTACAGGACAAGCTGTATGCAGACGACCAATGGGCGTTGCTGCTCATCATCCAGGCCATGGACGCCGCCGGCAAGGACGGCGTCATCAAACACGTCATGTCCGGCGTCAACCCGCAGGGTTGCCAGGTCTTTTCCTTCAAGGCGCCTTCCGCCGAGGACCTCGACCACGATTATTTGTGGCGTTGTATGAAGTGCCTCCCGAACCGCGGCCACATCGGCATCTTCAACCGCAGTTATTACGAGGAAACGCTGGTGGTGCGCGTCCATCCCGAGTTGCTTAAAAAACAAAAAGTCCCGCCGGGACTCATCACCAAGGACATCTGGCAGAAGCGCTTTTCGGACATCCGCAACTTCGAGCAATACCTGACGCACAACGGGGTGCTGGTGAGAAAATTTTTTCTGCACGTCTCGAAAAAGGAACAGAAACGGCGGTTTCTGGAACGCATAAGGAACCCGCAGAAGAACTGGAAGTTCTCCGCCGCCGACCTGAACGAACGCGGTTATTGGGATGAATACCAGGAAGTTTACGAGGACATGATCCGGCACACGGCCACCGACGAGGCGCCCTGGTATGTGGTGCCCGCGGACAATAAATGGTTCACCCAAGCCATCGTGGCTGCGGCGGTGATTGAAACGTTGGCTTCGCTCAACTTGAAATATCCGAAGGTCGGGCCGGACAAGCTCAAAGAATTGGCCGCAGCCAAGGCCGCCTTATTGAAAAAATAATCGGCGGCCCGGCACGTATGAAATTCAACATCCATGTTTGTTTCGGTCTGGCCGTTGTCGGGCGTTGCTCGGCGGTTGCGCCGTCGGGCCGAACTGCCACCGGCCGGCCGTGAACGATGAACAACGAATCAAAACCAAACGGCGCTGAGAAAATGAACGCCAGGAGATACGGGAAGGAGCTTTGCAAACTCCAGGGCGGGCTGTGCCGGCTCCAGGTCGTCTTCGAGAGCCGCGCCGCCGCCGGCAGGGATGTTACCGGCGGGAAGGAGAGTCTCCCCCTGGTCACCATCCCGGCCCGGTAAGTCCGATGAACGCATTCCCGCCCAACGAAGGCGAGGGCCGCCGGCCTGCGCGTGTGATTCGCCGGATGGCGGCGTCATGGTTGTGGGTGCTCCTGGCTTTGCTGACACTTTGGGCGGTGGCGGCGCTCTGGCTCGATGTGCGGGTTTTGTGGCTGCGGGTTCCGCTGGCGGCGATTTACGGGCTGGGCATGCTGGCTGTGTGGTGGCTAGTGCGCCGGCCGTGGAAGGCGGTCATTACTGCGGCCGGATTCGTGCTCGTGCTGGCGTGGTGGTTCTCGCTGAAACCGTCCAACGACCGGGACTGGCAGCCGGACGTGGCGGTGCTGCCGTACGCGGACGTCGCCGGCAACCAGGTGACGGTTCATAACATCCGCAATTGCGACTACCGCACGGAGACGGACTTCGACGTGCAGCATTACGACAAAACTTTCAACCTCGATGCCCTGTGCTCCGTGGATTTGTATCTCGTCACCTGGGGTTCGCCGCACATCGCGCATACCATGGTCAGCTTCGGCTTCACCAACGGCGACCATGTCTGCTTCTCCATCGAGACCCGCAAGGAAAAGGGTGAAAGCTATTCGGTGGTGAAAGGTTTGTTCCGCCAGTTTGAACTGACCTGCATCGTTGCCGACGAACGCGACCTGGTGCGCTTGCGGACAAATTACCGGCAGGGTGAAGAGGCCTGCCTGTATCGGTTGCACGCAACCCCGGCTCAGGGTCGGAAACTTTTCCTCGATTATATCCAGCGAATCAACAGCCTGCGCGACCGGGCGGAGTGGTACAATGCCATCACCGACAATTGCACGACCGCCATCCGCACCCAGCGCGCCGCGTCCGACCGCGCGCCGTGGGACTGGCGGATGCTGGTCAACGGACACCTCGACGAACTGCTATACGAACGCGGGATGATTGACACCAACCTGCCGTTCGCGGAATTGAAAAAATGGTCCAACATCAATGCCCGGGCCAAAGCGGCGGACAAAGCGGTTGATTTCCCAAAACAAATCCGCAAAGGTCTGCCTGGTTTCGGCGAAGCCACGAGCAACAGAGGACAACCATGAAAAAATATTTATTCCGACCTCTGCAAAACGCGCGTAGCGGCTTTCGGCAGAAAGCCGGACAATTCTGTTTCTTGAACAATTGCGGCGGTCTGCCGACCCGCCGCTACGAGCGCCGGGACTTTTGCAAAGGTTTCCTGCTTTGGTGTTGCATGGCAATTGCGCTCATGACCCTCACCGGCTGCCGGACACCCATCGGAGCGGACCTGGCAACGCCGCGATCAGCCTACCTCAGCCTCCACCAGAACGCGCTTAACAGCAGCCAATGCAGTGGCGACACGGTGCAGGTGCTGCATCGTTACAACCTTGACCAGGCGTTCAAAAAGAGTCCGGATGCCACGCTGGCAAAACTTCAAACGCTGGTTTGCAACGACGATCGCCGGGATTTGCTCTACGCCCTGAGTGAATTGAATTACTGGAACGCGGACCGCCAGCGCCGGAGCGTCAAGCCGGGCGTGCCGCGCCGCGCGCGCAACAGCTATTTTGCCTCGGCCATTTACGCCTGCCTTTACCTGTTCGGCGACAGCCGCGAAGCGGCGCCGAACCCGTACGACCGGCGCTTCCTCGCGGCGTGCGATTTCTACAACCGTGGCCTCGCCCAGGGGTTGATGGTGAACACCAACGCGCTGGTGGAACTGGACAGCGGCCGGCGCCAGACCCCGCCCGGACCGGTGGAGGTGCAGTTCACCCACCCGGGGTTCCCGTGGAACCTTGACCTGGTTGAGAAATATTATTCCGCCGACGAATTCATCGTGCGCGGCCTGACCACGCGCAACCGCGACTCGGGTCTGGGCGCGCCGCTGATTGTCGTCAGCAAGAAAATGGGCAGGTTCCAGGAGCGGCGGCGGGTTCCGGCCACGGTTTTCCTGCGCGTGTCCGGGGATGTGCGCGCCTGGAGCGCCGGAAAGATGGACGCCACGCTCGAACTCTATTCCACCTACGATGCCACGCAGGTGGAAGTGAACGGCAAGCCCGTGCCGCTGCAGACCGACACCACCGCGCCGATGGCCCTGGGGTTGAACAACAGCGCAATCTGGGATTTGGGGCTGGCCCAGTTCTTTTCCGCGGAAGGACAGGTCAAAACCGGCATTCGTCTCGCGCAACCTTATTCGCCGGGCCGGATTCCGGTGGTGTTCGTGCATGGCACCGCCAGCAGCCCGGTTTGGTGGGCCGAAATGTGGAACACCCTGCGCGCCGACCCGGTCCTGCGCGAGCGCTACCAGTTTTGGGCGTTCAATTACGCCAGCGGGAATCCCATCACCTACACGGCGGGAATCCTGCGCAGCGACCTGATGGACCAGGTCAAGATCCTCGACCCGGACGGAAAGGACACGGCTTTGCGGCAGATGGTCATCGTCGGCCACAGCCAGGGCGGACTGCTGGCCAAACTGACGGCGACCGACACCGGCGACAAGCTGTGGCGCCTCGTTTCCCAGACCAACATTGACGAGCTGCAGGTTGACGAAAAGACCCGCGAGTTGTTGCGGAGCAATTTCTTTTTCAAGCCGCTGCCTTGCGTCTCGGAGGTCATCTTCATCGCCACGCCGCACCGGGGCAGCTACCAGAACACCCGGTTTGTCCAGCGATTCTTGAACCGTTTCATAGAATTGCCCGGCGAATTGGTGGACACCTCCGCCAGTTTGCTAAAACTGAAGGACACAATTCAGCTTCCCGCGTCGGTGCGCAAGGGCGTGCCCACCAGCCTCAACGGCATGGCCACCGACAACCCGTTCATGCTCACGCTGGCGGAGATTCCGACCGCGCCCGGCATCAAGGCCCACTCCATCATCGCCATCCAGGGAAAGGACCAGCCGCCCAATGGCGCTGACGGCGTGGTGAAATACACCAGCGCCCACGTGGATTATGCGGAATCCGAATTCATCGTGCGCAGCAGCCACTCGTGCCAGGGCAATCCGCTGACGATTGAAGAAGTCCGGCGGATTTTGCTCGCCCATCTGGCCCAGACCGGATCGGCTAATACTATTCCCCGGTGAAAAATCGGTGCAAAGGCAGGGTCGCATCGCCGAGGCGGCCGAAGCGGACGCGTGGGCCGCGCGTCCCTGTCAATGTTAAAGAATGAGCCAAACGATGGGGATGAATGGGTATTTGAAGGACTGGAGCGCAATCCACATGGCACGGAACTGCTCTTCCCACGAACCCCGCGTACGGAACCTGGGTCTGCGGCCCCCCTGACGAACGCAGTTACACAACCTTCCGCCGTCGGGCTTGCGACTCTTAGTTTCCCTCTCCCGGCTTCGGGTTGGTACTTTTCCCGGCGCCGTTGTCCGGTTCGGCCCTCGGATTGAACTGGACGATGTCAGCCCGGGCGGTGATCTCGGGAATTGAAAACAGAATCCAGTAACTGCTTGAATGTTCGATGATCAAGTGCGCCAGGGTTTTCGGCGTGCCTTCCTGGATTTCAGCTTTCACATACAGCCGATCCATTGCCACCGTCAACCGGGCCGGATGAATCGGGATGAACCCCAGCAGGTTGAAACCCTTGCTTTGTCCCACCACGTTGGTCTTGACCAGCACGAAATTCCCCTCCGCCAGGTTTACCGAGGTCTGTGTGTGTGCCGACGCGTGTGGCTGACCGAGCAGGCCGGCGCCGGAAGAAACGGCCGGCACCGCTGCGGCACAACCGCACA
This sequence comes from uncultured Verrucomicrobiae bacterium, assembly GCA_963744965.1. Lineage (GTDB taxonomy): Bacteria > Verrucomicrobiota > Verrucomicrobiia > Limisphaerales > UBA11358 > UBA11358. Next base: position 195,245 of record CAVUVT010000011.1, read on the forward strand.
ACATCGCGGCGGCGGCGAGGATAAAGAGCGCTTTGATCATGCTTTTTGTGCTGCTTTCGCAGTCGGCGAAAACGTTAGTCACGAATTCAAGCAAATGAAAGCGCGAACTTGTGTGCGATCAACGCTGTCCCGAAGCGCCGGATTCCGATCCGGCCTTCTGGCGGGCTATCACCCCTTCGACGCTGTGCCGATTTGGAAATCGGCGCTCCGCCCACCACTTGCGTAACTTACGACCTGTGTTGGTCCTGCACCACGGGGTGTAACCCCGTCGTTTTTTACCGCAACAGCCCGGAATGTTCCTTCAACCAACGCTCGGCCATCGGGTGATCGGGACAAACACGCTCCATTTCCCGCCAGAACCCAGGCGAGTGATTCATCTGCCGCAAATGCATCAGTTCGTGCAGGCAAATGTAGTCGCTGACGAAAGCGGGTGTCTGGATAAGCCGCCAGTTCAGGGAAATCGTGCCGCGCCGCGAACAGGAGCCCCAACGCGATTTCTGGCTGCGCACCGTGATGCGGCGCACGGTCAACCCGTGCCGGGCGGCCAGCTCCAGCACGCGCAACGGCAATTCCCGCGTGGCCAGTTGGCGAAGATGGCCTGCGATGGCGGGGCGCAAATCGGCCGGCGGATCGGAAACCCGGACCGACTCGCCGCCGAAGCGGACGGTTTCAGCTTGGCCGCCGGACCCGGCTTCAATGCGGACTGCTTCGCCGCGCAGAAGAATCTCCGTTCCAATCGTCCAAGACGCCGGTTTCCGGGGTTGTGCCTGAAGCCGCTGAAATTCGCGTTCCAGCCAGGCGGCATGGCGTTCGACAAACTGTCGGGCTGCAGCCGGCGAACCGCCGCGGGGAATCGTAACGCGCGCGGTGCCATCAGGACGCAATCGGAGCAGATAGCGGCGTGCTCGCGGATTGCGCACCAGCAGGAGCGGCAAGGACTGCGGCCCCACCGACAAGTGGACAACTGGTGAAGCCGGTTGTGCCCTGGGTCCGAAAATTCGTTCAAACAGCATGACGTAGTAAACCGGGGATTTGGTGGCGGGTCAATTTTACAGCGACGGTGGGGGTTTTTTGGGGGCGCGCATTTTTATCAGGCTGGAAAAAAAGCGACAACGATTTTCATTTCCCGTCCGGCCGGAATCCGCAAATTGCAGTGGATTTTCAAAATTTCCCCCGAATTTTCCGGACGGCACACCGGGTGCTTGAGTGTCGGCGGGAATTGAAAGGGTATAGGAATTGTGTTTGTTGCGTTGGGGTGGGGAACCTCGACTGTGTTGGACCAAATGAAAGGAGGTGGCCCGACCAGACTATCAATTTCTTTTGAAGACAGAAAAACTCGCACTTGTTTGGAGGAGGAACACGACGCATGCGCCCGGCCGGGTTGGCCTGCAAAACCGAAACGTGAATTGGAATGACATGGGAGGTGGCAGTCGGCTATAGCCGGACCCGGCCGGGGCGTGTGATGCCAGCCAAAATATTAGTGATTATGTCAGCGTTGCCATTGCTAAATCTTCTCATCGTGACAGTTCGCGCCGCGTGGTTTAGGCTGCGTTCATGCAGCAAACGACGCTGACGCTTGGCCATTCACCGGACCCCGACGACGCCTTCATGTTTTACGCGCTGGCGAAGGGTTTGGTTCCGACGCACGGCTTCCGGTTCGAGCACATTTTGCAGGACATCCAGACGCTGAACGAGCGCGCCACGCGCGGCGAACTCGACATCACCGCCGTCAGCATCCACGCCTACGCCCATGTGAGCGATAAATACGCGTTGCTGCCCAGCGGCGCGAGCATGGGTGACGGTTATGGCCCGATGCTGGTGGCGAAACGGAAGTTTTCCAAGGCGGAGATGGCGAAGAAAAAAATCGCCGTCCCCGGCACCATGACCAGCGCATTTCTGGCGTTGCAACTCTGGCTGGGAGAGGAAAGTCCGCAGTCCAAAGTCCACAGTCCACGGTCAGCGGTTAAAACCCAAAAGCTCAACTGCGTGGTGGTGCCGTTCGATCAGATTTTCCAGGCGGTCCGCTCCGGCGTGGCAGATGTTGGCCTTATCATCCATGAAGGCCAGTTGACGTATCAAAAGGAAGGCCTGGTGGTTTGCGAAGACTTGGGCGTATGGTGGAACCGCCAAAACGACGGCCTGCCGTTGCCGTTGGGCGGGAATGTAATTCACAAGAAATTTTCACCCGACATTCGCCGGAAAATTTCCGGCATTCTCACCGCGAGCATTCAATTCAGCTTGGACCATCGGGCAGAGGCGGTGCAGCACGCGCTGCATTATGCGCGCGACATGGGGCGCGACCTCGCCGACAAATTTGTGGGGATGTATGTGAACCACTGGACGCTGGATTATGGCGAGCGGGGCCGGGAAGCGATTCGCCGTTTTCTTGGCCAGGCCTTCGAGCGCGGCCTGGTTCCGCACCGGCAGGAACTGGAGTTTGTGGGGTGAAACCAGCGCTGGAGTTCAAGCTTCAACTTGGCGGAAGAGCAAACCAAGGTCTGAACTCCAACTGTGGAGGCGGGACACATGGCCTGCGCGCCTTGTGGAAGTTGACTTGAGTGAACGAATGACATCGGAAAATTTTAAAGCCGTAGGCAAAACCAACGGCTTCGCCCAACCGGCTGTTCTCTGCCTGTTGTTGGTCGCGGTGACATTGATTGTTTACTGGCCGGTCACGCGTTGCGACTTCGTCAATTACGATGACCCGGACTATTTTTCGTCCAACAGCCATGTCCAGGCAGGTTTGACATCAGACAACGTGGCTTGGGCCTTTGGCACGGGACGCGCCAGCAACTGGCATCCGTTGACGTGGCTGTCCTTGATGCTCGACCGGGAATTGTCTGGCTGCGGACCAGCCGGGCCACATTTCACGAATCTGTTGTTTCACCTCGCCAACACGGTGCTGCTCTTTCTGTTGCTTCAGCGGCTGACCCGGCGACGTGGCGGAGCGCGTTCGTGGCCGCGCTGTTTGCTTTGCATCCGTTGCACGTGGAATCGGTGGCATGGATTTCGGAGCGCAAGGATGTTTTGAGCACATTTTTCGGGCTGCTGGCGCTCTGGACGTATGCGTGCTACGCGCAACGGGTGACCAGTGACAGGTGGCAGGTGACACGGGCGGACTCCACTTCGTCACCCGTCACCTGCCACCCGTCACTACACTACTTCCTCGCATTGTTTTTTTTCGCCCTCGGTTTGATGAGCAAGCCCATGCTGGTGACACTTCCGTTTCTGATGGTGTTGCTGGATTGGTGGCCGTTGCAAAGGGTGACAAGCGGCAAGTGGCCGGTGGCAGGTGCTCGGAGTTTGGTGGTGGAAAAAATGCCATTTTTTGTCCTGAGCGCAATATCGTGCGTTGTGACCTTTGTCGCACAACAAAAAGGCGGCGCGGTCGTCAAGCTGGCGAGGATTCCAATGACTGGCCGGATTGAAAACGCCTTCGTTTCCTACGCCCGCTATTTGGGCAAGACCCTTTGGCCGGCTCCGCTGGCGAATCCCTATCCGTATCCGGGGCATTGGGAATTTCCCCTGGTGATTTATTCCGTGGCGTTGGTTGCCGGCCTGTCCGCAATTGCCATTTTGTCTGCCCGCAGGTTTCCATTCTTCTTCACCGGCTGGTTTTGGTTTGTCGGGACGCTCGTTCCCGTCATCGGTCTGGTCCAGGTCGGCAACGCGGCCATGGCTGACCGCTACAGCTACCTGCCGTTGATTGGCGTGTTTATCATCGTGGTTTGGGGTGCCGGGGCGGTGTGCGCAAGCTGGCGCGTGCCCGGGCCATTGGTCATTTTTCTGGCGGCAATCATTCTCACCGCCTGTGCCTGGCGGACGCGGGTGCAATCGGGTTACTGGAAAGACAGCGGGACACTTTTCCGTCACACGCTGGCTGTGACCGAAAATAATTACGTTGCCTGCAATGATCTCGGCACCTGGTTGTCGGGCAACGGACGGGTCGCGGAGGCAATGGATTGTTTTCGAGAATCACTGCAAATCAAACCCGATAATCCTGACGCGCTCTATAATTTGGGCAACGCCTTCGCCAAGCTTGGCAACCGGGACGAAGCCATCAACCATTATCAACGCGCCCTGCAAATCACGCCGGACCAGCCCGACATCCTGAACAATCTCGGTTTTGCGCTCGCGGCGAAGAAACAATTTGCCGACGCCGCTGCGTGTTTCGAGGCGGCCTTGAAATTGGACCCGGACTCCGCCGATGCGCACAACAATCTCGCCACGGTTTTGTTCATCCAAAAAAGATACGATGAAGCCGTCCGGCACTTCCGCGAAGCCCTTCGCCTCACGCCCGGCAACCCGCAGCTTTACAGCAACCTCGGCGATGCCCTGGCAAAGCAGGGGCAAACCGCCGAAGCGGTGAAGAGCTATCAAGAAGCGTTGCGGCTCAAACCCGGCGACCCCCAAATCAAGGCGAAGCTACAGGCGCTGGGCGTGTCGGTTTTAAATTGATATCCGGATGGCGCCGTCCCGGCCAAGCGCGGCGATCAAATTATAAACGTCCGGTTGCAGACAAAACGCCACGTCATCGTGCAATTCGGAAATTGCCAGCAAGCGCCGTGCATTTTCCGCCTCCGAAACAACTTCGAGCAGGTTGGACTTCGCCTTCCGCCAGGCGCTGCGGGCGGTTTCGACGGAATCTGAAATTTCATAATCCGTGTTTTGGTGGGGCGAGCGTACTCGCGAGCTGGAACGCTGCGGATTTTGTTCTCCTTTCGGCCCGCCTGTAGTCTCGCCCCACCGAATCAGCATTTCGCTCAAAGCTCCCGCCGCCAGCACGTCCTCGGTGGCGATGTTTTCACGCGTGCCCGCGCACACGAGCACGATTTGCGCCGGTTGCAGCCGGCGGATGAATTGGGCGGTGGCCGTTAAATTCAATAACGAGGCGGCTAAAACCGATTGCGCACCCGTGCAGGCGCGCAGCGCGCGGGTGCCGTTCGTCGTTGTCGAAACAATTGTTTTGCCGCGGACTTTTTCCGCCGTGTATTCGCGCGGCGAGTTGCCGAGGTCAAAATCAACGCCGCCGGTCTGCGCGGCGCGGATTCTCACGCCGTCGCGTTCGCCGCCGAGCAGGATGTCCGGCTGTTTTTGACGAATTGCCAGCGCCTCGGAGATTTCAGAAACGGGCACGATGGCCTTTGCGCCGTGGTGCAGCGCGGTTACAAACGTGCTCGTGGCGCGCAGCACGTCAAACACGACGCACGCGGTGTCCCGCAAATCGCGTTTGGCCAACGCGGGCAGTTCCGCTGGTGAAAGAATGGCATCAATTTTCATTTTCTGTCTGCGTAGGACACGAGGGCGATGAAGTATTTCAGGCTAACGCAGAAAGTTAAGCCACTGGTTCATGGCGAAATCTTCTTGAGCAAAGAAGCCACAAGAGAACGATTATAACAATCATGTCAGGCGCAGTAGCTCCAACAATCTTCAATACTGTGTACCAAAGAATAGGGGCACCGATAACGATCTTGTCATGAAAAAGAGAAATTACAGACCCAACGCCAAAAACTAAAAACAACCACAAATAAATCTGCGTTAACCGGATTGCTCGTGTTTTTCCGAGTAATATTGCTACTCCAAGTGGCAGAGCAAATGCCGTCAAAAGTGAGCCGGCTATACGACCAACCCATATGATATTGTGGGTGGTAACGAAAAAATAGGAAGGAAGCCAAATAAGTGCGCGAAATCCCCATAATGCGAACGCGCCTGCAGCAAAGACTTGGACTTCTCTGGCTGGAATTTTGTTCATATGTAAAGACACCTAACATTATTATTATGCCGCAGAGCATGCACGGCTCTATGCATGGCCGACTTTTCCATCTGCAGCTTTCATAATCGACTTATGAAAGCCGACCGGCCAATTTACATCAAGGAAAAGCTGTAATGGTTCGCTCCTTACTTTCTTGCAGTCTCATTAACACCGGGCTTCAGCCCGGTGTGGGGCGAAAAGACGAGGTTGAGCCGTTTTAACGGCTTGGCCGGTGGACACGCGACGTACGGCAAGGAAACGGTTGAAACCGTTTTCACTATTACTACCGCTGAGGCACACGGCTGAAGCCAGGTGTTACTGAGAGCAAAACCTCGTCACCAGAAACTGAGATGTGCCCTATTTCATTTTCGTCCGTATGTAATGAAAAAGATATTGCTGGGCGTAACCGGCGTGCGGCCCGAAATGCGTCGCGGCAAAATGCAGGAGCCGTTTGGCGCTGACGCGGCGGCGTGGGAAATATAGTTCGCGCAACGCGCGTTCGACCCAGACATCCACCGGGAACGCGCCATCGAAGCCATAAGCGAACAGCAGCACACAGTCGGCAATTTTGTGCCCGACGCCGCGCAAGGTCATCAATTCCCCGCGCGCTTCCGCCAGGGACAGATGCCGCAGCCGTTCCAGATCGAATTTGCCATCGGCAATCCGCCGCGCGGCGGCAAGCAGATGCGGCGCGCGAAAGCCCATTTTGCAGGCGCGAAGATCGGCCTCGGTGACGCTGGCGAGCCGTGCGGCGGAGGGAAAGGAATAAATCCCACCTTCTTCCAAGAGTCTGGTAGGGCGCGTCACTCCGTGCGCGCCGTGCGATTGCTGTTGAATCGGGGTGCTCACATCATCCGGCGGCGGGCAGGGGACTGCCCGCCCTACCTGTGCCGGGATAATTGGTTCGCCGAACCGTTCGCAGAGCAGGGCGACGATTTGCCGGATTTGAACGATTTGTTTGGTCGAAGACAAGATAAACGACGCGAGACATTCCCACGGGTCCTGCCGCAGCACGCGCAAACCGCGGCACGCGGCAACCGCATCGCGCATCGGCATGTCATTGGGAAAAGTTTTCAGCACGGCGTCTAAATCCATGTCGGTTTGCAGATAATCGCGCAACCACTGCCAGTCGGCGACCGGCCCGGCGGTTTCGGCACGGATGCCGTCGCGTGTTGTTTGTGTCAAGCGCACCCAACGTTGGCCGATGACGCCCACCCAGGAATCGTTGCAGCGTTGCCAGCGGAAGGCCTGGCCGGAGTCCAGCGTCGCGGCCAGATCGTAATCGCGGACGCGTAAAATGATTTCATTTAGACTGTTGCCTTTGGTCTCTTGCTGGTGGGGCGAGCGTACTCGCGAGCCGGAACGCCTTAGATTATATTTGCCTTTCGGCTCGCCGGGAGTCTCGCCCCACCTTGAAAGACGGATTTTGGCGGCCATTATTCGACGGATGGGGAGTTGCCGATTTTCAAGTTGGGCACGAGCGATGGCAATTTTGCGTGCCAGCGCGGGAACCATTTTTTTCCGAAATATTGCCACGCGGATTCGATGGCGACCGCCGCCGCCACCGCGTAACCGGCACCGATGATTGCGCCGGCCAGCACGTCGCTGGGATAATGCACGCCGTTATAGACGCGCGAAAACGAGACGGCGAGCGCCAGCGGCAGCATGAACCGGAGGCTTTTCCGGTAGAAAAGAAACAGCGCCATCGTGGCGGCGAACCAGTTGGCCGCGTGCGAAGATGGCATGCTGTTGCGGCTGCCCTGGTGGCCCGCCATGTCCAAGCCGTATTCGTTGGTCTGCGGCGGGACGTAGCCTTTGCCGACGCTGCCGAACAGCCGCGCCTCCGGCAGCACCACGAACGGGCGCGGGCGGGACACCGCGTGTTTGATGGAGTTGCAAACCAAGCCATCGTTGGTCGCCACGATGATGGGGGCCAGCAACACGCACAGCCGCAAACGCCAGTTACCGAAGCAGAGCAGGGCAATGCCCACCGCAGCCGCCAGCGCGAGGAAACCGGTCTTCACGCCGTGGTTGCCGCTCAAAATCGGCATAAGCCAATCGAAGACCGGGTTGGCCAACGACCGGTTGACGAAAAGAAACAGATTCGTGTCAAGTGCTTGCAGCCAGTGCATTGGCGACAATGTAACGGGAAATTAGCGGTTGAAAACTCAATTGCGTAGCCGGTTGGAGTTCAAGCTTCAGCCGTATCTATTCAATGAAAAGAATTGTTTGCTGCATGGGCAGGTTCTGGTGGTCATGGTTGGCGACGGTCGTGGACCACCGCTACAACAACTCAATAAACGATGATGGAGCGCACCGGATAATCCTTCAATTTCTCGCGGCCATTCAGGAATTTCAGTTCGATGAGAAAACCGATTTCAAGGATGTTCGCGCCGAGTTTTTTCACCAGTGCGGCCGCGGCGGCGGAAGTGCCGCCGGTCGCCAGCAAATCGTCAATCAACACCACGCGCGCGCCCGGCTTGAGCGCATCCCGGTGCATGGCGACGGTGGCCGTGCCGTATTCGAGCGCGTAATCCTGTTCGAGGGTCTGGTAGGGCAGCTTGCCCTTTTTGCGGACGGGAACGAACCCGGCCCGCAATTTCACGGCGGCGGCGGCGGCAAAAATAAACCCCCGCGCGTCAATGCCCACCACCGCGTCCACCGAACCGGGCTTGAATTTTTCCGTGAGCAGATCAATCGCGCTGGAAAACAACCGGGCGTCGGCCAGCACGGGCGTGATGTCCTTGAACTGGATGCCCGGTTTGGGAAAGTCCGGAATGGTGCGGATGGCCTGTTCGATTTCCCCGGGGGTGGCGGTGGTTTGGGACATGCGTCAGTTGCCTTTGTTTTTGGAGGCTTCCAGTTTTTCGATCATTTTGCGGAGTTTTCGCAGCGCGAGATTCTGGATTTGGCGGACGCGTTCGCGCGTGACGCCGAATTTCCGGCCGACCTCCTCCAGGGTTCTTTCCGTGCCGCCGTCGAGACCGAAGCGGTAGCGCAAAATTGTCGCTTCGCGCGCATCAAGGTGCCCGACCATGTCCTGCAACATGCCGGTGACGGTCTTGTCCTTCAGATTTTCGTAGGGCGAAGTGGCGTTTTCATCCTCGACGACGTCGGAAAAATAATTCGACTCGTCGTCGCCAATGGGCGCGTCGAGCGATGCCGGGCGAATCGCAACCAACCGCATCTGCCGGATGCGGGCGGCGGTCACGTCGAGTTCGTCGGCCAGTTCCTCGTCGGTCGGTTCACGGCCAAACTCCTCCTGCAAACGCATCGCGATGCGGCGCATCTTGGAAATCTTGTCCACCAGATGCACCGGCAGGCGGATGGTCTTGGATTGATTGGCGAGCGCGCGTTTGATGGACTGCTTGATCCACCACGAACCGTAGGTCGAAAGCTTGCCGCCCTTTTTCGGATCAAAACGCTCGACGGCCTTCATCAGGCCGATGTTGCCTTCGCTGATCAAATCCAGCAGCGGCAGTCCGATGCCGTCGTAATCGCGCGCGATTTTAACGACCAGGCGGAGGTTGGCCTTGATCATCAGCTCGCGCGCCTTTTTGTCGCCCTTTTTGATGCGCGCGGCCAGTTGGATTTCCTCCTGCGGCGTGAGCAGTTTCACCTGCCCGATTTCGCGCAGGTAAAGTTTGATGGCCGTGTCACCGTCGTAACCCGAACTTTCCCGTCGGATGAACTGCGTGGTGTCACTTTCACCCGCCGGTTTCGGCGGGGCGGGCGCGGGAACGGCCGGCGCAACGGGTGTGCGCGCGAAAACCTTTGCGCGGCGCGCGGCAACCAAGGGCCGGGTTGCGCGCCGTTTGGATTTTGCCGCTTTGCCTTTTTGCCGCTTTGCCGCCATATATAACGGAGGAAACGTTACGACCTAAATGCCAGCCCGCAAGAAAATTAAAACCGTAATCCAATCGATTTTTGGAGGGACGAGCTCTGCGAATCCCAAAATCAGGATTTCGTGTAACTCGACCCTTCAAAAACTAACGCCGGTTGCCGCGCGCGAGGGTGATGTAATAAAGCAACGTCAGCATGCTGCTGACCAACGCGGCCACATAAGTCAACGCCGCGGCGTCCAAAACCTTGCTCACTCCGGCGCGTTCCTGCTCATGTACGAGGCCCAGCCGGAATAATTGTTCCTTCGCGCGGCGGCTGGCGTCATATTCCACCGGCAACGTGACAAGCTGGAACAGCGTCATCACCGCAAAAATCACGATGATGATGGGCAGAACGATTTTCACCAAGCCAAGAAAGAGCCCGACAAAGAAAATGCCCATGTAAGCCATGCTCGCAAATTGTGTGATTGGCACCAGTGCCATGCGCACATTGAACAGTCCATAAGCCGCCTGGTGTTGCAGTGCGTGGCCGGATTCGTGGGCGGCAACACCGACGGCAGCCACCGTGCGGCCATTGAAATTGTCGGACGACAGGAACAGCGCGCGTTTCATTGGGTCGTAATGGTCGCTCAAGCGGCCTGGTATTTCCTCCACCGGCACATTGGTGAGGCCGGCGTGGTCAAGGATTTCGCGTGCGGCTTCCGCGCCCGTCATGCCGGATTCCACCGGCACCTGACTGTATTTGCCGTAGGCGTGGGACAACTTGATTTGCGCCCAGATGCCGAGGAGCAATCCGGGAATCACAAACCACCAATATAATGGATCGAACAAATTAAACATAAATCGAATCAATTAATTGACAACGCGTTGGCTGTTTTCATTCAACAAGCTGGCTGTATGCCAAACCGGCTTGCGGCCAATTTATAGATTTTCACGTTCCAAGAAAGAATTTTTTGCGCCAGTACGTCCCGGTTGAGACGGGCGCTTTGGTGATGTCCTGACGGATTGCGCTGTGAAAATTAAGGCTTGCGGAGGAAATTCAGTAATCACTCCCCAGGCGCTTTGGCACAAATCGGCATCGGGCACCTTTTTTCAAACCGCGTCAGGTTGCGCGTGCCGTTGGTCGCGATAAAATGCTTGCTTGGGCGCGTCTGTCAGCATATATTGATAGTGATATATGAAGACCATCTCTGTCAACATATCCGAGCCGGTTTATGAAGACTTCATTGACCATGCCCGGCGGACGGATCGGACGGCGGCGGAACTGATTCGCGAGGCGATGGAATTGTTTCGCAACCAGCGCATCCGCCCGCGCACAAGTCTCGCCGGCCTCAAGCCGCTCAATCTCGGCAAAACGCTTCGTCCTTTGACCAGCCGTGACGATTTGCTTGGAGAAATGTTGAATGACTCACGGCATTGACACCTCATTTCTCGTCGCGATCGAAGTCAGTTCGCACGCGGAACACGCCCGCACCCGTGCGCAATTCCAAAAATTTATCAAAGCCGGCGACAATTTTGCGCTCGCGCCACAAATTCTGGCCGAGTTCATCCACGTGGTTACCGATGCGCGCCGTTTTTCCGCGCCACTGGAATTGGAACAAGCGATTCAACGCGCGGAAATCTGGTGGAACGCCACCGAAGTCGTTCAAGTTTTTCCAACGGCGGAAAGCACTTTGCTGTTTCTCAATTGGTTGAGCGAGCATCAACTCGGTCGCAAAAGGCTTCTTGACACAATGCTGGCTTCAACTTTCCTGGCTTGCGAAGTAACTTCAATGCTCACGCTCAATCGCGATGATTTTGAAATCTTCGGAGATTTTTCTTTTCCGAAATGATTTAAATTTCCAGCACCTTCTCAAATTTCCAGTACCTTCTCAAACCGGGTCAGGTTGCGCGCGCCGTTGGTCGTGACGAGCGCGACGTCTTCCAGCCGCACGCCGCCAATCTCCGGATAATAAAGTCCCGGCTCGACGGTCACGACGTGGCCGGGGCGGAGTTTCCCGGTGGAATTGGCGCCCACGCGCGGCGATTCGTGGATTTCCAGGCCGAGTCCGTGGCCCGTGCCGTGAAAGAATCCTTCCATGCGCCCGTGGTGGCGGCGGGTTTTGTAACCTTGCTGCTCAAAATATTCCTGCACAGCGCGATGGGCGTCACCGGTTGGGGCATTCGCGCGGATTTTTCGAAACGCGATGTTTTGTCCACGCAGCACGGTGTCATAAAGCTTGCCAACTGCTTCGCTGGCGCGTCCGCGCACGACGGTGCGGGTGATGTCACCGAAGTAACCGGTCTTTTGCGAGCGCGGGAAAATATCAATGATGATCGGCTCGTGCGCGCGCAGCAGCCCGTAGCCGCGTTCGTGCGGGTTGCACGCCTGCCGTCCGCCGGCGACGATGGTGTTGGCGGCCAGCCCGCACGCCTGAAGAATCGCGCAATCAATCACCGCGCGCAGTTTTTCCGAGGTCAACGGCAGGTTGTGGTAAAGGAGTTTGCGGTCGCGGCCGATTTTGGCCGTGCGCAGGACCTGCATCGCCTCGGCCATGCCGACCTCGGCCATCACCAGCGCGGCGGAAATTTTTCGGACCTCGGCGGCGGATTTGATTTCCCGTTCCGGGAAAAAATTACCTGGACGGGCTTTGACCAGGACACCGAGTTTTTCCAGGTCCGTTGCCAGGCCGAGCGGAAAATTATCCGGCACGGTGACGCGGCGAATTCCTTTTTCACGCAAGATTTGCCGGACGACGTGGGCGAGGCCGGGCCGCTTGATTCCCCGGGCGCGAAGTTTTTGCTGGTATTGGACGAGTGACGCGATACGGCAGTGGGGAACCTGGGCGCGGGCGCGGTCAATTTCCAAGTCGCTTATCACAATCAAGGGCCGGCCACTGGTGCGCAGGTAAATGAACGGGTCGGGCACAAACGTGCCGACGGCGTAAAGCATGTTCGCGTCCCGTTCGCTGTCCGCGACCATGAGCAAAGTGTCTCGTTGCATTCGATCAAGGACGCGCAGCAGCGCGTCCCTACCTTGCGTCGGTAGGGCGGCACTGCCGCGCCGCCCATTCTAAGTTCCAAACAACCGGTCGCCCACGTCGCCGAGGCCGGGCAAAATATAACCTTTGTGGTTCAGCCGCCGGTCAATGGCGGCGGTGAAGATCGGCAGTTTCGGATAATTTTTCCGCACGCGGCGGATGCCTTCGGGCGCGGCGACCAGATTCACGAGCCGCACCAGTTTCGCGCCCTGCTCGGCGAGCAAATCCAGCGCGGCCACGGCGCTGCCGCCGGTCGCCAGCATGGGATCAATCAAAACGACTTCAAACCGGCTCAGGTTTTTCGGCAGGCTTTTGTGGTAAAATTGCGCGCGCAGGGTCGTTTCCTCGCGCTTGAGGCCGATGAAACCGACGCGGGCGTTGGGAATCAGTTGCAAAATGGAGTCGAGCATGCCGAGGCCGGCGCGGAGCACGGGCACGAGAACGACATCGCGTTTGATCCGGAAGCCGCGCGCGGGCGCGAGCGGCGTTTGCACGGAAGTGGGACTGGTGGCAAAGGAGCGCGTGGCTTCATAAAGCATCAGCGAGGCGATTTCGCCCAGCAGCCGGCGGAATTCCTGGGGCTGCGTCCGCCGGTCGCGCAACCGGGTGAGGTTGTGCTGCACCAGCGGATGCGCGATGACGGTGACGCCTTTCACGTCAGTTCACAAAGGTGGGCGACAGGAAATAAAGCTGCCCGGCCTGCAATTTCGGCATGTCCAGGCCGAGGTCGAGCTTGATGTTGTGCGCGGAGTCGCTCTGCCCGAACAGGCGCAGAAACTCGGAAATGTCGTAGCGCTCGCGGTATTCGATCAGATTGGCCCGGGTGATGCCGGCGATTTTTTTTGCGCGCTCCACCGCCTTGTCAAAGTCGCCGAGTTCGTCCACGAAACCATGTTTGAGCGCCTCCGATCCGGAAAACACGCGGCCGTCCACGAAGCTGGTCCAATTGGGGGCGAGCGCCTGGCCTTCCTTGCTGTTTTTCTGGTAAGCCTGCGTGCGGCCAGCACACACGACGTTGGTAAATTTTCCGTAAGTTTCGTCAATGATCGCCTGCATCATGACATGTTCCTCCGGCGGAATTTCATTCGTGCTGCGCTCGCCGCTGAACATGTCCTTGTACTTGCCGCTCTTGTAAGTCATCGGCGCGATCCCCACCTTGTCCATCAACCCGCGATAGTTCCAGCCTTCCATGATGACGCCGATGCTGCCGGTGAGGGTCATCTCATTCGCCACAATCCAGCGGCTCGGCACGGAAATGTAATAACCGCCGGAGGCCGCCAGACTGCCCATCGAACAGACCACCGGTTTGCCCTGCTTGCCGGGCTTGCCCGGTTCCGCCGGATCATCCTTCTGGAAACTCGCGATGGCCTTGTTGATTTCATCCGAGGCCAACACCTCGCCGCCGGGTGAATCCACTTTGAGGATCACCGCCTTGACGCGTTTGTCCTCCTTCGCGCGGTCAAGCTGTGCCTTGATGACGTCCACCATGCTGTTGCCCGCCTGGTCCGTGGCGTTATCGGTGATGATGCCGTCCACGGTGACGACGGCGATTTTGCTGGACGCGTCGTTGTCTTTAATCAGGCATTCCTCCAGCCGCGGGCCAACTTCGCGCGCCATGCTGGTGCGAAAGCCGCCCCGGCTGAATCCGGAGTTAAGCGCGTGGAAGATAAACTGCGTGAAATTCCCCAACAGGCTGACCGCCAGCAACACGATCAGAATGATTGCAAAAATCATCCAGCCCCGGCTCTTGCGCGGTTTGGCCGGGGGTGGCGGCGTGATGATTGGTGGCGGCGTCAACGGCGGCGGCACGCTTGGCGAAGCAAAGGACGAATTTTCCATAACGCCCGCAAACTAACGCAAAGCAGGCGGGGGAGCAAGGCGGATTGACTGGACCCAATGTGACGGGTGACACGTGACATGTGGCAAGAATCATTGCGTTGCCCGCCAACCGGACTTTTCGTGTCACCTGTCACTTGTCACCAGTACGGGTGCACGAGCGGGCGAATCCGGGCGTCGTAAATCGCGCGGATTTTTTTCATCGCGTCGGCGGACAACGGCGGCCGGTCCGACACCGCGAGGTTCTCTGCCGCCTGTGCCGGGCGCCTGGCGCCGGGGATGGCGCACGTCACCGCCGGAAATTCCAGAATCCAGCGCAAGGCCAGTTGTGCCAGGGTCGCACCCTTGGGAACCAAAGTCTTCAATTCCTCCACCACGCGCAGGCCGGTTTCAAAATCCACGCCGGAAAACGTCTCGCCGCGGTCGAACGCCTCGCCGTGGCGGTTGAAATTGCGATGGTCGTCATTCGCAAATGTGCTCGCCCGGGTGATTTTGCCGGACAACATTCCCGACGCCAGCGGCACGCGCGCGAGGATGCCCACGCGGCGGCGTTGCGCCTCCGGGAAAAACAATTCCGCCGGGCGCTGCCGGAAAATGTTGAAAATGATTTGGATCGTTTGCACGCCGGGAAATTCGATGGCCTTGAGCGCCTCCTCGACCTTTTCCACGCTCACGCCATAATGCCGCAGCTTGCCGGCCTTCACCAGATCGTCGAGGATGCCGAACACCTCGGGCAGGTAAAAAACCGCCGGGGGCGGACAATGTAGTTGCAGCAAATCAATCGCGTCGGTCTCCAGGTTTTTCAGGCTGCGCTCGATGAATGCCGTGAGGTTGGCGCGATTGTAACCTTCCGCCGTGTGCGGGTTGAGGCGGCGTCCGGCCTTGGTGGCGATGTAAAATTTTTCCTTCCGTTCCTTTTTCAACCTGGCGAGCAACTGTTCGCTGTGGCCGTCGCCGTAAACGTCGGCGGTGTCGAAGAAGTTCACGCCGCCATCGAGCGCGGCGTGCAGGGCGGCTAGGGATTCCTTGTCGTCCACATTACCCCACGCGCCGCCGATGGCCCATGCGCCAAAACTGATTTCCGAGACTTTCCAGCCGGTCCGTCCGAGTTCGCGATATTTCATGCGTAAAAACTAAACAAAAAGTTCTTAGACGCAAAGCTGCAAAACCTGGCCACAGATGAACACGGATTAAACACAGATTCAACGCCACAAAATTTAATCGGAGTCGAGGTAAAGAGACTCAAATTGAGTTTCAGAACCTCCTCACGTCGGCGCCCACAATTCCCAGCGCCTGCGGGCTTTGAAAAAATCCGTGTTCCATCCGTGTTTCATCTGTGGCTGAAAATTTCCCATCTTTGCGTCCGGGCATTTTTGCGTTAAGGTCGCGCCGTTATGCAACCGGAGAAATTGACCCTTAAATCGCAGGAGGCGCTACAGGAGGCGCAACACATCGCGCGTGAACTGTCGCATCAGGAACTCGACGGCGAACATCTCGCGCTCGCGCTCATCGGCCAGTCGGAAAGTCTCATTCCCGATCTGCTCGAACGCATCGGCGTGCCGGTCGCCCGGCTGAAACCGGATTTGGAGGCCGAGCTCGCGCGCCGGCACAAGGTCCAGGGCGCAGGCGATGCCTACGCAGGCAGCGATTTGAAAAAGGCGCTCGATGCCGCGCAATCCGAGGCGACCAAACTCAAAGACGATTACGTCAGCACCGAACATCTGCTCCTCGGCCTGCTGGCCGGTGGCGGTCCGTCGTTAAAAAAGATTTTTGCGAAACACGGCCTCAAACGCGATGCGGTTTTGAAAACACTCGCCGAACTGCGCGGCAACCAGCGCGTGACCGATGAAAATCCCGAAGCCAAATTCCAGGCGCTTGACAAATACGGTCGCGACCTCACCGCGCTGGCGCGGCAGGGGAAGATTGACCCGGTCATCGGCCGCGATGAGGAAATCCGCCGCGTCATGCAGGTGCTCACGCGCCGCACCAAAAACAATCCGGTGCTCATCGGCGAACCCGGCGTGGGCAAAACGGCCATTGCCGAGGGCCTGGCCCGGCGCATCGTCAGCGGCGACATTCCCGAATCGCTCAAGAACAAGCGGCTGGTGGCGATGGATTTGAGCGCGATGATTGCCGGCGCGAAATATCGCGGCGAGTTCGAAGACCGGCTCAAGGCGTTTCTCAAGGAGATTGTCGCGAGCGAAGGCAAAATCATTCTGTTCATTGACGAACTGCACACGCTGGTCGGCGCGGGCGCGGCGGAGGGCGCGACGGACGCGGCGAACATCATGAAACCGCAGTTGGCACGCGGCGAACTGCGTTGTGTGGGCGCAACCACGCTGGACGAATACCGCAAGTACATCGAGAAAGACCCGGCGCTGGAACGGCGCTTCCAGCCGGTGCAGGTGGCCGAGCCGACGGTGGAGGCGACCATCGCCATTTTGCGCGGGCTGAAGGAACGCTACGAAGTTCATCACGGCGTGCGCATCCAGGATTCGGCGCTCGTGGCGGCGGCGACGCTGTCGCATCGCTACATCACCGACCGGTTTTTGCCGGACAAGGCGATTGATCTGGTGGACGAGGCGGCGTCGCGCATCAAGATGGAGCTGGATTCCAAGCCAACCGAACTGGACCAGTTGGATCGGCAGATTTTACAATTGCAGATCGAGCGCACGTCGCTGACCAAGGAAAAGGACGCGGCGAGCAAGGAACGGCTCAAACGCCTCGAAGGTGAACTGGCAAATTTGAAGGAAAAATCCAAGGCGCTCACCGCGCAATGGCAGAACGAAAAAGCCGCCGTCAACGCCGTCAGCGTGGTGCAAACGCAGCTCGAACAGGCGAAGATTGAACTCGAACAGGTCCAGCGGCGTGGGGATTTAAGCAAGGCCTCGGAACTCCAATACGGCAAGATTCCGGATTTGGAAAAGAAGCTAGCTGCGTTGGAACGTGCTGCCGGCGTCCCGCCGGCAGGCAAAGTCGGGCAAGATGCCCGACCCACGTTGCTCCGCCAGGAAGTGACGGACGAGGACATCGCCAAGGTCGTGGCGTCGTGGACGCACATCCCGGTGAGCCGGATGCTCGAAGGCGAACGAGAGAAGCTGGTGAAGATGGAGGAACGGCTCGCGCAACGTGTGGTCGGCCAGAAGGAGGCCATCAAGGCCGTGTCCGATGCCGTCCGCCGCGCCCGCAGCGGGTTGCAGGATCCCAATCGTCCGATTGGCTCGTTCATCTTCCTCGGCCCGACGGGCGTGGGCAAGACCGAGACCGCCCGGGCGCTGGCGGAGTTTTTATTCGACGACGAAAACGCCATGATCCGGATAGACATGAGCGAATACATGGAGAAACACACCGTGGCGCGGCTTATCGGCGCGCCGCCGGGTTACGTCGGTTACGAGGAAGGCGGGCAATTGAGCGAAGCCGTGCGCCGCCGGCCGTATTCGGTGGTGTTGTTCGATGAAATTGAGAAGGCGCACCACGACATTTTCAATGTGCTGTTGCAAGTGCTCGACGACGGCCGGTTGACGGACGGGCAGGGGAGGACGGTGGATTTCAAGAACACCATCGTCATCATGACCAGCAATATTGGCTCGCACCTGATTCAAGAAAGTTTGGAGTCCCGCCTTCAGGCGGAAACAGGTCGCGGCTCAAAGAGCGGACCGCCTAAAGGCGGGACTCCGAACGAATTGCAGGACCGCATCATGGCCGAGTTGAAACGGCATTTCCGGCCGGAATTTTTGAACCGCGTGGACGATGTCATCATTTTCCAGAGCCTCGACGAGGAGGAACTTTCGCGCATCGTGGACATCCAACTGGAGAAACTGAAGAAACGGCTCGCGCAACAGCAACTCACGCTCGACGTGGACGCCGCCGCGAAAAAGCTGCTGGCCAAGGAAGGCTACGATCCGCAATTTGGCGCGCGCCCGCTCAAACGTGCGGTGCAGGAGCAATTGCTCAACCCACTTTCGATGCGCCTGCTCGAAGGCAGGTTCAAGCCCGGCGACAAAATAAAAGTTACGGCCAAAGGTGATGAAATGGTGTTTGAAAAGAAATGAACGCTGAAAACTCGCACGAATTCCGCGAATTGACACAAATGCAGGCTCCATTCGCCCCGCCGCAGTCGAACGGCCCCGTTTCTGAAAAAATCAAGAAAGGCGGAGGTGACCCACAAAATGTCCAAACGAGTAAAAATTAAATGGTCAAGCGAGCCGGAAGAACACGACTATCCGGCGGCTCTGTCGTATTTGACTCTGATATATGATGAAAAGACGGCTGCCAGCTTGGTGAATAAATTGAGAAGGGCACCGATGTCGAAGTTCAAGGCGAAGGATATTTTCAGAGCGTCCCGATTGCCATTGCTTGGGGGCAGTAATTTTCATGTCAAAAACGACCGGATGAAAATAAGGTCCGGTTGCGAAGTGTCGCCGCTCCTTCTGACAAGGGATGCGGCCAATGGCAAGGTTGTCATTGCCGACGGATACCACCGGATGTGCGCGGTTTATACGTTCGATGAAGATGCAGTGATTCCCTGCAAGATCGTATAGCACTGCTGGCAGGGTGTGCCTGGGAATCTTTGGTCTGGCACGGCGGCTGGCGCTGGGAAACCTGACGCCGGGGAAGGTTGCGACCCGCAATTTGGCGCGCCCGCTCATCACCCCGGTCTTTCTTCGTTTGAAAAGGAGAGAGAATATTTCTCTGTGTCTCCGTGCTTTTCATTGCTGCTGTCGCGGGCTTTAATTCCGGCGTGGCGATTTTGCGCATCCAACCGGTTCAATCTCTCGACGCGCCGGAACTGGCGTTGTATCTGCCCCGGCAGTGCGGATGGTGTTCGCCCGCCTCCTGACTGGGGATTGGGTTCGGCAAATTCAGGCCGGGTGGCCGGCTCAAAACCAGCTTGGGGAATGGAAAACAGGTTTTCGGGCGAAGCGGCTATTCCTTTACATCCGGCAATTTACCTTCCTGGTAGCCGGTTAGAAATTTCTTTAAAAAAGCTTTTTGTTCGTCCGGGGCAAGGTCCAACGCCTTTTGTTCGGTGGCGACGGCTTCATTGGTTTTGCCGTTCATGAACTGAATCCGGGCGAGCGTGTCCAAAATGGCGGGTTCCTTGCCCTTGGTGGCTTCGTTTGCCCGCACGGCCATTTTTTCGGCGAGTGTCAGGTCGCGGTTCTCCAGTCCCGGCTGTGAGGCGATGGTCCAGGCGAGGGAATTTTGAATCATCGCGTTCTCCGGGTGCGCGTCACTCAGGGCTGCGGCAAGTTTGTAGGCATCGGTGTAATTTTTCCGGCCCAGCAGAATGGAGAACCGGACGGTATCGAGACTGTCGCCCATGGCAGGCTCCGATTTTTTCATCTCGGCGACCGCTGCCTCGGCGGCGTCCCAGTCCTTGTTTTTGAGGGCTTTGGCGAGTTTGATGCGCAATTCCGTGTCCTGCTTCTGGGCTTGATTTTGTCGCTCATACTCCAAGGCAAAAGCGGCGATGTCGAACCGGCCAGCCAGAATGTCTTCCAACGTCTTTTCGTCCAGCGTCATCGGGTGACCGATCCACGCGATGCGGCCCTGTTGGTTGACGATGAAGGCGGTGGGAATGCCGTTTTGATCGGCAGCGGCCATCCAGGTTGCCGCCATGGTGCCTTTGGTTTCGCTGCTTTTGTCGTCGAGCGCAACACGGTAGGTCATCTGGTCGCCCATTTTTTTCACGAACGGCGCGACCAAGCTGTCGTCCTGCTCCCAGACATCCTGTCCGATGGCGATAAGCCCGCGGTTCTTGAATTTTTGCCATAATTCGTTGAGGTGTGGGATGGAGGCCCGGCAAGGACCGCACCAGGTGGCCCAGAACTCGACGATGTAAACGTGGTTGGTGTCGAATACCTTCACCGGATCACCTTGCACCCATTTGGCGACCTGGAGTTTTGGCGCCGGATCGCCGACCGTCAATTTCGCCTCCGCCGTTTGTGCGGCAACCAAAAGAGCAACGCCGGGCAGCAAGGTCAATGCCCACAGCAACAAAGAGTTTTTCATGTCAATTCCTGGGTTTGGGTTTGAAGTCGGGCGCATCATTTGTCAGCCAGACCAATCTTGACCAGGAAAACAATTTGTCCAGTTGAAACTGCATCGTTGCCTTCAATGAAACTTCTTTTCCGTGCGGGCGGGGAACCAGTTTTTGAGAAGGGAAAATGAGGGTTGCCACTTTTGGGGCTGTCGCCGGACACAAAGATTGCCAAATCCTTGAAACTTTCGCACTTTACCGCTGTTTAAGTTCGGAAACACATTGACTCCGTCATCAAACATGAAGGGTTTCTCTAAATTTTGGCCGTCCGCTTTGTTGGGGCTGGGGTTGATGCTGGCTGGCGTTCGGGCCGAGGCGCAAAGCTTTGGGCTTTCGGTCACGGCTTCGCCCAGTCCCGTCGGCGTCAGTAATTCCCTGACTTACACGATCATCGTGACCAATCTGACCGGCATAACTCCGGCAGACACGCAGGTGACCAACACACTGGTCGGCTCGTTGCAAATTCTCAGCGCCACCAACAGTCAAGGGGTCAATTCGATCAGCGGCAATATTGTGGTCTTCGACCTTGGCGGCTTCAACACCGGCACGATTGCACAGATGGCCGTGATCGTTCAGCCCACGGCGGCGGGAACCATCGCCGACGCAGTGACGGCGGTTTCGTTCACTCCAGCCCTCACCCCCTCCACCACCAACATTGTCACAACGGTCACCAACACGGTGGTGCAACAGGCGGACCTGGCGGTTGGGATGACGGTGCCCGCTTCAACGGTCTTCACCAACGACTGGATGGTTTATGGCGTCAGCGTCACGAACCTCGGGCCAAACACCGCGCCCAATGTCTTTCTGACCAACACGCTGCCCACCGGCGTCGGATACAAAAGTGTCTCGCCTTCGAACAAAACTTTCACGGTCAGTATTCAGAGCAGCAACGTCATTTTCAACCTGGGCACGCTGACGAACGGCGCTTTCAGAAATTTCCTGTTGACGGTCCAGCCGACCAACGCGGGGGTTCTGCCTTTTGTGTCGGTGGTCAGCACGAACAATGGTGTGCTCGACCCCAACCAGGCCAACAATCTGGCCAGCAACAATATCACGGTTTTGAGCTACTTTCCCGGCCAGTTGAGTGCCACGATTGCTTCCACCCAGCAATACGACCCCCAAGACGGACTGGTGGAGCAATCCCTCCTGTTGTCAAACACCGGCACGGTTGCCGTCGCCTCCGCGCGGGTCGTCATAACCGGTTTGACCAATCAACTGTTTAACGCCTGGGGCACGAACAATGGAAATCCTTTCGTGGTTTATAACTCCCCGCTCGACACAAACCAAAGTGTCAATCTGCTGCTGCAATTTTTCGCATTCAATTATTTTTCTTTCAGCAATTCGCAATTGCACGCATTCGCGGTGACCAACCTCAATCTGGCGCCGCCGACGGCGGTGGCGATGAGCACGAATGTCAACATCACCCGCATCCTCAAGCTGACCAACAGCATCCCGCTGATTATCGGCAGCATGCTGATTGAATTTCCGACCCTTACCAACCGGACTTACACGGTGGTTTACACTTCCAATCTGCTTTCCACCACCTACGTCACGAACTACGTCACGGACACGAATAATCCCGGAGTCACCAATATAGTAATTGCGCCTCAAAGTGTTTTTTGCACGAATTGGTTAATGGCGGTTCCGTCCATCGTCGCGCCGGCGAACCGGACGCAATGGATTGATTACGGCCCGCCCGCGACGGTGAGCGCTCCGAACAGCGGTAATCGTTTTTATCGCGTGTTTCTGAACCCTTGACGACCATGCCGACATTTTCGCCCAGCCATATCCGAAAAGTTTGTCCCCGGAATTTTTTGGGGCGGTGCCTGTTGTATTGTTTCGCGGGTTTGGCGCTGGCGGCCGCGGCCCAATCGCAGACCCCCGGCCAGAACCCGAGTCCCAACGGTCCGGTCTTGGTTCCTCCGGATGCGCGGCTTCAGCCACAACCTGGAGTTCAACCGCCACCCGGCGTTCAACCGCAGCCGTCCCCGGATCTCTGGGATCGCTGGGAGATTCGAAAGGTTTCCGACAATGACGACTGGACGCGCCATTTCCGCATCGGAGCCATGGTCGGGCTGAATATCAGTGCCAACTTCAGTACCAAGGGCACGTTCAATATCAGCAAACCCGCCGGAGTTTATGACGACGGCTATGTGCTGCCGGACAACTTGGGAACCGCGTTCGGTCGAACCGGCAATTATGGTTACTACAATGCGTCCCAATTGTCCGGTTCATCGCTGACCATGCACGACACGACGTCCTACTCCACCAGCGGCAGCTCGCAAGAAAGCGGTTCGGCGTTTGCGGGATTCGACATGGCCTACGGCGGCAATCTGTGGGATTGGGGAAGGGCGCGGATTGGTTGGGACTTGGGATTCGGCCTGCTGCCCATCAACATCACCGACAACAGTTCCATGTCGGCACGGGTCAACCAGACAACTTATGTTTTTAACACGGGCGGCGTCGTTGTTCCGGAAGCGCCATACTATGGCGGCTTCAACCGGCAAGGTGAATCGTCCATTTACTATAATCCGATCGGCAGTACCAATACTTCTTCTCAGGAAACCATTACTGGTTCGAGCACGCTGGACGTGATGCTCTACACCGTGCGGCTGGGGCCGTCGGTATATTGGGATTTGAATGAAGATTTCGGCCTGTCAGCCGGCGCCGGCCCCGCTGTTGGCATCGTGTCGGGAAGTTTGAAATATAATGATATAATCCCCACCAGCAGTGTGCCCAACAAAGGTCAGGTTGACGGGACCGACGTGGTGTACGGCGGCTATGTGAATGCGTCTTTGATGTATCACCTGGAGAAAAACGGCGACCTTTACGTGGGAGTGCAATACATGTCGCTGGGAAACGCCACCATCAGCGGCGGCGGCCGGCAGGGACAATTGAACCTGGGCGGACAGGTTTATATTTCCGCCGGCATCAACTGGCCGTTCTAACAGGCCATTTTCGGTTTACGATATACGATTTACGCGACAGACCGGATTGCGGTTAACCTCGTAAATCGTAAAGCGCACATCGTAAATTTCCGTCAGCGCAGCTTTTCCACCCGGATTTTCGCGGGGTCGTTCACGCCGAGCTGGAGCAGGGCGGCGTTGGCGTAAATCTCCAGGTTGAGTTTGAATTCCGGCGCATCAAGCGCGCGCCGCTCGCGGTCGAGTTCCTTGATGGCCAGCGTGTCGAGCGCCACGGGGTCGCGGCTGAACCACAATTGATTCAGCACCGAGGAATAATGCAGCAGACCGTGCGAACCGCCTTCATATTGGCCGAGGAGCGCATCGGTGATGTTTAGCGCCACGCGGTCCCCCAGCACGGGCAGGGCATAAATTTCCGGCACGGCGATGGCCAGCCGGCCGGGGTCGTCCGCAAAACGCCGCGTGTTGTCCACACTGCCCATGGCCAGGCCGTAAAGATGTCCGCAAACGCCGGCATATTCCTGGTTCAGCAGCGGCGCGACGCTGATGATTTTGGTGATCTGCCGGCTGACCAGCAAAGAGACGAAGGATTTTCGCCCGACACCTTCGCCCTTTTTGCCGAATTCCAGATCCCCATAAACCAGATTGCCGATGATGGCGGTGTCCGGCTGATAAAAGTTCGTTGGATCGTAGCCCGCTTCCACGCAACCGGCCACGCGCACGCCGAGTTGTGCGCCGAGCTTGAAAAATCCGGCGGCGCGCAAATTGTTCTCATGTTTGTCCCAGATGACAATGTGTTGCGGCGGCACGCCCGCGACGAACAACCCGTGAATCACCGCCGCGACGACGGCGGGCCGCGTGCCGCTGAGCATTCCGGCGGTGGAGAACACCTTGATGCCGATGACATCCTGCGTCGAGACGAGGCTGCGCCAGGCGGCGGCGACCGTGGCCTGGCCGGTGAAATTCGTGAGGCCGCGATCCAGCATCACCTGCACCCGGGCGGTGTCGGGCTGGAAATCGGAGATGGCGTTTGCATTTTCAACGGTGACGACCCGCGCGATGGCGTTGGTGGAATGAACGGCAAACGAATCGGCGGCCCGGCCCGGCCAACACGCCAGTCCGACGGTTGCAGCCATGGCCAGCCGGCGGACCGCTTGTCCGAATTGAGTTTGCGCGTTTCTTGACACTTTTGGGTGCGGATGCTACCACCAGCGCCGATGCTGGCCACAAAAAATATCGGCGAAGATGGAAGATGGAAGATGGAAGATGGAATACGGCACGCTATCGAAAGATTTCATTCTCCATTCTCCATCTTCCATTCTCGTTGTTTTATCTTCCTGGCGCTGGCCCTGTTCCTGGCGGGCTGCTCGCCGTCCGGCCCCCGCGCGTTGCTCAAAGGCAAAAAACTTCTGGAGCGCGGCGATTACGCGGGCGCGATGGCGCAATTCAAGACGGCCACGTCGCTCCTGGCCACGAACGCGCAGGCGTGGAATTATCTCGGGGTGGCGTGCCAGTATGCCGGCCAGCCAACCAATGCGGTGGTGGCGTATCAACGCGCCCTGACACTCGACCGCGATTTGATGGAGGCGCATTACAATCTCGGCTGTTTGTGGCTGGAGCAAAACAAACCCGACGCGGCCGAAAGCGAGTTCACCGCCTACACGTTGCGCCGGCCCAAGGCGCCGGAAGGCTGGCTCAAGCTCGGCCTCGGGCAGCTTCAGTCGCACGATGTCACGTCGGCGGAAAAAAGTTTCAGCACCGCGCTTTATCTAAGCCCGAACAACGCCGAGGCGTTGAACGGTTTGGGACTCGCGCGGGTCGAACGCGGACGTCCGCGCGAAGCGGCGCAATTTTTTGCGGCAGCGGCAAAGGAACAGCCGGATTACGCGCCGGCCTGGCTGAACCTGGCGACCGTGGCGCAGCAGTATTTGCACGACAACACGCTGGCGCTGCAAAATTATCGCGCGTATCTGGCGCTGACGCCGCGTCCGGCGAATTGGGACGCGGTAAACGACATCGCGAACGGTCTGGAGCCGCCGGCGGCGAACCCGCCACCGGGGAATCAAAATCAAGCTGCCACATTCACGGCTGAAAACAGAATGCCGGCGGTCGGGAGCCCGGTTCACGCGACCGGGTTGACACGAACGCAGGCGGTTGTCCGCGCCGGTTCAGGTCCGCCGCGCGGAACAACTCCGGCGCAGATCGTGAAGGTTCAGCCGCAACCGGTGATTATCGGGACGCCCGTGACAGAAACCCCGCCCGTAGCGTCAACGGGAAAGACGGGTACCTTGAACAAACTGAATCCGCTGAACTGGTTTCGTTCTCCGGCGCCGGATAAAAACAATGAAAATGAAGTGACGCCCCTGCCGCCACCGGTGGCGAACAACAACCGTGTCGGGGTGACGCCGTTGCCGCCGGCAAAGTCCAGCATCCCAACGCCATCGGCGTCCGCGCCGGCACCGGCGCCGGTCATGGCACCGAAGCCGGTCAAGATTGTTCAGCCCGCGCCGCCGATGTTTCCGCGATACTTGTATCTTTCGCCGCGCAAACCGCAGGCAGGCGACCGGCGGACGGCAGCGGGTGCGTTCACCCGGGCGCGGGAATTTGAGCAGAATTCGAACTGGTTGGACGCGTTGCAATCCTATCGTCAGGCGACGGAACTGGATCCGGACTGGTTCGAGGCACAATACAATTACGGCGTGATCGCCTTCCGGCTGCGGAACTTCAATCAATCGCTCACCGCTTACGAGATGGCGCTGGCGATCCAGCCGGATTCGGTGGACGCGCGTTATAATTTCGCGCTGGCGCTCAAGGCGGCGGGCTATATGACCGACGCGGTGAACGAATTGAAAAAGATTCTGGCGGCAAATCCGGACGAGGTGCGCGCGCATCTGGCGCTGGGAAATCTGTACGCGCAGCAATTGTTCGACCCGGCGCAGGCGCGGCAGCATTATTCGAAGGTTTTGGCGCTGGATCCGCGCAATCCGCAGGCGGCGGACATTCAGTTCTGGCTTTCATCGAATCCGCCTTGATGGAGGTTTGCCGGATGAAAAACTCCGCGCAAACCCCGCTGCCGCAAAGGATTTTTCTCGTGGCGGCGCGGTTTTTTAATGCCGTTTGGAACCCGAAACTGGCATGAAACCGGCTATAATTTAATTGGCATACAAAATTGGAGAATTTAATCTCATGATTATGATTGGTGCGGAAATACCAAATCTGGCTCTCGATAATCTGCCGGTCAATTGGTTCGACGGGGTGGTCGGAGCAATGTTGATCATCGGATTTTTTCGCGGGCGCAAGCGCGGCATGACAAAGGAAATGCTGCCGCTGTTGAAATGGGTGTCGCTCGTCCTGGTGTGCGGGCTTTGGTATCAAATGGCCGCCCAACTGTTGGTCAATACCGCTTCGTTGAGCCAGGTGCCCAGTGATATTTTTGGTTATCTGCTTCTGGCATTCGTGGTTGTGCTCGTGTTCATGTTTTTCAAATGGCTGCTGGCCAGCCGCCTGGGCGATAAAAGTTTGTTCGGCGGTGGCGAATACTATTTGGGGATGTTGGCAGGCATGATTCGGTTTGCCTGCATGCTGGTGGCCGTGCTGGCTTTGCTGAACGCGCCGGTTTACACGGCGCAGGATATTAAACAACACGAAGCCTATGTGAAACGTTGGTTCGGCGGCGGATTGTATAGCGGCAACTATTTTCCCAGTTTGTACACCATCCAGGACCAGGTCTTTGCCAAATCCTACACCGGGCCTTACATCAAGGATTACCTGGGCCCGCTGCTGATCGAAGCCGCTCCGCCGCCGGCCGCCAAGCCGGAGCCAAAACCGGCGGTGATTAACATCAAGAAGTAAGCGTCGCGTCGCCAAACGAGCATGGCTGGCACGCTTTCCCCCGCAACCCGCGAACGCATCCGCGCCGCCAGCGACATCGTGGATGTCATCGGCTCGTATCTGCCGCTGAAAAAGGCGGGCGCAAACTTTGTCGCCCTCTGCCCCTTTCACAAGGAAAAAACGCCCAGCTTCAACGTCAATCCGCACCGCCAGATCTTTCACTGCTTCGGCTGCCACAAGGGCGGCGACGTGTTCACCTTCGTCAAGGAATACGAAAACATCGGGTTTATGGACGCTGTCCGCCGTCTGGCCGAGCGCGCGAAAATTCCATTGGAATTCGACCAGACCCCCGGCGAACAGCAATCGCGCCACATCAAGGACCAGTTGCTCCAGCTCCACGAGCAAATCACCCAACGCTGGCAAAACGCGCTGCTTAATGAAGCCGGCGGCCAGGTCGCCCGCGATTATCTGGCCAAACGCGGCGTGTCGCCGGAAGCGGTGAAACTGTTCCGTCTTGGTGCCGCGCCGCCAAATTGGGATGATACGGTTAATTGGGCCAAAAGCAAAGGCTACGAACTTGATTTGGTTGAAAAGGCTGGCTTGATCATCCGCAAGTCCAGCGCTGCTGCGGAGGACGCTGAAATCGTAAATCGTAAATCGCAAATCGTAAATTTCTATGACCGTTTCCGCGGCCGGCTCATGTTCCCGATCTGCGACGAGCAGGGCCGGGTGATTGGTTTTAGCGGCCGCGTTTTATCCGGCGACGAAAAGACGGCCAAATACGTCAACTCGCCCGAAACGCCCATTTTCACCAAGAGCCGGGTTTTCTTCGGCCTCGACAAATCCAAGCGCGCCATCCTCGACGCCGGGTTCGCCATCGTTTGCGAAGGCCAGCTCGATTTGATCGCCTGTTTCATGGCCGGCGTGCAAAACGTCGTCGCGCCACAAGGCACCGCCTTCACCGCCGACCACGCACGCATCATCAAGCGTTATGTGAATGAAGTGATGTTGTGCTTCGATTCCGATGAAGCCGGGCAAAACGCCGCCGTGCGCTCACTCGACCATCTGCTGGCGTCCGGACTGGCCGTGCGCGTGGCCGTGGTGCCCGCGCCGCATGACCCGGACAGTTTCATCAAGGCTAACGGCGGCGAAGCCTTCCGAAAACTGGTGGAGGATGCCGAAGGATTTTTTGACTACTATTTAAATCGGCTCTGCAAACTGGACGACCCGAACACCGACAAAGGTCGCAACGCCATTTTGCGCGGCATGGCCGAGGCCGTCCACAAGACCGGCAACAACGTGCTCGCTGACAAATACGCGCAAAAGACCGCGTTGCGCCTCGGCGTTTCGCCCGAAGCTGTCCGCGCCGAATTTTTGAAAGTCCGCAGTCCGCAGTCCGCAGTCCGCAGTCCGGACGATGACGAATCCGTGTCAGTTGGGTCGGAAGCCGAAACACCACGTCCGTCCACCCAGGAATTCTGGCTGCTGAAACTTTTGTTGCTGCACGATGATTTGGTTGCCTGGGCTGCGTTGCATCTGGACGTGAACTGGATTTCCCATCCGCTCGCGCGGCAGATTGTTGAAAAGCGGCTCGCGGCGCAGACGAATGAAAGCTGGAAAAACCTGGCTGCGTTTTTGGACGAGTGCGAATCGTCCGAAATGCGGGCGCTCGTCACCGAAGCCGTGGCCGAAGACCGCAAAATTCCCAATCCCGACCAGCAACTGGGCGACGTGGTTTTGAAATTGCGCAATCAATTTCTCGACCGCCAGATTGCCGCTTTGACGCAAAAAGCAAGCCAGCCGGAAACCTCCGAGACCGACCGCATGGAGTTGCTGCGCCAGCAGCAGGAGTTGCGTCAGCAGAAACGCACACCGCTCAAATGAAACATTGGGAGGAAGACGAAGTCGAATTTGCGGCGGGTTGGCGTGTGCGGCGGTCGGGCGGTAGAGCCTGACAATAAATTTGAGCTAGAGCCGCACACGCCAACCCGCCGCAAGCCCGCCTCACGATTCCTGAATTCGCGCCGACTGAAGCATCCACCGATGATTGCGCCCGGTGTAACGCTCTGACCGATGCGAAATAGCCGATTGCCAGCGCCTGCGGCAGCGCCTACGGCGAATAGACAATGACCAATTACCGATAGCCAATGGTTGAAGCGCCAATTCATATTCTTTGCCCTCTGGAACTGCTTGGGGTGTGGAAGTTTTACTGCGCGGTGCCAGCAATTGCCAGAGGATTTTTGACCGGTCCCGGTCAAGGCTTCGTGCGACGGGTGCGGCCCCGACCCATTCGTAATTCGCAGATAAAGAAATCAGGCTCGCGAGGCGCTTGCCTCACCAAAAAAACTACGGCGCGCAGGGGACTGCGCGCCCTACCTTTCGTGTCCAGCGGCCGTTAAAGTTTTGCGCCTCTTGGCGGCCAACTCACTTCGCTCCCTGATCAATCCACGCGCGGATCAGGCCGATTTGCTCGGGCGTGAGCGGGCCGATGTTCGCCTTGTTGTGGGCCGGCGGCATCCAGGAATCGTGGTCTTTGCTGAGATGAGCCACGTTCAACACCAGCGGGCTTTTGGCGCTGTCGCCGGCCGTGATGACCTTGCCGTCCTTGCTGCCTTTGAGCGCGTTTTCCAACGTGTCCAGTTTCAGTTTGGCCTTCGGTTTTTCACCGCTGTGACATTTGACGCACGAGGCTTCAAAAATGGGCTTGATGTCGGTGGCGTAAGTCACGCCGGTTTTCGTTGAAGCGGGCGGCAATTGAGCGGTATCGGCGGCAGCGGCAAACGCCAGCCCGAAGGTGGCGGCCAGTGCGAGGGTGAATTTGATCAAGTTTGTTGTTTTCATAGGTTCGGTTGATTTCGCGGACAATTTGAGCTTAAGACGCCTGGAGTGTCAAAAGGTTTCAAATAAAGGTAGTGGGTTCATTTCACAGCGAAGGGTGGGGCGAGCGTCCCCGCGAGCCGGCTCGTCGGTAGCCTCGCCCCACCCAAACGGCACCAGTACTCAAAAAACATGTTGCAGCCGGCTTGCGAACAGTTTTTAGGTGCGCCAACCTTGGTGCGTGAACAATGAAAATTTCTCCGACGCCGTGCTGGTGGTGTTCGGCCACGGCACGACGCAAAACGCCAATTCCGCCGCTCCGGTGTATCAGCACGCGGCGGAATTGCGCCGCCGGAAAATTTTCGCCGGAGTGCGCGAGGCGTTCTGGAAACAGGAGCCGCAAATCAAAAAGGTTTTGCCGGAGATTTCCGCTGCGCGCGTATTCATCGTGCCGCTGTTCATCAGCGAAGGTTACTTCAGCGGCGAAGTCATCCCGCGCGAACTGGGCTTTACTCAAAATTCAAAATTCAAAACTCAAAATTCAGAATGGTTTTACTGCCGCCCGGTCGGCACCCATAACCGCATGACCGAGGTGCTTCTGGCCCGCGCCCGGGAAATCGTCGCGCAATTTCCGTTCCCGCGCGCGCCCAAGCCGCAGGACATCACGCTGTTCATTGCCGGCCACGGCACGGAAGAAAATGAAAATTCGCGGCAGGCCATCGAGCGGCAGATTGAATTGATTCGCGCCATGAACCTTTATGCCGGCGTTCAGGCGGTTTACCTGGAAGAATCTCCGCGCATCGCCGATTGCTATCAACTCGCGCAGACGAGAAATCTGGTGGTGGTCCCGTTTTTCATCAGTGACGGTTTGCACACGCAGCAGGACATTCCCGTGTTGCTCGGCGAGGCAAAACGGGTCGTCGAACAACGCCTTGCCGCCGGGCAGCCGACATGGTGTAATCCGACGGAGAAGAACGGCCGGCGGGTCTGGTATTCGCCCGCCATCGGCAGCGAACCGCGCATCGCCGACGTGATTTTGGAACGGGTGCGGGAAGCGGCGGGACTGGTTAAATGAGTGGTTCGTTAAATAAGTTAAATGAGTCCGGCCATTACGAGCCACGCGTTGAACCAATCACTTGTTTAACGAGTTACTTATTTAACATTTGACGAAAACATGAAAAAACTGCGTATTGGAATTTTGAGCACGGCCAACATCGGCCGTCAAAACTGGAAGGCGATCTTCAATTCCGGGGACTGTGTCGTTTCGGCTGTCGCCAGCCGCGACCTGGAAAAGAGCCGCCGGTTCATCAACGAAGGTCAGGCGGAATTTCCGTTTGCAACGCCGCCAACAGCTCTCGGCAGTTACGAGGAACTGCTCGCCTCGCCAAACGTGGATGCCGTGTACATCCCGCTTCCGACCGGGTTGCGCAAGGAATGGGTTTTGCGCGCAGCGGCGGCGGGCAAGCACGTCATCTGTGAGAAACCGTGCGGGGTCAGTTTCGCCGACGTTCAGGCAATGACGGACGTCTGCCGGAAAAATCGCGTGCAGTTCATGGACGGTGTGATGTTCATGCACAACCCGCGTTTGCCGCGCGTTCGTGGAGTGCTTGACGATGGGAAAAGTGTCGGTTCCATCCGGCGGATTTCGTCGGCATTTAGTTTTTGCGGCTCGGATGAATTTTCCCGCGGCAACATTCGCGTGGATGGGCGGCTCGAGCCGGCTGGCTGCCTCGGCGATTTGGGCTGGTATTGCATCCGGTTCACGCTTTGGACAATGAAATGGCAATTACCGCACACGGTCACGGGCCAGATCCTCTCGGAATCCGGGCGGACCGGTGGCCGGGTGCCCGCACCCACCGAATTTTCCGCCGAACTTTTTTTCGATGACAACGTTTCCGCCCAATTTTACTGCGCCTTTATCGTCGCCGATCAGCAATGGGTTTTTATCAGTGGCCGGAATGGCTGGCTGCGGCTGCCGGATTTCGTCCACCCGTTCAACAGCCGGGAACCGGCTTTCGAGGTCAACCGGACCGAAGTTCGCATCCGGGAGGCTGGCGCCGATCAAAGGCCGACACCCATTCCCGAGTCAGGCGAACTGGGTCATGCGACCGCCCAAAACACCATCATGTTCCGCAACTTCACCCGCCAGGTTTTATCGGGGAAACTCAACGACGAATGGCCGATGTGGGCGCTGAAAACGCAGCAGGTGCTGGATGCCTGTTTTCAATCGGCGAAGGAAGGCGGGAATCCAATGAAGTTGGAGTTCAAGCTTTAGCTTGCTGTACGAAACAGACTGAAGCCTGAACTCCGACACCGCACACCTGGGAGCGCCGGCGTCTCGCCGGCTTTCTTGGTAACAGTGATGAACTGATTCGTTCGCCGGTGTGACGCCAGCGCTCCCAGGAACCGCGATTTCCATCTTCCATCTTCCCTCCTCCATCCGCTATGCTTCGGTCGTGCTTTTTCGGAAGATAACCATCATCGGCGTGGGCCTGCTCGGCGGTTCCATCGGGCTGGCCGTCAGACGCCGGAAACTCGCGCGCCAAACCGCGGGTTTCGTCCGCCGTGCCGCCAGCCTGAAGGATTGTGAAAAAGCGGGCGTGGCGGATTTCATCACCACCGATTTGCTTGCCGCCGTTTGGGATGCCGACCTTGTCATTCTTTGCGCGCCACTTGGGCAAATGCATCCGCTCGCCGTGCGAATGTTGCCGGCGCTGAAACCCGGCGCGATTGTGACCGATGTCGGCAGCGTCAAGGCCGGCGTCATGCATGAATTGGAAACCCTCATTGCCAGGTCCGGCGCACATTTTGTTGGCGGTCATCCGATGGCTGGCGCGGAAAAAACCGGCGTGAGCGCCGCGCGCGCGGATTTGTTTGTGGATGCCGTTTGCGTGGTGACGCCGACAAAAAAAACCAACCGGTCGGCGCTGAAAAAAGTCGAACGCTTTTGGAAAGCGGCCGGTGCGCGGGTGCTGGAATTAACGCCGGCGACGCACGACATGCTGGTCAGCCGGTCGAGCCACTTGCCGCACGTGGTGGCCGCGACGCTGGCGAATCTGGTGTTGAGCCCGGCGCGGCCGGAGTTTCAAGCCGCGCTTTGCGCGAACGGTTTTCGCGACACGACGCGCATCGCCTCCGGCTCGCCGGAGATGTGGCGCGACATCGCCCTGGCCAATCGCCGGAACCTCGCCAGGTCCGTGGGCTCATTCATCGCGGAACTGAAGAAATTCCAGCGCGTTCTGGCCAAAGCCGACGCCAAGGCCGTGGCAAAGTTTTTTGAAACGGCCAAGCAGCGGCGCGACGATTGGTGCGCCGGCTGCGCCTCGCCTTCTCCCGAATGAATCCCAGCCACAGATGGTCACAGATGAAACACAGATTTGTCTGTCCGCAGATTGCGCCGATTTTCGCAGATTATTCCGGATGCGATTCATCTGCGTTCGTCTGCGAAATCTGCGGATGCCTTTATCCGTGTTCAATCTGTGTTTCATCTGTGGCTAAATAAAATGGCTCTACCTGATTTGATCGAAATCGTGCCGCTCGACAAACCGGTGCGCGCGGAAATAACCGTGCCCGGCTCGAAGAGCATCACGAACCGCTCTCTCATCCTCGCGGCGCTGGCGGACGGCGAAGTGACCCTCCAAGGCGCGCTGTGGAGCGAGGACACCCAAATCATGGTCGAGTGTTTGCAGGAACTTGGCTTCATGGTGAACGTCGAGCCGGACCCGGACGAAATTTGCAATCGCACCATCACGGTTTATGGGCAAGGCGGGAAAGTTCCCGGCGGCGGCACGGTGGAAAATCCCTTGGAACTTTTTGTGGGCAACGCCGGCACGGCGGCGCGATTTCTGGCGGCGTTGGTGTGTCTGGGCAAGGGCGTTTACCGATTGCACGGCGTCCCGCGAATGCACGAGCGTCCGCAGGCGGCATTGTTCAAGGCGTTGCGCGAACTTGGCTACCGCGTCGAATCAGAAAAGGGCAATGACAAGCTGCCCGTAAAAATTTTTGGCCATGAATCTTTTTCTTATCGAAAACGAATTGTTGAACCCTTTGCTCCGAAATATCAGGGAATGCTGACGAGCGAAAAGCCACAGTCGTGCAAAGTAAGTATCGAAGAAAGTTCGCAATTCGCATCCGCGCTACTGTTATGTGCGAAACTGACCGGATGGAAAATTGAAGTCGTTGGCGAGAACGCCGAGGAATCGCCTTATGTGGCGATGACGTCGAAGCTGATTGAAGCATTTCCGATGAAAGGCGGGGAATTTCAGATTGAGCCGGATGCTTCGAGCGGGAGTTATTTTTGGGCGGTAGAGAAGCTGACACCCATCTCGGTTGAGCCCTTGGAGCCGGGCGCACCATTGGAACGCGCGCCGGGAACCTCCAGCGAAACTATTACCGGTTTCGGCAAACCGGGCTCGCCCATGAAGTGGGAGAGAATTCTTTCGAGCCGGGTTGAGGTCGTCAACTGGCCCCGCTCAGGCTGGCAAATTGACGAACATTTTCGTGAATTCATGACGTTTGGCCCGAAAATGCATGAGCTTCTTGGAGCGGAGAAAAGGGCCAAAGGAGCAGATGAAAAAGAAATCCAGCGTCTCGTCCGGGAAATCCGTAAATCTTCAAAGCGCGACCTTTCAAGGCTGCATGATCTGGGCGACAGCATCATGACGGCGATTGTTATCTGTCCCATTCTAGAAGAAAAAATCCGCTTCACCGACCTCGGCCGCCTGCGCGTTCAGGAAACCGAGCGCGTGGTGGCGTTACGGACGGAATTGACCAAGTGCGGCGCGAAGGTCGTCGAGGAAGGCGATACATTGACAGTTTATCCGTCCAAACTTCACGGCGCGGAGATTGAGACTTACAATGACCATCGCATGGCGATGTGTTTTGCGGTTCTGGGATTGAAAGTTCCCGGCATCAAAATCAAGAATCCCGCGTGCGTGAAAAAGACGTTTCCGAATTTTTTCCAGAAGCTCGCCGCCCCGCCGCCGAAAGGGCTGGGCGCGACAATTCTGGACGCAAAGACGGGCCGGAAACTGAAGGAAGAGGATTTGTTTGCGGATTGATTTCGGGCACAATCGTTGTTTCTCATTAACACCCGGCTTCAGCCGGGTGGGAATCGATAGGCGAGCCGGAACCGTTTTAACGGTTTCCAGTTTCTCCACCGTGCGATCAAACCGTTGAAACGGTTTTCGGTTCTGATTGGTCATTGCACCCGGCTGAAGCCGGGTGTTAATGAGAGAGGAAACAGCGGTTTGACGATTTAACAATTTTACAGATGAAACAACCGATTATCATCGCCATTGACGGCACGAGTGCCAGTGGCAAGAGCACGAACGCGAAGCTCGTGGCCAGGGCGCTCGGCTACGTTTATGTGGATACCGGCGCGATGTATCGCACGCTGGCGTGGTATTGCCTGAAAAGCCGGATTGACGTGCATGACGCCAAGGCCGTCGCCGCCGCCTGCCGAAAATGGAAAACGTCGCTGGTCTGCGTGGATGGCCGGGTGCGGCTGCTCGTGGCCGGCCATTATCCCGAAAAGGAAGTCCGCACCGCCGAAACCAGCGCCGCCGTGCCGCACGTCGCGGCGGTTCCCCAGGTGCGCAAATGGATGGTCAAACGCCAGCGCGAGTGCGTCCAATTCGGCAATCTCGTCATGGAAGGGCGCGACATCGGGACGAATGTTTTTCCCGAAACCGATTTCAAATTTTATCTCGACGCGAAACTGGAGGA
This sequence comes from uncultured Verrucomicrobiae bacterium, assembly GCA_963744965.1. GTDB lineage: Bacteria > Verrucomicrobiota > Verrucomicrobiia > Limisphaerales > UBA11358 > UBA11358. The sequence continues at coordinate 231,037 of CAVUVT010000011.1, forward strand.
ACGCTCCCGCCGCCGCGCCGCCGATGGGGTTCAGGAAAATCTCGCGGCGCGCGACCAGCGCGACAGTCAGCGCGCAACCGCACCGTTGATGGTCGCGCTGGGCGCAAAGGTCATCAATAATTCGAGCATGACTTCCGAGCAAACGAGCGGCCTGATCCTGGCGGAGGTCCGCCGCCGGCTGGCGGCGGTGAAACGATAATGGAGGATGGATGATGGAGAATGGCAAATCCAAACTGCGAAGCGCGCCTTCCATCCTCTATCCTCCATCCTCCATCCTCGCTTTTCCCAGTTTATGAACCTCAGCTACCGCCTCGGCTGGATCGGTTTTCGCGCGCTGTACCGGTTTTATTTCCGCTGGCGCGCCTTCAATGCGGAGCAGGTGCCGCATACCGGCCCGGTCATTCTTGCCTCCAACCACGCGAGTTTTCTGGACCCGCCGCTAGTCGGTTCGGGATTGCGCCGTCCGATTAATTATCTCGCGCGGGAAAGTTTGTTTCGCTTTCCGGGCGTCGGCGCATTGTTGCGTTCGTGGAATTCCGTGCCGGTGGACCGCGACGGCGGCGGCGCGGCGGGGCTGAAGGGCATCCTCGACCGGTTGCTCGCCGGCGGCGCGATTATTTTGTTTCCCGAAGGCACGCGGACGCGCGACGGCCAGTTGCAGCCCGCGCGCTCGGGCATCGGGCTGGTGGTGATCAAGTCCAACGCCCCAGTCGTGCCGGTGCGGACGTTTGGGACGTTCGAGGCTTACGGGCGGCACATCATATTTCCCCGACCAAAACAAGTGGCCGTGAAATATGGCCGGCCAATGATGTTTGAACAATTGCGGGCCGAGGCGAAGAATTGTTCCAAGGCGCGGCTCAAGGAAATCTACCAGGAAATTGCCGACGAAGTCATGGCGGCGGTTGCGAAGCTGGAGCCGCAAGCGGACTGATTTACGATTTACGATTGATGATTTTCAACAGCTTGCGGAAACGGGGAAAATCGTAAATCGTAAATCATCAATCATAAATTCGGTCAGATTCCCAGGTTCGACAGGGTATTGCTGATGGCGTTGACGATTTGGACGAGCCGGGGATTCGATTTCTCGAAGCCATCCACCGACGAGCGCAAACCCTGAAGCGAATGGTGAAGTGATTGCGGATTTTGCTTTGTGCGCGTGGCCTCGTGTGCGGAAAGCTGCGTGAAACCGGCGATGCTTTCGGCCTGTTCATCGTGCGTTTTCGCCAGCTTGCCGACCTCGGACTTGAGCGTGCCGAGCAACTGGAGCAACTCACGTTTGCGCTCTTCATTGACGGCGTCCGCGCCGCGAATCTTCGCCTCGATTTCCCCGATTGTTTTTTTGATCATATTGTAAAAGTATTCGCTGCTGGAAATTCGGCAAGCGCGTTTACCAGCGTCCGATGCGCGGCAGGACCGGCCGGACGAGCTCCCAGATGTTTTCGCAGACAACTTCAACTGCGCCCGCGCCGTTCACCAACCGCACCCGGTTCGGTTCAGCGGCGGCGATGGCATCGTAACCCTTGGCCACGCGCTCAAAGAAATATCGGTCGCCCTCCTCAAGCCGGTCGCGGACGAAGGGCAGGGTGGCTTGGCGCGAGGCGAGGCGTTTGGCGCTGACTTCCGGCGGCACATGCAGCAGCAGGGTCAGGTTGGGCCGCGTGTCGCCGACGGCAAAGTCAATCACGCTCGTGACCAGCGCCAGATCCAACCCGCGTCCGTATCCCTGATACGCCGTTGTCGAATCGTAAAAGCGGTCGCACAGGACAATCTCACCGACCGACAGGGCGGGGCGGATGGTTTCGCGGACGAGTTGCGCCCGGCTGGCATTCATCAGCAGCAATTCGGTTTCGTAGGTCATGGTCACGTTCACCTTGCTGTGCTTGAGCGTGTGGCGGATTTCCTCGCCGATGGGGGTGCCGCCCGGTTCGCGCAACACGCGCACGCGATGTCCCAGTGCGCGCAGCCGTTCCGCCAGCAGCTCCACCTGCGTGGATTTGCCGCAGCCTTCCGTGCCTTCAAAGGTGATAAACAAGCTTTTTGCCATTTTTGATTTACGATTTACGATTTACGAACTGTGCAAAAGATTAAAGCGGATTTTAATTTCGTGCCTTTCGTGTGTTTTGTGGTTCAAATTTTCTTCAGCTTCGGCCCTTTGGGCGTGTCTTCGATGACCCAGCCTTTGGCCTTCAATTCGTCCCGGATCGAGTCGGCGCGTTTAAAATCCTTCGCCTTCTTTGCAGCGGTCCGCGCTTCGGCCAGCGCCAGAATTTCACCGGGAATTTCCGCCCCTGATTTTGTGCCAATTCCGAGCACGGAATCAACCTTATCCCACGCGGCCAGCGCGAAAGGGGTGTCAGTTGCGCACAGGGAATTTTCGGCCAAACGGCGATTGGTTTCACGCACCCATTCGAAGACCGCCGCCCATGCGGCGGAAATGTTCAGGTCGTCGTCAAGCGCGGCGGTGAAGCGTGTGAGCAACTCATTCGGAGCGCCGGTCTCCGACCCGGCGGGTTGCGGTGTTTTTTGCGGATCGGTTCGTGCCGGGCCGGAGGCCGGCGTTCCGGCCGCTTCGCGTAACTTGCCGAGGCATTCGTCAATTCGCGCCAATGCCGCGCGCGCGCCCTGCAAACCTTCGAGCGTGAAGTTGAACGTCTCGCGATAATGCGCGGTGAGCAGCGAATAACGGATTTCGCGGCCGGTGAAACCTTTCGCCAGCAAATCGCGCAGCGTAAAAAAATTGCCGAGCGACTTGCTCATTTTTTTGCCTTCGACCAGCAGATGCGCGCCATGCAGCCAGTGTTTCACAAACGGTTTGCCGGTCGCGCCTTCGCTCTGGGCGATTTCGTCCTCGTGATGCGGGAAAATCAGGTCTTCGCCGCCGAGATGCAAATCAAAGCTCGGGCCGAGTATTTTCGTGCTCATCGCGCTGCACTCGATGTGCCAGCCGGGCCGGCCCTCGCCGAACGGGCTGGGCCAGAAAACGTCGCCGTCCTCCGGCCCGCGCGCCTTCCAGAGCGCAAAATCGGCGACGGATTCCTTGGCGTATTCGTCGCTCTTGACCCGATGGACCGCCCGTCCCGCCTCTGCGGGATCGAAGTTGAGCTTGAGCAACTGGCCGTAGGTGCCGCCGCAACCGCGGTATTTTTCGATGCTGAAATAAACGGAACCGTCGGCGGCTTGGTAAGCGATGCCGTGCGCGATGAGCTTTTCGATGAGCGCAATGATGTCGGCGATGTGTTCGGTGGCGTGCGGCGTGTGGTGGGGCAGAAGGCAATTCAGCGTTTTCAAATCTTCAAAAAACGCGGCCTCATATTTGCCGGTGAAATCACGGAGGGAAGTTTTGGTTTCCTCCGCCGTCGCTGCGCTTTGGCGCGACAAGCGGACGCGCTTGATGATTTTGTCCTCCACGTCCGTGATGTTCATCACGTGCGTGACGGCGTAGCCCTTGAATTCGAGGGTGCGCCGGACGAGGTCGCCGAAGACGAACGTGCGCCAGTTGCCGATGTGGGCGAAGTCATAGACGGTCGGCCCGCAGCAATACACGCCGACTTTGGGGGGAGCGAGCGGCGCGAACTCCTGGATTGAGCGCGAGAGTGTATTGAACAGTTTTAGAGCCATTTGCCTGCGCGCAAATTAAGCTGCGGCGCGGGAAAGCAAAAGGGGAAAGTCAGAGCGGGCCGCACTTTGTCAACGCAACCATTTTCTCCTTTCTGGGAGCGCCAGCGTCCCGCCGGCTCGTGGCAGGGTGATGGACTGATTCATCTGCCGGCGAGACGCCGGCGCTTCCAGGACCCACGCGGCCGTTCCTTTCCCTGACTCAAGTTGGTATTGGCGTCAAATTATGCCCGTCAAGTTGGCCCGGGATGAAAAGCTGTGGACAGCATCGGCTTTCAAACCTAGAATCCGCCGCGTGAATTCCCGCCGGATGCAAGCTTGAACCGAAAAGCGAGGCCACATGGACATCAAAATCGTTTGCGGCTGTGGTCAGAAATACATATTTGAGGTTGACCCGGACAACGGACTGATGCCGGCTTCGGTCAATTGTCCCGCTTGTGGGGCCGATGGAACCCAGGAGGCCAACGAAATTCTGACCCAGATTCTTCCCGAATCCGCGATGGAACCATCGGTCGAACCGGCGATGCAAACAGTCCCGCCTCCTCCCGCCGCTGCGCTGGGTGGCCCCCTTCGAATCAACCTGCCCGTTCACCAGGCTGCGGCGGCCAGTTCTCCGCCGCCGCCCGCCACCCGCCCTCCTCCGCAGTCCAACAGGCTAGTGGTTGCCGCCACGCCCAAGGCAAAGGCCGCCGGGGAATTCAGTTTGGGCTTGGGAATATTGGGCGCGGTGCTGGGAGCCGGTTTGGGCGCGGGCTTGATGTATGGTTTCTTCGAGTGGGCCGGTTTCCGGTTTCCGCTGATGGGCACGGGCATCGGCGCGCTCTCGGGTCTGGGCGCGCGCATCCTGGCAAGGGGAACGGACACGTCACTTGGCATCATCGCCGCGGCCATTGCCTTGTTGTCAACGGCGGGAACGCTTTATCTCATGTTTGGCGACATGGCGGGCATGTTTATTCTCTCCATGGCGGTCAGCGCCTATTTCGCTTACAGAATCGCAGCATAACCTCCGTAAAAAATCAACCCGTCGGCGTGCCGTCCGCGTTCGTTTCCTTTGGTTGCAACCGGTTACACCGTTCCACAAATAAGAAGAACACTCCGGGGCCGAAGCAAAGCAGCATGACGGAGATGCCGGTGGCGATGCCCCAAAACGTGCCGAGAGGCGCGCAGCAGTCTTCGCGGCGGCGGACGATGATATGGCTGGGCACGGCGACGAGGAGTTCGAGGATGCTGCCGCGCAGGAGCCAGCGGATAATACGTTTGAGCAACGTGTCCGGGTCGTCGGATTTGGTGAAGCTGCGAAAGATGACGGCCCAAATAATCCAGAAAGCCAGACCGGTGATTACGGCTCCAAATTCAGTTTGAAAGTGGGAAGCGGATACCTGGTTCGGCTTGAACGGCAGGAAGTAACCGAAAAAATCCAGGCCATCTTCCTTGAAATCGGCGCAAAGAATCGAAAGCAGTCCGGCAAAGCAAAGGTTGGCCAGGAAGAACGCGGTCACCACAACCGGAATTTTCAGCGGCCGGCGTACGGGCAACCGGCGTTCAGCAATGTTGATTGGCAACAACAGCAGCAATGCCTGGCCGGTGACGAGCACGGCCAGCCAGAGCCAGTAGCCCACCGCTGATATATTTTCAGCGCGTTCTGCAAACTGACGCCCTTGTCCGACCAGCCATTGAAAGCAGTCCAGATGGCCGGCACGGTAAACGTTATCAACGCAACGGCGTAAAGCAGAACGGTGAGGGCGGCCCAGCGTTTCATGTGACGGCTGAATTCAGCCATCAAGTTCAACACCGCGCCAGTGAAATTGGCGCATGATTAAAAAATCCGGTTTTAGCCGCTTGCAAAATCATCATTCCAACGCCAAACTTTCCAAAACGAGAATTAATAACCGACATCAAAAAAGAAGCACATGAGCAAGGAAGCGAAACTGGAGTTGGACGGAAAAGTATATGTGCTGCCAACGGTTGAAGGCAGCGAAGGCGAAAAGGCGGTGGATATTTCATCGCTGCGCGCGAACACGGGCTACATCACGCTGGACGACGGCTACGGCAACACGGGTTCGTGCGTCAGCAAAATCACGTTCATCGATGGCGAAAAGGGGATTTTGCAGTATCGCGGCATTCCCATCGAGGAGCTGGCGGAGAAATCCACTTTCATCGAAACCGCCTTCCTGGTCATTTACGGCGAATTGCCGAACCACAATCAGTTGCGGCGCTTTTCGGATTTGCTGACGGAGAATCAATATCTCCACGAGGACATGAAATTTCATTTCGAGGGTTTTCCGACCGGGGCGCATCCGATGGCGATCCTTTCGGCGATGATCAACGCGGCCAGTTGTTTCGATGAGGAACTCATGAACTGGCAATGGGGCAAGGCGAAACAATTCGACCTGTATGTGGCCAAGCTGCTTTCACAGGTGCGGACCATCGCGGCCTACTCTTACCGCAAGTCGCGCGGGTTGCCGTTGATTTATCCGAAGCGGGCCTACAAATACACGGCCAATTTCCTGCACATGCTGTTTTCGATGCCGTATGAGGACTATGAATTAAGGCCGGAAGTGGTCAAGGCGCTGGATTTGATTTTCCTGCTGCACGCGGATCACGAGCAAAATTGCTCCACGTCCACCGTGCGCATGGTGGCGTCGAGCCAGGCCAATTTGTTCGCCAGCGCGTCCGCCGGCGTATGCGCGTTGTGGGGGCCGTTGCACGGCGGCGCGAACCAGGCGGTGATTGAGATGTTGAAGGAGATTCACCGCGAGAACGACGACGGCTCGAAATTCATCACGGCGGCGAAGGACAAGAACAGCGGCAAAAGACTCATGGGCTTTGGCCATCGCGTCTATAAAAATTACGACCCGCGCGCCAAAATCATCAAAAAAGCCTGCGACGACGTTTTGTCCAGGCTGCACATCAATGACCCGTTGTTGGACATTGCCAAACATCTGGAGGAAGCCGTGCTCAAGGATTCGTATTTCGTGGAGCGCAAGCTTTACCCGAACGTGGATTTTTACAGCGGCATCATCATGCGCGCGCTCGGCATTCCGGTGGAAATGTTCCCGGTGATTTTCGGGATTGGCCGGATGCCCGGCTGGATTGCGAATTACAAGGAAATCATGGAGGAGACGAAAAGCCGCATTTATCGGCCGCGTCAGGTTTACACCGGGCGCACGCTCAACCATTACGTGCCCCTGGCGGAACGCAAGTAAAGCAGGGCAAAAAGGCGTTGTTTTTTCTGATATTGTCTCAAAAACTTGGAGACGATATCGCTTGAGGAAAGGCATAAATCCTGCTCATTTCAGGGCACAAATGCCGTGAAGAAAATTCTGGTCATAGACGACGAGGAATGGCTGCGCGAGATGATTTATCTGGCGCTGAAGCAGAAAGGCTTTGAAGTCATCGAAGCGGTCAATGGCGCGGATGGCATCGAAAAAGCGCGCAAAGAATTACCCGACCTTATTCTCTGCGACGTGAACATGGAAAAAGTGGACGGTTATCTGACCTTGTCCTCGTTGCGCACGGAAGCGCCCACGGCCTCCATTCCGTTCATCCTGATGACCGGCCTCGCCGACAACGCGGGCATGCGGCACGGCATGGAACTGGGCGCCGACGATTACCTGCCGAAACCCTTCACCACCGATGCGCTTTACGCCGCCGTGGATGCGCGCCTGAAAAAAGCCCAGACCGTGCGCGACGAAGCCGAGCGCAAGCTCGCCCATTTGCGTGACAACATCAGCCTGATGCTGCCGCACGAACTGCGCACGCCGCTCAACGGCATTCTCGCCTACGGCGAAATCCTCGCCGCCGACGCCGCCAAACTCAAACCCGCTGAAATTGCCGAAATGGGCCACGTCGTTCACCAGTCCGGCAAGCGGCTGGAGCGGCTCATCGAAAACTTTTTGATTTACGCGCAGTTGGAATTGATTGCCGCCGATCCGAAAAACGTCAACGCCCTGCGTCTCGGCCGGACGGAACATCCCGTTGCGTTGCTGGAGAAGCATGCCTCCGCGCAGGCCGCGCTCGCGAATCGTTCTTCGGATTTGGCCTTCGAACTGGCGGACATTCCCGTGCCGATGGCCGAGGAATATCTCAGCAAGGTTGTGGATGAGCTTGCGCAAAACGCCTTCAAGTTTTCCGATCCCGGCTCGTCCGTTCGCCTGTCGCTGAACGAGGCGTTCAACACCATTACTCTGGCCATCAGTGACCAGGGCCGCGGATTTACCACCGAGCAAATCACGCGCGTCGGCGCTTACATGCAATTCGACCGCACGATGCAGGAGCAGCAGGGGTTGGGACTCGGCCTGGTCATCGCCAAGCGGCTCGTTGCCCTGCACGGCGGCACGCTTTCCATTGTAAGCGAGCCGAGCATGGGCGCGGTCATCTCGGCCAAATTCCCGAAGGCGAAGACCGAGGTGCCGGTGTGATGGGACCGTAAAACTTCAGAACGGCAGTTTCCCGTAGATATCCACCAAACCAGGAATATCGATCAAGGGCGGCAGTCGCTTTCCGGTTTCCGAAACCCGATCAGATGATTTGATGCCGTTCTCGGCAAAATGGGCGAAAAGGAAAACCAGAACAATCCCCACCACCGGGGCGAAATCCACTTTCTCCAGTCGCAAGGGGATACGACGTAATGGCGACAACAACGTTCGCGCTTCGGCGTTCACGTAAGCCCAAAACGGATGTTTGCCGAAGTAAATGTAACTATTCAGGAGATGCAGGACGAGCAGCGTACCGACCAGGTACTTCCACGTCAGATAACTCCCCAGCCCGATGACCAGCGCCTCTTCGAGGCGATGCGCCGGCGAGACGGGTGGGGGAATGACTTGGAGGCACACCAACAGCCAGCTCGCCAGCCACCAAAAAACCGACATGACAATCAGCGGCAGAAAAAATTTCACTCCGCGCGCCCAGCGATCCATTCCGCCCAGAGGCATTCGCACCAGCCGATGAAAGGGCAGGGGTTCCGGCCCGACCAGGATGGAAAGCAGCAGCAGCCAGAGATAAAACACACCGAGCATCAGCCCGAAGCTGAAAATCGAAAACAATAGCATTCGTAGAAACGACAACATCGGCCCGGACAAATTGCTGGAAAACGAAAGCGCGGTGATGCCCAAATCCAATTTTCCCGCCCAGTTCGCCGCCGAACCGATCTGCCAGTAAATTCCCGCGCGCAGCAGCAGCAGCCCCCCCAGCGCCGCCAGCAAATGCCATCTCCGCAAACGCCGCGGCTCGGCCCGCCGAAGCGTGCCAATCAACGTCGCCGGCGTCCGCCGGCCGAGCGGATCAAGGCGGACCGAACGCCAGTTCAGCCACAACAACAAGGCCGCAAGGTTTAAAATGAAATCAATCAGGGCCATGAAAATGACAAGTGACAGGTGTCAGGTGACGGGTGACGAATGTCAAGCAAGGATCGTCCGTCGCTGCCGGTAGCCGCGTTGGTGACAACGCGGGAAAATGGCCGCGCGCTTACAAGCGCGGCTGCAAAAAGTCACATCATCTTGAGCAACGTATCCGCCATTTCCGACGGGGTGGCGGCGACGCCGATGCCCGCCGCTTTGAACGCTGCGAACTTCGCCTGCGCCGTGCCCTCGCCGCCACTGATGATGGCGCCCGCGTGGCCCATGCGGCGTCCAGGCGGCGCCGTCGTCCCGGCGATGAATCCCGCCACGGGTTTTTTGCAATTTTTCCTGATCCACCGGGCGGCTTCTTCTTCGGCGCTGCCGCCGATCTCGCCGATGATAAGCATGCCGTGCGTGTCCGGATCGTCGTTGAACAACTTGATCACCTCGAGATGCGAAAGCCCGGGAACCGGGTCGCCGCCGATGCCGATGCATGTGCTTTGGCCCGCGCCGCGGGTGGTGAGTTGCCAGACGGCTTCATAAGTCAGCGTGCCGCTGCGTGAAACGACACCGACATGCCCTTTTTTGTGGATGTACCCGGGGGCGATGCCGATGCGGCAGCCACCGTGGGAATCTTTTCCCTCACCGGGCGTGACGATGCCAGGACAATTCGGGCCGATAAGCCGCGTCGCACGGCCGTGCAATGCGCGCTTCACGCGAATCATGTCGCGCACGGGAATGCCCTCGGTGATGGCCACCACCAGTTCCAGCCCGGCATCCGCGCCTTCCAGAATCGCATCGGCGGCAAAGGCGGCGGGAACAAAAACGGCGGAAGCTGTCGCGCCGGTTTGTTTCACCGCCGCTGCGACCGTGTCAAAAATGGGGACTTTCTTCCCGCCGTGCTCAAAAACTTGTCCGTCCTTGCCGGGGGTGACGCCGGCGACGACCTGCGTGCCGTAATCCATCGAGAGCTGCGCGTGCCGCGCGCCGAAGCTGCCGGTGATGCCCTGGACGAGGACCTTGGTGTCAGGTTTAACTAGAATAGACATGGGAAAATCAGTTCCGGCTTTGCTGCTTTTTGATTTCTTTCAAATACTTCGCGGTAATTCTGTCGTGATCGCGGTTCATTGCTTCTTTTGCGCGGATTAACGCGTCGAGGTCAAGAATCCGGCATTTGCCATAAGGCAATTCCACTTCAACACTATGTTTCAGAACTGCTTCAAAGTTGCCAACACCCAGGACTTCGCCCAGGCAATCAACGATTCCCAGATCTGTCTTCAAATACAAATTTTTCAGGCTCGCACACTGGTCCGGTGTCAATTCCAGCGGCAAATCCGGCCTTGAGCGATGCGCCGGATGCAAATCCGCGAATGCCTTCTGGATGCGCATCAAATTCGCCTCGTTGAACCGGCAGCAAATGTCCACATCGAGTGTGACTTGAATGACGCCATGCGCCACCGCCGCGAATCCGCCTACCAAAACGAACTCGACTTGCGACGAAATTAATCGGTGCATCAGTTCACTAAGGTTTTGCATGGCGTTTCTCCATCGCTGTGCGCAACAACTCGGCAAAATTCAGCGCGTCATCATTGGCCTGCATACGTTCCCATGGCGTTTTCGCCAGGCTGTCTCTCAACAACGACAAATCAATGTCACTCTCCGCCGACACACGGTAAGCTGGCGAAGCTTCCTTCAAGGTTGTCCCTGCTTTGTCGTGTTTTTCCGGCATTGATTTACTTCGCGTTGCGTTTGTGGATGCAAATCGTGTTGCCGTCGGGATCGGAAATGAATGCCATGCGGCAGACAGGCGTGGGAAACGGTTCCATCCGGAACTTCACGCCGTGATTTCGCAGGTGCGCGATGGCGGCATCGAAGTCCTCGACCTCCAGCGCCACGGTGCAGCCGTCGGGACTGGGATTCCAGCCGGACATGCTGCCAACGGACAGCGCATACGGCCCGAATTCATATTCCACCCATTTGCCATCCGGGAGATCGATGATGGTGGTGGGTTTCAAGCCCAACGCGCCCTCGTAAAACTTGCGGGCGCGCGGCATGTCGGTGACGGAGTAACAACAAAACGCGATTTCGGTGACTTTGAGCATGACCAGATCAGGTTTAAATCATCACAGATCAACTCCTTTTAGTTTCAACCTTTGCGATGACCGCCTGGCGTTTGAGAAATTTCCACAATTCCTTGAACAGAAAATGATCAAACGTCCGAATGTGATCTTTCAGAATGTTTTCCGTAAGCATGTTTGGCCGGATGTCGAAATAATAAACGCCATCCAGCGGGTTCAATTTGACGGTGTAGCCCTTAAAATGTCCCGGAAGGAAAGTCGCGCCAATACCATACTCTTTGGGGTTTTTCCCTTTTCGCTGCACGTCATTTAGAAAAATGGCGATGTGCGGAACATCTTTGCCGGTGAGTTTTGCCAGCAGGAACTTATCAACGAAGATTTTATCCAGCCGGTCTTTGCTGCTGGTTTTTACCGAGCCTATAATTTTTACCAGCGCGCCGGATTTTATGATGAGATCGTGTTGATGGCTCATCATGAATTCGTCTTCACCATCCACCCTCACCGGCACTTTTACCACGCCGGACGTGCATTCGATGCCCACGCGAAGCAACAGCAGCCTGATGAACCGCTCGAACAAATCGCCGTTGATTTTCCGAGCTGTGTTGGATTTTCCTGCCGGCAGCGCATCCAGTGCCGCGCCGATGGATTGCTGGATCGTATAAACCGACCGGTTGACAATTTCGCGATTAACTGGCGAGTCGCTGGTTTTGACGGCATCCAAAATCTTTGGGAATTGGTTAAGTTTAGCCTTCGCAACTTTGCCGGTGTAAAGCAGGTTTGAATTCAGCGGCCTTGAAATGCTGAACTCCGCGTTTTTGAACTGGATGAAACGGTAATGCGTTTCATTTCGTGAAACGATTTCGGCTTGGATTGCTCTTGGAGTGCCGATGAAATCAAGAAATTCCAGGCAGAATTCCACATAGTGCCACAACTCCGTGAAGTTTTCCTTGTTCGACGCCGTTTTGACGAGACCATCAAGTTTCATCGGATGCTCTCCCTCCGTTGCGCGGTTTCAGCATCAAACCTGATCCACTCCGCTTCCGACCGGTGAACCACACAATCCAGACGCTGGATGGCCCACTCGTTATATTGCTGGTTGCAGTCGCAGGCCAGCCAGCGGCGCCCAAGCTGTTCGGCGACGACCGAAGTTGTGCCAGAACCAGAAAAAGGGTCGGCCACCAAGTCGCCCGGATTGGACGATGCCAGAACCAGTTTGCGGAGCAGTTCTTCCGGCTTCTGGGTCGGGTGCGGAGTTTTTTCACCCATACCGTTGCAGGTGGTGGGGATGTCAAGCACGTCTTTTGGCTTCGCACCTTTCGGATTCGGAAGCCAATTCTCCCGGGGCTTGCCGTTCCCGTTTTTTCCAAAATTGCTCGTCTCGGCTTGCGGGTGGCTGGGATATTTCAACGTGTGCGCTCCGTAAGGGATGCGAACCACATCAATGTTGAAGGTAAAATCCCTGCTCTTACGAAAATGAACGATGCTTTCATGCGAGCGTCCCCAATCGCCGCCGAGGTTGGCCTTGTTTTTATAGTGCCAGACAATCCAACGGCAGCCTTTGAAAAAGGGCATCGCTGCGACTTTGACATCCGCCAGGATTTCTGAAAACCCACACACATACAGCGTGCCGTTTTTTTTCAAGACCCGCGCGGCCTGTTCCAGCCAGTCGCGCGACCACGACACATAATGTTCGTGGCTCTCGAAGTTGTCCCAGTCGGCTTTGTTGATGTTGTAAGGCGGATCGGCAAAAACCAAGTCAACCGTCTCTGATTTTAAGCCCGTCAGCCAAGCGAGCGAATCCCCCAGAAAGAGCTTTCCACACCGGTTTTCGTAATGCAGTTGAATCTCGCTGGTGGAATCAAGTGGATGCACCGTTCCGTTTTGGGGTCGGACTTCCAACTCCAATTGCGGAATGGATGATTCACATTTCACTGGCATAATTAATTAGAGCCGAAAACCAAACTGCTCAACAACTTAATTTTCCAACCGTCTTCACCACCTTCTGTGCCGCATCCGCCATGGAATCGCCGGCGATGAGTTTCATGCCGCCAGAATCGGTCCGCCGGCCACAAGTTTTTTTGCGCGGGAATCCACGCGGAGGTTCATCCCTTTCAGCGACCGCGCGCCGAGGATTTGCAAGTCGCCCGGCTCGCCAAAGATGACTTCATCTGTTGTGACTGCATCACCGACGCGAATGATGGCAAAGCCAACAGCGCGGGTGATATGTTGGCCGTTGGCCATGACGAATGTGTAGTCCTTCTTCTCACGTTTGACGCCGATGTTCTTCAGAGTTTCGGCATTGATCCGGGTGAATTCCGCGCCACTATCAACTAGCAATTTCGGGACTTCGGCCGATTTTTTCCGGTCAACGTGATTCTCGACCCGACAATTCGTGTAAAATGTTCCCATACGTTTTTTCATGTTTCCAATTTATCATTTTGCCACCGCCTTCACAACCTTCCTCGCCGCGTTGGCCATCGAATCAACGGTGATAAACGTCAGACCGGTTTTCTCCGCGGCAAACCCCGGGACGCATTGCAACAGTTTTGCCGCCGATTGTTGCAGTTGATGCTGCCAGCCGCGGCGGAGGGGCCGCCGATTCACCACCTCGCGCACCATCTGGTCGCGCAGGGCATCGCGCCGGCGTTTCGATTGCTCGTGTTGTTGGGCCAGTTCAATCATTTGCTTCTGCAGTTCCACCAGCCGACGATAAGGCGCGAGGTCGTCCGCGACCTTTTTCATCCCCGGATTTTCGTTTCTGCCCTGAAACATGCGCCTTAATTCTTCAAATTGTCTGTTTTCCCACCGCCTTGACCACCTTCTGCGCCGCGTCGGTCATGGAATCGCCGGTGATGAGTTTCAGGCCGGATTCGGCCAGCGTCTGCTTGCCGGCGGCAGCGTTGTTGCCTTCCAGCCGGACAACGAGCGGCAACTTCAACCCCGTTTCCTTCACCGCGGCGACGATGCCGGTGGCGATGACGTTGCAATCCATGATGCCGCCGAAAATGTTCACCAGGATGCCCTTCACGTTCGGGTCCTGCAGGATGATTTTGAATGCCGCCGCGACCTGTTCCTGGCTCGCGCCGCCGCCAACATCGAGAAAGTTGGCGGGCATGCCGCCGAAATGCTGGATGATGTCCATTGTGGCCATCGCGAGGCCCGCGCCGTTGACGAGGCAGGCGATGTTGCCGTCGAGCTTGATGTAATTCAGGTTGAATTTGCTGGCCTCGATTTCCAGCGGTGCCTCCTCGTTCAAGTCGCGCATCGCTTGGATGTCCGCGTGGCGGTAAAGGCCGTTGTCATCGAGCGAAATCTTGGCGTCCAGCGCCATGACAGTTTCCTTGCCGCCGGGCAGTTCGACCACGCACATCGGATTGATTTCCACGAGCGACGCGTCGCATTCCCACCACGTGTTGAAAACGCCGGTGACGAATTTAGCGGCGGCGTTGAACAAATCACCCTTGAGTCCGAGGGCGGCGGCGATTTTGCGCGCTTGAAACGGCATGATGCCCACGGCGGGATCAATCCATTCCTTGAAAATCTTTTCCGGCGTTTTGGCGGCGACCTCCTCAATGTCCATGCCGCCTTCGGTGCTGGCCATGATGAGCGGCCGGCCCACGGCGCGGTCGAGCAGCACCGCGAGATAAAATTCCCTTTTGATTTTTGCGCCACTCGCGATGAGCAGCGTCTGCACGCGGCGGCCGTCCGGGCCGGTCTGTTTGGTGACAAGCACGTTGCCGAGCATGTTTTTGGCGTGCGATACGGCCTCGTCCACTGACGCGGCGGCTTTCACCCCGCCTTGAAAACCGGTCTTGAAAGTCCCTTTGCCGCGTCCGCCGGCATGGATTTGCGATTTGACGACCACGCGGGCACTGCCGCTGGCGGTGATTTTTTCCGCCGCGGCGCGGACTTCGTCGAGTGATTGGGCGGGGATTTCCAGCGGAACGGCGACGCCGTATCTGGCGAGCAGCTGCTTGGCCTGATATTCGTGGATGTTCATTTCAAAATTTAACCCGGCGCATTAAAAACGATTGCAACCGAAAATCAAACTTTTAACGCCAATGTCGGGAATCCTAACTTCCAACTTCCAGACCCGAACCACAAACCAGGCGGGGGAGAGAGGCGTCAAAAGCAGAAACTCACCCCCTTGTGTCACGTGGGACATGCCCTTCTGAACGCAAATGGAATTGACCAGAAGCCAGATTGCGCGGAAACTGGGTCCTTAAATCGCGCCGAGCCTGAATTCAGGCACAACCTGCGCGGAGTTGAAATGAATACGGTGCGAATTTGCAAATCTTGCAAGGCAGAGCTCCCCGGTGATTTGACGCAGGACTTATGTTCAAAATGCCTTGAGGCCGCTGCGGCAGACGAAGCTTCGCCACAGCCGGGCAATGGTTTCTCACCACCCCATCCGGACGCCCTGAGAAGCCTGTTCCCGCAGCTTGAAATCCTGGAACTGCTTGGGCGTGGCGGCATGGGTGCCGTTTACAAGGCGCGTCAGCGCGGTCTGAATCGTTTCGTGGCGCTTAAAATTCTCCCGCCCCAGATTTCCCGCGTGCCCGGCTTTGCGGAGCGGTTCGCCCGTGAAGCGCAGGCCCTGGCCCGGCTCAGTCATCCCAACATTGTCACGGTCATCGACCTCGGACAATCCGGTTCGCTTTACTACTTCCTCATGGAATTCGTGGACGGGGTGAATCTCCGGCAGATGCTGCAATCCCGTCAGTTGGCGCCGCGCGACGCGGTGGGGCTGATGCCGCAGATTTGTGAAGCGCTCGAATATGCCCACGGCGAAGGCGTCGTTCACCGGGACATCAAGCCGGAGAACATTCTGCTGGACGGCAAAGGCCGGGTGAAAATCGCCGATTTCGGGCTCGCGAAACTGGTGGGGCCGGCCGCGCACGACGTCCAGTTGACCCAAACCAGCCAGGTCATGGGGACGATGCACTACATCGCGCCGGAACAATTTGAGAAAGCGCCGGTTGCGGATCATCGCGCCGACATTTATGCCCTGGGGGTGGTGCTTTACGAAATGCTCACCGGCGAATTGCCGCTCGGCCATTTCGAGCTGCCTTCGGCGAAAGCAGCCGTGGACGCCCGGCTCGACGAAGTCGTCCTGCACGCGCTCGAAAAAAATCCAGCGCGCCGTTACCAGCAGGTCAGCGAGCTGAGACTGCAATTGGAGGACATTGCCGGCGTCACCTCGAAACTTTCGCCGGAAGCGAGCCGCAAACTCAGTTACGAATACCGCTCCAAAGCCACGCTGTTCGGTCTGCCGCTGTTGCACATGGCCATCGGGGTGAATCCGGCCACAGGGCGCCAACGGAGTGCGAAGGGGATCATCGCACTGGGCGGCGCGCCGCGGGGTGTGATTGCCTTTGGTGATGTCGCGGTGGGGGTGGTGGCCTGTGGAATAGTCAGCTTTGGCGTCGTTTCCATTTCGATTATGGCGGTGGGGGTGGTCGCGCTGGGCAGTGCGGCGGTGGGATTGTTGCTGGCGGTGGGAGGGGTGGCCGTGGCTCCGGTTGCCATGGGTGGGGCCGTGTTCGGTTATTACGCCAGCGGCACAATCGCCGCGGGGATACACGCCATCGGTTCGGGGAGTACTGACCCATTGGCCGGCAAATTCTTTAATCCTTGGGCTGAGAAATTCATGCGGTGGGTATTCTTCGGGTCATTCATCTGCATGCCCCTGTTTATTGCGTTGGGGCTGGCGCCGTTGCTGATGAAGAAGATTTCCGAACGCCGCTCCAAACGGGTGCGCACCAAAGTCAGTGGCAATGGTTGAACGAGTTCTTGTGGAATGGCGCGGCACTCAACGCTCGTTGTGTCGTTTTGCTGCGCCAATTCGTCGTGTCTAAATCCAACCTGTCGCGCTGGCAGGTCGCGTTGAAGCCAGCGAAGACGGAAATCAGATGAATGCGGATGGAGATGGAAACCGCAGCGAAGGAGGAATGACAGCGTTGGATATCCTGTCTCCGATCTTGTATTTTCCAACTTCGATCCTGGGCGGGGGAAAGATGTCGCTTTTCCAGAATGGACATGAGTTAAAATTTGCCGGCACCGGCATAATACGGCCGGAAAAGACCGCCTGGCGGGAACTGCGGTTTCCGGGAACGGTTTAAGAACAGGGTGTGGCCGATGTGGCCATCTGGAGAACCATGTCGTTCAGTTCCTGAATGCGCGGGGGTTTGCCGACCACGGCATCCACTGGCAGAGCGGTTTCTCCCTCATCTTCCATGAATGTGCCCCAGCCGGTCATCATGATGACGGGAGTGTTGGGGGATTCGGCCTTGATCGCCCGGGCCACATGCTGGCCATCAATATCCGGCATGCCCAAATCGGTGATGACCACTTCGTAAGGCTGGTTTTCTAGCGTGGCGGTGCGGAACATTTCTAATCCGCGTTTTCCGCCGGGGGCAACCGTCACCCGATGATTGAAGTGCGTGAGACATTGCGTCATGAATTCCCGGACCTGGGCGTCGTCATCAATGCACAGGATATGCACGGAGCGTTTCTTTTTGAGTTGGGGCAACGGGTCCCGACCGGGAGCGTCGATCGCAATGCCGCCGGCGTGTTGTTGCGTCGGACAACAGGTGGAAGTTGCGTTCATGTTAAATCCGGTTTGGTTGAGGGGTGACTACGGTACTTGTGCGGGTGCAAAACCGCGATAAAAGCGGCTGGGATAATTCGTCGCGTCGGTGTCAACGTAGGTGAACAGCCCGTTCGCATCGGTCAGGTTCGTGCTCAGGGACGTCCAGTTGTGCATGTCGAAGGAAGCCTCGAGCACGTAAGTCTGGTTGGTATTCCCGGACAGGGTAATGGCCGGACCATCCGGCGTGGTGGTAATTGAAATCGTGATGGCGTCGGGAATGTTCGCCGGGAGCGGGTTGGGGACATTACCCGAGAAGTTGAAGTTAACGGGGAAATCGGCGCCGGAACCCACCATGGTCACCGAGATCTGATTGATGCTGCCGTCGGCGTTGGTTCCGCCATTAACAAAGCTGCCCAGGTCGAAGGAGACCAGTACGGGCGCCGCGTCAGCTCCATTGATTGAGGGAATGCTGACTCCATACATGTACTGGCTGCCGTTCTCGAGGATCAGGTCCGAATAACCTTCGACCTCCCCTTCAAAGGTCGCAGCGCCGGTGTCGGTGTTGACCTGGTAAATGTCGGTGCCGGTGCTGTCGCCAGTGTTGCTCAAGTAGAGATTGCCATCGGAGTCGAAACGGATGTTCTGCCAAAGGTTGCAGCCGTAAGGATTGCCAAAATCACCCACATACGATGTCTGCCCGGTCGTCGGATCAATGGTGTAAAGGCCGCTCTCGGACGCGCCAAACAACATGCCGTTGTTCGGATTGAAAGCGATGGATTCAATGCCGGAGCCGCCCAGTGATGCCACCGGCGTGACGTCGCCGGTCGTGCTGTCAAACGTCACCAGGGACGCGCCATTGTTGGCCAGGCCGTACAAGGTCCCGTCCGGTGCGTAGGCGATGTCGTTGTAAAGCGTCGAGCCCAGGTCGGAAATTTGGGTGAAACTGCCGTTCATCAGGTTGATGATGCCGAAACCGTTGTCGCCGGTGTTGAACTCAACGGCATAGACATCATTCTGAGCGCGCGCTGACAGGGTCAGGCTGCCGGCCGCCAGCAGGGTGCCGGCCAATAACATCATCTGTGACTTTTTCATAATTTTTTCCGGTTTGGTTTTTAAATTTCGCATCAGGCAACCAATCAACTTATTCATCACAGTGATATTTAACAGAACCGCGCTAAAAAGTGATGAATAAGGGACACATTGCGTGATTTGAGGGGTGAATCGCGCCCGGGGAGGGGCGGAATGCCGAAGTAAAATGCGGATCGCACAGCCAGCCCCACCGGGCTGCCATTTTTTAACGCGACGAAATTTGACTTGTCTCGTCGAAGCAACGACGAATGGCGAATTCCCGTTCACGCAGGGCATCCAAGCATCCGCAGCTTTTCCGCCACCGGCAGCGCGGCGAGATTGCGGCGCAGGGGGGGATTTGCTTTCGAGAATCTTTTGCAGGACAAAACTCATGGTGCATCGCTGAGAAATTGTCGTTCCAACTTCCACCAGGGGGCAAGCCGTGTAAAAGGCCAAACTCCATGGGGGCGCGCCCCTTTTCGAGGACTTCGGCTCGCGCGGCAGGGGGAATTGGAGATTGAAGATGTAGGGTGGAAGATGGACGATGGCCGCAATTGGAAATGAATTTGAAGAACCGTGATCAATGGATGCTCGCGTGGCTGGGGGTCACCAGCGCCTGGGCTTTTCTCCTGTTCGGTTTCGACAAGTGGCGCGCCGGAGGGAATGGCTGTCGCCGCGTCGCGGAGTCCTCCCTGTGGCTGGTCAGCGCGCTGGGCGGCTGGCCGGGCGGATTGCTCGGCATCGTCGTCTTCCGGCACAAGTCGAGCAAACCGTCCTTCCTGTTCAAGTTTACTGTCGCCCTGGTCGTCTGGATTGTGCTCGTCGCCGGCGCTTGGAAACTGGCTAAAGACTGAAGGCTGAGACCTCAAGTTAGCCTTTATCCTTCATCCTTGCTTCTTCAACCACCATTTCCCTTGAATCATTGGGGGGGCGCAGGCAAGTTGGCCGGCCAATGAGCAAACGGTTCACCTGGGTGAAACAATTCTTGCTGCTGCTGATTGCGTTGTGTCTGGGGTCCGGCCAGTCGCCGGTGCCCGCGGCCGGCTTCAACGGCCAAAATTACGTGCCGATCGCCGATTGGACGCGGGCGAACGGCTTGAAATGTTACTGGCTCAAGCGCGGAGACGAAATCGTGGCCACCAACCGCACGACGCGGCTGGTTTTTGACAAGTATTCACGCATGGCGGAGGTCAACGGGATCAATGTGGCGTTGTCCTTTCCGGTGGCGTTGGACCACGGCACGCTGCTCATCGCCCAGATGGATCTCAACACGACCATCCGGCCGCTGATATACCCGTCCCGGTTTGCCGACCCCAGACGAATCACGACCATCTGCCTCGACCCCGGTCACGGCGGCAAAGACACGGGCAACCACACATTCTGGCACAGCGAGAAGACGTACACGCTGGCACTGGGGCTGGAATTGCGCGACCAGCTCCAAAAGGCCGGGTTCAATGTCATCCTGACGCGCAACAAGGACACCTATGTTGATTTGCCCGACCGTCCGGCGCTGGCCAACCGGCGCGGCGCGGATTTATTCGTGAGCCTGCACTTCAACGCGACGCCAACGGGGAAGGATGATGTCGAAGGACCGCAGACATATTGCATCACGCCCGTCGGCGCCAGTTCAACCGACGCGCAGGGCGAGGGGGCCAATTACGGTCCGACGACGGCAAATCGCGTCGAGCAAAGGAGTTTGCTGCTGGCGTATCAAATGCAGAAGTCGCTGGTGCAAAACTTGCGTGCGCCGGACCGGGGCGTGCGCCGGGCGCGTTACGCGGTTTTGCGCGATGCCACGATGCCGGCCATCCTGATTGAAGGCGGTTACATGACGCATCCGGTTGAACGCAAAAAGATTTACGATGCCGTGTATCGCCGCCAGATGGCGCAGGCGATGGTGAAGGGCATTCTGGCTTATCAAAGATTGGTTTCACCGCCGCCGCCGGAGTTGCCGTCAACCAATCATTCAGTGGTGAGAGTTCCACCGTCCAGTTGGACCGGCACGAATAAAATTCCAATCAATAATCAGACGCGGTAGTTTTCCAGGGACGATTAAGGGCCGAATGAGCATTGCGACCAAAAACGGGGATGACGGCACGACGGCGTTGATGTATGACCGGCGGGTGCCAAAAACGCATCCGCGTATCGAGGCGTGTGGCGCGGCGGACGAGTTGAACGCCGCGCTCGGGTTGGCGCACGCGGCGGGGGCAGGACACAATTTTGTGCGCAACAACCTGCTGGTGATTCAGAAGGACCTGATTGTGTTGATGGGCGAACTGTGCGTCCAGCCGGAGGATTTGTCCCGCTACGTCAAGGATGGCTATTTGCTGGTCACGCCGGCGATGACGGCAACGCTTGATGCGCTGGTGGGCGAAATCGAGGAGCAGAACGTGAGTTCCAAGGGTTGGGCGACGCCGGGAGCCACTCCGTTGAGCGCGGCTTTGGACCTGGCGCGGACGATTTGCCGTCGCGCAGAACGGCGGGTGTGCGGCTTGAAGGAAGCCGGCGAGTTAAAAAACGCGGAAATCATCATTTATCTCAATCGCTTGAGCGATTTGCTGTGGCTGTTCGCGCGGTGGGTGGAACCGAAGGCGGGTTCGGCACAAAAATGAAGCCGCGCAACCAGGGCGGCGGCGCGTGTGGTCGGGGAGAGCGGGGCAGTTCTAGTTATTGCCGGCGCTTCGCGCGGCGGTGACTTCAGCCTTGGCTTCGGCAAAATCTTTCTGGAATTCATCGCTTTTCCTCATCTGGCGGACGATGGCTTGGGCGAACACGCGCCCGGCATAAATGTCCGTCGGATAATGCCGGGCAATTTCGACACGATGCCAGCCGATGGCGCGCGCTTCGGCGATGATGGCGTCGTGTTTGTCGGGAAACAAATCGGCGAGCACGAGGGCCAGCACCATGGATTCCGCGGAATGGCCGCTGGGGTAGCTGAAACTTTTTTCCAGTTTGCCGGACGCGAGGCTGGGATCGAGAACATACGGACGGGGGCGTTTATAATAATCCTTGGCGTTGTCGGTCACGGCGGCGGCGTCTTTTTGCACGCGCGCGAAAAAGGCCGTGGTCTTCGGCAGGGTGTTCGATTGAAAAAACGCGCCGACAGCCGGCGTGAAGTTGAAAACAGAAAACTTCTTTTCCGAAAATGCGACAGCGACATCATTGCTGGGCGCGGCATGGCAAACGGTGCGGACTTCCGCCAAGTCGGCGGCCTGCTCCGGCGAATCCGCCAATGGCGGCGGCGCGAGCAGGGCGGCGGCGTCGGGCTGACGGGCAGGCAGATAATGCAAAGTATCTGTTTGAAGCGGTTGCGTTGGTTCCGCCATCGTGTCGGCGGCGCGCAGCGGAAAGGCCGAGATGAATGCCGTGAAAACCATCGGGCGCAAAAACCCAGCTGACTTTGTAAATAATTTCATTGGAATAGAAGGCTGGGGGAGGACCAGGCCCCGGTTTAATCCTGTAATTGACTGCGGTGGCTATTGCACAATAACGCCATCCGCAGCCCACTGAATGTCCGAATCTCCCGGATCAGCAGCCTTGGCAACGGCATTGGAACAAACGTAGGTGTACTTGTACCAGGAGGTGTGTCCGTCCGCAAAGGTGATGCTGGCGCCGGCACCGTGCCGGGAGGAGAAGGCGGTAGTATAAACCTGTGGCTTGCAGATGTCCGATGACTTTTGCGTATTCCCATAGAATGGTGATTCATTGATGAGCGTTCGTCCCTCGGAAAACAAGACGAACGCCGTGGGGTTCTTCACCATATTAGCCGTGAGGTAGATTACGGATGTTGGCGCGTGAGTCAGTCCCTGTGAGTTCATCCCATATTGAAAAGCGATCCGGATATTGACGTCGATGAGCGGGTCGATTTTTGCGCTGGGGCACTGATAGATGTTGTGGCCATTGTTAAAAGAGTCCTTGCCACTCGTGCCGTTTTGTATCGCGTATTGATAAAGCGGGGAACTGGTAATGTAGGGCGGCAGGGCGTTGAACCAGGCATCCAGCCCCTGTTTCGGATTCTGGTAATAGAAATCAAACAAGTCCGTCCAGGTAGGGTTGTCCTCATTATAACCCGGAGCGGCCCCCGGTGTGCCATTGGGGATTTTGGTCTTTGGATACGTTTGATTGTTATCATCCAAATACATTATTTGCGCCATCCCCCATTGCTTCAAATTACAGATGCAGGTGATACGCTGGGCTTTTTCCTTCGCTTTGGCCAACGCGGGCAGGAGCAGCGCCGCCAGAATGGCGATAACGGCAATGACGATCAACAGTTCTACCAGGGTGAATCCAATCCGTCCGGTTTGTTTTTTCAAGTTCATATTTTTCTCTCCAACCCGCCTGGGTTCAAGTTGAGATGTTAATCATAAACATTCGCGTGGATAATAATAAGGTTTGGTTACGAGAATGTGAAGGAAATGTGACAATTAGGTTAAAACACCGGCGGGACAAAGTCACAGAATTGTCACTTGGGGGTCATGCAGTTGTAACGCGCCTCGATTACATACTCCCCGGCATTAAGGTGGACTTGTAAACAACATTAGATTGTATTGTAAACGACATCACAAAAATAAAGATATGAAAAAAACGTTAAAATTCCTTTCCGGCATGGCAACGCTGCTCTGCATCACGGCGCCAGCCCAGGTGGCCCAACCGGTAATCCCCCCGGGGAAAATTGCCGTGTTCAAGGCCGGAACCCCGGACACAAATTACCCGATGATCACCGCCAGGTGTGCCCCCTGTTTTATGCAGGTATTTGATCCGGTGACCATCAACCAGTCATCGCCGCTACTTTCGGTGGCCATGTCCACCAACGCCAGTGTGCCGGGTTCCGTTTGGATCAATCATCACGCCGGCTCTGAAGGTGGTGGTCTGTCCCGCTCCACTGACCGACGGTATCTGGTAATGGAAGGGTACACCGGCAATATTATCAGCCCGACCGCTTCCAAGCCTTCCACGGACCAGACGGTCACCCGCGGCATTGTAACTTTGGACGCGTTCACCAATGCCATCAGCGTTTATTCCGATTTGGCCAACTGGTTTGGCATCCCCGCCGGGTCGGCGTCGGGCACCCAGGACAATCCCACGGGCATAGCCTCGACGGATGGAACCAATTTTTGGGGCACCGGCAATTTCTCGGGAACCAGTTCTGAATTGGACGGGACGCTGTTTTACAATCAATACGTCGGACCGGCGCCTTATGAAGTTCAAAACTACCTTCAGGCGGCCGGCGAAGCCCGCGTCATTGGCGGCACTCTTTATGTTGCAACTAAATCGGCCACCGGAGTTGCCAGCGGCGTTTATAACTTTGTGGATCCCAGTTCCGGAAATGTCGTGCCACTTCCCTATGATCCAAATGTTCCCAATCCCTACCAGGCTCCGGCTTTCACCAACCTTTATATCAACTGGGGTACCACCTTTAAAACAATCCTCAATTTTGACATGGATCCTGCGAATACGGTCGCCTACGGCGCGGATCAGACTTATGGTATTATCAAATTTACCAACAATGCCGGGGTGTGGACCAAGGCGCCGTATTATTTCAGCAGCACCAATATCGGGACAACCGCTCAAGCCAGCGGGAATCAAGGGTGTTTTGGCATCTGTGTGGATTTCAGCGGCACCAACCCGGTGATTTATGCCACCACCATGGAAAACGGGTACCCGGTTGTTAACACGGCGCAGGGGCATCAAAACCAAAACCGCCTGATCCGGATTGTGGACACCGGCAGCAGTCCGGGCACAACCATGGTGGCGCAGACACTGGCCGTCGCCGCCACGACCAACGAGTTTTTCGGCGGGATTGATTTCACACCGGATCTTCGCCCCTTGATCACCGCGAATCCAGCCAATTACGCCACCACCAACGGCGGCTCCGCCACTTTTAGTGTGACAGCTCAATGCGCGTTTACTGCGACCAATCAATGGTTGCAAAATTCCAATGTTCTGACCGGTGCGAGCGGTTCCACGCTGACGCTTAACAAGCTTACCACTGCGACCAACGGTTTTATATATCAATGCGTTGTCTCCGACCAATATGGATCAGTTACCAGTGCGCCGGCGATCCTGACCGTCACGGTCAATCCCGTTTTGCCGGTTATCACCAGCGGCACAAACAATGTGACCGGTTATGTGAATGGCTATATCACCTTTCCAGCGGTCACCGCCACCGGCACCCAGCCGTTCACCTACCAATGGTATCAAGGCAACCAACCGTTAACGGATGATGGGGTCAATTACTCCGGTTCCACCAGTTCCTCCCTGACGATCTCGAATCTGACGACCGCCGACAGCACGAATTATTACATGGTGGTGATGAATTCAGCCGGCTATGCCTCCAACAAGGTGGATGTGCTTGCCGTGAAATATCATACTGCAGTCATCAACGCCGGCCAGCCGCAGTCGGTCACAACTTTTGTGGGCACACCGACATCGCTGACCGCCAACGAGACCGGGGCAACGCCTCCGGTGACCAATCAATGGTATAGAGGCGCCACCGCACTGACTGACACCGGCGATTTCAACGGTTCGGGAACCCCCACCTTGTCGATCTCTGCCACCGCCACGAACGACAGCGGCACCAACTATTACATCGTCGTCAGTAATGCGGGAGGCAGTGTGACCAGTTCACTTGCCACGGTGACAGTTATGCTCCCCCCCCGCTTTCTTTTGTCGCCTACAGCAACCAGGTCTATACCCAAAACTTCGACTCCTTGCCTGATCCCGGCGGCGTTTCCGTCAACAGCATCAATAACCCGCTGGATCCCGGCAGTATTAATGGTCTTGCCTACTCACTGGCGAATCCGTTTGACTTCACGTATCCTGTCATCAACAACAGCTACTTGGGTGGCTTGGGCTTGTCTCAAATGAAGGGTTGGTATGGAGCGGCAGACACGCTCTATACCGGAGTGGATGGCATCACACGGTTTGGCGCCCAGGACGGCGATCAATCCACTGGCGGCGTGATTGACTTCGGGCCAAACGATGTCAACGGCGGCATTATCGGGACAAATCGCGCACTGGGACTGCTCTCGACCAGCACCACGGGTTCCACCACCTTCGCTTTGAAGCTGGTCAACAATTCCGTTAACACATTGAATTACATCAACCTTTCCTTTCTCGGTGAATTATGGCGCAACAACACCGGCGCCAGAACCATGTCCTTTGGCTATGCATTGGATAATACTGCGAATACCTTTGTGCTGACATCGGAGTCAATATCCAGCTCCACGCTGGTGCCGGGGCTGGCCTTCAGCTTCCCGACCGCCGGCGTCGTCACCGTCGTAGATGGAACCCAGCCGTCCAATCAGGTCAGCTTGGCTGGGAACAATCTGGTCCTGTCCGGCCCCTGGCAACCCGGTGCCGCCTTGTGGTTGATCTGGTCGATTGATTACTACGGCTCGGGTGGTGGCCAGGGCTACGCCATTGACAACTTGAGCTTTTCCGCAACGACAGCGCCGATCACCGTGCCGCAACTGACTGGTACGGCATTCAACCAGAGCGGAAATAATGCGGGCTTGACGTTCAGTTTTACCAACACGCCCTACGCCAACGCGGTCTTCACGATCTGGAGCACAACCAACTTAACGCTGCCGTTCAATCAGTGGCAGAATCTCGGACACCCGACCGAATTGCCGGTCGGTACGTATCAATTCAACGATTCTCACGCAACGAACGTGCCGCAGCGGTTCTACCGGGTTACCAGCCCTTAGCCGGGTTCAAAAACGTTCGCAAAGCAGGACGGGTGAAAGCCCGCCCTGCTTTCTTTATCGTTCAACCAAGGCTGAAATGGGCAAGGTTGGCGTTTGGCCCATGTGACGAACCGGTTACAGCGGGCAGTGCCGCCTTGTGAATAAGTTGAGGTTTACTCACCCTTGCATTACCCGCCGGAATACGGCAAAAACCTCGTTCCCGATGCGCCTAAATGACTTGATTTGAAGGGGTAGGGCTTCCGTCAATCGGCGGAAACCTCTGCTGTCAGCGATGGTCGGAGCATTGCGCCCGCCGAAAATTTTCGGGCAAATCGTAAGATGCAATTCATCCACCAGATCGGCCCGGAACAGGGCGTCGTTCAACCCGCCGCCGCCTTCGCAAAGCAGGCGCTTGACGCCCCATTCCCTGCGCAGCCAGCAAAGTGCCTCGCGAAAATTGATTTCCCGCCGGCCGCAAACCTTTACTTCGTCCACCAAAGTCCGTAGTTGACGTAACCTGGCTTTCGATGCCCGTCCGGTGGTGAGTATGAGAATGGGCGAGAAACGATGTTTGAAAACTTCCGCAGCGGGATTGATTGAGCCGTTGCCGCTGACGATGATGCGCAAATTAGACTCCATCAGCCCGTTATCAAGCCGCTGGCGCCGGAATCTGGCCGGACCTGGTCCCAGGTTGATGGCTGCCGAATCCACGGTGCGTGCCCCGGCTATCACCGCGTCTGCCGTCGCTCGCAACTCCAGCAAATGCCTGTGGTCGCGTGTGCTCCCAAACGACAACCCCGCGCGATTTGCCGTCGCGATTTTGCCGTCCGCCGTCATCGCCATGTTCAAAAATACGAAAGGCAGCTTTGGACTTCGGCCTTTGGCCTTTGGATTCATAAAATCAGCATTGCATCGCCGTAACTGAAGAAGCGGTAACGTTTGCGGATCGCCTCGGCGTAGGCGGATAAAACCATTTCGCGTCCGCGCGTATCACCGGGCGCGGCGAACGCGCTGACGAGCATCAGCAAGGTGGAGCAGGGGAGGTGGAAATTTGTCAACAGCGCGTCCACGATTTGAAAGTGAAACGGCGGATAAATGAAGATGTGCGTTCGACCCTTGTAAACATTGAGTTTCCCGTTGTTTCTGGCGGCAATGCTTTCAAGCACACGCACGGTCGTCGTGCCAACGGCAAAGACGCGCCGACCGGCGCTTTTGGCCTCGTTTACGGTGTGCGCGGTTTCTTCACCAAGCTCGAATCGTTCTTCATGCATTTTGTGCGTGGCCAGCGTTTCGGTTTTCACCGGCGCAAACGTGCCGGGTCCGATGTGCAGCGTGACAAAGCAGGCTTTCACGCCGCGACCGCGAATTTCATCAAGTAATTTTCCGGTAAAATGCAAACCGGCGGTCGGTGCCGCGACCGAACCGTCGGTCCGGGCATAAATGGTTTGATAACGCTCCCGGTCTTCGCCCATTTCGTCCCGATTGGCGCGGGTAATGTAGGGTGGCAGCGGAACTTCGCCCAGCCGATCCAATTCGCAGCGGATGTCCGGCGTGCCGGAAAATTGCAGTCGCCGGTGCCCCTCATCGTTCACCTCCAAGACGGTGGCGCAAATCGGGGTGGTTGGGTGGTCGCCGGGAAAAACGATTTGCGTTCCGATGCGGGCGCTTTTACCGGGACGCAGCATGACCCACCAGTCGTTGGTTGCTTTTTCCTCCAGCAATAAAATTTCAAATTTGCCGCCGGTTCGGACATTCGTGCCGCGAAGCCGGGCTGGAATCACGCGCGAATTGTTGAGAACCAGCACGTCGCCGGCGCGAAAACCCCCCGGCAAATCCCGAAAGTGACGGTGTTCGATGTTTCCGTTGGCGCGATGCAAAATCAGAAGCCGTGATTCATCACGCTGAGGTGTGGGATGTTGCGCGATCAGTCCCGGCGGCAGGTCGAAATTGAAGTCAGCGGTTCGCACGCGCCGAGTTTCAAGGTTTGGATTTCAAGTTTCAAGCCGACAGGCCATAAGATTTCAACTTAACGTCTTTAACCCCAGCTTTTTGGTTGTGAATAACTTTTGAATAAATCGCAAAATTTTTATTGACATGGGGTGGGGTAAAGTGGTTAAAAGTGGGTCGTTGTGGGGAAAAAGGCAGTTTGGGGTTGGGATTGTGGATATATGAGTACCGCGGTGAATAAAGAGCCGACTTATTACAATTCACTCTATCGGCATGGAGTGGATGAGAAACGGCGCGTCCAAATCCCTGCCAAATGGCGGCCGGAAAAGCCGGGCACGGAACTTACCCTGATGCTTTGGCCGAAGGCGAAAGAGGGTCCCTGCTTGCGCGTCTTGCCGCCGGCGGAAATGGCGAAGATGGTGAAAGCCATTGATGCGATGTCAAACGGCGACTCAAACAAAGTCGTTTTGAAACGTTTCATCGGCAGTGAATCGGTGCAGGTGAGCGTGGACAAGGCGGGACGGATTTGCCTGCCGGAAGGCATGGCGCGCGCGGCGGGCATCAAGAACGAAGCCATGCTGGTCGGGTTGCTGGATCGCTTCGAGATTTGGAACCCGCAAAGTTACGAAAAGATCAAGGCTTCCGATGCTGTGCTGGCACATGAAGCCTTCAAGCTGATGGAATAATTATGAATCTTGGAAAATTACTGGTCGCCGGAAAAAGCGTCATCAACGGATGCGCGGAAGTTTCGTATCGCGCCAACCGGCACGTTTATCTGCCCAAATTCGGTCCGCCGCAAAACCCATTCAAGTCACCGGACGAGGTGGAACCGGGGAAGCCGATGAAACCGGTGGCGGAAACCATCGCCGTCCCAATCACAAAAGCCGTTACGCCCGTCGCCGCCAAGACGCAAAAAATACCGCCCTGGCCGGCGCGTCCGGCGCAGGCAACATCCTGGGCCAAAAAATTAAATCCAATTTCGATCTGGCGCGGTTCGGCCCCGGCGGCGCCAAGCGCCCCGTGTCCGGTGCAGTCCGAACTTTCGCTGGACACCGTGAAAGTCGTGCATAACGACCTTAGCGACGCCGACGTGGAAGTGGTGCCGATCAAATCGCGCACGGCGGACAAAACGGCCGTGCCGGTGTTGCCGCCTCCGGAAAAATCCTGGGAATTTTTGGCGGAGCGGATGTTTCACGCGACCGTGGATTAACCAACGGAAAAACGATGCGCAGTGCCGGATTTCGTTCACAAAACAGTGATGGCGGCGGAGGTGCTGAACGCGCTAAAGCCGAACCCGGGCGGGCGGTACGCCGACGGTACGCTCGGTGGGGCCGGACACGCGGTGGGCATACTGACAGCGAGTTCGCCGACCGGATGGCTGTTTGGGTGCGATCGCGATGGCACCGCGATTGAGGCCGCGAAAAAACGGCTGGCGATAAAATTCGCCGGACGCTTTGAGATCCGGCAGGGGAATTTTGCGGAACTGGCCGGATGGATTCCGGCGGCGGGATGCGACGGCGTGCTGCTGGACCTGGGCGTGAGTTCGCCGCAACTGGATTCGCCCGAACGCGGATTCAGTTTCCAGCATGACGGCCCGCTGGATATGCGGATGGACACGCGGCAGACGCTGACGGCGGCGGAATTGGTGAACGGCGCGGATGCGGAAGAACTGGCGAAGATTTTTTGGGAATTTGGCGGCGAACGCGAGTCGCGGCGGTTGGCGAAGGCAATCATGCATGACCGTGAACGCCGGAAATTTGAGACGACGCGGCAATTGGCGGAATTGATCGAACGGCTCAATCCGCGCCGCGGGAAAAAGGCGCATCCGGCGACGAAGATTTTTCAGGCGCTGCGGATCGCAGTGAACGACGAGATGGGTTCCTTGAAACGCGGGTTGGCAGCGGCGGTGACAATTTTGAAGCCGGGCGGACGGCTGGCGGTCATCACGTTTCATTCGCTGGAAGACCGCGTGGTGAAGGAATTTGGCCGGGAACGGACTTGTGCTTACACGTTCAGCGGCGGGGTGGACGTGCCGGAATTACGCCTGCCGTGCGCCCCCGAGTTGAAATGGGTGACGCGCAAGGCAATCAAACCCGGCGCGGACGAATTGAACGACAATCCGCGCAGTCGCAGCGCGCAATTGCGGGTGCTGGAGAAAATTTAGATGGCAAAAAATCGAAAAAATCAGTCGGCGGCAATCCGGTTTGGACCGGCGCTGAAGGCGTTGTTTCTGTGCCTGCTGATTGCCGGTTCGGCGGTGGGATACGTCTGGCAAAAGAGCCAGATTTACCAGCTCGGCCAGCAGATCCGGCAGCGCGAGGTTCGCCTGGCGCGGTTGCAAAACGATGATCGGAAGCTCAACGACCAGCTTTCAATTTTGCGGTCGCCGACGATGCTGGACCGCCGCGCCCGCGAACTGAATCTCGGTCTTTTGCCGGCGCAACCGATGCAGGTTATGCGGCTGGCGGAACCTGTGTCCGCGCCGCCGGAAAATAAGAATTTGACGCGCCAGTTTGCGGAAAGACCCGCCGGCGCGGTGACCCAATAACATGAAAATTTTGGCCGCCGCTCGTGACGCCGTCGGGTGAGGAACCGATCGCCACGGGCGGCTGGCCGTTTTTGCGATGACCAAACGGCTGCAATTGAAACGGGTGCTGACCCTGTTGGGGCTGTTGTGCCTGGCGTTCGCCGGCCTGGGCGCCCGGCTCGTGGAGCTGCAGGTGTTGCGCCACGACGAACTGGCCGCCAAGGCGCAGCAAAACACCTTGCGCGAGTT
Organism: uncultured Verrucomicrobiae bacterium; assembly: GCA_963744965.1. GTDB lineage: Bacteria > Verrucomicrobiota > Verrucomicrobiia > Limisphaerales > UBA11358 > UBA11358. The sequence continues at coordinate 262,140 of CAVUVT010000011.1, forward strand.
CTGGCGCGCGCCGCGCCGCGGCGACATTCTCGATGCGCACGGCAATTTGCTCGCCACGAGCATTTTTGTGAAAACGGTTTGCGCCGATCCGGTCTTGATTGGCAACCAGCAGGCCGTGATCGCCCGCCAGCTCGCCCCGCTGCTGCAAATGAGCGAAGGCGACCTGTATCAGCGCCTGCTTCCCCGCCCGGTGAAAAACCAAAAGGGGGAAACGGTCACCAACCGTTATGTCGTGCTTCAACACAAGGTTCCGGACGAAAACTGGCAGAAGATTCAAGTGACGATGGCCAGCCTTTCGTTCGGCGTGGACGAGAAAAAATTGTCCCGGTCTGGCCGCGCATTTTTCAGGGATTTGCGCGCAAGCGCGATTTTTACCGATCCGGTGGACGATCAATTGCGCGTGTATCCGAACGGCTCGCTGGCGGCGCACGTGCTCGGTTTCGTGGGAACGGAGAATGGCAGCAACCACGTTTCGCAAACCGTCGGTCGTGACGGCGTGGAGCTGGTTTTGAATTCGGCGTTGAGCGGCGTGGCGGGCTGGCGCGTGACGCAAACGGACCGTCAGAAACGCGAACTGGTCGCGTTGCGCGATGAAGACGTGCAGGCGCGCGACGGCTTGAACGTGGTGCTTACCATTGACGCGGAGATCCAGCACATTGTGGAAATTGCGCTGGCCGGCGCGCTGCAAAAACACACGCCCATCAGCATCACCGCCGTCGTCACGCGTCCGCGCACGGGCGAGATTCTGGCGATGGTGTCGCTGCCGGATTTTGATCCGAACAATCCCGGAGCTTCCTCCGCTGACGCGCGCCGCAATCGCGTCATCAGCGACCTGATGGAACCCGGCTCGACATTCAAAATCGTCGTCGTATCGGGGGCGTTGAACGAAGGCATCGTGCGCCTGGCGGACACGTTCGATTGCGAGCAGGGGCACTTTGCCTTTGCGGGCCGGGTTTTGCACGATCATGAACCCTATGGCGTGCTGACGGCCGAGAATATCATCACAAAATCCTCGAACATCGGCGCGGCGAAGATCGGCATCCGGCTGGGTGAGGACCGGCTTTACGACTACGTGCGGGATTTTGGTTTTGGCCAGCGCACGGGCATTACCCTGCCGGGTGAAGCCAGGGGAATTTTGTACCCGGTGAAGGACTGGAGCAGGGTTTCCATTGCGCAAATTCCGATGGGACAGGGGGTCGCGGTGACGCGGTTGCAAATGGCCATGGCCATGAGCGCGCTGGCAAACGACGGCTGGCTCATGCGGCCGATGCTGGTGAGCCGTCTCGAAGACCGCAATGGGAACGTGGTGCAGCAATACGCGCCGCAGCGGGTGCGGCAGGTCGTCAGCGAATCCACGGATAAATTGATGGTGGAGGCGCTCAAAACGGTTGTGACACCGGACGGCACGGCCCCCGGCGCGGCGATGAAAGATTACACCGGCGCGGGCAAGACCGGCACGGCGCAAAAAGTCGAGAATGGCGCCTACGCCGAACATAAATTCTATTCCTCATTCGTCGGATTTTTCCCGGCCGACAACCCGGAGCTTTGCATCTCGGTCGTGATGGACGAGCCGAAGGAGGGTTATTACGGCGGCCAGGTTTGCGGGCCGGTGTTCAAGGATATTGCCGAACGTTGCGCCAGTTATTTGAACATTCCGGCTGACAAAAATTTACAGCCGGCGGCAGCGTCGCCGCCGCTCGTGGCGACGGGTGGCTCACGGACGCCGTTGAACGCCCAAAATCCGTGAACGACCGGTGAAATTTTACAGTGGAAACGCGTTCTTTGAAATTTGTCGCCGATGCCTGCGCCGCCGAACTCAGGCGCGGGTCGGCGGAAACACCGGTTCAACGCGCCGGCATTGACTCGCGGCAGGTAAAGCCGGGTGACCTGTTCTTCGCCATCAAGGGCGAGCGCTTTGACGGCCACGACTTTTTGAACGAAGTCGCGGCCAAAGGCGTTGCCGCGGTCGTCGTCGCGCGCGAAAAAGTTCGGAGTTCCGCCTTTCGGCGGCTGCTGGAACCGCCTGAAGGCGGGACTCCAAACAAAACGGAGTGCGGTGTGTTGGTTGTGGACGACACACGCGCGGCGCTCGGGAAATTCGCCGCGGCCTACCGGCGGGAATTTGATTTGCCGGTGATCGCCGTTGGCGGCTCGAATGGCAAGACGACGACGAAGGAATTGATCGCGTCGGCGTTGCAACAAAAACTGGCCACGGTCTGGAGCGAGGCGAGTTTCAACAACGACATCGGCGTGCCGCTGACGTTGTTGCGCCTGGAAAAATCGCACCAGGCCGCGGTGCTCGAGGCGGGTACGAATCATCCGGGCGAACTCGCGCCGCTCGTGAACATGATCCGGCCGAAATACGGCGTGCTGACGAACATTGGCCGCGAACACCTGGAATTTTTTGGCGACTTGGCGGGCGTGGTGCAGGAGGAAGGCTGGCTCGCGGAATTGTTGCCGGCGGACGGAAAGCTCTTTGTCAATGGGGACAACGAATGGACGGAGCCAATCATCCGGCGCACGCGCGCGACGGTCGTGCGGGTCGGGCTTGGTGAAAAAAACGACTGGCGGGCGCGTTCAATTCGCCTGGACAAAAACGGCGTGACCTTTCGCGTGGAAGCGCCGAAGGTTGAATTCAGCGGCGAGTATCGGATCAATTTGTTGGGGCGGCATCAGGTGACAAACGCCTTGTTTGCGGTTGCGGTCAGTGAGGAACTAGGCCTGGGCCGTCCCGCGGTGCGGGACGGCCTGGCCGAATGCCAGCCGCCGAAAATGCGCATGCAATTTTGGGAAACGGGCGGCGTGCGCGTACTCGACGACGCCTACAACGCGAACGCGGATTCGATGCTCGCGGCGCTGGAAACGCTTTGCGATCTGCCGTTGCAGGGCCGGCGCGTGGCGGTGCTCGGCGACATGAACGAGCTGGGCGCGCACAGCGAAGAGGCGCACGCGGAAGTCGGACGCCGCGCGGCAGAACTCGGCATCGGGCAGATGTTCGTCATCGGCAAAATGGCGCCGGTCATGGCGCGCGCGGCGCGCGAAGCCGGATTGAACCGGGTGATGGAATTTGCGGATGTGGAAGCGGCGGTGAAGGCAGTGAAGGATTTTTTGAAGGCGGGCGATGTGGTTTTGTTGAAGGCGTCGCGGGCGTCGCGTTTGGAACGCATCGCCGGCACGCTCAAGTCGGACAAGTCGTGAACCGGAACAATGTTTTATTATTTGAGCCAGCTGTTGCTCGATTGGTCGAAGGGAACGCATTGGGCGGGCCACCTCTCGGCCTTGCGGCTGTTTCGTTACATCACGGTGCGGAGCGCGGGCGCGGCCATCACGGCGTTGATGTTGAGCTGGTGGCTGGGGCCGAGAATCATTCACTGGCTGAAACAGTTGAAATTCGGGCAGGATTATGCGGACCGGGCCGAGGAGGCCGGCGGTCTGGCCGCGCGGGTTTTGAGCAAAAAAGGAACGCCGACGATGGGCGGCATTTTGATTGTGGCGGTGTTGTTTTTTTCCACCGTGCTGTGGACGCAATTGGACAACAAGCTGGTGCTGCTGACGCTGCTCTCGGTGCTGGTGCTGTCGGGACTGGGATTTTACGACGATTACGCCAAAATCATCCAGCAAACCGGCGGCGGCACCCCGCCGCGCGTCAAGCTGGTGGCGCAATTCGCGCTGGCAACTTTTATTGCCGTCTATTTGTGGATGACACCTTCGACGACCAGGCTGGTTTCGGATGTCATGGTTCCGTTTTGCAAACACCCGGTGGCGACGGGCGCAGGCCTGATCGGACTGCTGATTGTGGTGCTGGCGATTGTCGGCAGCTCGAATGCGGTGAATTTGACAGACGGCCTCGACGGTCTGGCGATTGGCTGCACGCTGATTGTGGCCTTTGTGTTTCTGGTGTTCACTTACGTGGCAGGCAACATCCGGACGGCGGGCTATCTGCAAATTCCTTATGTGCCCGGCGCGGGCGAATTGACGGTGTTCTGCGCGGCGATGATCGGCGCGGGCCTGGGTTTTTTGTGGTTCAACTGCCATCCGGCGCAGGTGTTCATGGGCGACACCGGGTCGCTGGCGCTCGGCGGCGCGTTCGGCATCATCGCGGTGCTGATTCATCAGCCGTTCGTGCTGGTGATCGCGGGCGGCGTGTTCGTGCTGGAAGCCGTTTCGGTGATTTTGCAGACCGGCTGGTTTCGCCTCACGCGAAAGTTTTACGGCACCGGCCGGCGGATTTTTTTGATGGCGCCGCTGCATCATCATTTCGAGAAAAAGGGCTGGTACGAGTCGCAGGTGGTGATGCGATTTTACATTTTGTGCGTGCTGTTTGCGGTCGTCGCCCTGGCCACCTTGAAACTCAGATGAAAGCTGCGCTGACATTGAATAATTTGCGCTTTGCTCCTTGCGCAAGGGGCTTCCGGCTGTTAATAACTTTGCCGGAGACGGTCGGACGCGCAATGGCCGAGGGCGGCAGGTTCGTTTCACTGCCTGGTTTGAACGATTGCGATGATTTTGGTCTGACGCCAATGAACGAAATGAATTTAACGCGCCGCGAAATTTGCCGAGGGAAGATTTCGCTGCAAAAAAATCAACCAACCTCGAAGAAAGGACGCCATCAGCGCCAAATCAATGAATAATCCGAACCCATTCGTACCCCAAGGCTCCCTGTTGGAGCAGCAAAGCAAACGCCGTTCGTACATGAAACTCGGCGTGTTTTGTGTGCTCCTGGTTGGAGTTGTCGGCCTGACCGCGATGCTCATCCAGGGCTGCAAACGCGAACAGAACAATGAAACGGAAAACCCGCCGCCGGTTGACACCAACACGGTGGTCATGGATACGAATCAGCCGCCGATGGTTGCCTCCAATCCACCCGTGGCCCCGCCGCCGGTTGTGGTGCAGCCGCCCGTGGCGCCATCCGGGGCCGAATATGTCGTCGTCCACGGCGACACCCTCGGAAAAATCGCGAAGAAGAATGGGGTGACGCTCAGCGCGCTTAAAGCGGCCAACCCCGGCGTTGAGCCGACCAAGTTGAAAGTCGGCCAGAAACTCACCATTCCGGCCGGTGGCACGGCGCCGGGAGCAACGGGCGCTTCGGTCGGGTCTGATACCGGCATGGGCGGTGAAACTTACATGGTGAAATCCGGCGACTCGCTGACCAAGATTGCGAAGGCGCACGGCACAACCGTGAAGGCGATCAAAGCCGAGAACAATCTGACCACGGACCACATCAAGGTCGGCCAGAAGCTGAAGATTCCGGCCAAAGCCGAAGCTACGGCACCGGCTCCCGCGCCGGCATCCGTAACGGCCACGCCACCACCGGGACCCGCGCCCGCGCCCGCCGGCACGCCCGCCGGCCAATAAGCGCCGGATTGATAGCGGCTGGTCCCGCGTTGCGGGATTTTGAGGCATTGAAATGAAAGTCGCCGTCACAACGTTGGCATTTTGCGTCGCCGCCCTGCTGGCGCTGGGGCTGGTGATGCTCTACAGTTCGAGTGTGACGCAGGTTGGCGGGCACTATCTGATGATGCAACTCATCTGGTGCGCGTTCGGTTTCGCCCTCTGCGTGGCGGCGACCGCCCTTGATTATCAATGGCTCAAAAAACTCGCGGTGCCGGTTTTCATCCTCGCGCTGCTAATGCTCCTGCTGGTGCTTGTCCCGCACATCGGCAGAAAAATCAATGGCGCGCGCCGCTGGTTTGATTTTCACGGCGTGCGTTTTCAGCCGTCCGAACTCGGAAAAATCGCGTTGATCATCCTGCTCGCGTGGTATGGCGACCGTTACCAGCGGCAGATGCAAACCTGGAAACGCGGCATCCTTTTTCCCGGCGCGCTCATTGCATTGACGCTCGGTTTGATCTTCGTTGAACCGGATCGCGGCACCACCATCCTGCTCGCCGCCGTCAGCGGCGTCATGCTGCTCATCGCCGGTGTCCGTTGGAAATATATTGTTCCGCCCGTTTTGCTCGGTGCCGCCGGCCTGGCGGTTTCCCTTTTGCACGACCCGATGCGCCTGCGGCGCATTTTCAGTTGGTGGGATATGGAACAGCACAAGAACGGCGTCGGCTATCAGGCCTATCAGGCCATGATAGCGCTTGGCTCCGGCGGCTGGACCGGGCTTGGGCTCGGCAACGGACGGCAAAAGCTCGGTTTCGTTCCCGAAGATCACACCGATTTTATTTTTTCAATCATCGGTGAAGAACTCGGTTTGATCGCGACACTGCTCGTTGTTCTGGCATTTGTCGTCATCGCCCTTTGCGGCATTTACATTGCGCTCCGGGCGCGCGATCCGTTTGGCAGTTTACTGGCGGCCGGAGTCACGTTCTTGGTCAGCCTCCAGGCGGCCATCAACATCGGCGTCGTCACCAGCGCACTGCCGAACAAGGGCCTGCCCCTGCCATTCATCAGCTACGGCGGCTCGAACCTGCTGGCCATGCTCACGGGCGTGGGCCTGTTGTTCAGCATCGCCCGTCAGGCGCCCGTGCGGGAAAAGGTTCGGGCAGCGGTCGCGGTCAACGACGAAAATCCATTTGCCGCCAAAGCCACTACATGACTTCACCCGGAGCCAACACGCCCTTCGTCGCCATTGCCTGCGGCGGCACGGGCGGGCATCTGTTTCCGGGTCTGGCGGTGGCGGAACAACTTCAGCAACGCGGCTGCGCCGTGGCCCTGCTGGTTTCGCCCAAGGACGTGGACCAGGAAGCCGTGAAATCCGCGCTGGAACGCCGGCCTCCGGCCCGGCGCGAAGATGGCAGCGGTTCTCAGATCGCCGGGTCGGAGACCAGCGCTTCGCTGGAGGTCTTCACGCTGCCGGCGGTCGGACTGCAAAATCGGAATTATTTCTCTTTCGCCGGCAGTTTTGTGAAATCGTTGTTCGCCGCGCGAAAAATTTTCCGCCAACGCCGGCCCGCCGCCGTGCTCGCCATGGGCGGATTCACCAGCGCGCCGCCCATCTGGGTCGGAAAGGATTTTGGCGCAAAAACTTTCCTGCACGAATCCAACACAATTCCTGGCAAGGCCAACCGTTTGCTTGCACGGTTTGTGGATGAGGCATTTGTCGGTTTTCCATCCGCGGCGACACGACTGCGCGCCCGCAAGGTGACCACGACCGGCACCCCCGTCCGTCCGCAGTTTCAACCGGGCGATCCCGAGGCTTGCCGCACTGCGTTCCGGCTTGAATCCAATCGTCCAACCATTCTGGTCATGGGCGGCAGTCAGGGTGCGAGCGGCATCAATGACCTGATTTTATCCGCGTTGCCGTTGATGGGCAACCGAACCTCGATCTGGCAATGGCTGCATCTCGCCGGCCGGGCAATGTGGAAAAGGTGGAACAAGCCTACGCCGCGCGGGAATTCAAGGCCGTCGTGAAACCCTTTCTCGCGGAAATGGATTTGGCTCTCGGCGCGGCGACGATTGCCGTGAGTCGCGCCGGCGCGTCGTCGCTCGCTGAAATTGCCGCCATGCGCCTGCCGTCGTTGCTGGTTCCGTATCCCGCCGCGGCGGATAATCATCAATTTTACAACGCGCAGGCTTTTGAAACGTGCGGTGCGGCTCGATTGCTCGAACAAAAAAACGCGACACCGGAAAAAGTTGCCGCCTTGCTGTATGAACTGGTTGAAGATCTGGCCGGCCGCGCGAAAATGCAAGCCGCGCTGGCGCAATGGCACGCGCCCCGGGCGGCGGAGCAAATTGCCGAAAGCATTTTGAGCGCATGTTGGAGTTCAAGCTTCAGCTTGCCGGCAAAAGACAGGCTAAAGCCTGAACTCCAACAAACCCGCGGGCAAGGCGGCCCGCGCTCCGATGCGGTGGAACGGCAGGATTTTTCCGCCGCCTGAGCGCCATTTGGGAATGACCGATGAAAACCGGGGCACAAATTGCTGGTGAGCTGGCCGGACGCGTTTCGCTGGCGACGGACATCTGCCGTGACGAACCGCTGGCGAAGCACACCACCCTGCGCGTTGGCGGACCGGCGGACGTGTATGTTGAGCCGGCATCGGAAGCGGATCTGGCCGCGGCGGTGAAATTTTGTCATGAACGCAACCTGCCGCTTTTCGTGATTGGCCGTGGTTCAAACCTGCTCGCGCGCGACGGTGGTTTTCGCGGCGTCATCCTTTGCCTGGCGCACGCGTATTTCAGTCGCATCGTGGTTGCCGGTGAACGTTTGCGTTGCGGCGCGGGAGCGAAGTTAAAAAATGTTGCGGTCGAGGCCAAACGAAACGGCCTGGCCGGCGTGGAATTTCTCGAAGGCATTCCCGGCGGCGTCGGCGGCGCGCTCCGCATGAACGCGGGCGCGATGGGCGGCGCGACGTTTGATGTCATCGAGTCGGTGCGGTTCATGGATCACGCTGGAAAAATCCACGAACGCAGCCGCGCCGGGATACCGGTGGAATATCGCTGTTGTCCGCTGCTGAAAAATCACGTTGCGCTGGATGCGGTGTTCAGGTGCCAGCCCGCGCCGCGCGAGGAAATCGAAAAGCGAATGAGGGAGTTCAGCGAAAAACGCTGGGCATCGCAACCCGCCGCGCCGAGCGCCGGCTGCCTGTTCAAAAATCCCGACTCGATTCCGGCGGGCAAATTGATTGACGAACTGGGATTGAAAGGCACGCGGGTCGGCGGGGCGGTGGTTTCCGCCGAGCACGGAAATTTTATTGTGAACGACGGCAATGCGACGGCGCGCGACATCCTGGAATTGATCTCGATTTTGAAGGCGAAAGCAAAGGCGTTGCGCGGAATTGAGCTGCAAACGGAAGTTGAAATCATCGGCGTGGATTGAGCGAAGTTTTGTTGACATCCAAAATGGTTGCGTTATGGTTGCGGCATGATAACGATCACCATCAAGGGCATATCGAAGGAAGCGCACCGCGAATTGAAACGGCGCGCGGTGACGCATGGGCGCAGTTTGAACACCGAGGCGATTGCCGTGCTGGAATCCAGCGTCCGCAGCACGCCGGCTGATTCCAGCGCGGTCATCCAGCGGGCGCGGGAATTCCGCAACTCGCTGAAGTTCCGGGTGACGGCGGCGGACTTGAAGCGGTTCAAGGAAAAGGGCCGTGCGTGATTGTCGCGGACAACAGCGTGCTGGTGTATTTCTGGCTGCCGAGCGCATTCGCGGAATGGGCGGAGGCGGCCAAAGCGCAGGACGGCGTTTGGGCGGCTCCGGTTTTGTGGCGGGCGGAATTCAGGAACGTGCTGGCGGGATATTTGCGGAAAAAGCTTTTGACCGAGGCGGAGGCCAACGCCGCTTATTTGAATGTGCAGAAGGATCTGGGCGCGCATGAATTTACCGTGCCAACCGAGCGGATTCTCAAGCTGGTCCTGGCTTCGGACTGCACCGCCTATGATTGTGAATACGTGGCGCTGGCGCAGGATTTGAAAGTGCCGCTGGTGACGACGGACAAACAGGTTTTGCGCGTGTTTCCGAAAACCGCCGTGTCCCTGGAAAAATTTGCGAAGAAACGGAAGTGAGCAAAAAATTGAACATCACCGTGATGCTGGGCGGGCCGAGTGCGGAACGCGAGGTGTCGCTGCGCTCCGGCGCGGCGGTGGCCAAGGCGCTGCGCTCACTCGGCCACGAAGTCCATGAACTCGACCCGCGCAACGGGTCGTGGAGTCTGCCGCCGGACACGGACGTGGTTTTTCTCGCATTGCACGGGACCTATGGCGAGGACGGCACGGTGCAACGGCGGCTGGATGAACTGGGCGCGCTTTACACCGGCTGTGACGCCGAAGCGAGCCGCATCGCCTTTGACAAGGTGCTGACGAAAAAACGGTGCGTTGAGGGCAGGGTTCCAACGGCAAAATTTTTGGTTGTGAATTCGGACAAAACTCCATGGCCGAAGGGCTGGCAGCCACCGCTGGTGGTGAAACCGGTGCGGCAGGGATCAAGCGTCGGGTTGCAATTCGTCGAGCGGGTTGAGGACTGGCAAAAGGCGCTGGCGGAAGCCCTGGAGTTTGATTCCGAGGTTTTGGTTGAGGAAAAAATTGTTGGCCGCGAAACCACCGTCGGCATTCTGGGTGGCGAGCCGCTGCCGGTGGTGGAAGTCCGTCCCAAAGTGGGCGGTTACGATTATAAAAACAAATACACGGCCGGCCGCACGGAATATTTTTGTCCGGCGGACTTTGATGCCGCGACGGCGAAACGGGTTCAAACGGCGGCGCTCGGCGCGTTCCGGGCGGTTGGCGGACGCGATTATGCGCGGGTGGATGTGATGGTGCGTTCCGGCGGTGAACCGATGGTGCTGGAAGTGAACACGCTGCCGGGGATGACGGAGACGAGTTTGCTGCCCAAGGCGGCGGCCGCGGCGGGGCTGAATTACGCGCAGCTTTGCCAGCGGATGGTGGACCTGGCGTTGAAACGGAAACCGGTGACAGTGCAGCCGCGTTCGTGAGAACGCGGGTCGTTGAATGGATTTATCCGCGCTTTTACAAGCGCGGCGACGGAAAATGGTTATGTGGTTTAGGCGCGAACAAAAAAACCGGCGGTTGCACCGCGGGCACGTGCTGGATGTAAAGCTGCGTTCCGACCAGGTGCGCGCGACGCGCACGCGGCTGGCGGCGCTGACGGCGGGCATCCTGTTTGGCACGGTGTTCGGTCTTTATCTGCTCTGGCGCACGGGCGAGTGGGCACTGGACAAGTTTGTTTACGAAAACTCCGAGTTTGCGGTTCAACACGTTGAGGTGAAGACCGACGGCGTGATTGCGCCGGACCAATTGCGCCGCTGGTCGGGCGTGAAACTCGGCGACAATTTGATTGCGCTCGATTTGACGGCGGTAAAGCGGAATCTGGAACTGGTTTCGACGATCGGTTCGGTCTCCATCGAGCGCATCCTGCCGCGAACGTTGAAAATCAGCGTGACGGAGCGCGAGCCGGTGGCGCAGGTGAACGTACCGCGTGCCGATGCGTCCGGCGGCATCGCCGTGGCGGTGTTCCAACTCGACGCGGACGGTTATGTGATGCTGCCGCTCGATCCACGTTTGTGCGTGGTTCCGCTGGCGCAGGTGAGCGACCAGTTGCCGGTGATTGCCGGGCTTAATGTGTATCAATTGCAGCCGGGTCATCGCGTCGAATCGCCGCAGGTGCAGGCGGCGCTGGAATTGATCGGCGCGTTCAGCCATTCCCCGATGGCCGGGCTGGTGGATTTGCGCCGCATTGATGTGTCCCTGCCGGGAGCCGTGGTCGCGACGACGGGGCAGGGCGGCGAAATTACTTTCGGTTTGAACAATTTGGAGCAACAATTGCGGCGCTGGCGCGAAATTTATGATTTGGGACAGCGCATGAACAAAGCGGTGGCGTCGCTCAATCTGGCGGTTTCCAACAACGTTCCCGTCCGCTGGATGGAAACGGTTGCGGTGCCGTCGGCAGCAACCAGAACAGTCAATCCCGCAACTACCCGGAGGTAAAATGTTTGATGATTCATCCATCATCGTCGGCTTGGAAATCGGCACGTCCAAGGTCTGCGCCGTCGTCGGCGAGCGAAACGCCGATGGCTCGCTGAACGTCATCGGTCTCGGCCAGGCGCGCTCGCGTGGCGTGCGCAAGGGCGAGATCGTGGACACCACGCAGGCCGAGGAGGACGTGCGCAACGCCATCGTCGAGGCTGAACAGATGGCCGACGTGGAAATCCGGAACGTTTATCTCGGCGTCACCGGCGCGCACATCCGCGGCTTCAACAACCGGGGCGTGCATCCGGTCGTCTCCGCCGACCGCGAAATTTCCGAGGACGACGTGCAGGACGTGGTTAAAAACGCGAAGGCGATCAATTTGCCGACGGAAAACAATGTCGTTCACGCCATCCGCCAACATTTTTTTGTGGACGGCCAGGATGGCGTCACGAATCCCGTTGGGATGCTCGGTTCGCGGCTCGAAGTGGACGTCCACGTCGTTCACGGCAAGACGAACCGCCTCCAGAACGCCATCCGCCTCGTCAAAGGTTTGCAGTTGGAAGTGGATGAAATTGTTTTCAACGGCCTGGCGTCGTCGCTCGCGCTGCTGTCCAACGAACAGAAGGAACTGGGCGCGCTGGTCATTGACATCGGCGGCGGCACGACGGACTACGTCGTCTATACCAATGGCGTCATCCGGCACACGGGCGTTCTGGCGATTGGCGGGGATCATGTTTCCAACGATCTGGCTTACGGCCTGAAAGTGCCCTTGAGCCGCGCCGAAAAACTCAAGCTCGAACACGGCTCGGCGCTGGTGGACAAGGAAACCAAAGGTCAGACGATCACCATTACGAACGAGCTTGGCCTGCCATTGAAAACGGTCAATGTCGAGCACCTGCGCCGCATCATGTCGCTGCGGCTCGAGGAAATCTTCCAACTGGTCGCGCAGGATTTGGAGCAGGCCGGACTCTTCGATTATCTGCGCTCGGGTGTTTTTCTGTGCGGCGGTTGTGCCCGCGTCCCGCAAATTGCGGCGCTGGCCGAGCAGGTGATGCAGATGCCCGTGTCGCTCGGCCAGACCAATTCCATCAGCGGCCTGAAATCCGCGCTCGACCAGCCGGAATTCGTCAGCGCCATCGGCCTCGTCAAGTTCGGTTCGTTCAAAACCCGCAAACGCGAAGGCAAACCGTCCCTGGCGCAGGGAATCAAGGGCACCATCGCCAGTTTTTTGCGCCGTTCCTAAATTCAATTTATCATGAAAACCAAAATTCAAGCTTCAGCGGCCATGCTCGAGCCGGCCACGGCTCCGGCGGTGAAAATTTTCGGCGTGGGCAGCGCCGGCGTCGCCATGCTCGACACCTTGAGCGGCGGCGATTTTGCGGGCGCGGGTTTTGTGGCGGTCAACACCGATGCCTCATCACTGGCGTCGTCGTCCGCGACCGTCAAAATTCAACTCGAAACGAAATTGCTGCGTGGCCTGGGCACCGGCGGCGACCCGGAACGCGGTCGCGCCATTGCCGAGGAACAATTTGCCACGCTCAAGACCGCGTGCGAAGGGGCGGATGTCGTGTTTGTGATTGCCGGCCTGGGTGGCGGCGCAGGCAGCGGCATCAGCCCCGTGCTCGCCCGCGCGGCGCAGGAAGCCGGCGCACTGGTGCTGGCGTTTGTGACGCTGCCGTTCGCGTGCGAGGGCAACCGCCGCCAGCAACAGGCACAGCAGGGACTCGACCAGCTCAAGTCCGTGGCCGACGGCGTCGTCTGCCTGCCATGCCAGAAGACCTTCAAACTGATTGACGAGAACACCAGCGTGCTCGACACGTTCCGCATCACCGACGGACTGCTCGTGGAAAGCGTGCGCGGCGTCTGGCGTCTCCTCACGCGGAAAGGTTTGATCCAGATTCATTTCGACGATTTGTGCGCGTTGCTGCGCGACCGCCATTCCGAGAGTGTGTTCGCCTGCGTTGAAGCCACCGGTCCGGCGCGCGCGCGCGAGGTCGTCGAAAAACTGGTGGCGCATCCGCTGCTCGACGAGGGCCGGGCGCTGGCCGAGTCCAGCGCGGTGTTGGTGAGCCTGATGGGAGGCAAGGAACTGGCCATGGCCGAGGTGAATCGCGTGATGGAGCAAATCGGCCGTCAATGCGAACACGCGCAAATCATCATGGGCGCGGCCGTGGACGAAACGCTGAAAAACCGTTTGTCCGTGACGGTGATTGCGGCCAGACCAGGCCCGGTTCCCATGGAATTGCCTCCCCTCGCGGCGTCCGGCGATTCAAGTGAACAAGTGACTTCGCGTGGCATAGTTTCGCGGCCGGGTTCGCGTTGCGCTTCGCCGGCGTCGTCATTGACACCTGAGCAGTGCGAACAGAACTTGGCCAAAAACGCCGGAACGCGCGCGCGAAAATCCAATCCGAAGATGCGCCAGGCACAATTGTCGCTGGCGATCATCTCCAAGGGACGTTTTGACAAAAGCGAGCCGACGATTCACAAGGGCGAAGACCTCGACATTCCGACCTACGTCCGCCGCGGTGTGGCGTTGAATTGAATTTTGATCAGTAATTCTTCGACCACGCGGTCAGTTTGCCGTCGGCGTCGAAAGTCAATTGCAGCATCTGGTTGCTGTAGCCGCTTCCGGGAGTTTGGCTGGCGGCGAAGCCGGTGCTGCCATAATAGGACATGCCGCTATTGAAGCGGGGACCGACCAGGGGTTGGACAAACCATTTGTACATGACTTTGCCATCGCTGAGTCTGGCCTGCCGGTCCGGCGGACCGAGGTCGGTCACCGCCTGGGCATAGGTGTAATGCCCGATGCGGCTGTCCCAGTCAACCGGCGGTGTCTTGCAGCCGGTGAGAAACGCGACGGCCAGAGTCAGGATGACCGGCAATGAAAATTTCACGGCGAGGTTCATTTTCATTGATAAACTTAGCAGAACACATGCCATCTGCAAAGATGTCTTTCGGAGGGGCGAGTTCCACGAGTCCCTGAATTTCCTTCAGCAGAAATGAGACGCGCAGAGCTTACCCTTCCGGAATATCACATTTCCTTCCGCGGAAACAAGGGTGCGGGCTCGCCGATTTTGTGGCCGGCGGGCAAACCGCCCCAGGTTGCAGCGTCGAGTTTGTCCGGCGTGTCGCTCAAACCAAGTTGCGCGTAAATTTTCGCCGCCGTGCCGGGCAGGAACGGCCAGAGCAAAACCGCCAGCACGCGGCAGGTTTCCGTCAGATTGTAGAGCACCTCGTCTAGCCGTCTGGCCTGTGCCGGGTCTTTGGCCAGTTTGAACGGCGCGGTCTGGTCCACATATTGGTTGGCGCGCGTGACGAGTCCCCAGATGCTATGCAGCGCGGCCTGAAGCTGGTTTTGCTTGAACAAGGCGCGAGTTTCGTCCGCGGCTTTCGCGGCGGCGGCGGCCAGTTCGTCATGCTTTGCCGGCACGGCGCCGTTGCGGTAGCGCTTGAGCATCGAAAGCGAGCGGTTTACCAGATTGCCCAAGCCGTTCGCGAGTTCAGCCTGATAACGCGACTTGAATCCGGCGTCCGTCCAGTTGCCGTCGGGGCCAATGTCCAATTCGCGCAAGACGTAAAACCGAAACGCGTCGAGGCCCCATTCGTCAATGACCGCGACCGGGTCAACGATGTTGCCGGTGCTCTTGCTGATTTTGGCGCCGTCCTTCTGCCACCAGCCATGCACGAGGATTTGTTTCGGCAGCGGCAGACCCATCGCCTTGAGCATGATCGGCCAGAACACCGCGTGAAATTTCACGATGTCCTTGCCAATGACGTGAAGGTCGGCGGGCCACAACTCAATTTCGGATTTCGGATTTCGGATTTCGGATTTTAATGCCGCCAGAATGGTGGCATCGCCGTGGGCGGCGGGGATGCTGATGTAGTTCACCAGTGCGTCGAACCAGACGTAGGTGACATAATCCTTGTCGAAGGGCAGGGGGATGCCCCAGTTCAAGCGCGCCGCCGGACGCGAGATGCACAGGTCTTCCAGCGTGTTGTTTTTCAGAAAACCCAGCACTTCGTTCCGGCGATAATCGGGCTGGACGAATGACGGGTTCTTTTCGAGATAATCAATCAGCCACGACTGCTGCCCGCCCAGCTTGAAAAAATAATTTTCCTCCTTCAGTTCAATGACCTCGCCGTAGCTGGGGTCAAAAGTCCCGTCAGGAAGACGGTCCTTGTTGGTCAGGAAGGTTTCTTCCTTGGTCGAATAAAAGCCCGAGTAGGTTTGTTTGTAAATCTGGCCGGCCTGGAAAACCCTGGCGAGTCCCGCTTGGACGATTTCCTTGTGGCGGCGCTGGGTGGTGCGGACGAAATCGTCGTTTGTCAGTTCCAGTTTTTTCACAAACGACTGCCAGTCGGCCGCCAGCTCGTCGCAGTAAGCCTGCGGCGATTTGCCTTCGGCCTGCGCGGCCTGCTGGACCTTCTGGCCGTGCTCGTCCAGTCCGGTCAGGAAAAAGGTTTCCTGACCGAGGCTGCGGCGCGATCGCGCAATGACGTCGGCGACGATTTTTTCGTAGGCATGGCCGAGATGCGGCTGGCCGTTGACGTAATCAATCGCGGTGGTGATGTAAAACCGTTTGTTCATCAGGACGAACAGTGTGGCGGACAAAGGCGGCATTGGCAATCCCGCGTGCTGCGGCTGGGTGGGGCGAGCGTCCTCGCGAGCCGGAGACTAACGAAAACACGGCTCGTCAGTAGCCTCGCCCCACCGGATGAAGTGTTCACGCTTGCCGCAAAGCGATTTCGAGCTATAATTCCCATCGGCTGTGGCGGGCAACCAGCCGGCAAACAAAAACCGCATGACAACCGAGCTTTCAAACTTCGCCGCGCGTTTGCGCGAAGCCATTTTTTCTGGAGGGCATTGCTTCGTCAATGCCCCATTCAATCAGGGCAGCGACGAAGCGCTGCCCGCCAAATCCAGAGATGCGGCTTTTGACCAGCTCGCGCTCGAACTCTTCGCGCTGCAATTCAAACACAACGCCGCTTATCGGAAAATCTGCGAAGCGCTGGGTCTTACGCCCGGAGTTGTTGAACATTGGACGCAGGTTCCCGCCGTGCCCACCGCTGCGTTCAAGGAACTGGATTTGACCTCGCTGGCACCGGCGGAACGCACCGCCGTTTTCCATTCGAGCGGCACGACGGAACAAAAACCCAGCCGACATTTTCACAATGCGGATTCGCTGGCGGTTTATAAAGCGTCGTTGTGGTCGGGGTTTCAGACGAACGTGGCGATGGGAGCGCCGAACTCCGATTCGGCGGATTTTCAATCAAGTGTTGTTCGTGCCGATTCGGAGATCGGCGCTCCGACGATGCGGCAATTTCAACTCATCATCCTCACGCCACCCCCGGTGCAGGCGCCGCATTCATCCCTCGTCCACATGTTTGAAACCGTGCGGCAAAAACTCGGTGGGGCGAGCGTCTCCGCGAGCCGGGCGGCTTTTCTTGGACAAGTTGCGAGCGACGGTTCGTGGACGCTGGATTTCGACGCCGCGGTTGCAGCGCTGAATGCGTCACTCGTCACTCGCCACCCGTCACTCCTTTTGGGCACGGCCTTTTCCTTCGTCCACCTGATGGATTATCTGGCGGAGAAAAATCTGCGTTTCGATTTGCCCATCGGATCACGCGTCATGGAAACCGGCGGTTACAAGGGCCGATCCCGCTCCATGCCAAAAGCTGAACTGCACCAGCTGATTACCGCCCGGCTCGGAGCGCCTCGTGAAAACATCGTCTGCGAATACGGCATGAGCGAATTGAGTTCGCAGGCTTACGATTCGGCCATCCATCCTCCATCCTCCATCCTCCATCCTCGTGTTTTCCAATTCCCTTCGTGGACGCGGGTGCAAATTATCTCGCCGGAAACCGGGCGCGAGGTAACTGATGGCAAAACCGGTTTGATTCGCGTATTCGATCTGGCCAATGTCTTTTCTGTAATGGCGATCCAGACAGAGGACCTGGGCATTCGCCGTGAGAATGGTTTTGAATTGCTGGGTCGCGCGGCACAAGCCGAACCGCGCGGGTGTTCGCTGATGGCTCAATCTGCAATTCGCATTCCGAACTCCGCAATTCCATGAACCTGCCCAACTATTTTCTTGCCGATTTGCCGCCGGATGCGGTGCTGTCGCCGGCGATGGTCACGGAGGCGTGCCAGACGTTGAAGCGCAACCGGGCGCGATATCTGGCGCACCGTTCGACGGACAGCCTGGTCAGGTTGCTGTGCGACGTGGCGGAAGCCTGGTTGAAACCGGACAACACCTTTCACCGGCTGGCACTCGAATCCGGACCGGAAAAAACCGGTTTTTCCCGGGCAACCCTGCAAAAGGGGCTTAACAATTTTTTCCGCCAGTTCACGCCGGAAAATTTTCACGCGCTGTTGGTCCAGGAACTGGGCGACGCGCAACGGCTCGACCGGTTTGTTGCGTGTGGCGGCGACGCCCCCGTCGCCGGAGTTTCCGGTCCTGGAGCAAATCGCATGGCGCTGGCTGTCGGACCGGAATTGCTGGTGCATATCACGGCGGGCAATCTCCCGAACCCGGCGTTGATGAGCGTTGTGCTCGGGCTGCTGACCCGTTCGGCGCAGTTCGTGAAATGCGCGCACGGTGCGGCCTTCCTGCCCCGGCTGTTCGCCCACTCAATTTATGACGCGGATGCCAAACTGGGCGCCTGTCTGGAAATTGCCGAATGGCGCGGCGGCAAGGCGGACCTGGAGGCGGCATTGTTCGCCGAAGCCGACGGTGTCACCGCGACCAGTAGTGACGAGGCACTGGCGGCGATACGTGCGCGGTTGCCGGTCAAAACCTGTTTCCTCGGTTACGGCCACCGCGTGAGCTTTGGTTTCGTGGCGCACGAGGTGTTGTCGGGTTTGCGCACCCGGCAAATTGTTTCGCAGGCAGCGGACGATGTGGTGGCTTGGAACCAGATGGGCTGTCTTTCACCGCACGTGGTTTACGTGCAAACCGGCGGCGAGGTGTCGCCGGAAAAATTCGCGGAGTTGCTCGCGGACGAACTGGAGCAGCGCGAACAAACCGAGCCGCGCGGTGAATTGCCCGCGGAACATGCGGCGGCCATCGCGTCGCGCCGGGGGATTTACGAGATCCGCGCGGCGCACTCGCCGGAGACAACGCAGCATTGGTGCAGCCGGAATTCGACGGCGTGGACGGTGGTTTATGAGGCGGACGCGAGGTTTCAACTGTCATGCCTGAACCGGTTTATTTACGTGAAGCCGGTGCGGGACCTGGCGGAGGCTTTGCAATGTGCCGAAACGGTGCGCGACCAGGTCTCGACGGTCGGGCTTGGCGTGCCGGAGCACAAACTGGAGGAACTGGCGACGCAACTGGCGCACTGGGGCGCGACGCGGGTGTGTCCGCTCGGCCAGATGCAAAATCCGCCGTTGACCTGGCGGCATGACGGCCGCCCGGCGCTGGGCGATTTAATCACTTGGACAGATTTGGAAATGTAATTAACCACGGATGAACACGGATTAACACAGATTGGGAAACAGAAATGGCAAATTGGATGTAGGTAGGGCGCGTCACTCCGTGCGCGCCGCGGTTTGTGTTCGCATGAACGGCGGGCAGGGGACTGCCCGCCCTACCCCTCAATTCAAGTCTTATCTGTGTCCATCCGTGTTCATCCGTGGTTGGAAAAAATTATGAAAATGGAACTGCGAAAAACGTTTCAATTCGAGGCGGCGCATCTGCTGCCGCGTTTGCCGAAGACGCACAAATGCCGCCGATTGCACGGGCACAGCTTCAAAGTGGATATCGTCGTGGCAGGCGAGTGCGACGCCAAGCTGGGCTGGCTGATGGATTATGCGGACATCACGGCGGCGTTCAAGCCCATCTGGGAAAAGATTGACCACAATTACCTGAACCAAATTCCCGGCCTGGAGAACCCAACGAGCGAGGAAATCGCCGTGTGGATCTGGAAAAAGCTGAAGCCGAAGCTGCCGCTGCTCGCCGAAGTCGCCGTGGCGGAAACCTGCACGGCCCGGGCGGTTTACCGCGGCGAAAATTAAGCCTTCAGTTTTGAATAGCGTTCCGCAACAAAATCCCAGTTCACGACGTTCCACCACGCGGCGATGTAATCCGCGCGCTTGTTCTGGTATTTGAGGTAGTAGGCGTGTTCCCAAACGTCAAGGCCGAGCAAAGGAATCTGAAACTGCAAACCACCATCCAAAATACTCGCAATCTGGCTGACGGGTGAATCTTGGTTCGGTGTCGGCTCAATTTTCAATTGGCCGCCATCCCAAACCAACCACGCCCACCCGCTGCCGAATTGTCCGAGCGCGGTTTTGGTGAAATTATCCTTGAACGCGGTGAAGCTGCCGAAGTTGGCGTTCATCGCCTTGGCCAAATCGCCCGTCGGCTCGCCGCCGCCGTTTTTCTTCATCATCTGCCAAAAGAGCGAATGGTTGTAATGACCGCCGCCGTTGTTGCGGATGGCGACATGTTCTGAAAGGAACTTCGGATCTTTCAACCAGTTTTCAACAAGATATGTAAGAGTTGGAGGCGGGCCACCCCACGGCATCTGTTCCCAAGCCTTGTTCAGATTTGCAACGTAAGCGGCGTGATGTTTATCGTGATGAATGTGCATCGTCTGTGTGTCAATGTGCGGTTCGAGCGCGTCGTAAGCGTAAGGCAGCGGCGGCAGCGTGAACGGTCCGCTTGGTGTGACAGCAGGTGCGGGGGAATTTGTTTGGGCGATTGCGCCGGGCAGAGTCGCGAACGCAGCGCTGGCGAGCGCGGTGGTTTTTATGGCCTGACGTCGTGTCATCATAATTGTATTAATTTTGATTCCATTACTTGAAATATGACACGCGGCACCGCGAAATGGTTCAAGTTATTGCGTATGAACGATGTTCGTGCCGGTGAACGGGTCTTGCGGAATGGCTTTGAGATAATCTGGCACCAAATCCGCTATAACAGGCAACGCCACAATGAAGAGCGCGACGAGTAAATTGTGTGTTTTCCTGGTCATGCTGCGTGAGCAGCTTGGCCAAATGGGGGCCGACATCAACCATTCAAGTATTGACGAAGGGCATGGAATTGATTTAACGAATGGTGGCAGCGGACCAATAACTTGAGGTGACCATGAATAAAACCGGAAGCGCGGGAAATCTGGCAGTCTGGCAGGACAAATTCGTCGAATACATCATCTTGCACGCCGGTGCGCTCATTTCGGCGCTGGTCGTGGTGGTGGTTGGTTTCATTGTCGCGCGTTGGATCGGCAAACTGTTGGACCGCTGGCTGACGAGCAAGGCGATGGAACCGCCGATGCGCAAATTACTGGTGCGCATTGTGCGGTTGCTGATTTTCGCCATGGCCCTGGTCGTGGCGCTGGGCACGGCGGGCATGGACGTGACGGCGCTGATCGCTGGTGTCGGCGTGGCTGGCTTAGGAATTGGGCTGGCCATGCAAGGCATTCTCAGCAATCTCATGGCCGGGTTGACCATTATTTTCACCAAACCCTTCCGTTTCGGCGAATATATTGAAATTGCCGGCGTGCAGGGACAGGTGACCAGCATTGAACTTTTCTCAACCACGCTGCTTCACGCCGACCATTCAGCGGTGGTGATTCCCAACCGGAAAATCGTGGGCGAGATTTTGCACAACTACGGTCACATCCGGCAGCTCAACCTGAACGTCGGGGTCAGCTATGGGACGAACATCAACACGGCCGTGACCATCGTGCGCGGGGTGCTGTCGCGCAACGCGCGGGTGCTCAAGGAACCCACCCCGGGCGTCGGCATCACCATGCTGGCCGATTCGTCCATCAACCTTGCCATCTGCCCGTGGACGGCGGTGGCCGATTACGGTCCGGCGCAGACGGAAATTTACCAGGCCATTATCGAACAATTCCGCGCCAACAACATCCAGATTCCCTCCCCGCAACGCGAAGTGCGGATGCTCAACAACCCGGCCTGAATTGGGTCAGCTGTTCATAATCTCTTTCTTTGTAGGAGACGAGGTGACGAGTCTCAAATTTATTCGGCTTTTTGAAGAACAAGTCAGACTCCTCACGTCGTCTCCTACTTTTTTAACGGCTGCTAGTCAGCCGCCTTGACCGCCTGTGTGCCTCAATGGAACGAGGCGGAGGAAGACCGCAAGTGGAGATTTGCAGCCGATCCTCATATTAGGTGGCGTCATTGCTAATAGTACCACTCTCCCTGCTGTGGCTTTTTTGTCGGCTCAACAACAGTGCCGTCCATCAAAACATATACATCCATTGTGTCCAGTAACGCGGGAACGAAATGAAAGCGGTAATAGAATCGCTTGCAATAGCTCGCATCAAGTCTTTCGGTTGGGACTTGTTTCATAATGAATGGGCGAACCTCAAAGCTAACAAACACTGGGTTCTTGCTTCCATACGGCTTGAACCAGTCCTTGGCAATCTGCCATGCCTTATCTGGCGCAAGCGGTATCTTGCCTGATTCCATATTCCATTCGGGAGTGGCAAGAATCCGTGAAAACGGCAATCGCCATTCAAACTCTTGGTGCCGCGATTGGTGAGTAAAAGTGAGATATAGCTCATTCGTCTGGGCGAAAGCCTCAACCGGAATCAAAGCACCAACTAGTGACAATATGAATATAAACGCTCGCATAAGCCACCTAACTCATAATGGACGGCCTGTTTTGCAGTCTATCCTGTTTCATGTTTGTGAGTGTGTTTCGCATTTAAGTTTCTGTCCAGCCCACTGTTTCCCAACAACTGAAAGATTGATGGCGATTATCCGCCGACCGGTGGTCAGTGCAATTCTTTTTTGGGTCGCACGTCCTTTTCGCCAACGGATGAAAAGTGCCAACGGATTTTTTTGATGGAATATTTTACATCAGTTGGAACCTTTCATCCGTTGGCAAGCATCGTCCCCCGCCCCTGGACTTTGGTTGCAGTTGAGCCTCTGCGGTTAAGCGTTCGCGCTCTTCAATTCTCAAAGGTTTGCGGCGCTCTGCCGAGTCGCCGCTACGGCGGTTTGGCAGGCTCACGCCTTGGCGTGATGCACTTCGGCATGGACTTTCACTAGGGCACTGCCCAGCGCGTCCCAGTCGGCTTCGGTCGTCTCCCAACCGCTGCTGAAACGCAGCACGCGATGCGCTTCCGCCGGCTTGAAACCCATCGCCGCCAGCACGTGTGACGGCTCTTCCTTGCCGGTCGTGCAGGCCGAACCGGTTGAAACCGCAAACCCGGCCTTGTCGAGTTTCGTCAGCCAGCGCAATTGTACGCCTTCGGGCATCAATGCCGAAACCGTGTTCCACAAACGCGGCGAATTCGCGCCGACGATGACCGTGCCGGGCAGTTTGTGCAAAAGCTGCCTTTCAAAATTCTCACGCCAGACGCCGCGCAGGATGTGTTCGCTGCGGGCCATTTGTTTTTCGCGCGCTTCCAGGGCGGCGAGCATGGACACAATGATCGGGACATTTTCCGTTCCGGCCCGGCGGCCTTGTTCCTGTTTGCCGCCCAGCAGCAGGGGAGTGACCTGGCTGCGATGCGGCACTTTCAGAAAACCCACGCCGCGCGGCCCGCCGAATTTGTGCGCCGCGCCGCTGAGGAAATCACATTCGCCCAGTCCCTTGGCCGGCATTTTGCCGAGCCATTGCACGGCGTCGGAGAAGAACGGCACTTGGTATTGCCGGCAAATGGCCAGCGCCTCACGCCAAGGCTGGAGGACGCCAGTCTCGTTGTTCGTGGCCATCACGCCGACTAGTCCGGGGCGCGTATCGGCGAGTTCCGCCGTCAGCCAGTCCAGATCAATCACGCCGTCATGGGTGACGGGTATCAATCGGGCGCGTTTGCCGAAATAATGTTTCGCGGACTCATGAACGCAAGGATGTTCGATGGCGGAAATCCAAACCTCGCCCTTCGCATCGAGCGTCCGCGCGAAGTGGTGCATGACCATGTTGTTGGCCTCGGTCGCCCCGCTCGTCCAGATGAGGTCCGCCGGCTGGCAGTCGAGAAAGTGGGCGAGTTTTTCACGCGCCTCCTTGAGCGCCGTGCCGGCACGACTCCCGATTTGATGCGGGCTGGACGCGTTGCCCGGGTTGTGTTCGGTGGCCTCGAGCCAGGCTTCGCGCGCCTCGCGCATCACCGGTGCGGTGGCGTTATGGTCGAAATAAATCATCGGTCGGACAGGATACAATCGGCGATTTTACTGGCGAGTTTTTTGTAGCACCCGCGTCCCGCGGGTTGTTTCGGGCGTCACGCCCGAAACCGACCGCTGACTGAGTTTGCCGTTGTTTGTCCGCCAACAAAATTTCTGTCGGCGCCCGCGCAATTCGGCGGGACGCCGAATTGAACCCGCCGGAGGCGGGTGCTACCACATCATCGGTCATGGATTTTCAATTTCGACAGGATTTGTTTATGGGCGGCGGTGAGGGCGAGCGAATCCAATTTTGCCGGCGTCAGCCAGACACCAATTTCGGAGGGCGGAGTTCCACGACGCCCCATTTTATTATGGGGTCTCGCAGAGTTCGCCCCTCCGAACTTAACACGAAACGCTTCGAGCGTGATGCGGTAGCGGGTGATGGAATGTTTCATCGTGCAAAGCGGCATCAGTGCTGTTGGCGCGACACCAAACAATTGCGTCGCGATGTCCGTTACCGATTCGGAGCGCGGGTCTCCTGACCCGCAGCGTGTCCGCGTGCCGTCAGTCGCAGGAATTTTCCCGGCGGTGTTCTGCAATCTGGCGTGCTGCGGCTCGGAGAGTCGCGCTCCGATTTCAACATTTGGGAATTCCCACAAGTGCGCGTTTACGATCCCGGCGGGCCGTTGCCGGACAAGGAACTTCCCATTTCGTTCGATGACGAAGGCAATGAAGCGACGCGCGGTGGTGGCGGTGCGTCGGCCAAGGTTTGGCAGTTCAGCCACACGATTTTCCCGAAACGCGGCGCAAAGCCTTTTTACGGGGCAAATTTGGCATTGCGGATTTCGCGGCGTGCAAACCAACGCGCCGAGTTCCATCAAAGATTGGTTCAAAAAAGAATGGTAGGGCGCGGTGTCCCCACCGCGCCGCGGCGGGCAGGGGACTCCGATAAATCGCGAGCAGGCAGCCCGCCCTACCAACTCCTCTGCGAGTCGCCAAAGTCGCGCGTTGGTTGTCTTTTCCCGCGGATTTTCGCCAACGCCAAACACCCGCGTTAAAACCCGGATGACATTGCCGTCGAGAATCGGCGTTGGCTGGTTGAAGGCGATGCTGCAAATCGCGCCGGCGGTGTAACGTCCAATGCCTGGCAGCGCGAGCACGTCGTCAAAGTTATCCGGGAATTTGTAGGAGACGACGTGCTTGTCCCGCCGTAGCTGGGCGAAGGCGGAAGGAGTCTCTGGTTCCTTTTTAGTTTGAGACTCGTTACCTCCCCTCCTACAAGATTCTTAAATTGGCGTTTTGTTGTGCGACAATTTGCCGCGCCGCTTCCTGCAGGTTGCGGGCGCGGGTGTAGTAGCCGAGGCCTTCCCAAAGCTTGTGGATTTTTTCCGAACGCGCCCTGGCCACAGCCTCGATGGTCGGCAATTCGCGCATCCAGCGTTTCCAGTAGGGGATGACAGTTTTCACCTGCGTCTGCTGGAGCATGATTTCGGAAACCCAGATGGCGTAGGGATCGCGGGTGCGCCGCCACGGCAGGTCGCGGGCGTTGGCGGAAAACCAGTCCAGCAACAGCAGGGCCAGTTGCCGGATCGATTTGACAGAATGAACAGAATTTTCAGAATTATTTCCCCGGCTGACCGAAGGCTTCTTCTGATTTTTAATTTTGTTCATTCAGTTAATTCTGTCTCAAGTTCGTTGCGAAGTTTAAGGTAAGTTCCTACGATTGGGAAAATTTTTATGCAACCGCTGACTTCCTACACGGGCAAACTCACCGATGAACAGGCGTCGGCGCTCGAAGCTGCCCTGAGCTCGCGTGGCTTCAAGTTCCGCGCGGTGCCGTATGCGCGGTTTGCCGGCGAAAAGGACAAAATCAACGTGGTGTTCTACGAGAGCGGCAAACTGGTGGTGCAGGGCAAGGGCACGCAGGAATTCATCGAGTTCGTGCTGGAACCGGAAGTCCTGAAACAGGCGCGACTGGGCTACGAGACTTTGTTGAATCCCGAATTGCTGCTGCCGCGCATCGGCGTGGACGAAAGCGGCAAAGGCGATTTCTTCGGACCATTGTGCGTTGCCGGGGTTTACGTCAACGAAAATGTCGTCAAGGCATGGAAAGATGTCGGTATCCGCGATTCCAAAAACATTTCCAGCGACAAGAAAATAGCCGACCTCGCGGAGTTGATCCGCAAAACGCCGGGCTGCGTGGTGAACACCGTCACGATTGGCAACGAGGCTTACAACCGGCTTTATGCGAAAATGAAAAGCGTAAACACGATCCTGGCGTGGGGTCATGCGCGCGTGATTGAAAATCTGATGGGATTACGGCAGCAGATGAACCCCGCGCCGCTCAAGGCTATCAGTGACCAGTTTGCATCGGGCAAGGAGGTGGTGGCGAAGGCGCTGATGGCGCTGGGCCGGGAAATTGAACTGGTTCAGAAGCACCGGGCGGAAGAGGACCTGGCAGTGGCGGCGGCATCCATCCTGGCGCGGGACGGATTTGTGAAAGGGCTGGTGAAGCTGGAGAAACAATTCAACGTGGAATTGCCGAAAGGCGCTTCGACGTTCGTGGACGAGGCAGCGAAGAAATTTGTGGTGGAGCAGGGCGCGGACAATCTGCCGAAAATCGCCAAGGTCCATTTCCGCACGGCATATCGGGCGCAGGGTCTGCCGGAGCCACCTAAGAAAGAATGGAGGAAACATTAAAGCCATTTTTTCATTTGAATTGGCAAAGGGATTGAGGATTCTTAAGATGATTTCGACAAAATGCTAAAGAGCCTCCACATCCAAAATTTTCGGGGTTTTCGTAACTTGAAGATTGAACCGCTCAAGCGGGTCAATCTGCTCACGGGCCAAAACAATACTGGCAAGACAGGTATTCTTGAAGCATTGGCATTGTTGCTTGAAGAGCCTACTCCAAATCGGAACCTTCGTGACAACTTGCCCAATTTATTCCGAACTTCAGGAGGCGAGTGGAACGAGAATTTTTGGAAATGGTTGTTTAATAACAAAAGTCTGACAAAAAATATCGAAATTTACGCGACACTAGATGATCAAAAAACGTTTAGGCTTATTTTGCAGGCAAATCCGCAAAGTCCAATAGATCAAGAGTCATCACGGCTTCACGACACTGGGAATATCGGTGGTTTTAAATCTTATACGGTTGGAAGCCACGCGGGGGCGGGGCACAAACCAGCAGTCTTTTCCACAAACCCAAGCAATCCAACCCAAGATGCCGTCGACTATCAGCGAGTCATTTTGAAGCGGCGGAAGAAACAGGTTGAAAAACTGCTTCGTGAAATCGAGCCTCGCTTGGAGGCCGTGGAAGCATTGCGGATTGGAGATCAAAATTCGTCACCCGCGCCGCTGATTTATGCTGATTTAGGTTTGAGTGAAATGATTCCGGTTACCCAGCTCGGACAAGGCTTTAACCGGCTATTGGACATCTATTCCGAAATTGTGGTGGAAGATGCAAAAGTATTGCTGATTGATGAAATTGAAAACGGACTTCACCACAGCGTTATGCCGATAATTTGGAAGGGGCTTTTTCTCGCTGCAAAGGAATTCGATGTTCAAATTTTTGCGACAACTCACAGTTGGGAATGCATTCTCGCGGCAGATGAGGCAGCAAGGACTGGTGAGACTTATGACCTAGCTTTGATTCGGCTTGATCGGGTTAAGGATGACATCAAAGCCACGGTGATTGACGAAAAATCATTGTCCACGGCAAAGGAACTTCAATGGGAGATGCGATGAAATTCGTATTTTGTGAGGGGAAAAGTGACCAGTCCGTAATTCAAAGTTTAGCCAAACACATAGGATTGAACATTCAGGTGGAATGGACTGGAGGGAAAAACAACCTCTCAAACTTTTTGGAAAGTTTGTCAAAACGTCCTGAATTTGCCCAACAGAAAGCAACAGCAATTGGTATTCTTCGTGACGCGAACGGGGATTCAGCAGCGGCGTTCACAAGTGTTCGGGACGCGTTGCAACAAAATAATTTCACGGCACCGGTACTGGATGGAACTTTTAGTGATTCGGCTTTGAGAGTCGGAATTTTTATTGTTGGCGTCAATGGGCGTGGAATGATTGAAGATGTATGCTTGAAATCAGTTAGTGACCAGCCCGAGTTTTCATGCGTTGATTCTTATTTTGCCTGTATCGCACAGAAATCTCAGCGAACCAATTTTTCATCAAAAGCAAAAGTCCGTGTCTGGATGGCTTCTCAAGTTGACCATGAATATTATGTTGGTAAAGCAGCGGAAGAGGGTTATTGGCCTTGGGAAAGTCCTGCATTCGATTCATTGAAGAATTTTTTGAAAGCGTTATAGCCAAACCCAATTTCATCGAACTGCCGGAGTGCGAGCCGATTCCGATTTTGCACGAGGACCGTTCGGTCATCCCGTTGACAAGCCGCGCGGCAAATACTTGCTGAAAGTTAAGAAAACTTGTATGGTATCCCCATGAAATTCCGCGTGCATGTTGAGCCGGACGAGGACGGGGTGTTTGTGGCAGAATGTCCCACGTTACCCGGCTGCATTTCCCAAGGCCGCACCCGGCCTGAGGCACTGGAGAATATCAAGGACGCCATTGCCGGTTATCTGGCCAGCCTCGAAAAACACGGTGAAGCCATTCCTTTACCGGTCAATGAAGAGGTGGTCGAGGTGCCGGCATGAGCCGCTTGCCGGTGTGCTCCGGAGCGGATGCCGTGCGGGCGTTTCGCCGTCTGGGTTACGAGGTGGACCACCAGACCGGCAGTCACATCATTTTGCGTCATCCTTCCCAACGGCGCTTGACGGTGCCCAACCATCGTGAACTGGCCAAGGGAACTTTGCGGGCTTTGATTCGTGAAGCTGGACTCACCAAGGAACAATTTGCCGAGTTGCTGCGTTGAGCCGACCCAACTTCATTGAACTGCCGGATTGCGAGCCGATCCCGATTCTTTACGAAGACCGGGCGGTCATCGCGATTGACAAGCCGCGCGGGTGGATGCTCGCGCCGGTGGCGTGGCAGAACACGTCGCGCAATTTGCAGGCGGCCATCGAATCCTCCATCGCGGCGCGGGATTTCTGGGCGCAGTCGCGCGGACTGAAATTTCTTCGCCATGTCCATCGCCTCGACGCGGACACGAGCGGCGTTTTGCTCCTTGCCAAAAGCCCCGGTGCGGTCAAAAGGTTTTTTGATTTGTTCGAGAGCCGGATGATGGCGAAGACGTATCTGGCCGTCGTGGTTGGCGAGCCGCAGCAAAATGAATGGACGTGCGAACTCAAACTCGCGCCGGACAAAAAGCGATTCAGAAAAATGAAGGTGGATTCACGTCATGGCAAAGATGCCGAAACGCATTTCCGGGTTTTGGAAAAACACGGAAAACTTTCACTGCTGGAAGCACGGCCGGTCACCGGTCGCACGCATCAAATCCGTATTCACCTGGCCGAGTCTGGCTGTCCTGTCGTGGGTGATGAACTATACGGACGGGAAGACAGCAGGCTGAATCTGGGTCTGCGCGCGGTGCGGCTGGCTTACAACGATCCGTTCACCCGCCGGCGGGTGGAAATCCGCGCGCCCGTGGAACCATTCTGCCGCGAGCATGGTTTCGACCCTCCAAAATTGTGATCATGCCGTCGGCATTGAACAGTTCAACCGTTGCGGACACGGCGCTGGTTTGTTTTCGTCCATCCGCCATTCATGGTATCGGCGGCTTTGCGAAAATGGACATCACCGCCGGCACGCGCGTCATTGAGTACGTCGGCGAAAAGATCACCAAGGCCGAATCATTGCGCCGGTGCGAATCGAACAACGAATACATTTTCTCACTGGATGAAACCCACGACCTCGATGGCAACGTGCCGTGGAATCCGGCGCGTTTCCTGAATCACAGTTGCGACCCGAATTGCGAGGCGGTACCGGACGGCGCGCACGTCTGGATTGTGGCGCGGCGCGGTATCCGGGCCGGGGAGGAAATCACGTTCAACTACGGTTACGACCTTGAGAATTACCGGGAGCATCCCTGCCGCTGCGGTGCGTCAAATTGCGCCGGCTACATCGTGGCCGCCGAATTCCTCGAACACGTGAAATGGCAAAATGGGCTGGTGAACGTGTAGTGTCGAGCCTGTGGCTCGATTCCATTCGGCCATCAGCCTTCGTTGGACTTCGGCGCGACAAGCAGGCCGAGCGCTACAACTTTTAATTGGCGTACTTCACGCTACAGCCGTAAGGCTTCGTCTGGCTGACCTCAACCGGCTTCCCCGCCATCAGGGCGTCCACGGCTTCGCGGACATAATTGCGCGCGGTGCGCGGGTCGTGCATCGGATCCGGTTTGTTGTCAATCGCACCCTGATAAACCAGCACGCCGTTTTTATCAATCACATACATGTCCGGCGTGGTTTTCATGTCGTAGAGATGGCCAACCGTACCGGAGCTGTCATCGATCCACGCCGTGGCAACGATTTTCTTGTCGGCGATTTCCTGTTTGGCCTGTTCGGGCGTGCGATGACTGAAGTTTTTGGGATTAACAGAATTGACGATGAGCCACACGACCCCCCGGGCGGCCATGTCCTTTTCCAGCTCCTGCATCGCGCCGGTCTTGTATTGGTTGTTACAAAACGGGCAGTCGGAATTGTAGGATTCCAGCACGACGATTTTGCCTTTGTAATCGTTGAGCTTGACCGTCTTGCCGTTGATGTCCGTGGCCGAGAAATCCGGCGCCGGTTTGCCAATTTCCGCCGCCAGGGTGCTTGCGGCCAACGCCATTGCAGTCAATAAAACAAATGCTTTTTTCATAGATTTTAAATAGCTTTAGACTCCTTAATTATCAGATTAAGAGACACCAATGTCGCCATTCCGTTCAAAATCTCAAGGAGGTGAAGAGTGACACAGGACTCCAGCCTGTGTTCGGATTCATAGACGTGGATGTCTATGCCACGAGGCCCGAGGCAAGATTTCCGGCTGATTGTGGCACAGACCTCCGGTCTGTGGAGTGGTTTCACAGGTGTGGACACCTGTGCCACGTGCAACTATCACCGCGCCGCGCGATCCAGCGCGGCAAGCACGATGCCCGGGGTCAGAATTTCCGGCAGGACAATCGGCGCTGCGGCGGGTTCCTTGGGATAAATCAAAACCAGCGGCACCCCGGCGCGATTGAAACGGTTCAGTTCCGCCGTGATGTTGTCGGGAAATCGAGTGTAGTCGCCAAGCAAGGCGATGGCGTTCATGGATTTGAGCTTCGCCCGCACGGATGAGATTTCTATGCTGGTCTTTTTGTTGACCTGACAGGTGAGACACCAGTCGGCGGTGAAATCCACGATTATCGGGCGACCTTCGCTGCGCGCTTTCGCCACAGCTTCCCGACTCCAGCTCTGCCAGGCAATGCCGTCCGGAGATTCCTTCAACGGGCCGGTTGCGTCCGACGCCGTGGCGGGCGTGCGCCAGTTCAGTTGATTTTCGAGTGCGAAGGCGTAACTGCCAATCACCAAAATCAAGACGACGATGAGTGCTGCGCCTTTGCGGGTGCGACCGCGTTGAACGAATTCGCCGAAAATCCACGCTGCGAACGCGATCATCACGAGGAAAACTCCGAGCCACAAAACCGATTTGCCGTAGCTGCCGGCGGCGAGGTTGAACAACCACACGGCGGTCGCCAGCATCGGAAAGCCCATGGCGATTTTGAATTTTTCCATCCACGCGCCGGGCTTGGGCAGGAATTTCAGCCACGCCGGGTTCCAGCTCAATACGACATGCGGCGCGGCGAGTCCCACACCGACGGCGAGAAACATCAGCAGAATCACCGGCGCTTTTTGCGCGAAGGCGAAGCCGAGGGCGATGCTCAAAAATGGCGCGGTGCAAGGTGTGGCCAACACCGTGGCCAGCACGCCGTTGAAAAATGCGCCCGCCGTGCCATGCTTCGATGCCAGCCCGCCCGCGGCGTCCAGTGCATGTCCGCCGAGCGTGACTTCAAACACGCCGAAGAGATTCAGTGCGACGAGCATGACCAGCGTGGTGAGGCAGACCACAAAGACCGGGCTGCCGAACTGCATGCCCCAGCCGGCATGGTGTCCGGCGGCCTTGACGCTGATGACGGCGGCTGCGAGCGCGAGAAACGAGACCAACACGCCGAGCGCATAGACGAGACCGAGTTTGCGGACATGACGCGGGTCGCTTCTGGATTCGCCGACGAAACCGAGGATTTTCAGCGCAATAACCGGCAGCACGCACGGCATGATGTTCAGAATCAATCCGCCGATGAAGGCGTAGAGCAGCATTTGCCAGAGCGGTTGTTGTAAGACAGGTGTCGCGGCTGTCTCCTTTTTTTGTCCTGAGCGGTCAGAAACGGGCGCGGGAACTGTCATGCGCTCGATATATTCTTGCTGGGAAGGGAATTCATCGAGGGGCGCTTTGTCGTCAATCGGTAATTTAATATTATAACCGGAGCGAATACTGATTCCAGCCGCGCGAAACCTCGTATTTTCAAAGATACATACTCCGCTAATTTCCTTTGGCCAATTACCGGAGAATTTTTTGACTAATTTACGAAAACAAAACTCGGAATTTGTGCGCGAAACAGTTTCGATGGCAGCTTGAACTTCAAAAGAATCATTGGGATCTGGGAAAAAATCAAATTTATCCGGTAATTGTCCAGTGACCCCTCCCAGAAAATGACCTTCGAAGACCAGTGCTCGAGTATCGTCTTCCGAGGTTTTTTCCCACCAAACGTGGATCAACCAGTCACGCGGCAATGCCTTCGGCACTTTGCCTCGCCACGACTCAATCATCGCGGCATCAGCGGAGGGTTTGGTTTCGGTTCCGATATTCAGCGTAGTTTCAACGCTGCCGCTGCCGGGGATGCAGGCTTCCTTGCATTCGAGCCACGAAACCTTGGCTTTCAAATCGAGCGGGCCGGGTTTCAGGTCGCTGGCGAGCTTGAGTGGCACGAGCAGGACGACCTCGTCGTTGTAGCCGTAAGTGGTGACTTCGGCGGGCGGCAGTTTTTCCGGGAGTGGCCATCGGATATCGCCGGCGGTGACGCCGGGCGGAAGCTGCCATTCGATCTTGGTGGCGTAGCCGGCGGCGCCGGGATTTTTCCAGTAGGTATGCCAAGCCGGTTCCATCTTCAGGTCCACCCCGGCCCAAATCGTATCACCGGCTTTCGCGGGGTCGGCGGACAAAATCAGCCGCACCTGCGTGTGGGCTGCGCTGGCGGTGAGGGCCGCCAGGCAAAAAAGCAAGCCTGCCAGAATGGTTCCAATGCGTCGCACACCGATTAGATGCCATATCCGGGCGAACGTTTGAAGCGATTTTCGCTGGCATGTTCTTCTAGAAAAACGTCCGCATGGAAGCGAGCCGGAATTTATTTCTGGAAAACCGGAGGATTATGCGCCAATTTGTCCCCCGGTTAATTATGGATGTTAAACTTCCTAAACTTGGAGAGGGCGCTGATTCAGGTGTCGTGGTCAATGTCTTCGTGAAAGAAGGCGACCAGGTCGCCAAGGACCAGGCCATCCTTGAATTGGAAAATGAAAAGGCTGTGGCGTCCATCCCATCCACGGCTGCCGGTGTCGTCGCAAAAATATACGTCAAATCGGGCGATAAAATCAGCGTCGGCCAGCGCCTTATCTCATTGAGCGGTGGTGAACTGCCGGCTGCCGCCGCGCCTGCCGCGAAACGGGCCGCGCCGGAGCCGGAGCCGGAAGCTTCCGCTGAGGAGCCAGCCGCTGAGGCCGGGGAGGAGTTTCCGAAGCCCGTGGCCGCGCCGGTCGCCTCGCCATCGGTCCGCCGGCTCGCGCGCGAACTGCGCATCGATCTGTCCAGAGTACGCGGCAGCGAGGCGGGCGGACGGATTGTCCTCGGTGACATCCGCGCTTACCTCGCGCGCTTGCAGAAGGCGGCGGACAAACCCAAGGTTGTTGCCATGGCGCCGGCCAGACCGGTCGCCGAGTCAATTGATTTTTCCAAATGGGGGCCGGTGACAAAGAAGCCGCTGACGCAACTGCGCCAGGTGATTGCGCGGCGGATGTGGGAAAGCTGGAACGCCATCCCGCACGTCACGCAATTCGACAATGCCGATTTCACGCGGCTCAACGAATTGCGGAAGAAATACACGCCGGCTTATGAGAAAAAGGGCGCGAAGCTCACACTCACGCCGTTCGTGCTCAAGGCGCTGGTTGAGACGTTGAAAAAACACCCGATTTTCAACTCCAGCCTCGATGAAGCCGCGCAGGCGGTTGTGTTCAAGGACTATTTTCACATCGGCATTGCGGTGGACACCGAGCAGGGCCTGATCGTGCCGGTCATCCGCGACGCGGACAAAAAGAGCGTGCTCGACCTCGCGAAGGAACTGGAGCAGCTCGCGCAGAAGGCGCGCGAACGCAAGGTGACAGCAGAGGAGATGAAAGGCGGCACGTTCACCGTCACCAATCAGGGTGCCATCGGCAGCGCGCATTTCACGCCCATCATCAACAAACCGGAGGTGGCCATCCTCGGTCTCGGGCGGGGCGCGATGAAAGCGGTTGCGCGCGATGGCAAGGTCGAGGTGCGCATGCTGACGCCATTGGGGTTGTCGTATGATCATCGCGTGATTGACGGCGGCGCGGCGGCGCGGTTCATGGTGGACCTCGTAAAAGCGCTGGAAGAGTTTGGCGAGGAAGCGGTAAAACTGTGAACGGAGTATTGGAGTGATGGAGTGGTGGAGTAATGAGATATGGAAACGAATTATCGAAACAAAAATCGCGGGTATCAGCAACTGCGGGTGTGGCAGGATGCGATTGATTTTTACGTTTCTTGCTGTCGAGTTTTCCGGACGTGGCCTTACGACTTGCGACGTGTTGCATCGCAGGGAATTGCCTCCGCGGATTCGGTGCATCGAAATATCGCCGAAGGTTATTGCCGGCGTTCCATTCGTGAATATTTACAGTTTTTAAACTTCTCGCTAGGCTCACTTGGCGAGTCTGTTTCCGGACTCATCGCTTATCACAAAGCAGGGCAACTTCAGCTGGTGGACTTTGATTCACTGAACACACTGGCGTTTAAACTCGAAAACGGCCTTTTGAAACTTGTGGAAAGTCTTGAGCGCAAGGAGATGGCTGGTGACTGGATTGACCATCTCGTGCTAAAAGAGAGCAACATTGCCTACGCTGGCGACGAATAATCAATCAATACTCCAATACTCCATCACTCCATTTTTTCTATGGACCCAATCAAAACTCAAATCGTGGTTGTCGGAGCGGGACCAGGCGGATACGCGGCGGCGTTTTATGCCGCGGACCTGGGCATGAAGGTCATTCTCGTCGAGCGCGAGAAACGGCTCGGTGGCGTCTGCCTGAATTGCGGCTGCATTCCGTCGAAGGCGTTGCTTTACGCGACGCACCAAATCACCGCGGCGAACGATTCGGCTCATCGCGGCATCACGTTCACGGCGCCGACGGTGGATTTGCCGAAGCTGCGCTTGTGGAAGGAATCCATTCTGGAAAAACTCGGCGGCGGCGTGGCCACGCTGGCCAAGATGCGCGGCGTGCAGGTCATCCAGGGCCGCGGCTATTTTGAAGGTTCCCAGACGTTGCGCGTCGAGACGGACCAGGGGCAGCAGCTCATCGAGTATGACAAGGCGATTCTCGCCGTCGGTTCGCTGGCGGCCATGCCCAAGGGTTTCGACCTCGGCAATCCGCGCATCATGACCTCCACCGGGGCGCTTGAAGTCGAGGACATCCCGGAAAACCTGCTGGTCGTTGGCGGCGGTTACATCGGCATGGAACTGGGCACCGTGTATGCCGCGCTCGGCAGCAAAACCGTGCTGGTGGAGGCGCTCGACAACATTCTGGCCGGCGCCGACCCCGACCTCGCCCGGCCGGTGGTGGCGAATGCGAAAAAAATGTTCAAGGAAATCCGGCTCAAGACGAAGGTCACAAAAATGTCCACCGCCGGAAAGCAAATCAAGGTCGAGATGGAATACAACGGCCAGAAGGTGTCCGAACTTTACGACCGCGTGCTTGTGGCGGTGGGCCGCGTGCCGAACAGCGCCGACATCGGATTGGAAAACACGAAGGTCGAGCGGGATGAAAAAGGCTTCGTCAAGGTCAACCATCACCAGCAGACCGGCGACCCGGCCATTTACGCCATCGGCGACATCGCGGGCGGGATTTTGCTGGCGCACAAGGCGCACAAGGAGGCGCGCATTGCCGTCGAGAACATCAACGGTGAGGACGTCACGTTTGAAAACATCGTCATTCCGGCGGTGGTATTCACCGACCCGGAACTGGCGTGGTGCGGTTTGACCGAGGCCGAGGCGAAGGAAAAAGGCGTGAAATATGAAGTGGCGAAATTTCCGTGGTCGGCGTCGGGCCGGGCGTTGTCGTTTGACCGCACGGATGGGCTGACGAAGATGATGATTGATCCGGAAAGCGACCGGGTGCTGGGCGTGGGCATCGTGGGCGCGGGCGCGGGTGAATTGATTGCCGAAGCCGTGCTGGCGCTGGAAATGGGCGCCACCGCCGAGGACATCGCGTTGACGGTGCATCCGCATCCGACGCTGTCGGAGACGCTGATGGAATGCGCCGAGGCGTTTTACGGCCACGCGACGCACACCATCGCGAAGAAAAAGCCAACGCCGTAAAAATTGTCCTCGAAATAAAAAATTGAGGACGAGGCAGCTAATTGACGAAGCCCGCCCGGTTGTCTAGTCTCGTCGCATGGCAAAAACGGCCGCTGTCAAAGGCAGGGCTGACCTGCCGGTCATCTGAAAATAACAGTGGAAATTTGCGGCGGTCTGCCGACGCGCCGCTACGGAGCAGGAAAATCGTTCGTGTCCCCTTGAAAATTCGCGCGGCGGGATTGTTTCGTCCCGGCAGGGACAATCTGACAATAGCCCGGCGTTTCAACGCCGGGGTGCTGACACACGGCCATTAGTCCCGCAGGGACGGCTGAACGAACGGCGTAGCGTTTTCGTCATGCCATTGTTTTGTTTTGACAACCTCGGTCGTCCCTCCGGGACTTGTCATTGTTTTTCAGCCAACCCGGCGTTGAAACGCCGGGCTATTATCATCTGTCGCTCCGCGACATTCAGCCCGCGCCGCGGACGCTTTTGGAATCCAAGCCCCACTTGCGCGCGTAGGCGAGCAATTCCCGGTCGCTATGCAGGCCCAGCTTCTGTCGGATGTGCTTGCGGTGCGCACCCACCGTGGCCGGGCTGATTCCCAGTTCCTGTCCGATGCGCGCTTCATCCCAGCCGCAAGCCATCCGGCACAGCACCTCCTGCTCGCGTTTGCTCAACAGTTTCTGGAACGCCTCCGGCTGGGACAGCCACTCGCGTTTGACCTGCGCGAAAAGTCCGCTGTAGAACACCCCGCCCTTGGCCACCGTCTGGATTGCCTCCAGCAGCAGCTCCGGCCCCGCCGTCTTTTCCAAATAGCCATGCACCCGGCTCCGGCTTACCCGCCAAATGGTGTGCGGATCCGTGAGTCCGGACATCGCCAGCAGTCGCACTCCCGGCAGTTCTGCCGCCAGCCGTCCGGCCAGTTCCATGCCGTCCATCTTGGGAAGTTCGAGGTCCAGCAGCACGAGGTCCGGCCGCGCCGTCCGGCACATGGCCAAACCCGCCTCACCATCATGGGCGCACCCCACCATCTCGATCCCTTGTTGACTGGCCACCCAAAGTTTGAGTCCCGCGGCCATCAGCTCCTGGTCTTCCACAATCGCCACCCGGATGGGTTTTGCTGGCATGCCGCAGGATGGCAATTGTCGTCGCGCCCGCAAGCCGGAACTACCCGAATTAGGGTAAATTTTTGGCATTGAACCCGCTCCGTTCCATATGAAGGTTAAACGTATTGCAACATGAAATCAGGGATTATTCAAATCATCAGCCTCTCAATTCCACTAACACAAATACAAGTAATCGCTATGAATCTGACCTCTCCCAATATCGAACCTCAACCGTCAGCCCAGTGCCGCAAGGCGGTTGCCGGATGTTTCCTTAAGGCGATTTTGGCCGTTCTGTTGCTTGCCGTCGCCACGGAGGGGCCGGTGCTGGCGCAGACGACCAATGCGGCGGATGATGGCACCGTTCTCAAGCAAATCATCATTTTCGGCCGGCATAGCATCCGCTCGTCGGTCACGGCCTCCAACACCTTGCAGCAGGATGCCGTTGATGCCTACCCCGCCTTCGTCGGGGTTCCCATCGGCTACCTGACTCCGAACGGAAGACTGGCAGCCGGCTTGCTTGGCTCCTATTTCCACGATTATCTGGTGCAAGAAGGGTTGCTGACGGGTAACACGAATACGGACCTGGCCCTTTCGTATTTCCGCGCCAACACCATTGAGCGATCCTACATCACCGCGGCCGAATTCGGGGCGGGGTTGATTCCGGGGGCCAGCATACCGGTTCACACGTTTCCGGCGGGCAGTAATGACCTGGTTTTTGATCCCCTTTCGGCCGGGGTGGCGATGGTGGACCCGACCCGCGCCGTGACCGAAATTCAAGGCATTTTCGGCAGCGGAAGCAATCTGATGTCCGCCTACAGCAGCGAACTTTCCGTGGTCAGTAAAGTGCTCTATCCGCCGGGAACCCAGCCGACCGGCACCAACCAAGGCTCGGTGGATCCGACCACCCAGCCGATTACGCTGGTGGCCAGTCCGCCACAACCATCCGGGCCGCCGTATGCGACCGGGGAGGTGATTAACATGGGCGGACTGGATTCAACCGTGTCCGCCGCCGACCCGTTTGTCATGCAATACGCGGATGGCTTTCCGACCAACGAAGTGGCGTGGGGCCGGCTGACGTTGAATACGCTTTCGCAACAGACCCGGCTGGTGACCCTGCAATTCGATATTTGCATGCGTTCGCCCTATCTTGCTCAGGTGCAGAGTTCGAGCGCTGCCTCTCACATTCTCCGTTCCATGCTTCAGGTCACGGGCGGGACGCCGCTGGACGGGGCATTGGGGACGCCCCAATCACAGGTGCTGGTCATTGTGAGTTCCGACGGCTTCGTGGCGGGTTTGGCGGGATTGCTTGACGTGCACTGGTTGCTCCCCGGCTATCAACCGGACTTTTGCGCTCCGGGTGGCGCCCTGGTTTTTGAACTGCGGCAGGTCACAGCGACGGGAGAATATCTGGTTCGCGTATTTTATACGGCACAAACCTTCGACCAACTGCGTAATCTGACCCATCTGACCCTTGGGGCGCCACCGGCAACCCAGCAGCTCCTGGTTCCCGGCGGCAGTTCGACCACGAATTTGGACGTTGATTTTAACACCTTCAGCAATTTGGTGACCGCCGCCATTGGCTTGGAATATGTGGAGTCGTTTACGAATGAGGTCCAGCCTGGCGTGTTAGACCCCTACACCGCCGATAATCCGACGAACATTACGGTCAGCGTGAGCAGCAATACGCTCACCATTGCGTGGCCGGCTGATCATGTCGGTTGGATTCTCCAAGCCCAAACCAACGGCTTGAGCACCGGCCAGTGGTTCGATTTGCCCGGCTCCGACGCCGTCAATGCGGTGGTCATCCCCATAAATCCAGCCAACACGTCTGTGTTCTATCGCTTGCGCATGCAATAACCGAAGCCGCCAAACAATTTACGATCAATTCAATCAATACTATGAAAACAAAAATCATCCAAATTATCAGCCTTTCGATTCTGTCGTTGTTTCCGATTTCTGGGAGTGGAGCCCAACTGGGAACACGCCAGCAGACGATCCACCCGATGGCCTTGCCGACGAATACGCCGCCGATTTTCCCGTGCGCCGTTTCCAATTATGCGGTCTATGGCTACAGTTCCTGGGAGTGGGGTCCGGGCGAGGATGAAGGCCAGCAGCTCACCAACATGCCGGCCGGCTACACGGGAGCTACCAATGCGGCCAGGCTTTTTGCTTTTCTCAGTATCAGCGACGCCCATATTACCGACAAGGAGTCTCCCTGCCAGTCGATCTATCTCAGTTGCTACCAGGGCGGGACCAACGGTTCGTCCGCGTGCTATTCACCGGTGATGCTCTACACCACGCAGGTTCTCGACGCCGCCATCAGGACCGCCAACGCTGTGAATCGTCTGCTTCCTTTCGATTTCGCCATTTCTCTGGGTGATGATGCCAATGGCCCTCAGTATAATGAACTACGCTGGTATATTGATGTCATGGACGGAAAACCTATCACGCCGAGTTCCGGCGCCCATGTCGGGGCCACCAACATTGATTATCAGGAACCTTTCCAAGCCGCCGGCCTTGACCCGGCCATCCCCTGGTATGCCGTGCTTGGCAACCACGATCACCTCTGGGAGGGGGGATTGCTCATCACCAACAGCACCTCCGAACAGGACTTTACCAACATATATGTCCTCTGCCTCTGTTTGGCCCCCGATTCGGTCCCCGATTACATGGGCACCATTGATGGCAGCACGCCTTACGGTGACGTCATTGATGTGGGATCTTTCACAAACTTCATTGTCGGTGGGGTCACCAACTTTCCGACGGTTGTGGCCGACACCAACCGCTATTACCTCGAGACCACCAACTGGATGCGTGAATTTTTCAACACCTCTTCAAAGCCGGTCGGTCATGGTTTCTCCGAGGCCAACATCACCAATAACTTTGCCTGTTACAGCTTCGAGCCGCTGACCAATATGCCGCTGAAGGTCATCGTGCTCGACGATACGATGTCGGACCAGGACTTTGAATTTGGTCAACAGGCCGCTCTCGATACCAACCGTTTTAACTGGCTCACGAACGAACTTCAGCTCGGACAGGACCAGGGTCAGCTTATGATCATCGCGACGCACGAGCCGCTTGAGGTGATTGGCACAAACTCTCCCGTATCCCTCACCAACGTGCTGGCCGCACTTCATACCTATCCAAATCTCCTGCTGTGGATTTGCGGACACACGCATCAAAACAATATCATACCGCAACCGTCACCGGACCCGGATCATCCGGAATACGGCTTTTGGGAAGTCCAAACCGCCTCCTTGCGGGATTTTCCCCAGGAGTTCCGCGCTTGGGAGATCCTCCGCAACACCGACAATTCCATTTCCATCCGGGTGACGGACATTGATCCGGATGAAACCACCAATTCGCCCGCCGCCGTTTCACGCGGGTATGCCGTCGGCGCCGCACGGATATTCTGCGCCCCCTGCACCAACCTCACCGATACGGCGTCGTATGCGTATAATGCGGAGTTGCTCAAGCTATTGAGCACCAATATGCAAGCGGTTATTGCCAATTACGGCGGGCCGTTGGGTCATAATGTGGCCATTGATTACGACGGAACCGGAGTGACGATCAACTTCCTCGGTGAACTGCAGTCCGCGGACACACTATCTGGACCGTGGAACGATGTTACAAATATCAGCCCATACACGGTGTCTGCTGCGAACGGTACGAAATTCTACCGCGCTGCCGAGTAAAATGGCGGCCTTACTACGAGAACGGCCCAAAATAACCACTGGGATAGAACACTATGAAACCAATAATTATCCAAATCATCGGCATGCTGGGTCTGCTGTTGCCGCCGCTTTCCGGTAACGGAGGCGATCTGCCACTGACCACCCGCCAGCAGACAGTCAGGCCGCTCGCCATCCCGGCGGACACGCGGCAGATTACCCTGAAGGATGTCCCGCTGTACAAGCTCTATGGCTACAGCGCGTGGCAGTTGGGGCCCGGCGTGGATGAAGGCCGGAAATTCAACCTGATGCCCGCCGGCTACACGGGCGCCACCAATGCGGCACGGCTTTTGTCTTACTTCTCCATGAGCGACGTCCATATTGACGACAAGGAATCCCCGGCCCAGTTGCCCTGGTTCGGTTGGAGCGCACCCTTTGGCGCAGGAGGGCTTTTTGTTTGTGCCTATTCGCCGATCAACCTTTCCACGACCCATGTCCTTGATGCCGCCGTCAAGACCATCAACGGCTTGCACCGTCAGACGCCTTTCGATTTCGGCATTTGTCTCGGTGATGTGGCCAACTGCGAACAGTTTAACGAACTCCGCTGGTTTATTGATGTCATGGACGGACAGCGCATCACACCCAGTTCCGGCGCTCATCTCGGTGCCGATACCATCGCTTATCAGAAACCCTATCAGGCCGCCGGGCTCGACCGTTCCATCCCTTGGTATGAGGTCATCGGCAACCACGACCAGTTCTGGATGGGTGTCGGCTTCCCGACCGACAAGGTGCGGACGACTCTGATTGGCAGCACGATCCTCAACATGGAACCCAATCCATTGGTCGCAAATGCGACCGAGGGGAGCGGCATGTACATGGGCGTTGTGGATGGCACCACCCGCTACGGCGACGTGATCAAAGGGGGTCCGACGAAACTCTTTGCAACGCCCCCGACCGTCGCCGCCGACCCGAACCGCCACGCGCTCACGACGGCGGCCTCTGCGACCGCCCTCTCCTGCACCAATTACATGAGCGAATTCTTTAACAGCACATCATTGCCGAAGGGGCATGGATTCAAGCAGAGCAACATCGAGAATAATTCGGCCTGTTATACGTTCGAGCCGATGAAGGACATGCCGATCAAGGTGATCGTGCTCGATGATACCTGTAAATTGGTCGGCCCTTCCCGCGGACCGTTGTATTATGGTGGCGGCTGGATGGACGCGGCACGCTACGCCTGGCTCACCAACGAACTTCAACTGGGTCAGGACTCAG
Source organism: uncultured Verrucomicrobiae bacterium (assembly GCA_963744965.1). Lineage (GTDB taxonomy): Bacteria > Verrucomicrobiota > Verrucomicrobiia > Limisphaerales > UBA11358 > UBA11358. The sequence continues at coordinate 304,218 of CAVUVT010000011.1, forward strand.
GCAAGCTTATGATTCTCGCATGTCATATCCCCATTAGTCCGCAAGCGGACCTCTTCGATGCGAAACACAACGACAACGAACCGCAATTCTACGTCACGCCCAAAAATCAAACCCAGTTTTCCGATTGCAAAACCGAAGCGCAAATGATTGCCACACTTCACCATTATCCAAACCTCATCCTGTTGATGGCGGGGCATCGCCACGTAAACACGGTGACACCGCAACCGTCACCGGACCCGGCCCATCCGGAAAACGGCTTCTGGGAGGTTGAAACCCCCTCGCTGCGGGACTTCCCCCAGCAGTTTCGCACTTGGGAGATCATCCGCAACAGTGACAATACCATTTCCATCGTGACGACCGATGTGGATCCCCAGGTCGAGGAAGGGTCGCTGGCGTGGGATTCGCGCGGGTATGCCATCGGCGCCTCGCGGATAATCGGCAACACCGCCCTTGCCGATACGACGTCGCATGCGTATAATGCAGAACTGGTCAAGCAATTGAGTCCCGCCATGCAAGCGAAGATTGCCGGTTACGGAGCGCCACTGGGTCATCCGGTCCATTGATCGCCACGGGACTGAAGGAAGCGGTGATTCTCCTTGCCGATTTATGTGGAGCTGCACATAAATTGGCTTATGTTGAGTTCGCAGTAATGTTGAGTTGGGGCAGATTCTCCCAGTTCCCCAGCGTTTCGGCGCTGGGGAACTTCACATTACCGCGAATCAATTTCGACCGACTCAAAGAGACTCGAGCCATTTCAATAAGTCCTCGCTCGTGTTCCATCGCTTCGTTCCGTCCGCCATGGCCGTCACTGGTTTCACTTTCGCCAAGGCTTTTCGTTTGGCTTCCAGGTCGATGGCGACGTATTTGTGGGTTGTCGTCACACTGGAATGCCCCAACCAGTGGGCAATGGTGCTCAAATCAACGCCGGACTTGAGCAGATGGACTGCCGTGCTGTGACGGAGACTGTGTGGATGAATGCGCTTGGTTTTAAGGGAGGACATCTTTTTTGCGGCGTTGGCGACGTGCCGAGTCAGAATCAGCCGCACGCCAAATCGCGTCAGGCAATTGCCCCGATGATTGCGAAAAAGCGGGCTGTCATCGTTGGCATCCCTGCCAGAATCGCGGAGGTATTGTTTCAACAGTTGGACGGTCTCCGGCCAGAGCGGGCAGATGCGCTCTTTACGCCCCTTGCCGAACAGCCGCACGCTGGGAGGCGTTACCAGCCTAAAATCGGCAGCGCGCAACGCGACGACCTCCTGCACCCGTGCGCCCGTGTTGAACATGAATGTCAATAGAACCCCATCTCTTCGTCCAATGATGGTGGACCGATCAATGCAATCCAGAATCACACGCAACTCGTCCGCTTGAAGATAATCAATGGCACGATGGTCAACCCGCTTGAATCTCACGTTCAGAACCCGATCAGCCTGGTCAAGGTGTTCGGGGTTTTCCATGCCCACATAATCAAAAAAACTGTGGATGGCGCTGAGGCGCACATTGCGTGTGGCGGCACCATTGCCCCGCTTGGCTTCAAGATGATCGAGGAACGCCGTAATCTTTGCTGGGGAGAGATCGGCGACCGACAGACCTGAAACGTGGCCGTGGTTGCCAGCGATGAACAGGAGCAGCAACTTTAGGCTGTCCCGGTAACTCTGAATGGTGTTTGGGCTATAGCAATTAACAATAACATTGGGACATATTGGCGATAAACAGGAAGGGGTTGGCGGCCGTGGCGAGGTCTTTGCGCAGGCGGGTCTTGAGTGCGGCCCAGAGATGTTCGATGGGGTTGAGGTCGGGGGAGTAAGTTGGCAGGAACAGCAACTGGCAGCCGGCCGCCTCCACCAACTTCTGCGTGGTCGGCGACTGATGAAACCGGGCGTTATCCAGCACAATCACGCTGCCCGGGGGCAATACAGGCAGCAGCACCTGTTCAAAATAAACCTCCACCACCTCGGTGTTGCAATGGCCTTGAAACACCAACGGCGCGACCAGCTTGTTGTGCTGGGAGGCCGCAATAATGCTGGTGCGCTCCCGCCGTTTGCCGGCCACCGCCTGATAAATCCGCTCGCCCCGGGGCGAGCGGCCATACTCACGATACAGGCGGTGATCCACGCCGCATTCGTCCAGGTAAAAGACGGTTCGGTCGTCGAGCTTTTCCAGTTCGCGCCGGAAGAGCCACCGCTGCACCTCGTTGCGCTCGCGGTATTTTATGAGTTTTTTTTAGAGTGAAACCCAACTGCCCCAGCCGCACCCAGATCGCCTGATGGCTGATGCCAAACACCTTTTGGAGTTCCTTGAGGGTGGCATCGGGATGTTGTTTGACCTGGGCCTGGAGTTTCTGCGGGTCGAGTTTGCGCCAGTGTCCCCAGCTGGTTTTCGGGGCCAACGCGCCGGTTTTGGCGGCGTCCAGATACCGATAAACGGAACTCCGGGCCAAGTCGAACCGCCGGGCGGCCTCGGCTTTGGAGCCGCCCGATTTGATGAAGTTCACCACCCGTTCCCGCAAGTCCAGCGCATATGCTTTCATGCCCTCAAGCCTATCACACTATGTCCCAATGTCAATGTGAAATGCTATATAAGCGCGCTGGTGCGGGAGATATTCGCCCAGAAACTTTTTCAGCGCCAGGCCAAGCGTTGTGACAGTTTGATTTTTCACGCGACACCTCCTTTATGATGACGCCGGTGCGCAGGTTGAAACAGCGAGCCAATCGCAACTCGATGAAATCGTTTGCTGGCGGCGATGCGCAGCGGTTCGGTGAACTTCAAATAGTGATGGGTAAAGTCTGGAGAGACATGCCCCAGATAGCGTGCGAGCCGCGGCAGCGTGGCCTGTGGCTCGGAACCCCTGCGGTAGCCTTGGCGCAATGCTTCCACGGCAAAGCTATGGCGGAGATCGTGAATCCGGGGAGTTCGGCCATGATGACTGAAGACGCCGGCGCTCTGACAAGCGCCGACCCAATTGGAAGTCAGTGTGGCGGGGCTGATCGGTCCACCCTCGTCACCCTGGCGGCCATTCCACAGCAATGGCGTGGAAACATCCATCGGGAAACCTTGGCGGCGGCGTTGCCTGAGATACCGGCGAAGTTCTTTGCGCACGGATGACGAAAAAGGCACCAGCCTGGTTTTGTGGAATTTTGTTTCATTGATCCGCAGGACGCCTTGGTCCATATCTGCATCCGCCAATCGGAGATGGAGCAGCTCCCCGCGTCGCAGCCCGCAACAATACAACAGTATCCACGCGAGCCGCATGGTTGGCCGCCGAAAGGAGTTCTGCCAGCCGACTTTTAACGTCGCGGTCTTGAATAATATCCGGGCAACTTCGGCTTTCGTCAGCAGAAAGGGCGCTTGATGATCGAGTTTGCGGGGGAATGTCCTTTCATCCGGGACAAAGGTTGCCGGACGAAATCGAGCCAAATACCGGCAGAACTTCTGCACGCAAAGCATACGATGCCGACGGGTGGTTGGCGAAACGATGGCGTGAACCTCCGCCCACTTCGTAAACATATTAGCCGTGAAGGTGCGTCCTTTTGGGAAATCACCAGCCAGCACCTGATCAAGTGTGAGCAAAATCCATTCTTCAGAATGGAAGGCCCGGCCCAAGGCACGCTGCGTGGCCAAATAGTCGCTGATCGGTTTGGCGAGAAAACTACGTCTTCCAAAAGAATCGGTTAATGTCCCTTTGGGCCGATGGGCAGCTTTTGCAACTGACTTTGGGATCGAAGGCTGATTGAGATTGGTGGCTGTGATGATGACGTTCGGGACTGGTAATGCCACGCGGCGGAGATCCTCGACGTTGAGCCGAAAATAGGTGGCGGTTGAATTTGGGTCCCGATGACCAAGGAGGTCGCTGATGCTTTTGAGCGCGGTGTCCTGACGAAGAAGTCGCAACGCGAAGGCGTGCCGCAAACCGTGGAAACTCGCAGTCTCAATCTTCACTCCGGTGGAATGGACGGCACGCGCCAACGCACAAGCTACACCCGGAGCCGCAAGGGGGCCGGCAGGAGCGCGCTGACGTAGAAACAACTGACGCGCTTCCGAGGCTGGACGCCCCCTGCGCAAGTAGTCCACCAAGGCCCTGCCAATCGGAGCAGTGATTGGCAGAGCCAGTGTCTGCCGGGTCTTGGGCTGAAAAACATGCAGGGTGCGTTTTCGCCAGTCGATGCTATCCAGTGTCAACGCCGCGACCTCCGACCGCCGCAGGCCGTAGGAAGCGGCGAGCAGTAAAATCGTAAAATCGCGCGAACCCAGAGGAGTGGAACGATCCGTGCGTTTTAGCAACTTCTGAAGCTCCAACCAAGGCAACGGATGGGGCAACAGTTCTTCCCGATAAACCCGAACGGAATCGATCTGTGTATGCAACGGTTGCCGCAGGACACCCTTCATGTATTGGAAACGTAGAAACCCCCGGACCATGCCCACCACGCCTTTCATGGTCCGGCGCGAGCACCGCTGTGAAGCTTGCCGCAGAAAACGCTGCACTTTAGCCAGCTTCAGCTCACGCAATCTTGCCATGCCCCGATCAACCCCAGTGAACGTGAGAAATCGGCGCAAATACTTGTCATGGCCCTGAATCGTGCTCTCCGCCAGACCACGATCCCTTTTCAAATGCTCGCTGAATCTCTTGAGGGTGTTTTCGGAAAATGTTCGACGTTGGTTGCAACGCCCGTGCTTCAGCCAGCCACGCGCCTCCAAATAGTCCTCCAAACGCACGATGCCGGGCATCCAACGTGGCTTGCGCGCATGGAAGAACTGCCGTGCCCGCCTAAAATCATCGCGATCAAAATCACGACAAGTTCGCTTGCCCAGAAGGATACATCGGGGTGCGAGACAGCCTAAAACCTGCAAGTGCATTCGGATCGTGCTGGGCGACGACCTGCGGCCCAAAGACCATTTAACGAAATCATCAACGATGGGGCCGAAAATCGGCACTCGCCGATACCTTCGATAACTGCGGGGCTTGACCACGCGAACGGGTTCGCTCGGAGCCAAGCGATCCGTGCTTTGCAAAAACAATCTGAAAACAGCAATCCCGCGTGCAAGCGATGGAGACCGCAGACGACAAAAGCGCTGGATGTCATCCAAGTCGTCCACGGTGAGGTCGAGCAGGTTTGCTTTCTGCCGCCATCGAAAACGCGGACGCAGTCGCCGCAGATGGTCACAATATCTGTGAACTTTAATGGCCGAGACCCCGCGCTGACGACACCAGACCACAAAGTCATTGATGACGGCATTGGGGACTGCGATGAAACGCCCCGATTGTTTGCAATGGAGCCGATTGAGGTAGGATTTATTTTTCATAACCGGGGTATTTTATACCCGGCTGTCCCTCCCAAAAATGTGAAGTTCCCCAGCGCCGAAACGCTGGGGAACTGGGAGAATCTGCCCCAACTCAACATTACTGCAAACTCAACATAAACCGACAACGAAACGGTTGAGATGAATTATTGACACCTCGAATTTCTGACAAAAGTTGAAAAGTGCGACCGCATGTTTGTCTTTTACACTCGCCCTCAACCTGACCTTCTCCCCCCAGGAGAAGGGACAGCATTCACACCTGACGTGATAATTTTGACAGCTCACGCTTCGCCAACAGACTGACGATGATTCCCCCTCTCCTGGAGGAGAGGGCCGGGGCGAGGACGGTCGAAGGACAGATCCTGGCAATCTCACTGCTGACCCGCCGCCGCGTGTCTGGCGGCGTGGTTTCGGAGGTGGCTGAAATTTCCTTCCTCGCAGCAGGCCACAAAACCTTCCGTCACCATTTTCAATTCCTCCCACCGCGCGCGGATTTGTTTGGACTCCGCCTGCGTCACTTGATTGTCGTCGGCGGCTTTGGCGACGACGGCAAGGAGGTCGGCAAATTCCTGAACGATCTGGTTGGTGGCCGGAATCAGAAAATGCGGATGCGGCGTGTTCTTTGGATTAAGGATGAAAAATCCCCCGGCGCGCTGGCAAATCCATTGGACGAGCCGCTGGTCGCCAGTGCTTTGCAGCAGGGCTTCGATGCGGTCGAGCGGGTTGCCGGTGCCGCTGCCCGCAGCGTGGTCCGGCGGTTCGGCCCATTTATAGACCATGGAAAGTGACAGACCGAGGTCGGCGGCGACCTGTTTGGGAGCCTTTTGATCGAAGACTTCCCGTAATAATTCATAGGAATGCATGGCCAGACGATGGAAAAGCCGGGCGGGATTGGCAAGTTTGGAGTTCCGCATTTATGCGGCTCCGTTAATCTCAAGTCATGTCCAAACCACAATATCTCTGGCGTTGACTCGCGCCCAAGCAACGCGAGGAGTTGTTGACTTGGCGCAAGGAGCGTGGGAATCCATGGCATTCACCACCGCACCGCCCCAACTTTGGCCACATGCGTTTCCTCATTTCGGCCGCGTGCTTTGAGCATCGGCATCTGATCGGTAAAAGCCCCGGACGAATGGAGGATTTCTCCCACGATTTGCTGGCCGTGTTCAGTGCCTACGCCAATCAAACGTTCGCCTGGTGCGTCTTGCCTAATCATTATCACACACTGGTTGAAGCGCCGGATATAAAGAGATTGCTTCATGAATTGGGGCAGTTTCATGGTCGCACTTCACATGCTTGGAACGGAGAGGATAATGCACGTGGACGAAAAGTGTTCTTTCGTGCGGTCGAGCGTGCCATGCGGTCGGATCGGCATTTCTGGGCAACCCTTAATTACGTCCATCACAATCCAGTCCGACATGGTTACGTTGCACGCTGGGCGGAGTGGCCATGGAGCAGTGCCTCGGATTATCTGGCGCAGATCGGTGTTGAGGCGGCAAAACGCATCTGGACCGGCTTCCCGATTCGCGATTACGGCAAGGATTGGGACAAACCAGAGATGTGAGTTTGGAGTTCCGCCTTCAGGCGGTTCTGTGGCCTGCATTCGTCCTGCCGCGTAAACGCGGAACTCCGAACCCTTACAAACTTGCCGGCAAATTATAGATGCGCCGAAGGGCCGGGTGTTGTTTGATAAGCGCATCGCATGAAACAAAAAAACGAAACGACGGTTTCTTTTCTGGCTTGCTTTGCCGGCCGGTTGGGTTTTTATTCAACCCAACAACAATTCAGCGAGGACTTATGAACTTTCTTGTCTATTCCATCTGTTTCGGAGTCGGGTTGGTTTTCACCTTGGCCAGCGGGGTGTTCGGCCACGTCTTTGGCGGGCATGACGCCCACGCGGACGTGGGCACCGGCGGTCACGCCGAAGCGGGTTTTGAGCAGACCGGCATGCCGGGCATCTCACCGTTCAGCCCCACCACCATTGCCTCGTTTGTCACGGCGCTGGGCGGATTGGGGATGATTTTTTCAAGCATCAATGCCACCAAAAGCGTTTGGATTAGCGCGCCGTTGTCCCTGGTCGGCGGACTCGTCATCGCCGCGGGGGTGTTTTGGCTGTTTGACACAATTTTCGGCAAATTGCAAAGCTCCAGCGAGTCGCACGTGGCGACGCTGTTGGGCCAGATGGCGACCATCATCACGCCCATCCCGGCAAACGGCGTTGGCGAAATCGCTTACGTGCAGAGCGGCACGCGTTACACCGCTCCAGCGCGATCGGAAATGGGTGAAACCATTGCCACCGGCCAAACCGTCAAAATCATCCGTGTGGTCGGCACGCAATTTTACGTCCAGTCCGCTTAACTTCCAAAAATCACAACTCAAAACCAATCCTCTATGAATCACTTACCTCTACTGGCAGAAATTATCAGCAACCTCGGGGTCGTCGCCGTGGCCGTGGTCGGCATTGTCATCGTCATCATTGTTTTCATGGCCGTCTGGGCGAGCCGCTACACCAAGGTCGGCCCGAACCAGGTGCTCGTCGTTTCCGGCCGCAAACATGCGGTGGTCGGTGTGGATGGCACGGTCCAATACCGCGGCTTCCGGGTCGTCAAAGGCGGCGGCACCTTCGTCATTCCCGTCATCGAAAAGGTGGATGTGCTTTCGCTCGAACTGCTGACGATTGATGTGCAGACGCCGGAGGTTTACACCAGCAAAGGCGTGCCGGTGAAGGTGGACGGCGTGGCGCAAATCAAGGTCAAGGGCGACGACGTTTCTATCGCCACCGCATCGGAACAATTCCTGAGCAAAGGCGTTGACGACATCAAAAACATCGCCATGCAGACGCTCGAAGGCCATTTGCGCGCGATTCTCGGCACGATGACGGTCGAGGAAATTTACCAGAACCGAGACGCCTTTGCCCAGAAGGTCCAGGAAGTGGCCGCCGGCGACATGGGCAACATGGGCCTCGGCATCGTCAGCTTTACCATCCGCGACATCCGCGACACCCAGGGCTACCTCGACGCGCTCGGCAAACCGCGCATCGCCCAGGTCAAACGCGACGCAATTATTGCGCAGGCCGAAGCCGACCGCGACTCCGTCATCCGTTCCGCGCAGGCCAATCAGGCCGGGCAGGAGGCGAAGTTCCTCGCCGACACGAAAGTTGCCGAGGCGCAGCGCGATTATCAATCCAACGTCGCGCAATATCAGGCGACGGTGAACGTGCAAAAGGCGCAGGCCGACCTCGCTTATGATTTGCAGAAATTCAAGACCGGCCAGCTCGTGAAGGCCGAGGAGGTCCAGGTGCAGATCATCGAGAAGCAGAAGCAGATCGAATTGCAACAGCAGGAAATCTCGCGCAAATCGCGCGAACTTGAAGCCACGGTGCAAAAACCTGCCGACGCCGAGCGATACAAAGTCGAGACGCTGGCCAACGCGAAGAAATTCCAGCTCGAAACCGAGGCGGCCGGTGCGGCGTCCGCGACGAAAGCGACCGGTTTTGCCGGCGCCGACGTTGTTAAAGCCACCGGTCTGGCCGAAGCCGATGCGAACAAGGCGCGCGGTCTGGCCCAGGCAGAAGTCATCGAGGCGCAGGGCAAGGCGACCGCCGAGGCGATGCGCGTGAAGGCCGAGAGCTTCAAGCAATACAACGAGGCGGCGGTCATCGAGATGATCGTGCGCGTGATGCCGGAAATCGCGGGCAAGATCAGCGAACCGCTTAGCAAGACCGAGAAGATGGTCATCATCAACAGCGGCAACGGCCCCGGCGGCGGCGCGAGCAAGCTGACCGGCGACGTGACCACCATCATCAGCCAGTTGCCGCCGGTGCTGGAAAGTTTGACCGGCGTGAAGTTTGAAAAATTGCTGGAGCAGGTCCCCGCGCTCAAAAAGGCGATGAGCAAGGGTGATGATAAGGACAAATAACAGGTAGGGCGCGGTCTCCGCACCGCGCCGTATCAAAATTGGGAGGGATGGCGTGTCGCCGTCCCCAAAATAGTGGGTCGCCGACACGGCGACCCTCCCAGTGAAAGATTATGAAACTGTGCCGTTCACATGATGACCACCAGATCGCCGGGGTTTGCGGCGGGCTGGCGAAGCATTTTGAACTGCCATCATCGAAGCTGCGCGTGGTCTGGGTTTTGGGAACACTTTTCAGCGCGGCATTTCCAGGCATCTTTCTGTATCTGGCGCTCTGGTATTTGCTGCCGGAAGAACCGCCGCCCACGCCCGGCTTTGACCCGCCGCCATTGCAGCCGTGGAAGAAGGCGGCATGATTGTTTATGAAGACGACCTTCATCAAGCGTTCAGTTTTTAGCCTCGTATTCATTCTTTCGGCATCTTCTATTTTCGCGTTAGAATTGAAATCTGACGACCTTAATTACGTCATTACAGTTCCCGACGGCTGGACAGTTGACTTTCAAAATTCAGCTGGGTTTTCAATTCAAATCCCACCCGGCAAAAAGACCGTGACGCTTCTTATTCGCAATGCCGGTTTTGGAGCGTTGGATTCAAATTCTCAAGCTGAATTCCAGAAAGATATGTTTAAGGCTGGCTCAGAAAAAGTATCGAGCACTAATTTTACAATTGATGGAGTTCCTGCATTTGAAACCGTCCAGCGTATTGGGAAAGCTCCTTTTGCGAGTTTATTTATTTATCGTTCAATAATTGCAAATCATAAGCTCTACTTCCTTGCAGCGTCATGTATGAATGGCGATCCCACTCAAGATTCCGAAATACAAAAATGTTTGGCTAGTTTCCATTTTTTACAACCGCCTAAACCTTCAAGGTTTGGTTTTCTCGGAGTGAAGTTGGCAGTCATTGGAATCGTCCTAGCCGGAACAGTTTTTTGGGTGATTCGAAGTCGAAAGATATGAAAAGGCTTGCGCTATTATTTACCGTTGGCGGGATTATCTTGAGTGGCATTTTAGGTTATTTCGCAATATCAGGCGAGATTACTGGTAAGACGTTCGCATTCGATGCTCATGCAGGTAAGGCTGGCATGATCCCGTCAAGGCGTGGCGGATTTGTTTCTGTTTTACGCGACGGCTCGCCGGTCGAATTTCGTCAGGCTAACAACTTTCTTTGGGGAATGAGTGGCTTTTGCATCGTAACTGGTGTTGTGGGTGTTATATTTTATCGTGGACTTGATGATTGTGAATAAGCGATTCGCCTTGCTTAAGCATTGAAAATATTACGAATAATGCGCCTCTTCGAAGCCATCATTGACGCGAACCACCGGGCGGTGGCCGGTGATGCGAGAACGCCCAAAACGACCAGCCATGAAAAAAACCTTGCCATTTTTGAGGGTTATCAAATCCGCCGCTACTTTGACGAAAAGACGGAGACCTGGTGGTTTTCCGTGGTGGACATCATCCGGGTGTTGACGCGGTCGGCGGATTATCAAGCGGCCAGAAAGTATTGGAAGGTCTTGAAAGGCCGTCTGAACAAAGAAGGCAGTGAACTGGTAACAAATTGTTACCAGTTGTCCACCCGGCAGATCGCCGAGAGCGCGGAGGCCACCGGCATGGCGGAAAATAAAGCCGCCGCGAAGACGGGCGGACGCATCGCCAAAAAGGCCCGGTTGGAACTGGAGGCAAAAACCGGACGCAAAGTCGTCACCGGCGAAAATTATTTGCCGCCGTCCCCAAACGTCAGGCAAATCGAATAAACTTTATGCGCCTTTTTGAAGCCATCATTGATGCGAACCACCGGGCGGTGGCGGGTGACGCGAACGCCAGCCTGCATCCGGGGGATTTCGCGGACGAATTGCCGGTCATCGCGCTCACGTGCGTTGATCCGCGCTTGAATGCACTTTTTCCAAATGTGCTGGCGCTGCCGGCGGAAGAATTCATCTGGCTGCGCAACGCGGGCAACATCATCACCGGGCCGCTCTCCAGCACCCTGCGTTCGCTGGCGCTGGCGTGCGCGGTCAAGGGCGGAAAGGAAATCGCCATCATCGGCCACACGGACTGCCAGATTTGCAAAACCACGACGATGCAGTTGCTCGACAAATTGAAGGCCCTGGGTGTCGAGAGGCATCTGCTGCCGGAAAACCTCAACGAATTTTTCGGCATGTTCGGCAGCGAGCGGCAGAACGTCATCAAGGCTTGCGACATCGTCCGGCACAGCCCGCTCATCGGTCCGAAAATCCCGGTGCATGGTTTTTTGGTGGACATCGAAACCGGCAAGCTCGAATGGATTGTGAACGGCTACGAAGCCTGGCAGAAGTTGCCGGCGGCCAGCGAGGCGATCAAGAGCGCCGGACCGATGCACGAGGCGCTCGGCTCGTTCGCCGCGTTCAACCTCGGCGAAATGAAATTCCCTGAAGCCAAAATTGGCGAGCTGGCGACAAAAGCCGAGGACTGGCTGGCGCAAAAGGTGGAAAAGGTTGGAGCGGCAATCCCCGGCACACCGGAGACACAGGCGGCCGTGGCGCAACAAGTGGTTGAGTACGCCAAAAAGCACTGGCCGCAGCCCGCCGGAGCGCAACCGCCAACCGTGCCGCCGAAAATTCCGCTGCCGCCGCCCATCCGCCCCAAGATCATTCCGACCCGCGGCCGGCGGTGAAGGTTCGGAGTCCCGTGTTTACGCGGTTTCGGTCGCGGAAAATGGAAGGGGCACCGCCTGAAGGCGAAACTCCAAAACAAAATCTTCGTGATTGAAACCGGCGGTCGGCAGGCTAGAATCAGCGCCTCAATGGTCCGGGGCGTAGCGTAGCTTGGCTAGCGCGCTTGCTTGGGGTGCAAGAGGTCGTGAGTTCAAATCTCACCGCCCCGACCACTTTTCCTTGGTTTTCTACATGGTTCCAACCTTATAGGGCACTTTAATGTACAAGCTGCATGACAGTTCCCGCTTTGGTGGAACGAATGAAAACGACCAAATTCCCCATTGTGGTTACACGGGATGGTGTGACCGCAAAAATCTACAAGGCGAATCAGGTTCAGAACGGGCAAAGGTATTCGGGCTTCATGGTGGTTTATTCCCTGCTTGGAAAAAGGAAACGGATATGGCGTTCCGATCTGGCACAGGCAGAGACAACCGCCGAGGATGCGTGCGAGAAAATATCCGGTGGCGAACACCTCGTCTTGACACTGGCAAACACCGACCGGATGGCATACATGCGAGCAACCGAGGCGTTGTCCCCCATGTGCGTCAAGTTGGACGTGGCCGCGCACGAATACGCCAGCGCGGTGACGCTCCTGGGTGGACGGGCGACTCTCACAGAGGCTTGCCGCGAGTGGTTGCGGCATCACACCAACCAAATTCCACCCGTAGCCGTGTCGAAGGCCGTGGCCGAAATTACCCGGCAAGCGAAAGCGGACGGCAAATCGGCCATGCGGTTGAAGCAGTTGTCCAACGTGCTGAACCGTTTTGAAAAAAGCTTCAATGTCGGGCTTCAAGACGTTACCCCGGCTCTAGTTTCCCAATACTTGGCGACGATGCCGCTTGCGGAGCGCACACGCCGTAACCATCGGGACGTGATCGGATTTTTCAACCGCTGGTGTGTGCTGTGCGGGTATCTGAAAGACGGAACGAACTGGCTTAAAGGCGTCCAGAAATACAACGCCCGCAAGCTTGGTGAAATTTCCACCTACACGCCGGACGAAATGAAATTGCTATTGAGCAAAGCCGACAGGCGGCTTGTGCCGTTCCTATCCATCGCTGCTTTTGCTGGTTTGCGACACGCCGAGATTGCTCGACTGGATTGGAGCGAAATCGAACTGGCGGATGGGGCCGGGGAGAGTTTCATAGAAATCCGCGCTGACAAGGCCAAGACACAGACACGGCGGCTGGTGCAGGTCAAAGACAATCTCAAATCATGGCTGCTACCGCATCGGAAGAAAGTGGGCAAGGTCTGCCCATTTGAGAACACGACAAAGCAGCTTTTGAAGCTGGCATCGGCGGCAAAAATCAAATGGAAGAAAAACGCCCTGCGGCATTCCTGCATCAGCTACCGCATCGCTGAGTGTGGGGACGTAGCCCGCGTCTCTGACGAAAGCGGAAACTCGGTTCAAGTCATCCGTACGAACTATCTGCGGCGCGTGAAGCCCACCGTTGCCGCCGAATGGTTCGGCATCATGCCGCCTCGCGCAAGGGGTAAAAGTAGGAGGCTCGCAAGATGAACGAATCGCAAATGACCATCGGCACGGACTACACGGGCCAGATTGACCCGACCGGCTGGCCTGTCTCTGAAAAGCTGAACGGATGTCGCGCCTATTGGGACGGCTCGCAATTCTGGACACGCGGCGGCAACGTGATCGCCGCGCCGGATTGGTTCACGGACGGCCTGCCCGGTATTCACTTGGACGGCGAGATATGGGCGGGCCGGGGTCGCTTTGAGGAAGCCCGCCTTGCGGTTCAGCATGGTCACTGGACGCGCCGATGTCATTTCGTAGTCTTGGATGCGCCAGAAGCTCGCGGGGCGTGGCAGCGGCGTATGGCGACGGCTGGACGGCTCTGGCGTGACACTGTGGCGTTTGAAGTCTGCCAGGGGCACGGCTGGCTCATAGAACGGCTCCGCGCCGTGCAGAGTGTAGGTGGTGAAGGATTGGTCATCCGAAATCCGAAAATCACCAGGTACGAGACGGGCCGCACGGCCAATCTGTTGAAGGTCAAGACGGTGATCTGAACACCTTCACCCGGTCACAATCCACCCCGTCACCCCGTCTGGAATCGTTCAGGACGGGGTTTTTGACCAATCCAGACACCCGAACTCCTCCCGACACGTCCTTGACCCCATAAGGGAACGGGAACCGTGTAAATTGAAGTCTGGAATGACCAGTTTTGACCTACACATTGTCATACAGTTTGTCTTACATAATGTAATATGACAAATTAAAATAACTGTTGACAGGAAATGGGGTTTCGGGTAAATTGTCTCTGTCATCACAGAAATGAGGACTCGGCACTGTCAGGCGGCTTAATCACCCGCTGACGCCGATTCGAGAGACAGACAATCTGGCCGCGATGCGATAGCACCCTTGGTGATTCTTGGGCGCGATAAGTTTTCTGACTTCGTGTCGCGGCCATCAAAAATAGGACAAACATGAACGCAAATTGCATTGATACGGAAGTGCTCGCATCGGGTTACGCGCCAGACGGCAAAGGATTGGACATTCACTTTTCTCCCGACGGCCGATTCTTCAAACAAATCGCAGAGCGGCAACTTATAAAAATCACCCCACGCCAAGCCGTCCGGGAATTCATAAAACTCGTCAACGCTGGCGAGTGTTTCAGTGGTGATCTAACTCCGCTCATTCTGGCCGTTTAACCTTCTACAAGTACCCTGAAACAGTTACCGCCGGTTCGTGCCGGGGCGGTTTTTGTTCTTGGCAGGCAATCCAATCAGCGGGAACCTTCAGCACGCCATGAACCATCCGAATTATTGCACGACGTTTATTGATGAAAGAAACGTGACATAGAAAATTAAGGCTTGGCGGAAATTGAGCGATGACGATGCACTCGACGTGGCCAGACGTTATCTGCGACGAACCAAGCCGCAAAAACGACCGAAGCCCGGCACCTTCGTAGAGATACGGACTTCGATTGGGATGCTGCCAGGGCTTTGATTAGAGCTGGGACGAGAAATGCTGAGAGCGATACCGACTCGGCTCCAATCTTCAGCTTCACACCGCCGCATTTTATCGGCTTCAGTGACATCAACAGTTTTGTCTGTGCAGGCATGGTGAATTTTCTTTCTGGTCACAACCAAGTCCCAAGTTGTCCCATCGGCAACTGCATCCACCACCCGCGGCCGATGTATAGCGCGTGCCCGCTAGCGGAAACGTTGCTGATAATGGCGCAATCCAGCGTCTTGTAAGTCTTTCCAGGGTCGTACTCGCCAGTGATATTGAATTACAACGAGCCGTTTTCGTCGCCAGGTTTCGATTTAAAAAGCACTCCAAACAGCCCATGATTGACCTTCACTGTGTCCGAATCTTTCGGAGTCAGGCTCGCCAGATAGTCAATGATCTGGTTTATCAAAACGGCCTGTGGCGTGTTCGCCGAAAGCTTGTGTGGCAGGCGCGACATAACCTCAGAAGCTCAACAGCGTGGCCGCGCCGTATGCCGTGTAGAGGCAATCCCAAGCCTCGGCTACGGCGAGGTAGGAATACGAAATCTCCGTCTTCTGTTGCATGACTGTCACCACGACGGGCTTCGCTTTCAACCACAGATACGTTGAGGGGAGTTGAAACCACCAGGCCGAAGGCACGCTTTCAAACGCCAGAATTTCCGCCGTTGTCCAGATTTGTCCTGCCCCGGTGAACGCCGCCTGTACCTGGTTGTAACTCGCCGCCGTGATGCGTCGCCGATAGACGGAATCAAATTGAATGGAGTTTTTAACCTGATGATACGCCAGGCCGCGAAAGATGTTCAGAATCAAGGACAGTTGCGGGGCGCTATAGACCGTCCCGATCACTTCCTCAGCCGCCTCAACAGCGGTTTCATCTCGCTTCGTATTTTGATTAAAATTGTCAACCTCACCTTTTAGATACACCAAAGCGCCGTTTGCTCCGGCCACACAGCCAAAAGCCGCAACTAATTTTGAAAACAACACCGGATTCGTCCACACGTCAACTTGGGACATGTTATTTTCAAGTTCGTGTGAATTGACGGGCGGGGTCGAAGCCGCGCCGGTTCGCGTATCAAAGGCGTAACCAGCCGTGAGTTGATAATTCCCGTCACCCGTGGATTCCACCTTCACCATCGAAGCTCCGAAGGCGACTTCAATGTCATTTTGCGAAACAACCAAAGCCTTCGAGCCGGTAAAAACCCGTGTCGTGCTTGACCCGGATGATAGATTACTTTCAAACGTCTCAGACTTTAAGACGATCTGTTGCGTTGTACTGATGCGGTCGGCGCTCATGGTGGGCTACTTCTGAAAAACATTTCCCGGCAACGGCGGCAGATGTTTGCCCGTCCTTTGTGCGGAGCAAATGCGGTCAACAGTGTGGTCACTTGACAACTGCGCCCGGCGAAACTTTTCTTCCTTGGCCACGGTCGCCAGCCTATCCACTAGCCACACCGCAACCGGCCCGGCCAATCTGCGTAACAGTGTTTTCATGCGTTCAGCTTTCAAAGAGTTTGCCCGGGGCCGGGGATGCCACAGTGCCGGGCGGTTTTTCCTTGGTCGGGCTGAAAAGGTACCAAAATTAAGACCTATACCCGATTGGCTCAATTGCAGCCGGTGTTGCTCTCTGATGCGAGGCAACACAAGCCGAGGAAAATTGTTTACGGATGCGTGAGCAACTGCGCGGCGCGGGCCAGCAGCGCGGCGTAACCGTAGGCGCTTTCGATGACTTCATAGTCGCGGTCAGCCTGGGCAACGCCCCAATGCCGGTAATTAAGGCTGATGCCGGTCGCAGGGTCGGTAGCGATTTCGTAGGCAACCAACTGTTGACGCACGCCAGCAGCCGGGTCAACGGGGGCGAACACTGTCGCAAGAGCCGAAGCGAAGGCGATCAATCCTTGAAGATTGCAGCCGTTGCCAGGGAAGCCGGGCATAGTCGCGTAATCAAACCCGGACAGGCGCGGAAATTTGCCCTCTTGAATCACGTCAGTCGTGCCGATGTTCAGTGCCAGCTTATACGCCGGGTCTTTTCCGAGCGCGTTGTCAATCGTGGTATTGGTAATCAGCGAACGCCCGGCGTCCGGCCAGTTCAGGTTTGTCGCCACCGTCTTGAGATCGTCAACCTGGTCGGCAGAGTAAGTAGCGGCAATCATGTTCAAATTCGGATTGAACGTCGGGTCAGCCTGGGCAATCGTCGGGAAGTTCGCCGGGGTGAACACGCTCAGTACGTCAAGAAGGATGTCCAATCCAAGTTTTTCGGCGTTGATCTTGCCGAGACGTTGAGCGTCAAACCACGGCTGGCGGCGGAATTCCTGGGATGAGTAATCCAACGGCTGATATTTCCGTTTATTCACCGTGATCGTCTTGCTGCTCGTGCTGGTCGCCTGCCCAAACTGATAGCCAGTGCCGCCCGTGCCGTCGCCGTTCACGAAGTCCTGACTCGCTGCCCCCGGCAACGGATAGTACGCCACGACAACCGTGTCCGTACCTTGCAGGGGCGTGTTTTGAAACATGCTCGAGAACAGGCGCAAGGGCAAAACCCGTATAGCGAAGTCCCGGACGGTTTCCTGCAAAATCAGGACTCGCTTCAAACCGGCGTCAATCGTGTTGACAGCGGCGGCGTTCATAACAGGAAGAATTTTGCCGCGGGCTTCGGAATACACCGCGCCGATGCGATGACTGCGTTCGGCTGCGTTCCACATACTTTCCTCGCCCGGCTTGCTTACTTTCCGTGAGATTTCGGAAAGAGCATTGCGAACGCTGTCGCTGGCAGTGTGTACCGCTGCCCCAAGGTTCAGTGGCGCGGCACCTGGTAGGCATTGCTGGCGAAGGCGCAATTCAGCGAGATACGACTCATCAGCCTGGGCGCGGGCAATAGCCATAGGCGCTTCCTGAGCGGTGACACGGCACTCACCGACAAGATCGTTCACAGCCCTTTCAATGCGGCAATGGCGTTCGGTTGCGAGTTGTGATTGGATGTTGGAAACTTGAGCGAGCAGGGCTTCGTTTGTGGGCTGTGGCATAAATTTGGATGGTTGAGGGTTGTTGGATTTATTTTTTGCGAGTTTGGCCCGATGTGCCTCTATTTCCCCATTCTCAACGACGCGTCCAATGATGTACTCGTCGCCGGTTTTAGGTTGAGGGATGGCGTGCATTTTTTATGGGGTTAAAATTTCGATGGTCAAACAAAGTCGGTGATTTCAACAGTCGCGTCCGAATTCGGATTTAGTTGCATGGCTGTGGTTCTCAGATTGAGCACAGCTTTTTTCAATTGCAGCACGACGGGGCTTTGACCGCGTTCAAGGCCAAGGCTGTTGGCAAGCGATTCTTCATCAAGTTCAACCTGCCAGGCAAAGTGTTCAATCGCGTCAGCAAGTTCAGCGCGTACTGGCGCAACAAAGGAATTGATTTTGGCCGAGATTACCGCGCACTGGCGGTTGGCCGATTTCATCTTTGCCATGAAATCGGCGGCGATTTCCTCACGGGTTTGTATCCGCAACCCACGCAATGTTTCCGTGTCAGTGCCAGCGGATTCAATTTCTGTCCGGTGTGCATCATAGGCGGCTCTCGCTTCGATGTGGGTGTGTGCCATCGCCGCATCATAAGCCGCTCGCCATTCAGCCTTGAGAACCGTCAAAAATTCGATGAGTTTCGGTTCCAACTCAAACTTCACACGCTTGGCAATGACGGCGTAGGCGGCGCGAGAGGGTGACGGCGCGAGCCGGACGGCTTCTTCCTCAGCGTGTTTGCGGTCGGCAATTTGATTGCGCCGTTTGGCCAGCAAGCCTGGGTTCACGGCTTCGTCAATGGCATCGAGTAAGTTGGCTTTTTCGGAGTTCATAAAATTATTCTGGTCTCTATACTGTTGGGAAGTTGACTTTTTTATTTTTGAGTGTGTCAGTTATCCTTGAATCCATTGATTAAAAGTTCCCTTGCGATCTTGACATGCCGGGATAGTTGCCCCTCGTCCATATCCAGTTTTCGAGCAAGTTCACCCTGGGTCAGTGTTGGATTTTGCAGGTGTTCCAAAATGTGAAGAAATCGGCCAGACTGTAAAACGGTTCTATCTTCAACCAGCCAGTGAATCAGGCGGGATATGGTTTCCAGGCGTTCAATGCGACTGGTGGCCATGTCCTTTTCCACTTCCTCGGCTGGAAACTCAAACTGAGTGGTGGCAACGCGCTCGCCATTCACAAACGCAAAACCGCACTCGCCTTTGAATGGCGGCTTGTGCTGAATGTTTGCGTCCGGGTTCATTCTCTAATCCAATGGTGCTAAACGCTCACTGGCTCCGATGTAGTCGGTTCGTCTGGTTCAGCGCCGGGCGATTTTGTGGACAGCCTCGTTTGAAGTTTCACAATTTCGGAAGGCCAGTCGTATTCCCCCTCAAACTTGTCGAACGGCCCCGGCAGATCATGTTCGTTCGCAAGCTTTTGGTACTTGTGTGCCAGCAGTTGCCATAAGAGCCAAGTGAATGAATCCAGTTTCCGTGGTGGGAGTTTTTTACCGATTACGATGAGCGAGACCTTCAATGACGGTAAAAGGGCGTTGCTCAATGAGATGAACGCCATACCAAAGGCTGTGGACATGATGTCCTGTTTGGATTCGCCCGGCGCGGCAGACTTTTGAAGTTTTTCGGACGTGGGCAGTTTGCCTGCACCTTGAAGATACTTTCTCCACGCCGACTCAGACAAGGTGTCCGGGGAATTTCCAAGCTGCCGATGATATGTGATTGTCTGCCTGTTAATTCCAAGTTGTTTTGCAAGTTGTGACGCCGATGAGCACACATCGCCTGCTGTTGGGGCAGTTTCGTTTTGGCCTATGGTTGGTTCGATTGACTTGTTGAGTTGTGCTTCGACGAATCGCAACTGCGCCGCCGTAAGAGGCTTGTCGTTTTGAAGCCTACGCATCAATACGTTAAGCTGTTTGTTGATTAATACCTGGGTAGCGTCTTTCATGGTGTTGAGTTGTGGTTATTTTTTAGTGATGTCACAGATTGAAAATGGTGCGATGTGGACAAACGACGGGGTGACACCAAACCCCCATTCTGTGGGGTAGCGGTAAAAGATTCCTTACGATCTGTCGAAGTGTCGTTTTAACTTGGCGGGCGCGATGGCGGTGTGTTACAATTTCAAATCCTCTCGTCTTACAATTCCATGTATCCACAATGTGTTTACGAAAGGTCGTGGTAATGGCTTTATAGACGATGCGTGCCAATGGGTTTACAATAGCAAGTAGCAATGCAGTTACAGATGAACAACCACAATCATCGTGTAACGCAATGAGCAAGATTCTGAAACTATGAGTGGGAATTTGAGGGTGTATCTGGTGTTTGTGGTATTCGATAACTCGTTGTTCCTTTGGATGGTGAGAACACCCGACAAAGTTTCGGGGAGTGACAAGTGCGCATCTCAGTTTCTTGCAGGGTGGTGTAAGCTGAGGGCATGACAACTACCTGTTATGAGCCTGTGGCCTCCGGCATGATGTCTGGGGCCTCGTGGGAACCGCTGGCGGTGCTGGCCGCCCGTGCGGCGTGCGCGCTGGAACACTCGATTCAACGCCTTGTGGTCGGCAGCGATCAAAACCTGGGGCATCTTGAAGTCCAAGCCGCACAAGACGTGAAGGAACTGCTGCGCCAAACGATCGAACGCGGGGCGCAAGCCAAAGCCGATACCACGCCCCCGGTCTGCCCAGTCTGCGGCCAAACCCTCAGCCGTGTTTCTGCCGACCACCCGCGCGCCTTCGAATCGCGTTTTGGTTCGATCACGGTCAAACGGACCCGCGGCTACTGCAAACGCTGCCACAAATGGCGCGTCCCCGCCGATGCCGCCTTGGGTCTGGAAGCGAGCGCAGGCTATTCGCCCGCGGTGCAGGATATGGCGGCGCTCTTGGCCAGCAAGATGCCCGTCGAGGATGCCAGCGCCGTGCTCAAACACCTCACCGGCGTCAAGTTGCCCCGCGCCACACTGGATCGTGAAGCCCGGCGTCAGGGAGAACGCGCCCAACGGCTGCGCACGCAACTGGATCGCCAAGCCGCCACCCAAAAGAACCAACTCGAACTGACCCTCGAACCTTACCAGATGATCATTCAACTGGATGCTTGGAACATCCGAGAACGGGATGCCTGGGGCCAGAGCGGGGTGTTGCGCCGACAGAGCCAAGAACCCGAACGCTGGCACTGGGTCTACACCGGCACCTGTTTTCGACTTGATCACCGAGGCCAGACCGCCGGCGGACGCCCCGTCATCACCGAACGCGGCTTCGTGGCCACGCGGCAAGGTCTGGATGGCTTGCGCGAGCAACTGCACGCCGAAGCCTTACGGCGTGGATTGGGCCAGGCGGCCAGTGCGCTGGTTATCGGCGACGGGGCGGTGTGGATCTGGCGTTTGGCCGACGACCGCTGGCCGCAAGCCCACCAGCGACTGGACTTTTACCACGCCGTGCAACACCTGGCCGCCGTGGGCCGGGCGCTCTTTGGCGAAAACCAAGAAAAGCTCAAGGTCTGGCTCAAGCCCTTGGTCCAACAACTCAAGCACCAATCTTCGCTCAAAGTGATCCGGCAACTGGAAGAGGTGTTGGCCGCGATGCCCGCCGGAGCGGCGACCCAAGCCGTGGCCAAAGAAGTGGAATACTTCCACCAACATCAAGAACGAATGGACTATCGGGCTGGACGGCGGGCGGGCGAACCCATTGGCAGTGGCCCGGTCGAAGCCACCTGTCGGCAGACGCAATGCCGCTTCAAGCGACCGGGGCAGTTCTGGAGTCAGGCGGGCGACGAAGCCCTCATGTGTTTGGAAATGTTCTGGCGCAACGGCCGCTGGCACTTGCTCTTCCCTCACTCCTCATTCAACCCTGCAAAAAACTGAGATGCGCGCGAGTGACAAGCTTAAATGTTTTTGAGCTTGACAGGTCATCGGGTGAGTGGTTCATATAATGATTGAGTTAAGTCATTAACCATTCAGTTCGCCCTAAACAGTTCTGGTTGGTTCGGTTCAATCGCAGTCCGTCCATTGCGCTGCAAGAAAGTATGTGCGCGGGTGCGTGACTTGACCTCGTATTCAAACACCGCGCCGCCGTTCCGATTGGCTGATTTACTTTTCCGGTAGTTGCCAGTCTGTTGAATCACACCAGCCCGATTGAGCATCCGCCAGGCGATGCCAATAACGTGCCGATCTGTGTCGGGTAAATCCGTGTGAGAAAATTCATCCGGCCACACTGTTTCTGCGGTCAAAACCTTTGCAACGATGTCCACGGCGAGATTGCGAACGATGCCAGGCTTCCAGACCAGTTGCTTGATGGTCACTTCATCCAGTTGGTGTTCGCTGGCCGTGTTCACTTGAACTCCTTCCATATTTGCTCCGCGTACTGTGCCGGGGTGGTTTTGATTCTTTTCTCCTTGATGGCAGATTCGATCTCAGCAACAACACGGCTGGCTTTGGATGGCTCGGCTTTTATCCGGTTAATCCATTTGCCTACATCATTGAACCATTGCAGGCTAAGGGCTTTTTCAAATCGTTCCGCCAGTTCTTTGCTTTCACCAGTCAGAGCTTTACCGCACTTTGTAGTAAGCTTTTCATCCCCTTCCTTCCTTCCTTCCTTCTTAGTCACCTGACTGGCAGGACGCTGGCAGGACGCTGGCAGTGGACTGACAGGCGGCTGACAGTGCCGCGCGTTAGCTTGACTGTCCGGCACTTCAAATGGTTCAATCCAGCCGATCTCCGGCGAGGATAGGGCTTCGAGCGCAAGCTCAAACCATTCGCTTCGTCCGCCCGTTTTGAGGGCGAGGCTGGCCGCGTCATGTGGCCTGCCGTCACGAACCAAAACCCCGCGTTTGCCTTGAAACTCACAGCGGGACGCCACTTGAAGAATCAGGACGAAGGCTGTGAAAATTTCGCTGGCGCGGGCGTGCTGCATGACCAGTTTGAAGCCTTCGCCGTCGTGCCGATTTGGGATGGCTACCCATTGAAGCTCTTTGACCGTGCGGGACCGGTTGTTTTCGTAAATCTCATCCCAATCCTTGATGCGATACGCTTTCACGCTGCCCCCTTTCGCTGTTCGTCCGCCGCTGCAATCGCATCCGGTAGGATTTCAAGCACCGCCCGCGCCTCTGTGGGGTGCAATACGATAGCAACTTCGTCCATGAATGGCCGATGCTGTGTCAAAACGATGTGTCCCTTGCCGCCAATGGTGATGGCAACGCCGTCGTGATCGTCTGGCGGGATGTTCCAGGAAGAAAGCAACTCTGTGGTGGCGTGGCAGTTCGCGCTTGTCTGAGTAGAGTCTGTTTTTAGATTTGGTTCCCCGCCGTGCGATTCCACCCGCACGGTGGGATTTTTAATTTTGGGCGGCGGGTGTCGCATAACTTTTTTCCTTGTCGGGACAATGGTTCTGGAAATGGTTTGTGATTCCGAACCGGCGTGAGAAATCTACCGTTTCTTGATTCATTGCCCGCCCTGAGCTATAGCCAAGGCTTTTCGCAACCGTTGTCAAACTGGCTCCCTCAAAAAGTCCAGGGTCAACGACCCACGCCATTGCCACAGCCCGTATTCCGATAGCCTTCACCGCCCGGTGATCTTGCAGGTTCACTTGAAGCAACCAATCGAGAATGAGAGAAAACATCCGCGCCGTCATTTTCGATGCCGCTTGCCTGACTTCGACATCACCCATTGCGTTTCTGATAGATTCGTCATCCGCGCCGTCGAGATTGGTAAAAACTGATTCCCAATCGAAATTTGGGTTGCCGTTGAATGCAGGGTTCAATTCGCTCGGTTTGAATTCATCGCGCAATGGTGTCGCGTGACGCGATGCGCCAATCCAGTTCGCGCCGTGCAATTTTTCGCTTGCCGCCTCTGTGGCTGCCGTGCTCAATTCACACCTCCAAATTTCGCTGTGCGTTGACTGTTCATTGCATCGCGGACTTTGGTGGGGTCGAAAAAAACAAACCGACCTATTTTTATGAATGGAACACGCCGTTCTTTTTGCTGTTGACGAAGCCATCGAAGTGTCGGGCGACACTGTGACGGAAATAGGATTTGAAGTAATGTAGTTGCGTCAACCATTTGCCCGTTGTCCGCCTGATTGACAGTTTTGTTTTTGCTATTCGTGCTTGCCATACCCAAGCGCGAACTGCCACGCACATTCATCTTAACGCTCATACCCAAGCGCGAACTGTCACGCACATTCATCTTAACGCTCATACCCAAGTGCGAACTATAACGCCTGGACATTCATAAAAGTTAAAAACGCCCGTGGTTAAACGGACGTTGCGGGTTGATGATCGGTGAATGTGGCTTTTCTTAATGTCGTTTAATGTCAGTCTTTTTGTTGTTTTCTTTCACCTTGTTTCATCTAAACGCATTCTGTAAAATACGGATAACGGTTGAAAACATTGGGAATCCTGATTTTTCTGGCGAAAACTCAGGTGGGTTCGAGTGAGTTCAAATCTCACCGCCCCGACCAATTTTCCTGATAAGATCGAAAAGCATTGAAATTCTTACAGTTTAGGCGTGACCACAAGCGGCTGACCAAACCTCCGACCATCACATGCCGTCAGTGTAAGAGGGCGGGGCATCCGCCGGGCTGCTGCCCCAGTTGGGGTTTGCAGTGGAACTCAGGTCATAAATCAGCGTTCCGCCCCGGGAAATGTCGGAGTAGCGAATCCAAGGCTTGTTCCACGTCTGGCCGTTCACCTTCAGGTTCTGCACATACGGTGCGTCTTTTCCCGCGCCGTTGCCGATGATGGTCACGTCTCCGTTTTGCAGGTGCAACACGGCTTTCGGAAACAAGGGGCTGTTCAGCACGAGGACATCGGAACCGGGTAGTTCGGGATACATTCCCAAGGCGCTGAAGAGATACCAGGAAGACATTTCGCCCACGTCATCATTGCCCGGATAGCCCGCGTCTGAGGACGAATAAAGTTCGGTCAACACCCGGCGGACCGTCTGCTGCGCCTTGTAGGGCTGGCCGAAGAAACAATAAATCCACGGCGTCTCCAGGCAAGGCTCATTTCCCATCCAGGCCATCCAAGCGTCGGGGTCGTGGTCCCCCCAGGCGCGGACGTTCAGTTTGGTGAAAAACGCATCAAGACGCTTTGCGGCGACATCCTGGCTGCCCATCATGTCGGCGAGCGTTTTCAAGTTGAAAGGCACCATCCAAAGGTATTGTCCGGCTGTGCCTTCAACATAGGCCGTGTCACCATTATAGCGTCCGACATTGTTGGTGAAACCTGGCGACCAGGAACCATCCCGTCGGCGCATTTGAAGGTAGCCGGTTTCCGGATTAAACAAGTTGCGCCAGTTCTGCGCGTGCTGCATGAGCAGGGTATAGTCGGTCTCATCGCCGAGCGCCCTGGCAAATTGCGCCAGGGCAAAATCAGCAGAAGCGTATTCCAAGGTCATGGAGACGTTGCCGTAACCGCCTTTTTGATGCTCCGGCACGTAGCCCAATTTGAGATAATCCTCAAGGGCGTCGCGCTCGTTTGTCTTTGTCCGCGGTGCCCGGACGGATGGGTCAGTTGCCGCCCGCACCAGACCTGCCAAGGCGGCCCTAGCGTCGAAGTTGGTCGCGCCGAAAGTATAAAAGTCAGCAATAATGGGCGCCGCTGGGTCGCCCATCATGACACCGCTGTCTTCGGTCATCACGCCCCAGCGCGGGAAAGCACCACCCTGCTGATAATCCACCAGCAGCGATTGCGCCATGTCGCCGGCCTCTTTCGGAGCGATCATGCCGAGCAACTGACATTCGCTGCGATAGATGTCCCAGCCGGAAAAAACGCCGTATTGCACGCGACCATCCGTCGTGGTGTGAACCTCCCCGTCGTAACCAAAATACTGGCCGTTCGCGTCGGAGACCACGCTGGGACCCAGCAGCGCATGATACAACATGGAATAAAATGTTTGCAGTTCATCCGTCGTTCCGCCGCTGACCTGGATCCGGTTCAACCAGGAATTCCAAGTATCACTGCCCGAAGCGACTGCCCGGTCAAAATCCTTTGAAGCGAAGGCCGAAACCGGATTTTCCGCCTTCACATTCGCCCGGGCGTTGGCGACGCTCACGTAAGAAATTCCCACCTTGGCCAGAACGGTTCTGCTTTTGGATGTATGGAAGGTGATAAACGCGCCGGTGGCGGTTCCGGTTCCATTGGTGCCGCCCTTCGTGAGCACATTGCCGCTCCAGGTGCTGCAGGCCGCGAACGGATGGTCAAACACCGCGTAGAAATAAATCGTCCTTACCTCATGGCAACCACAGAAGTATCCGCCGATGGCCCAGCCGCAGACTTCCCGGGTGGCCGGATTGATGTTGATGGCGGCCGCATCAGAGCCGTTGACCTTGCTGCCAGCGTTGATCGTCATCGTTGCCTCGCCGCTGGCGGGATAAGTGAAACGCCCGAAGCCGCTCCGCACCGTGGTGGTCAGTTCCACCTTGATGCCGTTGTCCAACGTCACCTCATAATAGCCGGGCCTGGCGACTTCATTGCTATGCGAAAACGACGTGGCAAACACGGTGCGGCTGCCGTTGGGCGGCGCCGGCCCCACACCCAGAACCGGCATGAACTGAAAATCCTCGCCATAACCGCAACCCGCGCCACTGATATGATCCAAGCTGAAACCGGATATGCGCTTGTCCCAGTCAGCATATCCACCCGGGTTCAAACCTTCTTCCGTGTCCGGACTCCACTGGATCATCCCAAAGGGCGCCACCGCGCCGGGAAAAGTGTTGTTGTTGTCAATACCCCTTTGGGAATCGCCGCCGGTGCCGCACATGGGCTTGGCGTATTGAACCAGATTAAGGACGGGAGGCGACGTCGCCGGCGAAGCTGCATTCCCGACGGACTGGCCGTTCACTTGAAGGTTTTGATGTGTGCTGCACGAGGCGAGAAACAGGCACGTCATTCCCAGGAGGTTCACCATCAATTTTTTGGGTTTCATAGCGCGCAATTTTGATTTGCGGAGTAGCGAAGCATGGTCCCAAGCATGATTTGAAGACAAGCGGTTTTTGTTTCAAATCTTTGAACCGGCCGTATTGGCCGACTGGATTGGCGGTCGGGTTCATGACAGATTGAGGTGGCGGCGAAATCGAGGCAGCCCGGCCCGCGCCGGGGATGGACCGATGTGCGCCTGGATTTCCCGGGCAAGGCACGGTTTCATGGGGCAGATGTCACCGTTGAGCTTCGCACACAGAAAATCGAGCCGCCTACCAGCGCTTCCCGTTTGACTTGCCAGTGGACGAGGCGCAAGCTCGTGATAAAGATGCATCGATTAAGTTGAAGCCTGAAAAACTGGTCATCATTTTAAGGGCAGGCGCTTCGGTCAGAAAAAGCTTGATGTAACATGAAACAGACAATTATCGCCACCATTTCACTCCTTGCGCTCATGGGCGCGCCTGCACAAGGAACTTCGGGTCATTCCACAAATCACGTTGAAATTTATCTGACCGCCAGGGATACGGGGCAAAAGCTGGCAAAAGCCGGTGAAACAGAGCTGGTAAAAGGTTTGCCGGCGGTTGAGCAGGAAGAATGCATTTTTGTTGACCCTTCAAAAACCTTTCAAACCGTCCTTGGCATCGGCGGCGCTTTGACCGATGCGGCAGCGGAGACTTTCTACAAGCTTCCCGAAGGCAAACAGCAGGAACTTTTGAGGGCATATTTTGATCCGCAAGCCGGCATCGGTTACACGCTCGGAAGAACCTCCATCCACAGCTGCGACTTTTCAAGCGGGAGTTACACCTACGTCAAGGATGGCGACAAGCAACTGGACAGCTTCGACATAGCTCATGATTTGAAGTACCGCATTCCTTTCATCAAAGCGGCGATGGCGAAAGCCGGACACGACTTCACGCTTTTTGCCAGTCCCTGGAGTCCGCCCGGCTGGATGAAAGACAACGGTGACATGCTTCACGGGGGCAAATTGAAGCCGGAATATTATGAGTCGTGGGCGCGCTATTACGGCAGGTTTATCCAGGCTTATGAAAAGGAAGGCATACCCGTCTGGGGGTTGACGGTGCAGAACGAACCGCTGGCCAAGCAGACCTGGGAATCCTGCATTTACACCGCCGAAGAAGAACGCGATTTTGTCAAAAATTATCTTGGCCCCGCCTTGCACAAAGCCGGGCTGCAGGACAAGAAAATCATCATTTGGGATCATAACCGCAGTTTGATGTACGAACGCGCATCAGTGGTTTTGGATGATCCGGCAGCCGCCAAATATGTCTGGGGCGTCGGCTTTCATTGGTACATGGGGGATAATTTTGAAAACGTCAAACGCCTCAAGGAAGCTTACCCACAAACACACCTTTTGTTCACCGAGGGATGCAATTATCCTTTTGATTTCAGCAAGATCAATGACTGGCAATGGGGCGAACTCTATGCCAAATCAATGATCCACGATTTTAACAACGGCGCCGAAGGCTGGACGGATTGGAATGTGTTATTGGATGAAAAAGGCGGCCCCAATCATGTTCAGAATTTTTGTTTTGCGCCGATTCATGCCGACACCAAAACCGGGGATTTGTGGTACATGAATTCTTATTACTACATCGGCCATTTTTCAAGATTCATCCGTCCGGGAGCAAAACGAATCATCAGTTCATCCACAACCGACGAATTGCTGACCACCGCTTTTTTGAATCAGGACGGAAAAATTGCCGTTGTGGTCCTCAATCTTTCCGATCAAGCGCAGCCGGTCAGCCTCTGGTTGGGGGATAAAGCCGCAAGAATCAGCAGCCCGGCCCATTCCATTATTACAGTGGTGAGTTTAAGATGATAATGCCGAGTTTGATCGTCGGTGATAAAGCATGTGCCGGTTGAATGTTTTAAAAAGACCACGAACGTGCCCAGGGGTAAGGCCATGCTTTCGCCAAAACGAAGCAGCGCATCATCGTTTTGCGATGATGCGCCGGCTTCGCCAGCAAAGAATGTTTTTACTTTGCTTTAGTCAATTTCAACCGGCGGTTCATCACGGCCGATACACCGAGCGGTAGAACTGGATCGGGTAATTCGTCGCTTGCAGATCGGTGATCTGCCACTGGCCGTTGATGTCGGCAACGTTGGTGCTGATGGTCGTCCAAACCACCGGCGGGACCAGGTTCGTCGTCGCCTCCACCTGATACGTGTAATTGGCAACGCCGACAAAGCTCAGGGTCGCGCTGCCATTGCCATTGACGACCACCCCGGCGACGGAATTGGTCGGCGGCGGCCCGACAAGGACATTGATGATGCCGGGGGTGATCCCACCAAAGCCATCACCCACCGTATAATCAATCTCATCGGTCACATCGTTGGCGTTGGCGTAATAAACGTAGCTGCTATCGTAGCTTACCGACGCCCCGTTGGTGCTGCTGATGGCACCAGTCAGCGCCAGCGGATCACCGTCCACATCGCTCCAATACGTGGACAAGTCGCCGGCAATGGTAATGTTCAACGGATAACCCGCCGGACGCGAATACGTGGCCGGGTTGACCACCGGCGCCGTGTCGGCGTATGTGAGAGTGGCGACGGAACTGGTCACGCTGCCGGAGCCGTTGCTCACCACGACCGTGTAATTGCCGCCATTGGTCCGCACCGCGCTGGCGATGTTGTAACTGT
Organism: uncultured Verrucomicrobiae bacterium; assembly: GCA_963744965.1. GTDB lineage: Bacteria > Verrucomicrobiota > Verrucomicrobiia > Limisphaerales > UBA11358 > UBA11358. The sequence goes on from CAVUVT010000011.1 coordinate 333,656, forward strand.
TGCCGGTTGCACCCGGGATGGGCAAACCGTTCTGGTACCATTGATAGGTTGGATCGGGTATGCCCGTGGCGCTCACGCTGAAGTTGGCGGATTGACCATAGCTGACGGTCGCACCAACCGGCTGGCTGGTGATGTTCGGCGCCATTTGTGGCGCCCAGCCATACAACCAGTTCGTGGCATTTTCCGCCGCCAACAGCCGCGGGTCACCATTTGTCAACACCGTAAGACCCAGCGAAACCGGGTAACTGCAGGTAGCATCATAGTTACTATATTCCCACAGCAAATAGGTGCTCAAAATGCTCAATATCGGCGTCACATAGTGGTTGGTGTCAACGCAGCAGTTGATGAACGCCACCAAGCCGTTGGCGGTACCGTTGGCGTCTTCCAAGGTAACGGTGGTAACCGTAGGATCCGTCAGAAGATCGCAGTTCACATACGAAAAGCCATCGGCTGTGTAAGAACCGGCGGGGTTAAGCCAACGATCCGTCGCGTTACTCACGCCAAAGTCTGTCCGCGCGGCGTTAAAGTTGTAATTGTTGGTAACATAGATGTTTGAAACGGTGATAATCGTGCAGTTGGTGAAGAACAGGTTGCCGCCACCCCAGACGAAGTCATAGTTGCCCTTGATCGTACTGTTGTAGAAGTACCCTTGGGATGAGTTGACGTTGGCCAGGATGGTGTCCTGGAAACTCTTTACGTCGCAATTGTTAAGGATGAACCGCTGTGCCCCGGTTTCAAGCATCAAGGCTTCAGCCTGTGAATCGCCTTGCGGGGAGGTGTTCCATAGCGTCAGATTTTCAAGCTTGATATCATTTGCATTCACCTTGAATGACATGCGGGAATGCGTGCTGCCGCCGCCGGTGGCAATGTTCGCGTTATTGCCGTAACCGACGATGGTCCCCGCGCGGCTTTGTCCGCGCAGGGTGATATTGCTCTTGGACGAAATGTTCACGAGTTCCACGTAATTGCCGTTGTTGATGTTGATCAACGTGTAATTGTTATTGTTAAGCGGGATGGAATCCACGGCGCCCTGCACGGTGGCAAAGTCCCCGCTCCCATCGGCGGCCACCACCGGATTGGTGGGATTGGCCGGGCCGGCCGGCTTGGTGGTAAAACGCCACGCGTTCGTGTCGGAGATGCCGGCGTATTGCGCACCACCACTGTCATTCACGATCCCGGAATCCAGTGTCACATAGTAAGTCTGATTGGAAGTCAGCACGCCGGAATGCGGATAAATCGCCGCCGTGGTGCCCGTGATGATAACCGGGAAATAATTGAAGGCCGTGCTGTCACCTTGGAACAAGCTGTGTGGCTGGATGTTGTTGGTCAGATAAATCCCCCTGCCAGCGTTGAGCGTGCTGATAATCACGATATTGGAACTCATGTCGATCGTATCCACGGGCGTGACGGAGTTGTTCGCGTTGTAGATGCGGATCTTACCGCTGTTTTGGATTGAAATCGGCCCGTTGAAGGTGACATAAAGCGGCGTGTCATAACACACGCCGGTCGCCCCGTTGGCGGGTGCAAGCGTGGTTGCGGCCAGGGTGGTGGAAACAACGCTGAGCCTGACGATCGAACTGGTGGCCGAGCCTCCATAATTGGTGGCCACGAGGTAATAGTTGTTAACATCCGAACCTTGCGCGTTGGCAATCGTCAGCGTGCCGCTGGTCTGGCCGGAGATGCCCACACCATTTTTATACCACTGTAGTGCCGGCACGGGGTACCCGGTGGCGCCGGAGACGAAGTTGGCGGTATCACCCACATTGACCGTCAGGTTCGTCGGTTGCGGAGTAATGACCGGCGGTACATAGACAGTCAGCGTCGTAGCGTTCGTATATGTGCCGGCGACGTTGCTGGCAACAAGGTAATAGGTGCCCTGGTCGGCTGGATTCTGGGCGTTGGTGATCGTCAGTGAAAGACTCGTCGAACCGTAGATGTGCGAGCCGTCATCAGACAATGGGGTGTTGCCAAAATACCACTGATATGTGGGTGCCGGTGCACCGGCGCACAAGGTGTCAGTCAGAGTGACATTGTTGCCTTCAATGACCGTCTGGTTGGCGGGCCCGCAAAGGACCGGCGCCGTTATCGCGACATTGACGAAAGCGTAGAGGCTCGTGACCGAGTTGTAATTGTTGGTGACCACCACACTGTAATAGCCGGTATCGGATGACGAAGCACTGGAAACCGAATACGAACTGCCGGTGGCCCCGGAAATCAGCGTGGTCGTCGAGCTCGGGTTGTTGGTGTCGGTGGTTACATACCACTGGTAGGTCAGCGGCGCGGTTCCGGTGGCAGAAGCACTCAACGAGAAAGCCTGTCCGTCCACTATGTTGGTGCCTGACGGCTGGCTGGTGATTGTCACTTGGGGCGTTACCACCAGATTGATCTGCCCGGGAGTGCTGTCATCGATCGTGTAAGAACCATCAATCGCCCCTCCTACAATCACCGGAGTCGAATTAAACGATCCGGATTTCGTTCCGGTGTAGGTAATCAATGTCTGGGTTCCCGGCTCCAATGCCGTGCCCAACACACTGATGTCAATCGTGCAATTGGGCTGGATGGTCAGATTGCCATTGACTTGCAGCAGATCACCGGCAACAGAGTTCGATTCCTCAAAGAGACTGGTCGAGCCACTTTCCAAAGTGAGGTTGGTCGCCAGAGTGAGCGTGCCGATGGCATCACCCGGTGAAATTGTGCCGCCGCTCTTGACGTCCACGTTGCCCATGATTTCGCCCGTGCCACCCAACACACCGCCATACACAACCACATTCCCCACGTTGTAGGTGGTATGATCATAAGTATTGGTGCCATTGACGAAAAGCGTGCCGTTGCTCACCACGGTGAGGCCGTTGATATAGTTGCTGCCTGTGAGCGCCAGCGTGCCGGCGCCGATCTTTGTGAGTCCGCCCAAATTGCCCATCAAACTGCCGGTGGTGGCGTTCGCGATCTGGATGCCGTCGGAATTGCTGAGGTTGCTGATCGTGAGCGTCGTGCCCGAACTGCTGACATCAAACGTTCCGCCCAAACCGTTGAGCATGATGGTGCGGGTGTCCGTGACGCCCGTGCCCGTGTAGCGCAAGGTGCCACCGGTCATGATGATGGGGCCGCTGGCCAGTTCGCTCATGGTACTGACTTCCACCACCCCGGCGTTGAGGTAATTGGTGCCGCTCATGCTGTTTACGCCGCTGATGATTAATTTGCCGGTGCCGGACTTGGTCAGGGAGGAGGCTGACGTGTTGTCAGCCAGCGTCGAACTGATGGTCAGGTCCCCCGAAGCATATTGCTGAACGATGAGGTCGGCTCCGCTGCCCCCCATGAGGGTGCCGCCGGTGATGGCCGTCGCGCCGCTGCCGGTGACGAGGAGGCCGCCGGAAGTCAACGTCAGGGTGCCGTCCAGAGTAACCGTGGAAGCGGCGGTGAGCCGCAATGAATTGATGCTCGTGCCGTTGGCAACGTCGGGCGACGTGCTCGCATTCAAAGTCACATTGCTGGCTGTCCCCCAGTCTGCCGGATTAACGTCAGCCTGATAATTGCCTGCGACGAGAGCTGTGATTGGGAAAGGTGTGCTACCAACCCCAACCGCCCAATCGGCCGCTTTAAAAGTGGCCCATCCGCCAAGGATGCCGTTGTTGTTTGCGGTGGTCGTCGTGATGGTATTGGCGTAATTCGTACTGATATCCAAAGTGCCGCCAACCTGTCGTGTGATCGCATTGAGCCCGATGGCGCCGTTCGCCGCGACTGCCCCGGAAGCCGTCCCTGACTGGATCGCAGAAGCCCCCGGTTTAACTGTGGTGGAGGCAATAGTGCCCTCAGCGCCAGCGGTAGTTGCAGCGATACCACTGTTGGTCATAATCAGCGACCCACCGGCCAAATTGAGAATTCCCTCGAGTTTATTGGCCGTAGCTTCAACCGACTTGTCCAGAAGAATTATTCCTGCATTCAATGCAACGTTGGAGTAAGAATTAGCTCCGGAACTGTAAGGTTTGTTGGTAATGATCAACGTACCTGCCGTGGACTTGGCCATGGTGACGGGCGTGTACCGGGTGCCATAAAAGCCCATAAGCCCGCTGCGAGCGTCCAAGTTCGTCAGAATCGGAATTCCAGACGACGCAACACCATTCTGTATAAACGAGCCGCCGTTATCCACTATCATTCTATGGACTGGAAAATATTTTGAGTTGGAGGTGCAGTACATGACACCGCCATTGAGAAACAGCGTCCTGCCGCCGGCCAAAACGCCGCCAGTAGTAGTATTGCCGCTGGTAAACCTCAAAGCTCCGTTGCTGTTTATGACCAAATCACCCGAAAAATAGACCCGGCCGTCACTGCCGCCGACTGACACCCCACCGTTGTCGATGATGGTCGTACCGTTGAAGGTGTTGTTAGCGCTGGGACTGTTGGTGAGCCAGCCACCGCCCTCCAAGGTGTACCCAGTGCCGGCAAGTAATGAATTCAACTGGAGGGCCGTGCCGGTGGCAACATAGATGGTCGGACTGCCAACGAGTGTCAACGTATTCCCGCTAATGGTGTAATAGCCACTGCCAGCGGCATTGTTTGTAATGTTCGCAACATTAATAGTACCGCTTCCCACACTTATGGTTCCAGCCGCGCCACTCCCCACCCCAAAGACCGCGTTGCCGGGCGTCGTGTTGTCCCAAGTAACATCGGCGCTGCCGTTCCACCAGTCGGCGGTTGTGGTATCCCAATTACCCGCGCCATCTTGGGCGCCGGTCGTACCAGTATTGCCATCAAAAGTCAGTGTGGCCGCCGGCGCCAAAGGCACGACTGTCAGTTGGGCAAGCAAAGCCGCGGCGACAAGAATGAATAGTTTCGATCTGTGCCGACGGGCACAAGTTGTGGATTTGCACATAAAACCAAGGAGGAGGGCGGTTTGATTCATAAGCGTTTCAAGTTGTGATTAATTCCGTTTAGAGACTGACTGCGGTCTTTATGAAAGTCATGCGTCTTGCGGCATTGTTTGTACATATTTCCAAACCTGACTCTCGCAGCAATGCAGAGCTTTTACAAAAGTCAGTTTGGATTGTTATCATTTCATAATGCCCAAATTCCAGGATTTGCCTAGCTGCACAAATGTATGGTTTTTTGGGAGGGAGGACGCACAAAATATCCGTTGTTTAACCCGGCTTGCCATAATGAAAGAAACTGAGGGGCACCGATCTCGCAATCGGCGGGTTCCAAAGTGCGGTGAATTCGCGCCGAATCGGAGTTCGGCGGTCAGCTGCTGCCGCTCCTTCGGCAACACCCTCGGCGCCGGCAGGGAGCGCGATCCCGCCGGTCAACCGTTCGATGCGCTGGACTGGTTGTATTTCATCGGGAAACCAGGCCTTCTGTCCGGCTCGGGCAAGGCATTTTTTGGGTTACGGATTGTTCATTCCCGGAGCGGCCTTCACATCCGGTGCCATCAGGGTGCGCAATTGTTCCCCGGCTTCCGCAAAACCCGGTTTCAGCCGCAACGCCTCTCTGAACTGCGTCATGGCCTCATCGCGCCGCCCCAATCGCGCCAAGGCAATGCCCAGATTGAGGCGCGCCTCAGCGTCATCCGGTGTCAGACGCAGGACTTCCTGGTATTGCTGGATTGCCTCGTTCAACTTGCCTTGGGAGACCAGCGCAAAGCCAAGGTTGAGATGAGCGTCGGCGTAGTTTGGCCGGAAACGAAGGGCTTCGTGAAAGTGCTGGATGGCTTCTTCCAGGTTGCCTCTCACGGTGAGAATGATGCCGAGATTGTTATGGGGCTCGGCATAGTCCGGTCGGATTTGAAGGGCTTCACGAAAGTCATCCAACGCTTCGTCAAGTTGACCACGAGTAGCCAACGCGGTGCCGAGATTGTAATAGGCAAGGTAATTGTTTTCCGTCACTGCAATCGTGTGGCGAAAAAGGCTTTCACCATTTTGCCAATAATGCAATTGATCTCGCGTCCGAAAGGCGCAAGCGGCCAGCAGCAACACCGCCATTCCTATGATTGCCGTCTTCGGCGTCCGCCAATGCCCGAACACCTCACTCGCGCCCCACACCAAAATCAGGAACACCCCGATCAGCGGGATGTAAGTAAAACGATCGGCCATTGCCTGATATCCCGCCTGAGCCAGCCCGATGACCGGAATCAGCGTTCCCAAAAACCAAAACCAGCCCACAAAAACATACGGTCGCCGCCGCCCCAGCCAAACTGCAGCCAGGCTCAAACCCATCACCAACACGACGGCCAATACAACCTGTATCCCCGGCCAATGTTCAGAAAGCAGATAAGGAGTGGCCAGCTTCACCGGCCAGAACGTCTTGCCCAAATATCGAACGTAGGACACAAAGGCGTTCTCAATCCGCGCGCTCAGTGGAAATTCAACCAGCGAGACGATGTCCTCGTTTTTTTTATGTAATAAAAACGTCATTGCACCAGCAATAATACTAAGCAGGAAAAATGGAATTTTTTCCCGCACCAAATGCAGGAAAGTTGCGCGTTGCGTGGTGAATAACGAACCGCGACCCGGAAGCGGCAGCCGCCTCAAGGGCCAGTAATCCAACAGCAACATCGCAAAAGGCAGCGTCACCAGCATCGGCTTGCTCAACAAACCCAGCGCGAAGAAGACCCCCCCCAGCCAGTAGTTGCGAGACGCGAGACACTTGCCCGCTGTCCCCCGGGACTCGACGCTTTCCCGCGTGTATTGCCCATACGCCCACAGCGTCAGCAGCAGGAACAACGTGCTCAAGACGTCCTTTCTTTCAGCAATCCACGCCACACTTTCCACCCGTAACGGATGCAACGCAAAGAGGCCCGCCACCACCGCGCTCCGCCAGTGCGCCCCCGTCAGACGCCGCAGCAGCAGGAATAACAAAACGGCGTTCGCCGTGTGCAGCAACAGATTCGTGAAGTGCGGCCCGCCAGCTCCCTTGCCAAACAAGTCCACGTCCAGCATCAACGACAACCACGTCAGTGGATGAAAAAAACGGAAGCCTCCCGCCTGAAAGGCCCACAACATATTCTTCCAGGTCAATCCGCCTAAAACATGAACGTTGGACGAGAAATACTCATTATCGTCGTAATTGATGAAATCACAGCCCAACACCGGCCAATAGACAGCCAGCGTGACGATGGCAAGTCCGATGACCACCGCCATTTGATTGCGTGCATCTCGCGTCATGTTCACCTGCTCCACTCGTTCATTACTCAACGTCATACTGGCAAGCGGCCTATTCCGTCTTGACCGACCGGAATTTCAGCGCCGCTTCGGTGCGGGAGCGGACATGCAGTTTGTTGTAAACATGCCGAAGATGCCAGCGGACGGTCCCATCGTTCACTCCCACCCGGCGGGCAATTTCCTTGTTGGGAAAGCCCTGGGCCAGCAATTCGAGAATCTCGTTCTCGCGCGGCGAGAGTCCTTCCACATTCGCCGCCGTCGTCAGTGGCTCCTGGAAGGAGGCGATGACTTTGCGCGCGATCTCCCGCGACATTGGCGCGCCACCTTGCCGGACCTCGCGAATGGCGGAAAGAAGTTCCTCCGGTGTGCAGCGCTTCAGCAGGTAGCCGCACGCGCCGGCCCGCAGCGCCTTGAAAATTCTTTCGGTGTCCTCATAGACGGTCACCATGATGATTTGGAGCGAGGGTAGCAATCGTTTGAGTTGGGCGGTGCATTCGATGCCCGAGAGTTTCGGCAATTGAATGTCCATCAGCACAATCTCGGGTTGATGCCGCGGGATGGCCTCCAGAGCTTCCTCCGCCGTCGCGCAAGCGCACACGCAGCAACACTCCGGGTCCGCCTGGACAAATTCCATGAGGCTTTCACGGATTGTTTTGTTGTCCTCGACGATGGCAATCCGGGTCATAAATTCTCACTTTGAAGGCACATGAAACCGCACGGTGGTGCCCTGTCCGGCTTCGCCGGCAATTTCAAACCGCCCGCCCAGTTTTTCAATGCGCGACCGCATGTTGTCCACTCCGTCCATTTCCTCGGTCCGGGCGCTCAACGGCAGACCACGCCCATTATCGGCAATGACGAGGTGCAATTCCCCCGGCCCGGCCTGAATACCCAGGCGGACCTCGGTGGCTCCGGAGTGGCGCACAACGTTATGGAGCGCCTCCTTAAAAGCCAAAAATAATTGGTGCCGATGCCGGGAGTCCACCACCTGATCCGCCGGTCCGGTCGGGCCTTCCAGCCGCCAGGTGATGTTTGCCAGCCCCAGGAAACGATCCGCGTAAAGGCAGAAATAGCTGACGAGCGAGGCCAGCGAGTCATGGGCGGGATTCATGGCCCAGACAATTTCATCCAGGGCCGTGACCATCTCCCGGGCTTTGTCCCCGGCCTGTCCCAGATACTCGTTTCGCTTCTCATCGGGAGCTGCCGCGGATTTCGCCCTGGCCGCCAGCATGCCGATTTCAGTGATGCCCGAGCCGAGTTCATCATGCAGGTCATGGGCGATGCGGGCGCGTTCCTGTTCCATGGTCCGCTGGTGTTCAACGCGCTGGCGGTTTTGGATCTGGATTTCCAGTTCGGCGGTGCGTTTCTCGACCTGCCGGTGAAGCTGGGTGATCCACAGCGCCATGAAGGCCAGCGCACAGGTCAGCACCCCGACGGCCACGAGCAGCCGTTGCAACGTCCACCACGGCGGCGTGGCCAGCACCCGGATGTCCGCAGGCGCGTTGAGCAACAAGTCGAAGGAGGAGACGTCCTCATCCAACACCCGGTTCCCGCCTTGCACCGCGTACACGCCCGTCAATTCCAGCCGGCTCCCGATGCGGAGCAACCTCACGGACTCATTCTTCACGTTCAAGAGGGCCAGAAATCTCCACGGTCCCGCCTGCATTTCCAAAACCTCGTTCGTTTCCGTGTGTCTCATGCCTGCCAGCAACGCCTCGATCCGCACCCGGATCGAGTCATTGCCCGGTTGAATCAAATCGTCCGGCGATAATTTTTTTGGCCCCGGCAGGGCGTCCCGTCCCGTCTGGCGCGCCTCCGCCTCCCGCAACACCGGCGCGGCACTGCTCAACTCCGGAAAACCCACCACCTCCACCCGGTCGCCGACCTTCAAGTTCAGCGGCCTCCGCGCCAGGAACCGCACCCCGTTGGTGCCGTCCATCATGAAATACTCCGCGCCTTGCGCGTAAACTATTTGTCCCGACACCTTCACCCGTTGAAACGCACTGGCCCGGGGATCAAACAGCATCAGCTCCGCCGCTGTTTTGCCGGGGGTGGAAAAAATGTCCGCCGGCGCAGGTTGATCCTCGGCAATATCGTTGACATACAGCCGGATCACCCCCGTTCTAACCTGGCCGGTCTCAATGTCCCACGAAACGAAAAGACATCCCCGCAGGCGGACGACGGCGTTTTCATAACGATCCAGCATTTCGGGCGTCATGCCGGACACCCGAAATTCCACCGTGAGCGTGCCGTCCTGTGTGCGCAACCGGACCGAGGTCCACTCGAGCGGGCGGTGGGACATGGAAACAATGACGCCTTTCAACTCCACCCATTGATCGTCGAGGCTGCCATTCATCAATTGGTCCCACGTCGGCTGGATGGGATCCGGCAGACTTCCCAAACCCAGGATGTTGAACTGACGCGCCCTCACGATCGGGGCAAACGAGCCCTTGTCCGTTTTACCTTCGACTTCCAGATAAGAACCGATTTGCGGAAGTTCGGAAATGTGGGTGGAATCCACCACCACATAAACCGCTCGCGTGGCGTCCTGAACAATGAAGGCGGGACGGTTCGACACCACGCAGACGACCACGCCCTGGATTTTGACCGGGTATCCATTCTGCGCCTCCTCACGTTTCATCTCGTTGACAGCCGCGGCGGTCGTCAATGTGGGCAGCGTTCCGCCATTCGCATTCGTATGGCTGATGGCATCCTGATCCACCGGGGTTTCAATGAATTCAATCTCCTTGCGGCTCGGCACCAGGAGCACCGCCGGGACCTTTTGTCCGGTGGTGGTAAAAGCGCTTTGACAAAATCCCATGGCCCGAATCCGGCGATGTAACAACGAAGCGGCGGACAAGCCGGAGACATCCCCGACCTCCACGCGCATATGCCCTCCCATCGCGCTTAACTCCATATGCAGGCCGTCCGGCTGCTCACTCACCAGGGTCACCTCGCCTTCCACTTCCGCCCACGGATCTTCATCTCCAGGGACCAACGGCTGGCCAATCGCAATCCAACGCAGATCCGGGAACGCCCCCCGACCGGTCACTTCCAACCGCAACGGCGAGGTGGTGCCGGCAACCGGCGATCCACTGGCGCCGATTCTGAAATCCGCGCCCCTCCGGGCGATGCTGCCGTTTCCCTCCAAACGCACCCGCTGTCCCGACTGCACGGACTGGCTCTGGAAATCCATTTCCAGCTCTGCGGTCCCGGATGGGTCATGCAGCACCAGTTTTCCCTGGGCCGGATTTGCCCACCAGACGTTCCCCTCCAGACGAATCGGGTATTTGGCGTTGGATCCCCGGGAACTCAAACGTCGCAACTGCGCGATATTTGTGACCACGGGAAACGGAAGTTCAAACTGACTCTGGTCGGCGGTGACGGGTTCAGCCGCGACCATGCCTGCACCCAGCGCCAGAATGCAACCGGCGCCAGCCCGTCCCAGCCGGGCAAAGTAAGTTGTGTGCATGGAGATAGAGTAAACGATTGCCGCTGCTTTTTGTACCATTAAACGGCACGCCGGCCGGTGGCCGGCCGATTAAGGAATCGCCTCGCGCATAAGCCATGGGTGAGTTTTGATTTTTTACCAGCGGTTCTCCGGCTGGCCGTTGACCGGCGTTGGCTTGCGTTGAGTTTGATTTTTCATATCCCGCCCTGGGGCTGGGTTCAAACCCGCAAACCGACTCTTTTTCAACCCCCAGCCGGCAAACCGGCAAGACGCCAGTGCATAATTTTCATATAATTTTGCAAAATAACACAGTGTCACTCGAGCCGGTTTTATAAGAGCTTAATGCACTCGAATATAAATTATGAGCCAATTTTTAACGCTGGGTAAATTTTCATTCGGCATCGGCGACCGTTTTGCGCATCAGGGCAAGGCGCAGCTTCGCGCTTGCATCCGGGCCACCGAACTCGGCGCGCTTTTTGTTCCCGTCTGGAACAAATCCAACCGGGAACACACCATCGTCGGCAGCGACCCGGCCAGCACGCGCGCCGCCGCCGATGCCGCCGTCAGGGAACTCGGCTGGGACAAGCCCTATCATGTGGACGCCGACCATATCCGCCTTGAAACCGTTGACCGCTTTATTCCGTATTCGGATTTTTACACGATTGACGTGACCGACAGCATCGGCAAACCCGCCCGTGCGGCGGACGTGAAGACCTTTGTGGATCAGCATCCCGAACTCATCGGCACGATTTCCATTCCGCACATTGACCAGCCGTTTGCCATCACGCGCGCTGAAGTCGAGCGCGTCGCCAACACATTTTTACTCGCCGCGCAGGACGCGGGAAAAATCTACCAGCACATCGTCCAGGCCAAGGGCGCGGCGAATTTCATCACCGAAATTTCGATGGACGAAACCGACAGTCCGCAGACGCCGCCGGAATTGCTCATCATTCTCGCGGCGATTGCCGGCCAGAAAATTCCGATCCAGACCATCGCGCCGAAGTTCACCGGCCGTTTCAACAAGGGCGTGGATTACGTCGGCGACGTGAGACAATTTGAAAAGGAATTCAACGAGGACCTCGCCGTCATCGCCTTTGCCATCCAGCAATACGGACTGCCCGCGTCGCTCAAGTTGAGCGTCCACTCCGGCAGCGACAAATTTTCCATCTACGAAGCGATGCGGCGCGCGTTGAAGAAATTTGACGCCGGCGTGCATATCAAAACCGCCGGCACCACGTGGCTGGAAGAACTCATCGGCCTCGCCGAAGCGGGCGGCGACGGCTTGGAAATCGTCAAGGAAATTTACGCCTGCGCCATCAGGCATGTGGATGAATTATGCGCGCCTTACACGGCGGTCATTGACATTGACCGGGCGAAACTGCCGGGGGCGGCGGTGGTGAACGGCTGGAGTTCGCACCAGTTTGTTTCCGCGCTGCGCCACGACCAGAAATGCAAGGATTACAACCCCAGTTTCCGCCAATTGCTGCACATCAGCTTCAAAATCGCGGCCAAGATGGGCAACCGCTATCTCAACGCGCTGAAGAAGCACGAAGCCGTCGTCGCCAAAAACGTGACGGAAAATCTCTTCGAGCGGCACATGAAACCGTTGTTGCTGGGCCAGACCAAGACCCCGCCGGCGATTCGTCCGCCGCGGCGCGAAAAGATTCCGGCTTGAAGGCTCCCCGCGGACGCCACGCACGGGCATTCGTCCGTGATCATCTTTTCGCGGGTGTTTCCGCCGTCAATTCTTCCCCCAGCCACGACATCATTTTTGCCTGAAAGCCCGGGGCAACCTTGACCCAATCAGCGATGCGATGTGGCGCGTTTGTCAGGGTGATCAAATCGCAGCGAACGCCGGCCGCCTGCAATCTCGCCCGAAACTCCTGCGTCAGATCGTAAGCAACCGTTTTGTCCGTGTCGCCCTGAATCAATAAAAAGGGCGGCAGCCCCGGCCGGACATGATGGAGCGGGGAAATTTCCGCCAACAACTTCAACGTCCCGTCATCCAGCGCCTCGCGGCCCAAGAGTCCTTTCATCGCCGGCCAGCGGTCCAGACTGCCGCGCCGCTGTGCGTCAGCGACCAAATCTGTCGGCGGCGCGAACCCGACGACCGCCTGCACCTGCGCGTTTTGTTCTGCCAGCATCGCCGCGAGCGCCGCCAGTTGGCCGCCGGCGGAATAGCCCAGCAACGCGATGCGGTTCGGATCGCCCTTGAATTCCGCCGCGTGTTGTTTCACCCAGCGCATCGCCGTTTGCACGTCTTCCAAACCCGCCGGCCAGCGGTTCGCCGGGGCGAGCCGGTAATTGATCGTGAACCAGGTGAAATTCGTCGCGACCGGCGCAAAGACCGGCGCCAGGTCCGTCTCTTTGTCGCCACTGCACCAGCCGCCGCCGTGAACGAGGATCGCGACGGGAAAGCCGCCTTCGCCGTCGGGAACGTGCGCGTCGAGCAATAATTTTTCACCGCCCGCCTCGCCGTATTCGAGGTTCAGACGGTTGGCTCCGAACGGTGCATTTTGAATCGCCACCGGGTTCCAACCCTCCCCGCCGCCGAGAACCTTTGCCACCGTGATTTTTTCCGCTTCGGCTCCGGTCAATTGTTTGATCCAGCCGGGCCGGGTCGCCGGACTCGCGCCCGGACCGGTGCTGTTGAACTCCGCGTAGCGCGCCGTGGTGTGCGCCTCCGGCTTTTTCCAGTCGTTCCAGCCTTCCGGGCGGACGGCCCCGGACATTTCCGTGTTCAGATAAAGCGTGCTGGCGTAAATCCGCCACGGCCGGCCGAGAAATGTTTTCACGTCCGGTGTCGCCCCGGTGATTTTGCAATTCGAGAAAACAAACCCGAAGGGTTGGTCAACCGGCGTCGAGGCGGCGGCGATGTAGCCGCTGCCGGAACAGTTGAGGCGGCATTTCTCAAACCACGCCGTGGCCGCGCCAAAAATAAAATCCACCGCGCCATCAATCTGGCAATTTTCAAAATACTGCCGCCCGCGATTGAGCAAAATCGTGTCCTGCCAGCCGCGAAAACGGCAGTTGCGGAAACAGGCGCGGTCGCCGTCCACGCGGATGGCCAGCGCCTGCCCGACCGCGCCGGCGGAATTTTCAAAAGTGACGTTCTCCGCCGTGAAATCGTCAGCGTCAATCGTCGTCGAAGACGTGTGAAAAGTTCCCACCGGCTTGCCGTCAAAGTTGGTGAGGCCGGCATACAGGCCAAAAGTCAACACCGTGTTCGTTGGGTTCCCGCCGGCCAGCTTGAAAAAGCGTTTCTCGCGCTGGAGGTAAACCAGCTCGTGGTAGATGCCCGGCTGGAGGTGGATGATGACGGGATTCGTGCGGCTGCCCGACGGCACGGACATGATGGCGTCCTGCACGGTTTTGAAGGGGGCGCTGCCATCGGCGGCGACAAACAAATTCATCTGCGCCGCCACCGGCAAACCGGAAAAAATCCAGACGGCCGGCGCGAGGAAAAGCAAACGGTTCATTTGGCGGATTTCGAAAAGGAACATCACGTCCGGCCGGGCTTGTTTTTCCGGGTCGTGCCATAGGCCAGTCCGAGGCCCGGGTGGTTTTCGCGAAAACTTTTTGCCGACGTTCTGGTGACGCGCTTGAAAGCGATGCAAAAGCTGTTTGCGCTTTGGTAGCCGCACATCCCGGCGATCGTCTCAATTTTATGGTTTGTGCTGATCAGCAATTGTTTGGCCCGGTCAATCCGCACGCGCTGAAGTTCCTGTCCGGGCGTCCGCCCGAGGTGTTCCAGAAACGCCATGTGCAGCCCGCGCCGCGACATGGCGGCGACCCCGACCAAATCTTTGACGCAGATGGGTTCGTGGCTGTGCTCCCAGATGTGGCGCAGGCTTCGGGCCACGCCCTGGTGCGTGATGGTGAGGATGTCGCTGCTCTTGCGGGCGACGATGCCCACGGCCGGAATGCGGATGGGATGGGGGGGCGCGGGTTTGCCGTTCATCAAATTGTCCAGCAGTTCCGCGCCGCGATAACCCAGGGTCTCCAGATTCGTGTCCACGCTGGAAATGGGCGTGCGCATGGCATCCGGCGCCAGCAGATAATTTTCCGCGCCGATGATGGCGACCTGTTCGGGAATGGCGATGCCCACGCTCTCACAGGATTCAAGCACGTCCATGGCCAGTTGATCGTTCGCGGCAAAAACCGCGAGCGGCTTGGTCGCCTTTTTCATTTCCGCCGCCAGCCAGCTGCGCTTTTGTTTCCATTCATTGCGGCCGGTCGTGAACGCCGCCGACTTGTGCCAGCGGAGCCAGGTGGCCGGGTGTCCGGCGCGTTTCAACGCGTTGAGGAACCCTTCGCCGCGCTCCTCATAAGACCAGTTGTCCATGTCGCTGTAGAAAAGAAAATGGGTGAAGCCGCGGGACAGAAAATGGTCGGCCACCAGTTGCGCGGCGTGCGCGTGATCTTCCAGCACGCGGGGATATTTCAATTGCGGACGCCGCAGGCTGAAATCCACCGTCGGCTTGTTGACCGCTTTGACAAATTCCGCGAGGTCGTCGCCCGCGCCGAGCCAGGCCAGAACGCCATCGCCCTCCCAGCCCCAGGGAATCACCTTTTCCCGGGCCATGTTGGAGTAAAGATGCCAGCCGTGCTCCCGCGCATATTTCTCAATGCCCTGGTGCAGGTGGTAATCATACCAGCCGAGCGCCAGGAGGACGCGTTTTTGTCTTTTGGCCATGCCTTGACCATACGCTAAAATGAAGCGTCCGGTTTTACAAGCACAAGTCTTTCCGGCGGTTGTGCGCTTTTTTCAAATAACTTTGCAAACCTTTGCCATTCTAAAAGGGAAAACATGCTTTATCTTTCTCTCAGTCCAAGTTGCCAGAAACACCGTTTAGAAATTTTGCGACGTGAAGCCGGAAACAAAATGGTAATTTTCAAACAGTGAAAAATATA
The DNA here is from genome assembly GCA_963744965.1 of uncultured Verrucomicrobiae bacterium. Taxonomy (GTDB): domain Bacteria; phylum Verrucomicrobiota; class Verrucomicrobiia; order Limisphaerales; family UBA11358; genus UBA11358. The sequence continues at coordinate 349,169 of CAVUVT010000011.1, forward strand.
AATTGTTTTTTCCAAAAGAAAGCTGCAAGGAGAAACCGGCGCGCGGGCTTTACGCTGATTGAACTGCTGGTGGTCATCGCCATCATCGCCATTCTGGCGGCCATGTTGCTGCCGGCGCTCGCGGCCGCCAAGCGCAAGGCGTATTTGATGAACTGTACCGCCAACATGAAGCAAACCGGCATGGCGCTGCAGATGTATTTTAATGATTATAATGATCTGTGTCCGCCGGGTCCGGGGGCCCGTTCAACTCCGGGTCCGGGAGTAAATTATGGACTTACTGACGGTCAGGTTCCGGTTTACAATGCCCAGACTTCGGGGCAATGTGTGAAGTGGTTGCCGGTGTACCTGTGGCAGTATTTGAGCTTGCCGGATCCCAAAACCATTGGAATCGTTTCAAACTTTGTTGTCAAAGTCTTCATCTGCCCGGCTTGGACGAGCCAGTGGGGGTCAGGCAATATTGACTCGGCCTCCACCCTGGTGAATCCTTCTGATGATAATTATCAATCTTATGCCAATAATGGCAATGCGATGGGGTCCTATTCCGTAAACATTGGCACCGGTGCAGACGGGGCGAAAGCAGCGTTAACAGCCGCCTTTCCATCTGGAAATACAATGGGTACAGGAGGATCCCAATTAGGTCCGCAACCGTTTGGCAAACAAGGCTCCGAGGAACCGTTGAGCGTGAGCCTGATCAAACGTGCCGGGGTGTCGCCTTCCGGCTTGTGGACCGTTGGAGACGCTGACGAACTGGCCGACTCCGCATTGGTCAAACCGGGCGCGGCCAAAACTCCAGTGCATAAAACGGTTCGCACCTTTGGTTATTTCGACGGGAGAGCGGGGACTGAGAACGTTACTGGCGATGGAAGTTATGCTCAATAAAACCGGTTTATAATAAATTTGAACGGCATCCCAACCAATGGAAAAAACCCAACCCAACCCAAGTTATGAGAAAAAACCCAACCCGACTGTTTAAAAAAATCACTGGAATATGCGGCGTTCTGTTTCTGATTCAGAGCGCCCATGCGCAATTCACTTTTCCGGTTTATGAACCGTTTAGCGAATACGTGGAGGGAGCGTTCGTTGGGAAAACCACTGCGAACCAGAATAATCCTGACCCCACCATCGCGAACTATTGGACCCAGGCCAACAGCATGAACACCAATAGCAGCCCTGTGGTTAGTACCAACTATGCCTTGAGTTATATCGGCCTGCAACCAGATCCGTATAGTCCTCAGAGAGGAATATTGGGACCCACAGCGGCCGGTCGCAGCACCGACGCGCCGTTTACGGCACAGACCAGCGGGACGAATTACCTCTCATTCCTTTTGAACATCCAATCACTGCCCGACGCCGCCCGCCCTGTCATTGGTGAGGACGAGACCGCGACCGCCTCTTCAGAGACCGGCTCAAGAGGGGTTTCCGTCTGGGTCACTCCGTCCGGCCAGTTGCAGTTTGACGTGCATAACAGTTCATCACCGTTGACAAACACAACCAGTGCTTTGACTCCCGGCAGTACATACTTTATCGTGCTGGCCTACGTGTTTTCAAATAATATAACAAAAAATACAGGGGAGGTGGACCTTTGGGTCAATCCGACCTCCTTGGGCAACGACGCCAACATTCCGGCCCCGACCATCTCTACCACAAACTCCAACCCCGGCAATGGAACCGGCGGCCCGATGGCCATTCCGCCCACACTGCAAGGGTTGTATCTTAGCTACCCCACCGGATCCGGCGGCGCAAACATTTCCACGAACCTGTTTGACGAGCTTCGGGTGGACAATCATTGGGCGGGTGTGACGCCAACGGGTCCTCCGCCCGGTCCCATCTTCAACGTGACGGGCGGTGGCGCCGGGTGTCCCGGCGATGCTTTTGCTGTTGGTTTGAGCGGTTCAGCTACGACCAATATCTATTGGCTTTACGTCAACAGTGCATTTTCCGGTCAAACCGTCACCGGCACCGGGTCCGCCATCAGCTTCGGCGCGAAATCGTTTTCCGGGGTTTACACCGTGGTGGCGAGCAACTCCGTCACCGGGAATGTGGGCTGGATGAGTGGCAGCGCCACCGTGTCAGTCCTGGCCGGGCCGAGCATTACCATCGAGCCGGCCTCGGCATTGGTTGCCACCAATGGTTATGCCACCTTCTCCGTGACCGCCACCGGCAACGGGTTGGATTATCAATGGTATAAAAATGGAACCGCCCTGAGCGATGGCGGCCACGTATCCGGCTCCCAAACCAATATGCTCGTCATTTCTCCGGCGACCACGGCCGACGCCGCCACGGTCGCCAATGGTTATTATGTGATCATTACCAACAATTGCGGGCTGTCAGCCACTTCAGCTCCCGTTGCGGCGCTGACCCTCGAAGCGGCGGCGAATCTGGTCTGGCAGGGAGGCAATCCCAATACGAACTGGGATTTGGCCACCACCGCCAACTGGACCAATAGCGCCGGCAGTGCTGTGGTCTTCCACGCGGGCGATAACGTTACTTTTGACAATTCTTCAAGCAATCAGGTGGTGACCGTGGTTGGTGCTTTGGCGCCTGGCACAATCAATGAAATCTCCTCCTTGAATTATTTCATGAGAGGCAGCGGCAATATTGCCGGGCCGGCTTCTTTGGTCATGAGCGGTTCGGGCACACTGACCATCAGTAACGCAAACAGCTTCACCGGGGGCTCAACCATCAACAGCGGCAGGGTGATTGATGATGACTCCGCCCAACTGGCACTCGGTGTCGGCACCGTGACCTTGGCCGGTGGAACATTGGAAATGGGATTAAAGTCGGGTTCAGCCAGTGTTGGCTTGAGCAACGTCAATGTTACGGCCAACAGCACGCTTCAATTTGACGGAGCCGGATCGGAAGCCTTTACCATACTGAATACATTGACCGGGTTGTCTAGCGCCACGCTCACCATTTTTGACTATTTGAACAACAGCACGACGCCAGACCGGTTTCGTCTATACGGCTATTTCACCAACAATGCAGCAATTATCATTGCCGGCAATGGCGATGAAGTTCAGATTGCTCCTTATAACTCCACCAACGGCAGTCAGGTTTACAACGGTCTCATTTCCGGCAGCGTTGGGCAGTTTGTGCCGCGCGGCAATGGCAGCGTCATCTTTAATAATGGCGCCAATACATTCAATGACAGTGGCGCCAGTGCCGGTGGCGCTGGAGGGAGTGGATACAGCGTTCTCCTCAGCAGTGGCAACGTCGGCGTGGGCGCAGAGGCAAGCTGGCCCGCTTCCAGTCCGTTGGGCACGGGCATTCTGGGCATTCAAGTTGGCAACGAGGGTGGCGAAAGTCACTTGTTCGCCAGCGGGGGCGCACACACGATTGCCAACAACATTGGTTATACCAGCGCTACCAACACGGTGACCTTGAGCCTCAGCGGCAGCAACAGCCTGACGCTGGCCGGCTCGTTTATCCTCTCGGGCGGGGACGGCACTGGTCCCACCAACCGGACAATCAACGTGCAAAACACCATCACGCCAAGCACAATCTCCGGCGTTATCAGTGATGCCGGCCTGGGTTGTGGCTTCATAAAGGCAGGCGCCGGCACGCTGGTATTGAGCGCAATCAATACTTACACCGGCCCGACGACCGTCAGCAACGGCACGTTGCTGGTGAACGGACAAATTGGCGCCAACACCAACCCCGTCACGGTGGCGGGCGGCTCCCTCGGCGGATCCGGCACCGTTCTCGGACCGGTTACGGTGTCGTCTGGCGGTACTCTCGCCCCCGGCACTTCCGCCATCGGCACGCTTACCATCACCACCAATCTCACCTTGGACGGCAATCTGTTCTTCAAGGTCCAGAAGGGGTTGGCACAGTCCAATGACATCGCGTCGGTCGGCGGCACACTGACCAGCAGTGGCGTCGGAGAGGTGACCGTGACGAATCTCGGCCCGGCCCTGGCGGTCGGGAACTCGTTCAAACTGTTTAACAAGGCCGTGGCGAATGGCGGCACGCTGGGCGTTTCCGGGGGTGGCGTGCAATGGGCCAACCATCTGGCGGTTGACGGAAGCATTGCCGTGACTTCCCTGACCGTGCCGACGCCGGTAATCAACGCCGTCGTCATCCAGGCTAATGGCACGAATTTCGTGTTCAGCGGAAACAACGGCCCGATCGGCGGCGGCTTTTCCGTCTTGAGTTCCACCAACTTGCTGACGCCGCTGGCCAACTGGGTGTTGGATGGGTCCGGCACATTCACTGGCACCGGCGGGTTCAGCTACACCAACGTCATCAGCGAGCCCATGAATTTCTTGTTGTTGCGAATACCGTAACGGCAGTCAACCAAGAAAAAACCAATGGCAGTACGGATACGGAGGTCATCTGTACTGCCATTTTGGTTTGATTATCCTGTGCTTGCCGCTGCCTTCAGTTTGGGGGTTCTTGATTCAGGGGAAATCCCCCGGCCCGGTTGGAGGTTGCTGACAACCGAGCCGCTCAAATTGATGTGTTCAGCCGGGACAAACTAACTAATGCATTTCACCCTCCCTATGCGCCGGGCCAGCATCTTAGCCGGGGTTTTTCTTTTTTTTGCCGTCCCCCTCCGGGCCGCTGACGGGTCAAAAGTATTTGATGTCCGCCAGTTTGGCGCGAGAGGCGACGGCAAGACCCTCGACACCGCCGCCATTCAAAAAGCGCTGGATGCTTGTGGCCGGGCCGGTGGTGCCACCGTGAAATTTTCGCCGGGCGTTTATCTGAGCCAGCCGGTCACCATCCGCACCAAAACCACGGTGTTGCTCGAAGCGGGCGCCACGCTGCTGGCTTCCCCGGTGCAATCGGATTTTCTCAAGGGCGGGGGCGACTGGCTCAAGGCCAAAAGCGCCGATTTCGTCGCGTTCATCAGCGGCAAGGATTTGACGGACGTGACATTCACCGGCCAGGGCACGATTGACGGCAACGGCGCGGTCTGGTGGGAGGAAGCCGAAAAAGCCCGCCGGAAAGTTTCCGGCTACACACTGCCGCGCCCGAATCTGATTGGGCTGACCCGCTGCAAAAACGTCCGCCTGGAAAACCTCACGGTGCAAAACTCGCCCAAGTTCCATTTTGTCCCAACCGATTGCGAAGGAGTTGTGGTTTCCAATGTAACCATTCTTGCGCCGGAACATGCCGCGAACACGGATGCGATTGATCCGGGCAATTGCAGGAACGTTTTGATCACCCGGTGCCGCATTGACGTGGGCGACGACAACGTCGCCATCAAGGCCGGCAAAAAACCGGCTGAACGCGAGTTTGCCTGCGAGAACATCACGGTGACGGACTGCGCGTTTCTGCACGGTCATGGCATGTCCATCGGCAGCGAAACCGCCGGCGGAGTGCGCAACGTGACCGTGAAAAATTGCACTTTTGAAAACACCGAGAACGGCATCCGCATCAAATCCCAGGCCGGCAAGGGGGGGTCGTGGAAAACATCAGCTACAGCGGCCTCATCATGAAGAATGTGGATCCGGCCATCACGTTCACCTGTTATTACATGAACAATTCCGCCAAAGATGCCGCGCCGTCCTCTCCCCCAAAAGAAACCAGCGCGCCATCCGCCGGTGGAAAAATTCCGGTTTATCGGAACATTCGGGTCAGCAACCTCCGGGCCAGCTGCCAGAGATCGGCGGGCGTCATCCTGGGTTTGCCGGACAGTTGTATTTCGAACGTCGTTTTTGAAAATGTAATTCTCTCGGCCAACACGGGCCTGACGATTCATAATGCCAAAGGCATCCAATTCAAGAATTCTTCGGTGACGGTGAAAAGCGGCCCGGCTTTTAGCGCTGAAAACGCCGAAATCGAGGGGTTGGAAAACCCGAAGAAATAAAGGGGAATCAACAAACAGCATCGAACCATGAAAAAGACAATTCCACTTTTTCTAATCACTTTGCTCGCAACCCCGCTGCTCCGCGCGGAGCCGGCGGAGTGGGCGCAGGTGCCCGGAATTCTGGCGCGCATCCAGGCGCCGGTATTTCCCGCGCGTGATTTTGTCATCACGAATTTCGGCGCGACAGCCGGCGGCAAGACCGATTGCACCGCGGCAATCGGCCGGGCGATTGACGCTTGTGCCGGATCGGGTGGCGGCCGCGTGGTGATTCCGCCGGGGGAATTTCTCACCGGCGCGATTCATTTGAAAAGCGGCGTGAATTTGCATCTCGACGCCGGCGCGACGTTGAAATTCAGCACGGAACCCAGGGCCTATTTGCCCGCGGTCTTCAGCCGTTTCGAAAGCGTCGAATGTTATAATTATTCGCCGTTCATTTATGCCTTCGGCCAGAGCAATGTCGCGGTGACCGGCGAAGGCACGTTGGACGGCCAGGCGACCGGGGAAAACTGGCTGGGCTGGAAGGGTGGAAAAAACGCCGGCCCCAACTCTTACAAGCCGGCCAATGGACGCCTCAAAAAAATGGCCGGGGACGGCGTGCCCGTGGAGCAGCGCCGGTTTGGCGAAGGCGATTATTTGCGCCCGAACTTCGTCCAGTTCAACCGTTGCCGCAACGTGATGGTGGAAGGCGTCCATGTCCGCCGCTCGCCGATGTGGGAGATCAATCCGGTCCTTTGCACCAATGTCATCGTGCGGGGCGTGGACATTGTTTCGCACGGCGCGAACAACGACGGCTGCGACCCGGAAAGCTGCCGCGACGTGCTGATTGAAAAATGCCTGTTCGACACGGGGGATGACTGCATCGCCATCAAGTCCGGCCGCAACGACGATGGCCGCCGCATCGGCGTGCCCTCGGTGAATCTGATCATCCGCGATTGCACCATGCGCGACGGTCACGCCGGCACGGCGATTGGCAGCGAGATTTCCGGCAGTTGCAGCAATGTGTTTGTGGAGAACTGCGAGATGAGCAGCCCGCGCCTGAACTGCGCGTTGCGGCTGAAATCCAATGCCGTGCGGGGCGGGGTCCTGCAAAACATTTTCATGCGGAACGTGAATGTGGGCCAGGTGGCAGATTCCGTTTTGCAGATTGATTTTCTTTACGAGGAAGGGACCAACGGAATTTACAGGCCGGTCGCGCGCAACGTGGCGATGGAAAACATCACCGTCGCCCACACCCCCCGCGTGCTGAATGTCCGGGGTTTCCCCGGCGCGGAAATCAGCGGCGTCCGGATTTATAATTCAACCTTCAAAGAGGTCGCCAAACCGGATGTCGTTCAGGATGCCGACGTGAAGCTGGTGAACTGTTCGCTGGAACCGGCAAAGTGATGCAAATCGTGGTATGTTTCTTCCGGTCAAAGCATTTATGAAAATCATGAAGTCACGCAATTATCTTCCGTTTCGCGCCCCGCTGCTGCTGTCGGCGGCCGGGCTTTTGTCATTTGCCATGGCGACGCTGGCGCAGCCGACCCTGCCGAACATCAACACCAACAACATCATCACGATTACCAACGCTCCTTACAACGCCGTGGGCGATGGTATGAGTACGAACACCACCGCCATTCTAATGGCCATCACCAACGCGGCAGCGGGCGGCAACACCAACGGTCTGTTCGGCGGCACGGTCAGGATACCCATGTCGGGTACAGGCACATATTTGTGCGGCCCGCTCACGCTGAAGAACAACGTGGACATTCAGATTGATGCCGGCGCAACGTTGAAGATGCTGCCATTGAGCGTTTGGACCAATTTACCCGCGCAAAACTTGACGTACGGCGATCTGATTTACGCCGCCTCGGCGACGAACCTTGAAATCAGCGGTTCCGGCACGATTGACGGCAACGGCGCGGATTGGTGGAACCTGCCCACCGGTGGTGCCGTGTATGGGAATCGGCCCTACATGATTTTTTTCAATGGTAAATGCAATCAGGTGTTGGTCCAGGGCGTGACGGTTCAAAATCCACCGATAATGCACTTCGTCTTCAAGAACAGTGGTAACGGCAACATCACCTTTCAAAACATGACCATCAACACCACGGCGGCCAACGCAGCCAATACCGACGGGATTGATCTGGTGGGGACCAACTGTCTGATCCAGAACTGCACCAACAACGCCGGGGATGACAATATCGCTCTTGGCAGCAGCACCAGTTCCGCAATATCCAGGGACGTTGTGGTCACCAACTGCACTTTTGGTGTTGGCCATGGAGTGTCCATTGGCAGCAACACGGCCGGTGCGGTTTCAAACCTGACCGTGATCCACTGCAACTTTACCGGCACGGATTACGGCATCCGCATGAAGTCCAGTACCAACACCAGTGGCGGCAGCGGCGAAGGTGGCATCGCCCAGAATCTTTCCTATATCGACCTCAAAATGACAAATATTGTTGACGGGGCGATTGTCATTTACAGTTATTACAACAGCAGCGCCGGCGGCCAGTTCGGCACGCCCACCAGCGTTTCGCCGTATTTTGCTTCGACCCAGGCCGTTTCCACTGCCACCATCCCGATCTGGCGCAACATCACCATCAGCAATGTGACCGCGACCGTGGCCAGCGGCGGCGTTCCGGGCATCATTTGGGGGCGCATGGAAGTGCCCGTCACCAATATCCTTTTAAGCCATGTCAACATCACGGCCTCAAAATCCTTTGATGTTTACAACGTGCGCGGCTTCCAGTTTGCCGATTCCACAAACACCGTCCCCTCCGGCACCACCACCTTCCTGTTGTACAACGCCCAGGTCATCATCACCAACAGCGTGTTTGGCACCAACCTGGTCACGCTCGATGGGTTGACCACCAACGGTTATGGCAACAGCCTGGCTTTTTACAACGCGCAAACGTCATTGAAAAACACCAACGTCTTTGATGACGGCCCGCTGACCATCGCTGACAGCATTCTCACCGTCAGCAACAATTTCATGCTGTTCCCCAGCACCGTGCTGAATTATACGCTGGACGCCAACACCAACCAGGTGGCGGTGGTGGGCAATCTGGCGTTGGGCGGGACCATCAATGTTACGAACGGTACCGGGTTTGGCGCGGGCACGAATATTCTGCTGACCTACACCGGCGTTTTAAGCGGCAACCTGCCAACCCTCGGTTCGGCGCCCGCCGGTTATAATTACGCCTTCAACACCAACACGACCGGTCTGGTGGAACTTGTCGTGACCTTGCCCGCGCCTCCGGCCCCCACCAATTTCACGGCGATGGGAACAAACCTGTTGATCAAATTGGAATGGAACGGGGTGTCGGGTGTGACCAATTACAATCTCAAACGCGGGACGATCAACAACGGGCCGTATCCGACGGTTTTCAGCGGGTTGACCGCGACAAATTATTCTGATGCGGCGGTGACCAATGCGGTGACTTATTATTACGTGGTGACGGCGGTGTCGGGTGGCGAGAGCACCAACTCCTTGCAGGCCAGCGCCACACCGCTGCCCTCATCGGCGCCAACCAATATTGTGCTGCAAGTCGCCGGTGGCCAATTGCAGTTGTCCTGGCCGCAGGATCATCTCGGTTGGCACTTGCAGATTCAAACCAACAGTCTTAACGCGGGTTTGGGGACCAACTGGGTGAACGTTCCCAATTCCACGGCCACCAACCAGATTTTCATCCCCATTAATCCAACCAACGGCTGCGTTTTTCTCCGGATGACGTACCCGTGACCCGTGCCGTCCGGCTCCGCGCACTGGCGTCCTTGCAAACTGTTGTAAACAGGCCGGTCGCTCAAAAACGAGCAAGCCGGTCGCTACGGTTGTTCGTGGTAGGGTGAATTGGTTTCAAAAAGCTTGAGCTGGCTTTGGATGACTACAGCCAGAGGTTTGTTGTTTTGCGCGGTGCTCAGGTCCAACGCCCGCTGGGCCGATTCGATCGCTTCAGGAAAGCTTCCGGCTTCGGCATAGGCTGCCGCCAGCGTGTCCAGAATCTCCGGAGCATTGCCGCCGGAAAGTTGCATGGCCTGTTGCGCCAGTGCCACCGCCTTTTTCCCATCGCGCAACGACGCCTCCGGACCGGTGGCCAGCAGCCAGGCCAGATTATTTCGAGCCGTAACGTGCTTGGGATCCAGTTCGAGGACCTTCTGAAACTGTGCGATGGCCGCCGCAAACCTGTGCTGGCTTTGCAGCGCCAGACCCAGTTGATAATGGGCATGGGTGGAATCCGGCATCTGTTTCAGCGCCTGCTGATACTGTTCGATGGCCTCGTCCCACCGTCCTTTGGCGATGAGTATATTGGCCAGGTTGAAACGGACCTTCGCATTATCCGGTTCAATCTCAAGGGCTTTTTGGAATTGCCTGACGGCCTCGTCAGTTCGACCTTTGGTGGCGAGCAGGTTGCCCAGATTATTGTAAAACTCTGCCCGGTCGGGGTTGAGTGCAATGGCCTTCTGGTAATGTTCGATGGCTTCGGCAGCTTGACCTTGTTTCGTCAACAGAATGCCCATGTTATTGTGTACCTCTGCAAAACCGGGATCGGCGTCCAATGCCCGGTGATAATACTCAGCCGCCTCCTCCAGCCGGTCTTGCTTGAGAAACACCGTGCCTAAATTGTTGTCGGCATCCGAATAGTTGGGATTGATCTCGAGGGCTTTCTGATAATGCTCAGTGGCTTCGGCGATCCGGCCTTGGGCGGCGAAAACATAACCGAGGTAATTATGAGCGGTGTAATTTCCAGAGGTGCAGGTAATGGCGTGTTCCCATAATAATTCGTCGTTCCGCCAGTAGGAGGTTTGTTTCCAGGCGCTGACCATCAGGACGGTTACCACGCTGAAGGCCGCCATTCCCAGCGCCGGACGACGCCAACGCCAACCAACCGTCCAATCCCTGAGCACCCAGACAATGACCAAATACAGGCCGATTTGCGGCAGGTAGGTGTAACGGTCCGCGTGTGCCTGGCCTCCGACCTGAACCAATCCAATCACCGGCACCAGCATCCCCAAATACCACAGCCAGCCAGTTAGAAAATAAGGGAATCGTCGTGCCGTCTGGAATGCAAGCAAACTTATGCAAAGGAGCAATACGCCGGCACCCGCCACTTGCCAATCCGGCGGGTTGAAACGGTAGGGATAAAACACAATCAGGTTGGTTGGCCAAACCATCTGCGCGACATAGATGACCAAGGAAGTCAGGGCATTGTCGAGCCGGAGGGTCAGGGGCAATTCGAGCATGGGTTTGATGGCTTCCCGCTGCGCAAGAACCGTTGCCACGCACGAGGCGGCGCTCAATAAAAGAAATGGCAGCTTTTCCAGCAGCAAATGGTTGAGAGATGAGAGTTGAGGGACAGGAATTCTGAAGCTTGTCACCCGCCACTTGTCACTTGTCTCCCTTCCGAGTGGCCAGTAATCCAGCAGCAGCAGGACGAAGGGCAGCGTTACCAGCATTGGCTTGCTCATCAATCCCAACGTGAAAAACAACAGCGCCAAACCGTAGAAGACCTTGGACTTTGGACTTCGGGCCTTGGACTGCTCCGCATACCGCGCATACATCAGCAGCGTCAGCATGAAGAACAACCCACTTAATATGTCTTTGCGCTCAGACACCCAGGCCACCGATTCCACGTGGAGCGGATGAATGGCAAACAACGCCGCAACAAAGGCGCTGGGCCATAATGTGCTTGTGAGGCGTTTTAGCAGGAGAAACAACAGCACGGTATTGATCGCATGCAGCATCACGTTGGTCAAATGGGGTCCCAACGGCCCGGTTCCAAACAATTGCGCGTCCATCATGAGCGACAACCACGTCAGCGGATGCCAGTTGCTGGCGTGTCCCGTCCGAAAAGCCCATAATGCACCATTCCAAGTCAACCCGGCCTTGACGTGATAATTGGAGGAAAAATAACTATCGTCATCGAAATTGACGAACCCGTAACGAAGGGTTTGGCCGAAGACCAGGAACACCGCCAACGCCAGAACGACACAGATCCCCAAAACCGTCCATTTACCATCCGGGCCTGTGGAGAAGGATTGTAATTTGGGAGCGGCCATGCTTTTCGAGTGATTTTGTCCGGCAGCGCTTGGGAATGCCATTATTAATTTGCCGCCGGAACAATCCCGCTGTTGGCCGGTTGGGTCACTCTGAAAAACCAAACAGGCGCTGGGAAAAATCACCAGCGCCTGTCATGAATAAAATAACAACCGATATTAACGACGCATGCGCCGAGCAATAACCAGACCAAGCACACCCAAGCCAGCCAAAGCGAACGTGACCGGTTCGGGTACCGGTGTCACATCCGCCCAATCCGTGCCAATAAGAACATTACCTATGTCAAATGCCGTGCTCCCGGAGCTCTGGGACTTGAAGCCGACATTATCTATACTGGTAACAGCGTTCACTGGCGTTCCAGTCAAAGTAGGTGTCGGTGGGGTGGCACCACCAAAGGTTGCAGAGGCTGGATCCAAGTAAAGGGAGGCTTGATTTGCAGAGAAATTAAATTGGACGACTACAAGGTAAGTGGTGTCCAATGTCAATCCCGTAGCGTAACTAGTACTGTCACTTCCCGTCCGTAGCCCAAGCCTGTAACCACTGGCCGCAGTTCCAAAATAAACCGAGAGCGCGTCGGTTCCGCCACCCGGGGTGGTAGTACTCGGATTCAATGACGTGAGATAACTATTGGCACTGGGAGTCGTCGTAACATCTAGAAGAAAGGAATAATAGATGCTCCCGCTGCTGACAGTTGCAAATCCGTTCGTATCAGAGCTGGCGGCACCCCAAGTCACTGATAGCTCATTACCGCCGAGATCCTGTAATCCGGAATAAGTCAAATTGCCGCTGCCAATCGACAAATTGGCAGCTTCTCCGGGACCCCATGTGTAGCCACTGCCAGGATTAACCTGGCCGCCAAGGGTGGTACCAGGAGTATAATTAAAATTGTCCGAAAAAAGGAGCGTAGCATGGGCTTGAAAGAGCATGCATCCGACACCGACTGCAACCAACGATAAGCGTTTCATAATATTACAGCTTTCTCTTAGGGTTATCTGAATTGTTACTTTTACTGGTTGATTTAACTCTACCCTGCTTTCCTGAATTGTCATCATCTTAATTTTGCAATTGCATTTGAAATTTGGGCACTGGAAGCGGTTTTTGGGATGCACTACACGACCGAATTTTGGCAGTCCGAATGCTGTAAAAAGGCATGGTGACAAAGTAGGCACATACTTCTGTCATAGGGGTTCCGCCGGTCAGCCCAAGCGGGTTAACCGGCGGTTTTCTGCTGGCAACAATCCGCGCACCCACGGCCAAGCGGTTTTGGTGCTGATCTGCCTTCATTGGTGGAATTGCCCATCCGCGACCGGCTGGGCCGGAAGTAACGCGCCCGCCACGCACACCATCAGCCCAAAGTGTTTGGACGCCTCCGGCCGGAATTTTTCAATGGGGTTTTGATTCGGTGGCAAGACGCTGACTTTTCTTCTTGAAACATCAATGAAACATGCTATTTTACAGGTAACGAATGGGGGTTTTTACCCGATCTCGCCGAAGGCGTAGTTTGAGGGAAGGCGCCCGTAAGTAATAAACTCTGAGCCTTTACCATAACCTCTTTAACCCTCCCTTAAACATTCGGTTCGACTTATGAAAACCAGATATCAAATTGCAGCCTTGGCAATCGTACTCAGTGGCTTTGCCGCCACTGCCCCGGCACAGACAATATTCAACGAAAATTTCGACGGCGGATATACGGGCGCGTTCGGCACGTCCTCGTATTCAGGAGGCAGCCCCACCGCCACCAGCAACGCTGTCCAGGCGAGCGGCGGTAATCCGAACGGTTGCTGGCAGGAAACCATGACGGCAACGACCAGCAGTGACTATTATACCGGGCAGGTACAGTTGATGACGGTTTCCGGGAACACGGACCCGAACCCGTCGGACTACGTGTTGTCCTTCGATGCCAAAGGCAGCCAGGCGGCCAACATCCAGCTTATTATCCAAGCCTGGCCGAACAATTATTTTGGCGGCACACAGACCATACAAGCAACGGCCAACGACCAGTTGAATGCCGCCAATGCCTGGCAGACTTTCAGCGTGAACCTGGGCAGCATCACGGGGAGCAGCCCGACCGGCGCAACCTGGCAGTTGAACTTTCAAATCAATGCCTCGCAGTGGGGCGGCGCCGGCCACACCGACACCCTGACAATCGACAATATCATCCTGGTGCATCTTGGTAATTCCATCGTGCTCACCTCATCGGCCAACCCTTCAGCCGACGGCGGCAGCGTCGCCTTCACCGCCACGGTGAAGACCAATGGGGTCACCGCCGGCAACGCGACCGGCACAGTGGTCTTTTCTTCTGCCTACAGCGGCCCGTTCAGCACCAACACGGTGAGCGGGGGCAGCGCCACCAGTTCCTCAATTACCTATCTGCCAGTGGGCACGGACCTGATTACCGCTGTCTATTCCGGCGGCAACTATCCAGGCGGCACCAATATGCTGAATCAGGTCGTCAACGCCCCGTCTGGCCCAAGCCTGGCGCAGGCCAATCTCCCGATTTACACCGACAATCTGGTGAACGGTTTCCAGAATTGGAGTTGGGCGACGGTAAACCTGGAAAACTATCCGCCGGTCCATTCAGGCACTTATTCCATCAGTGTTACCGATAACGGCAACCAGGCGCTTTGGCTCGAACGCCCGGATTTTAACTCCAGCCCTTACGCCAGTCTCAGTTTTTGGATCAATGGCGGTAGCGTTGGCGGCCAAAAACTGCAAGTCTCGGGATATCTTGATGGCATCAATCAGGCGGCCTATCCCTTGGGAACTTCCTTGCCGGCCAATACCTGGCAGCAAATTTCCATTCCGCTTTCTTCCTTGGGCGTGGCCGACAAGACAAATTTTAGCGGTTTTAATATTCAGGGCAACGATAACGGCGCGGCTCAACCCACATTTTACGTGGACGACATTCAACTCGTGGCCGCGCCTGTGCCGGCCGTGGTCCACTTGAGAGTTGACGCAGGGCAGGCCTTGCAAACCGTGGATGCGCGCCAATTTGGGCTCAATACCGCAACTTGGGACGGCAGTCTGAGCAGTTCAACAACGCTGCCGCTGCTTGAGGAAATCGGTTGTCTGGCCTTGCGCTGGCCGGGGGGGTCGTCTTCTGACCAATATAATTGGGCCACTGACCCGAGCGGGAATTCCACCTTCATGACCATTGCCACTAATCTGGGCGCTCAAGTCTTCACCACGGTCAATTACGGCACCGGCACTGCCGCGGAAGCGGTCGCGTGGGTGCTCTCGGCCAACAAAACCAATCATTGCGGCTTCAAGTATTGGGAAGTTGGCAATGAATGCTATGGCTCGTGGGAAACCGATTCCCATGCCATTCCCCAGGATCCTTACACGTATGCCACCAATGCGGCGGCTTACATTCAGCAGATGAAAGCGGCTTACCCGACCGTGCCCATCAAGGTGGGCGTCGTCGTCGTACCGGGAGAGGGAAGTTATTCCAACAACGCGAACCATTTTGCTGTCAACCCGCGCACCGGCACCACGAACTACGGGTGGACGCCCATCGTCTTGTCCCAGTTGAAAACCCTCGGCGTCCTGCCTGATTTCCTCATTTATCATTTTTACTGGCAATACACCACCTCCGGCTGGAGCTTCTATTCCCAGTCTCCCGACAGTGACCCGCTGCTGTTGCAGGTCGCGGGTAATCCGTGTCCCCTGACGTGGACCGATTGGGCCAGCGCCGCCGCCAGCTTGCGCCAGCAAATCACCGATTACGTTGGATCAACAAATGGCACCAACATTGAGTTGTGCGTGACGGAAAACAACAGCGACGCCGGGGCCATGGGCCGGCAATCCACCAGCCTGGTCAACGCCCTCTACCTCGCCGACAGCACCAGCCAGCTCATGAAAACCGAATTCAGATCTTATATCTGGTGGGATTTGCACAATGGAGCGGAGACGGACGGCGATTTTGACCCGACGATTTACGGCTGGCGGTCGAACGGTGATTATGGGATTCTGAACGGGTCAAACACTCCGTATCCGACTTTTTACACTGAAAAATTGCTGCAATATTTTGCGCGGCCGGCTGATTCCGTCCTCAATGGCACCAGCGATTCGCTTTTGCTTTCCGCCTATGCCGTTCATCGCACCAACGGCGCTCTCACCATGCTCGTCATAAACAAAGACATGACCACGAACCTTAATGCACAAATCGTGCTTACAAATTTTGTGCCGTGGACCAACGCAACGATTCAATCCTACGGCATCCCGCAGGACCAGGCGACGGAAACCGGTGCCGGGGCTTCACTGCAAGACATCGCGACGACGAACTTTCCAACGGCCGGCACGAACTTCAGCTATTCGTTCCCACCCTTGTCACTGACGCTCTTCACGTTTGCGCCGGGACCTTCGGTGCTTTCCGTGTTGGGGGTCCCGCCCGGACAGGTGCAGCTGCTTCTTCAAGGCCAATCCGGCACGCCTTATGTCATCCAAAGCTCGCCGGATTTGATGACGTGGACCTCCGTCTCCACCAACACGCTCGCGGGGAGCACTTTGAACATCACCCTCCCGGTTGCCACGGGTTCCCCGCACCAATTTTACCGCGCTGTCTGGCAGCCTTGAAAAATCTGAGCGGCCTGTTTTTCCTTATCCAACGGCATCGTTGCTGACAACGATTGATTATTCGTGGGCGAACACCAGCGTGGTTTTGTCGTCCTTGATCGTCAATCGCATGCCATCCGTCTCCGCGGGCATGGATTGCTTTTTACTGCTGCTGCTGAGCGACAATTGATAATCAGCCCCGTCACCCTTCCATTTACCCTGCCACGTGGCGGCTTCGGTGGTCGGCGGCTTGCCAGGCTGTATTATCATGTGAGGCAGATTTTTCAGGAACGCCTGGCCATCGGCGCCGGCGACGAACAGGGTGTTCATATAAGACTGCGTCACCCATGCCCGCAGCGTCCGCATTTCGCGCGACGAAATGACCGGTCGTGTCTCCAGCAGCCCGCTCGTGGTCGCGGCGATGTTGATATCCCACCGGCCGATGATTTTTTCCCGGCCATATTTCGCCGACTGGCCGGTTTGCAGGTAGGCGTACAGGTCGTCAAAGTTGTCCTGGACAATGCCCCAGACCAGATCGGCCGTCTCGCGGTTTTCCCACATGGATTTGAACTGGTCGTTGTCGAGCAATTGCCGGATGGGCGCGTGTTGTTTCCATGCATTTTGAAACTCGGAGTTCTGGCCGAGTTGTTTGAAATCATCGCGTTCGGTCAGCGAAATGAACATCGGATAATCCGCCAGCCGGTCGCGCAACTGCGGGTTTTGATAGAGCAGTCCGGCGAGATCGGCGTATTTGAAATAACTGTCCGGCATCGGGTCCATGGCGCGCGCAATATGAACAAACCCGGTGGTTTCCGAATCACGCCCCAGCCGGTTCAGCAGTTTGACCACCATGCCCTCGTCGTCGGACGTGGCGACTTGCGCCGTCCAGTAGCTCAAATCGAAAATGATGAACGAGATCAGCACGAGATAGACGAGGCTGTTTATCAGGCCGAGACCGAGGCCGAGCCGGGCATTCAGCCGGTTCCACCGGATCAATTGAATGTGGTCTTCTTTGTATTTGAAATAAACCTCCACCTTGCGATGCACAAAAAACCCCGCCGACTTGAACGGGATCAACAGAACCCAAAAAACGATCAACGGTGACACCATCCAGACGACTGTCGGGTCATGAACGCCCACGTGCGGCAGCATCGGCTGGACGTATTTGGCGAGCGGCCCGGCCAGCAACGCGGAAACAATAATGCCGATCAGCGAGAACGACACGCGAATCGCGCCCTGCCGGTAACCGAGAGCGGCCAGCGACAGCATCGTCACCGAAACCAGAATCCAAATGGTCATACGCACAAATAAAGACTATTTGGCCAAAAAAGCACGCTAAAATTTGACCCCGGCTTCCGCGTTGAAACCGGGCCGGGGATGAAGCAAACTGCGCGTAGTGAAGATTTCCATCGTTGTTCCAGCCTTTAACGAGGAGCGGTTGCTCGGCGAATCACTGGCGCAGATAAAATCTGCGGCCCTGGTGTTTGCGCAGCGCGGCTGGGACTTTGAATTGATTGTGTGCGACAACAATTCCACCGACCGCACGGCCGAAATCGCGCGCGCAGCAGGCGCAACCGTCGTGTTCGAGCCGGCCAATCAAATCGCCCGCGCCCGGAATTCCGGCGCGGCAGCAGCCACCGGTGACTGGCTGGTTTTTGTGGACGCGGATTCGCGTCCGAATGCCGGATTGTTCGCCGAAGTTGCGGGGCAAATCAGTTCCGGCCGCTGTCTGGCCGGCGGGGTCACGGTCCGGATGGATGAGAAACATCTGGCGGCGGGGTTCGCCACGTGGCTTTGGAACTGCGCCAGCCGGATGGGGCGGTTGCTGGCCGGTTCATTTATTTTTTGCGAAACGGCGGCATTCCGAAAAACCGGCGGTTTCAGCAACGAATTATTCGCGGCGGAGGAATTGGAGTTGAGCCGGCGGCTGCGAAAGCTGGCGCGGGAAACGAACCGGAAAATCGTAATTTTGCACCATCATCCGCTGGTGACTTCCGCGCGGAAGATGCGGCTTTACACTTTGGGCGACCATTTCAAATTGTTGGCGCGCGTGCTCTTCAATCGCCGTGCCCTGTACCGCCGCGAATCCTGCACCTTGTGGTATGACGGGCGGAGATGACACCCCGGGGCAATTTTTTCGGACATTGTCCGCGCCGCTTGCAGGCCATGCCGTCCAAGCTGCCAGAAGCAAAAAAATTATTAATGGTCAGGACTCCTTGCCCGGCGGCGGCTTCTTTGGAGAGATTCTTCCTTGATCTTTCATTCATTTGCTTTCCTGATGGAATGAGTCCCGCAACGTTGAGCTTCAAGTCGCCGTTGAGTTGCTTCACCAAGTCTGATTGCTCCACTGCCTGCGCCGGGCGTTGAATCCAGCCCGACACAGCAGGGCCGCCAATTCCCGCTCGTCCCGTTCGCCTCTTCGATTCGGGTTCATGGCGCAATTTCCCCTGTGTTTTTTCAATGGCGGTGGTCACGGATGGTCGGATGGAACATTTCCTTTCCCCTGGCGTCCGCTTCTGGCTTTATGTACGCATTCGGAGGGGCGAACTCCGCGAGTCCCTGACTTTTTCCAGATTAGGGCGTCGTGGAACTCCGCCCTCCGACAACCAAACTGTTTACAAACCATGGACTCGTTAAAGACTGTTTTATTAAAACCCGGCGAGGCCGACCGCATCGTGGCCGGCCATCCGTGGATCTATCACACCGAAATCCTCCGGCTTACCGCGCCCGTTGCCGATGGCGAACTGGTTCAGGTCAAAGACCATCGCCAGCGGTTTCTCGGTGTTGGTTTTTTTAATTCAAAATCGAAAATCCATGTCCGCGTCCTTTCGCCGGAACGCATCGAGGTGAACGAAAAGTTTTTTGACGAACGCATTCGCGCCGCGCTCGCCGTCCGGCAAAAGCACCTGCCGGGCGCAACCTCGTTCCGCGTGGTCAACGCCGAGAGCGATTTTCTCAGCGGCCTCATCGTGGACAAATACGAAGACGTGCTGGTGGTGCAGATTTCGTCGCTCGGCATGGACCAGCGCAAAGCCCAAATCGTCGCCGCCCTGCAAAAATGTTTCTCGCCGCGCGCCATCCTCGAACGCAGCGACATGGCGTCGCGCAAGTTTGAGGGGCTGGCGGAGGCCAATCAAATCCTGTCCGGGAGGCTGGAGGGCCCCGTTTCGGTAAATTTGAACGGCTTGAAGTTTGAAACCGACCTGGTCGGCGGCCACAAAACCGGCCTGTACCTCGACCAGCAGGTAAATTACCAGGCCGTGTCGCAATTTGCCGTGGGGGCGCAGGTTTTGGACGGCTTCAGTTTCCTCGGCGGGTTTGGTCTGCACGCGGCACGCGCGGGCGCGGCGCATGTTCACCTGCTCGACCAAGGCGCTGATGCCATTGCTGCGGCCACCCGCAACGCCGCTGCCAACGGCCTCGCGGAAAAATGTTCGTTCGAGGCCGTGAACGTTTTCGACTGGCTCAAGGCCAGCACCGCCGTCAGGCCGCACGAGCGCGTCATTCCGCGATTTGATTTAATCATCCTCGATCCGCCGTCGTTCACGCGCAATCGCGCGTCCGTGCCCGATGCGCTGCGCGGCTACAAGGAAATCCATCTGCGCGCTCTCAAGCTGCTCAAAACCGGTGGCACGCTGGCGACGTTTTGCTGCTCACACCACGTGGACACGGTGACGTTCCTGGACGTGATTTTGTCCGCCGCCTACGACACGCGCCGAGTGTTGCGTCGCGTGGCAACGTATTCCCAAAGCCCGGATCATCCTGTCATCCCGATGATTCCCGAAACGGAATATCTGAAAGGCTTTGCGTTTGAAGTGGTGCGATGAAAGACGGAACAACATGAGCGCCTTCCCCGTCAGCCCGGAAAAGGAAATCCAACTCGCGCAACGCATGGCCGCGCTGGGCGTGCGCGAGGCCGACATCGAGGAAACTTTCGTCCGCTCCGGCGGCCACGGCGGACAGAACGTCAACAAGACTTCCACTTGTGTCATGCTGCTCCACCGTCCCACCGGCCTGCAGGTGAAATGTCAGGCCACGCGACAGCAGGGACTCAACCGCTTCATCGCCCGCCGCCTGCTGCTGGACAAGGTGGAAGCGTTGAAACGCGGCTACGTGGCCGCGCAGCGCGCCGAGGTCGAGAAAATCCGCCGCCAGAAACGCCGTCGCAGCCGCCGGGCGAAAAACCGGATGCTCGCCGACAAAGCCCATCACGCCGACAAGAAGGCATCGCGCCGTCCGGTTGGGATGGAATAGAAAAAGGTTGACGCGAATTATCTTTGGGAGGGACGGCGTGCCGCCGTTCCCTGACTTCAGATGCAACTGGCGCAAAACCAAACTTGTCGTTACCGGGTCACACGCCGAACGGCAAAAATAAAATCCCGAATTGTTAGTTTGAATGCTTGTGATTTGGGAAAGTGTGCTAACATTCCTGTTCATGAACATCCTAATTGAAGACGCTGAAAAGCTGGAATATCTAACCAGCGACAACAAATGGACAAAAAAAGCATCCGAAGGCAAAAATTTCGGGGCCACCGGGGCAGCCTTTGATGCTGCGAAAAAAGAACCGATTGGCAAATTCAACATCGTCTTTTACATCCCCCAGACGAAACAATTCATCAACATGGATCACGGCCGGGGCCGGGGACTTGCCGAAGCCAGCCCGGTTGTGGAAACCGCCCCGGTGTCGGTGCCAGCCAGTGTGTAAGAAAAGACGCGGAGTATTTGCCGCGAATTATTTTTGGGAGAGACGGCGTGCCGCCGTCCCTTGACTTTATCTTATCACCTGTCACTCGCCACTTGTCACTTTATAGCGTTTCCGCATACTCTCGACTCCATGAGCAAAGCCAAAGTGCCGGCAACCGGAGAGGGTTATCTCGGCGAAACCATGGTCCACAGAATTTCCCGCGCCATGGGCGTCGTGGAAAATGTGATTGAAGCCAAAGCCGGCTGGCCGCCGGAAATTACGCTGAAACTCCCGGATGGCTCCATCAAGAAAGGCCGGCTCAGTGATTTCCGGGAGCCAAACAGCGCCGAGCGGAAAAAAATCTCCCCCGCCAGGCCGGTTGAGCGTTGAACGCACCGGAAAGACGCGGAATCTAACTGTCTATCAGGCTGATCGCCTTCAGTTGCCGCTTTATGCCCGGTTCATCCAGCGAAGTTCTGTATTCCACAATCTTTTTTTCACGCGGCAGCAGGTCAAAATAATTGTCGGAGAAAAAACCCCCATCATCACCGCAGGCCAGCATGACGCTCCGGGCCAGGGATTGGCAGGAAAGTTCAATCGAACAGCCGCCTTTTGACCGGGTGATTTTCGTTGCGATTTCCGGCGGGGACAGTTTCAAATCCTTTGGCAGACGAAAATATTTCAGGTCCTCGGCCATGACTCCCTTTCCGTCCTTCAATCGCGAAATCATCACCACGCGCGCATCGTCCTGGCCGCGCGTCAGTTGCTCCTTCGTCAAGGTCAGATGCAACTCCGATTTGTTCGCCGCCACAGTGATGGCTTGCGTCCTCCGGCTGATCTCTTTTCCGCCGAAATCGAGCACCACAATCTCCAACGTTGCCGGGATTGGTTCCAGCCGGTCGGACACGACGTAAAACAGCGCTTCATTTTCCTTCACCACCGTGGAGACAATGACCGGGGCAAAAGTCCTTTGTGCGGTGTAATGCAGCGCCTTCCACCGGCCAAAATAATCAATGCTCGACCACGAGGCGACCGGCCAGCAGTCGTTGATCTGCCAGTAGAGCGAGCCCATGCAATACGGCATCGCCCGGCGGTGCGCTTCCATGGCCAGCCGCACGCCGTCCGCCTGCATCACCTGGCTGACATAAAGGTACGATTCAAAATCCTTGGGCCGGCGATACCACTGGTCCATGTAAGTTTGGATGAGACGATTTCCGTACTCCCGGTCCCGGCGTTCGTCGGCCATGCAACGCTGGTGGGAAAGCATGACCGCAGAATGCAGCTCGCGGTCTTTCGGTTCCGCGAATTTTTTCACGGTGGACAATTCGGGATACGACTGAAAGCCGTACTCGCTCACGAAGCGGGCGATGTTTTCGGGATACTTCTCAAACGGCTCCTTGCCATGCCACACGCCCCAAAAATGAATGTCGCCTTCCCCATACGGGACGTTGTTGAATCCGGCATTCGGACTGGAGGGATGGTAATAGCGGGTCGGGTCCGCCTCCCGCAACGCCTGCGGAATGGTTTCGTAGTAGAGCCTCCGGATATCCTGCTCATGCTGCGCCTGGATTTCCGGGGAACACAACTGCTTCCACATCAGATGCCAGCAGACTTCGTTCTCGTTGTTGCCGCAGTAGAGCGCAATCGAGGCGTGGTTGCGCAGGCGGGTCACGTTGTCAAGGATCTCCTGCCGCACATTTTGCCGGAAGGCTTCATCGGCGGGATACGTGGCGCAGGCAAACTGCAGGTCGTG
The DNA here is from genome assembly GCA_963744965.1 of uncultured Verrucomicrobiae bacterium. Lineage (GTDB taxonomy): Bacteria > Verrucomicrobiota > Verrucomicrobiia > Limisphaerales > UBA11358 > UBA11358. The sequence goes on from CAVUVT010000011.1 coordinate 372,012, forward strand.
CCAGATCAGGATGCCATGCTGATCGCAAAGTTCGTAGAACGCATCCTCCTCGTAAATACCGCCGCCCCAGACCCGCAACATGTTCATGTGCGCCCCGACGGCGGAACGGAGAATGTATTCATATCGCCCCTGCGTCACCCGGTTTTGGAAGTTATCCAACGGAACATAATTCGCGCCCTTCATGAAAACCGGCACGCCGTTGAGACGCACGTAGAGTGAAGTCCCGGACGCATCCTTGTCGCGGACAATTTCCAACGAACGGACGCCGATCTTCGTGGAGTATTCGTCAACCGTGTTCGCGCCCGCCTCGACTTGCGCCCGGTAATGGTAGAGCGGCTGGCTGCCGAGACCGTTGGTCCACCATAACGCGGGTTGGTCGAGATGCCCTTTGACCGTGATTCGATTAAGCCCTATTTGCAACGGGTGTTCCTCCGAATTCAACCGGCTCGAATCCATGATCACGGAAATCCGCGCCCGTTGCGGCGCGTCCGACATCACTTCCAACTCGGAGATAATATCCGCCCCGGCGGCTGAGACATTCTGTTGTTGCACAAAGACGCTCTTGATCCGGATGCCGCTCCAGGCTTCGATCAGCACCGGGCGCCAGAGGCCGCACGTGATGAGACGCGGACCCCAATCCCAGCCGAAATGGAACTGCGCTTTGCGTGAATACATCGCGAGCTTCACGTCGGCCTGGTCATTCGTGCCGAAAGCATGCAACCGGTACGGGGCGCTTTGGTATTTGGGCAGCGTCTCGGCGAACACGTTGCGGAATCGGACGACGAGCGCATTCCCTTTTTCCTTGAGCAACGCCTTGCAGGGGATTCGCCACTCGCGAAACATGTTGTTTGCGGTCAGTACGGACGAACCGTTGAGCGTCACGGAGGCGTAAGTGTCCAGTCCGCGAAACACCAGTTCCACGTTCGCTTGTTTCAGGAAGTCCGCCGGCAGATCGAAGGCCGTTCGATAAATCCAGTCCCGCTCGCCAATCCACTGCAGCTCCCGTTCGTTGGTGCCGAAAAAGGGATCGGGGATCAGCTTGTTGCGCAGGAGATCGGTATGCGCGCACCCCGGCACCTGGGCGGGATGGAACTGGTGTTCTGAGGCCTCGCGGAACATCCAGTTGTTTGAAATTTCGTGTCGCAGCACGGAGGTAGTTTCTACGGTACTTGCCTTTGAGGTCAACAGGAACCGGCGGCGGCGATTGAAAGCGTCCGGCGGAGGCAATGTTTCCCACCGCGCGGGACAAAACCTTTTACGCGGCCTTCGGCCTTCGAGCTGAATCCGTCACTTCTTTCCCTCGTTTTCGCGTCCGGCGTATTTCCGTTCGGTCGTGTCCACGCGAATTTTTTCCCCGGGGGCGATGAACAACGGAACCATGATTTCCAGACCGGCGTCGAGACGGGCAGGTTTCCACGTAGCGTCGGAGCCGCCGCTGACGGGCGGAGCGGTATCCATCACCTCAAATGTCACGTTCGGCGGCAGCACGATGTCCAACAGGCGCCCGTCAAGCAGCAGGGCGCGGTACTCCACGTTTTCCTTGATGAAACAGCGACGGTCGCCAATCCGCTCAGCGCTGAGGGTCAATTCCTCGAACGATTCGACATCGGAAAAGATGAAATCCTTTCCGTCAGGATAGCTGAACTGGACGCGGCGGTGTTGCACGTCGGCGACCGGCACGCGCTCGCCTTCCGGAAACGTGTGGTCGGTGAGGTGGCCGGTTTTCAGATGGCGCAGCCGCGCGTGCAGCTTGTGTTTGGTCTGGGCCGTGCCGCTGACGTGAAACTCTTCCAGCATCTGCGGAGCGCCGTCCAGCATCAGGACCATGCCGCGTTTGAACTCTGAGGACAGAACTGTTTGCATCGTGTGTCTCCTCCCGGCTTCGGGCCGGGTATTTCAAAATTGCCACGGTAATCCGTGGTCTTGTTAACGCACAATCGGCGGCGCGTCAACTCCATGCCGGCCCAGCCTGTGCATGGGAGAACAGCCATCCTGCGCAGTATTGCCATGGAAGACGGCCGTTCGCACCACCAGTTCAACGATTCAACGACGCCTTTTGTGATTAAAATTTTGCGCTTTTTCTTGGCAAGGAAAAATTGGTTGAAGGTTAAAAAAGTGTAACTGCGCTCCGGATGCTTTTCGGTTAATTTTGGCAATGCGGTTGACCCAATTATTCAGCGCGCTGACGTCCAGGAATTATCGCCTGTTCTTTGCCGGACAGATTGTTTCGCTGGTCGGCACCTGGATGACACAGACGGCGTCGTTGTGGCTGATGTATCATTTGAGTTCGTCGGCGTTTCTGCTGGGCGTAATCGGATTCGCCAGCCAGATTCCGATCTTCCTGCTGGCGCCGTTCGCCGGGGTGTGGGTGGACCGGGTGAACCGGCACCGGCTGCTGGTCGGCACGCAGGTTTGTTCCATGCTCCAATCCTTCGCGCTCGCATTCTTTGCGCTCACGCATACGATTGGCATTCCGCACCTGATCATCCTGAGCCTGGTGCAAGGGGTCATCAACGCGGTGGACATGCCCACCCGGCAGGCGCTGGTCGTGGAATTCGTCGAGCGCAAGGAGCATCTGGGCAATGCCATCGCGCTGAACTCGTCGCTGTTCAATCTCGCGCGGCTGATCGGGCCGGCCGTCGCTGGGTTTGTCATCGCCGGCTTCGGGCCGGGCCTGTGCTACCTGTTGGACGGCTTCACGTATGTGGCGGTCATCGCCGCGCTGCTTGCAATGCATCTGTCCGAACGTCCGACGCGACCGGTGCGGCAGCATCCGTGGATCGAATTGCGGCAGGGATTTCGTTACGCGTTCGGTTTCGCGCCCATCAAAATGTTGATCGGACTGGTGGCGGCCATGAGCGCGATTGGTTTTTCCTACACGGTGCTCACGCCCATCTTTGCGCGCGATATTTTCCTGGGCGACGCGCGCACGCTCGGCTGGCTGATGTCGGCCTCGGGCGTCGGCGCGGTGAGCGGGGCGTTGTATCTCGGCTCGCGCACAACGATTCGCGGGCTGGGCCGGATTATCGCGTTCGGCGGCGCGGCGATGGGCGTGGGGCTGATGGGTTTCGCATCGTCGCGCTGGCTGCCGCTGTCCCTGGGCTGCCTGACGTTGACGGGCCTGGGCGGGGTGCTGCTGATGGCGTCGAGCAACACGTTGATCCAAACGCTGGTGGACGATGACAAACGCGGGCGAGTGATGAGCATTTTCTCGATGGCGTTCACGGGCACCATGCCGGCGGGCAACCTGCTCGCGGGTTTTCTCGCCGCCGAATGGGGCACGACGGTGACGTTGACGGCGAGCGGCGTCATTTGCATTGTCATTGCGGGCTTGTTTTACCGGTCCATCCCGCGGCTGCGCGCGGCGGCCGCGCCCGTGCTGGCGAAGCTGGACCCGGCGGTGTTCGAACCCATTGTTCGTCCGGTGAGAGAGGGGAAAAATGGTTGAGGGATGAATAAAGAAGCCGACATTCAACTCCGCTGGCGCGCGCGCAGGCATCCAACATCGAATTGTCAGAAAAGGTAATCAAGAGCCATCCACCACGATTTTCAGACTGAACCGGGTTGTGGATCCTGGGAGCGCCGACGTCTCGCCGGCAAGTTGGAATTGTCCGTCGCACTGCGGCGAGCCGGCGGGACGCCAGCGCTCCCAGGAACGGAGAAAAACGGTGGCGGCGGGGTCGCGCTCATCATTTCATCAACTCCCGTTGCCAGTTCATCAACTCCGGCGCGTGTTGTTCCCAGTCCCGCGCCAAATCCCCCAGGGTGGCGCGCGGGGCGATAAGCGTGGGGTCAATGCCCAGCTTGTGCGCGTGCGCATTGCGGCGTTTTTCCAGTTCGCGGTAACGGCGCATTTCGGCCTCGGTGGGCCGGGTGGAATGATGCCGGACTTTTTCCGGGTGCTGGTCGTGGGGCAACGCCAGTCCGGCCCGAATGGCCGCCGCCAGTGTGTCGCGGCGGCGCGGCGACATCCGCGGCGGCAACAACGGTTCGATGGCCTGTCGCCCCACGGCGGCCTCGGCCAGCTCAACCATTTTTTCGTGGCTCAAAATAAAAAAGGGCGGGCGGTTTGCGGCAATGGCTTCGGTTTCGCGCCACCGCCAAAGCTCGCGCATCACGGCCAGCGCGTGACGATTCAGCGCGTGGCTGCCTTTCACGCGCCAGGCGGAATCCCCGTCCACGGCGGGTGGTTGCGAACATTCCTCAATCAATCGCGCGCACGATTCCCGGTGCCAGCCCAGGCGGTTTTTATTTTGGAGTTCGAGCTTCAGCTTGTCGGCCAGCGGCTTGAGGTGATGCGTGTCGTTGCGCGCGTAGGTTTCCATCCGTTCGGTGAGCGGGCGCCGCGCCCAATCGGCCTTTTGCGAAGCCTTGTCCAGTTTCACCCCGAGGAATTTTTCCACGAGCGAACTCAGGCCGAAATGCCGTTCGCCCAAAAGCCGCGCCGCGAGCATGGTGTCGAAAATCACCGACGGCACGAATTCATGGTGCTTGCGCAGCAATCGCAAATCGTAATCCGCGCCGTGCATGATAAGCTCATGCGCGTTGAGCGCGTCAAGCAGCGGGTCCAGGTTTAGTTTCGCCAGCGGGTCAATCAATTCGTCGCCGCTGGTCGTGCTGATTTGAATCAGGCAGACTTTTTCCGGATAGGCGTGCAGGCTGTCGGCCTCGGTGTCGAGGGCCAGCCAGGCCGCGGATTTCAACGTGGGCAGGAAGGCGGCGAGCTTTGGGTCGGTATCAATCACGCTGAAAATATATTGGCAGGGGAGAAGCGGGGAAACGAAAAAGGACGGCGCGCCCCCGTTTTTAAGGGAACTTCTGGTATGATTTGGATTGAATTATCCGGCGATGACAGTGTAAAAACGGAACGCTGCGATTGGCAGAGACCGCAGCGGGAGACAATCCTGAAACAGAATGGCCTTGGGCGGTTAAAATGTAATGGCTTATGACAACGATTGCGTCACTGACCATCGAAAAGCAGCGGAGCTGGCTGCAGCACGCGCTGCGAATTGCGGTGTGGGTTGCGGGGGTGCTGGTGATCCTGGCGCTGGTGGCGTATCTAGTCGTGACGAGTTCCGGTTTCATCAAACGCGTCATTCTGCCCCGCGTGAGCGCTGCGGTCCACGCGGAAATCACCGTCACCGACATCTCGGTCCATCCGTTCAGCAAAATCACGGTGCGTGGCCTGAAAGTGCAGGCGAAGGGTCAGGAACCGGTCATCACCGCGCCGGAAGTCCGCGCCAGCTACAGTCTTTGGAGCATCCTCCGCGGCAAACCCCGCATCTCCGAAATCGCGCTCGTGTCGCCGACGATCAACCTGGTCGAAAACCCGGACGGCAGCAGCAACTTTGACGCGCTGAAGGCATCAAACAAAAAGCCGTCTGAATCCAAACCGCCGCGCCCCGGCAAATCCTCGAAGTCGCCGCAGTTTGAGGTGCGCAAGGCAACCCTGAGCAACGCCACCTTCAGGAAGATTAAAAATTACCCCGGCAACCGCCGCGATTCCCTGGAAGTGGCGAACGTGAACCTGACGCTGGCTAATGTGAAGAACGGCCAGTCCGGCTCCCTTCAGTTGGGCGCTTACCTGCAAATGGAGAATAATCCGCCCACCGGCAAGGCGGGCCATTTGCAGGCTGCGGTGAATGGCAATTTCAATTTTACGTTGAATGCGGATTTAAAACCCGCCCCGGTCACCGGCCAGGCGCGCCTGGATGTTTCGCGGGCCGACGGCGTGTTCGGTGATTTTTCCAGGTTCAGCGCCGTGCTGGATTGCGACGTGACGCCGGCGCAAATCAAACAGGCGGTGCTGCATTTTCAAAGGGGTGGGGTGCCGCTGGGCGAACTGGCCGTCAGCGGCCCGCTGGACATGGCGAAAATGGAAGGCCGGTTGAGGATGGATTTACGGGGTATTGACCGGCGATTGTTGAATCTGGTCGGGAGCGCAAGTGGGATTGATTTTGGCACCACCACCGTCAGTTCCAGCAATGACATTGAATTGACCAAAGCCGGGTCCGTCATCAACGCCTCAGGCTGGCTCGACGCGGGCAATGTGCAATTGAGCCGGGCGGGGCAAACGACGCCCGCGCTCAATCTCAATGCCAGCTATGCGGTCACGGTGGATGGCACGGCGCAGACAGCGGTGCTTCGCGGGCTGAGTATGACGGGCACACAGAACGGCAATCCGCTGTTGACCGCACGCCTGACCCGTCCCATGAACCTGGCTTGGGGAAAGGGCGCCGGCGGAGCGGGGGATTCCACGCTCGATCTGACCGTCACGGGCCTGAATCTCGCGGATTGGAAGCCGTTCCTTGGCAACGCCACCGCCACAGGCAATGTGGATTTGACACTGAAATTGTCATCGCAGCAGGGCGGCCGGCAGCTCACATTCGACCTGGTTTCGCAGATTAACAATTTCGCGGCCCCAATCGGCGGCAATCAAATGTTTCAGGCGGCGGTGAGTTTGCGTGCGCGCGGCCAGGCGGTGAATTTCAAACAATTCGACTTGAGCGAATACCGGCTGCAAGCCGTCCGGCAAAACCAGTCGCTGGCCGTCGTCACCGGTTCCGGCACTTATGACGCCGTCGGCGGGAACGCGGACATGCAGGTGACGCTGCAAGCTTCGCCGGTCGCGCTGTGCCAGGCCATTCCCCAGCCGGGCATGAGCTTTTCATCCGGCGCCGTTGAATTGAAGGGACGCGTCACCCAAAAACAGAACACGCAAACCATCACCGGCAAACTGGTGCTCGCCAGTCTCACGGGCCGGGCCGGCCAAAACCAGTTCCGCGATTTCGGGAGCACGATGGACCTCGACGTGAGCAAAACGCCGGAACAAATCCAAATCAACAAAATCACGGGCAAATTGACTCCGGGCGGAACTGCCGGCGGCACTTTTGAAATTACCGGCAAATACAACACCGCTCGTGAGACGGCGCAACTGGCCGCCAGCCTTTCGGGCTTCAATCAAAACGGCCTGCGCCCATTCCTTGAACCGCTGTTGGCGGACAAGAAGCTCGTCTCCATCACCGTCAACGGCAATGCGTCCGTGCAATATGATGCCCAAGGCAGTTCTGCCGTCAAAGCCTCGATGCAGGTGGCGAATCTCGTTGTGAACGATCCGCAACGGCAACTTCCTGCCACGCCGCTGGAAGCCCGGTTGGAAATTGACACCGCCGTGAAAAAGCAATCAGCGGACATCCGCCAGTTTCAAATCGCGCTCACCCCCACCAAACGGGCGCAAAACCAGGTCCGGCTGCAGGGACAGGTGGATTATTCGCAGACGAACGCCGTCCGCGGGAACCTCAAGCTTGCCGCCGATTCGCTTGACGTGACCAGCTATTACGATTTGTTCGCCGGCGGTTCGAAGGGTGGCAATAAACCCGCAGCGGTAACCCAAACCGCACCGGAATCCACCGGCGCCGGCCAGGAACCGCCCGCAAAAATATTCGCGCTGAAAAATTTCACCGTGGCGGCCGACATCGGAAAGTTCTATCTGCGCGAAATCGAAATCACCCACTGGCAGACGACGGTGACCGTGGACGGCGGGCACGTGACGGTGAAACCATTCCAACTAACCCTCAACGGCGCGCCCGTGAACGCCACGGTGGATTTGAACCTGGGCGTGCCGGGTTACAAATACGATCTGGCCCTGGGTGCCGACCGGGTCCCGGTTGCCCCACTGGCAGGTACTTTTATGCCTGATCGCAAAGGTCAGATGGGTGGAACCTTTACAACCCAGGCAAAGTTCAGCGGCGCGGGCGTCACCGGCGCGGGTTTGCAAAAAAACCTCACGGGGCAGTTTGCCGGCGGCGTTACCAACTTGAACCTGTCCGTGATGGACGTGCATAGTGCCATCCTTAAAACACTGATCAATGTCGTTGCCACACTCCCCCAACTTTTGAGCGATCCCGCAAGCGCTCTCGTCTCCTGGATTGATCTGGTCACCGGCCACGGCGGCGGGCTGATGGACACCTTGCGCCAGTCGCCCATCCAGGTCATCAACGCGCAAATCAGGGCGGGTGGCGGGCGGATTGATTTAACCTCGGCTTCGGTGCAAAGCACGGCCTTCAAAGCCGACGGTCAGGGTGCCATCGCCCTGGCCCGGGTGCTGACCAACTCCACCATCAACATTCCCATTGCCATTTCTGTGAGCCAGCCCATTGGCAAACAGCTCAATCTCACTTCCGGCAATGCTTCCGCCAACGCCGCCTATGTTCCTTTGCCGCAATTTTTGACGATGAAGGGCACGATCGGCGATCCGAAGACGGGCATCAACAAGCTGGCATTGGGCGGCATGGCGGTGAAGTCCCTCGGCGGCGGGATTCTCAGCACGACCACCAACGCCGCATCGCAGGTGGGGAACCTGCTGAACAGTTTGCTGAAGAAGGTAAAATAACCGCTGGCGATTAAATTTCGCGCCGGTTTTTTGACCGATTAACCCTCATAGAAGTTGCAGCGCCGGGTTAGCTCGCTTTATTTTAGGTCTTCGGGCAAGGGCACCTTGAGATCCGGATGTTCTTTCGCGAACTTCTGCAGCCATTTGGCACCCTCGTCCCAAAAGATCTGTCCGTGGAAGGTTTCCGGATGGCCTGGGATACCAGGATGCACGGCTTGCTCCACAAGGAGTATATTGATCCCTTTTCCGCCGTGGTTCGCCAAGCGTCGGCCATACATGAGCGGGTAGTTTGTATATGCTCCTGTCACGCTCGGCCAAGGAATATAGAAATAGTCTATCCAATCTGTGACGTTCGTCCACGACCCGGGTATTTTGCGGTCCCAACGACATGTCCAAAAATGCGGGTCGTCAATGTAGGAACTCATGAGGGATAATTTTTCAGGAAGCCTTCCTTCGTGGTCTGCACGATACCATGCAAACGCCGTGCCAGTCGAGCGCAGACACGATAGGCAATCGATTCTTCGGCTGAGTTCTCTTTCGTGTGACAACCAGACGGCAGTAGCCGCAGCAAGCAGCATACAACTGAAGACAACGACCGTGATGAACTTGCGCTTCATTTGTATTCCGGCAAGCTAACCAGTAAGTCTGTATCAAAAGTGTTGTCCATCCCGGTTCACGATTTGGACTCTATTCCCGGCTTTCCGGCCTGTCCATGTCAATTTGGGGTTAGCTGAACGACCGTCCTCCCCATGAACCTCGTAGCCGCGGACGTCAGTCCGCGCACTCTGAATCCAATGAAAGTCAGCGCCGACTCACGTCGGCGGCTACGGTTCAGAGGTTCAAGGCGCAAAAAAATGTTTCAGAAAATCCTCACCCCGGTCCAAATTAATCATCCACAAAACCAGGTTTGTGTAGTGTCGAGCATGTGGCTCGACTTAATCGGCGCGCAACGCCGACGCTACACCGTCCGGTTTCATCCCTTGCAAAGCAGGGAACATTTTTCGTAATGTCTGGCACCATGAATTTGGCCACTGCGTTTGCCGCCTCGGTGGAAAAACGGCCGGATAAAATCGCCCTGTATTGGGGCGAAAGCGAATTCAGCTATGCCACGCTGTCCGCGCAGTCGGGCGCGGTGGCGGCGGAGTTGACCGGCAAATTCGGCGTCAAACCTGGCGACCGCGTGGCGTTGTGGGTGAAGAATTGTCCGGAGTTTGTTTCATCGGTGTTCGGCATTTTGTCGGCCGGCGGCGTGGTCGTGCCCATCAACAACTTCTTTAAACCTGCCGAGGTGGGTTACATCGTGAACGATTCCGGCGCGAACGTGCTCATCACCGATGCGGAACTGGCGGCGCACGCTGACACCTTGAAAGCCGCGCGGCCATCACTCGAAATTTTGCGCGTCGAACAATTCCCCGCGCTCAATCCATCCTCCATCCGCCATCCTCAATCTTCGTGTTCCGAGAAAGACCTCGCGGCGCTGCTCTACACCTCCGGCACGACGGGCCATCCAAAGGGCGCAATGCTCACGCACGGCAATTTTCTCCACAACGTGGCGAGCTGCTTGGAGGCGCTCACGGTGCGCGAGGACGACCGCATTGTGGTGACGCTGCCGCAGTTTCACAGTTTCATGTTCACGGTGGGCACGTTGCTGCCGGTGCTGTGCGGCGGCGGGATTCTGCTGTTGAAAACGCTGCACCCGTTCAAATCGGTGCTGGAGGAGATCGCACGCAATCGCGGCACGATTCTGCCGGCGGTGCCGTCCTTTTACCGCGCGCTGCTGGCCGTGCCGGAGTTCGGCCGGCTGCCGCTGCGGCTGTGCGTCAGCGGCGGCGCGCCGTTGCCGGTGGAGGTGTTCAACGAGTTCACGCGGAAGTTTCCGTTTCCACTGCGCGAAGGCTACGGCCCCACCGAGAGCAGTCCGGTGGCCACGGTGAATCCCATCTACGGCATCAACAAACCCGGCTCGATTGGCAAACCGATCCCGAACGTGGAGTTGAGCATCCGCGATGATGACGGCAGGGAATTGCCGGTCGGCGAAATCGGCGAAATCTGCATCTGCGGCGGGAACGTGATGCGCGGCTATTGGAATCAGCCGGAAGAAACGGCGAAAGTTTTGCGTGGCGGCTGGCTTTATACCGGCGACGTGGGGTATCGCGACGCGGAGGGTTATTATTACATCACCGACCGCAAGAAAGACATGCTGCTGGTGAACGGCATCAATGTTTATCCGCGCGAGATTGAGGAGGTCATTTACCAGTTTCCCGGCGTGAAGGAAGCGGCGGTCGTCGGCGTGCCGGATGTGCGCAAGGGCGAGCAGCCGGTGGCATTTGTCACGATGGCGGAAGGCCGGACGTTCGACGAAAAGGCGTTGCAACAATTCATCCGCGGCAAACTGGCCGACTACAAAGTGCCCAAAAAAGTGGTTTTTCTGCCTGCCTTGCCCCGAAATGCCACGGGTAAAATACTTAAAACCGCACTTCGGCAACAGTTGCTGGTTTAATGCTTCCAAGAATAACAACTCGTTTGATTTAAACGGGTTAAGCCAATGCCTTTTACCAGTTGACGCGGCTGGACAGCCGCCGGTAAGCTATTGGACCGTTCGGGCATGAAGCGCGGACGGTAAAAATTTTTATGGCCGAAGGATATTGCGTTAAGTGCAAAGCCAAGAAGGAAATCGCCAACGGCGTTGAAGAGACGATGAAAAACGGGCGCAAGGCGATCAAGGGCAAATGCCCGACCTGTGGCACGGTGATGTTCAAGATTTTGGGCGGCAAAGCCGCCGCCAGTGCGATGCCGGCCAATCCGCCAGCCCCGACCTGATTATGCCGCAACAACTCGCTTATGTCATCATCACGCCCTATTCGCTTTACAAATCGCGCACCGGGGGAATTTTAAGCCGGTTGATTTCGCGGACGGGTTTGGATCTGGCGGCCACGCGCATGTTCGCACCCAGCGCCGAGTTGATCAGGCAATATGCCGAAAACATTGTCTCCGCCCATGACCCGCAGGATCGGCGAATCCAGGAACTGCTGTGCCAATATGTCATCCAAAATTTCTCACCCGACCCCAAAACCGGACGGCGTCGCCGGGTGATGGTGCTCCTGTTCCGCGGCGATGACGCCGTGCGAAAGGTTCGTTCCGTTGTCGGCAACCTCAGTCCGGAGCGCCGCGTGGGAGAAACCATTCGTGACACTTACGGCGACCTGATCACGGATGACAACGGGCAGATTCGGTATTTTGAACCGGCAGTGCTCGCCGCGCCCCGGTCGGAAGAAGCCGAGGAGAAGCTCAAATTGTGGGCGCGCTTTTCCGACAAAGACGGCGGGGTGCTGGAAAATGTCATTGCCTACCAACCCGGCGAAACCGGCCAGCGCACGCTCGTGCTCATCAAACCGGATAATTTTCGTTTCCCGACCGGACGCCCCGGCAATGTCATTGACTTTTTTTCGCGCGCCGGCCTGTTCATCGTGGGAATCAAGGTGCATCGCATGAGCGTGGCCCAGGCGACGGAATTTTACGGTCCCGTCCGCGAAGTTCTTCGCACCAAGCTCAAAGACATGGTCGGGGCCAGGGCCAAAGCCGCGCTGGAAAAGGAATTCGGCTTCAAAATTCCCGCGGCCGAGGAAAAACAGCTCGGCGAAACCCTCGGCGCGACCTTTGGCGACAACCAATTCGAGAACATCATTCGTTTCATGTCCGGCCATGCGTCATCTGAACTGCCGCGCGAGGAGTGGGCCAAATCTGGCACGGAAAAGTGCATCGCGCTCGTTTATGAAGGCGTGAATGCCGTCACCAAAATCCGCGATGTGCTGGGACCAACCGACCCATCCAAAGCGCCGCCCGGCTCCATCCGCCGCGAATTCGGCTCGACCATCATGGTCAACGCCGCACACGCCAGCGACTCGCCGGAAAACGCCCGGCGCGAAATGAACATCGTCAACGTCGGCGAAAACAACTTCCGCCAGATCATCGAAGAGACTTACGGCAAACTGTAAGCGGGAGTTCAGTCCCGCCGGGCGGGATGGTCCCCTCGTCCACAAGCTAAAGCCTGAACTCCAACGCCGCAGGCAGTTTTTCCAGCAACTTTGTGTCCGCCGCTGGAAACTGGTAATGGTCCAATTCCGCCGCGCTGATCCACTTGAACGCCGCGCAGCCGAGCAGCCGCGGTTCGCCGCGTTCCAGCCGGCAGACAAAAAACTTCAGGTGAACGGTTTTCTCCGGGTAGGCGTGGGTGACGGATTCAAAAAGTTTGCCGACGGAGATTTGCACGCCGAGTTCCTCGCGGATTTCGCGCGCCAGGCATTGCTCGAAGGTTTCGCCCGGTTCGCGCTTGCCACCGGGGAATTCCCACAGCCCGCCGAGATGGGCATCGGAGTGGCGCCGGGTGATGAGCAGTTTGCCGCCGCGAAAAATCAAGGCGGCGGAAACTTCCGTGACGCGTTTGGAATCGGGTGCCGGGGGTCGGGAGTCAGACGCAGCGGCGTTCGACTTTCGTCCCTCGACTTTCGACTGCCGTTTCACCGCCCGACGCTTTTGTAAATCCAGCCCAGCCGTTCCATTTCCTCACGGTCGAACAGATTGCGGCCGTCGAACATGATGGGATGGGTGAGCGATTTGCGGGCGCGTTCGAGATCAAGCTCTTTAAATTCATCCCACTCGGTGGCCACCACCAGCGCGTCGCAACCATCGGCCACGGCATTCATGTCGTCCACGTAGGTCGCGTCCGCGAGCACGGCCCTGGCCTTGTCCATCGCCTTTGGGTCATGCACCCGCAGCCTGGCGCCTTCCTTTTGCAGGCGGTGACAGAGTTCAATGGCCGGCGACATGCGCACGTCATCGGTGTTTTGTTTGAAGGCGAGGCCGAGCACGCCGATGGTTTTGTCTTTAAGCACCCAAAGCGTGTTGGTGATCTTTTTGACAAAGCGCTCCATTTGGTCGGCGTTGATGTGCTGGACTTCCTTCAGCAACCGGAAATCGCAGCCGTTTTGCTCGGCGATTTTGATGAACGCGCTTAAATCCTTTGGAAAACAACTGCCGCCGAAGCCGATGCCGGCGTCCAAAAACCGGCGGCCGATGCGCTCGTCCAGCCCCATGCCGGCGGCGACTTCCTGGACGTTGGCGCCGGTGGTTTCACAAATGGCGGCGAGGGCGTTGATGTAGGAAATTTTAAGCGCGAGGAATGAATTCGACGCGTGCTTGATGAGTTCGGCGGAATTGATGTCGGTGACAACAATCGGCGCGTTGAACGGCGCGTAAATTTCCTTCATGGCCGCGACGGGCCGCGGGGAACGGACGCCGATGACCACGCGGTCGGGCTTCATCAAATCGCCGACGGCGAAGCCCTCGCGCAAAAACTCAGGATTGCTCACCACGTCAAAATCCACTTTTGCCGGGCAATAGCGCCTGATGGTTTCGGCGACCTTTTCGCCGGTTTTGACCGGGACGGTGCTTTTGTCCACGACGATCTTGTAATCGGTCATGGCCGCGGCAATGTCGCGCGCGACTTTTTCGATGAAGCTCAGATCCACCGAACCATCCGCTTGCGGCGGTGTGGGCACGGCAATGAAAATCACGTCGGATTTTTGGACGCCTTCAGCGGTGCTGCTGGTGAACGCAAGCCGTCCGGCGGCCACGTTTTTCTTCACGAGCTCTTCGAGTCCCGGCTCGTAAATGGGAATGCCGCCGGACTGGAGCAGCTTGACCTTGGCCGTGTCGTTGTCCACGCACACGACCCGATGGCCGACTTCGGCGAAACAAGTGCCGGTGACCAGGCCGACGTAACCCGTGCCGATGAGGGTGAGCTTCATGGCTCAGTGGGTTGGCTGGAGCGGAGCCGCCGGGGCGGTTGCAGGCGAAGCCGGTTGCAGCTTCATTTTCAATTCCACCAGGCGCAACCCGGCTTCCGAACCCAGCGAGCCGCTGGGGTTGTAATGCACGATGGCTTCGTAAAGATTTGCCGCTTCGGCAAGTTTGCCCTGACGTTCGTCAATTTGCGCCAGGGCGAATCGTGCGGAGTCCACCGCTGTCGCGTCGGAATAGCTGTTGATGATCCGTTGGTAACCGCCGGCGGCCAAATCCGTCTTGCCTTGGGCGTCAAGACTGGTCGCCACGCCAAGCGCAGCCTGCGCGGCAAAGAAACTGCTTGGGTAGGCATCGAGAAACTTTTGGAACTGCGCTTGCGCGTCTGCATATCTTCCCGCCGCAAACAACATGGCGGCGCCTTGCAATAAGGCCCGCTGCCCGGCGGACGTGCCCTGATAGTCCGCGGTGATTTTCAAATAAAGGTCGGCCTGCTGGCTGGCGGTGGCGTTGCGCGGAATGGAACTCATCATTTGCGTCAGCGCCTTGCCCGCCGCGATCTCCTTTTGGTCCCGCTGCCAGGAATAAAACGAAATCAGCCCGGCAGCGACGACAATGATGCCGCCACCCCAGGCAATCCGAATCCAGTTGGCTTCAATCTTGGGCCACAGCTTAAAAAGATAAGTCGCCGGTGCGTCTTGTAATTCCATAATGGATGAATAGTTTTTCGTCCGAACCTCAAAAACACAAGCTTGAAATCAACCGCGATTAAAAAAGATCTCGGGGACAACAGGCTAGAAACCTCTCAGGTTGGTGCTGGAACGTTGGGGCAGGCCGGGCGCGGGTGTGCGCTGGAGCACCAGATATTGAATGCCATTTTTTTTACAGTATTCGCGCTTGCCGCCCTTGTCGCCGTCCTCGTTCACCGCATAAATGTCCGGCTTCAAACGCTGGATTTCCGGATCGGCATCCAGCCAGCCGTCGCCACTGGAAATCAGCGCCTGCTTGACGTATTTGATTGAACCGACCACGTAACGGCGCTCTGCCTGCGGCAGGAGCGGATGGCCCGGTCCCTTGAGCAGCCGGATGTTCGCATCGTGGCCAACGACGACGTAAAGATCGCCATACGCGCTGACCTCCTCAAAGAACCGCACGTGGCCGGAGTGAAACCAATCATAGGAACCGGTGACGACGACTTTTTTTCGAAATTCTGGCTGGGCCGGGCCGGGACTGGTTGCAGGAGGAGTCGGGTCGGGAAAGCCCTTCAGTCGTTCGTTGTTGAAAACGCGATACTCCAGGTCATGCCACTGGCAGAATGCCTTTCGTTTCTCGTTGTAGTGGCACTCGACATCAGCCCATACCTTCGGGCGGTAACCACTCACTTCCGGAAGCTCGTTGAAATCATTCGCCCCATCGGCGACGGGTATGACCCGGCTGACATAGCGGACGGCATTGAGGAGATAAAGCCTTTCCGCTTTGGAAAATTTCGGCGGCTTGCCGGTAAGTTTCTGCACGGCCTCGTCCGGCCAGAGCAACACCGTCACTTCACCGAGCCAGGCGGCCTCTTCAAGGAAGCGCAGGTGAATCGAAAAAAAATCATCGAAACCGCCGGAGACAACAATCTGTCTTGCGGGGGTAATCATCATGGCCCGATTCGAACGGTGACCTGAAACGCTCCCGGCACCGGTTGCCTTGACGCGACCAGAAGATAACCGCCGCCGCAGCCGGAGAACATCGCGCCCGGATGGTTTTTCTGGTAAACCTTCAAGATCGCCTTCAAGTCGGTTTTAATGAACGGGTGTTTGATGACGTGCGGCAGGATTTTTTCCCAGCATACCATGCAATCATTCATGGACGCGCCCAAAGCCTCAATATCCATCCGGCGGATGGCATCAAAGCAATCCTTGCCGGTCTGGCCGAGACGCGCGATCCATTCCGGGCTGAGACGTTTTTCCCCCAGCGGATTGTAGCCCTCGGGCCGCGGCTCCACCGGCAGAACGTGCAGAACCCGCTCCAGCCAGCGCGCCACCCGGGCGTGGTTGAGTGATTCGATATGCAACGGAAATACACCGCCATTGGCCGCGAAATCATAATCAAGCCGGTTGATGCCGGGATAGACAAGCCCGATCATGTCCTGCGACCCGCTCGGTTCGGCTTTGCCTTTGTTCTCGGCTCGGTAAAGTTCGCGGACCAATTCCCCCAGCGGACGGGCGGGCAGCCGGCCCCGCCACAATTTTGTGGCCACGGCGCGCGTGCCGCTGGCGCACCCGGCGTGGTCCATCACGCGAAAGGTCGGCTCCAGTGCCACTACGACCATGGAACCAGGCGGCCGGGGATTGCGCCGGGAAACGAACGGCTGGTCAATCCACCCGCCGGCGAGTTGCAGACGGTTGGGAATGGCACCGATGACTTCGGTGACAAACGGCGGTTTTTTCATTCCACCACGCGCTTGCCCTTTTTCCGGTTGTGATACTGTTCCTTGATCCACTTGTAGGTGACGGCCAGGCCCTCATCCAACGGCGTTTTTGGCTCCCACTTGAGCATTTTCTGAATGAAGGTGTTGTCGCTGTTGCGGCCGGCCACACCGCGGGGCGCGTCCAGATCGTAATGCCGGTTGAGCTTCACGCCCGCAATCTTTTCCACTTTGGACAGCAACTCGTTGATGGAAACGAGTTCACTGGAACCGAGATTGATCGGCGTGGCGATCAACTCATCACAATGCATAATCATGTCAATGCCCTTCACGCAATCGTCAATGTACATGAAACTGCGGGTGGGCGTGCCATCGCCCCAGAGGGTGATGTTCATGTCCTTTTTGTCAATGGCCTCGATGACCTTGCGGCAGAGCGCGGCGGGGGCCTTCTCGCGTCCACCGTCCCAGGTGCCATTCGGACCATAGACGTTGTGAAAGCGGGCGATGTGCGTTTTCATGCCGCGCTCGGCCCAGTATTCCTGACAAAACATTTCCGAGATGAGTTTCTCCCAGCCGTAGCCGCGCTCGGCCATCGCCGGGTAGGCGTCGGATTCCTTCAACGCCCGCACGTTCGGGTCCTGCTGCAGCAGGATGTTGTAGGCGCAGGCCGACGAGGAATAAAAGTAGTTGCGGACACCGGCGCGATAGGCGGCCTCGATCATGTGGGTGTTGATGAGGATGCTGCGCAGGCACTCGACGCGGAATCGCTCAATGAAGCCCATGCCGCCCATGTCAGCAGCGAGTTGATAGACCTCAACCGCGCCTTCGCAGACACGCTTGCAGTTTTCCTCGAAACTGACATCGAGACAAAGCGACTCGACGCCCGGCACCTTGAGATACCATTCGTAAATCGGTTTCTTGTCCACGGCCCGGATGCGGGTAAACCCCTTTTTCTTGAAATACAGGGCCAGGTTTCCGGCGATAAAGCCACCGGCGCCGGTGATGACAATCAAATCGTCCTTTTGCAGTTGGGGGTCCTTCTCGATGAGTCGTTTCTTTTCCATATCACACTTCCATTTCAATCTTGTTCAATAAGCCTGCCGCCGTTTGATTTCCCAAATTCGGTTTCTCATTCTATCCACAACGGGGACCTGCTGCAATAGCGTTCCTAGTTCAAAGCCCGAAATTCTTGGGAATTTGGGATATATTTGGCTCCGTTCTTGACTCTGCAAAGGCAATTGCCAGACTGGTCGGGCAAAAGGGATTGGTTTTGGGTGGAGAGATTGCCGAGTGGCTGAAGGCGACGGTTTGCTAATCCAAAAACGACGTTTGCTTGGATTTGCACACGGTTGCTCATACAGCAAAAACCCTATAAACATTGACGATTTTTCATTTGAGCTTTGCTCTTGTTTGGTCTGGTTGGGATGCGAAAAAGGCATATAGTATCCAATTGCAGTATCAGATTTTATCGGAGAGATCGTTTCAAATTCTTACGCCGCGACTATGATTTTGAGCGATGGTTTGTCTTTCAGAGATGTCGCGTGCCATTTTGATTTCAAAAGACCCGGCCACGATGCTCATGTCTTGGTGGGGATATTTTTCCGCAAGGTGTTCTTTCACCTGTTCAACCACGTCGTCTTTCCAGATGTTCAAAAGCTGCCGCTGGTCGTGCGCGAATGTTTTTAAGACTTCCCGAACGCTGTGGTCGCTGTCCATCAAAACGTCTCTTTCGCCCGATTTCAACGGCATACGTTCGACAACGGCAAATTCCAAATCTGCCGTCGTGCGCCGATGACAAACGAAAGCATTTTCCATCAAATCAACGCCATGTTGCCATTCCGCACCGTCGTCGGTTTGAATGACGCGGCCTGAAGATTCCAAAGCGGCGTTAAAGGCGGTGTCCCCTAGTGTTGTCAGGTTGCCTTCGACCTTGTGAACGCTCTGACAGTGCGCTTTGAATTGTTTCAAATGTTCGGCGAAAATTTTTATTGCTTCGGTGTTGGCCGTTTCGTGAAGCAAGGTTGGTTTTTCGTAGTAATTCATAAATCACCTCAAATCAGTTTGCAGCAATTGGAGCAGTTCGGTTCTCGGCACTAGCAGTTTGCCGCGCAGCACGCGGCAGGTTTTCAGCTTTTGCCGCTGAATCAGCCGATACATGGTGTAATAATTGATGCCGAGCATATCAGCGGCCTCCTGCACGGAATATGCGAGACGCTCGGCAGGTGGGGCGGTGGTTGGTTGCTGTTCTTCATTTGCAGGGATGGTTTCCATGTGTCCTCCATTAAAAGTATTTTTTGGTCAGCAAGGCGGGGTCAAATGAATCTGGTTTCAACACGAGGCCGAGCTTTTCATTGTGGATGTGTTTGAGAATCATTTCCTCCACCGGCTTGCCCGCATCGAATTTCGGATACAAAGCGTCTCTTGGAACATCCAGCACACTGGCCAGCCAGCACACCTGGTAGTCATAAACGTGAACCAACCGGCTTTCGATTTTAGAAACACCGCTGCGAGAAATAATCCAACCCCTCTGTTGCAACGCATCGGCCAGATCGCCCTGCGTCCAGTTCTGCTCATCGCGGAACTTGCCGACCTGTCTGCCGACTAAATTGTTCGACACATTCATTTTCAACCGACTTATCAAGTTTTTACATCAATTTGCCCATACGGGTTGTAATGAATTCATTACAACTTTTCGGGATTAAAAAGCCGACTTCCCAAGGCATGGCAAAGCCATGCGAAGGGAAGTGGGGGTCATCAAACCTGCCAATACCGGCGACAGGTTCTCGCCATTGAAGCCAACTCGATACGAGGGCGGTTAGGACATTATCGCACCGGCTTTCGCCGGCCTAGTCAAGATAGGAGACACAGGCGCTTACGTCCTGCCTCAAGAAAACCACTAGCACATCTGAAACAAAAAGCAAGCTGAAAAAAGAAAAACGCACACGCAAAAGGCAATTGATTGGCGTACTTAACGCGCAATGAATAATTTCAAACATTTCCATATCAAGCAGCGACGATTTCCCGCGATGGAAACCTAGAGGCAAGGGCTTTGGCGGCGGCGGAAAACTCAAGACAGGAACGGAAGCCACGACCCGTAGCATTCTTGAATTTTCCGCCGCCGCCAATATAATTGCCCGCCGTGACATCGCGCTGCGGATTTTTTGCGGCACTGTGTCCCCAAAATTGAAACAAGATTATTCGGTCGCTATTGGTTACTGCGACGGCGAATTGCCGATGGGAATGGCGCGGTAAAATCGGCTGGCATTGTTTGCCGCGTCAGGATCAACAAAATCAATCGAGCCTTGAAAAACTTGATTGGTGCTGACGGACGACCAATTCACAAGATCGGCTGAATACTGGACATAGAACCATGCGCCGTCAGGCCCGGTGGCGGCAAGATGAAAACTGCCGTCGGCCAAAACAGCAGAAGGCGGACGCAGCCAATTTTCCCAAATGAGCGCGGCGGCGCGCGGTGGAAAACCAACAATGTAATCCGGTGGTGTGTTCGTGGATGGCGTCAACGTAAGCACAACGGTTTTGCTGACATTCGACGCGCCAGTATCAATCGGCACAATTGGAATTAAAGCGTAAGCAGAACCGGCTGGAACGGTGACAAAGCCCGGCAAGGCCGCGTAGTCCACGCCATTGCTCGCCGTGCCGCCAATGCTGTAATTCACCGTCAAATCACTGCTGGCATCGCCAAAACGCTTCACGGCGAAAATCGCATTTTTCGGTCCCCAATTCGTGAACCATTGGAAAGCTGCTCCGCTCCAATTCGTCCACGTCGGCGTTGCATTTGTCACGCCGCGCCAGACGTAAGCATTTGTTCCGGCGATGGCAACTGGGTCAATCGCGTCAATGCTCACGATGTCTGTGGGATTCGTGTTTGTGACCGTCGCCAAAATGGTGATGTTCACTGGCGCGGACGTGCGCGACAAACCGGATGAAGCGGTCGCCACAGCGGTCAAGGCATAAGAACCGACTGGCGCATTTGTCCAGACGAAGCAATACAGTGACGACAATAACGAAAGCGATGGAGTTGTCTTGTAGAGCAAAATCGGGCGATTTGTCGCGCTCAAATTGACGCCAGAACCTAAATCAATGGCATTGGCAAAAAATTCGACATTGCTGACAGAATTTGCCGTAGGCAGATAGCCAATAAACGGCAATCGCGCATACGCAAAAATCGGGATGTCCACCGGCGCGTAGAACGTGGCGTGGTTGGCCTGGCTGGTGATTCTCACTGGCGGAGCAACGGGAATGGGAGAAACGATTTGAGCGAAACCAAACCACGGACAGGCCAGAAGCAAAAATGAAATAACCTGCCCGCTTCGTTTGGCGGTTTTGACTGATTGACTCATTTTCATAAACGAAGCCTTATCGCTTAAAGGAACGCATCCATATTCGCAAAAGCATCAAATTTTACAAGCAAAAATCACGCAATGAATTTCTGAAAATCAGGCGATTCGCATTGTGCTAAATGTGCTAAAACCTGAAAGCACGCGCCTATAAAAGCCCTCTGCAAATTTATTTAATCGCTCAACTCTTGCACCTGTTCCGCTCCATTGGCATCGAAGGTGACAAATTCCAAACGGCCATTCTTTTCGCGGAGAATGTAATTTCCAGGCGAATCTTCCTCGTGAATACGTCCTCCAAGAAAATAATTGTTCCAGTTTGTCCATTCAAGGTCGTTGGTTGGCGCGGCTAATAGACTAGCGGTTGCAGCGCGGATTTTATCGAGTTCCAAAGAGTCGGCATTACGCAACGCAACCTGCAATTCAAATTGGCTCATTTTCATGCCGCCGGGGACGGCTTTTACCAAACGCACTTCGGACTTTGGCAGGGCAAAATAAATCGCGCCCGCCAAAACGATTCCAAGAATTGCCGGGATGCCAATGAACCTGAACGGCTGACTCTGACTGTCTTTTTTCCGGCGCGTGTAGGCGAAAGTCACACACAAACCTGCGGCGAAAATTCCCGTCCCCCAATTCAACGCTTCAGTTTCCGCGCCAACGCGACTAAAAAGCCGCTCTCGTTTTTCGGCAAAGGAAGTCCAATTTAATTGCACGTCCTCTTTCATTTGTTCCGGCGTCAGTGTTCCAACAAGTTTTGTGACGACGGGAGAATCTTTTACCCATTTTTGAAGTAGCGGATGAACAATTTGAAGTTGTTCAGGCGTTCGATATGACCAGTAATCGGATGAAGCCGGATAAGCCGGTCGTGTGCAAGCTGCAACTTTGAAATGCGAAGCCTCTGCCCTTGCTTGGCCAAACACATAAAGTTCAACGCTCAATGGCTGATTGTCCGCGCCGGTCAACTGCATTGGATAAACCGGCTTTTCGGTTTTGAAAGTGAATGAAAGCGGTTGTGGCGCGCTGATTTCAGAATCGGTTTTGTCACGGCGAATTTTTACCGCGACAAAAACCCAATTCTCTTTGACATAATTTTCAATTGCCGGATCGCTGTCTTTTGAGACTGCAAATCCATTATCTCGCAGCCACGTTTGAAGCGCCTGCGCGTCATGTGAAGCAATGGTCGTCGTTTCAAAGACGCCCACAATTTGCCGGTTAAGAACAGAAACATTTTCCGCTGAAAGACTCGTGCCCATGCTTCTAGCCCTAACCGCAGCCGATGTGAGAAGGACGGCGCAAAATTGAATCGCAAGAAAGAAGATAAGCACGGCGTTAGTGAAAAGGCTGAATCGTTTCCAGAATCGAACAAGAATCGTGATTGCCATTAAATCAACGAAAACAATGCTGTCCAAAATTGCGAGTCCTGAACCTGCTCTTTCCATGTTGCTGATAACAACGCCGATGACCACAAGGATGCAAGCCGTCACGTCCAGCAAATTCATTCGTCCAGTGGGTCTGACGAAC
The DNA here is from genome assembly GCA_963744965.1 of uncultured Verrucomicrobiae bacterium. Taxonomy (GTDB): domain Bacteria; phylum Verrucomicrobiota; class Verrucomicrobiia; order Limisphaerales; family UBA11358; genus UBA11358. Next base: position 394,492 of record CAVUVT010000011.1, read on the forward strand.
AAAAGCAGGTAGAGAAACCAAGTCAGCGCGAGAATTGCGGAGTAGTGTTTTGGAACATCGTGAACGATTTCAGGCCGCAAAATATAATCCAAAGTCGGGAACAATCCTGCGCTCGCTTCTTCAATCACCGGCTCACCTGGCAATGGAACAATCCACGCAAAATTTGTTCCTGCGCCGGCAAAATGAGTTTCAATCACAAGTCTTTCCGTGCCGTTGGTAAAATGAATCAACGCCTGTTGGTCGGGGACTTCGACTTTTGCCGGAAACGCAATAGTCGGGACAACCATTCCGTCAGCAAGCACCGACATCGGCAGCACAAAAAACAGGAAGGAAAGCAAAAATCGGCGCATTTTTTGGTGTGCTGCGGACGCAATTTTCACAACGAACTTAATGAATCAGCCTGTTTGGTGGAATAGTGCCAGTGGAGACATTCGTTTCAAGAGGGAAACCAGCAACCTCAAGAGGTTTGCGAAGAATAAGGCTTGGGTCTTCCACGCGCAAAGTCCAAAGCTCGTTTTGCGGTGACGCCACAACGACTTTTGCCACTGGTTTGCCGCCGCGCTGCCATTCCACCCTGTATTTGCTCGTCGTCATATTCAAAATTTTCGACGGCTGGATTGAAACAACCGAAGACGTTGAAAGCAGCGGCACATTCACGAAAGCATTTGCTAAATACTGTGTGGCCAACATATAGGCAGCGTTTGTATTCACGCTGGCAGGGTCAATAGAATATTTTCTGTTCTCGTTCGGGTCGTAGGGATTTGAACCTTTAATGTTTCGCGTAATATAGCAAAGGTGACTTCCTTTTCCAAAATCATAGGAAACATTTTCCGTGCGAATACTGCCGAGTGTGCCAAGCCTTCCACCAAAACGTGGCGGTGTGACGAACATTGCTACAACGGAATTGGTCGTGATGGGAAGATACTCCGGCAAATTTAGTTGACGCGCGTAATCATTCACTTCCGAAAGCATCAATTTCGACATCGCATCTTTGTAAGCCGTCGGAACATTAAAAAGAGAATTTTTTACCGAAAAATTCGGCTGCGCAAGGCAGTGGCTGACATACGAAATTAAGAATAATCCGATTGTGAACTTTGCAAGCGTGGTTTTCATTTTGGGAAAATCATTTTTGATATGGCAAATCCACGGCGAAGCGCGCAACCAGATTACTCAATTCCAGCGGGGAGTATTTCATAAATTCCTCGTCTGGAATTGCCAGTAATTTGTCCGAATCTTTAATTAAGGAGGCTGGCCGCATGGAATAAGAATCATTCTCTTGTCGAAGCTTCAAAAGTTCTCCCGTCGCCCCAAAGATTTTGACATCAATCACGGGTTGCGCCCAATCTCCCCACCTCACATCGAAAAAAGGAAGAGCGACTTCTTTGTCCGCATTGGTTTTTTGATCGTCCTGCCATGCACTAAAAAACTGCTGCCTGCTTGCGTGTGGATTTTCTTTTTCTAGCTGCTGAACGTCCACGTCCATCGCAGCAAGCCAATTGGTGGCCATTTGGTAAGCATCGTTGGTGTTGATTATTGATTTGATGCGCGACATTTGCTCTTGGTATTCACGAAGCGACAGGTTGCCGCGATTGTCATTGAGACTAGTGATAAAGCGCAGCCTTCCAGACTTTGCAAACGAAAAGGAGTATTTTGCCGTGTCAATGCGCCCCGCAAAACCGATCACGCGCGGTGGAAAAACAGCCATAGCTTTTATATCTTGTTCCTTAATTGGCAAATCAGCCGAGAGATGCAAGCGGTTTGCGCAAAAGTTTATTTCTGCCAACATCAAAGTCATGGCGACATATTTATAGGCGAGTGGAGCGATCATAAAATCATCTGAAAGATGGATGAAGCGTCCCGGTAGCGGCAAAAAAAAGAGCCAAAACTGCGAACACAACAGTCCATACCGCGTCCTTGCGGTCTTTAGTTAAGGCTTGAATGATGGCTATAATGATCAGTGCTAGGGAAGAAATAAAATAGCCGACCGCATACTTCTCGATAATTGAATAATCAGGACCACCAATCGTTCCAGGTCTGCCGGGCATCGAAAAAAGCCAGACAGGATAAAGAAGACCATATCCCAAAACATAAGTCTTAAACGGAAGCGAAAGCAGTCTTAACCATGCCTGTTTGTTTTTAGGTAAGATTTTCATGGGATTGTTACCGATCAAACGTGGTTAGATCAACACATCCTGAAATCTTGTATTGCTTGACGGCAACACCGCTGCCGTAGAAACCAAGAAATCCGTTGTCAGACGTGAACCCATAACTAACTAATGTATCGGTATAGTCTTTTATGCAAACATTTAATGGATACCCTAATTGCCATTCGCTAAAGAGAACATTTAGGGCGTTTTGCCATTCTTGAATTCCATCAACTGAAAGCGCCCAACCCGAAGGCGCAGGAGTGTCAACAGTCCATCCAACAAACGCCTGTGGGTCAAGATGAAATCTATTGTTGAAGTCGTCAACAGTATAACTACTACCGTTCGCTTGATATACTATGCCAAAGGCATCAGCCCAAGCTTTAGAGTATCCCTCGCAACCATCCAAAATCACAAGCCGGTATGAGTGAGCTATTTTACCTTGGTCAGCATTATTGCGCAAAACTTGCCCCACCATCCCGGAGCTTACAAAATTGACTCCACTAGGTGTAGGGGCAATAACATCCGTGTTACAGTGCCCCCACCAATAAAAATTCGCGCCTGAACCCAATGCACCTTCTAATGTGTTTATTGACGACTGATTATCCTGAAATTGCCACGCGCTGGCGTATGGCACATTACCGCCGGAGTCAGTGGGCAAAAGGTTGTAATCATTCCCACCACCCGAATCAGCATACCCATCATACAGCGTATCCAAATTTTCCACCACACTGGAAAGCATCATGGTTTGGAGCGCGTTCATTTTTGAAGATGACGAATAATCATACCCATACGCGACAGTGAATGACTGGCCACTGACATGAGGTATGAATTTGAATAGCACCGATGCAGAAGAAGAACTCGATGAATTATCGTTTGGAGATGCGCGAAAACTGCGCGACTGTGCCGATGATCCAGAAGATGTTAGATAGAAGTCGCAGATTAGTGGCCCGTCAACAATTCGGTTGCCTTCATCGTCCTGCAAATTCCAGCTAGTTTGGATTTGTCCATTGGAAACATCTCCCGTCAAGGTTTGAAGATGTTCTTGGGTCTCTGCGTCATAGACCTCAATCGTGTATTCGCTCGCATCAACATTTACATTCGCATCAATCGTAAGTTGATCAGTGAACCATCGCGCTGTCTCATCAACCGTTATTGCATTGTTCACGGCGACAACCGTGGAGACTCCAAACGCCTTATGACCCGTCAAATCAAGTGTAGTTCCAACAGAAATAAAGTGCGTCCCGTTCGGAATCGTCATTGTGTCCCATTCAACCGACCAGCTATTACTCCCTTGAGAAATTGTTGTGCCGACGTCTAAACCATCAACAAAAAAATGGAATACTGTATTGGTATCCATATTGGTGCTAATGTTTAATGGAATTTGAACGATGCCCGAAAGCGACGCGCCTTGCAGAATAGTCGAAAGATCCAATGGATTATCAGGAATCAACGGATTCGTCCCAAAAAATCGTTCCGCCCTTCCCGTTAATCCATCACCATCCAAATCCACATCATCATAAACTGGGCTGTAAGCATCCGGCGTCACTCCATCAGTCATCGGATTTTGCCAGTCAGTCTCGGTGTCGGTGTGTGCGCTATAATTTCCATCACCATGCCAGTTCTCAACATAGTCTGGAATGCCGTCGCCGTCCGTGTCTTTGGGCAAACCGTAGTTGTTTGCCGCGATGTAGTGCAAGCCAATGTTGACTTTATGGCCTGACGATTCATCGCCTTCCTTTACTTGGTCAAGGCGAGTCGTGTAATGATAAAGTCCTGCATCACTAGGACTGCGACTGCCTGCGCCGTAAAGCGGTGTCGTGTCCGGCAAATAACATTTTCCATACACGCCGGATTGATACGGCGGCGCGCTATTCAAAACTTGCTCGTCACCGCCATCTGAAAAGCCGTCGCCAGTTGACGTTGCTTGCAGTTGGTTGGTGTTTTGCACATACCACGGGAAGAAATACCAGTCCCAGCCGATCTCTTCCGCTGAAAGCGGCCAATAACCGTTGTAGTCATAATCCAGAGGTAGGCTTGTATCTTGAACCAAATCTGCGCGGTCAAAGAGGTTGTCTTTGAAGACCCAATTACCAGCCGAGGCCGGGACAGGTTCAAGGTGAAGCCAAAGGCCATCTTTGAAAAGATTGTTGTAAGCCTGAACTTGCATATCGCAATTAACGCCGTCGCCATACTCGTAATAAGTCGGGTCAAGGTTGATATTGACGTTTTCAAACGAACTATTCAGCAGCGACACTGCGCCGGGTGCATAGACCTGGCTTGGATCGTAATAGTAATAATCGGGGTTGCCCAAGTTAATGCGTCCGCCGTGAACGGCGCAATCTTGCAGGTTCAAATACATGGAACTGTCCGGCGACGTTTCAAAATAATTGTATTCGTCCATGCCAGACCAAATATGATAGTCAGTCGTGGGCAAATAGAATTTTGAGAAACGAAAGTCTAAAGTCGGAGCGGGTAAATTATTATTATTCAACTCATAATCTGAAACGAAAGTAATCGCGCCAAATGACTCATTAAAATAATAAATCTGGTAGATATAAAAATCTGTCTCTGGAAATTCTTGCACCATTTTCTCGGCGGTGAAAATGTTCGGCTTGGTCGGCGTGCCGTGGCTGATGAATGACGAACCTTGCTGCACCCAAAATCCGTTGATGGTGTAGTAATCGCCAGAGGGAATATATTCATTGCGAACCGCGATAGCCGTGCCTGGCAAAACGGTGACGTTGCCGCCCGATACCGTAAGATTGGCAACGGAATAATCCAACGCATCATAATAATAGCCGATGTCCGGCGCGCCGTTCGTGTAACGCGGTGCCTGTGGAGCTAAAGTAAGGCTGCCGGTAATTTGAGTGTAGGAGGCTATCGGAACCGGCGCGTAAGTGCTTTTGCCTTGCAACTCCGTTTGCAAACGCGAACTGATATTTGCCGTTCCCGCTTTGTGAAGCGGACTATTGGCTGCTAAATAATAGCCGCCATTGCCTTCCGACACGAAATTCGTGCTGTCTGGATTGAACGCAACATTGACAGTTGAAAGGCTGGAAGCAGTCGGAGTGTTCCCCCAAACAATGCTGTTTGTCAGAGCAATGCTGCTCGGCGTGGATGAGGCCAAACAAAAATCACCCACGTCCGCCGTCACCTGCTCTCCGTCAACGGCGACGGAATTGGTCGAAGCGCCCACGGCTGCGCCGCACGCGGCAAAAAGAACGTTATGGAAACTGTCGTCCGCTCCAGTTCCGGCTACTAAATTGACAATGCCGTAGTTACATTCAACAAACTGGCAATCCCAAACGTCGAGTTTTCGAGAAGCAAGCGGCGTGGTCACGCCCCAATCGGCGAAACAAACCCGCAAATTGCTGATAGAATTGCTATGCGCGTAAGTCAAATCGAGATACGGCGTGCCGGTCGCGGTAGTTTGGGGATAGCTGCTGCTGAAAGGCATCGGTTCTCCAACGGCATCGTCATCAATTGAAGTCAGAATCGCCGGATTATACGGCTCGCCTTTGCAAGTCAGTCCGCCCATTACAATCAAGCTGGAACTGGTGGAATAATCACTGTCGAATTTCAAAATTGCTCCCCCTTCTATGGTCGTGTTGCCATACAGCGAGATGCTTTGGCCGATGTAGTAGGTGACGCCGCTTTTGAACGTATAATTCTGCCGCATACTCATGATCGGGATCAGCAAATTGTCGCCGCTGAAACCATCAGTTGTCAAGTGCGCCGCCGGTGTCACCAACGAATTTGTTCCGTCGGAAATGATGCAGGCGTAATCGCCCGCGTCGCTGTCTTGAGCGCTGTTAATCGTGTAACTGCTGTTGGTTGCTCCATCAATGGGAACACCGTTGAACGTCCACTGAAAAGTCAGATTCGTGTTGCCGCCCGTATTGACATAAAATGTCACCGTGTCGCCGTCAAAAACTTCCTGACTCAATGGTGGTGTGTTGATGTAAAAAGAATACGAAGTCGTGACACGCGCCCGCACAAATAATATCGGGCGGTCATTCATGGGCAATTCCACTTCAATCGAGTTTCCTGACGGGTTGTTCGTTGTCAATTCCGTCGCCCAATCTATTGGCGAGTTGAGGCTGGATGTTGTAAGAAAATCGTAACTCTGGCCTTGAATGGCGTTGTGAAGAATGACTTTGAAATAATTCGCATCGGCCAAACTGTCCGCCGGCACTTCAAGCCAAAGGCCGTTTGTGTTAATCGGGCTGATGGTGATTGGCGGGTTGGTCAACCCCAGCAACTCGGCCTCGGCTTCTTGTTGTGCCGCCAAAGCCTGGTAGTCAACCGAACGGTCATCTATCAGGTATTGATTCGTGGCAATTTCATACACGGGCAGGTCGGGAAACATATCCATCGGCAGCGGGGCGGGTTGCGTCAAAGTCCAATAAGTGCCCGGGGGACTCCAAGTCTGCGACACCACCGGCACGCTCAATTCCGGTTGTGGCTCGGCAAGAAGATTGGTGATGAGTTCCAAAGCGGCGGGATTCTTTGCGAATACCGGGTTTTGAACGAGCGAATTTTCAGGCGGTCGCTTGACGCCGCTGTTTGTTTGCGCCTGCGTCGCTGCACCCAAGACTAGCAAGGCGGCGAGAATTAGCCGTCCGGCAACCATCATTTTTTGGCGAGTTTTCATACTGGATTCCTTTTGTTCAAGGCGATTGAAGAAACGGACATTGAAGACAAACCGCATTCCAAGGGCGGCGTGATTGGAAAATTCCAAGAACGCTCGGATCTTCCGAACCGATCAAGGGGGCGCGAAACTGGCTTCCGGCAAAATCGTTCGTTTCGCATGGCCTCATGCTTTCGATTAGCGCGGCTGCTTTTTCTTCCGACATGATATTTTATCGAAAATCCGCCCGCGAATGGCAAGCACAAAATTTTGTTTTTCATTCTCATGTGGGAGTAAATTCAAAATAGCCCTGCGGCTAGGCTTACGCGATGAAGCTGGCGCTGAACGTCGTGGGGCCGCAAGTGCGGAAACACCGCAACCGCAAAGGTTGGACGCAGTCCGTTCTCGCTCAAAAGCTGCAACTGCAAGGCTGGAGTATAAGCGTCGGTTCATTGGGAAAATTGGAAGCTCAACTGCGGCGTGTGCCGGATTGCGAACTCATGTTTCTGGCGAAAGTTCTCGGCGTCTCGATCAACGATTTGTTTCCCAAAAACAGGCCATTCAAGCAGCTTGGGCCGCAATTTCAGTCGGGCAAACGGCTGGCGATTTTTCCAACCCGTGCCGAACAATAGCCGTTGCCAAAAATGTTTCATGCCATTGAGCGTTCCGCCGCTGTGACAGAATCGTTGCTGTGCTTGATACATGAGAGAAGTCGTGGCGCAAATTCCACGCCGAATGGTTTGGTGATGTAATCCACCGCGCCAAGCTCAAGGCCACGCCTCACGTCCTGTGGACACGGTCGGCCACTCACAAACACAACCGGCGTTTGGAAAAACGGATTTTCCTTCAAGCGGCGACAGACTTCAAAGCCGCTGATGCCCCCCGGTAAATCTGCGTCGAGCGTAATCAAATCGAAGTTGCCATCTTGCGCCTTTTGCATTGCGTTTGCGCCGGTTGTTGCCACTTCCGTTTCGCATCCGGCGCGCGCGAGCAAAAAAGTCATCATCATGGCCACCGGCATTTGGTCTTCGACAATCAAAATTTTCACTTTTGACGCCCTACCATGTTGTTCGCCATTCATCGTGTATGTGAAGTTCACATAAATAAAAACAAGTTTTCCGTTAAATGTCAAGTATGTGGATTCCGCATTTCACATACCCGTGAAAAAAACTCATCAATTGCCGTCCAGAAACGTGATTGGCCGCCGCATTCGTGAGGCGCGGCTGAAAAGCAAACCGCCGGTTTCACAAGATGATTTGGCCGGACGGCTGGCCGCCAAAGGCATTGTTTTGGATCAAACCGCAGTTTCCCGAATCGAACGGCAGGAGCGTTATTTGATGGATTACGAAGTTGCGGCCATTGCCAAATGCTTGAAAGTTTCCGTCGCATGGCTTCATGGTGAAAAATAACAGACTGCTTCGGTCAGCGGTTCGGCGAGTGGTGAAGTGAAGCGGAGCGGAGAGACGGCTGGAACGGAGCCGGAGCGCAACGTCCGCCGCCGTGCCGCTGACGGAAGCAAACGCAACAGCGTTTATATTCTCTGTCCGCGACGAGCGCGCGTGAAGCCGCAGCGGAACGCGCGTTGGTCGCAGCAGATTTCATTCAGGCTTTTGCCGCCGCCACGTTCGCCGGCAACAGCAGTTCCTTCACCAAATCAAGCTGCTCGTAAAAATCCCGCTGCCACATGATGAGCCGCTGACGATCCATGAGGAAAAAATCCTCATGGTTGCGCGCCGTCGTCGGCGTCAGTTTGCTTTTCTGCAAGCCTTCGACAAGCCATTTACGCATTTTACGGACAACGATTTCCTTCGCACCCAATTCGCTCAAAAGTTTTTGCCGCAGCTTGGATTTGTCAAACAATTCAAATCCCTCGCCGTGAACCTCGTTGCGGACGATGACAAAATCCGCCTCGCCGCCGATGGCATTTGCCAGCCGTTGAATCTGGTAAATGCTGTCCAGTTCGTGATTGACGGGACAGGCAATCGTCAGCCGCGCGCCCAAATCATTCAATATGTCGGGCAGGCGGGTTTCCTCGAAATAATTCAAAAAGATTCGGGTCGAGGCTGCGCGGCAATCCACGACAACAACGTCGTGGTCGTCCAATGCGTGAACCATTTTATCAATCTCGGTCGGTTGGCTGGCGTTGATAAACTCCACTTCCGAATGGAAGCGTTTGAGCGTTGAATTTTCATCGTCGCTGTCGAAAGCGGCGTGGGGGATTTGGCGGTCTTTGAGGTATTGGACAAAGTTAACGGCGAAGAAACTTTTGCCCACGCCGCCCTTGCCATTTAGAATGAGGATGAGTCGTTTTTTCATAATTGCTGGTCTGGTTTTTCATCTACGAATTCCACCTCGGCGATTTGCGGCTCAACCTTCCTGGCTGACGCCGACCGAAGGGAAATGGGTTTGGCGGCGGGCTTTTTGCCCGCGCGTTTGCCGGACGATTGCTGCAATACATCGCGGCAGAAATGCCTTACGGTCGTGTCGCTGACCTCAACGCTGTGCTGCTCGCGCAGGATGGCAACGATGGTGTCATACGAAGCGCGGTTGCTCCGCAGCTCGCCGATGAACTCGGCATGAGGCCGCAGCGCGGCGAAGCGCCCGGCACGCTTCGGGCCGAACCGCGCGATCAATTGCTCAATTGGTTCATCTGGAAAATTCATTGGAAAATTGTTTCCAAACTGTTTTGGAAAGCGGTTTCCGTTTGCCATTCGATTTACGAAGGAGTCCGGCGTCCACTCTCAAACATGATTTACAGATAGCATCACTTGCCATTCATCTTGCGCACGCTTGGGAGCAAGTTTTTCGAGGTGATGGGATAATTTTCTGTCATGTTGACGATGAAGGCTCAATACAGTCTTAAAAATGCCGAGGGATATTTTCGGGAACATTTGCGCGTCGGTGATTATTACATGGAAGGCCAGAGCGTTTCTGGACAATGGTTTGGTGACGGAGCAAGAGCATTGGGATTGTCAGGCATTACCACGGAAAAGGAATTTCTGAACCTATGCCGGAACATTCATCCACAGACGGATGAACAGTTGACGCAGCGGATGAACACCAAACGGATAACAATGGATACAGCGGGTAAAGTCCATGAATCCGCCAATCGCCGGGTATTCTACGACTTCACGTTTTCACCGGCCAAATCAGTTTCCATCGCGGCGTTGGTGGGTAATGACAAACGAATCATCGAGGCACACGATGAGGCGGTGACGGTGGCCTTGCGTGAACTGCAAACCTACGCCGCCAGTCGGATTCGGAAACAGAATCAGTATGCACACCGGCTGACGGGCAATCTGGTGGGCGCGGTGTTCCGGCATGATACGTCCAGAGCATTAGACCCGCATTTGCACAGTCATTGCATCCTGTTCAATGCCACGAAAGATTCGGTCGAAGGTCATTGGAAGGCATTGGAGATTTGCGAGATGTTGTCGGCCAAAAAGTTTGCCGAGAATGTTTATTATCACGAGCTGGTCAAGTCACTGAATCGGTTCGGCTATCGCGTCCAAAATAATCCGCGCGGTGATTTTGAGATTGAAGGCGTGTCAAAGGAACTGGTCAAAAAGTTTTCCAAGCGGCACGACGAGATTGACCGCAAAACCAAGGAACTTCTGCAACGTGAACCGGAAAAGGCGATGCGGAATTTGCAGGAGATCCGGGCGAACATCGCGCACAACGAACGGGCGCGGAAGATCAAAGACGTGGGCCTGACCAGACTGCAATCGCTCTGGCATGAACAGATGTCCAACGGCGAAAAGGCGGCGGTTCAATCACTGGCGTCCGGCCAGCCGATTCAAATCGTGAATGGCACGGCGGAACAGGCCGTGAATTGGGCGGAGCAACATTTATTCGAGCGGCGTTCGGTCGTCCATGAGCATGAGCTTTGGCGTCACGCGCTCGAACATTCACGCGGACAAAATGTATCGCTGGCGGAAATTCAATCGGTGACGCGGCGGCGCGATTACGTCCGCGACAAACAGTTTCAAGGCAAGTTGACTACGCGCGACGTTCTCCAGCGCGAAATGGACATTATTTCGCTGGCGCAACATCGGATGCACCAATACGAACCGCTTTCGGCAAATTATCAAACGGCAAACACCTCGTTGGATGATGAGCAACGCAAGGCCGTTGAACATATTTTATCTTCGTGTGATTTCGTGACACTGTTTCGCGGCGGCGCGGGCACGGGCAAAAGTTTCACACTGCGGGAAGTCAAAGCCGGACTCAACAAGGCCGGTCATGTTGTCCAAGTCCTCGCGCCGCAACGCCAGCAGGTTGCCGATTTGGAGCGTGATGGCTTCACCGGCGCGCAGACGGTCAGTTCTTTTCTCGCCCGCCGCTCCATGTCGCATGGCGCGGTTGTCCTCGTGGATGAGGCCGGACAAATCGGCGGCGAACAAATGTTGCAACTGCTTTCGTTAATCAAAGAACATGATGGCCGCGTAATTCTGTCCGGCGATACGCACCAGCATGAAGCGGTCGAGGCGTCGGATGCTCTACGCGCGATTGAAATGTATTCGGGACTCGGATGCGCTGAACTGGCGAACATTCGCCGCCAAAATCCCGATGCGGCCAAGACTCAAGCCGAACGCCGCTGGCTTGAACAATATAAGCTCGCAGTGAATGAAGCGCAGCAAGGCAAACTAGGCGCGTCCTTTGACCGCTTGGACAAACAGGGTGCAATTGTCCCTTGCACGCTGGCGGATCAACAACAAAAGCTTACCGAGCATTTTCTGGAACTGGTGAAAGCCAAACATGAAACGGTGGTCGTCTCGCAAAGCTGGTCGGAAATTCACAAAGTGAATGAGCGGGTGCGCGAAGGATTGAAGATTCAAAAGTTAATCGGTGAAACTGAAACGTCGGTCACGGCATTGGAGCGGATGGATTTGACAGACGCGCAAAAGCGCGACAAACGGTTTTACCAGCCGGATTCGGTGCTGGTGTTCAACCGCCATACCTGTGGCTTCAAGTCGGGCGACACCGGACAACTGCGCGGTTTCACCAAAACGCATTTGCTGGTCGAATCAAACAAACGCATTCGTCCGATTCCTTTCAAGGACTTGGAACGCATCACGGTTTGCCAGCCGAAAGAGCTTTTGTTATCTACTGGCGACCGGCTGCAACTCAAGGCAAACAGCCAAAGCCAGGACGGCCGCAAGCTCAACAACGGCGAATTGGTCACGGTGAAACAAATTCACGCCGATGGGCGCATCGCACTGAACGATGGCCGCACATTGTCAAAAAGCTACCGCCAGTTCGTGCGCGGCTACGCTGTCACGTCCTACGCCGCTCAAGGCAAAAATGTGGATTACGTCCTGTTCTCGGATTCAGCCGTCAAAGCGGCCACGAACGAACAGCAATGGTATGTCACGATTTCGCGCGGACGCAAAGGCGTGAAGATTTTCACGGCGGATAAAATCCAGCTTCGGCAAAACATCGCGCATTCGGGTGATAGACCTTTGGCTTTGGACATTGCCGGTGAAAGTTCGGTTCACAAGCTGGCGACGATTTGGGGACGGGACATTGCCTACGTCCTCAATGTTCAACAGTCGCAACGCAAATTTATCGAGCGGCAAGCTGATGTTCTCCGGCAAGATGCGGCAATCAAGCAAGCGCAGGACGCGAAGCAAACTGAATCCGTCAAGCCAACCGAGCCGGTCAAGCCGATGGTTCAAAAATCTGAAACTGTCCGGCGGCGGATTGAAATTCCACCACAACAAACCAACCAAAAAAGTCGAGGCATGAGAGTATGAGCACTGAAAATTCTTGTTTCAAAAAACATCTGGGCGTCAATAGCGGTCCTGCTCCTATGGACGCTTTGCGACTTGAATTGAACCCAAAATGTTTTTGTCTGCTGTCATATCACCATTTGGAGTTCGCCAAATTTGAATCAACTCAAAACGAAGATGTCATCACCATGTTATTTTTGAATCGCACCGTTCGGATCATCGGAAAAAATCTGCGCGCGTTGGGTCTTGCTCTGCAAGACCGCACGGTTGAGTTCATCAAACCCATGCCGGAACGATATTCATCGCTGGCCAGTGATGAGGCTTCGGTCAAGTCCGTCGAAATCGAGGATAAAGCAGAGCGGGACTGAACCGGCTACGCCGCCAATGGCGTTGCAGCTTCGCTGCTCATGCTTTGCTTGCTTTCAAGAAACCGAACCTTCTGCGCCATTGCTGTGGAGTGGCTGTCGCGCAGATGTCCATAGACACGCATTGCAAGCGCTCCGCCGTCTTTGTGTCCAAGCCAACGGCTGACTGTTGGAATGTCCACGCCCGCTTCAATGCACCGCGTCGCAAACAAATGGCGCAAGTCGTGGTGAGTGATTTGTTCCATGCCGACAGCTTTGGCCGCGCGTCTCATGGCTTGCAGACATTCTTTTACTCTCATAACCGGATTTGTGAGCGGCTCGTTTGGTCGCTTTGCTTTCAACCGTTCCAAAAGTTGCTTCATTTCTGGAATCATGGGAACGCGGCGGATGCTCCAATTCTTTGTGCCTGTATCTGCATCACCTCGAACCACAATTTCACCTTTTTCAAAATCGCAATCAGACCAAGTAACATTGCGGGCTTCCGAAATCCGAAATCCGCCAAACGCCAAAAACCATACAAGTTCGGCGCATTTGCGAGAATCTCGCCCGTTGGCCTTTTCAATTTCCTGAACAAAAAGTTCAAATTGTTTGGCGTCCGGCAATTTCAACATTTTAGGACGGACTTTTGCGCGGTCAATGTCTTGCGCCGGATTGCGGTAAAGCGCGCCCGCTTGAATGGCGACCTTGAAAATCGCGCGGATAACACCCAAAGCACCGTTGTAGCGCGTCGCTGAATACTGGTTGCTGAATTGTGCCGCCCAGGTGTTGCATTCACTGGAACTGAACCGGCGCACGTCGCGCTTGGCAATACCCGGCCACGATTTGATGATGCTGTCCAAAATTTCCATCCGGTAAATTTTGGCGGACGGCTTCAAAAGACTGCTCGTTTCCGTTTGTGTTTTGAAAATCGCCGCGCAATCGCCGAATGTCATGCGTCCCTTGAAAACGGATTCGTTTGATTCTGCCGCCTCGCGCTCATTTTTTTCCAGATCGCCCAACCGTAGCTTCGCGGTCGTCAGCACGTCCGTTTTAAGAGATTTGCGAATCAGCTTGCCTCGAACGCGAATTCGAGCAAAATAATTCCCTGATGGAACGTAACGGATTAGATTTGAGAACTGTGTTTTCTGCCACTCCTTGCCGGAGTCGGCGGTCGCGGATGCTGCCTCTGTCGTTTTCATACAAGCAGTATCCAATATCAGTATCAGATTGTCAAGCCGTTACTGTCAATTATTGCAAAAACACTTGCAAATAAACGGTTGGAGAGATGGCCGAGTGGCTGAAGGCGACGGTTTGCTAAACCGCGTTTTGTGTTTCCAAAAAAACACCGCAAAACTTCATATAAAGCAGCATTTTCAATGGTTTTATCCCTGTTTCTGTTTTCATGCTTGTGTCATGTCGTGACACTATTTTGACACGTTTTTTGTCGGCAAGTGTCGGCAACTTTCGGCGGTTTTGAAAACCGTTATCGCCTACCATTCGATTTGACGCGTCGCCCGCTTTGGCCGGTGTCCATCGGTTTTCGAGGCTGCGACGCCGTGAGCAGGCAGCCGGGCGCAATGGAGACGGCAATAAAAAGCCCGGCCAGACTGTGGCCAGGCGTGTGTATCGGGTTGGGGACGGTGTCAGTTGCGCCAGTTGCGCCAGCGTGGGCGACTCCATTCCTTTTTTTCTGAATTGCAGCACTCGGCGCGGAGAACCAATGCGCGGCGTTCCAGTTCTTCAGCAAGTTCGATTTTTTGCCCATTGTCCAAGCCTTCAATTAGCTCTTTCAGTTCATCGGACATATGCTTTGATGGGTGAATTGTTTAACTGCTGCTTGAGTGCCCCATGTATGTCGCGTACCGCGCTCAAAACGAGCAAAGGTTTTCCGGCGCTTCAGCCCTTGACTTAATATCGCTATGCGATAATGTGTCTTGGTGATTGTCAGTTTCGCTTGTGCGGAGACCGAACGCATCTTTCGCGGGGAACGCTCGCGGAGATTGCCGCCGGACATACAGAACACGGCGCGGCGCAAGCTGGAATACTTGCATCGGGCGCGGCGATTGGATGATTTGCGGATGCCGCCGGGCAACCGGCTGGAAGCATTGAAGGGCGAGCGGAAAGGCCAGCACAGCATCCGCATCAATGACCAGTGGCGGATTTGTTTTGAATGGCACGAGGGCAACGCGGAACAGGTCGAAATTGTGGACTATCACTGAAAATTTATGAGCAAGCGAAATGACAGATTGAATCCGGTGCATCCGGGCGACGTGTTGCGCGAAGATTTTATGAAGCCGATGAATTTGAGCGCCTACGCGGTTGCCAAGGCCATCGGCGCGACTCCCATTGCCATCAGTCAGATTTGTCGGAGCAAGCGGAGCGTGAGCGCGGAAATGGCGTTGAAGCTTGGCCGACTGTTCAACGTCTCGCCGGAATTGTGGATCGGGATTCAGGCTGACTATGATTTGGAAATCGCCCGGCTGCATTGTGAGAAGCGGGTCGAGCGTGACATTCATCCGCTGGCGGAATTGCAGGCTGTGACGGCTTGAAATCCCCCCGTGCCCATGTGCTCTGTCAGGCTGCTGTGGCGCGATTGAACGCTTGAACGTCCAATCACCACTCCGGGTTGTCGGCTTCCTACAATCGTTTCTGGCGCGTCCGGGCAGGCGCGGCGAATTGCCGGGATTGGCTGATTCCGGGATTTACGGGCGTGTTGCCGGAAAACTTCGCGTCAGGATTCGATTGCAGCGGCATTGACGGATGGAACGGAGGCCAGGACAGGGGGCGAGATTCAACGTGCTGTCAGTATCGGATGGTGCGCGTTTTTTTGTTTCACTTGACTTTCGAGCGAGCCGATTCAGTTTATTTGCGCGAACGCCTATTAACCTGCATTGTAAGCACAAGCATATCTATGACCCTTCGCAAGAAAGCATCATTGGCGTAGAGAAAAAACACATGGTGCAGTTTACATGAGCGCGATACACCAAGATTATCCGCAAGATATTTCACCGGATGAGTCGGAATTGAAGTTCGGGCGGTTTTTAATTGACGGCATCGTCCCTTTGATCGGGAGCGGGATTTTTCCTCCCGAACCTGTTCCTGTTGTTGCAAGGATTTTGTCTTCATCGGATGTTGTGGTTAAGATTTACGACTTGCGCGGGGGCGTTGCATATAGTCACCGGCGTTGGGGGTATTCGAGAAAGCACGGACGCTCATCATCTTGCGCTTGGTTTCCTTTGGATAAACCAATGAAGGACGTGAAACAGTTGTTTTTTGATTTCAGCTTTGGGGTTCATCCAGAAACCTTTCGTGGAGATATTGTCGGTGTAAAATTCAAATATCGCGCAGGGTAATGCCTACCAGAGCCGGTTCAGATTGTTTATCGGTGATAGGTTCATCGTGTGGCTGGCACTGCGCCAAACTTTGGCGACTTTAAATTGATTTCCAGCAAGACGTTCGTGAACGCTCCGCCGGTGGCGTTGAACGGCACGAATTCGAGGGTCGTGATGCCGTGTAGATCAAGCGGCGCATTGGTATAAAAGGTATTTCCACCCGGCGCGGCTGGCGTGGTTGAGAACGTGAAGCCGGGGTTTGTTTCATAGACGTTCCCAAAATCGTAGCTGCGATATACCCGCAAGCCCGCTGGCGCGTTCGTGGCTCCGGCGGTGGCGGTTTCCGACAATGTCAGGGCCGCTTCGTCGAATTCAGAGACGTTCATCAAAAGATTTGTGACTACTCCGGCTTGGTTGGCAAAGTTCGTCGCGCCGTTAAAATAAACGGTGTTCGTGGACATGGCCGGAATGACGGTTGTCCCGCCATTGAGCAGCGGATAAACAAGGGCAGGCTGCGCGCTGGCGATGGTGATGCCAGCGGCAAACGCGGCGATGGTCAAAAGGAGTTTGGGAATTTTCATTGTGGTTTGTCCTGTGGGTTTTGGTTTTGTTCGGAAATACGGGCGGCGATTTCGATGATGCCAGTCGGGTAGTTAACGCCTTCTTCGTCGGGATCAAATATACCGGCCAAGTCTTGAAGCTTTGCTGTGTGCTGCTGTGCTGTCGCCAACCGCAACCAAATTCCGAAAATGAGGCTGTCGAGTCTTTCAGGCGGCACAGTCAAGCCTTCAAATTCGAGCGCGGCGCGGACGGCGTCCGGTAGCGCGTTGCTGACGGCGTGGAACTGCGCGAGCGCGGTTTCCTCGGCCTGCTCCTTGGCCGTGTCTCTACGCGGTGACTGCGAATCTTCAATCCGGTCGAGCGTCGAGCCTTTGCCATGAGCGAGTAGAAATCTTCTCCATGCCGCGACAGAGAAGCTTTTCGGCGCTCCGGTGCGGCCACGGTGCCAAGTGATAGTCCGCCGATCTACACCAAGCCGCCGCGCCAAGTCCGCTACGCCCTGAGCAACGTCTGAATTTTCAACCGTTGCGCTTTTGGCCTGATGTTCTTTTACGAAGCTCAACTGTGCGCTGGTCAAAGATTTGCCAGCCGCGAGCCGCTTTTCCAATGAGGAAAACACGCGGGATTCAATGTTGATTTTTTTTGGCATGGCTAGTTCAAAATTTCAGTTCGCATGTGAGCACTCCGGCCTTTTTGGACCCTGCTCTGGCCCAGCCTGAAAAAAAAGATTCCTTTGGAAAAATTCCAGCCGCGCCGGTAGAACTTTTATGAGCGCCGCCACAACGGGTGGCGGACAAGACCGGCGCGGCTGGTAAGACGTTCCCATCATTCAACCAGCTCCGGCAACACAGACAGAGCGAAGATGGTTTGCAGCGCGGTTTCGGCGCTCGGCAGTGTGTGTCCGGTGGCCGCATACGCCACGGGGCGCGGGTTGGTGAGACTGGCCAGCGCGTGTTTCAATTCGGCCAGTGTCGGGTCGAATCGTTTGGATGCGGCAGTTTCATGCCACGGTGCGTTGCCGTTAGTCTCGAAGAATTCAGCTTCGGCAACTATGGCCGCGAGTTTTTGTTCAGTGACGTGCAACAACCCGGAGTTGAGAAACAGTTTCAATCGTGGTTTGACTGTGGTGTCGAATCGCTCCTGAAGCTCGGCAGCCTTGTGTGAACGAATGGCGGAATAGTGTTCCGATGCGAACAAGACTGATTCTTCGCGGATAGTCTGAACCAATTCATCCGACGGGCGGCTGTTCAAGGCGATTTTGAATTCAGCCTGACGCTGGCGGGGATTGAGCAGGTTAAAATTTTTCAGCAATCCGATTTCGTAAGCAGCGAGCGCACGTCGGAGCGAGACGATTATCGAAACCGCTTCCGGCTCGGCTAGAAAATTTACCAACGGCTCGGCAAGTGTTCGTTCCGGGTAAATTGGCAGCCACACGTTTCGATCAATGGCGTCTTTGAGTTGCGCCAACCGTTCATTCCTTTTCACTTCCGCGCTCCCGATGTGACGCGCTCGCTCGACGCGCGCCTGATTTTGGTCAATGTCAACGACGGGCAAACCCTGTTGCAGGGCAAAAATGTGCTCCCTGACTTTTTTGATTCGGGCGTGAACGGCGGCTTTTTCAGGTCGGGTCATAACCTGTGCGCCGATTTGTCGGAGCCGTTCCAAAATCGGGAAGCACAGCATGAAATTTGACGGCAACGGCTCTTTGTCTGGTCGGTCATCAATGGGCGTGGCGACGGGCGCGGGAGCAACGACAGGCGCGGCGCTGGCGATGGGCGCGGGCAAAACCAGATTGGGGCGCGATTTGTGCGGCGGGATGATTTCAGGTTTCGGGGTGGTGGTTTCGGACATAAATTTTTTGGGTATTAGTTTCGGTTTTCGGTTCAATCGCGGGCGTTGGCTGGTAACGAGTTCAATTCGGCCAGAGTGCGAACACCTCTCGCGGCCAAAACTCGTTCCGTCATGGTTTGTTTTTTAGCCTGTGCGGGTGACGGCGACTTGTTGGCACTGGCGAGTTTGCTTTCAAGCATGGCGACGTGTGCCGTCAAAATTTCATTTGCAGCCAGGCAATCATCGGCGGGTAAGGCCGGCGCGGCCATCGTTTCGCCGGTCTTGCTGGCGAGTTCAGCGCGGAGCGTGCGGGCCTTCGCGTCAAGCTGCCGGTTTTCTGCTTCGTATTCGGATTGATCTTTCATGGCTCAGGATTTCACAAGTTTTTCCAAAGCCGGAAGCCTTGCCCGGAGAAACAGCGGCATGGGGCGCGACGTGCTGCCGGAAAATAAAATCGCATCGGGAACAATCTTCGCCTCGGCGATACGATTGCGAAGGGTGTTCGCACACGCTGACATCCGCCGTGCCGCTTCCGGCAACGAAATCATTTCAACCGGCTCTTTTAGGGTTTCAGTTTTCATATTCGTTCAAGAAAGGGGGAACGCTTGGGGAACGCTACTTTTCCGGCCCGGTTTTCGTCCGGCCAGTGGACACGCAGACGCCATTTCCCATTGCATCGGCAAACCTGCTCCATGCCCTCGACGTGACCGCCCTGCGATTCGATTTCAGGAACGACGGCCAGAAGTTCCTGCCCTTGCACGATGAGTTCGCGGGGCCGGGTGTTGAACAAGTCTGATTGCGTGTTCATGGTGGGGTTGCCGCAAGTGCCTGCCTGAACATGTCCCGCACCTTCGCGGCCATTTCCGGCGATTGGGTTATTTGCTTTTGGTTCGCGGCTGGCGCGGGCTTCGGCTTGCTGGCCGGTGTCTTTGGTTTGACGGGTTGGCCTTTGCGCCTTTGCATCTCGGCCTTGATTGCTTCGCGTTCCGCTGGGTCTGTGGACTCGCGCAGGTCTTTCCGCAATTGCCATCCGGCCAATTTTTCCAAGCGGGGAGAATGGCCCCCCTTATACTGCTCTACTGTTCTACCGTTATAGTTAGTGGTTGCTCGGTGGTTGCTTGGTGGTTGGCCGTTGGTTGCTCTGGTGGTTGCTGTAAGTGTGACAATCTCAAAAAGCCTTTTATCCATAAGCCTTGCGATTGTTCCGTCGTTGGTTGCTCTGGTGGTTGCAAAACGCCATTTGATGAGTTGGGCGAGCGCAGTGCGATATTCTTGGCGGGTCATTCCGTAGCTGGCGAAGTCACCAATCATGGCTTCACCCAAGCCGACTCCATCGGCATTAAATCCTTCACTCCACCGGGCGCGGTAAGCGATGACAGCGGCCAGCGTGTAGGCGTTTGGATTGGAACGTATCAATTCCAGCGCGTCGGCAGAACGGATGGCCTTGAACCAAGATTGAGGCGAAGCGTTCCCGCTACTGTGAGCGTTAGAATCCGTGCCCGTCGGCTGCGAAAGTGGCTGGCGGGCATTTTCGTCAGGTGATGGCATTTTGCACCCCTTTCCGCTGGCCGCGATTCCATGCGTGGTCTTGCGCCCTGTTTGTGATACCGAACTCCCTTGCTGCTGCTCCGGTGAGCTTGTGAAACTCGCATGAGGAGGATATTCCGATCTGCTTGCTTAACGCTGTGGCACTTGGACTGCCTGCGAATAAGCCGGGGTCGAATACCCATGCAAGAGCAACGAACCGGCGACCGATAATCATGGCGCTGTTCTTCTTTCGCAATTCGACTTCAGTGACCCAAAGGAAGATTTTACGAATGAGCGCAGCGTATGCCTGGCGAGGGTCGTATGCATCGCCGCTTTTCATCACGCTGTCAATCTCGCCAAGCGCCCGGTCAACGGCGGCGTAGTCAAATTCAACGGTCTGACTATGCAGCGGGTCGGCGTGCGGGTTGATGTAGTCGGGGTGGAATGGTTGTTTCCCTTTCATGCGTGGTTACGTGTGATGGAAACCCGGTGTTCCGCCATCCACCTGTCGAGGTCGGTGCGTCTGATACGGCAAACTTTCGATGTGATGCGAATGAAGGGCAAACCTCGACGTGTGCGCCAGTCACGAATTGCGCGGGGCGTAATTCCACCAACGTAGGCGGCGGCCTGTGCGTCGTCGAAAATCTCGGCGGGGTTTTGAGTGGTGTTAGCTTTCGTGTCTGTCATGGCTCGAAACTGAGCCATGTGACGCAATCAAAAAACGGGCGAAAGAATTCTAATTGCCCGCTTTTTTAGATGGCCGTCCTTTTTTGTCCGGCTGGGTCTTGAGTCCAACTTCATTCGCTGCTCGGCTGAGTGTCCGTCTATCGCACTTTAGCGCGTCTTGAAGCTGTCCTTTCGTCAAAGGTTTGCGTGCCCCAAGTTCCTGCCAAAATTGCAAATCGGTCAGTCTCAATCGGAGAGGGTCAACTGCCACGTCGCTACTGTTTGCGCCTTCGCTGCGGCAAAACCCCGCCATGTCACCAAAGAATTTGGCGTCACGTTCGTCAATCGCAACAAGCAAGGTGATGAGCGATGCCCGAATCTTTCTCAGGCGGTGAATCAATTTGCGTTTATCCCGGCCAACTCCCTTCGGATATTTCATCGGCCTGTCGGTCATCGCCTCACGAATATCTTTGGCTGGCGTCTCTGAACGGCAGAGCAATTCCAAACCGTCAAGTGTGTCAATCACAAGTGGCAACAAAGCGCCATACTTTGCAATTTTCGCGTTGGCGTCGTTTACCGCATCGCCAGCATCGGCGGAATGAAGTTTTGCCATCATGCCTGTTTTTCTCATAGCGCGGCCTTTGCTTTGGGTAGGTTCACGATGTTGGCCGGTTGCTCTGGCGCAATGGCAAACCAAGTTACGGCGGCTGCGGGCCTCACAATCTCGCGGTAGTGTTTGAACACCATCGCCGGGCTGTTACCTGCTTCCAACGCAACTTGCGCGGCGTTTTGGATGCTGGCGAGCCGGTAGGAAATGAAGCTGTGCCGCAAACCGTTGTCCTTCCACGCCTCGCCGGATTTCTTCACCGTCTCGGCGCGTGCATCCTGCAAATCGTTCGTTGTGCCCTTCCAGATTTTGCCTTTGCTTCGGGCATAGGGCGCGAGCCATTGCGCCAGATTCGGCAGGACAGGCACAAGCCGCCGTGATCGTGTCTTGGCTTTGTCGCCTGCCACGGTGATAAATCCACCGGCCATGTCCACGTCGGGCCATTCCAGCCGTTCAATTTCAGCGGTGCGTAAACCGGCAAATGCGCCAAGCGCAACGACGGGCAAAAATTCCCGTGACGAGGCTTTGAGTAACGCAGTGATTTCGCCCGGC
Source organism: uncultured Verrucomicrobiae bacterium (assembly GCA_963744965.1). GTDB lineage: Bacteria > Verrucomicrobiota > Verrucomicrobiia > Limisphaerales > UBA11358 > UBA11358. The sequence continues at coordinate 416,420 of CAVUVT010000011.1, forward strand.
GCGTAAATCTGAATGTCGCCGCCGTTGACTGTGATTTGTTCCGTGCCTTCGATTGGATTGCCGCCTTTGAAAATGTAACCGCGTGACTCGGCGAACGAAAACAGCGTGCCGATGACCGTGCGGAAATTCCGCGCCGATTGCGCCGATAGCTTCAGGCCGTCCAACCACTTTTGAACATCGGCAGTTGTCACCGTGGAAATGTCCACGCCCCGGTTGCGGGTATCCGGTTCAACTTTCAAATCCGGTTGCGTGATGATAGATGTGTCAGCACCAAAGAATTTGGCAAACCGTGCCAGCCTTGCCCGCAAGTCGCCGATGTAACGCAGTGATTTGCCCCGCGCTGTTTTTGTAGCAATCAATTCCACAATCACGTCAGCAACCTTGCGTTGTTTCACCTTGTCGGCGCGGTGCATGGAAAAGAACCGGGCCGCTTCGATAGCGTAATCACCACCAAGAATTTCAAAACACTTGGCGTAAACGCTGGCTGCATACTCCAATGACGCGCCAGTGGGCCGTACAAGCTCCACGGAACGCCCGTAGCTGGCCGCCTGACTGTTCCGCATGGTTGCCGCCGTCGCGTCGCCGCTGGAAAGTTGGCGGGCGATTTTCTCGGCCTCATTGCGGGCGTCGCCGTGGTCGGTGAAGCCGCGCAACCGGCGTTCGCCGCTGGTGTAGTCGGCCAGTTCGTAAATCGTCCGCTTCTTTTTTCCGTTTGCTGTTGTTCGTTGGCGTCTGTAGAGTTTCACCGTGACGTTGCCAACACTGACAGACTCGAATTGCTCGCCCTTTACTGGCGACCAGTTCCGCGCTTTGGTTGTGCTCATGTCGTTAAGTGTCGGCAATGTGTCGGCAAATGTCAAATGCAAAGTTTTTCAGGGTGTCTGAAAACTCATAAACACCTTGATTCTATTGGTTATTGGAGAGATGGCCGA
>CAVUVT010000012.1:0-26918 GCA_963744965.1 uncultured Verrucomicrobiae bacterium
GCTGTTTTCTTGAAAACTACGAAGCGGATGTCCATGCTGAGGCGCGTAAATGGTGTCGAAGCGGTTCTGGTTGAGAACAGCCGGCCGCATGCGGCATCGGAAAGATGACCATGTCATACCGAGCCTGGTTTCAATGTATCAATCCGGAGTGCGGAGAAACTTATCCGCTCAACTCCATCGTGTACCAATGCCTGCGCTGCCATTCGCTGCTGGAGGTGCAGCACGACCTCAAGGCATTGAAACGCCGCAGCGCCGCGACCTGGAAAAAACTTTTTGAAAAGCGGTACATGAGCAACGAATGGCCCTACGGCTCCGGCGTGTGGGGCAAGAAGGAATGGATCTGCCGCAGATCAAGGACGACGATGTCGTTTCACTTTACGAAGGCGGCACCAATCTTTTCTGGGCCGAACGCTTCGGAAAGATAATCGGGGTAAACGAACTTTGGGTCAAACTCTGCGGCAACACGCACAGCGGCTCGTTCAAAGACCTCGGCATGACCGTGCTGGTTTCGCAGGTCAAGCAGATGATTTCCGAAGGCGCGCCCATCAAGGCCGTCGTCTGCGCCTCCACCGGCGACACCTCGGCGGCGCTGGCCACCTATTGCGCCGCCGCCGGCATCCAATCCATCGTGCTCCTCCCGCGCGGGAAAATTTCCGGCGCGCAGCTCATCCAGCCGATTTCCAACGGCGCGCTCGTGCTCTATCTCGACACCGACTTCGACGGCTGCATGCGGCTGGTCCAGGAAATCACCAAGGACGAAACGCTTTACCTGGCGAACTCAATGAATTCGTTGCGGGTGGAAGGCCAGAAGACGGTGGGTATCGAAATCGTACAGCAGTTCGACTGGCAGGTACCCGACGTGATGATCATTCCCGGCGGCAATCTTGGCAATGTTTCCGCGCTCGGCAAGGGCCTGATGATGATGAAAGACCTCGGCCTGATTTCCAAACTGCCGCGCATTGTCGTCGCGCAAGCCGAGCGGGCCAATCCGCTTTACCGTTCGTACCTGAAGAACTTCAAGACGTTCGAGCCGGTCCAGGCGCAAAAAACACTGGCCAGCGCCATTCAAATCGGCAACCCGGTCAGCATTCAGAAGGCGATCCGCACGTTGAAGCAATTCAATGGCATCGTCGAACAGGCCACCGAGGAGGAACTGGCCAACGCCGCGGCGCTGGGCGATCGCACCGGAATGTTCAACTGCCCGCATACCGGTGTCGCGCTGGCGGTTTTAATCAAACTGCTCAAGGCCGGCAAGATCGACAAAAAAGAGCGCGTGGTCGTCATCTCCACGGCGCACGGACTGAAATTCGTCGAGATGAAGGTGAAGTATCACCAGCGGGAACTGGATTTTCCGTGCCGCCATGCAAACCGGCCGATTGAACTGCCCGCCAGCTTGGACGCGGTGAAGGACGCGCTGCACAAGGCGCTCAAGGAAAGGAGCCGGTTCAATGTCTAAATCCAACCAAGGTAGGGACGCCGCGCTGCGGCGTCCGGTCGGCGCGGCGCGCCGACCCTACCCAAGCAAGTGGGGATCGGCGACGCTGGCGATTCACGGCCGCGGCAAACATCGCAAGGCACACCACGCGGTGTCCACGCCCATCGTCCACACCTCGAACTATAGCTTCGAGTCCACGTCCGAAGTCTTCGAGTTCATGCAGGCCAAGGGCCAGGGCCGCGTCATCCGCGAACACGAATACGGCCGCTACGGCAATCCGACCCAGCAGGAGACCGAACGCAAGCTCGCCGCCGTCGAAGGTGCCGAACGGGCCATTCTTTTCTCCACCGGCATGAGCGCAGTCATCCTCACGCTCATGGCCTACATGAAAAAGGACGGCCACATCATTTTCACGAGCGACTGCTACCGGCAGACGCGCGACTTCGCAACCAACCTGCTGAAGAAATTCGGGATTCAATCCAGCCTCGTGGACCCGACGGCGGCGGCCATCGAAAAGGCCATCCAGCCCAACACGAACATCATTTTCACCGAATTGCCGACGAACCCCTATCTGCGCGTGCCGGACCTTCCGGCCATCGTGAAAGTCGCAAAGCGGCACAAACTGCTCACGATGATTGACGCCACGCTGGCCACGCCGTTCAACATCCGGCCGCTGGAATTGGGCGTGGACATCGTCATCCACTCGGCCACGAAATATCTCGGCGGCCACAACGATCTGCTGGCCGGCGTCACACTCGGCAATCACAAGTTGCTGGATGACCTGAACAAACTGCAACGGATGATCGGTTCCATTCCGGGTCCGCTCACCTGTTTTCTGCTGGAACGCGGATTGAAAACCTTTGGTTTGCGGATGGAACATCACAATCGAGCCGGACTCGAAATCGCCCGGTTCCTCGAAGGGCATTCTAAAATCAAAAAGGTCTGGTATCCCGGATTGAAATCGCATCCGGATCACCAACTGGCAAAAAAGCAGATGGACGGCTTCGGCAGCGTCATCACTTTCCTGGTCAAGGGCAACGACAAGGCGACGCGGCGCTTCATTGACTCGCTGGAACTCTTTCTCATCACGCCCAGCCTCGGCGGTTCCGAGAGTCTCGTCACCCAGATGTCCATGATGTCGTTCTTCGACTATCCGGTGGAATACCGAGAGTCCCTCGGCATGGTGGACAACCTGGTGCGCATCGCCTTGGGATTGGAAGATGTCGAGGACTTGATCACCGACCTGAAACAGGCGCTGGCGAAGATTTGAGTTGAAAAACCGGACCGCCCGCAGATTACTCAGATGACGCGAATTGTATCCGCCGTGCTCGCTTCAAATGAATTACCTTGAAAGAACTCGGCTGTTGACCATTCACCCCGGTTTCGCCAGTTTGAATGTATTCAAGAATGAATGCTGTGACGACCGGACTGAAACCACCGCATCGAGAATTGTCCTCTGTCGCGAATTCGCGCAATGGTGACCTGGAGCGGCGACGCGAGCTGGGACAATTCTTCACCTCGCCTCCGGTCGCTGGCTTCATTTGGGACTTGCTGGAAGTTATCCACGGAGGCCGATTCTCAGTGAACACGCGTCTCATTGATCCGGCTTGTGGGGAAGGTGTTTTTCTTCGGATTGCCCATGAACGCGGCGGATTACCGGGGAAAAATCTTTTTGGCGCAGACATTGACGCGTTGCTCGCACCCGGCTGGAATCAGGATCCTTTCTTGCGCAAGGCGAATCTGATGCTTGCGAACGGATTGCTGGATGATCCAATGAGCGGCATCAGAGAAGATGCCTTCGACATCATTGCCGGCAATCCGCCGTTCAGTGGCAGGGGACTGCGGGATTTGCTCCGATTGCTCGACGAGCCTGCGGAAGGCATGATACGCCACGAAGAGCAGGATTTTTTTCAAGCCAGTTGCCTCAAAGAGGAAACACCGGCGCCACGACAGCCATTGTCTCGCCAGGAGAGCGCGGAGTTGGATCGCTTGGTGAGGAAACTGAGCCAGTATTCCTGCTGGCGGCTTGAAACCGAAGCTGAACCGGAAGATGCAATCGAAGAAAAGTCCGAAAGTGCGCCAGTCGAGCTTTTCACCGCGTCCGCCCTTTTTGACCGACGCCAGCCAACCGCTGGCGACTACGAACGGGCGGCCCAACTCATCGCCCATTGGCCGGCCAATCGCCCCCTCGACACTTCACGGCTCGAAGTGCGCGATGCCATTCGCCGGCTCGCGGGTACGGCCATCGAGGTTGTTTTTACGGAGCGGTTCGTTCGATTGGCGAAACCCGGCGGATTCATCGCCATCATCGTACCGGAGAGCATTGTTGCCAGCGACCGTCTGGGAGCCTTTAGAATCTGGCTGCTTGGGAAAATGGACCTGCTTGCCTCGGTCAGTCTGCCGCAAAAGATTTTCACCGGAGTCGGCGCCAATGCCAAAACGTCCATCATCTTTGCCCGCCGCCGCGCGCAGGATCGCCCCGATGGCTGGTATCGGCCAGACACGCTGGATGATTCATCGGACAAGGATCAACCGATATTTCTCGCCGCGCCACGCCTCGATGCGCCGGGTTTCTCCCACGAGAGCTACCTGGCGCGCGTGCTGGCGGACGCGCGGAGCGACCGCAAGAAGTTCTGGCCCGATGTGAAATAAAAATGCAAGAATTACCCGATGCCCCGACGCTGGAAGTGAAAATTGGCCGGCCCGAACTGCTGCGGCACAATCGCTGGAATGCCGGTTACTTTGAAGAGCGCTTCCGCCAGAATGAAAAGAAACTCAAAAAGCTGCGGAGCGTTCCGCTGGCCGATTTCATACCAGAAGAATTGCCCGACGGCTCCAAGGGCATCACCTACGGACAAGTCGGCGCGCGAAAACTCAGCCCGCGCGGCGCGGTGCGCTACTTGCAGGTCATCAATATCCGGGACACGGGAATTGATTTTGCGGTGAAGCCGGATCGGGTCGCTGAAGGCAGTCAGAATGATCCGGTGCGCAGTCGAGTTAAACAGGGGGACATCTTGATAACGAACACCGCCTTTCGGGGAACCGAAACTTTGATCGGGCGTTGCGTTGTGGTGGGCCGCAATTACGGAAAGATGAATATAAGTCAGGACATTGATCGTGTTCGCGTTAAAGGCATAAACCCATTTTATGTCGGGACGCTGTTGAAGACCAAGTTTGGCCAGTTACAAATTCAAAGGCTTGTTCATGGCGTTGACTCGCAAAAAATCAACTTCGGACAAATTCGGAGTCTATTGATTCCAACACTGCCTACCGATGCGCAAAAAGAAGTCGAGAAGCAATATCTTGCGGTGTCGAAATGTCACGACAGAGGAATGGCTATCAAAGAAGAAATCCTTGTGTCAGAAGGTATTGAATCAGGACGCTATGGCGAAGCCATAAACAACTTGGCTAACGAGAGCGCAGCTTACAAACGCGCAATGACCGAAGCCCAGGAACGCTTGAAGCATTTGATTTCCCAGCTTGAAGCCGTGCTGGAAAGCAAACAGAAGAAGATCAAACCGTTTGCCGGTTGAATTCACGGGCAACGCTCCATGAAAACCAATGGCCGGATCCGGGATTTGTTGAGCACGCCGTGCCTGAATGACATTGAATACGGGCACCGCGTCATCTGGCCATTGATGGATTATCTGGGCATTCCGCCAGAAGCCCGGCGTCCGCAGTTCCAGATCGAGAATCCGTTTGGCGACGGATTGCTCCGGCTCGATTATCTGGTCCATCACGGCGACGTGCCGCTGGTGACCATTGAAGGCGAGCCGATTGCCCGGCAGTTCGACATTGGTTTCCGGCAAGCCAAGAATTACAGCCGCAATTTCAAACCGCGCCAGCACGATTGCCTGATGCAGGAGCGAACCGTGCCGTTTCTTATCACGGCGGCGGGCAACCGGGCGGAGATGTGCCGGGCCGTTGTCCGCGGTCTTAACATCGAGTACGAACCCATCCGGCAGAATGGCCTTCTCGCTTTTCTCGAATGGGGTGAATTACTTGAAGAAGCAGGCCAATTGCGGCCTGCGGCAGCCGTGTCTCCCCGGCAGGAAGTGCTCGTGGCGGATCTGGCAAGCCAGTTTTTCACGGACCTGTTCGCTTCGATTGACCGGGCGGCTTCGCTGCGGAACAAGGAAGACCAGAAAATCATCCTGTTCAACCGCATCGTTGACCATGCGCGGCGGCATGAAGAAGCCGACATCCGATCCATCTGCCGGAAGGCCAGCCTGCGAGAAGGGGCGATCCATCGCGTACTGAGGACCATTGCGTTGTACCGGCAAAAGATTGAATCGGAGGAATTCACCGGCGCGGCAGTGGCGCGCGGCTATCGCAAGTTCCTGCTTCAACCGGCTGGTCGCGGAACGCATCGTTATTTTACCGGCGAGTCGCAATCGCGCGCCTATCGTATCAATGGCGCCGTGCGTTATCGCAATGTCGCGCGGTACTTCACCCCCACGGAAATCGCGCAGCAAATGGTCAGGCTGGCGCGACCCCGCGCGCGAGAGCGGGTGATTGACATGACGTGTGGAACCGGCGTCTTTCTCGCCGAATGCGTGGACCACGTGGCGCGGGTGGACGGTGACAGACGCGCGCAGGACTTTCTAACCCGCAGACTGGTTGGGGTTGACGACGATCCGTTCTGCGTTTCCTGCGCCCGCGAATTGCTGACGTTTCTTTATCCGCAGCACGCCGAACATCTCCAGGTATTCCTACACAACGTTCTCTACCAGCGCGCGCCGAGGAAAAGCGAGATTAACGAGGACGCCAAAGCTGAACCGCATCTCCGCATGGGAACGTACGATTTGGTAATCGGCAACCCGCCCGGCAATGATGAGTATTCCGGCACAAACCGGGATGAGATTGTACGTCAATGGAAAAGACGATTCGGGCAAACCAAGGGCGGACTGATGGACCATCACTGTTTTATCCGTCGGGCGGTCGAATTGGCCCGGCCGAATGGAGGTCGCCTTTGCCTGTTGGTTCCGGAAGGTTTGCTGACCCGTCAGAACCGGGGGATGCCTGCATTACGGCTGGAACTGGCACGCGATTGCGAGTTGCGCCTTGTCATCACGCTGCCACGGGCTTTTAAGGACAACAATGCACGCATGGCCATTGTGTATCTGGTCCGCCGTCCTACCCCGACACCGTCTCGAAAAACCGTCCTTGTGGAAGTGCGGGAGAAATGGAGAGACACTGAAAAATCCGAGCGGACGACCGATCTGTTCGGTGAGCTTGAAACTGTTGTTGGCCATCACCTTGATCTGTGAACCGCTCGCGCAAAATCGGAATCGCAATTGCCATCGCCATCGTCGCCGTGGTACTGGGCGCTTGAGAACGAATCTAGTTGTAGATTTTTTCCACTCCTTGTCTTGGCCCTCATCCGGCCTGCGGCCACCTTCTCCCGTTCCCACGGGCGAAGAAATGTTTTGTGGGACGTAAACCCAAGGCAGTCGCTGCACTACCAACCTTGAGCTGATTGATTTCATCCCTTTGGGATGTCTTCAGTCTTTTGGCTCCCAGCTTCTTTTTTTCCACCTTCACCCGATTCCGGCGCGGCCGGTTGTAACGCCAGCTGTTCCGGCGGCGTGGTGGCCAGGCCGGGTTCGGCGGTGACCGGCGCGGGCGGCCTTTCAACCACAATGCGGCGGAGTTCGTCCGCGGCGGGCAAATCTTCCAGACCGCGCAGGCCGAAGTATTCGAGGAACAACGCAGTCGTGCCGTAGGTCGGCGGACGGCCCACCACTTCGGCGCGGCCAACGGCCTCCACCAGGCCGCGTTCCATGAGCGTTTGCATCGTGGCATCCACGTTCACACCGCGAATCTGCTCGACCTCGGCGCGCGTGATGGGCTGGCGATAGGCGATGATCGCCAGCGTTTCGAGCGCGGGCAGCGACAGCCGCGGCGGACGGGTTTTGATACCCACCAAAGCGCGGAGCCACGGCGCGTAATCCGGCTGCGTGACGAATTGCCAGGATCCCGCGACGCACGCGAGGCGATAGCTGCGAGCGGCGGTTTCGTGTTCGCGCGCCAATTGTTCCAACGCGGCGGTCAGTTCGCCCTCCTTGACTTTGGCCAGCGATTTTGCGGTGGCATCGGCAGCTTCGTGTCCGGCGGCGGCGGCGAGCACGTCGCGAATTTCCTTCACACTCAGCGGTTTTTGCGCGGAGAACAGCAGCGATTCCAGAATGAGTTTAAGTTCCATGCTAGGATGATTGCGAATTACGGATTGCGGATTGCGGATTGGTTCCGGCAGCGGTTACGGGTTCGGATGCTGGCGCAGCAGCCGGTTCAGATGTTGCCGGCGTGGCACAGGTCTCCGACCTGTGTGCGTTTTGATCAGGTTGAATCATTTCCCCTTTTGCCTCACACAAACCAGAGGTCTGTGCCACATCTGCTGGCGGCGAGGCGAGGCGGATTTCAATTTCGCCGAAAGCTTCGGGTTGCGAGCAAACGAGCTGGCGCAGGCGGATCAATTCCAGCAGCGCCAGGAAGGTGCAGACGACTTCGGAGCGGCTGGCCGCGCCCTCGAACAATTCGGCGAAGCGCAGGCTGCCGCGCCCGGCAATCACTTTGAGAATGAACTCGATTTTTTCACTGACGGTCCATTTGTCCTCAAAAATGTCGCCCCGGTCTTCACGCTTGGCGAACCGTTGCAGCACGCCGTTGACGGCGTTGAGCAAATCGAAAATCGAAACGTCCGGCTTGGGCGGCGACGCGGCGCTTTCAAATTCGAGCTTGCCGGGCAGGCGCGGGAAAATGTTTTCCTGTTCGGCTTCGAGAACCTGCAGGCGCGCGGCGGCGTCCTTAAACTTTTTGTATTCGACGAGCTGACGGATCAATTCCCAGCGCGGGTCTTCGCCTTCCTCCTCGCCTTCCACCGGCACCTGCTGGTCCACGGGCAGCAGTTCGCGGCTCTTGAGGTACATGAGCGTCGAGGCCATGACGAGGAATTCGCCGGCGATCTCCAGATCGAACTGGCGCATGAGGTCAATGTATTCGATGAACTGCGTGGCGAGCCGCGTGAGGTTGACCTCATAAATGTCCACCTCCTCCTTTTTGATGAGGTAAAGGAGCAAATCGAGCGGGCCTTCGAAGACCTCGAACTGGACTTTGTATTCCGCCATGCGTTGGATGAATTGTGAAAATTCTAAAACGGGCGCCGGAGGTTTGCAATGGCGGAACGAAAATGAAAAATACGGTTCCGCTTGTCTTTTGGGAACTTACGGCTCAGTTTTGATTCGATTGCCGCCCATGCGCCAGGACGCAATAAAAATTGACTTTCTCAAGAATCACGCGGCCTGCATTCCGCAACTGGCGAAATATTCCCATGATGAATGGAAACCGGTCTATGGCAAAGCCGGAATGACGTTGGGGGACGTCGTTGCCTCCTACGCACAACGGGTTAATCTCAATACTTTGCCATTGGCTTTGGTGGCGATTTACCACGACACGGTCATCGGCACAGGTTCTTTGAAACTGCAGGACCTGGATGTGCGTCCCCAATTGACACCGTGGGTGGGTGGAATCTTCGTAGTTAAAGAATATCGAGGACAGGGCGTGGCGACTGCGCTTATCCACCGATTGATAAAAGAAGCGCGCCGATTGAGCGTAAAGCGCCTTTATCTTTGGACCTCTTCCGCCGAAGTTCTCTATGCGAAACTTGGCTGGATGAGCCTTGAGAGGTTCGATTATTGCGGCCATAAAATATCGGTTATGAAAAGGGAAATCCGCAGCCAAGCCCACCCACTGTCCTAAAATAGGACACAACCAAACAACAAAGTTGCTTTACTTTTTAGTGAAATAGTTTCAAAACTTCATTAAACACGGGTGTATTTGTGGCCGAAGAAACCGAGAATTAATTATGAGCCGAATCACTGGACAGGTTTGTCCTATTTCTGGAGTGTACCGTGCCGTTGGAAATTGCGGCCATTCGGTTGAGCGGGTTATTCCTCAAGGACATGTGTTTCCCCCTTGTGAATATTGCCGGGAGAAAGGCAACCGCAAAGACATCACTTGGGTTTTGGTGGTGGAAACTCAACCCAAGTAATCGCCCACCCAAATTTCCGACCATCCTGACCAAGGGGTGGGTCTGTCTTCAACAAAACGGCGCTGACGTTCGGCCATTTTCACCAGCCGATTCGTGTTCATGGAAAGACAAAGGGTTTGAAATGGCCGTCCTGTTTTCAGACGTTGCCGGAACATTTGCCATTCAACCCCAAGGGTAAATGCGATTTCCGGGTTGACCCCATTTAACGAACCCCCGTCCGCATCAAATGGCTCAACCAATTCATAATCCCCTTTGTTCTTGTGTTTCATACGCACCGCTTAAAGCAGGAAGCGCACCATCGCCCGGTTGGAATGGTTTTTAGTGGTGGAAATTCAAATTTTACCAACCCATGGTGTGGCAACTTGACGGCTGCGGCCGATAAACCTAGTCTATCCCTCGGTTGGTGGTCGTAGCTCAACGGTAGAGTCCAAGCTTGTGGAGCTTGTTGTTGCGGGTTCGAATCCCGTCGGCCACCCCATTTTCATCAGTGCCCTCACCTAAGAAAGAGTTCAACGAACGCCTATTTTGTTTCTTAAGACCAGCATCAACGCCATCAGGCCGCCCAGGAGCAGGCCAACCAACAGAACCGCCAGGAAGATGTTAATCTTGCGCCTTTGCAAATCGGGCGGCAGGCGTGGAAATAATAATTTCCCAAAAAATTCGTACATCGGCGCCAGTCTCTCAGGGTTGGCCGCCGGGTTCAAATCGAATAATCGTCGGAGAAAACCTTCACGTTCCGCAATTCCACGAACACCGGTTCGCCCGCTTTCGGCTGCAATTGCTGGAATTGTTCCTTGCTCAACTGCACCGTGAACTGTCCGCCCGTGTCGAGCCGCACCAGTTCAAGATTCGCCAGCGGGCCCGCGGCATTGCTGCGAATGACGCGCGCCGCCAGCGTTGCCGGGCCGCCCGGTTCGCGGGTGACGCGAATGTCGTGCGGCCGCACGAAGGCGATGGCGTCCGAGTCCGTCTCCCCGGCGGTTTCCGGCACGGCAAACTCAGTGCCGCCGATGACGACGGTGCCGTCGCGCACCCGGCCGCTGAACAGGTTCACATTGCCCAGAAAATCATAAACGAACGGCGAGGCCGGATTGTCGTAGATTTCCTCCGGCGTGCCGATTTGCTCGACCCGGCCCGCGCGCAAAATGGCCACGCGGTCGGCCACTTCCAGCGCCTCCTCCTGATCGTGCGTGACAAACAGCGTCGTGATGTGGATTTCGTCGTGCAAATTACGCAGCCAGCGGCGCAGTTCCTTCCGCACCTTCGCGTCAAGCGCACCGAACGGCTCATCGAGAAGCAGCACCTTGGGTTCGACCGCCAGTGCGCGCGCCAATGAAATGCGCTGGCGCTGGCCGCCGGAGAGTTGCGACGGAAACCGTTTGGCGAGCGGTTCAAGTTGGATGAGCCGCAACAGTTTCTCCACGCGTGCGCGGATTTCGGCTTCGCTGGGCCGGGTCGCGCGCGGACGGACCCGCAGGCCGAAAGCGATGTTTTCAAAGACGTTCAAGTGCCGGAACAACGCGTAATGTTGAAACGCGAACCCGGCCTTGCGCTGGCTCGCGGGAATCATGGTCACGTCCTCGCCGTAAAATAAAACCTGCGCGTCGCCGGGATCGGGGAACTCCAGCCCGGCGATGATGCGGAGCAGCGTCGTCTTGCCCGAACCGGACGGGCCGAGCAAGGCAACGAGTTCGCCGGACTCGATCTTCAGGCTCACGTTATCGAGCGCGGTGAACTGGCCGAATTTCTTGGTGACGTTGAGAACTTCAACACTCATGCGATAAATCAGTTTTCCGTTCCGCGCAACGCGGCGTTTTTGTGCTCCACCCACGTTTTCAGCGCCAGCGTGACGACCGCCAGCAACGTCAGCAGTGACGCCAAGGCGAAGGCACCGGTAAAATTGTATTCGTTATACATGATTTCGACGTGCAGCGGAATAGTATCTGTCCCCCCGGGCCTCGGATGTGCTCGCTGACGACCGACACCGCGCCAAACTCGCCCATCGCCCGCGCATTGCAAAGAATGACACCGTAAATCAGTCCCCATTTGATGTTGGGCAGCGTCACCCGCCAGAACGTCTGCCAGCCGCTGGCGCCCAGCACCCGCGCGGCTTCCTCCTCGGTGCGGCCCTGTGCCTGCATGAGCGGTATCAATTCGCGCGCGACAAACGGGAACGTCACAAAAATCGTCGCCAGCACAATGCCCGGCATGGCAAAGATGATTCGGATATCGTGCGCCAAAAGCCACGGCCCGAGCAATCCCTGCGCGCCGAAGAGCAGCACGAAAATCATTCCCGCAACCACGGGTGAAACCGTGAACGGCAGGTCGATCAGTGTAATCAGCACGGTCTTCCATCGGAAATCGAATTTGGCGATCGCCCAGGCCGCCGCCACGCCAAAAACGCAATTCAGCGGCACGGCGATGCCGGCGACGATGAAGGTCCGTTTGATGGCCGCCACGGTGTCAACGTCGTCGAACGTGTGAAGATAGAAACCGATACCTTTGGCAAATGCTTCCGCGAAAACCGCCGCCAAGGGCACGAACAGAAACAAACCGAGAAACACCAACGCCACGCCGATGAGCAGCCGGCGCACAAACGGCGGCTCGGCCGTCACGCGGCGGGGAGCGGAGCGGCGCGGGGCGGTGAGGGTTGAAGCCGGAATCATAAATCAAACGGGCCGGTGATGGCGGTGGCTCCACCATTGGAGAAAATTAATGGTCAATAATAGCACAAAGGAAGCGACCAGCATGGCAACCGCAATGGCCGTGGCACCGGGATAATCAAATTCTTCGAGCTTGGTGTAGATGAGCAGGGGCGTGATCTCGGTTTTCATCGGCATGTTGCCGGAGATGAAAACGACCGAGCCGTATTCGCCGAGCGCGCGGGCAAACGCGAGCGTGAAGCCGGTTAACAACGCCGGCCGCAGCATGGGCAGGGTGACGCGCCAGAACGTCTGCCAGCGGTTCGCGCCGAGGCTGGCGGCGGATTCTTCAATTTCGAGATCGAAATCTTCCAGCACCGGCTGCACGGTGCGAACAATGAACGGCAGCCCGATGAACGTGAGCGCAACGAATACGCCGAGCCGGGTGAAGGCAACCTGGATTCCGAGCGGTTCGAGCCATCGGCCGATCCAGCCGTGCGGCGCATACACCGCCGTCAGCGCGATGCCGGCCACCGCCGTCGGCAACGCAAACGGCAGGTCCACCAAAGCATCCACGAACCGTTTGCCCCAAAACTGGTAGCGCACCAGCACCCACGCGACCAGCAGGCCGAAAAACAGATTCGTCAACGCTGCCAGAAACGACGCGCCGAAACTCAGGCGATACGACGCCAGCACGCGCGGCGCGGTGACGGTGTGCCAGAACTGGTCCCACGTCAGCGCGCTCGTTTTCCAAATCGTGCAGGCCAGCGGAATCAGGACGATGAGGCTGAGATAAAGCAGGGTGTAGCCGAGCGTCAGCTTGAAGCCGGGCAACACGCTGGTTTTTTTATTCACCATGCAAAATCCTCTTCAGCGGTATAACCGTTGTTAAAACGCAGCGAAAGAAATTCTTTAATTTACCAATATACCAATACGGCCCCCGTCCAGAGGAACCACTAACCGGTTTCAGGGTTGGAAGATCTGGTCAAAGACACCGCCATCGGCAAAATGCGCTTTCTGCGCCTTCTGCCAGCCGCCGAAAACCTCGTCCACCGTGACGAGTTTCACCGGGGCAAACTGGCCGGCATATTTCGCCGCGGTCTTTTCCGAACGCGGACGATAAAAATTCCGACCGGCGATGTCCTGGCCTTCGTCGGAGTAAAGGTATTCGAGATAAGCCCGCGCCACGTCGGACGTGCCGTGCTTCTTTGCCACCTTGTCCACGACCGCCACGGGCGGCTCGGCCAGGATGCTCAACGGCGGCGTGACGATGTCAAACTTGTCCGCGCCGAATTGCTTGATGGCGAGGTACGCCTCATTTTCCCACGCGAGCAACACGTCGCCGATTTCACGCTCAACGAACGTCGTGGTCGAACCACGCGCGCCGGAATCGAGCACGGGCACGTTCTTGTAAAGCCGCTTGATGAAGTCGCGCGCTTTGGCGTCGTCGTGGCCATACTTGTCGAGCGCGTAAGCCCAAGCGGCGAGGTAATTCCAGCGCGCCCCGCCGGAGGTTTTCGGATTCGGCGTCACGACCACCACGTTTGGTTTCACGAGGTCGTCCCAATCCTTGATGCCTTTCGGGTTTCCTTTGCGCACGAGAAATACGATGGTCGAGGTGTAGGGCGTGCTGTTGTCCGGCAGACGCTTTTGCCAGTCGGCGGGCAGCAGCTTTGCCTGCTGTGCAATCGCGTCAATGTCATAAGCCAGCGCGAGCGTGACGACGTCGGCTTCAAGGCCGTTGATGACGGACTGCGCCTGTTTGCCGGAGCCGCCGTGTGATTGCGCGACGACCACGTCATCGCCGGTCTTCGATTTCCAATATCTGGCGAACGCGGCGTTGTAATCCTGATACAATTCGCGCGTCGGGTCGTAGGAAACGTTCAGGAGTTTGATTTCCTTGGCGTCCGCCGCGATGGCAAAGGCGCCGGCCAATAAAATATTAAGCAATGTTTTCATGTGCTGTTTCCCGTCTGGTTAGAATGACAATTGGATGCGCGTGAAGAAAATGTTTTCCGGCTGGCGCGTGACAATGGCCGACGCGGTTGTGCCCGCACCGCCACCACCGGTGAACGTCGTGTGCGAGAAACTGGCATTGACGCGAATGTTTCTGTTGAGGAACCAGTTCAGACCCGCTGACCAGGCCTGTGCGGCGGAAGCCGACGTGGCCAGATTGGCAAATGTTGGAAACGCGGCATTGTCAATGTTCAACTCCTCGTAGCGGCCGACGACTTGCAGCGCGCCCCATTGGCCGTTGTGCGGATCAAACGGGTGCAGCGGCGTAACGCCGGCGAACGTGGCGTTTTCCCCGGTCAACACCCAGCCGCCGGAAATTTCCCAACCTGTGTTTTGCAGGTAAGCTTCGGCCCTGGTGCTGGTATTCCGGACCCCCTGATCTGAAATGGCGTATTCACCCATCAAACTGAGCGGCCCGAAATAATAATAACCTTGCGGCGAAAGCCGCCAATGTTCGGCGTTCGCGATGGTGTTGGTATTGTAAGCAAAGAACTGCTGCTGTCCGTCCGTCGTGTATCCGGGCGATGTGCCGCCGGTGGTTGAGGGCAGGTCCTTCAGGTTTGAAGTGCCATTTTGCGAAGTGCCGGCGACGCCAAAGCCAAGACCTTGCAGGGCCGTGATGTCCGAATTCTTGAACGGTTGCGCGAACAGGCGTCCGGCAAATTCAATTTCGTTTTCATAAGCTGAGTTGCCCGAATTCTGCGCGTCACCCACGCCATTAAAAATACTCACCGCGTAACTCAACACGCCGCCGTTGATGTCACCCCACAACTGCAGGCCGACATCGCGGTTCGGCACGAGGTCGGTGACCAGCGAGCGTTCGTTGAACTGAATGTTTACATCCTCCTGCAACTGCTCCAATCCCTCCGGGGTTTTGAATTTGCCCGCCCGCAATTGCGCCCACGGTTCGTAACGATAATTCCCGTAAGCATCAAATATTGTCGGCGTCGAAGGGGCAAAATCCGGCGTGAACCGGAAATCAAAATCGCGGTCCACCGTGCCTTGAAAGATCGGTCGCACCCGGCGCAAAAGAAAACCGTCGTTGTTCTTGATGGCGCTGTCGTCGAAAAACGTGCGGCTGTCCACCTGAATCACCGCTTTTAAGCTGAACACAAAATTCGAGTCCGCCGACATGGCGTTGAAGCCGCTGGAGCCGATGGTAAACTTCGGCGCTGCCTTCGCTGTTGCCAGCGCGGTCTCCTGATCCAGTTCGCGCTGGCGTGCGAGAATCCGCACCTTCTGATCCAGGTCCTGGATTTGCTCCCGGGCCGTGGCACTGTTGGTTTGCTGATCCAGGTCGCGTTGATGTTCGAGCGCCTGGACTTTTTGGCCAAGTTCCTGGACGGCTTTTTTCAAGGCTTCAATCTCCGCCGCCTCCGCGGACTGGCTGGCCCCGCCACTCGCAGCCTGGGCGGGAATTTCGGCTTGCGCGGCGCCAGCGGAGTTGGTGGCCGTGTCATCGGCGGCCCACGCGAGGAAGACAAATTGCAACCCGGCAAGGGTTGCTAGTATCAACAGATTTGGTTTCATGTTGTCTTTGTTTGTTGTTTCTGTCGCTCCAGTTATCCGGTTGGCATTTTTTTGTTTTGGCCTCCAGTCTTCTGGCCGGCTAAAATGTTTGCGCGCGGGTTTTCCCCAGCCGCACGCGCTCGGTTTTCTCAATCTGCGTGACTTGCGCATCATGCACGATGATTTGCACCACGCCGTAGCGCAATGTTCCAACCTGCTGGCGTACGACTTCCAGCCAGCCCAATTGTTTATCGGCGCTGCTCTCCGATTTAATCTGAATCGTGCTCATATCAATAAAATTTCAAACTATTTTGCAAAGCCAGATTGATGCTCTTAATAGCGATGTTACAGGTCGTTATTCAAACGAAATAAAAACCGCCTCTCCACTTGCCGCAAACCTTCGCCTAATGCAGCAGCTTGAAGCTATTTGTTTCATTTCATTCTTCATTCTATAAACGATCTATATTATCGTTATTATCCACTTTTAGCTGGACCTGTCAACTGGTTTTTTGAATTTTTTCTAAATGCCTTCTCCGCCAATGAAACCGGCTGAAATCTCCTGTTTTGACACCGGCGCGCCCTTGGCAACTTCGGCGAGCGTTGCATGTTCCATCAATCCGGCAACGTAATTGCGCGCATCGAGAAACACGCGCCTGAACCGGCATACCGGCTCTTGCGAACACCGCTTGTAGCCCGTGACCGAAACACAATCAATCGGCGCTATTATGCCGTCAAATAAGCGTACCACCTCGCCCATCGTAATCTTGCCTGGGTTTTTGGCGAGTACATATCCACCGCGCACGCCCGCCACGCTGTCCGCCCATCCCTGCGCCTTGAGTTTGAGCATGATTTGCTCAAGAAAGCGTTTGGGAACGTCATTTCGCCGGGCCAGCTCACGAATCGGTATGGGCGCACCGCCGAAATGATCCACCAAGGTGAACAAAGCACGCAATGCATAATCAGTTTCCTTCGACACTCGCATGCCAAAAAACGATACGCCAGGTCGGGATTAAGTCAATTGCAGTTTTCTGGCCTGTCCAGCAGAGGTGAATCAACTGCTGATAATACGACGGCCTTCATCCAGAAAGATGCCCTTGAAATTCATTTCCAGCGCCTGCGGATTGCTGGCCTTGGACATGGCTTCCTTCTCGGTCACGCGCCCCGCCTTGACCAAATCGAACAAGGACTGGTTGAAGGTGAGCATGCCATCGTCCAGGCTCGTTTCTATGGCGGCGGGCAATTTGTCGAGCCGGTTTTCTTCGAGGAGTTTTCTGACCATCGGGGTGTTGATGAGGATTTCCAGCGCCGGCGTTGATTTGCCGTCCAAGGTGCCGACCATGCGCTGGCAGACCACCGCGTACAAGGTGGCGGCGATTTGCCGGCGGATTTGCTCGCGTTCCTCGGCCTTGAAGAATTCAAGAATGCGGCTGATGGATTGCGACGCGTTGGTCGTGTGCAGCGTGGACAAAACCAGATGCCCCGTGTCCGCCGCGCTCATGGCCGCGGAAAAACTGATGTCATCCCGCATTTCACCGATCATAATAATGTCCGGGTCCTGGCGCAGAACGTTCCGAAGCGCATGATGAAATGAAACCGTGTCCAGGCCGACCTCCCGTTGTTCAATCACCGATTGGTTGTCTTCAAAAATGTATTCAATCGGGTCTTCCAGTGTAATGATGTGCCTCTTGAAATTACCGTTGATGTGTTCAATCATGGCCGCGAGCGTGGTGGATTTGCCACAACCGGTGGCGCCGGCCACCAACACGATCCCACGGGGTGATTCGGCGATTTTCCGCACCTGCGGAAGCAACCCGAGTTCTTCAAAGCCGGGCACCTGGGTCTTGACGAAACGCATGGACAGACACCATTGGCCGCGCTGTTGAAACAGATTGGTGCGAAAACGGCCGATGCCGGGAACAAAATACGAAAAATCAATTTCGCGCTCCTCGTCGAGGCGCTTTTTCAAATGCAGCGGTGTGATGGCTTCGACAATTTTTCCCATCCATTCCGCAGTCGGGTGGGGGGAATCCACCGCGATCAATTCGCGATTGATGCGAAAAACGACCGGCGTGCCGATTTTCAAATGCACGTCCGACGCGCCGCCTTCGATGGCCGTCTTCAAAATGCGCTGAAACAGTTCCACGCCCCAAGCCTAACAAACCGCCGGGCCGCCGCCAACCGGGAAAAATGCTGGCGACCTTTGCCGCGCCCATGCTATAAAGCGCCCATGTCTAATCATCGCATTGGCATTATTGGCGGCACCGGCCTTTACGACATCGAGGGCCTCACCCACCAGAAATGGGTGAAAGTCAAAACCCCCTTCGGGCCGCCGTCGGACGATTTGCTGAACGGCAAGCTCAATGGACGCGACTTGGTTTTTCTTCCCCGCCACGGGCGCGGCCATTGCCTCCTGCCCAGCGAACTCAACCATCGCGCCAACATCTGGGCGATGAAAAAGCTGGGGGTCGCCTGGATCGTCAGCATCAGCGCCGTCGGCTCATTACAGGAAAAAATCAAGCCGTGCGACGTCGTGCTCGTTGACCAGTTTGTGGACCGCACCAAACAATCGCTCGCCCACACCTTTTTTGGACGCGGCATCGTGGCGCACATCTCCTTCGCGCACCCGATCTGCGAGGAATTGCGGCAAATTCTTCTGAAGACGGCCATTGTTTGCCGGGCGCAGGCGCACAACGGCGGCACGTATGTCTGCATGGAAGGCCCGGCCTTCAGCACCCGCGCCGAATCCGTCATCAACCACCGCGCCGGCTTCGATGTCATCGGCATGACCAATCTGGGCGAAGCCAAATGCGCCCGCGAAGCCGAAATCGCCTACGCCACCCTGGCGATGGCCACCGACTATGATTGCTGGAAAGAAGACGGGCACGTCACGCTGGAATTGATTCTCACGAACCTTCATCGCAACGCGGACATGGCCAAACAGATTGTCGCCCGCGCCATCCATCAAATCCCCGCCGAGCCAGACTGGCCGTGCCATTCCGCGTTGAAAAACGCCATCCTGACCGAAAAAAAATTGTGGCCGAAGAAGACCGTGACCGAGTTGAAACCGGTTCTGGCGAAATATCTTTAATACGAGGAGCAGGATTGTGTGCATAGCACCAGCGTGATCCAGTACCGGATGAAAAGCAGCGGAGGACCGCCGCACTCCAAGACGCTGGCGCTTTGCGGCAGCGGAATCCGGCGGACAAAATCCAAAACCACGCTGGACGGAACGGGAACGGCGAAATACAGTCGCGGACCGGAAGCAATGAACAAACGCGCGCTCATCAGGAAAATCGTCGCCCGGCTCACAGAGGAATTGCAGGTTTATTTTCGCGCCGCGAACGCCTCGCGCGCCGAAGCCACGCACGAGCAGAACAAGGCCGAGGACAAATACGACACCCGCGGCCTCGAAGCCTCCTACCTCGCCCGCGGCCAGTCCAAGCAGGCGGCGGAAATCGAATCCGCCATCGCCGAATTTGAAAAGCTCGCCGCCCAAAAGTTCAACGGCGACGGCATCATTGACATCGGTGCGCTGGTGGAACTGGAGCATGGCGGCGAAAATTCGTTTTACTTCATCGGCCCGCGCGCCGGCGGTACGGAAGTCGTTCACGAAAAAAAGGGAATCCTCGTCATCACCCCGCAATCGCCGCTGGGCGAACAACTCATGGGCAAAAAACAAGGCGACCAGCCGCAACTCACCTTGGGCGGCACGAAACAGGCAACGAGAATCGTCAGCGTGGAGTGAGTTAAAAAGCGGACTGGACAGAAACTTAAACGCGAAACACACTTAAAACCATGAAACAGGATAGGCTGCAAAACAGGCCATCCATTGCTAGTTAGAAGCCATGATGCGCATCCTTCTTCCACTACTTGCCCTTTTGACAGTCGCTTCGTGTTCAACCACGCAATGTCTTCCGCCACTGGCAAAAACCGTCAGGGGCGAAGAAAACTTTGGTGAGCATGTAATGATTTACGGCGATTATAGCAATCACTTCATCTGGGGGATTATTTTTCCACGAGACACGATGACATCAATTTCATATACCGAGGTCCCTGAGCCAAAGAACGTTCTTGAGCTTCACAGTGGTATTACTTTGGTGTTTGTTAAGAACGATGTTTTAGTCACCAAAGGCAGCAAAAAGATCACGTTACGATTGAAGCCATACACAATTTACCTAATAAACGACGATTTATCGGTTCAGAGTTCCAGTGATCTGTCTGGTATCAAGGTAATCCAGAAGACTGAGTATGCTTGGGAAGATCAACGATACGTGACTGTTCCTGATTGTGTCGTCCCAGATGACCTTTATGTTAGATTTGGCAAGAATGGTTTCTAATATGAGAACAGGCTGCAAGGCATAATGTCATCGCTCACCAATCCGTCTCGCGGTAGTCTTTCAGAAATTTCCCCCAGACGTGTTCGCCGGTGTTGAATCCCGCAATAATCGGATCCACGATGCGCGCCGCGCCGTCCACGATGTCCAGCGGCGGATGAAACCGGTGTTCCTGCACCTTGCGCGCCGCTACCGGCACCGGGTCTTCGTCCGTTACCCAGCCCGTGTCCACGCTGTTCATGTGGATGCCGTCCGCGTGATAATCCGTGGCCGACGTGCGCGTCATCATGTTCAACGCGGCCTTCGCCATGTTCGTATGCGGATGCCGGGTCGTCTTGAACTTCCGGTAAAATTGCCCCTCCACCGCCGACACGTTCACGATGTGCTTGTCGCGTTCCGGGGTACGCAGCATCAGCGGCTTCAGCCGCGCATTCAAAATGAACGGCGCGATGGCGTTCACGAGCTGCACTTCGAGCAGCTCGACCGACGGCACCTCGGCCAACAGCAGCCGCCACGAATTGCGCTCGCGCAAATCCACCTGCTGCAAATCCTGGTCCAGCCGGCCTTCGGGAAACAAATCCTTCTGCGCGGCAAGTTCGTCAGGCAACAACGGCACCTGCGACAACGCCGCCGCGTGCGTGATGCCCGCGATGGCGGACAGGCGATGGCTTGGAGTTCCGCCTTCAGGCGGTTCGGTCGCCGCGCCGCCTAAAGGCGGAACTCCAAACACGGGTTTCGCGTCGCCTTCCGGCAGCAGATGATAGCCGCGCAAACCCTCGTAAGCCCCGAGCAACTTGCGCACCGGTTCCGGCATTTTGTTCAGCGACCCGTTTTCGCGCTCCATCATGTGCTGATAAAAATCCGGCGGCCGCCGCACGGTCTGGCACGCGTTGTTGATGATGAAATCCAGCCGCGTCCGCATCGCGAGCAGGTGCCGGCAAAAGGCTTCCACACTCGGTGTATGACGCAAATCGAGCCCAAAAATTTCCAGACGTTGACCCCACTCCGCAAAATCCGGTTCGGCCGCGTAGCGCGTCGCCGCATCGCGCGGGAAGCGCGTGCTGACGATAAGTTGCGCCCCGGCGCGCAGCAGCTTGATGCCCGCCTGATAACCGATCTTCACGCGCCCGCCGGTCAGGAGCGCCACACGCCCGCGCAAATCCGCCGACTCGGTTCGCTTGCGGAAATTCAACTCCCCGCATGCCGGGCAAAGCTGGTCGTAGAAATGATGAATCGTCGTGTAATCCTGCTTGCAGATGTAACAATTCTGCGGCTCAACGACTTCACGGAAATCCGGGTCATTTTCAACCTCCTGCTGCTGGAACTCGATGAGCGGAGTCAGGTTCGGCGTGGTGAAGATTTTTTCCCGGCGCAGTTTGCGGATCCCGGTTTTATTGAGCTTGGACTGGTCCCGCTGGATTTTCTCCGCCTTGCGCTGGCGCACCCGGGCCTTCACCAACCGCCGCCGGGCGTTCACGTCCGGGCAGTAAATTTCACCCGCTGCCTTGAGCAGACGCATGCGTTCCTTCTCTGGAAGCCCGGCGAGCAACGCGCGGTTGGCCGCCGCCTTTTCGAGAATTTCGGCGGCCGCTTTCAACTGCGCGACCGGCGAATGGTTTTCTTTCGGACCGCCGTTTTCGTGGTGGTGGTGAACAGACATTAATTTGGCACAGAGAATAACATCCGCGCGGATGGCGTGCGAATGAAAAGCACGCTGTGCCGACAGTCAATTTGGTGGGGCGAGCGTACCCGCGAGCCGTCATCGTCGTCCCGAACGCCAACATCGGCTCGTCAGGGCCTCGCCCCACCAGATGCACCTCGATGCCTTTCCTTGACCCGCGCGCTCAAAGCCGTTAGACCTTGCGTGCATTTTATGGCGACCAAAACCATCATCAAACCCGCGAAATCACCGGCAGCGGTCGGCCCTTACAACCACGCCGTCCGCGTCGGCAACCTGATGTTCTGCGCCGGACAAATTCCAATTGACCCGAAGAACGGCAATCTGGTTGTCGGCGATATCAAAGTTCAAACCGAACGCGTGCTGCAAAACGTCAAGGCGATCCTGGACGACCAGAAGCTGACGTTTGCCCATGTTGTGAAATCCACGGTGTTTATGACGAATCTTGCCGACTTCGCGGGGATGAATGAGATTTACTCGAAGTATTTCACTGGTGATTTCCCGGCGCGTTCGACGGTCCAGGTCGCTGCGTTGCCCAAGGGCGCGAATGTGGAAATTGAGGTTGTGGCCCATTTTTAAATGGTAGGGCGCGATGTCCCCATCGCGCCGCGGCGCGCTCGGAGCGCGCGCCCTACCTTTGAAGCCGTAAATCAAATATGAAAAAGTCCTGGCGTGAAAAACTGATGGATGACAAAGGCCTGCCGAGGGTGTGCAAAGTCACCGGCAAAATGAGCAAACGCTGGGGCACAGGCACGTTTGTCATTCCCGCGCCGCGGGAAGTGGATGCGCTAATGAAGCAGGTGCCCAAGGGCCGCGTCGTCACGATCAATGAGCTGCGCGCCGCACTGGCGGCACGGCACCAAGTGAATTTTGCCTGCCCCATCACGACCGGGATTTTTTCCTGGATTGCCGCGCACGCCGCCGCCGAAGCCGAAACGGGAGGCAAAAGGCGCATCACGCCTTTTTGGCGCACGCTCAAAACCGGCGGCGAGATAAATCCGAAATATCCCGGCGGCGCTGAAGGCATTGCCAAGCACTTGCGTGCTGAAGGACATGACGTTTTCCAGAAGGGCAAACGATTTTTCCTGCCCGACTATCAGCGGGCGCTGTTCACCAAACTGCGTTGCGCCTCATGAATCTGGTTTTACAATCCGGCTCGCGAAGACGCTCGCCCCACCTGTCGGCGGGCAAATCGTCAATCGTAAATCGCAAATTTTAAATTAAACATGCCTGTTGGAATCCTCCTTGCCATCGCCGCAGCGGTCGGCTTTATCGCCGGCTGGCTGATAGGGCGCGCCCGCAGCGGCAGCAGTCCGGACGCGCGGCTCGAAAACGAACTGCGCCAGCAGGTCGGCCAGCGCGAAACCGAACTCGCCCGGCTTCGCGCGCAGTTGACTGAAACGGGCAATGCCCGCGCCGCGGCGGAAGCCCGGCACGCCGCGTCGGAAAAAATGCTGATCGAGCAACGTGCGTTGCAGGACAAGGCTTTGATGGATCTGCGCGAGGCGTTCAAGGCGTTGAGTGCGGAGGCATTGAAACAAAGCGCACCGGAATTTCTACGGCTGGCGGAACAAACCTTCGGAAAATTCCAGGAAACAGCCAAAGGCGACCTGGCCCAACGCCAGGAATCCATCAAAACCCTGGTCGAGCCGCTGAAGCAACAGCTCGAAACCTACCAGAAACGGTTGCAGCAAAGCGAAGCGGCGCAATCCTCCACACTCGGCGAGGTGAAGAAGCAACTGGAATTGCTCTCGCAGCAGAGCACGACCCTGGCGCAGGAGACGCAGCAGTTCCGGCTCGTGCTGCACTCGAACCAGGCGCGCGGGCGCTGGGGCGAGGAAACGCTGCGGCGCGTCGTCGAGGCAGCAGGCATGAGCGCGCATTGCGATTTCATGGAACAGACGTCGTCGGGCGAGAACCGCCCGGACCTCGTCGTGAAATTACCGGGCGAACGTTTCATCATTGTGGACGCGAAAGTTCCGGATTTTGACTTTCTCACCGCACTGGAAACCGCCGAGCCGGTAAAACGCGCGGAAGCCTTGGCGGCGCACGCGGCAAAATTGAAGGCGACCATCAAGGCGCTCGCCGACCGCGATTATCCGCACCAGTTTCCCAATGCGCTGGATTACGTCGTGTTGTTCGTGCCGGCGGAATCGCTGTTCAGCGCGGCGCTCGAAGGCGATCATGATTTGATCGTGTGGGCAGCGGAGAAGCGGATTTTGCTGGCGACACCGGCTTCGCTCATCGCGCTGTTGCGTTCGGTGAGCGTGAGCTGGCAACAGCACGCCCAGACGGAGAACGCGCAGAAAATCGCCGAAGCCGCTCAGGAATTTTATTCGCGCGTGGTCAAATTCTTCGAACACTTCGAGAAAATCCGCGCCGGGCTGGAGCGGGCGAACACGGCCTTCAACGACGCGGCGGCGAGTTTTCAAACCCGTGTGCGCCCCGCCGGTGAACGGCTCGCGGAACTCGGCGGAGCGAGTTCGGCGAAAAAATTGCCTGGTGTTCAGCCGCTTGATTCGACGTTGCGCTTGCCGCCGGAATAATTTTCGGCATGATTTTGTCCATGCGCAAATGCTCCATTTTCATTCTCATGATTGCTCTCACTCTTGATTCTTTCGCACGCCAAAACACGCTGCTGGATTCCGGCTGGCGGTTCAAATCGGGCGAAGTCCCCAATGCCGAAAAACCGGATTTCAACGACACCGACTGGCAAACCATCTCCATCCCGCACAACTGGGGCTGGGAAGATGCGCAGGAAGGAAGGGACTATTATCGCGGACCGGGCTGGTATCGGCGCGAACTGAATATCACGCCGGAAATCGGCAAACGCTATTTCCTGTGGTTCGGCGCGGCGGGACAGGTTGCCAATGTTTATTTGAACGGCCAAAAACTCGGCGAACATCGCGGCGCTTTTGGCGCGTTCGACTTTGAAATCACCACCAACCTGTCCACCACCGGCACGAACCTGCTGGCCGTATGCGCGAACAACAAGTGGGAGCCGGACATCGCGCCGTTGAACGGTGACTTTTCGGTCTATGGCGGACTTTATCGCCCGGTGCAACTGATTGAAACCGCGGCGGTAAATTTCTCACCTACCGACCACGGCTCACCCGGCGTCGCCTGGCTGCAAACCAGCGTCACGAAAACGCAGGCTGTGCTGGACGTGACAGCGCAAATCTCCAATGGCTCAAAGCAAAAGCAACCTCTGGCGCTGGTCGCAACCGTGCTTGACGCCGACGGAAAACAAATCGCCTGCACCACGCAACAAATCACGCCCGTCCCCGGTGTTACCGCGCCCTATTGGTTGCGCGTGACGGTGCCGCATCCGCATTTATGGAACGGCCGGCCGGACCCGTATCTTTACAAGGCCGTCATCGAGTTGCGCTCCGGGAACAGCGTGGTGGATTCGGTCGCGCAACCGCTGGGCCTGCGGTTTTATTCGGTGGACCCGGACAAGGGATTTTTCCTGAACGGCCAGCCGTATCATCTGCACGGCGTGGACCGGCACCAGGACCGGTTCAACAAAGGCTGGGCGATTTCCGAGGCGGACATGGACGAGGACATGCGGCTCATCAAGGAAATCGGCGCGACGGTCATCCGCTGCGCGCATTACCAGCACAGCGATTATTTTTACAGCCTGTGCGACAAGGCGGGTATTCTGGTCTGGGCGGAAATTCCGCAAGTGAACGAAATCAACCCGTCGGAACAATTTGAAGAAACCTCGCGCAACCAGTTGCTTGATTTGATCCGGCAAAACATCAATCACCCCTCGATTTTCGCCTGGAGTCTGTTCAACGAAGTCGCGCTCAGGGATACTGCCGATCCGCACCGCGAATTGCAGGACATGAACAATGTCGCGCACAGCGAAGACCCGATGCGCCCGACCATTGCCGCCACCTGCACGGATAAACTTCCACAAATGAACAAAATTCCCGACCTGCTCGGCTGGAACCTTTATCCCGGCTGGTATCGTGGAACAAAAGATGATTTTGGCCGTGAACTGGACCGGTTGCGCGATACCAGCCGGCATGGCGGTTTTTGTGTGAGCGAATACGGCGCGGGCGCGAACACCACCCAACACGAGCAAAATCCGAAACAGCCGAAGACCGACGGTCCCTGGCATCCCGAGGAATGGCAGGCTGAAGTTCACGAAGCCGCATGGGCGGCGATGAAACAACGGCCATTCGTGTGGGGCACATTCGTCTGGAACATGTTCGACTTTGCCGTCAGCACGCGCCACGAAGGCAGCCTTCCCGGCCGCAACGACAAGGGTTTGGTGACGTACGACCGCCAAACGAAAAAGGATGCATTTTATTTTTACCAGGCGAACTGGTCGGATGCGCCGATGGTTTACATCACCAGCCGCCGGTTCGCCGAACGCACGAATGGCGTCACGGACGTGAAGGTTTATTCCAATGCGAACCGGGTGGAATTGCTGCTCAACGGGAAACCACAGGGCATACGCAACAATGGCACGAACTGCGTGTTTGTTTGGAAGGACGTACAATTAAAACCGGGCGCAAACCGCGTCGAAGCTCGGGCGGAACGCAATGGTCAAAAATTGAGTGACAGTTGTGTTTGGAATTTGGATTAACGACAGCGGCCATCCAAAAACAAACGCGGTGCCCGCCCGACGTTAATTTCCGTTGGCAAAGGCTTTTTTGACCGCGCGAACCAGCGTTGTGGCATCGTAGTGCTTGAGCAGACAATTGACCCCTTCGACCAGTTCGGTGCCCGAGCTGAACAAATCCATGCTGTTAGCCAGTGGAATAAATGACGCGCAGGCGGGGTTCTTCGCTCAGAAGGCGATCCGTCAGTTCGCGACCGGTCATCGCTCCGGGCAACCTGTTTGAGACAGGGGAGACGCGCTGTCCCACGTAAAAAGCAAAACCCCCGGAGAAAATTCCCCGGGGGTTTTGTTGAAAAACTGGCGGCTACCTACTCTCGCAGAACCTATAGGACTACTACCATCGGCAAGACTGTGTTTGACGGCCGAGTTCGGAATGGGATCGGGTCGGACCACAGCTTTATGGCCACCAAGAAGTGACAGGTGACGGGTGACGGGTGACATGAAAAGCCACCAGCCAGCGCACCAAATGTAAAAGAACAAACTTCCGCGGCAACTTGTCACGTGTCACGCGTCACTTGTCACCCGCTGATGTTCTCTGAAAACTGCACACAGGGTTGCCGAGCAATTACTTTTCGTGAGTTTTAAATCGCATTCTTCCTCTTCAAAGAAGAAAAAGAAAAG
>CAVUVT010000013.1:0-24429 GCA_963744965.1 uncultured Verrucomicrobiae bacterium
ATCTCAGGCTTGGGAAGCCCGCATTCTGCCACTGAACCACACCCGCCTACGCCCTGAATGTGTTGGGGCTGCGGCGGGCAGGCCCGCCAAGAACTCCAACAAATTCATTCAACCCGGCTTGCTTCTACCAGACCGACTGGCGGCTGGCAACAGGTTTGCATGACGATCACGCCACGGCATCGAGCCGGCTGATGGCTTCGCGCAAACGGCGTTCAATCAAAACCTGCCGTCCCGGCTCAGTGACCTTGCCGCCGTCGAGCTCATGCACGTAAAAAGTGTCGATGGCCGCGCCGCGTTCGGTGACGATGCGCGCGGCGGAAATGTCCAGCGCGAGTTCGGTGAACGTTTGCGAAATCACATAAAGCAGGCCGAGGCGGTCCTCGGTTTCGATCTCCACCAGCGTGCGCGTGTCGGAGGCTTCGTTGTCGAAATAAATCTGCGTCGCCAGCCGCTCGCCCGCGTAAGCCGAATAGGCCGGCTGGCGGTCGATTTCGCGCGCGATGAGCGCCGACAGGTCAATGTCTTCGATATTCAAAACCTTTTCGAGCAACGCGGTGAATTTGTCCTGGCGCTCGCGCGGCGCGAGATTGCCGGTTTTGGCGTCGTTGACGAAAAATTTGTCGAGCACGACGCCATCGCTGCGTGTAAAAATTTGCGCGCTGAGAATGTTCAGCCCGGCGGCGCTGAACGAGCCGGCAATTTTGCTGAACAACCCGGCGCGATCCCAGGTGCAAACCTTGACGAGGTTGTACCCACGGTCCGGTTCATCCTGCCAGGCCGTCGCGGGCGACAACACGCGGTCGTCCTCCAGAATTTGCCGGCGCATGAAGCGGTGCGCCAGTTCGAGGTCGTTGCCAATGTCCTTCGCCGTGTGAATTTCAAAATAACGTTGCGGCAGCGCGGCGAAATGCGCGTCGAGTTCCTCGTTGCTGATTGATTTCGGCACGAGTTCGCGGACTTCCAGCAGCAGCGACTCGCGTTGTATCCGCGAAGCGCGGACGAATTCCGTGCCACCGGTGAGCAGCGTCATCGCGCGGTCGTGCAGTTGCCAGAGCAGCAAATCCTTGAAGCCGTTCCAAAGCTTGTCGCTCGTGCCCTGGGAATCGGCGAACGTCAGCAGCGTGAGCAGATCCAGCGTCTCGGGCGTCTGGATTTGCCGGGCGAACTGGCGGATGACGGCGGGATCGTCGAGGTCGCGCCGCTGGGACACGCTGGCCATGAGCAGATGATTTTCGATGAGGATGTGCAACAGGCGGGACGCCGGGCCGTCCAGCCGCAACCGTTTCGCGGCGCGCATGGCCATTTCCGCGCTGACTTCGGGGTGGTGGATTTTTTTGTGGTGTTCGGACTTGCCGACGTCGTGCAGCAGCAGCGCAAGGTAAAGCAGGCCGGGACGGTCGAGACTTTGAAACATGGGCGCGTAATGTTTGTAAGGCTCGTCCCGCGCCTCCCAAATCCGGTCGAGTTGTTCAAGGCAGACCAGCGTGTGTTCGTCGGCGGCGTATTGATGATAAAACTCGTGTTGCACCAGGCAGGTGAGCCGGCCGAATTCAGGAATGTATTTGCCGAGCAAATTCACCTCATGCATGGCGCGCAACATCGGCGCGACGCTGCCGCGGCGTTCGAGGATGGTCAGAAACGTCTCGCGCACGTGCGCGTCGTTCAAAAAATCGCGGTCCACCAGCGAAAGCTGGTTCCGGATGAGTTGCGCGAGGTCGGGATGCAACTGCAACCGGTGTTGTTGCGCGTGGAGAAATACACGCATCAAACGGCGCGGCTGGTCGCGGAAAACGCGGCTGGTCGCGGCGCGGATTTCGCCGGCCCCGAACAAAAAACCATCCACCGGCTCCACCGGCCGGTCCCGTTTGGGCAGCCAGGCGCGCAGCGAGGTCAGCCGGTTCTGCGCTGGCGCGAGCAGGGCCATGCGCTGTTCCAGCGTGCGCGTGATGAGAAAAATGTTCCGCATGTGCGTGTAGAGATCGCGCATGAATTTTTCGATGCGCACGCTCGGCGACCGCTCGCTGTAGCCGAGGCCGAGCGCCGCGGCGGGCTGCAAATTTTTGCCCAGCGCATCGAGCGGGCGGTTGGCGTGGTAGTGCAATTCCGTCCGCACCCGCAGCAGAAAATCATAGGCGGCTTCCAACTGCCGGCGCTCGGCTTCGACCACGAACTCGCGCTCCTGCAATTCCTTCAGCGAACGCGAGCGATACTTGAAAAACGCCATCCACAGCACATTTTGGAAATCGCGCAGGCCGCCGCAGCCGTTTTTGATGTTCGGTTCCTGCATGCAGGCGGAGTTGCCGAACTTGCCGTGACGGCCCGTCTGGTCTTCGAGCCGCGCGGCAATGTATTTTCCCTCATAACCGTCCACACACCGGGCCACGAGCGCCTTTTCAAATTTTTTGAACAACGTCTCGCTGCCCGCAATCAACCGCGCCTCGATGAGCGAAGTTTTCGATTGCATGTCGGTGTTGGCGACCTTGACGCAATCGTCAATGCTCCGCACCGCGTGGCCGACTTTCAGGCCGATGTCCCACAGCGGATACAACACCCCGTCAATCAGTTTGGACAAATGCGGCAGCGGCTTGCCCGCCGCCACCTGGCCGTCGTGCAAAAACATGAAGTCAATGTCGCTGTGCGGGTTCAACTCCGCGCGACCGTAACCGCCGATGGCGACGAGCGCGAGCGGTGGAAACTCCTTTTGCGCCTGCGGCGTCAAACTGCCTTTGGCCTCCGCCCAAAGATGCCGCAACAGCGCGTCAAGGATTGCCGCGCGCGCCTGGCAGATTTCGCGCCCGCCCCCGCCGGCACGATGCTCCAGTTTGAGCCGGTGCGTCTCGACCTTGAGAAAGCCCTTGTAGCGGGCGAGTTTTTCCGCCGGATTGCTGTTTGGCGGCGACGGCAGACGCGCCCTGGCGTCGGCTTCAATTTTTTTGATCAAATCCTGCACGGGCCAAATGATTGAGTTTCAAGTTGCAAGTTTCAAGTTTTCAGAGCTGAAAACTGAAAACTTCAAACTGAAGACTTGACGGGAATTCTTGTCGCGCGGACGGCATTGATTAGACTTTGCCCGTAATGCCGGTTCCACCTGATCCCGATGCCATCCTGATGCTGCGCGTCAAACGCGGCGACCGGGCGGCGTTCGCCGAACTGGTGGACAAATACAAGCAACCGGTGATGAATTTCGTCTATCGCTCGCTGCGCGACGAGATTGAGGCCGAGGACCTGGCGCAAAATGTTTTCTTGCAGGTGTATAAATCCCGCAGCCGGTACAAACAAACCGCGAAATTTTCCACCTGGCTGTTCACCATCGCGCGCAACCTCTGCCTGAACGAATTCCGCCGCCGCGCGCGCCATCCCGCCGAATCCATCGAGGAAACCCAGGCCGACAACGAGGATCAGCCACAGCGGCAGTACGAGGACAAATCGCAGATGGCCCCGCCGGAAAAACTGTTGCAGGGGGAACTGGCCCAAAAAATCGAGGAGGCGCTGGCCGAACTGCCGGAAAACCAGCGCAGCGCCATTTTGCTCTGCCGGCAGGAGGAGTTGAGCTACGAGGAAATCGCCGATGTCCTGAAATGCTCGCTTTCGGCCACGAAATCGCTCATCCATCGCGGCCGCGAAACGCTCAAGGAAAAGCTCAAGCGCTATTTAAGCACGGGCGATTGGAAGGAATGAATTTTGGAGGGAGCGCAGTCGCCCCCGGCTGCGGTTCGACGCGCCCTCGCGTCGAACAGGAAGGCACGCGAATCAAAAATAAAATGCCGTCGCACGAGGCCAACGACGAGGGCGTCGTTGGCGGCACGCGGGGCGCGTGCGCTCCCCACTTCCAGCGCCGCAGGCACTCCGAAAGGGCGGCCGGCAGATGCCGCAGTGCTTCGGGAAAAACGATGAGTGCGGCTTTCTGCCGGAAGCCGCTACGCCCGGTTGGAAATGAAAATCGGTCGCGAGTCGCCGAAAGGAGCGAATGGGATATCGCGCCGCCTAAACATCAAGGTTGTGGATTCGTTCCGTGCCATCTAAACGCACGTCGGAAACCTAATTTTTCTGCTTCAGCAACAGTTTCAACGTAGCATTCGTCTTTGTATTCAATGAGTGTGCGGTCGTATTGCTGATCAAACGGTAAATGGTAAATCTTCGTGCCGTCACGCAAGGATACATTGCATTTAATGACAGGATATTTCGCTAACGGAAATTTATCAGTCAGTGTTACGCCCAGCGCATCAGCAAATTCTTTGGCTGTTGGCGAAGCGGTGCATGATATGTAAAGCTTATTTGTCGCGCTGCAAGAGAAATTCCGCCAAGGCTTCGAGGGCGACGGCGCGGCCTTTGAATGTTTTCAACGCCGCAAAAGCTTTGTCCGTCAATTGTTCCGCAATCTTCCGCGATTTTTCCAGGCCCACAATTGACGGGTAGGTCGCCTTTTGCGCTTTCGTGTCCTTGCCCGCCGTTTTGCCGAGCTGCTTGCTGGTCTGCGTCACGTCCAGGATGTCGTCAATCACCTGGAACGCGAGCCCGACGTGATAGCCGAAATCCGTCAGCGCCTTGAGTTGTGCCGCCGTGCAATTCGCGCTCATGCCGCCCAGCCGCACGGAACAGCACAACAACGCCGACGTTTTGCGCTCGTGGATATATTTCAATTCCGCGACGGAAAGTTTTTTGCCTTCGCCTTCCAGGTCCGCGACCTGTCCGGCGACAAGTTGCAGCGAGCCGGAAGCCTTCGCAATTTCCAGAATCAAATCCGGATGCGGATAACGCGGCCAGCCTTTGGCTTGCGCGGCGATTTCAAACGCCTGCGTCAACAGCGCGTCGCCCGCCAGCACGGCGATACCTTCGCCGAACACCTTGTGGTTGGTCGGCTTGCCGCGGCGGAAATCGTCGTTGTCCATCGCCGGCAGATCGTCGTGGATGAGCGAGTAGGTGTGGATGCACTCAACGGCGCAGGCGAGCGGCAGGGCGTCGGCTTCGCGTCCGCCGCACGCGGCAGCCGCCGCGAGGCAAAGCGCGGGGCGCATCCGCTTGCCGCCGGCAAAGAGCGAGTAACGCATCGCTTTGTGGATGGTCGCGGGCCGGGTTTTGTCGCTGGGCAGGAATTTATCCAGCGCGGCGTTGACGGTTTTGGTGCGTGTGGCCAGAAATTGCGGCAAATCGAATTGGGTCTTTGCGGACATGACGGTTTGTTTTAGAAAACGTCTCCAACCGGCGCAAGTTTTAAGGAGATTTTATTTGCAGCGGCGCCCGGTGAACACCAATCACTTGGTCAGTGACACATCGCTTTTCAAAACCACGAAAAAGTTGCAGCCCTGGCCGGGCGCGCTTTTCACTCCAATGTGTCCGCCATGTGACACGGTGATTTCCCGGGCGATGGACAGTCCCAGTCCGGCCCCGGATTGGGGCTGGCCGGGCACACGGAAAAACCGGTCAAAAATCCGGCTGTGATATTCCTCCGGAATGCCGGAGCCGTGGTCGGTGACGTTGAATTCAACGTCATTCTCCTTAACCAGCCTGGCCCCCAGAATAATCTCGCCGTTGGCGGGTGAATGCTTGATGGCATTGGAGATGAGGTTGGTGAAAACGTGATTGATGCGTTGCCGATCCACCGGGACGGCGGGCAAATCCGGTTCAATCATGAAGTTCACATTCAATCCCTTGGCTGAAAGTTTATTGGCCATTTCCTTCATTGCGCCGGTCAGCAACTCGGCCGGGGCAACCGGCTCCTTGTGCAAGCTGTCGCTTCCTTCCTCCAATCGGGCGAGATCGAGCAGATCGTTCAAAATCCGCAACAGCCGTTCCGTGTCGTTCCGGGCCGCCTGGAGCAATTCGTTCTGCTTCGACGTAAGTTCCCCGACGGTTTTTTCGAGCAAAATGTGCAGCACCATCCGCACGCTGGTCAGCGGACTTTTTATTTCGTGGCTGACCGTGGCGACGAGATCGGTCTTGGTGGCATCCAGCAGGCGGAAGCGGGTGACGTCATGCAAAACCACCGCCACCCCGAACAGGGCGTCCTCCTTGTTGCGCATGGCCAGGACGCGCGGCAAAAAAAACTTGTCCACGTCGTTGATCCGATAGGTGATGACTTCGTTGAAGCTGTCCGGGAGAAAATTTTCACCGCTGGCGAGAGTATTCTTGGCGATGGCCTGCAGCTTGTCGGGCAGTTGATCGTCCAGGTGGAGGCCGGAAGCCAGACCCTCCGCCGCCGGGTTTTTCAATTCGATGCGCCCTTCCTTGTCCAAAACAAAAATCGGGTCCGGAAACGAAGCGAGCGTCGCTTCCATCGTGCGATGGAGGCGGACGATTTTCTCCGTGGTGCTTTGGCGGTATTCCTGAAGCTGGGCCGCCATTTTGTTGAACGCCTGGGCCAGTTCCCCCAGTTCATCCTGGGTCGTAACCGGCACGGGTTTATCCAGCCGGCCTTCGCCCAATTCGCGGGTCGCCCGGGTCAACAATTGAATCGGCTCCAAAATCGAGCGGCCTAGTTGATAACCGGCATAGGCGGAAAAAAGCAGCGCGAGAACCATGCCGAAAATCATGAAACGCGTGACCTCCTGGGTGATGTTCCGGATGTTCTGGCTGGTCGCCAGCATGGCCTTGTGGTTCAGATCGTGGATTTTTTGCAGCAGCAGGTTTATCGTTTGCCCGCTCGGCACCACGTCCCGTTCATACACCTGACGCTGGTTTTCCGGGCTGTCGAGGGAACTGATGGCGTCAACCGCTTTGAGAAAAGCCTGGTAATTGGTCGCCACATTCAGGCTCAAGGCTTTTTCCCCGGGCAGCGTGCTGGCCTTGACCAAAAGGTCGAGGTTGGTTTCAAAATGTTTCCGGTATTCCAGCAAGGCATTTTTGTCGCTGACGCGTGGTCCGGAGATCACCCACGACACCTCCCGATCCATTCCCGCCAGGGCCAGGCTCATGGCTGATGCCGCGGTGAAACTCTGGTAACTGTTCGTCACATCCGCGTCAACGACGTTGGCCAGGCGGGCAAAGAGCACGATGGCATAAGCGCCGACGGCCAGCAGAATGACCACGAACGGCGTCAGGTAAAGGAACAATCGGGTGCGCAACATGTTGCGGGAACAGGTTATCCGCCCTGAACGTGCGAGGCACGGGATATTTCTTTCTTCTTGCGATGCAGCGTGTCCCGGGTGATGCCCAAAATCTTTGCGGCTTCCGTCATCGTGGCCGCCTGTTTCATCACGCGGGCGATATGTTCCGTTTCGATTTCCCGCAGTGACACCTTCGCGCCGATTTGAACCCCCGGGGCGGTCGTTTGCGAAAAATTCTGGAAAAGTTTTTCCGGCAAATCCAGCGGATGAATTTCGTTGGTGTCGGCCAGAATGACGGCCCGTTCAACGACATTGCGCAACTCGCGCAGGTTGCCCGGCCAGGCATATTGCCGCAGGACCGCTTCCGCTTCCCGGGAAAAACCTTTGAGTTGCTTGCCGCATTGCCGGGAGAAAAATTGAAGGTAACGCTCCGCGATTTTCAGCAAATCGCCCGGGCGTTCCCGCAGGGGCGGAATCTGGACAGCGATGACGTGGAGCCGGTAAAACAAGTCTTCCCGGAAACGCCCTTCCTGAACGGCTTTTTCGAGATTCCGGTTCGTCGCGGAAATCACCCGCACGTTGGCGCGGCGCGTCTTCGCCTCCCCGACGCGTTCATATTCCTTCTCCTGCAACAATCGCAACAACTTGGGTTGTATCTCCAGCGGGATTTCCCCGATTTCATCGAGAAACAGCGTGCCGCCATCCGCCAGCGCGACCTTGCCCATCTTGTCGCCCACCGCGCCGGTGAAGGCGCCCTTGGCATGACCGAACAATTCGCTCTCCAACAACTCCCGCGACAGGGCCGGACAACTCACGGTCACAAAAGCATTGTCCTTTTGCGGACTGTTTTCATGCAGCGCGCGGGCCACCACGGTTTTTCCCGTGCCGCTTTCGCCCACCAGCAGAATGGTGGCGGGGGTCGCGGCGGCCTTGAACGCCAGATCGAGCGCCTTTTGCATCGCCGGCTCACCGGTGGTCAGGTCCGTCGTCAAGGTGTCGGCCGAAATGCGGGACTCCAGTTCCGCCACGCGGCTCCGGAGCTTGCGGGCCTCGATTAACCGGCCCATCACCTGACGGACCTGGTCGGGCGTGAACGGTTTGGGGATGTAATCCACCGCGCCGCGCCGCATCGCCTCCACCGCCGTCTCAATCGAGGCATAGGCGGTGAACACGATCACCTCCAGTTCCGGATTGATCTTCAACAACTCGGGCAGCAAATCCAGTCCGTTTTCCGCGCCCAATTTCAAATCCAGGAACGCGATGTCGAACGTGTCGTTTTCAAGCTGCTGCCGCGCGGCGGCGCCATTGTCCACGCTCGCTATTTCGTGCCCTAACGCTTCGAGCACGACAACCATTGTCCGGCGAATATTTTCCTCGTCGTCAACGATCAGTATTCGCATCGGACTACCTGCCTTCTGGGGCTGCATGACAATCATGATAATGCAATATCACCGGAAAGGCGAAGTGATTTTTCAGTCGAATATCGGTCTGTCTGGCCCAAAAATCCGTATGCCTCCCGTCTTCGTTTCATTTCGGCGTGGCAAGCCGCGTCCATTTGTGGTTAAATCTTCGCGCGGCAAAAAATGAGTCTGCCAATTACACAAGCCCTTGTGTGCCCACATTGCGGCAAAAAAACTGAAACATTAATGTGGCAAAGCATAAATGTTTCGCTCGACAACGATGAGGCACAGCAGCATGGTGGTGAATATATTTGGCCAAAAGAAATTGCAGAAGCGGTCAATTTTTTTTGGCGCAACCTGAATTAAGAACGGCTGCCAAACTGCTGGAAGAAGCGCCTCACTTTCTTCAATACTTTGAGGAATGCAAACCGGAAGGTATGTTTGTTTTTTACAAACGTAATTTGGGCGGCCGGTACTGATTTTATTGATTATGGAATACGAAGCGGTCATCGGCCTGGAAACGCACGTCCAGCTCAAGACGAAATCGAAGATGTGGTGCGGTTGCGCCAACGCATTCGGCGCGCCGCCGAATACCAACGTCTGTCCCGTCTGCCTCGGCCTGCCCGGCGTGCTGCCCGTGCCCAACGACGAGGCGTTGCGCCTGACCGTGCTAACCGGCTTCCTGCTGAATTGCGAGATTCCCCGTTTCGCCAAGTTCGACCGGAAAAGTTATTTCTATCCGGACATGCCGAAGAATTACCAGATCACGCAATACGACCAGCCGTCCACGGCCAACGGCCACGTCGAGTTTGAATTCAACGGCGGTTTGTCGCGCGTGCGCATCACCCGCGCGCACCTGGAGGAGGACGTGGGCAAGAGCACGCATTTCAAGCGCAACAGCGGCGTGGACTTCAACCGCGCCGGCGTGCCGCTCATGGAAATCGTTTCCGAGCCGGACCTCACCAGCGCCGACATGGCCTATGAATATCTCAACGCGCTCAAGGACATTCTGGTCTATGGCGGCGTGAGCGATTGCGACATGGAAAAGGGCATGGTGCGCTGCGACGTGAACGTGAGCGTCCGGCCCAAGGGCAGCAAGGAACTCGGCGCGAAGATTGAAATCAAAAACATGAACAGCTTCTCCGGCGTGCGCCGGGCGCTGGAATACGAAATTCCGCGCCAGATTGAAGTGCTGACGAAGGGCGGCAAGCTGATCCAATCCACGCGCCGCTGGGACGACGTGGCCGGCATTACCGAGGAAATGCGCACCAAGGAATACGCGCACGATTACCGGTATTTCCCCGACCCCGACCTGATGCCCCAGGCACCGACGGATGCGTGGCTGGCGGAAGTGAAATCGCGCGTGGTGGAACTGCCGCTGGCGCGCAAACAGCGGTTCATGAAGGATTACGGATTGCCGGCATCCGACGCTCAGACGTTCGTGTGGGACGTGCCGCTCGGAAATTATTTTGAAGGGATTGCCAAAAAGTCAAAGAACCCCAAATCCGTTGCGAACTGGGTGATCAACAACCTGCGCGCCAAGCTCGCCGAAAGTAGCAGCCGACGTGAGTCGGCTCCATCTGAAGACCCTGCAATTGATCAGAGCCGACTTACGCCGGCTGCTACGGGAATTACACTGGCCGACTTGAAATTCAAACCGGAAGCTATCATTGAATTAGTCGGTCTGGTGGACGCCAAAACCATCAGCAGTTCGGCCGCACAGCAGGTGTTTGCTGAAATGTTCGACACCGGCAAATCGCCCGCTGCCATTGTTCAGGAAAAAGGCCTGGCGCAGGTCAGCGACACCGGCGCGATTGAAAAATTCTGTGACGAGGCGATTGCGGCCAATCCCGGCCCGGTGGCCGATTTCAAATCCGGCAAGGCCGCTGCGCTGAACTTTCTCAAGGGCCAGGTGATGAAGTTGAGCAAAGGCAAGGCAAACCCGACGCTCGCTGGTGAAATTCTGGAACGGAAGCTGAGGTAGCACCCGCCTCCGGCGGGTTCAATGCGGCGTCCCGCCGCATTGCACGGCAAACGGAAAAAGTTTCTTTGTCGCAGTCATCTCCAGCCAGTGGGCATCGCTGTATGTGCGATTGTTTCGGGCGTGACGCCCGAAACCACCCGCGGGACGCGGGTGCTACATTATCTTTCACCCGCCTTTTTCACTTCAACGGCGTAAACCTGATTTGACCCGCGCATATTCGAGCGGAAGATGACCCATTTTCCATCCGGCGAAAACATGGCGTTGGGTTCCAGCGCGTAATCGTGCTTGCTCATGTTCACCAGCCGTTCGGCCTTGAAGACGCCGGGCCGGATAAGGCTGGTCTCGTCAATGTTCGTACCGGTGGCATCCGGCACGAATGTCGGGTGGAACAGGTAAATCCATTTGCCGTTTTCGGCGTGGGCAACCATGCCGGCGGCGCCACCATCACCGCAAAAAAGTTTTCCGTCGGGCGACACATTGAAATGCACCGACCATTCGTCGCGCTGGAGGTGATACCGTATCCTTTGGCCGGTCGCGACGTTGTAACCGGCCACCCAGAAATCCTCGCCTCGTGGAGTTTGCAGGTCGTACCAAATCGTTTTGCCGTCGGCGCCCCAGAATTCGTGTCCGACAATTTCCATGGCCATGCTGCGCTGGTGGATGTTCGTCAATCCCGTGCCGTCCGTGCGGATGGTCCAGATGCGGTCCACTTTGTGCCACGGCCCTTCGTGGCAGAACATCAGCCGGTCCGGATCGGTGGGCGAAAACACGAGATGATTGAGCCAGTCGTTGCAGCGGTTGTATTTTTTGATTTCACCGGTCCGGATATTGAGGAAGAAAAGCTCCATCGGCAGATGTTCATCAAACCGGTCTTCAATGCTTTTGGCCTTGCTTCGGGGTTGTTCGGTCACCAACCGGTTGTGGTCCGAATCCACGTTTCCTTCGTTGGTCGCCGAACGGTTCGTGCCGGTGATGGTTCCCGCCAGCAACGTCTCGTCCGCATTGACCGTGGATACTGAGCCGCCCGGCGGCAGCTTGGCGATTTCGCGCGTGACTTTGGTGTCGGGGTCGGTCGCGTAAACCGTCCCATCCCGGATATAATAAACCTGGCCGGTTTTGTGACCGACCATGATGAGGCGGGCCTGGCCGTCCAGGATTTTTTCGATGGCCCGCGTTTTCAGGTTGATGGCCGAGATGCCGGTCGGTGTGCCGATGACCATCTTTTGCCTGTCGGGTGTAAAAGCGTTGAGATTGAAATAAAGGCTCTGGCTGCCCGGCTCGCGCGAAAGCTGGACGACGCGATGGCCGGTGTCGGGATCAATCCATTCCGTTGGGGGTGGATTGTTCGTCATGTCCGCCCGCGCGCACAGGGCCAGCAGGCAAACGCCAGGCATCAAAACGGAGTAAATTCGTTTTAGAAGAGGCGTGTTCAAAGTTGTTTGCGGGCTCATTTCTCCCATTTTGGACGCGGGAAAGCAATTCAAGGTTAAGCCTGAAAAACTTTGTGCCGACGAGCCAGCCCGGTTTCATTTCAATGCTGAGACACCAAGACGCAGAGACCAAGCCACAGATGGACACAGATTGAACACAGATTGCCGGACGGATATCTGGGGGGAATAGAACCATTGGTGATTGCGGTTTGCCGGATTCTGGAACAGAATCCCGGGAATTGGGAATTTCCATGCCGCCGATACAATATCATTACGGCAAGTTTCCCCCGGCTGAACTGGATTGGAAACAACTGATTCCGCTGATCGGGCCGGCCAATGCCGCGCTGGCCCGGTATGATGGCACGCTCAACGCCGTGCCCAATCCGAACGTCCTCTTGTCTCCGTTGGCCACGCAGGAAGCGGTACTCTCCTCGAAGATCGAAGGTACGGTCACAACGATCGCGGAAGTACTGGAATACGAGGCCGAAGGCCGGGAAGCCGGCCGGTCGCCAGAGAAAGTGGCCGATATCAAGGAAGTCCTCAACTACCGGCGAGCGATGACCCATGCGGTTGGCCAACTCAAGGAACTGCCGCTCTGTCAGCGGGTGATTAAAGATGCCCACCGCATTCTGCTGGAAGGCGTGCGTGGGAAAGACAAGACGCCGGGTGAATACCGCCGCGGCCCGAATTGGATCGGTCCGGCCGGCTGCAAGATCGAACAGGCAAAGTTCGTCCCAATATCTTGGGATCAACTGCCGGATGGCATAAGCGTCTGGGAGAAATACATCCATGCTGATGTTCCTGACCGTCTGGTCCAACTCGCTATTCTGCATGTGGAATTTGAAGCACTCCATCCGTTCATGGATGGCAACGGGCGCATCGGGCGGATGTTCGTGCCGTTGTTTCTCTCCATGAACGGTCTTTTGAGCCGTCCCACCTTCTACATCAGCGCCTTCTTCGAACGGAATCGCGAAGAATATTATGAACGTCTTCGCGCCGTGTCTCGCGACGGTGACTGGACCGGGTGGGCCGGGTTTTTCTTGAAAGCCATCCAAGCGCAAGCCGAGGAAAATCAGGCCAAGGGGCAAGCCATTTTGAACTTATACGAAACCAAAAAGGCATGGATGACCGAATCCACCCGGTCGTTGTATGCAATCCATGCGTTGGATTTCCTTTTTCGCCGGCCAGTATTTGAGACGTCGGAGTTCACAGGCCAAAAAGGTATCCCGACACCCACCGCCCATCGGATCCTCGGATTGTTGCGCAAACACGGCGTCTTCAAAGTTCTGCGCGAGTCTCGTGGACAACGACCGGGAGTCATGGCCTTTCGCGAATTGCTTAACATCGTGGAGGGGCGGGATGCTTTTTGATTCTCACCGGTTAAATGCAAAATGTTTTGCATATCACTTTTCAACCATAAGTGAGAAACAACTGAATTTGGTGATAACTGGTGATAAACAAAAGCCCCCTTTTTAAAAGAAAAGCATTTGCGAAATCAGGGACGGACAACACCGGTTTACCCGGTCAAACAGCGTTCCTGTGATCAAAGATTTATTTTCCCTGGTGCAAAGCCTTTGGAAAACAGCCCATCGCGAATAAGTGAATTTTTTGCGTTCCTTGCGTTCTTTCACGGTCAAAATCCGGTTCGGTAGCATCTCGGCCCACATTTCGCGGTTTGATTAAATCCGTGTTTCATCCGTGTGAATCTGTGGCTCACCTCTTCCATCCTGCGGACACCTTCTCCCAATCCAATGCAGAGAAGGATTATTTTGCGCCTTGGCACCTTGGCGGTTAATCTTTCTGCAATGTTTTCGTCCGAAATCAAATCGGTCCATTTCACCGGCATCGGCGGCACGGCGATGGCGTCCGCCGCCGCGGCCATGCAGGAAAAAGGGTTCGCCGTCACCGGCTCGGACCAGAATGTCTATCCGCCCATGTCCACCTTCCTCGCCGCCAAACAAATCGCGGTGATGAACGGTTACGCGGAGCGGAACCTCGCGCCCAAACCCGACCTCGTCGTCATCGGCAACGCGATTTCCCGCGGCAACCCGGAGGCGGAGTTCGTGCTCGATCACAAGCTGCGTTATTGCTCGCTGCCGGAGTTGTTGAAGGAATTTTTCATTCGCGGCAAACGTTCCATCGTCGTCGCCGGCACGCACGGCAAGACCACGACGACGGCGCTGCTGGCGTGGGTGTTCGAGCACAACCAGTTGAACCCGGGCTTTCTCCTGGGCGGCGTCCCGAACAACCTCGGCCAGGGCGCGCGGTTCACGGACAGCGAATGGTTCATCATCGAGGGCGACGAATACGACACCGCGTTTTTCGACAAGCGCAGCAAATTCATCCATTACCAGCCGGAGATTGGCATCGTCAACAACCTGGAGTTCGATCACGCGGACATTTTTGAAAACCTGGACGCGATCAAAAAAACGTTCTCGCATTTCATCCGGATCATTCCGCGCAACGGGCTGCTGCTCGGCAATGGCGATGACGCGAATCTCGCTTCGCTGCTCGAGGTTACGCATTGTCCAGTGAAGCGCTTCGGCCTCGGCGGGGACAACGCGGTGCAGGCCTTCAACATCCGCTACGGTCCGACGGCGAGCGAGTTTGAAATCCCCAGCTTCAAATTCCATTTGAACCTGATTGGCGAATTCAACGTGCGGAACGCGCTGGCCGTGGTGGCGTGCGCGAAACATTGCGGGCTGAAAAACCATCAGATTCAGTCCGCCTTCGAGACGTTCAAGGGCGTAAAGCGCCGGATGGAAGTGCGCGGCATTGCGGGCGGCGTAACGGTGGTGGACGACTTTGGCCATCATCCAACGGCGATTCGGGCGACGCTGAAGGCCCTGCGGCTGAAATATCCGCACGAGAAAATTTGGGCCGTTTTCGAGCCGCGCAGCAACACGACGCGCCGGAACGTTTTTCAATCCGAACTGGCCACCGCCTTTGCCGACGCCGACGCGGTTGTGGTGGCGGAGGTTGCGCGGCTGGAACAGATCGCGCCCGAAGAGCGGCTCAATCCCGAAAAATTGATGCAGGATTTGAAGGCCTCGGGCCGGGACGCCACGTATCTGCCGGACGCGGATTCAATCATCGCGCACGTTGCCAAGAATGCCCAAGGCGGCGACATCGTGGTGGTGTTCAGCAACGGCGGCTTCGGCGGGATTCACGCGAAGTTGCTGGAACGGCTGGGACGGAGGTAGAGGATTATTCCCGAGTAGCCGCCGACGTGAGTCGGCGCACACTTCCATGTCCGGAAATCAGCGCGGACTGACGTCCGCGACTACGGAAAAATTAGACGGTGCCCCGGTTATTCCACCTTGAAATTTTCAGGCGCGGCGCCGTTGGACAGATCAAAATCCGCCCGGCCGGCCCTCAAACCGGTGTGCTTGATGACTGCGGTGTTGTTTGTCCCATCCGCCTTGATCACCGCCCCGTCACCGGAAGCGTAAATCAGATGGTCAACCTGCATGTCGCGGCTGTTCAGCAGGCTCATTACCGGGCCACGGGAGTTGAGAATCTCGACGTTGTTGAGCGTGATGTCCTGCGCGTCCGTGCAGGTCATGCCGTTTTCGGCGGTGATGGAAACGTTGTCGAGGTGGATGCCGCGAATCGGCATTTCGGGCAGGCCTTGCAACGCGACCGCCTGGTGCGCACCACGGCAAATGACATCCTCAACCCAAATGTCGCGGAACTGCGGCGTCTTTTCAGTGACCGGCATGATTTCAGCCGAGGCGCCTTCGCCTCCTTCACCCGGTCCCTGGCCGCTGTAATACATGTCGAACCCGATGGCGTCGGTGGCGATATCGGTCATGCGGACGTTGCTGATGTAAATTTTTTCCACCACGCCGCCACGGCCGCGCTGGCTCTTGAAACGCAGGCCGAGGTCGGTGCCGATGAAGAGGCAGTTGTTGACGCGCACGTTGCGCACACCGGCGGACATTTCGCTGCCGATGGTCACGCCGCCGTGGGCGTGAGAAACGACGCAATCTTCAATCAGCAAATTCTCGGTGGGCACGCCAAGGCGGCGGCCTTCCTCATTCGCGCCGGATTTCAGGCAGATGCCGTCGTCGCCCACGTCGAAACGCGAACCGCGCACGACGACCCTCTGGCAATTTTCAATGTCCAAGCCATCGCCGTTCTGCGAATACCATGGATTACGCACGCTGACGTTGCGGAGAGTCAGGTCTTCGCACAGGGTCGGGTTGAGATTCCAGCACGGTGAATTTTGGAACGTGACGCCTTCGAGCAGGACCCGGCGGCAGTTGACCAGCTTCAACAGGTTCGGGCGGCGGTCGGCCTTCGCCTCGGTTGACGGCCACCAGAGGCTGCCATTGGCTTCCAAAACGCCGTTGGTTTTGGCGAGCAGTTGTTCCCACTGGTTTTCGGTCATTTTATATTTTTTCACCGGACGCCAGGCATCACCCGAGCCATCCATCACGCCCTTGCCGGTGATGGCGATGTCTTCCAGATTTTCGCCATGAATGGGCGAGGTGGTCACCGTGCGCCGGCGGCCTTTCATGTCCAACTGGATGGGCGGATACAGGCTGTGGTCCGGGCTGAACAGCACCAGCGCGCCCTCTTCCAGATGAAGTTCCACGTGGCTCTTCAAACCAATCGGGCCTGTCAGCCACAGGCCGGGCGGGACAATCAACCGCCCGCCACCCTTTTCGGCCAGCGCGGCGATGCCTTTGGCGATGGCCTCGGTGTTGAGTGTCTTGCCGTCGGGCACCGCAGCGAAATCGGTGATGGACGCCGTCCGATTCGGAATTTTTGGTTCCTGCGCCTG
Source organism: uncultured Verrucomicrobiae bacterium (assembly GCA_963744965.1). Taxonomy (GTDB): domain Bacteria; phylum Verrucomicrobiota; class Verrucomicrobiia; order Limisphaerales; family UBA11358; genus UBA11358. The sequence continues at coordinate 16,647 of CAVUVT010000013.1, forward strand.
CGGCATATCAAATTTCGGCATGGCGGCGGCAGAGAGAGCGCAGGTGGAAAAAATCAGGAGCAACAAGGCTGAAAATTTCCGTTTCATGGTCCGAAAGGATAGGTTTGCGCCGCGCCTGACACGAGCGGAAAGTGGGCGCTGATTTCAACCGGGGCGCATTCGGCACTGCCTCGGTTCGGAGTTCCGCCTTCAGGCGGTCCCGGGACTGTCGCCGCACTTTGCCGCGTAAACGCGGTACTCCAAACGACACGCCCCGCCGGCGACCGCTTACCCGGCGCAGTAATGATCCTAATTTTTCGGCCTGCTGCCGCTGTTTTCTTGAAAACTACGAAGCGGATGTCCATGCTGAGGCGCGTAAATGGTGTCGAAGCGGTTCTGGTTGAGAACAGCCGGCCGCATGCGGCATCGGAAAGATGACCATGTCATACCGAGCCTGGTTTCAATGTATCAATCCGGAGTGCGGAGAAACTTATCCGCTCAACTCCATCGTGTACCAATGCCGGCGCTGCCATTCGCTGCTGGAGGTGCAGCACGACCTCAAGGCATTGAAACGCCGCAGCGCCGCGACCTGGAAAAAACTTTTTGAAAAGCGGTACATGAGCAACGAATGGCCCTACGGCTCCGGCGTGTGGGGCAAGAAGGAATGGATCCTGCCGCAGATCAAGGACGACGATGTCGTTTCACTTTACGAAGGCGGCACCAATCTTTTCTGGGCCGAACGCTTCGGAAAGATAATCGGGGTAAACGAACTTTGGGTCAAACTCTGCGGCAACACGCACAGCGGCTCGTTCAAAGACCTCGGCATGACCGTGCTGGTTTCGCAGGTCAAGCAGATGATTTCCGAAGGCGCGCCCATCAAGGCCGTCGTCTGCGCCTCCACCGGCGACACCTCGGCGGCGCTGGCCACCTATTGCGCCGCCGCCGGCATCCAATCCATCGTGCTCCTCCCGCGCGGGAAAATTTCCGGCGCGCAGCTCATCCAGCCGATTTCCAACGGCGCGCTCGTGCTCTATCTCGACACCGACTTCGACGGCTGCATGCGGCTGGTCCAGGAAATCACCAAGGACGAAACGCTTTACCTGGCGAACTCAATGAATTCGTTGCGGGTGGAAGGCCAGAAGACGGTGGGTATCGAAATCGTACAGCAGTTCGACTGGCAGGTACCCGACGTGATGATCATTCCCGGCGGCAATCTTGGCAATGTTTCCGCGCTCGGCAAGGGCCTGATGATGATGAAAGACCTCGGCCTGATTTCCAAACTGCCGCGCATTGTCGTCGCGCAAGCCGAGCGGGCCAATCCGCTTTACCGTTCGTACCTGAAGAACTTCAAGACGTTCGAGCCGGTCCAGGCGCAAAAAACACTGGCCAGCGCCATTCAAATCGGCAACCCGGTCAGCATTCAGAAGGCGATCCGCACGTTGAAGCAATTCAATGGCATCGTCGAACAGGCCACCGAGGAGGAACTGGCCAACGCCGCGGCGCTGGGCGATCGCACCGGAATGTTCAACTGCCCGCATACCGGTGTCGCGCTGGCGGTTTTAATCAAACTGCTCAAGGCCGGCAAGATCGACAAAAAAGAGCGCGTGGTCGTCATCTCCACGGCGCACGGACTGAAATTCGTCGAGATGAAGGTGAAGTATCACCAGCGGGAACTGGATTTTCCGTGCCGCCATGCAAACCGGCCGATTGAACTGCCCGCCAGCTTGGACGCGGTGAAGGACGCGCTGCACAAGGCGCTCAAGGAAAGGAGCCGGTTCAATGTCTAAATCCAACCAAGGTAGGGACGCCGCGCTGCGGCGTCCGGTCGGCGCGGCGCGCCGACCCTACCCAAGCAAGTGGGGATCGGCGACGCTGGCGATTCACGGCCGCGGCAAACATCGCAAGGCACACCACGCGGTGTCCACGCCCATCGTCCACACCTCGAACTATAGCTTCGAGTCCACGTCCGAAGTCTTCGAGTTCATGCAGGCCAAGGGCCAGGGCCGCGTCATCCGCGAACACGAATACGGCCGCTACGGCAATCCGACCCAGCAGGAGACCGAACGCAAGCTCGCCGCCGTCGAAGGTGCCGAACGGGCCATTCTTTTCTCCACCGGCATGAGCGCAGTCATCCTCACGCTCATGGCCTACATGAAAAAGGACGGCCACATCATTTTCACGAGCGACTGCTACCGGCAGACGCGCGACTTCGCAACCAACCTGCTGAAGAAATTCGGGATTCAATCCAGCCTCGTGGACCCGACGGCGGCGGCCATCGAAAAGGCCATCCAGCCCAACACGAACATCATTTTCACCGAATTGCCGACGAACCCCTATCTGCGCGTGCCGGACCTTCCGGCCATCGTGAAAGTCGCAAAGCGGCACAAACTGCTCACGATGATTGACGCCACGCTGGCCACGCCGTTCAACATCCGGCCGCTGGAATTGGGCGTGGACATCGTCATCCACTCGGCCACGAAATATCTCGGCGGCCACAACGATCTGCTGGCCGGCGTCACACTCGGCAATCACAAGTTGCTGGATGACCTGAACAAACTGCAACGGATGATCGGTTCCATTCCGGGTCCGCTCACCTGTTTTCTGCTGGAACGCGGATTGAAAACCTTTGGTTTGCGGATGGAACATCACAATCGAGCCGGACTCGAAATCGCCCGGTTCCTCGAAGGGCATTCTAAAATCAAAAAGGTCTGGTATCCCGGATTGAAATCGCATCCGGATCACCAACTGGCAAAAAAGCAGATGGACGGCTTCGGCAGCGTCATCACTTTCCTGGTCAAGGGCAACGACAAGGCGACGCGGCGCTTCATTGACTCGCTGGAACTCTTTCTCATCACGCCCAGCCTCGGCGGTTCCGAGAGTCTCGTCACCCAGATGTCCATGATGTCGTTCTTCGACTATCCGGTGGAATACCGAGAGTCCCTCGGCATGGTGGACAACCTGGTGCGCATCGCCTTGGGATTGGAAGATGTCGAGGACTTGATCACCGACCTGAAACAGGCGCTGGCGAAGATTTGAGTTGAAAAACCGGACCGCCCGCAGATTACTCAGATGACGCGAATTGTATCCGCCGTGCTCGCTTCAAATGAATTACCTTGAAAGAACTCGGCTGTTGACCATTCACCCCGGTTTCGCCAGTTTGAATGTATTCAAGAATGAATGCTGTGACGACCGGACTGAAACCACCGCATCGAGAATTGTCCTCTGTCGCGAATTCGCGCAATGGTGACCTGGAGCGGCGACGCGAGCTGGGACAATTCTTCACCTCGCCTCCGGTCGCTGGCTTCATTTGGGACTTGCTGGAAGTTATCCACGGAGGCCGATTCTCAGTGAACACGCGTCTCATTGATCCGGCTTGTGGGGAAGGTGTTTTTCTTCGGATTGCCCATGAACGCGGCGGATTACCGGGGAAAAATCTTTTTGGCGCAGACATTGACGCGTTGCTCGCACCCGGCTGGAATCAGGATCCTTTCTTGCGCAAGGCGAATCTGATGCTTGCGAACGGATTGCTGGATGATCCAATGAGCGGCATCAGAGAAGATGCCTTCGACATCATTGCCGGCAATCCGCCGTTCAGTGGCAGGGGACTGCGGGATTTGCTCCGATTGCTCGACGAGCCTGCGGAAGGCATGATACGCCACGAAGAGCAGGATTTTTTTCAAGCCAGTTGCCTCAAAGAGGAAACACCGGCGCCACGACAGCCATTGTCTCGCCAGGAGAGCGCGGAGTTGGATCGCTTGGTGAGGAAACTGAGCCAGTATTCCTGCTGGCGGCTTGAAACCGAAGCTGAACCGGAAGATGCAATCGAAGAAAAGTCCGAAAGTGCGCCAGTCGAGCTTTTCACCGCGTCCGCCCTTTTTGACCGACGCCAGCCAACCGCTGGCGACTACGAACGGGCGGCCCAACTCATCGCCCATTGGCCGGCCAATCGCCCCCTCGACACTTCACGGCTCGAAGTGCGCGATGCCATTCGCCGGCTCGCGGGTACGGCCATCGAGGTTGTTTTTACGGAGCGGTTCGTTCGATTGGCGAAACCCGGCGGATTCATCGCCATCATCGTACCGGAGAGCATTGTTGCCAGCGACCGTCTGGGAGCCTTTAGAATCTGGCTGCTTGGGAAAATGGACCTGCTTGCCTCGGTCAGTCTGCCGCAAAAGATTTTCACCGGAGTCGGCGCCAATGCCAAAACGTCCATCATCTTTGCCCGCCGCCGCGCGCAGGATCGCCCCGATGGCTGGTATCGGCCAGACACGCTGGATGATTCATCGGACAAGGATCAACCGATATTTCTCGCCGCGCCACGCCTCGATGCGCCGGGTTTCTCCCACGAGAGCTACCTGGCGCGCGTGCTGGCGGACGCGCGGAGCGACCGCAAGAAGTTCTGGCCCGATGTGAAATAAAAATGCAAGAATTACCCGATGCCCCGACGCTGGAAGTGAAAATTGGCCGGCCCGAACTGCTGCGGCACAATCGCTGGAATGCCGGTTACTTTGAAGAGCGCTTCCGCCAGAATGAAAAGAAACTCAAAAAGCTGCGGAGCGTTCCGCTGGCCGATTTCATACCAGAAGAATTGCCCGACGGCTCCAAGGGCATCACCTACGGACAAGTCGGCGCGCGAAAACTCAGCCCGCGCGGCGCGGTGCGCTACTTGCAGGTCATCAATATCCGGGACACGGGAATTGATTTTGCGGTGAAGCCGGATCGGGTCGCTGAAGGCAGTCAGAATGATCCGGTGCGCAGTCGAGTTAAACAGGGGGACATCTTGATAACGAACACCGCCTTTCGGGGAACCGAAACTTTGATCGGGCGTTGCGTTGTGGTGGGCCGCAATTACGGAAAGATGAATATAAGTCAGGACATTGATCGTGTTCGCGTTAAAGGCATAAACCCATTTTATGTCGGGACGCTGTTGAAGACCAAGTTTGGCCAGTTACAAATTCAAAGGCTTGTTCATGGCGTTGACTCGCAAAAAATCAACTTCGGACAAATTCGGAGTCTATTGATTCCAACACTGCCTACCGATGCGCAAAAAGAAGTCGAGAAGCAATATCTTGCGGTGTCGAAATGTCACGACAGAGGAATGGCTATCAAAGAAGAAATCCTTGTGTCAGAAGGTATTGAATCAGGACGCTATGGCGAAGCCATAAACAACTTGGCTAACGAGAGCGCAGCTTACAAACGCGCAATGACCGAAGCCCAGGAACGCTTGAAGCATTTGATTTCCCAGCTTGAAGCCGTGCTGGAAAGCAAACAGAAGAAGATCAAACCGTTTGCCGGTTGAATTCACGGGCAACGCTCCATGAAAACCAATGGCCGGATCCGGGATTTGTTGAGCACGCCGTGCCTGAATGACATTGAATACGGGCACCGCGTCATCTGGCCATTGATGGATTATCTGGAACCGCCAGAAGCCCGGCGCCGCAGTTCCAGATCGAGAATCCGTTTGGCGACGGATTGCTTCGGCTCGATTATCTGGTCCATCACGGCGACGTGCCGCTGGTGACCATTGAAGGCAGCCGATTGCCCGGCAGTTCGACATTGGTTTCCGGCAAGCCAAGAATTACAGCCGCAATTTCAAACCGCGCCAGCACGATTGCCTGATGCAGGAGCGAACCGTGCCGTTTCTTATCACGGCGGCGGGCAACCGGGCGGAGATCTGCCGGGCCGTTGTCCGCGGTCTTAACATGAGTACGAACCCATCCGGCAGAATGGCCTTCTCGCTTTTCTCAATGGGGTGAATTACTTGAAGAAGCAGGCCAATTGCGGCCTGCGGCAGCCGTGTCTCCCCGGCAGATGCTCGTGGCGGATCTGGAAGCCAGTTTTTCACGGACCTGTTCGCTTCGATTGACCGGGCGGCTTCGCTGCGGAACAAGGAAGACCAGAAAATCATCCTGTTCAACCGCATCGTTGACCATGCGCGGCGGCATGAAGAAGCGACATCCGATCATCTGCCGGAAGGCCAGCCTGCGAGAAGGGGCGATCCATCGCGTACTGAGGACCATGCGTTGTACCGGCAAAAGATTGAATCGGAGAAATTCACCGGCGCGGCAGTGGCGCGCGGCTATCGCAAGTTCCTGCTTCAACCGGCTGGTCGCGGAACGCATCGTTATTTTACCGGCGAGTCGCAATCGCGCGCCTATCGTATCAATGGCGCTGTGCGTTATCGCAATGTCGCGCGGTATTTCCCCCCACGGAAATCGCGCAGCAAAGGTCAGCCTGGCGCGACCCCGCGCGCGAGAGCGGGTGATTGACATGACGTGGAACCGGCGTCTTTCTCGCCGAATGCGTGGACCACGTGGCGCGGGTGGACGGTGACAGACGCGCGCAGGACTTTCTAACCCGCAGACTGGTTGGGGTTGACGACGATCCGTTCTGCGTTTCCTGCGCCCGCGAATTGCTGACGTTTCTTTATCCGCAGCACGCCGAACATCTCCAGGTATTCCTACACAACGTTCTCTACCAGCGCACGCCGAGGAAAAGCGAAATTAACGAGGACGCCAAAGCTGAACCGCATCTCCGCATGGGAACGTACAATTTGGTAATCGGCAACCCGCCCGGCAATGATGAGTATTCCGGCACAAACCGGGATGAGATTGTACGTCAATGGAAAAGACGATTCGGGCAAACCAAGGGCGGACTGATGGACCATCACTGTTTTATCCGTCGGGCGGTCGAATTGGCCCGGCCGAATGGAGGTCGCCTTTGCCTGTTGGTTCCGGAAGGTTTGCTGACCCGTCAGAACCGGGGGATGCCTGCATTACGGCTGAACTGGCACGCGATTGCGAGTTACGCCTTGTCATCACGCTGCCACGGGCTTAAGGACAACAATGCACGCATGGCCATTGTGTATCTGGCCGCCGTCCTACCCAACACCGTCTCGAAAAACCATCCTGTGGAAGTGCGGGAGAAATGGAGAGACACTGAAAAATCCGAGCGGACAACCATTGTGGTGAGCTTGAAACTGTTGTTGGCCATCACCTTGATCTGTGAACCGCTCGCGCAAAATCGGAATCGCAATTGCCATCGCCATCGTCGCCATCGTACTGGGCGCTTGAGAACGAATCTAGCTGTAATTTTTTCCACTCCTTGTCTTGGCCCTCATCCGGCCTGCGGCCACCTTCCCGTTTCCACGGGCGAAGAAATGTTTTGTGGGACGTAAACCCAAGGCAGTCGCTGCACTACCAACCTTGAGCTGATTGATTTCATCCCTTTGGGATGTCTTCAGTCTTTTGGCTCCCAGCTTCTTTTTTTCCACCTTCACCCGATTCCGGCGCGGCCGGTTGTAACGCCAGCTGTTCCGGCGGCGTGGTGGCCAGGCCGGGTTCGGCGGTGACCCGCGCGGGCGGCCTTTCAACCACAATGCTGTGGAGTTCGTCCTCGGCGGGCAAATCTTCCAGACCGCGCAGGCCGAAGTATTCGAGGAACAACGCAGTCGTGCCGTAGGTCGGCGGACGGCCCACCACTTCGGCGCGGCCAACGGCCTCCACCAGGCCGCGTTCCATGAGCGTTTGCATCGTGGCATCCACGTTCACACCGCGAATCTGCTCGACCTCGGCGCGCGTGATGGGCTGGCGATAGGCGATGATCGCCAGCGTTTCGAGCGCGGGCAGCGACAGCCGCGGCGGACGGGTTTTGATACCCACCAAAGCGCGGAGCCACGGCGCGTAATCCGGCTGCGTGACGAATTGCCAGATAATCGCGACGCACGCGAGGCGATAGCTGCGAGCGGCGGTTTCGTGTTCGCGCGCCAATTGTTCCAACGCGGCGGTCAGTTCGCCCTCCTTGA